>NZ_BLAF01000011.1 GCF_009687885.1 Acrocarpospora pleiomorpha
GCGCAACGAGGCCGCCGCCCACCTGACCGTCGCGCACGCCCTCTTCGAGGAGCTGCGGGCGCTCCCGTTCCTGGAGCGGTGCGCGCAGGAGCTGACGGCCTGCGGCCGGTCGCCGGTGGTGACGCCCGGGGACCGGCACGAAGGCCTCACCGCTCAGGAGAACGTGGTGGCCAGGCTCGCGGTGGCGGGCCTGGGCAACAAGCAGATCGCCAGAGAGATGATGCTGAGCGTGAAGACCGTCGAGTACCACATGACCAACATCCTGGCCAAACTCGGCATCCCTTCCCGCGCGGCCCTCGCCGCCCGGCTGAAGCTCACTTGATCCTGAACTCGCCACCGATCCGATCGAGGTCGGCGGGATGGTCGGCGATGAGAATCTCGGCGCCGACCTTCACGCCCGCGGGGACGGCCGAGTCGAGGTAGCCGTTCACGCCCTTGACCAGGAAGTCGTCGAGTTCGCCGCCGACCAGCCTGACGATGGCCGCCCCGCCGCGCGCGGTGATGAGCTCGATCGAGCGGCCGTCGAGTTCGATCAGGACGGCCCCCTCGTGGTCGCTCATGGTGAGCACGGTCAGGTAGGAGACGTCCAGCTCCGGGTGGGTACGGAGGAAGGCGTCCGCGTGGCCGTCCACCACCCTGACGCGCGGCTCAGGGAGATCGCAGGAGGCGCCGGTGAGGGCTTCGGCGAGGATGCGGCAAGGGCGGAGGAACTCGTCCAGGGCCGGGGCCGGGCCGTCAACCTCCACCTGGTTGCCCGCTTCGATGTGGGCGGCCAGCAGGCGCTGCACCTGGCGGTGCATGAAGGCGCCGCCGGGCACGGTGAGGCGCGGATGCGCGGACAGATCGGTGGCGCTTTCGAGCTCCACGACCCGGTAGTCGCGGCCCGCCGCGCGCATCCGGTCGTGGAAGGCGCGCAGCGAGCGGCCCAGTTGAGGGCCGTCCCCCGGTCCCGACCAGGCGGCGATGCCCGCGTAGGGCAGGTAGAGGCCGTAGCTCGCGCTGGTCTCCGGCACGCATTCCAGGAACTCGGCGCCGTGCTGGGCGAGGAAGTCGGCCAGGGAGCGCACCGCGTGGGCCTTCGGGGTGACCGTGCCGTCCTCGGCGATGGGGGCAGAATCCGGATACGGGGAGTCGTGCACCGAGTCCAGGCCCTCCAGCCAGCCGGAGGTCCCGACGCCCGTGTACACGTTGAACCCGGTCGCGCCCGCCGCCATCGCCAGCAGGGACTGGTGGAAGCTGGTCGTGGCGTCGGCGTAGGCCGGGTCGTACAGCTCGGAGAAGCCCCAGTTCTCCTCCAGGTTGGGGCCGGGGGCGCGCTTGGCGGCCAGCACGTATCTGGCCTGGGAGTCGGGGTTGGCGGAGACGACGCCCATCCAGTTGGTGAAGCCGTAGTTGATGCCGTCCCAGAGTTCGGGGCGGACCCGGGCCAGCCAGTCGTCGAAGGAGTGGTGGTGCTCGGCGGGCGGGTTCAGGTTGACCACCACCGGCACCCGGCAGTTCACCGCGGCCGCCCAGCGGTGGTAGACCTCGGCCAGGTATTCGGCGTGGAACCGCCCCCAGTCGGCGTAGCCCTGCTGCTCCTCCGAACGCGCGGGCGCGCTCCACTCGCGGGGCGGCTGGATCTCCTGCCAGTCCGCTATCGCGGTGCCGTGGACGCGGTTGTACTCCTGCGGGGTGCCGTACCAGGCCCGCAGGCGGGACCGGAAGAAGCCGAGGCCCGAGGCGCTGTAGTCGTAGGCGGACAGCGGCAGCGCGCCGCTGGTGAAGATGCCCTCGTTGGCGATCTGCATGAGGATGACCGGGCCCTCCGGCCAGGTCGCCGCCTCCAGCACCTCCTTGCCGGTGGCGGCCAGCCACTGCGTCACCAGCGGGTCGAACACCGGCCCGAGCGGCGCGGGCAGCGGCTCCCCCAGCCAGGCGGACGCCTCGCCGCGCGCGTCCAGCAGCGGCTCGATGGCCGGGTTGGTGCGCGGGCAGACCCAGTCGGGCAGGCCGCCGTAGTTGGTCTCGGCGTGGATGAACGGGCCGGGCTTGGCGACGACCCGCAGCCCGAGCTCATGGCACAGGGAGAGGAATCCGACCACGTCCCGGCTGGGATGGGTCTGCCCGGAGAAGTCCGGCGGGCCGTCGGGGGTGGGCTGGTGGTGGCGCCAGGGCAGGTAGCAGCTGATCACTTGGATGCCGAGATCGTCCCGGATCGCGCGCAGCCGGTCGGCCCACACCGCCGGGTCGTCCCGGTAGTAGGGATAGTCGGCGGTGACGAGCGCCTCGGGCTCGCCTTCGATGACGGTCACCCCGTCGCGGACCTCGATGGTCACGCTCACTCCGTTTCGTCGTGGATCAACGCGTTATCAAGATTGCCCTAATACATAGTATATATCTTGAAAAAAGTCACCATTAGATCTCCTCATACCAGGTGAAGACCCCAGATGACTTATTTCAAAGCCTGAGCTAACGTGGGCCCAGACATGGGGGAGGAAGATCATGGCAAGGCCCGAGCGCAGGACGGTACGCGACCTCCGGAAGGGGAACCGGGCGGTGCTGCTGCGCGCGCTCTACTTCGTGGGGCCCACCAGCCGCCACGAACTCACCGCGCTGACCGGACTGAGCGCCGCGACGGTCAGCAACGTGACCGGAGACCTGCTCTCCGACAACGTCATCGTCGAGGCCGGCCTGGTCGACTCCGACGGCGGCCGCCCCCGGGTGCTGCTGCGGGTCAACCCGGTGTACGGCTACGCGATCGGCGTCGACGTCGGCGAGACGCACGTCCGGGTGGAGCTGTTCGACCTCGACATGAACGAGAAGGCCAAGGCCGAGTTCGCGCTGCGTCCCGGCGGGCACGAGGTCGAACTGGTGGTCGGGCACATCCTGGCCGGGATCGAGGCGGTGCTGGCCGACGGCGGGGTCGCCCCTGAGCAGGTCCTCGGCATCGGCATCGGCGTGCCGGGCATCGTCGAGAGCGGTCCCGACGCGCTGATCCACGCCCAGACCTTCGGGTGGGACTCGGTGCCGCTGGCCGCGCTGCTGCGGGAGGGGACCTCGCTCCCGCTGTACGTCGACAACGGCGCGAAGACGATGGGTCAGGCCGAGCTCTGGTTCGGCGCCGGGCGAGGATCGCGGAACGCGGTCATCGCCCTGATCGGGTCGGGTGTGGGGGCGAGCATCATCACCGACGGGGTCACCTACCGAGGGGCCAACAGCAGCGCCGGTGAGTGGGGGCATACGAAGATCGCGCTGGGCGGGCGGACCTGCCGGTGCGGGGGGCGCGGGTGCCTGGAGGCGTACATCGGGGCGGAGGCGATCCTGGAGCGTGCCGGGCTGCCCCTGGACACGGCCACCGAGCAGGCTCAGCTGGCCGAACTCGTGCGGTCGGGATCTCCGGTGATCGACGAGACGGTGGAATACCTGGGCGCGGGCCTGGCCAACCTGATCAACCTCTTCAACCCCGAGCGCATCGTCGTCGGCGGCTGGGCGGGCCTCACCCTCGGCCACCACCTGCTGACCAAAATCAAGAAGGCCGCCGCCGAGAACTGCCTCACCCAGCCCTTCTCCACGGCCTCCATCGTGCTGGGCCGCCTCGGCCCCGACGCGGTCGCCCTCGGCGCGGCCACCCTCGTGATCGAGGAATTCCTGCTCAACAACACCGCCTCCCCCGCCCGCGCGGCGGCCGCCCTTTAGCAGCGCGCGGACAGATACGGCTATTTTCGGACGCCCGCGCGATACGGCCCGTCAAGCGGTGCGGTGGTCGCCCACCCCGTCGGAGTCACCTGGTACGGTCAGTGGCCCACCCCGACGCCAAGCCGCCGCGACCCCAAGGAGCCACGTTGACGATCGACAACCTTGACCTCGCCGACAGCGCCCGCGCTCTGGCCGACAGCGAGCCCGCCGGCACCCTCGAACACGCCGCCGCGGCCTCGGTGGCCATCACCTGCGCCACCACCCGGGACGCCGACCAGGCCAGAACCGCGCTCGCGGGCATCTCCCCCGAGAACGTCCGCCAGGCGGCCCTGGCCCTGTTCGACCGGCTCTCCGCCCAGGCGCAGGCGCACTGACCCCGCCCGGCCGCCCGGCCGGGGCGGTAGTCGTGCACCGCCCCAACCGGATTCATCGGGGTTTCAGGTCAGCCGCGCCGCCACTTCTGGTTGGCGCCGCCCGAGCAGTCCCACTGCTGGAGCGGGGTGCCGGTGCCGCCCCAGCCGGTGACGTCCACGCACTTGTTCGACTGCGGGTTGACCAGGTCGCCCGCGCCGGTCAGCACGAACTGCTGGGCCGGGTTGCCGCTGCAGGTGGCCAGCTGGATCGCGGCGCCGTTGGCGGTGGAACCCCAGGCCACGTCCATGCAGAGCCCGAAGGCGCGGATGGTGCCGTCGCCTGGGAAGGTCCAGTTCTGGGCGTTGGTGCCGTTGCAGGTCCACAGCTGCAGCCGCTGCCCGTCCGCGCCGTTGGAGTTGGGCACGTCGATGCACTTGTCCTGCCACCCGATCAGGCGGCTGGTCCCGCCGCCCCCTGAGGTGGTCAGGGTCAGGCCGTACGCGCCGAGGATCTCGTTGACCGGCTGGTAGAACGTGGTGCCGCCGGTCGAGCAGTTGCCGGAGCCGCCGGAGGTGACGCCCTGGGCCTGGTTGCCCGAGATCCACGAGCCGCCCGAGTCGCCCGGCTGCGCGCAGGCGGTGGTCTGGGTGAGGCCGTGCACCAGCTGGCCCGAGTAGCTCACGGTGACGTTCTTGGCCTGGATGACCCCGCAGCGCCAGCCGGTGGTCCGCCCGGACCGGCAGATGGACGCGCCGACGACGGCCTCCTGCGAACCGGCGACGGTGACGTTGCCGCCGCTGTAGTTGTTCACCCACGGGCGCGGCGTCCAGTTGCCGTTGGTCCGCACCCAGGCGTAGTCGTTGCCGGGGAAGGATGATCCGGCGAAGGTGCCCTGGCTGACGTTGTTGTAGCCGAGCGTGGGGCTGCCGGTGCCGCCGCAGTGTCCGGCGGTGACGAAGCCGCCGTTGACCGAGAAGCCGATGGAGCAGAGGGTGTTGCCGTTGATGACGTACTGGTCGCCGCCGCGGATGTCGTACAGGGGCTGCGGGGCTTCGCCGGTCGTCACCCGCGCGGTGGCCGCGTCCAGACCGGCGGCCTTGACGAACCGCTCCCCCGATTCACGGTCGGCCGCCGTCACCGCGATGGTGTTGGTGGCGACGTCGACGTGCCAGGTGTGCACGCCCTTGCCCGCCGCTCCGAAGGACCGGTCGAGCGTGGCCTTGGCCTCGGCGAGCTGCTTCTCGCTCCGCGCGACCTGGACGGGCGCGCCGCCCGCCGCGCGGACGAGCTGGGCGTCCTGCTCGTTGAGCACGCCGACCTTGAGGCGGCCTTCGGCGACGCCGTACCAGGCGCCGCCGAACCGGTCGCCCAGGCGGGAACGGAGTTGCCGCTCCACGACGGAGGCTCCGGCTTCGTGCGCTTGCCGGACTCGGGCCTGAGGTTCCGACAGGCCGAGGTCTCTCTGCAGCGCGTCCTGCGCGGGAGTGGGGGTCGGTCCTGACTCGGCGGTCGCGCTCGCCGCGGGCACGGCGAATGCGAATGCCAGCACGGCCGCGCTGGTCAACACGGTTTTTCTCACGACTGGTCCTCTTGAGGGTAGGGGACGGGACGAGGCGTGAGAGCGCTCTCAGGAAAGAAACTTTTCATTTATGACAGTCGAAGTCAATACAGTCAGCCAGGGGGTGTGGGCCCTGCGCACGCGCAGGGCCCTGGGGCCTGGGTTCAGCGCAGGGGCTTGGGGAGGCGGATGGTGACGATCCGGGTCTTCACCCCGGAGTCGATCAGGCGGCCGTCCGTGCCGAACTCGCCGAGGCCGAAGTCGTTGTCGTTGACGACCACCAGGGTGCGGGGGTCGAGCAGGGCGATGCCCTCGACCTTGCCGGGGAGGGTGGGGGCCACCACGGAGAGGTCGACGACGAGGGACTTGGGGGCGGGCCTGACGGCGGACAGGTCGGAGAGCGCTTCCAGGGAGGGCGTGGTGTCCGCCCTGTCGTAGCGGCCGCCGAGGAGGTTCTTGGCCTTGGCCAGGTTGATCTGGTAGATCCGGGCGACGTTGTCGGTGCGCTCGTCGACGAGCAGGCGGTCGCCGCCCACGTGGACAAGACCGGAGATCTTCATCTGGCTCTGGTCGCCGTTGACCTTCGGGTCGAAGGTGGTGACATCCTCGAACTGGTAGGCGTACTCGCCGGTGACCCGGCCGCGCCGGATGTCGAAGGTGAGGATGCGGGCGACGCGTGACTTGTCGCCGACGGCCTTGGTGGGGTTCTGGAGCGGGCTCTGCACGGCGAGGTAGAGCGTGTTGCCGTTGATGGCCAGGCCCTCGAATCCGCGGTTCTGGGGGCGAGTGGCGAGGATGCCGGGAAGCACGTGCCTGACGGGGTAGTCGGCGCCGGTCAGGTTCAGCCCGGCCGGGACGTACCGGGCGATCACCACGCCCCTGGCGGAGACGTGCAGCAGCGACGGGCTGTACTCGTCGACCAGCCAGAAGTCCCCGTTCCTGGCCCGCACGATGTCCTCGGTGTCCACCCCGCTCGGGTTGTACGGCAGCGCGGTCTGGCCGTCCCAGGTGTACGGAAGCTCGTCGTGGCCCTGCTGGTTGGAGATGCCCGTGACCGGCTTGCCGGAACGGCCGACGAGCGGGATGTACTTCTTGATCTCCACACCGAACCGGGTCGCCACCTGGACGATCGCCGGCGCGAACTCGGGGATGGGGAACGTGCGGCGCTTCTCGCCGTTGACGGTGAGCTGGCCGTTGGGGCCGCGGTCGGTGACCATCCAGAAGTCACCCCTGCGGGCCGCCGGGAAGAGCCCGCTGCCGACGCCGCCCAGGTTGATGCCGCGGTCGTCCTTGATCGACCGCTGGAGTTCGCCCAGCGGCATGGTCGGGAAGGTCACGTCCTTGATCACGACCGGCTCGCGGGCGGGCTGGGCCGTGGCCGTACCGGGGATGGCGAGCGTCGCGGCGGCCAGGGCCAGACCGGCGAGGGCGGGACGGAACATCGGCGTGCCTCTCGTTCATTCAGGATGAGCGAGCCTGAACCTATCGACGGCGGGAGACCTCCAGTTGAAGCAGCGGTGAACGCTGACCCGTCACGCCTCTTCGATCAGCGCGGGGTGGCGGGGGCGGTCCATGCTGACCGCCACGTCGGCGACGCTCGCCGGGGCCACCTCCTCCTCGTAGCGCAGGAAGGCGGGGATCGTCCACGCGTCGGTCGCCCGCCGCTCCAAGGCCGCCGGTGACAGCCGCAGGTGGACGGTGAAGTCCAGTGGCAGCCAGCGGCCCAGGAGCAGCGTTCCGTCCAGGAGCAGGATCGCGCCAGGTGGCAGCACTGTGTACGGAGCACGGGTGGCGCGGTCCTTGACCGAGTCCCACAGCGTGGGCAGGACCTTGCCGGAGCCGCCCGGGTCCAGCGGGGTCAGGACCTCGCGGGTCAGGCCGTTCACGTCGAGCCAGTCGTCGTAGTAGGCGCCGGGATCCTGCTTGCCGTACTCGAAGCGCAGGGAGGCGGGGCGCAGGAAGTCCCAGGAGGAGACGCGCAGCGTCTCGCGACCGCGGGTGCGCAGCGGCTCCACCAGGGCGTCGGCCAAGTCGGCGGGGTGGGCGGCGGGGGCGCCGTCTATGGCTACCCGGACCCACTCTTGGCGGGGGTATGCGGCGATCCGATCGGCGAGGTCCTCGATGAGGCGTTCGGTGGTGATCGGTCGTGCGCGCATGTCCTCATCATGCCTGGTGCGCCCGGCCGAACCAGCGGGGCAGGTGGGCGCGCAGGTCTTGCTGATCCTCCCCGGCCCACGCCACATGGCCGTCGGGGCGCAGCAGTACGGCCGCCACGTCCAGCTCCTCGCTGCCGTCGGCGACGTGGTCGATCCGATCCGCCCAGCCGTCCACCGACAGCCCGCCGGTCCTGTCGAGGAGGAGACCGCGGCCCGCGTGCATCTGTTCGTAGAGGCGCCCCCGCTTCAGCGGCATGTCACGCAGCCTGCGGCCGAGCAGGCGGTGCCCCTCGCCGAAGTCGTACCGGACCGAGATCGAGGTGATCTTCTCGATCAGGTAGCGGTTCACCTCCTCGAAGTCCATCAGCTCCGACAGCAGCCGGCGCACCGCCTGAGGACCCGGTTTGAGGGTTGTCAGCTCGGCCTGGGCCCGGGTGCTGTTCAGCACGTCGGCGGCCACCGGGCGGCGTTCGACGCCGTAGGTGTCCAGCAGGTCCTCCGGCGCCCAGCCGTTCACCGCGGCGGCCAGCTTCCAGCCCAGGTTGAACGCGTCCTGGACGCCGAGGTTGAGACCCTGCCCGCCCAGCGGCGGGTGGACGTGCGCCGCGTCGCCGGCCAGCAGCACCCGGCCCGCCCGGTAACGCTCGGCCAGCCGGGTGGCGTCGCCGAACCGCGACAGCCAGCGCGGCGCGTGCACGCCGAAGTCGGTGCCGCCGACCTCGCGCAGCCGTCGCCTGATCTCCTCCAGGGTCGGCGGGGCCGCGCCGTCCTCGGCCACCCGCTCGGCGGGCACCACGACACGGAACACCCCGTCCCCGACCGGCCCGACGCCGTAGCCGAGCTGGGTCTCGCGGATCTCGGCGACGACGGCGGCGATCGTCGCCGGGTCCTCGGTCGCCTCCATCTCGCCCGTCAGCCATTCGCGCTGGGCGGGCTCGCCGGGGAAGCCGATGCCGAGCAGCTTCCGTACGGTGCTGCGACCGCCGTCGCACCCGACGAGATAACGCGAGCGCAGCCGGGTGCCGTCGGCCAGCTCGGCGGTCACCCCCTCGTCGTCCTGGGTCAGCCCGGCCAGTTCGGCGCCGCGCCGCAGGTCGGCGCCCAGCTCGACGGCGCGCTCGGTCAGCAGGCGATCGATGACGGGCTGCGGCATGCCCAGGATGTAGGAGTGCGCGGTGTCCAGCCGGTCGGGCCACGGCTTGCTGATCCCGGCGAAGGAGCCGGCGCGCTCGTACGTCTTCCCGTGCGCCAGGAACCGGTCCAGCAGGCCGCGCTGGTCCAGAAGCTCGATGCTGCGTACGTGCAGGCCGAGCGCGCGGACGACCTTGGTCGGTTCGGGCTCCTTGTCCAGGACGACCGCGTTCACCCCGTGCAGCCGGAGCTCCGCGGCCAGCATGACACCGGTCGGCCCGGCCCCGACGACGATCACGTCGATCATGAAAATCCCCCATCTACCAGCAGTTTTCTGGTCTCGGCCGGACATTCTGCAGTACCACCCGGGCCTTGCCGCAAGCCCTGGGGTGCGCTATAGATTGAGAGTGGCGGGGAGCGGTTATCTTGGCCGCACAGATTCCCCCGGACCCCGTATTTCAGGCGCAGCTCAACTGCGCAGACCTTGACCTTGGGATATCGCGGTGACCACGAGCCGGCGCTTCCATGTAGCAGCGCTCGGGGTCAGCGTGGGGCGTACTCGATCTTCTCGAACGGCCAGTCGGCGGCGAGCCATGCGGATACCGCTGTGTACAGCGGCTTGTCGAGTTGGGCGCGCGAGGCGGTGACCCAGGAGTGGACGCGGGTGACCTGGGGGTCGTCCTTGGCCGGGTAGATGTAGACGCAGCCGATCACGGTGTCGTCCAGGACCGTGAAAGTGAAACCGCGCCGCTCGGCGAAGTCCTTGGCGTGGCGTTCCAGGTCGCTCAGGTTCTCGGTGATCGGCATGCCGTCGGCGGGCGGCCACGTGCGGTTCTCGAAGCCGGGGGTGGCGCGGATGTGGCCGATGCTCGACGTCCACGCGGCATGGTCGGCTTCGTTGTACTGGGGTCCGAGGGGCTCCAGGCGGAAGGCGGGGGTCACCAGTTCGCGTGGCACGGCGAAGTCGTCGGGAACGAAAGGCATGGTCGCCAGCCTATGCTTCGGCGCTGGAGGGAGCCTGAGCTGGTTTCAAATGCCGCTGTGGATGTATGCCGCCCAGAGTCCGGGGCTCGCGGTGGCGGTGTCGCGGAGGCGGCGGGTGGCCAGGTGCAGGGCGAGGGCGGCCTGGCCGGTGTCCGGTGGGGTGGTCCCGTGGTCGGTGAGCCGGTCGTAGACGTCCGCGGCGACCTGCGTGGCGATCCTGTCGTTGATCGGCCATAGCGTGCCGATGACGTGCGGGTATCCGGCCAGCTGGAACGCCGCCGTGATGTGCACGGCTTCGTCGGCGAGACGCTGGTTACTCGCCGTCGTACTGCACGCCGACAGGTACGCCAGGCGAGCCCGGTTCAGCCGCAGCAGCGAGATGGCGCTCACGGTGAGCGGACGGGTGCGGTGATCGTGCAGCAGGAGCCTGCTCGCGGCCGGGGTGTCCCAGTCGCTGACCCCGTGGCAGGCCAGATGCACGATGGCATGCTCGGACAGGGCGGCGGTCACCGCGTCGTACGTGGCTTCGGGACCGTCCAGGACGAGCGAACCCGGCAGCAGCCGCGCCAGCTGCAGGGCTTCGGTCCGGGCGCCCGGCAGGTCCGGAGCCTCCGGCGTGCCCGGCATGCAGACGATCAGCGTGGACGCGTCGGCGGACTCTCCCGACGCGGAGTGGCGGGCGTAACGCAGGGCGCGGATCGTCGGCGTGTACGAGGAGATGACCCGATCCATCACCGTCAGCGGCACGCGGTCGTGGTGCCCGGCGGCGTGCAGCGGCAGGAAGGCCAGTTCCCGCTGCGGGCACCACCACACCCGCGGCCACTCCTGCCCCGGCTCCGGCGGGCCGGTGATGCCGAGATCCGCCAGCACCGGCTCGGCGATGTGGTCCCAGAGCCAGCCCAGGACGGCGTGGATCTCCCGCTGCCCCTCGACCCGCTCCCGGAGCGAGCCGCCCCCGGCCGCGGCGGTGGCGGCGAGGAAACGCTTGACCTGGTCGATCATGTCCTGCGGCGTGAGCGTACCGAGTTCGACGACCCGGACCGGCCGGTCGGGGTCATCGGTGAGGATGAGCGCGTCGCAGCGCAGCCAGCTGACGTTGATCATGACGATCGGCCCGTCGGCGGCCTGCGCGCGGAGCTGGTCGATGGTCGGCGGCAGCAGGAACCGCTCCAGGCCGGGCAGCGCGCGGATCCGCGCCAGCATGTCCTCCCAGTCCCGCGCGGAGCGCCGCCGCTGTATGGCGACCTCCTGCGCGGACTCCTGCGAGTCCGGGGTGAGCAGCCCGGCGTCGGTGAGGATCCGGCCGAGCAGGTCCAGCTGGCCGTACTCCACCACCGCGTCGGTCAGCGTGGTGTGGTCGGCGAGTTCGAGTTCCTCGCGCAGCCGCTCGAACGGCGGAGCCATCTCAGGCGCGAAGGCGCGCAGCTCGGCGAGGTCGGTGCGGGCGCCGATGAACTCGCCGAGCAGTACGCCCCGGCCCTGTTCCAGCAGTTCCAGCGCCCGCTCCGGCCGCCCGGCCGCGATCGCGGTGGAGGCCGCTTCGGCGGCCAGCCCGATCGCCTCGCTCAGGCCGTGCTCCCGATCGGCGCGGGCCAGCGAGCGCGGGGTGATCCGGGTGAGCAGGGAAAGCGCCGTCTCGTAGGCGGCGAGCGCGGTCTCGAACATGCCGGCTTGCATGGCGGCGCTGCCCAGCCGGCGGTTGGCCATCAGCCGCATGCCCTCCGAGGAGCCCGCGGCATCGGCCGCCTCCTCGAAAACCTCAACCGCCTCCGGATCCCCCATGGCGGACAAGGCGCTGCCGAGATTGAACAGGTACATGGCGCGGCTGGGGTGCTCCTCCGGCGTGAGGGCCACGGCCTCCCGGCCCAGCGCGACGGCTTCGGTCAGCGCCGCCTCGTCGTCGTCCTGCTCGGACCAGATCCGCAGCGCGTACCCGTGATTGGACAGGTACCTGGCCCGGTTGGGGTCGGTGGCGGAGGTGATCGCGACCGATTCACGGCCGAGCTCGACGGCTTCGGCCAGCACGTTCTTGTCCTTGATGGCCTCGAACAGCAGGCGCTGCGCGACCGCGAGGTTGGCCAGGCAGAGCGCACGGTCGAGGTGGCCCGGCGGAGCCACGCCGACCGCCTGCCGGCCGTAGTCGACGGCCTCGGAGAGCGTCTGTATCTGCTTGGTGCGCTCGAACAGGGCCTGTAGGTAGAAGCCGAGGTTGGACAGGTACACGACCCGGTTGCGATCGTCTTCCGCGGCCGCGGCGACGGCTCGGCGGCCGAACTCGACGGCCTCCTTGAGCTGGGCGAGTTCTCCGGTCTGCTTGGACAGCTCCTTGAGGTCGACTCCCAGGCCGGTCAGGAGATCGGGGTCGCCCTCGGGCGAGGCGTCCAGGAGCTCCCGGCCGACCTCGACGGCCAGCGCGAGCGCCTCCACCTCCCGCAGCCGCTCGTACAGCTCCAGCATGATCTCCTTGAGATCGCCCAGCATGGCGAGCCGCCGCGGATGATCGTCCGGTACGGCATGCAGGAACAACCGCACCGCCTCACGCAGCGCGGCGGCGTCAAGGGACGTCTCGTACTGATCGAGAAGTTCGAGCCCATGCCCCCAGGATTCGAGATCGACGTCCGCGTCCGGCCGGAACGACTTCTCGTAGAACTCCCGCATCTGGGCGGGCACGAGCGCGGGATCGGCGTCGTGGACGGGTGTCAGCAGCACCATCGCGGCCTCAAGCTCCGCCTCGTCCTCGGGCAGCGCCTGGGACCGCAGCCAGTACACCATGCCGGTCGCGCGAGCCACCGGCAGGTCCTGGCTGGGATCGTCGACCACGCTCAGCAGAGCCGCCACCTCGGCGAGCGCGTCCGCGCCCAGCACCGGACCGGGACCACCACCGGCTTCGACCGCCCTGACCCGCGCCTCGATACCGGCCAGCAACATCTTCCGCGCGAGCCTGGCCCGCATTCCCCGCCACATCATGTCCCAGGCATTTCACCACGAATGCCTGCCGTTCTCATTCGGGTTATCCCTACAGCATTACCGGTGCCGTAGGTGATCGCGGAGTGTGCGGGCGACCTCCGCCATGAGCGCCTCGGCCCCGGGCTGGCTGATGGCCGGGACGCGCGACTCGGTGAGCACGGCGACTCCGAAGGTCTGGCCGTCGGCGTGCTCGACGACTCCGACCTCGTGGCGGAGGTTGAGCAGCGTCCCGGTCTTGGACGACCACCTCGACGCGTCGGAGCTGAAATCGGGCGCCAGCCGATGCCGCAGGACGTTCTCGCCCATGAGGGTCCGCACCCGTTCGGCGACGCCCGCGTCGATCGGGGACGGCGTCCACAGCGCCTGCAGGAGGTCGAGGAACGCGCGCGCGGTCCCCGAGTTCGCGCGGGTCACGTCTAGCTGCGGGACCCGGTGGCCCCGGCCTGCCGTACCCGCTTCGATGGCGAGGACGTGGGCGAGGTGGCTGTCGGCGGGGTCGAGGCGTTCCACCGGGGTCTCGACCAGTTCCTGCATGGTGTGGCGTACGGTGATGCCGCGCAGGCCCAGTCCGAGCAGGATCGCCGAGACCTCGGCCGGTGGGGTGAGGGCGAACAGGGCGTCCGCCGCCGTGCTGTCGCTCACGGCGGTGCTGAGGTAGAGCAGGTCGTCGACGGCGATGTGGGCCGGGTGCCGGAACTTGCTCAGCCCGGTCGGCCCCGGCGTGGTGATCCCGCCTGGTCGTACGAGAATGCTCGTGGCGCCGTCGAGTTCGCCTCTGCGGATACGGTCGAGTGTCGCGACGGCGAGCGGGACCTTGACGAGCGAGGCGACCGGGAACTCGAGGTCCGGCTCGATGCCGAGTTCGTCGCCCGAGCGCAGGTCCCGGACCAGGAACGAGCCGCGCAGCCCGGCGTCGTCGAGCGTACGCCGGAGTTCGCGGATCAGTTTCTGCGTGCTCACGCCGTCTCCTGGGAGTCCGCTCCGAGGCAGCGGGCGATCGCGTGCCACAGCCGGTCCCGGATACGCTCCGCGTCGTCCCCCGCGACGTCGAAGCCGCGGACGAGCGGGATCTCGCCGAGGGGACGCCAGTGCAGCCCCAGTTCGCTGGCCTGCCCCGGCGAGCACAGCAGGAGGTCCGCGAAGGCGAAGACCTCCGCTGTCGCGGCGGTGAGCGTGGCCGAGACGCCGACCTGCGCGGGCTGGAGACCGACGGCGTCCCGGATGCGGAACATCCGGTCGCGGATGTGCGGGACGTCGTCCTCGGGCTGGAGCCAGATCCGGCTCCGTCGCGATGACCGCGCGGCGCGGCCGGCGCGGAGGGTTTCGACGTAGACGGTTCGCACTGGGAGGTCCGCGGTGCCGGCGAGGCCGAGCCGTACCGACCAGGTCGCGTCGCTGGGCGGGACGGCCACCAGCGCGGCGCGGACTTCGCGGGAGCGGACGAGTTCCGCCCGCTCGGCCGGTGGGGCGGCATGGAAGTCGAGGTAGACACCGTTCTGGCGGGCCTCGGCGGCGAGCCGGGCGAGGTCGCGAACGGCGCAGACCTCGGGTACGGCGAGGCGGAGGGGATTGAGCCTGGCCTGCTCCGCCTCGTGCTCCATGTCGTCGGCCAGGCGGACCAGGCGCTTCGCCGACGGAAGCAGGTCGCGGCCGAACTGGGTGAGTATGGCTCCGCGCGACGACCGGTCGAACAACCGCTCGCCGAGATGTTTCTCCAGGGCGGCGATCCGCCGGCTCGCGACCGACTGCGGGACCCGGGTGGCCGCCGCGCCCTCGGTGAAGCTGCCCCGCTCGCTCACGTTGACGAACGCCCGCCAGGCTCCGAGGAGGTCCATGAGGGGAAACTTTATGCCATTTCAGCATGGACCCCCCTATATCTGTCTTTGACGGCATTGGGCGGTGGCGCGAGACTTCCCGCCGTATCTGATCCTTGAGGGGAAGGTTCCGGTCAATGTCCATTCACGCCGCGTTCTCGGCACTCATGTCGCTCCCGCTGACGAGCGAAATCTGATGGCGGACCGGCGGCGGACCCGCTCGTCGGCGGGTAGAAGCGTGCTGGGCCTGGCCGGAGCGGCGGTGGCGGCCGGGCTGGTGGCCGCCGGGCTCGGGCTCCCGGCCGTGGGCGGCACCGGCGCGGCGATCGTGGCCGCCTCCGACGAGCTGAACCTCAACCCCGCCGAGCTCATCGAACCCCCGCTGGCGGAGAAGACGACGATCCTGGACGCCCGGGGTAGGCGCATCGCCCAGTTCTACGACCAATACCGCGAGGTCGTCCCGCTCGACCAGGTGGCCGAGGTGATGAAGACCGCGATCATCTCGATCGAGGACTCCCGCTTCTACGAGCACGGCGCGATCGATCTGGAGGGCACGCTGCGTGCGCTGGCCAGGAACCTGCAGTCGGGCGGGGTGAGCGAGGGCGGTTCCAGCATCACCCAGCAGTACGTCAAGCAGGTGCTGCTGAACGCCGCCACCACCAGGGAGGACCAGGAGAAGGCGCTGGAGGCCAGCTACGGCCGCAAGCTCAACGAGCTGCGCTACGCGATGGCGGTGGAGGAGAAGTACACCAAGGACCAGATCCTGGAGAAATACCTGAACATCGCCTACTTCGGCGCCGGGGCCAACGGCGTACAGGCCGCGGCCAAACGGTTCTTCGGGGTCTCGGCGGCCCGGCTGAACCTGCCGCAGGCGGCCACCCTGGCGGCTGCGGTGCAGCTGCCGACCAGCACCGATCCCGAGGGTGGCCGGGAGAACCGCGCGCGACTGCTGGAGCGGCGCAATGTCGTGTTGGACCGGATGGCCGAACTCGGCAAGATCACCACGGCGAAAGCGGCCAAGGCCAAGACCGCCAAGCTCGGCTACAAGGGCGTCCCGCAGCCCGGGGGGTGCGAGGCCAGCCCGTACCCCTATTTCTGCCTGTACGTCTACAACGAGGTGCTCAATGACCCGAGCTTCGGCAAGACGAGGGCGCTGCGGGAGCGGTCGCTCAAACGCGACGGCCTGACGATCAAGACGACGCTGGACCCCCGGATGCAGGCTGCGGCCGAGCAGGGCATCGGCGACTGGGTCGGCCCCACCGACAACGCGGTCGCCGCCCAGGCGCTGGTCGAGCCCGGCACCGGCAAGATCAAGGCCATGGCCGCCAGCCGCAAGTACGGAAACTCCGCCCGTCGGCGCGAAATTTCGTACAACATCGTCGCCGACACCCACCACGGCGGCATCGGCGGCTTCCAGGCGGGCTCGACGTTCAAGACCTTCACCCTGCTCACCGCGCTGAAGCAGGGCATGAAGGCCGACGACGGCTTCACCGTGGGCAACAGCTACCGCGCCCCCGACTACGCCGCCTTCACCGACTGCGCAGGAGGACAGGTCGGCGACCCGACGCACCCTGTCACCAACGACGAGGGCTCCCCCGGCTTCAAGACGCTGCGGACCGGCACCTGGGGCTCGGTCAACACCTTCTTCATGGAGCTGGAGCGCCGGGTCGGGCTGTGCGAGACCGTGCAGACCGCCCAGTCGCTGGGCATCAAGCGCGCCGACGGCAAGAAACTCCAGGAGTACGAGACCTTCACCCTCGGCATCAATGAGATGGACCCGGTCACCGTCGCCACCGCGTACGCCGCCCTCGGCGCGCGCGGGACCTACTGCGCACCCCTGGCCATCACCCAGGTCACCGGCCGCGACGGCAAGCCGACCGACTACCGGCCGAAGTGCCGCCAGGCCCTGGAACCACAGGTCGCCGACGCCACCGCGGACATTCTCTCGGGCGTGTTCACCCAGGGGACGATGAGCTCCGTCGGCGGAATCGGCCGTGACGCGGCCGGGAAGACCGGCACCAACGACGACCAGTCCAGCGCGTGGTTCGCCGGCTTCACCCCGGACCTGGCCGGCGCGGTGAGCATCGGCGACCCCCGGGGCGCCATCGCGCACAAGCTCAACAACGTCACCATCGGCGGCAGGTACTACAGCGCCGTCTTCGGAGCCACCGTCCCCGGCCCGATCTGGCGAGACACCATGATCGCCGCCTTGCGGGGGGTCGAGCCCACCGCCTTCACCCCGATGAACTCCGAGCGCTTCGACGGCTGCGGCCGATACTGCGCACCCCTTCCACCGGTCACAGAGGAGGAACCCGACGACACGGCGACAGACCCGACCGAACCTGTCGAAGACTCCACCGAACCCGAGCCGGACCCCGTTGTGCTCCAATAGCGCCCGTCACGCCGCAGCCAGGCGGCGAAAGGTGTCAGCTTCTCGCGCAGGCTCCGTTCAACCTCGTGTGTGAGATCCCGCCGTGAGATGAGCGCCGTTCAACGTGCCGGTGCCTGGTGCGCAGACACGCGACCGCGGCCTGAGCCGGTCTCACGTCACGCACAGAGCTTCCCCCCGGAAGTCAGAAAGCTTCCCGGCAGAGCGTGTCGAGCGCGTACGCGGAGTGGGTGTCGAGGGGGGCCTGGAGGGTGATCAGTTGCTGCCCGGGTGCCCCGGCGAGGGAGAATATGTCGCAGTCGACTGTCAGCTCCCCGACGAGCTCATGGCGGAAGCGTCTGGTGTGGCTGTGTTCGGCCTGGACGTCATAACGGGCCCAGGCATGGCGGAAGTCAGCGCTTCGCTCGGACAGTTCGTCGATCAGTTGGGCCACGCGGGAGTCGTGGAGGTTCCGGCCGGCGGTGGCGCGAAAGTGGGCGACTCTGGATTGCGCGGTGGACTCCCAGTCGCCGTAGAACTCCCGTACGGCAGGATCGAGGAAGACCGCGCGAAGCGTGTTGTCGCCAACCCTCGGCTTCTGCCCCAGCCCTCGCCCGTAGAAGGCCCTGGCCGGCGGGTTCATGGCCAGCACGTCCATGCGCTGATTCATGACAAAGGCCGGCGTCTGAGGCCAGCTGTGCATCAGCCGGATCAGATGCGGGCTGACCTGGTCCACGGCGCCGTCCGGAGGGCACGACTCCGGAGCGGCCGGCAGGTCTCCGCGCGCCAGCGCGTAAAGGTGTGCCAGGGCGTCCACGCCGAGACCGAACACCTCCGCCAGGGCGCCGATCACCTGGTCGGACGGATTGCGTTCGCGTCCCTGTTCGAGACGGATGTAGTAGTCGGTGCTGACTCCGGCCAGCATCGCCACCTCCTCCCGCCGCAGGCCGGGTGTCCGGCGGAATCCGACGTCCAGCAGGTCGACCTGGGCAGGGGTGGTGGCCTCGCGCCGGGCCCGGAGGAACTCGCCGAGCATCCTCTTTTTGTCCATATATGGACCATATGACGTTTATGCCCGGCTTGACTGGGTGTGCCACTGTCAGGGTCCCGGGTGCGTGGGAGTGCCGCGGCCACCCTGCGCGAGCGGATCCGGCCTACGTTTGGCGGCATGAACAGCAGCAAGATTCTCGGCGACTTCCTCCGGGACCGCCGCTCTGGAGGCGGGTATGGGCCTCGCTGGCGAGATTGGGCCGACCCGTGCCTGCAACGGCTGATCGACGGCTGGTACGGCGTGCCCGTCCTGCTCTGCGACCCCTTGATGAACGTGTGCGCCGCCAACGATCTGGGCGCCGCGCTGCTAAGCGGGCTGCGGCACACCGACAACCTGTTCAAGCTGATCTTCCTGGACCCGGCGGCGAGGGACTTTTTCACCGAGTGGCCCCACATCGCCGCCGCCGCGACCGACGTTCTGCACTCCATCGCCGCCCAGGGCCATCATCCCGGCCTGACCGCTCTGCTCGGCGAACTCGCCGAGCAGAGCCAGGAATTCCGGCGGATGTGGGCCGGGCACGACGTGTCCTCCGACGCTCGGCGGGTCAAGCGCCTGCGCCACCCCGCGGTCGGCGAACTCACCCTCTTCTGCGACGTACTCGACGTCGTACGCCTGCCCGGGCATCACGTCCTCGCCCTGCAGGCCGAACCCGGCAGCCCTTCCGAGCAGGCGCTCGCTCTCCTGGGCAGCCTCGCCGCCACGGCCAACTGAACGAGGCGCGGGCCTCGCGAACCGCAAGACCCACTTCCTTCCGGAGGTAAATCGTGACCATCGTCCACCCGCTCCGATCCATCCGTGCGCGTTGCACCGCGGCCATCTCGCTGCTGGTCCTGGTCGTCCTGGTCATGCTGGACACGGCCGTCCTGTCCATCCGCCGCTCCTTGAGCGCCGGCGCGACCACCGGTCTGCTCCGGGGGCACAACCTGGAACTCCTCCTGACCGGCTTCGGCCTGGTCCTGACCGCCGGCGCGGCCACCTGGTGGGCCGTTGGCCGCGTACTCCGTCCCGTCCGAGCCATCCGTACCCACATAGACAAGATCACCGCGAATGATCTGGGCCGCCGCCTGCCCGTCCCGCCCGGGGACGACGAGATCGCCGAGCTGGCCCGCGCCGCCAACCACACCTTCGCCCGTCTGGAGGAGGCGATCGCCCAGCAGCGCGGCTTCGCCGCCATGGCCTCCCACGAGCTGCGCAATCCGATCGCCGGGCTGCGCGCCGAACTCGAGGACGCTCTCGAACACCCCGAGGACCCCGGCCCGGGCCACAGCTTGCGTACGGCCCTGACCACCGTCGACCGCCTGGACACCATCGTCGCCGACCTGCTCGCTCAGGCCCGCCTGGACGACGCCGGCATCGCCGCCCCGCACGAGCTCATCGACCTCACCGAGCTCCTCATCCAGGAGACGGCCCGCATGAACAAGACCATCCACGGCATCCCGGTCAGGCTCCGCGTCGAGGGCGAGTTGTGGGTCTTCGGGTCGCGCATCCAGCTCATCCGCGCCCTGACCAACCTTCTCGGCAACGCCCGCCGGCACGCCGTCTCCGCAGTCGGCCTCACCCTCACCACGGCCGGCGACCAGGCGGTCATCGCCGTCACCGACGACGGCCCCGGCATTCCCCTCGCCGACCGCCAGCGCGTCTTCGAACGCTTCACCCGCCTGGAGGACGCCCGCCGCCTGGACGCGGGCGGCAGTGGCCTCGGTCTGGCCATCACCCGTGACATCGCCCACAGCCACGGCGGCAGCCTGAACTTGGAGGACTCCGCGGTAGGCGCCCGATTCGTCCTGCGGATTCCGCAACTCGGCACATCCCGTCTCACCCCGGCAGGCCCCATTGCCGAGCCGTACACGGACGAGGGCCTCCCAGCTCTGCAGTAAGTCCAACAATTCGGGACATATGGTGATGAAATGGACAACGGCAGTAGTAACCTCCTCGGCGACTTCCTACGCGCCAGGCGTGAAGCCACCAGTCCAGCACAGGTGGGCTTCCTGCACGCCCCCTCGCGCCGTACCCCAGGGCTTCGGCGAGAGGAGGTGGCCATGCTCTCCGGAGTCAGTACCTCGTACTACATCCGGCTGGAACAGGGACGCGAACGCAATCCCTCCGCCCAGGTGCTGAGCGCCCTGGCCCGGGTGCTGCGCCTGGACCCCGACGCCGCCGCCTACCTCTACTCGCTCGCCCACCCCTGGGCACGTCCCCAAGCGGAGACCGGCGCCGCGGAGCAGGTCAGCCCCAGCCTGCTGCGCCTGGTCAACCTGCCCCGGCACGCGCCCGCACTGGTGCTGGGCCGCCGCTTCGACGTACTGGCCGTCAACCCCTTGGCCGAGGTCTTGTACGAGGGCATGACCAACCTCGACAACTGCCTGCGCATGATCTACCTCAGCCCGGGAGCGGCCGATTTCTACCCCGATTGGGAGAAGGCCGCCCGTGCCAAGACGGCCCAGCTACGCACTGCCGTGGCCGGCGACCCCGACGATCCGTACCTGCGCGGCCTGGTGGCCGAACTCACCGCCCACAGCCAGGAGTTCCGTCGCATCTGGCCCCTGCACGAGGTTCAGGTACGCGGCAACGAGCTCAAGGAGCTACGTCATCCCCGGATGGGCCACCTCACCTTGTCCTGGGAGGTACTCTCAGTCAGCGGCACCGGCCAGAAATTCGTCTCCCTGGCCGCCGAGCCCGGCAGCCACTCCGAACAGGCCCTACGGGAACTGGCGGACACACTCGCCCACCAGACCACTCCGTCACTGCACAGATGAGGCCGCTTGAGCCGCGTGTGTATAGCAGGACGCCCGCGTTCAACCACCTCCACGCAGAGCGGACGGCATGGCGATCGATGTCGCGCGACAGGTCCGGATCTCTCCATCGCCTCCCCTGCCGCATGCAAACTTTTCCCCTGAACGGCGCGTCTCACCCTTTGTGGGAATACTGTTTCGCGGCACCGCTGCAGCCGTCGCCTTTTTCGTCGCTGCGGGGCCGGCCGCCGCCCACGCCGTGGCGCCGGCCGGTCAGTGGAGTGTCGTCCATGACGACCGCCGTGACTCCTACGACGCGGTGACGGTGACGCCGGGTGGGGCGGTCTGGGTCGCCGGGACGAGGCGCCCGGATCGCGGCGGCACCGAGTCGCTCCTGCTCAAGGGCGGCCGCTCCACCTTCAAGCGTGTCACCGGGCCGGGCTTCCGGGTGAAGCGGCTGACGTCGGCGTCCGACACCAGGGTCTGGGCGTTCGGCGCGTCGCGGTACGCCCGGTGGGATGGCAAGCGCTGGCAGGTCAAGCCATGGCGTTATGGCCGAGTGGATCGGGCGTACTCCATCGGCAGGAATCTGTGGGTCATCGAGAACTCGAATGCGTTCCCCGCGGCCGGTGCCGCCGGGTGGAAGGCGCGGTCCACGCTGCGGCGCCTGGACGGGTCGGTGTGGCGCAAGGTCCACACGCCGATCGTGGTCAAAGGACTCGACGGCAAGTGGGCGGCGGGCTCGGTGCGGGGCACGGCGGCTCTGGCCCGCTGGACCGGCACGGCCTGGCGCGCGGTCGCACTTCCAGCGATTCCGTCCGCACGCTCGGGCCAGATCTCGGAGCTGACGGATGTCGCGGTCGACGGTGAGACCGGCCGCGTGATGGCCGTCGGCTGGGTCGCCTGGCCGTGCGGCAACTCCTTCTGCGGTGAGACTTTGCTGCTGTCCGGCTATCTGGGCGGCTTTAACTTCGAGGTCCGTGGTGAACCGGGCATCCAGCCGCGCGCCCAGGCGGAGCCCGACGGCAGAGGCGGGGCCTGGGTCGTCTACGACGCCAAGGGCGGAGGCAGCGGGTTTCTGCACATCGGCACCGATAGTGTCGAGCCGGGCGCCTTTCCAACTCCGCCGAACCAGAACGCGTCCGTCCGTGACCTCGCCATCCAGCCGGAGAGCGGTTCCGCCTGGGCGGTCGGCGCGGCATCTTCTGGCCGCAGCGGTTTGATCTGGGCCTACCGCCGCTGAGTCGGCTGGACATCGAGGCCACTCCCGTACGGGCGGATGATCTGTTCGATCTGGCCATGATCGTGGTCGGCGAGCGGGGCCAGCCAGATATCGACCCATATGTCTGGCAGACACATAACATGAGGGCCATGGACCACGTCGAGCTCACCCCAGAGCTGCCCGAGACCGCACCACGGCCGCTCTTCAGCCACTGACATGCCCGACCTGCTGTCCATCGTCGCCCCGTTTCTGAACGCGCTGATCATCGCGCTCATCGCCAGGAAGGCGCTGGGCGTGCCCGTGGGCTGGCCGCGCTCCATCGCCATGGGCCTGTTCACGGGCGCGAGCATCGTGTGGGCCGTCATCTACGTCAGTGAGCTGACCGGCATCTACGTCGACGGCCGGGCCAACGCCCCGCTCGGGGTGATCTTCGCCGTCGCCACGCTGATCACGGCATGGGTCATCGTGCTCGGCCTGATCGCCCTGGTCCTGCTCGAACTCTTCATCCCGACGGGCACCCTGCCCTCGCCGCTGGCGCTGCTGCGCGGGTGGAATGCGCGCAGGAAACGGGCGCGGCGCTACACCCAGGTCATACGGATCGCGGCCAAGCACGGGCTGAGCGGCTACCTGGGCGGGCGCCGCAAGGCCCGCGAAGGGCAGAGCGCGATCGCCCGCTCCCTGCGCGCCGCGCTGAACGAGGGCGGCGTCACCTTCGTCAAACTCGGCCAGATGCTCTCCACCAGGCGCGACCTCATCCCCGAGGTCTTCGCCGACCAACTCGCCACCCTGCAGACCAGGGCCGGGCCCGAGCCGTGGCCGCAGATCGAGCAGGCCATCGAGGAGGAACTCGGCAGGCCGCTGGGCGAGGTCTTCCGCTCCGTCGACCCCGATCCGCTCGCCTCCGCCTCGGTGGCGCAGGTGCACGCCGCGGAACTCCTGGACGGCACGCCCGTCGTGCTCAAGGTGCAGCGCCCCGGCGCACGCAAGCAGGTCACCTCCGACGTCGAGATCATCATCAGGCTCGCCCGGTGGCTGGAGCGCGCCACGCCGTGGGGCAGGTCGCTGCGCGTGACCCGGCTGGCGGAGGGCTTCGCCGCCTCCCTCCACGAGGAGCTCGACTACACCGTCGAGCTCGACAACCTGCGCACCATCGCGGCCACCATGGACGGCGGCGTAAGCGTGCCCACCGCCCACGACCTGCACTCCACCGGCAGACTCCTGGTCATGGACCGGCTGGAGGGCACCCCGGTCGGCGACGCGGGCGCGCTGCTGGCCGCCCTGCCCGCCGCCACCCGGACGGACCTCGCCGAACGCCTGCTCGGCGAGGTGCTCAGGCAGCTCGTACGCACGGGCGTCTTCCACGCCGACCTGCACCCCGGAAACATCCTGATCACCCCGGACGGCGGTCTCGGCCTGCTCGACTTCGGCTCGGTCGGCCGTCTCGACCAGCCGACCCGCAACGCGCTCGGCATGCTGCTGCTGGCCATCGACAACAACGACGCGATCGTCGCCACCGACTCCCTCATCGAGATGCTGGACCGGCCGGACGGGCTGGTGGAGCGGGACCTCGAACGCGACCTCGGCCAGCTCATGGTCCGCTACCGCGTCGGCTTCGGCAGGGGCGGCAGCTCGGGCATGTTCGCCGCGCTGTTCAAGCTGATCCACGCGTACGGCTTCGCTGTGCCGCCGCAGATCGCGGGCGCCTTCCGCGCGCTGGCCGCACTGGACGGCACCCTCGCCCTGGTCAGCCCCGACCTCGACGTGGTGGGCGCGGTCAGGCGGCAGGGCAGGGAGATGATGCGTGAGGCCACCGAGCCCCAGGCGGTGCGGGCCGACCTGGAGAGCCGCCTGGCGGCCTATCTTCCGCTCCTGCAACGGCTGCCCAGACGGATCAACAAGCTGACCGAGGACCTGGAGCAGGGCAGGATCTCGATCAACATCAGGCCGCTCGCCGACGACCGCGACCGCAGCTTCCTGACCGGCCTCGTGCACCAGGTGGTGATCGCCATACTCGCCGCCACCGCGACGCTGGGCGCGATCGTGCTCATGGTGGCCGACGCCGGCCCGACGGTCGCCCCCGGCGTGCGACTGTTCGCGCTGGTGGGCAGCGCGCTGCTACTGGTCGGCTTCGTCCTCGCGCTGCGCTCACTCGCCCTGGTCTTCCACCGCCGCTAATCAGGTGCCGGTGCTGTGTCTTCGGATCAGTCTGGTGAGACCAGTCCGAAGCGGCAGGCGATGATGACCAACTGGACCCGGTCGCGAGCGTCGAGCTTGGTCAGCAGACGCGCGGGTTTTGGCCGTTCCCTGGCCGATGTGCAGGCGGTGGGCGATCTCGGCGTTGAACAGACCCTGGGCGATCAGGATCAGTACCTGCCGTTCGCGCTCGATCACGCAGGCGGCGAAGTCGGAGATCAGCCGCCGGGTGACGCGGGGGGAGCGCCTCTCCGGCGGCGACCACACGGATGGCGGTCAGCAGGTCCTGCGGCGGGGCGTCCTTGAGCAGGAATCCGCCGGCGCCGCCGCGTAGCGTCACGTAGACATATTCGCCCAGGTCGAAGATGGTGAGCATCACCACCCGGGCCAGCCCGGAAGCGGTGATGCGCCAGGTGGCCTCCAGGCCGTCCATCTCCAGCATGCGGACGTCCATAAGCACCACATCGGGCTGGGTCAGGCCGGCCACTTCCATCGCCTGAGCGCCGGTGGCCGCCTGCCCGACCACGCTCTGGTCGCCCGTGGTTGCCACGATGCCGCACAACCCGGCCCGCACCAGCGCCTGGTCATCGGCCACCAACACCCGTACGGTCACACCCCGCCCTCCCCACAGGGGGCGTCGCGCCGCGACTTCGAACCTACGACACCAGGTTTAGGAATCAGCTCATTATCAAGCAATCAGTATGCCGCTGACCTGCTGAAATACGCGCACTGGCGTCGAAGGCGTAGGGCTGTGGGACGGCATTGGGACCGAGTCGCCTCGCCTGCTCGATGGTAGTCCAGGGGCGAACATCGTTCGCCCACCGGTCCAAGGCGGTCCGATGGGGATTTTCCCGGTTTCTGATCGGCCGCCCGTGGTTGGCGCGGACAATGCCTAGTATGACGGTGCGTCGGTGGGTGCTGGCCGCCACGGCTGTGGCGGTGGCCGTTTTAGCTGTGGTATTCGTGGTTCTAGGGTGGGAACGAGCCGATAAGGTTGCCTCCCTGGCTTCAGCACTGGCTGGGGTGGCGGCTGTAGGGGTGGCGTTGTGGGCCGCGTGGCCAATGGCCTCTGGTGGAGGGGGCCTTCGTGTCTTGAACACCGGTCGGGCCACGGTACGGGGCGACGGACGTGCTAACACCGGCTTTTCGGGACGGGCTGATGCGCTGCCCAGTCAGGTGAGAGTGGAACAAACGGGAAACGCCGACGCAGGCAGTGGCGGGAATGCCAACTCTGGCGTTGAGCTTACCTGAATGTCCTCCTATCTGAGCGGCGCAGTCCAGGAAGGCGTTCTTCGGTGAAAAGCACCGTTCGTTATACCGGCGATGCCTCCGGCGGATGGGGCAGCTACGTCAACACCGGTAGCCACTATGGGGATGTGCACTTGGCGGTCATGCCGCCGGCGCAATCAGCCTATCGCGAGCAGGTTGAGCAAATCTTTCCCTGGCGGTTGGTAGGGCGTGAGGCGGAACTGGCCGAGCTGACCGCCTTCTGCATGGATGACCATAATCCCGCCTATGTGTGGTGGCAGGGGCCAGCATGGGCGGGCAAGTCAGCGCTGATGGCCACCTTCGTACTGAATCCTCCGCCTGGGATACGGGTGGTGTCATTCTTCATCACCGCGCGTTATGCCGGGCACAGCAACCGCAATGCGTTTCTTGATGTGGTAATTGAGCAGCTAGCTGAGCTGTTAGGGCAGCCAATGCCACCGTTGTTGACCGAGGCCACCCAGCGGGGATGGTTCGGGCGGTTACTGAAAGACGCGGCGCGGCTATGTTGTGAGCGCGGTGAGCGACTAGTGCTTCTGGTCGATGGGCTAGATGAGGATCGAGGGGTGACGGTTGGCCCAGGAGCGCACAGTATCGCGGCGTTACTGCCCGCTGTGCCTCCCGAAGGGCTGCGTGTCATCGTTGCTGGACGTTCGAATCCTCCGGTGCCATCCGATGTGCCCGCACGGCACCCCCTACGCGATCGGGAAATCGTGCGAGTCTTGAGCCTGTCACCTGAAGCGCAAGTCATTCGGGACGATGCCGAGCGAGAGCTAGATCATCTCCTATATGGGGGTCAGAGCGACCGAAATCTCTTGGGGTTGTTGGTCGCTGCGGGCGGAGGGCTGAGTAGTAGCGATCTTGCCGAGCTGACGGAGCAGGCTACCTCAGAGGTGGACCGGCATTTGCGGGCAGTGTCGGGACGGACGTTCAGCAGTAGAGATAGTAGATGGCGTCCCCTGGAGGGTGCTCAAGTCTTCGTCTTGGCGCACGAGGAACTCAACGCCACTGCGGTCGCTGCATTCGGTGAGGCAAATCTGGGTGAGTACAGGGATATGATCCACGCCTGGGCTGACCGCTATCGTGATCAGGGCTGGCCATCCGGGACACCGGAATACCTTCTGCGTGGCTATCATCAGCTTCTCTACGCGAGTGGTGATCTGTCACGGATGGTGGCTTGTGCCGCAGATCAAGCGCGTCTAGATCGCATGCTGGATATGAGCGGAGGGGACGCTGCGGCTCTGGCAGAGATCCTCGCCTGCCAGAGCACCATCTGTCAGCAGGAGAGGCCAGACGTCTATGCGATGTTGCTACTCGCTCGTACTCGGGAGTTCCTGGCCGACCGCAACGCAAACATCCCGGTTCAGCTGCCGTCAGTTTGGGCCGAGCTCGGCAACCCTATCCGCGCGGAAGCTCTGGCCCGCTCTATCACCAACCCGGACTCGCAAGCTAAGGCACTGAACGCCCTCGCCAGGGCCTTGATTAAGGCAGGGCAGTTGGACCACGCCAAGCAAGTCGCCCAACAAGCCGATGCGCTAATCCGCTCTATCACAGATCAGAGGTCCAAAGCCCAGGTATTGAGTGCCCTAATTGTCCCCCTTACGCAGGTCGGACTGCTCGACCGCGCTAATCAGGTAGCCCAACAGGCCGAGACAATCGCCCGCTCCCTCACCAGTCCCTACCACCAAGTCCAGGCATTACGCGGTTTGATCTGCGCTCTGGCCGAGGCGGGGCGGCCTGACCGCGCCGAAGCACTCGCCCGCTCCATCACGGACCTTGGCTCCCAGCCTCGGACAATACTCGATCTGGCGAATACTCTGACCAATAGTGGGCAGTTCGATCGAGCTGAAGCCCTTGCCCACTCCATTTCTGACCGTGGCTTGCAAGCCTGGGCGCTCCGTGAGTTGACGGGGGCACTGGCCGCGGCTGGGCAGTTCGACCGCGCCGAGGCACTCGCCCAGTCCATCGCTGACGACTTTCACCAATGTCGTGCGTTAAGAGCGCTGGCCAAAGCCCTAGGTAAAGACGGGCAACTCGATCGGGTAAAAGATGTCGCCCGGCAGGCAACGAAGCTCACCTATTCCATTCGATTCCCCTTAGACTCTCGAGCCCGAGAACTACGCGACCTAGCACGTGTACTCATGGAGGCCGGGCATTTCGATGCTGCCGAAGCACTCGCCCGCTCCATTACTGACTCTCGCTTCCAAGCTCAGGCGCTGCATGACCTAATCGGGGCGTTGACTCCAATTGAGCAGTTCGACCGCGCCGAGGTACTTGCCCAATCCATTGCCGATCCCACTTATCAAGCCCGGGCACTGCGAATCCTGGCGAGCGCTTTAGGTAAAGCGAGGCAGCTCGATCGAGCTACCCAAGTGGCCGAACAGGCCCAAACAATCGCTTGTCATATCAGTGATCCGGAATCCCAAGCTCGGGCACTACGTGACCTAGTGGGCGCTTTTGCTAAGGCTGAGCAGTTCGATCGCGCCGAAGCGATCGCCCAATCCATTGCCGATCCCACCCACCAAGCCCGGGCACTACGAATTCTAGCCAGCGCCTTGGATGAGGCTGGGCAGTTCGACCGCGCTAAGCAAATCGCACAACGGGCCCAAACGATACCGCAACCTAGCACCGACGCCGCTTCCCAAGCGGAAACACTGACCGTCAGAGCCAGAGTTCTGGCTAGAGCCGGCGAACTCGACTACGCTAGAAAAGTCGCCCGACAGGCCGAAAGAGTAGCCCGCTCTATCGCCAGCCCGGACTTGCACTCGAAAACCATGACCACCTTGGTCAGAGCCCTGGCCGAGACAGAGCAGTTCGACCATGCTGAAGTATTTGCCCGGTCTATCACCAACCCGAACTGTCAGGCTAAGGCACTAACCGCCCTGGCTATGAGCCTAAGCAAGGCTGGGCGACTCGACCATGCTGTGCAATTCGCGCAACAGGCCGAGAAAATCGCTCGCTCCATTACTGACGTTAAACTGCAATCTGTGATATTTCGTGACCTGGCCGGTGTTTTTGCACAGAGTGGGCAACTCGCCCAGGCTGAAGCACTCGCCAAATTCATAGTAGATCCACATATTCTTGCTGAGGCGATTACCGTGATCGTCGCTCACGCGAGTACTAGCAGGGGTCATCAGTTGCTTGCTTGGGCGCTCACAAAAGTTAGGTCGGACATGCTTTTGATGGGCATTGCAAAGGGCGATCCGTCGACTATTGTGCAAATGGCAGAAATGATGCGACCCAAGTTAACTCCTAACGAAGATAGCGATATCGATCGGGTGTCCAGATAGGACGACCTATCGAGGAAAACTCGAAGGGCGTCGTCACCTCCTACCGCGTTATTTGGATGACCGGGCGGAGATGGACACGATCATTCAAGCGGGAAGCTCAGGCCGACACGTTCCGCAGCTCACTTGCTATTGCAGCACGAAAGGGAGAGGCATTCAGTCTGGTCACGGGGGAACCGATCTCCTGGGCCCGTACCGAGACGCCACCGATGAGCTGGTACGAATTCGCCTGCAAGTACGTCGATATGAAGTGGAAGGGTGCGTCAGCCAACTATCGGGCCGTGATCGCCAGAGCGTTGACTGCGGCAACTCCCGCGATGTACTCGAGGCGCCGGGATAAGCCTGCCGACCAGGTCTTGCGAGCTGCGATGTACCGGCGTGCCTCAACACGCAAAGCGCGATCAGGCCGAAGGCGAAATGCAGGAGGCCTTGAGGTGGCTCGCTGCGAACACCAAGCCCGTGTCAGCCCTGACGGAGCCTGCCACTATGCGCGCACTCCTGGACGCAGCAACCTCCAAGGTGGACGGCAAGCGATCCGCTCCCAGTACCGTTCGCAAGCATCGAATGCTCATCTCCAACGCGCTGGACTATGCCGTGGAACTCGAACTCCTAGAGGAGAATCCGCTCCACAAGCTGAAATGGAAGCTCCCTAAGAGCTCGCATGAAGTAGACCGGAAGTCGGTGGTCAACCACGCACAGGCTCGGGCGCTTCTGGAGGCTGTAGGCTCAGAAGCCGAGCGGGAAGCGTCTGGCTACGTTCTTCGCCGTGATCTACTACGCGGGGCTGCGGCCGGAAGAGGTGGTCAATCTGAGACGCCGTAACGTCACGCTCCCCGAACTCGTCTTTAACGAGGAGACGGGCAAGATGGAAGAGCCGCCGGATGACTGGGGAGAGCTGCATTTCGCAAAGGCCGCTCCCTACGCAGGGTGCGAATGGACTGACGATGGGGCGCCACGCGAATAACGCGGACTGAAGCATCGAGCCGACGGTGATTCACGTACCGTTCCCACACCCCCGCCGCTAACCCGGCTACTCCGCGCACATCTCGCCGACGTCGGAACCGACTCAGACGGCCGACTCTTCTGGGGCGTATGTGGCGGGGAACTCCCCGGAATCACCTACCGCCGAGCGTGGACGAAAGCCCGGGAACACGCCCTTGGAGACGAGGCTGGTACGCAGCTGGCCAAGCGTCCTTACGACCTGCGGCATGCGTGCGTCTCCACCTGGTTCAACGCGGGCGTCCCGGCCACCCAGGTAGCCGAATGGGCGGGGCACAGCTTGGAGGTGCTCCTACGGATCTACGCGAAGTGCATCGTTGGCCAGGACGAACTCTCACGACGCAGGATCGCCCAGGCCCTCGCCGAGCGTTCCCCGTGGGAACGCATTGGGAACGATCAGCCGTAGACGATCATTAATGGCCGCACACAACCGGACATGAGGAAGAGCCCGTGACTACTGTCTTTGCAGGTCACGGGCTCTTTCAGTGGGTGCCCCCGGTAGTGTGCTGGTTCAGGACATAGGAAACGGGTGTCTCAAGACATAGGAAACCCCGGTGGAGCGTGTCTCCAGTCATAGGAAACATGGGCGTTCGACAGTCGGCTCGTGTCCAAAGCCAGACTCGTCATCACCGCCGTCATCGTCAGGGCCGCTCGCAGGCAGAGGTCGCCCGCTCCTACGCAGTGTCCAAGGGCTGGGTGTCCAAGCTCGTCGCCCGCTACCGCGAGCAGGGCGAAGCGGCGTTCGAGCCACGCTCCCGACGGCCGAAGACCTCACCCACCGCGATCGAGGCCAGCGCCCTCGAGTTGATCGCCCGGCTCCGTAAACAGCTGTCTGACCAGGGCCTGGACGCCGGACCCGACACGATCGCCCGGCACCTGGAGCACCACCACCAGTTGCGGGTGTCACCAGCCACGATCAGCCGCTACCCGACCCGCCACGGACTGGTCACCCCCGAGCCGAAGAAACGGCCACGCTCCTCCTACATCCGCTTCCAAGCCGAACTTCCCAATGAGACCTGGCAGGCCGACTTCACCCACTACCGCCTTACCGACGGCGGCGACGCCGAGATCCTCACCTGGCTGGATGACCACTCCCGCTACGCCCTGTCGGTGACCGCCTGGCCCCGCGTCACCGGCCCCATCGTCCGCGACACCTTCCGCCAGGCCGTCACCGCCCACGGCGTCCCCGCCTCCACCCTCACCGACAACGGCATGGTCTTCACCACCCGCCTGGCCAGCGGCCGCGGCGGCCGCAACGCCTTCGAACACGAACTCCGCCGCCTGCACGTAGCCCAGAAGAACTCCACCCCAACCACCCCACCACCTGCGGAAAAGTCGAACGATTCCAGCAGACCATGAAGAAGTGGCTGCGCGCCCACCCCGCCCAGCCGGCCACCGCCGCCGACCTGCAGGCCATCCTCGACCGCTTCGCCGACGACTACAACCACCGCCGCCCGCACCGTTCCCTGCCGCACCGCGCCATCCCCGCAGCGGTCTACCAGACCCGACCTAAAGCACTCCCCGCGGGCAGCCGCGACCGCGACACCCATACCAGGGTTCGCCATGACCGCATCGACGAATCCGGTGTCGTCACCTTGCGAATCGGCGGCCGGCTCCACCACATCGGCGTCGGACGAACCCACGCCCGAACCCACGTCATCCTGCTCGTCGCCGACCTCCACGTCCGGGTCGTCGCCGCCACCACCGCAGAACTCCTCCGCGAGCTGATCATCGACCCCACCCGCGACTACCAACCCCAAAACAGAAAGAAACCCCCGAACCCGTAGGTTCGAGGGTTTCCGATGTCTTGAGACATCACAAGGGGCCCCGGTAGGAATCGAACCTACGACACCAGGTTTAGGAATCACCGCTTCTCCAACGGTCGCTCAGTGCGCTGACCTGCGCGTACATAGTCGCGGGAGCCTCGCGACAAGCCTCGTGGGACGGCATTGGGACCGGGTTGCACCACCACGGTGGAGCGAGATCGACACGGTCCGTGCCTGGATCGCCTGGAATGATGGCTGGCGTTCACCCGTAGTCCAGATTCGACTGTAGTGGGGCTCGGTCTTGACACTCGGCGTGGCGCGGGCCGCTCGGCCCAGAGGAGGAGCGGCGAGTAACTTGAGTTATCCGGTGGCAAATGGACCCGTACCCCTGAGGAACGGAAGCCAGGTGGCAGATTGTACGTCGTTCGTGTGCAGCGGTTACGCCGGTCTCGCAGAACCTTCGTCTTAGGGGGTCGCGGACGTCTCGTTCGAGGTCTGCAGCACGCTGAGGAACTCCTGGAGCACTGCGTTGATGTATGGGCGTGGCGGTAGGTCGTCCATGTCGATCCGGCTGGGGCTGGAGCGGATCTGCCGGTGCAGGACGTCGTCGCTCGGGTTGCGGTATTCGGTGAGCTTCTTGGCATACCTGACATCGGTCGTGCTCCACCTGTGATTGGCAACGACCTGAGCGAAGGTCGTGTACCCGAACACCGGCGGCATGTGGTCGAGGGTTGCGCGGAGCAGCATGTGGCAGGCGTAGGGCTGATCAGCCGCGTAGTTGCTATTGAGCTCCCGGGCCAGGCTCGCCAGTTTGTCTAGGCTCCAGCGGCAGGCGGAGTCCAGTTCCTCCAGTTCCCCGATAAGATCGAGGCGGACGTAGGTCGCCTCCGACTCAAGCGGGGCGGTCAGTTGGTCGAGCTGGCCCATCGCTGATGCGGGCGCGTTGAGGGCTACTGTGTGGACGCCCCAGCTAGCAATGATCTCGCTGACCCTCGCGACGTACTCCTGCAGATCGGTCGCCTGCCGATACTTGAGGACCTCGCGGGAGATGTCACGAGTCCAAGAACCGCCGGGGGTGCGCGAGGAAGAACCTGCCCAGGTCGCAGGCTCGCCGCCCAGGATGTCCGGCAACCCGGCGAGGAAACCGGGCGGCAGGTCCCGGATCGTCAATCCGAGCTCGACCGCCTCCAGCCTCGGCCGCGCAGATTCCGTGGGAGTTGGCGCCGACTGCAGAAGTCTCGCAATCATTTCGTGCAGCACGAGTATGAATGGGTCCGCGATGAGCGGACGCAGCTCGGGTACAGGCAGGGCCGCCGCAACGGTCAACCTGATGGTGTCGGCTTCAGCGATGTGATGTTGGGGCGCGGGTGTGAATCCGTAGGACGGACCGGTTAGGCCCGTGAAACCGACCCGCGGCAGAGATTTGATGATCTGCTGGGCATCGAGATCCCGGCTATCGAGCTGGTGCTGTACGTAGTACCAGCTCGGCCAGGTCCCCGCGTTCACGTATGGCTGGGCGATCGTGCACAGTAGGAAGATCTGGTCGTCGGTCAGCTCGGAATGAAGATCGCTCACGATGCCATTCTCGCCCACGGGGCCTCGATGTGCGGCCACGTCGCGTTACTCTAACCAGCGACCGTCGTCGGGTCTCATTTGATGATGAGACCCCGAAACCCGATTCATCGCGGCGACGGCCGCCGAAGGCGCAGCCATCTCCACATGGTGCCTACCTCCAGATCGGTCCGGCCAACCGCTGGCCATCAGGCGGGATCCGGGAGATGAACTGAACGGTCAGAAGACTATTCGCGCGCGTGGCAATGCGGTCCGCTACCGCCCTATGCGCCGACCTTGATAACGAATAGAGACGTTTTTGTGGATCTTGCGGTTAATCACCGGACACGAAGAAGAGCCTCTTACTCGTATTCACGCAGGTGAGGGCTCTTCGGTGAGTGCCTTCGGTAGAAACCGAACCTGGGACGCCAGGTTAGGAAACCAGGCGAGCTTGCTCATGCTGTCGCGGGTCAGAGAACTGCAACGCTGGTGATGGAGTCAGATTCAGCGTAGGTTAACTAGTCGCTGAATCATGTACGCGTCCGGCTGCAGGCCGATGCCCGGCTTGCCTCCAGAAGCGAAGGACAGAAAGACGAGATACTGGGCCCTCCGAGACTCACCAGCCGATCTACGAGGCAGTGTGATGGAGTTGGGCTCCGAGGAAGTCTGCGGGACGTATCAAGCGCTATCTCTCCTCGGTAGCGGTATCTACCCTGGAGTGCTCAAACGGATGCAAGCCGGTGCTGTATGAGGCATGATGTCCTGAGGACGAATCAAGTTGATCACTGAGGGATAGTGCATGTCTGGCCGCGATCAATCGCGCGCATTCATCAGGTTTCAACTGAGCCAGATGCGATCGCGAAATGAGCATCATCGCTTCGAGGACCTCTGCCGGGCATTTGCACGGCAGCATATAACGGGCAATATAATTCCAGCAACAGGGCCGGTGTCCGCAGGCGGAGATCAGGCGCGCGATTTCGAAACCTTTCACACCTATCTGAGAAGCCAAGTTCGTGATCTCGGGATCTTTCTAGGAATTGATGGTGGCGATAGAATCGCCTTTTGTTGCACGCTTCAGACTCAGAAGATAAAGGCCAAAATAAGCACTGACGTGAAAACCATCTGCACGTCAGGCGCGAGGACAGAAGTCATCATCTTCTTCACAGAGGTTGAGGTCTCAGCGGCTGTACGTCATGCACTAATTGATGACGCGCGAGACAAATATGATGTAAAGCTAGAAGTAATCGATGGGAACGCGCTCAGTGAATTACTGGACGAACATAGTGCGTTCTGGATAGCCAATGAATACCTTGACATCCCCTCGCAATTCGGCCCGCCTGCGCCCCCCAATGCCCCCGAATGGTATGGTGCCGACCTTGCCCGTTGGGCTGCGCGGAAAGACCCTGCAGGTACTACGGGTGACCTTATGGACCTTACCGGATGCTTGAGATTGGCTGTAAGGACGCCAGCACTGCACGGCGATATAGAGATGTGGATATCCCGTATTGAGGTATTTCTGGCGAGTAACGAAAGACGACTGCGTCAGCGGGCCAGGTACGAGATAGCGGTAGCACGGCTGCGAGGGTTGAAGAATATGCGGCCCGCTGACGGCCTGGTGCGTGACTTCTTTCGCGACGACCTGGGTCATGCTACGCCCTCGGAGTTTGAAGATGCGGCGACTATGTTGAACTATTGTTCTTCGGCTTGGGTGTTCGACTCAACAGATCTCCCGCTGGAGGAGATCTCAACTATTGGCCGTCTACTATCCGAGCAGGTCGACCTACGAATCCAGAACGAAGATGACATTAATCGACGCGCCTATCTTCTTGATGTAAAGGGGCAGATCCGACTTCGCGTAGATGTGGCCTCTCTTGATGGAGTCTCGCAGTTAGATAGAGATTTGGCACCGCCGTACATGACCACGGAGGAATGTTTGTCCCTGGTTAGGTCTGGAGTGCTAAAGGTGCAGAATAAACCATCAGACCCAGAAGGCGCTCTGAGAGCGTGGGAAGAACTTCTCTCTATTGTTTCAGATGCGCCATTCTTTCCACTAGTTGAGTTTGCGGATCATGTTTCGCTAGTATCGTCGGAACTGGCTGCCCAGCCCGGATGGCGCGAATTTACACGTAAGCTTGATCAGGCTGTAGCCGTAGTGGCAGGAAATTCAGTAGCCGCGCAGCAGGCTATCAATCGCGCATCTGCCCTCAAGGCTTCCATGGATCTGATAGGTGCCCTCAACGAACTTAACCGCGCTCGTCTGTCTCTCATGACAGGCGATACACAAGCGGAAGCGCTGACGGCCTTGCTAGATGCAGCCAATATCTATGAAGAGCTGGGCCTGCTGTATGCGGCCAAATATTATGCACTTGCAGCTCACGTGATTACATGCACCAATGACAGTGAATTTCTCAGCGGACATGCCGTCCAAAGCATCGTTGCTGTTGCACAGTGTGACTACATGGCATCGAATTGGCTGTCATTCTTAACAGCCTTACCTCTGGCCGTCGATGCTCATTGCGAATTTCGGGCAGATCCAACGAATCTGGAAGTCTGGGCCGATATAGCCTCCTTGGTATACAGCGCGGAATTGGTTTATAGGTTCTCTTCACTGGCCTCTCATCCGCAGGCAACTGCTGTGGCATCTGAATATCTTGCAGATGCAGGCCGCCCCCGGATGGGGCCTGATGGGAGCGCGCTTGAGGTATTTTGGCCAGAGGCCACGCAGGAAGTAATGTTCGAATCTATATCGTCGGAATTGGGGAGGCCGGCATTTGCTGATTCTGGAAAAGTTCGCCAGATAGCCTTCTCGTGTCTAGGGATAAAATGGTTAGTCAGATGTCAAAATTCTTACGATGATGTGGTTGTAGCTGAGCGATTTGCATCGCTCGTCCAGATCGTAGCAGTGGAAATTGCTACACATGATTTAGTTCTTCTTGAGACAACGCTATGCGTTGACGTTGCTGTAGCGAGTGCGCGGCCGGGTGAGGAGATTTCTGTTTTTCCGCCGCTCGAGTTCGAGGCCGGCGAAGATGGTAGTAGTGTGTGGAGTCTAACTCTACATACCTTTAGTGAATCGCATGCTGCTGATTTCTTCTCCATGGTTCGGCAATCGCTTGCTGCCATCATTGTTTTAATCGAGTCGGTTTCGTTGGCTCCAAGTGGTCAATTTGAAATGGCGCTCGAGGGGATATTTGAAGGCAAGGATCTCATGGCCGCGGCTGCGCCACATGTCTCATATGACAAAGCCTACCGATGGCTGATATCGAAAGAGCGATTCGATAGGGCACGTAGGGATTCATTCGAGCCTATTGGATCTGAAGATTTCGGGATCTGTCGACTGCGATCAGAGGTTAGTGCCAGGGACAGTATGGGGCCCGGTTACGAGCCTTCCGTGTCTCAGAGGAAGATTGCGGATCGATATGAGGCATATCAGCGAATGCTGCGCCACACTATTCCACGTTTGACTGAATCGGTGGAGTTCGTCGAGGTGTTGGAATCCCTACGCGTAGAAGGGTGGAAGGACTGGCACATACTCCAAGCCATTGTAAATCAGATGGTGAATTATCGTATTCAAGTCGCGGATAAGAATGGGGAAGATATTCTGGAGCTGCAAAGTTTATTCGGATCCGCTCAGGAGGAAGATCCAACCCATCCTGCTCTCCCAGTGAATGAGGTCTCAGTAGAGGCCCTGCAGAAATTTCTTCAGGTATCTGTGGGTGCAACGTGCATGGGCTGGGGACTGACTGTTCCACCTAATGCGAGAAGTGGGGATCTGCTACATCTACTGGCCAGTCGCTATCGTTACTGGTCTGACGATGTACAGCACGTGGACCCGTTTCTGCGCCCGCAAGAACGCTAATTGTGGTGGCCAGCAGCACTACGTCTGAGTGCGAAGGCGGCAATTGGGTGCGGTATGTCCAGTCGTTGCAGTCGGACATGATAGAGAGGCTTTTATTCGACTGAGATTCGTTCGGATGCCGCTTTGCTGCTGATGGGCTCGCTCGACCTTTTAGGTTCAGTGCGACCCTAGAAGTCGAATTCGTTGGCCTTGATGCCTTTGAGAAAGGAATTCCATACACTACGGGCGACTACCAGAGGTTCCTGACTAGGAGATTCGGTATCGCGTATTCCTACCCGACCGTCAGATAGTAGCGCCCCGTGGCCTGAGTTTTACCAGGTCACGGGCGCTTTCGTTGGGTGCCCCCGGTAGGAATCGATCTACGACACCAGGTTTAGGAAACCTGTGCTCGCCAGGCTGTGCGGGCTCAGCGGAATCCGCCTCGAACTCCACGCGACAGGGTCACGTCGTTTCTACTCAGATTCTGGGAGTTCGGTGTTTGGGTCGGGTTGTTGGGGGTGAAGGACGTCGAGGACTTCTTGGCCGTACTTGGCTAGTTTGTTTTCGCCTATGCCGCTTATTTGGCCTAGTTCGGTGAGGGTGGTGGGGGTGCGGGTGGCTATTTCGCGGAGGGTGGCGTCGTGGAAGATGATGTAGGCGGGGAGGCCTTGTTCTTTTGCGGTGGTGCCGCGCCAGGTGCGGAGGTTTTCGAAGATGGCCTGGGCGGATTCGGAGAGGTCGGAGGCTTGGAGGCGGGTGGTGGGGGTCTTCGGGTCGGACTTTGAGGAGGAGCGGGAGGGTTTGCGTTCGGGTTCGCGGCGGAGGAGGACTTGGTGGTTGCCGCGGAGGACGTCGGCGCTGGCGTCGGTGAGGATCAGGGTGCCGTAGTCGCCTTCTACGGTGAGGAGGCCTTGGGCCAGGAGTTGGCGGATCACGCCGCGCCATTCGGATTCGCGGAGTTCGGTGCCGATGCCGAAGACGGTGAGGGAGGCGTGGTCGTGCTGGAGGACCTTGTCGGTTTTGCGGCCTAGGAGGATGTCGACTATCTGGCCGGCGCCGAATTTCTGGCGGCGTTCGCGGTGGAGGCGGAGGACGGTGGAGAGGAGTTTCTGGGCGGGGATGGTGCCGTCCCAGGATTCCGGTGGGGTTTTGCAGGTGTCGCAGTTTCCGCAGGGGGAGCTTTTCTGGCCGAAATAGTCGAGGAGCCGGACTCGGCGGCAGTCGATCGTTTCGCAGAGGGCGAGCATGGCGTCGAGGTGGGTGCCGAGGCGGCGGCGGTGGGTGTCGTCGCCTTCGGAGGTTTCGATCATGCGGCGCTGCTGGACGACGTCCTGGAGGCCGTAGGCGAGCCAGGCGGTGGACGGTTGGCCGTCGCGGCCGGCGCGGCCGGTTTCCTGGTAGTAGCCTTCGACGGATTTGGGCAGGTCGAGGTGGGCGACGAAGCGGACGTCTGGCTTGTCGATGCCCATGCCGAAGGCGATCGTGGCCACCATGACGAGGCCGTCTTCGCGGAGGAAGCGGGCTTGGTTGGCGGCGCGGGTCCGGGCGTCCAGGCCCGCGTGGTACGGCAACGCGGGGATGTTGTTCTGGGTCAGGAATTCGGAGATCTTGTCGACGGAGGCCCTGGACAGGCAGTAGACGATGCCCGCGTCGCCCGCGTGCTCGTTGCGCAGGAGGTCGAGGAGCTGGCGTCGGGGCTCGTTCTTCGGGGAGATGCGGTATTCGATGTTCGGGCGGTCGAAGCTCGCGACGAAGTGGCGGGCGTTCTCCAGGTTCAGGCGGGCGGCGATCTCCGCGTGTGTGGCCGGGGTGGCGGTCGCGGTCAGCGCGACCCTGGGCACGGTGGGCCAGCGCTCGTGGAGCGTGGACAGAGCCAGGTAGTCCGGCCGGAAATCGTGCCCCCACTGGGCAACGCAGTGCGCTTCGTCGATGGCGAAGAGTGAGATCTTCCCCCGTTCCAGCAGTCGCAGTGTCGCGTCCACACGCAGGCGCTCGGGCGCGAGATACAGCAGGTCGATCTCACCCGCGACGAAGCACGTCTCGACCGCCTGACGTTCGTCGATCCCCTGCGTGGAGTTGAGGAAGCCCGCTCGCACACCGAGCGCCGTCAGGGCGTCGACCTGATCCTGCATCAGCGCGATGAGGGGCGATATCACCACCCCCACGCCGTCCCTGACCAGCGCCGGGATCTGATAGCAGAGCGACTTTCCACCACCGGTCGGCATCAGCACGAGCGCGTCCCCACCGGTGACGACATGCTCGATGATCTCCTGTTGTCCCTCCCGGAAGGAGTCGTAGCCGAAGATCTTCCGCAGCACGTGGGTGGCGGCACTCGCCGTGGGATCCGACGCCTCGACGTCTTCCACGGACACGCCCTCGGGGGAAATCACCCGCCTACCCTACGAGACCGCCACCGCACCCGGATCCAACCTGTGGATAACCGTCCCGCAGCTTTCCCATCACCCCACGAAGTTCACATATCAACCCCTGGGATGCGGGATCACGCCAGCCGCAATCCGTCCCGCATGCGGGTGAACGGCTGGCGCCACCGTTGAGTACGCAGCGAAGCGACCCCGGAGCGCCGATCCAAGATCATATCCCTCCGTGGTGCGGGTCGGGAAATCGGGTCATGCCACATGGTCGGCGCAGACCCGCCTAGCGGAGGAAGGCCGCGGAAACTCCGGCGTCCACAGGGATGTGGAGGCCGGTGGTATGGGTCAGCTGGGTGAGGAGGAAGACGGCTTGGGCTATGTGTTCGGGGAGGACTTCCTTCTTGAGGAGGGTGCGTTGGGCGTAGTACTCGCCCAGGCGGTCTTCGGGGATGCCGTAGACGGCGGCGCGGTTGGCACCCCAGCCGGAGGCGAAGATGCCGGAGCCGCGTACGACGCCGTCGGGGTTGATGCCATTGACGCGGATGGCGTGTTCTCCCAGTTCGGCGGCGAGGAGGCGGACCTGGTGGGCCTGGTCGGCTTTGGCGGCGCCGTACGCGAGGTTGTTGGGGCCGGCGAAGACGGCGTTCTTGGAGGAGATGTAGATGATGTCGCCGCCCATGGCTTGGGCGATCATGACGCGGGCGGTTTCGCGGGAGACGAGGAAGGAGCCTCGGGGCATTACCTGGTGCTGGAGGTCCCAGTCGGCGGCGGTGGTGTCGAGGAGGGAGCGGGACAGGGAGAGGCCGGCGTTGTTGACGACCAGGTCGATGCCGCCGAAGGCGAGGACGGCGATGCGGACGGCGGCGGTGATCTCCTCCTCTGAGGTGACGTCCACCTGGACGGCTATCGCGGATTCGCCTAGTTCCGCCGCTACTTTCTCGGCGGCGGTGAGGTCGCGGTCGGCGATGATGACGCAGGCGCCCTCGGCGGAGAGGCGGCGGGCGGTGGCGGCGCCGATGCCGGAGCCACCGCCGGTCACGAAGGCGATTCTGGTGGCGAGGGGGCGGGGTGGGGGTATACGGCGGAGTTTGGCCTCTTCGAGGTCCCAGTATTCGATGCGGAATTTCTCCGATTCGTCGATGGGGGCGTACGAGGAGACGGATTCGGCGCCGCGCATGACGTTGATGGCGTTGACGTAGAACTCGCCGGCGACGCGGGCGGTCTGTTTGTCGCGGCCGAAGGAGAACATGCCGACGCCGGGGATCAAGACGATGGCGGGGTCGGCGCCGCGCATCGGCGGGGAGGCCGGCGTGGCGTGGCGTTGGTAGTAGGCGGCGTACGCGTCGCGGTAGGCGGCGTGCAGCTCGCGGAGGCGGGCGATCGCCTCGTCGAGGGGGGCGTCGGGGGGCAGGTCCAGGACCAGGGGGGCGACCTTGGTGCGGAGGAAGTGGTCGGGGCAGGAGGTGCCGAGGGCGGCCAGGCGGGGGTGTTCGGCCCGGGACAGGAAGTCGAGGACCTCAGAATTGTCGGTGAGGTGGCCTACCATCGGGGCGTCGGTGCTGGCCAGTCCTCTGACCAGCGGAAACAACGCGGCCGCACGTTCGCGTCTGGTCGCTTCGGGGAGGGGGTCGAAGAGCGTGGGACCGAAGGGTTCTGGGCGGCCGTGCTGGGTCAGGTATGTGCTCGCGGTCTGGATGATCTCCAGAGAGTTGTGCTGGCACTGGGCGGAGGTGTCGCCCCAGGCGGTGATGCCGTGGCCGCCGAGAATGACTCCGATGGTGTCCGGGTTGTCGCGGCGAATGGCGGCGATGTCCAGGCCGAGCTGGAACCCCGGGCGTCGCCAGGGTACCCAGGCCACCCGGTCGCCGAAGATCGTCCGAGTCAGGGCCGGTCCGTCGGCGGCGGTGGCGATGGCTATTCCCGCGTCGGGATGCAGGTGGTCGACGTGAGGCGCGTCCACCAGTCCGTGCATCGCCGTGTCTATGGACGGTGCCGCGCCACCCAGACCATGCCGGCAGAAGTCGAAGGCGGCGACCATCTCGTCCTCACGCTCGACCCCTGGAAACACATCGACCAGTGCCCGCAATCGATCAAGCCGCAACACGGCCAACCCGGATTCCGTAAGCGTCCCGAGATCGCCACCTGATCCTTTGACCCACATCAAGTCGACCTCACCACCGGTGACCGGGTCGGTCGCCGTCCCCTTGGCGGACGCGTTCCCGCCCGCGTAGTTGGTATTGCGGGGATCCGCCCCAAGTTCATGGGCTCGTCTCAGCAGTTCCTCAACGGCGGGGTTCATCCCGTCTCCTTACTTGATCATTAAATAGAGAATCGAGCGACATCGCCCTGGACAGAGGGGACCGAACGGTGGGTCCCGCCGGGAGAGGACGGCATCGGTCGGCACTTCCAACCCGAAAGGGGGCGATGGTGCCGAATCCCGGTCGGATGAGTGGCGCCGACCCCACTCATCCGACCGAGAAGCTCCAGCCTGTCTGGGCACGGCACTCATCTGGTCGAGATAGTCAGGCACCCCAACCTGCCTGGGTGCCACCTACCCGCTCTGTGACGATTTTCTCGGGATATCCGGAGGCGGCATAGGCGGCCATGGGGTCGGGGGCGAGGGACATTTCCTGGCGGAGGTCGGCCAGGAGGGGGCGGACGTCGGTGTTGTAGGCGTCCATGAGGACGGCGTTGGCGGCCAGGACGTCGCCGGAGGTTTGCGCTGCGGCGAGGGCGGCGCGGTCGACGAGGAGGGCTTTGGCGGTGGCTTCCTGGACGTTCATGACGGAGCGGATCTGGCCGGGGATCTTGGGTTCGATGTTGTGGCACTGGTCGAGCATGAAGGCGATGCCGGAGGTGTAGCCGCCGCCGCGGATCACCTCGTACATGATGCGGAAGAGCTGGAAGGGGTCGGCGGCGCCGACCATCAGGTCGTCGTCGGCGTAGAAGCGGGAGTTGAAGTCGAAGCCGCCGAGTTTTCCCTCGCGGAGCAGGAAGGCGACGATGAACTCGATGTTGGTGCCGGGCGCGTGGTGGCCGGTGTCGACGACGACCTGGGCTTGGGGGCCGAGGCGGAGGCAGTGGGCGTAGGCGGTGCCCCAGTCGGGGACGTCGGTGGCGTAGAAAGCGGGTTCGAAGAATTTGTATTCGAGGAGGAATCGCTGGGAAGGGCCGAGGCGGGCGTAGACCTCGGTGAGGGCCTCGGCCAGACGGTCCTGGCGGGCGCGGATGTCGTCCTGGCCCGGGTAGTTGATGCCGTCGGAGAACCAGAGTTTGAGCGTGTCGGAGCCGGCGGCGTCCATGATGTCGACGCAGTCGAGCAGGTGCTGGATGGCTTTGCGGCGAACCCGGGCGTCGGGGTGGGTGACGCTGCCGAGCATGTAGTCGTCGTCCTGGAAGACGTTGGAGTTGATCGCGCCGATGCCTACGCCGAGCTCGCGGGCGTGCCGGGCCAGGTCGGCGTAGTCGTCGACGCGGTCCCACGGGATGTGCAGGGCGACCGTGGGCGCGACGCCGGTGAACAGGTGCACCTGCGCCGCGTCGGCGATCTTCTCGTACGGGTCGCGCGGCACGCCACGCTGGGCGAACACCTTGAACCGGGTGCCCGAATTCCCGTACGCCCAGGAAGGAGTCTCGATGTGCTGCGCTCTCAACTGGGCCTTTATGTCCACAGTCATCCCCGATTCAGTCAAGGTGGAACACCTCGGTCAGTGGTCGCATGTCCTCGTCCGGCCGCCCGTCGAGGGCTTCGAAGTACGGCGCCATCTCGGCCTGCCAGCGGGCGTTGACCGACGTCGCCGCCATCCCCGAGCGGGCGAGCGCGAAGTCGTCGGTCTCCAGGTAGCCGACCAGCAGGCCGTCGTCGCGGAGGAAGAGGGAGTAGTTACGCCACCCGGTCGCGCGGAGCGCGTCGAGCATGTCGGGCCACACGGCGGCGTGGCGTTCGCGGTATTCGGCCAGCCGCTCAGGCCGCACCTTCAGCAGGAAGCAGACGCGTTCCATGAGGTCCTTTCGCGAGCCTGAGCGCGGGCCATGAGAATCGTCAGAAGTCGAAGTCGTCGATGTTGTCCTTGGTGAACACCGTGGGTTTGCCGAGCAGGATTTCGCCCTTCGCGCCGATGGTGTATTCGCCGAGCTTCCCGGCCTTGAACTTCTCTCCTTCGGCGCCGCTGATCTGGCCGGAGGCGAGCGCGGCGGCGGCGTACGACGCGAGGTAGCCGAGGTCACCGGGGCTCCACAGTTCGAAGCCGTCGATGGTGCCGTCCTTGACGAACTTGCGCAGCTGGTTGGGGGTGCCGAGGCCGGTCAGTTTGACCTTGCCCTTGAACGAGGAGTCGGACAGGTAACGCGCGGCGGCGGCGATGCCGACGGTGGTCGGGGAGATGATGCCGGCCAGGTCGGGGTAGGCGCGGAGCAGGCCCTGGGTCTCGGTGAAGGACTTCTGGTCCTCGTCGTTGCCGTAGGCGACCTTGACGAGTTCCATGTCCTTGTATTCGGGTTTGGTCAGCTCGTCCTTCATGAACTCGATCCAGGTGTTCTGGTTGGTCGCGTTCGGGGTCGCCGAGAGGATGGCGATCTTGCCCTTGTGGCCGATCTGCTCGGCCAGCAGCTGCACTTCGGTGCGGCCGAGGTCTTCGGCGCTGGCCTGGTTGACGAACAGGTCGCGGCCTTCCGGCGCGGTGTCGGAGTCGTAGCTGACGACCTTGATCCCGGCGTCCTTGGCCTGCCTGAGGGCGGGCACGACGGCGTTGGGGTCGTTGGCGGAGATGACGATGGCGTCCTGTTTCTGCTGGATCAAGGTGTTGATGTAGGAGACCTGGGAGGAGGCGCTGGCCTCGGAGGGGCCGACCTCCTTGCCTTCGCCGCCGAACTCCTTGGCCGCTTCGATACCGCCCCCGTTGGCGATCGTGAAGTACGGGTTGTTGACCTGCTTGGGCAGGAAGGCGATCTTCAGTCCGGGTTTGATGGGGGCGTTCGGATCGGCGGCCGCCGAAGAGGCGGGCGCGGCGGCCGAGGCGGACGACTGCTGGGCCACATCGTCCCTGGTGGTCCCGCCACAGGCGGTCGCCAGCAGGGCAAGACCGGCTACGAGCGCCAGGGGGCGCCACACGTTTCGCGTAGTCATGGTGCCGATTTCCCTTCGAGTGGTGGTGAGGTACGCCGCCGCCAGACCGCCCCGAGATTCGGCGCCAGCACGGACGCGACGAGCAGCAGGCCCGTCACGAAATTGAGGACTTCGTTGGCAACGTCGGCGAGGATGAGCGCGTTGCGCACCACGCCGAGCAGCAGCACCGCCATCAGCACGCCGGGGAGGGTGCCGCGCCCTCCGAAGATCGACACCCCGCCGAGCAGGACGGCCGCGATAACGGCCAACTCCAGGCCTGCGCCGTTGTCGGCCCGGGCGGAGGCGTAACGGAAAGTGAAGATCAGGGAGGCGAGGGCGGCCATCGCGCCGGATGCGACGAACAACCAGAATCGGATGCGTTTGACCCGGACCCCGGAGAAGAATGCCGCCTCTTCGTTGGAGCCAAGGGCGACGATGGACCGGCCGAGTGAGGTGAAGTGCAGGATCACCACGAACAGGACGGCCAGCACCGCCACCAGCAGCGTCGCAACCGGGATCGGGCCCAGGGTGGATCCGGCCAGGCTGGTGTAGGCGGGCGGGAGATCGGCTACCGCCTGATCGCCGAGGATCACGTAGGCCAGGCCGCGGTAGAGGGCGAACGTGCCAATCGTGACGGCCAGCGACGGCAGTCCGAGCCTGGTCACCAGGAATCCGTTGAGCGCGCCGCACAACGCGCCCGCGACCAGACAGATCGGCATGATCGCTTCGATCGGCAGCCCGGCGTTCCACAGCCATCCCAGAACCGCGCACGACAGGCCGAGCGTGGAGGCCACCGACAGGTCGATCTCGGCGGCGACGATGACCAATGTCATGGTCAGCGCCATCAGCGCGATCTCGGTCACGTCCAGCAGGAGAAAGGACACGTTCGAGCTGTTGGCGAAGCCGTCCACACCGAGCGAGGCCCAGGTCACCACCGCGACGAACAGGATCAGGATGAGACCCTCCCACCGGTGGAACAGGGCAGCCGGAGAAAAGGAGGCCGAGATCCCGCTGCCTCCGGAGCCGGCGGCCAGGGCAACAGCGGGGAGCGCGGAACCAGCCGGGGCAGCCGAGTCTGGGGAATCAGCAGGCATCGCCATATATCCGGAAGCGGGAGGCACGGAGTCAGCCGGAGCGGCGGAATCAGTGAGACTCGCGTCATGTCCGGAACCGGAAGGCGCGGAATCAGCCGGGGCGGCCGAGTCTGCGGAATCAGCGGGCATCGCCATATATCCAGAAGTGGGAGGCGCGGAGTCAGCTGGGGCGGTGGAGTCTGTGGGATCAGGTGGCATCGCGTTGTCTCCTTCGGCGGAGAGTGGCGGCGACGCGGAGCGCGAGGAGACGGTCCAGGACGATGGCCGCGATGATCAATGCGCCGTTGATGGCGGTTTGGGCAAGGGCGTCGACGCGGAGTACGGCCAGGGCGCTGCCGATTCCTGTGAGGAGGAGGGCGCCGAGGGCAGCGCCGTATACCGTGCCGCTGCCGCCGAAGATGGCCACACCGCCGACGACGACCGCGGCGATGACGTCGAGTTCCTTGCCGGTGGCGGCTGCGGCGTCGACGGTGCCGAATCTGGCCGCCCACATGGCTCCGGCGAGTCCGGCAAGGGCTCCGCTCGCGACGAAGGCCGTGATGATGCGCTTTCGCACCGGGATTCCGGCTAGTACGGCCGCCGCCGGGTTGGACCCGATCGCGTACAGCTCGCGGCCGGAGCGCAGGTTGCGCAACATCCAGCCGACGGCCAGGAGCACCACGATGGCGGCCAGCGCGAGCAGCGGAAACCCGAGGAACGACCCGGAACCTAGCGAGAGGAACGATTCGGGCATGTCGGCTGCGTTGACCTGGAGGCCGCCCGCCCAGGCGTAGTCGATGCCCCGGAAGGCGTACAAGGTGCCGAGGGTGGCGACCAGGGCCGGAACCTTGGCCGCGCCGACGAGCAGGCCGTTGATCGCGCCGCAGGCCGCGCCGAGCAGGACGCACCCGGCGACGACCACCACGATCGGCAGGCCAGGATTCTCGGCCAGGATCAGAGCGCCCCCGAACGCGGACAACCCGACCACCGAACTGACCGACAAATCCACGTTTCTGGTGATCACCACGAGTGTCTGGCCAACCGCCAGCATCGCGATGATGGAGGAGTTGAGCAGGATGTCGCGGAGACTGTCCAGTCCCAGGAACTCCGGATTGACCGCCCCAGTAACGCCGAACAGCACGGCGAGGGCGATCACGATGCCCAACTCCCGAACGCGAGCCACCCGATCGACCAGCCCACGCCCGCCATTCCGGAGCACGGCCCCAGACCGTTTCGCGGTAATGGTCACGCCCCTCCCCCTCCAAAACCGCACGATCCACGACTCGGCACCCCGCATGCCCGCGACAAATCCGTCATGACGGAGTCCTTCCGGTGGCGGCGGCCATGACTGTTTCCTCGGTCGCGGATTCGCGAGGGATCTCTGCCACCAGGCGGCCCTCGTGCATGACCAGGACGCGGTCGGCCATGCCGAGCACCTCCGGGAGTTCGGAGGAGATCATCAGGACCGCGATTCCGCCCACGGCCAGTTCGGACAGCAACCGGTGGACCTCCGCCTTCGTGCCCACGTCGATTCCCCGCGTCGGCTCGTCCACGATCAGCACGGACGGCCGTCTGGCCAGCCACTTCGCCAGCACGACCTTCTGCTGGTTGCCGCCGGACAGCACGTCCACCGCGTCGGCGAGGCTCCGGTGCCTGAGCTGGAGCCGCTGCGCCCAGTCGGAGGCGCGCAGCCGTTCCGCGGCCCGGGAGATCAGCGGGCCGTGCCGTACTTCGGTGAGACCCGGCAGGGCGATGTTGCGTTCGATCGACAGGTCCATGATCAGGCCCTGCTGGCGGCGGTCTTCAGGGACCAGGGCGAGGCCGAGGGCCATCGAGGCGGTCGGGCTGCCGGGGCGCAGGCGGCGTCCGGCGATCTCGACGGAACCGGCGTCCCAGCGGTCGATGCCGAAGACCGCGCGGGCGACCTCGCTGCGGCCCGCGCCGACCAGGCCGGCCAGGGCGACGATCTCGCCGCGCCTGACGTCGAAGGAGATGTCGGTGAAAACGCCCTCGCGGGTCAGCCGCCGCACCTGGAGCGCCACCTCGCCGGGGACGGCGTCCTGCTTGGGGAACAGCGCGTCGAGGTCCCGGCCGACCATGCGCCGGACCAGGTCGTCGGGGGTGATGTCGGCGATGCGGTCGTCGGCGACGTACCCGCCGTCCCTGAGTGTGGTCACTTGCTGGCAGAGGTCGAAGATCTCGTCGAGCCGGTGCGAGATGAACAGGATCGCGCAGCCCTGGTCGCGGAGCGAGCGGGCCACTCCGAACAGCCGGGTGACCTCGGTGCCGGACAGCGCGGCGGTCGGCTCGTCCATGATCAGCACGCGGGCGTCCCGGGAGAGCGCCTTGGCGATCTCGACCAGCTGCTGGTCGGCGATGGACAGGCCGCGGGCGGGCTGTTCGGGGTCGAGCGGCACGCCGAGCCGGGCGAACAGGGCGCTGGCCTGGGCCCGCATGGCCCGCCGGTCGATCCGGCCGAGGCGGCCGCGTGGCTGGCGGCCCATGAAGATGTTCTCGGCCACCGACAGGTCGGGGAAGAGCGTCGGCTCCTGGTAGATCACCGCCACCCCGGCGGCCTGCGCGTCGGCGGGGCCGTGGAACTCGACCGGCTCGCCGTCCAGCAGGAGCTGGCCCGCGTCCGGCCGGTGCACCCCGGAAAGGATCTTCACCAGGGTGGACTTGCCCGCGCCGTTCTCGCCCGCCAGCGCGTGCGCCTCTCCGGCGGGCAGCGCCAGGGAGACCTCACGCAGCGCGCGTACCGCGCCGAAGGATTTGCTCACCCCTCGAAGCGCCAGTACGGGCGGCGGCGTGTCGCCCATGAGCCCCTCCCGACTTAGAAAAACGTTTCAAAGTTGTGGAGGAGAGTAGGTCAGTGTTTCTGGACCGTCAATAGCCGGTTAAGGTGCGATTTCTCGTGATGGACCCAGCCGACCAGGGCGTGTTCTTGCCTGCGGGACCGTTGTTACGTTTTAATCAAGCCTTATGCATAGCCCCGTGGGCATCAGGGACGTCGCCGAGCACGCAGGCGTGTCGCCGGGCACGGTCTCGAACGTGCTCAACCGGCCGGAGAAGGTGTCGGCGGCGACCCGGGAGAGGGTCGAAGCGGCGGTGCGGGAGCTCGGATTCGTCCGGCACGGCTCCGCGGCGACCCTGCGGGCCGGGCACAGCAAGACCATCGGCCTGTCCGTGATCGACATCGGCAACCCGTTCTTCACCGATGTCACGGCGGGGGTCGAGGAGGTCGCCAGCGATCTCGGTTATGCGGTGATTCTCAGCAATTCGGCGGGATCGCGGACCAAGGAGGAGCGCAACCTGCTCGTGCTGGCCGAGCAGCGGGTGCGCGGCGTGCTGATCACCCCGTCGGACGAGGATCCGACCCGGCTGGACCGGCTGCGCGAACGCGGCATCATGGTCGTCCTGGTCGACCATCCCGCGCATCGCGCCGACCAGTGCTCGGTCGCGGTCAACGACATCGCTGGCGGCACGACCGCCGTCGCCCACCTGCGCTCCGGCGGCGCGACCTCGATCGCGTACGTCACCGGCCCGCTCACCATCCGCCAGTGCATCGACCGCCGGACAGGGGCCGAGCGCGCCCTGGGCGGGGCAGAGCTGCGGGTGATCGAGATGGCCGCGATGACGCCCCGCGCGGGTCAGCAGGCGGCGGCCAAAATGATCGCGGAGGGAGACCTGCCGGACGCGATCTTCTGCGCGAACGATTTACTGGCGCTCGGCATGTTGCGCGGGCTGACGCACGCGGGGGTCCGGGTGCCGGACGACGTGGCGCTGATCGGGTACGACGACATCGATTTCGCGGCGGCGTCGGCCGTGTCGCTGAGCTCGATCCGGCAGCCGACGCATCAGCTGGGGCGGGTGGCGACCGAACTCCTGCTGGACGAATGCGATCATCCGGATACACATGCCCACCAGCAGATCATGTTCCAGCCGGAGCTGGTCATCCGGGAGTCCACCCGGTGAGCAGGTTCGCTGCGGTCGACCTGGGCGCCTCCAGCGGGCGGGTGATGACCGGCGATCTTGCCAACGGCCTGAGCCTGACCGAAATCCACAGATTCACGAACGGCCCGGTACGGGTACACGGCACGCTGCACTGGGACATCCTCGGTCTTTACCGCGAAATCTTGTACGGCCTGCGCGCCGCCGGGCCGACGGCTTCGATCGGAATCGACTCCTGGGCCATCGACTACGGGCTGATCGACGCCAGAGGGGCCTTGATCGGAAACCCGGTGCACTATCGCGACGCCCGGACCAACGGCGTGCGGGAGCGGGTGCTCGCCGAGATCGGATCTGCGGATATGTACGACATATCCGGATTACAGTTCCTGCCGTTCAACACGATCTACCAGCTACTCGCGGATCAGTTGAAGGACGCGGAGACCATGCTCCTCATCCCGGATCTGCTGAGCTATTGGCTGACGGGCGAGATCGGCGCCGAACTCACCAACGCATCCACAACCGGCCTGCTGGACGTCAGGACCCAGAGCTGGGCATATCCACTGATAGACCGACTCAGACTGCCGTCGAAACTCTTTCCGCCCCTGCGCCCACCCGGCTTCCCGACAGAGCTCGGCGGGGATGCGCCGGAGCTGACCGGGACCGGCAGGCTGAGGGCAGAGGTGGCCGAGGAGATCGGCTGGGTGGGGAAGGTGACGGCGGTCGCCTCGCATGACACCGCGTCGGCTGTGGTCGCTGTGCCTGCGACGGATCCTGATTTTGCGTATATTTCGTGCGGCACGTGGTCGCTGGCGGGGGTGGAGTTGCCTGCGCCTGTGCTCACGGCCGAGAGCCGGGAGGCTGGGTTCACGAACGAAGCCGGGATTGACGGGACTGTTCGGTATCTGCGGAATGTCATGGGATTGTGGCTGCTGCAAGAGTCGTTGCGGACGTGGGGTAATCCAGAGCTCAGTCCTCTGCTCGCCGCCGCCGCGCAGGCCCGCCCATTCGCCGCAATCGTCAATCCCGATATGCCGATATTTCTCCCGCCGGGCGACATGCCTGCCCGCATCGCGGCGGAATGCCGCCGTACCGGCCAGGAAGCGCCCGAGGATCTGCCGGGATTCGTGAGATGCGTCCTGGAAAGCCTGGCTCTCGGACACCGAATGGCCATACGTCAGGCGATCGCGCTGTCCGGGCGCCGGGTGAACGTGATTCACCTGGTCGGCGGCGGAAGCCGGAACACGTTGTTGTGCCAGCTGACTGCGGACGCCTGCGGCCTGCCCGTGGTGGCGGGCCCAACCGAGGCCACCGCGCTCGGCAACATCCTCGTGCAAGCGCGAGCTGCAGGCGAGATCGGCGGACTGCCCGAGATGCGCGCACTGGTCGCGGCAACCCAGAACCTGAAGTACTACCAACCGCGAGGCGGCGATTGGGCCGAAGCCGAAGCCCGGATTACGGGATAACTCGGCTGCTCCCGCTTGGCCCTCATCTAGGCCGAAATCAAAGCCTGGAATCAGCCGAGGCCGATCCGGATTCAGGGATAACTCCGCTGCTCCCGCTTGGCCATCCTCTGGACCAAGGCCAAAGCCCGGAATCAGCCGAGACCGAAGCCCGGAATCAAAGGTAGTTCCGCTGCTCCCGCCTTGCCTCCACTGGCCCGAGACCTGGAATCAGAGATAGATCCGCTGTTCCCGCTTGGCCTCCTCGTATCGGACCCTGGCCTCGCGAGCCTCTGGGTTCTCGGCGACCTCGGCGACCGGCACATCCCACCAAGCGCTCGCTCCGACGCCGGACCCGGGCTCCGGCCGGACGTACACAACGGTCGTTCGCGTCGCCTCCCGTGCCTTGACCAGCGCGGAGACGAGCTCGGCGCGATCTCCGGCGCGCAGCACGTCCGCCCCCAGACTGGCGGCGTTCGCGGCGAGATCCACCGGAAGCAGCTCCCCGTCCAGCCCTCCAGAAGCCCCACGAGCCCGATACGCGGTGCCAAGCCGCCGAGCCCCCACCGCCTCCGAAAGCCCCCCAATCGAGGCGAACCCATGATTGTCGACGAGCACCACGATGAGCTTGACGCCTTCCTGCACGGCGGTGGCGATCTCCTGCGCCATCATCAGGTACGACCCATCCCCCACCAGCACGAACACCTCGCGCTCCGGTGCGGCGAGCTTCACCCCGAGACCGCCCGCGATCTCGTAGCCCATGCACGAGTAGCCGTACTCGACGTGATAGGAGTGCGGCCCGGCCGCTCGCCAGGCCCGATGCAGGTCGCCGGGCATGGACCCGGCCGCGTTGACGACGACGCCGTCCTCCCCCACCGCGTCGTTGACCGCGTCCAGCACGACGGCCTGCGTGAACCCTTCCAGCACGGCGCGCTCCGGCCGCGCGAACGTCCACGCGGCACGCCAGCCATCCGGCCCAAGCACCCGCAACGCCTCACGCGCGTCCGCGACGAGCATGGTGCCCGCGTGTTTGGCAGCATCGAAGGCGGCCACGTTCACGTTCAGGAATCTGGCCTGGCCGAAGAGCGTACGGGAGGCGGTGGTGAAGTCGCTGTAGCGGGTGCCGATGCCGATGACCAGGTCGGCTTCACGGGCGAGCGCGTTGGCGGCGGCGGTTCCGGTGTGTCCGATCGCGCCGACGTTGCACGGATGGTCGTGGCGCAGGGACCCTTTGCCCGCCTGGGTTTCGGCGACCGGCACGCCGTACTCCTCGGCGAATTCGGCGAGTTCGGCGCACGCGCCGCTGTAGATGACCCCGCCACCGGCGACGATGAGCGGCCGGCTCGAGCTCCTGAGCAGGGTGCGGGCCCGTTCCAGCGCGGCCGGTTCCGGCACCGGCCGGGCGACATGCCAGACGCGCCGGGCGAACAGTTCCTCCGGCCAGTCCCACGCCTCGGCTTGCACGTCCTGCGGCAACGCCAGCGTGACCGCGCCGGTCTCGGCCGGATCGGTGAGAACCCGCATCGCCGCCAGCAGCGCCGACGGCAGCTGCTCCGGCCGGTTGATGCGATCGAAGAACCGGGACACCGGCCGCAGCGCGTCGTTGACGCTAACGTCAAAGGACCGTGGATCCTCCAGTTCCTGCAGGACCGGGTTGGCGACCCTGGTCGCGAAGACGTCGCCGGGCAGCAGCAGCACGGGAATACGATTGATCGTCGCCAGCGCCGCGCCCGTGACCATGTTGGTCGCCCCGGGCCCGATCGACGTCGTGCACGCGAACGTGGACAGCCGATCCAACGTCCGCGCGTACCCCACCGCCGTATGCACCATGGCCTGCTCGTTCCTGGCCAGATAGTACGGCAGCGCGTCGCCGGTCCCCGCCCCCCGCTCGGCCAGCGCCTGCCCGATCCCCGCCACATTCCCATGCCCGAAAATTCCGAACACGCCCGCGATCAGCCGGCGTTCCACGCCATCGCGTTCGGACCACTGGTTCGCCAGGAATCGCAGGAGCGCCTGCGCCACGGTGAGTCTCATCGAGCCGCCTTCGTCATCGGCACCCGCGGGTCGACCGCCTGATCGGCCCACGACGCCCGGATCCACGCATGCCGCGGATCATCACAGAACGCCATGGACCTCTCGTCAGCGGGACCGGCAAGCACATTCAGGTAATACAGGTCATACCCGGGCGCGGCCATCGACGGCCCGTGATACCCATGCGGGACAAGCACCACATCCCCGGACGAAACCTCGGCCAGCACCTCGTGGGTGCCGTACACCCGCTGATATCCGGGCCCGCCCTCGAAGTAGTAGATCTCCTCCAGAACCGCCTCGCACTCGGACAGCTCATCGTGTTTGTGCGGCGGGTACGACGACCAGTTGCCCTCCGGCGTCAGCACCTCCACGGCCACCAGCCGATCGCAGTCGAACGCGCCGGGCGCGCAGAAATTGTTCACCTGCCGGCTGGCCTGACCCGCTCCGCGCACTTCGACGGGAACGTCCGCGGCGGGGCCATACCGGACGGGGAAACGCCGGGTCGCGCGCGCGGACGGCAACGCGACCCGCCCCTGCCCGGTGATCGTGACACTGGTCTCGATCGGCAGGTACGCGAAGTCGCTCACCGCGGCGAACACCGACTCCCGACCGTGCAGCGAGATGCGCGCCCCGTCCGCGACCACGTCGAACGACCCCGAAAGCGGAAGGACCAGCATCTCCTGGTCGCCGGTCTCGAACTCCACGGGACCGTCGGCGATCCGCAGGGCGCAGTAGGTCCAACCGGCGGATTCCGGTGTGATCTCCACCGCCCAGGGGCCCGCGCCGGCCGTACCGAACGGGATATAGGTCACGTCTCCTCCAGCAGGCCCGCGGCCGTGTCGACGGCGGCGGTCACGTCGTCATCGGGCGGGTAGAGCAGGGCGCGTCCGACGACGAGCCCGCGTACCTGCGGCAATCGCAACGCTTTGCTCCAGGACGCGTACACCTCGTCGGGCGCGTGCACGGGATCCCCGCCGAGCAGCAGCGTCGGCAGGGTGGTGGCCGTCATGATCTGCTCCATATGCGGCACCACCGGCACTTTCAGCCAGGTTCGCGCGGAAGTGGCGCCGAGTGCCTGGCCCACGGAGATCGCACGGATCATCCCTTCTGGCGATAGATCGTGCTTCACCACGCCGTCCACCAGCTGGGACCAGAACGGCTCGACCATCGCCATCAGTCCGCGTTCCGCCAGTTCGGTGACCGCCTGAGCGCAATTGGCCAGCGTGTCGGCGGTCGCCCGATCCTCGACCCCAATCCGGCAGAGCATCTTGCCGCCGTCGAAACCCATCTCCGCGATCGCCTGAGCTGTATAAGCCGTGAACCGGTCATCGAACTCGAACGCGGTGCCCTGCAGCCCGCCCCGGTTCATCGACCCAATGACGATCTTGTCGTCCAGCAGCCCGAGCAGCAGCAGGTCCTCCAGCACGTCGGGCGTGCCGAGCACCCCGTCCACGCCGGGCCGGGACAGCGCGGTCGCCAGCCGATCGAGCAGTTCCACCCGATTCGCCATCGCGGTCGGACGCGCCCCGACCCCGATCATCCCCCGAGCCGGATGGTCGGCCGCGATGATCAGCAACTGCCGCCCGGTGGCGCGCAACGGACGCCGCCGCCGGGCGGACGCCGCCTCCGCCACCCGCTGGGGCTGCCAGGCGCGCAGGTCCAGCAGGTCGCGGTAGTCCTGGTCACGCATGTGAGGCCTCTCCGAGGGCGTGCTCGATTTCCGCGACGGTCGGCATGGCGGGAGCGCACGCGAGCCGGCCGGCCACGATGGATCCGGCCGCGTTCGCGTACCGGAGGGTTTTGGCCAGCGGCCAGCCCGACAGCAGCCCATGGCAGAGCGCGCCGCCGAACGCGTCGCCCGCGCCCAGCCCGTTGACGACCTCGACCGGCACCGGCGGCACCTCGACCACCTCGTCCGCGGTCATCCCCAGCACCCCACCGCCGCCCTGCTTGACCACCGCGAGCGTCACCCCCGCCGCCAGCAGCGCCACCCCCGCCTGGTACGGCTCCCGCGTGCCGGTCGCCACCTCGACCTCGTCGAGATTGCCGACGGCGACGGTCACGTGCCGGAGCGCGTCCTTCACCCGTTCTTGGGCGTCTTTGAGGCAGCTCCAGAACATTGGCCGGTAGTCCAGGTCGAGGACGGTGTGGGTCCGGCGGCCTCGGGCACCCCAGGCGGCAAAGTGCGCGTCGAGGGATGGCTGCTCGGACAACCCGGTCATGGTGGTCCAGAACAGGTCAGCCGAGGCGATCTCCGCGAGGTCCAGTTCGTGTGGGTGGATCTCTAGGTCGGGGGCTTTGGGGAATCGGTAGAAATAGAGCGGGAAATGGTCGGGCGGGTGGATCTCGCAGAAGGTCACCGGGGTCGGCAGGTGGGCGACCGGGGTGACGTGCCGGTCGTCCACACCGTACTCGCGGAGCGCGTCGTGGATGAACTCGCCGAAGGGGTCCGCGCCGGTCCTGGTGATCACCGCGCTCGACCGGCCCAGCCGCGCGGCGGCCACGGCGACGTTGGTAGGACTTCCGCCCAGGTATTTCCCGAAGGTCTCGACATGACGCAGCGAAACGCCCACTTGGAGCGGGTAGACGTCCACCCCGACTCGGCCCATGGTCAGCACTTCGGTCACGGCCTGCTCCGCGGCGAATTCGGGCTGGCGGTCATGGCAGGGCTCGGAGGTAGTCGAGGCTGGTGCGGACGTCGGTGATGGGGCCTTCGCCTGGGGGTGGGGTGGTGGTGAGGATGACGTCCTGTTCCATGACGTACCAGCCGTCGTAGGAGGATTTGGTGAGGCTGGCGATGATGCCGGCGATGTCCACGTCGCCCTCGCCTAGCGGGCGATATATCCCGATTTTTACGGCTTCGGTGTAGCTGAGGGTGCCTGCTTGGACCTGAGCGGCGAGGGTGGCGTTCACGTCTTTGAGGTGGGCGTGGGCGATTCGGTGGGGTTCGCGGAGGGCCAGGTCCAGGGGGTCGGTGCCGCCGATGAGGAGGTGGCCGGTGTCGAGGCAGAGTTTGACGCCGCAGCCGTCGAGGACACGGCGGACTTCGGCGGCGTTTTCCACCATCGTGCCGACGTGCGGATGCAGGGTGACCTGGCGCGGGAGCTCGGCGGTGATCCGGTCCAGGTTGCCGAGCAGGGTGCGCCAGCCGTCGGCGTCGAGGGCGGGCCTGGTGTCGTACCCCTCCGCGCCGGTGACAGCGGCGAGCACCACAACCGTCTCCTCCGCGAAGCCGTCGGTGAGATCCTTTAGCCCCCGGAGGGGATCATGTCCGGGCTCATGCAAAACCACAGGGACGAAACCACCAATTGCCCTCATATCATGATTTTTCAGGATATCGGGTGATAGGAAGCCGTCCGGACCGAGTTCGGTGGCGGTGATACCAAGGGCGCGCATCTCAGTGAGGACCCGCTCAGCGTCAAGTTGGTGACCCCATCCGGGGACCTCGCAAACACCCCAGGAAATCGGCGCAGCTGCGATCTTCATATGACCACCCCGGACATGCACCTAAAAGTCGACGCGACCACAATCTTCATACAACCACCTCGAACACTCCCCCGAAGATCACCGCAACCGCGGTCCTCGTGCACCACCTCGAACAAACTCCCGGAGATCAACACAGCAGCAATCCTCATACGACCACCTCGAACACACCCCGAAGACCACCGCGATCGCGGTCCATCTCGAACGAGCCCACGGAGATCGGCACGGCAGCAATCCTCATACGACCACCTCGAACATGCCCTAGAGAGGGCGCGGCAATGGTCGTCATGTGATCACCTCGGACAGGCGGACCGGGCGGTCCTGGTTTCTGGAGAGATCGGCTGCTTCGGCGACGTACAGGGCGGCCAGTGCGTCATCCACCGAGCAGGGGCTTTGCCCCGTTTCCCGCACCGCTGCCAGGAAGGCGATCAGCTCCGCCTTGTACGCGGGCTCGAACCTGCTCTGGAATCCCGGCCACGGATTCCCCGGCGGTTGCAGCCCTTCGGTGCTGGTCAGCGGTACTCGGGGGTCGAGGCCGACGGCTCGGGTCGCGATCGTTCCGGCGAGTTCCATCCGGACGTCGTACCCGGCGCCGTTGTAGCGGGAACCCTGCAGGGTGGCGAGCGTGCCGTCGTCCAGCGTGAGGACGGCCGCGCTGTTGTCGACGTCGCCGAACTCGGCGAAGAAAGAATCGCCCCGATTCGATCCGGTCGCGTAGACGGTCTCGACCTCGCGCCCGGTGACCCAGCGCAGAGCGTCGAAGTCATGGATATGACAATCCCGGAATATCCCCCCAGAATTCGCGATGTACGCGGCCGGAGGCGGTGCCGGATCTCCGGTGATCATGTGAACTCGATCCAGCCGCCCCAGCTCCCCCTTGAGCAACGCCTCCCGCGCCGCCTGATATCCGGCGTCGAAGCGCCGCTGAAACCCGATATGCACCAGCACACCACTGCGCTGTACGGCCTCCCGGACCTTCAACGTCTCCGGCACGTCCGGCGCGGCAGGTTTCTCGCAGAACGCCGGAACCCCCCGGGCGCACGCCTCGATCAGCAACTCCGCGTGCGACCCGGTAGGCGTCGCGATCACCACCGCGTCGGCGTCGAACGGATCCCCCGTCCTCGCGTTCAACGCGATAGCTGTACGGTCGGCCAGTTCCCCGTTCTCATCATGGACGACCAGGTCTTCGACGAGCTCGGCCAGCGTTCCCGCATGAAACGCACCGATCCGGCCAAGACCCAGCAAACCCACACGCATGACGAAACTCCTTGTCCGGGGCTTCCAGTTCTAGTTCAATTTCCAGAAAGGAGTCAACAGTTTGTCCTGACATATGGACGTACCAGGTCAGAGGCCACCCCGGAGAGTCCAGGTATATGGACGTACCCGCCAGGCGGATCCCCTCCCGGCGGGTCCTGACAAACGGAGCTCTTTCCATCGTGAAGGCACTGGTCAGGATGGGTCTGCGGAAAGCGGTGGCAGATGAGAGGAGGATCCCGATAAGACAGCAGTCAACCAAGATCCGATGCCCCGACCGGGAGCCTCGTTGCTGTCTTACCGTGCCTCGATTCCACTGTCCAACCACACCCTGATTCGCCTGGCCGAACTCATCCGCACCCGGCACGCCGAACGCCGCTCCAGGTGGCGAAAGTTAGACCCAGCGGAGCAGGCGCTACTGGTCCTGGCCCACTTGCGCAATGGCGACACCTACGCCCGCCTGGCCGCCGGTTTCGCCGTGGGGACCACCACGGCCTGGCGCTATGTTCGCGAAGCCGTCGATCTCCTGGCCGCCCTGGCCGACGACGTGCACCCCGCCGTCGAGCGCGCATCCCGGCTGGCCTACACCATCCTGGACGGCACTCTCATCCCGATCGACCGCCTCGCCGACGAGGGGCCGTATTACAGCGGCAAACACAAGCGGCATGGAATGAACGTGCAACTGCTGGCCGACCCCCATGGGCCGACTGGTGTGGGCCTCGCCCGCGCTGCCGGGCGCCGTGCACGACGTGAGCGCCGCTCGGAAGGTCGGCCTGATCGACGCCTTGACCAGCGCCGGCGTGAAGACCTTTGCGGACAAGGGTTATCAAGGCGCGGGCGGCACGATTCGGACGCCGTTCAAGCGGCATCGCCATCGGCCCTGGTTGTCACGCGGGCAGCGGGACGTCAACCGCGCTCACGCCCGTATCCGTGCCATCGGTGAGCGTGCCGTCGCGACCTTGAAGGGCTGGAAGGTGCTGACCAGGCTGCGCTGTTGCCCGCATCGAGCGACCGCGCTTGTGCAGGCGATCCTTGTGCTGCAGCTCGTGGAAGAAGGCCGCTACTCAGGATGAAATGGCTCTTATTGTGTCGGTGGGTGCTGCGAGCATGACGGGATGATCGCGACTCCTGACGACTACTCCTGGTTCTCCCGCGAGCGCTTCCCCGGCCTGGCGGATGCCTACTGCTTCACCTACGTCCGCGGCCTGACGCCTGAGGAACTGATGACCCGGCTCGGCGTCCGGGTTGAAGACTGCTCTCGCATGACGCTTGATGAGCTGATCCGGCGGCAAACCTTCGGTGCCGTCGCTGTTGGAGACTGGGTACTCCTCGTCGAGGCCCACGGCGGGCTTGGCGTCACCGAAGAGATCATTATGCCGCTGTCGGCGGGCACCCGCCTCGTCTCCCACTTCTACCTCGAAGTAGACGGCATGGACTACTTCCACTGGATCGACGACGCAAAGATCCGGTTCGAGTTCCTGCACCAGGAAGGCTATTCCCACTGGATCAAAGACGGGAAGATCCAGTTCATGTTCAGGCATCATGAAAACTACTCAGAGGAGATGCCGGACGAACTCGCAGAGACCTTGGAGCGGATCGACTCCCCCGTCTACCCGATCGCCGACCCCCACGAAGGGCCGGCGTTCCTGTTGGCCGAGCGCGTCACCGGGATCACGATGACGCCGCAGTTGCTGGAGGAGTCCACCTACCTGTGCTGAGGCGTTCCCAGATCGAGGTGAGCAGAACCCACCGTCCACGACTCCCGCGGGTTGGCTGTGGACGGTGGATCGCTTCGCTGCACGCTCCTGCAGGCTCCACGGGGGCACCGTTCTCCGCGGGCCTGCCGTACCAGGCCATCAGGATGAAAAAGCCTCATGGACGTACCCGCCAGGCGAATCTTCTCCCTGGCGGGTCCTGGCATATGGACGTGCCCGCCGGTCAAATCTTCTCCCGGCGCGGGTTCTCCGGCGATCGGCCCGGATCGTGCTCCTCGGTCAGTTCCCGCGCAAGAGGTCGTCGAGATCGGCGCGCAGGCGCGCGGCGTCGGTGAACAGGAGCGCGTGCATTCCCACCGTCTCGGCGGCGGTCACGTTGGGCGGCCGGTCGTCGATGAAGACGCACTCCGCGGGCCGGGCGTCGAGGGCGGACAAAACTGCCTTGTAGATCTCCGGGCTGGGCTTGGAGATGGCCATCCTGCTGCTGAAGAAGCGGTGCTCCAGGTCGGCCATCCAGGGCACGTCGTCGAGAGCGTCGGCCAGTTCGTGCGGCGCGTTGGACAGCAGGGCCACGCTCAAGCCCTGGCTCTTCAGATCGGCGACCAGCTCGACGGTCGCCATGTCCGGGTTCAGCCAGCTGGTGATGTCGAGCCGGATCAGCTCGCCGGCCACCTCGGCGGTGAAGTCGGCTTCGAGGGTCTTCTCCACGGCCGACCAGAAGCCCCCCGCGGTCATCAACCCTCGGTCGTAGGGGTCACGATGTTCCCAGTAGGCCGCCCAGAAGCGGTCAGACTCGACACCGGCGACGGCAACCATGCCATCCCGGGCCGAATGCGGCTGATGCCGCCCTACTACTCCGGCGAAGTCAAAGATGATCCAGCGCATAACGGGCAATTATCCCCACCATCCCTCATCCCACAGCCAACACCAAACGTTGATCACCGAATCTCGCGGAGAACAAACGCCACCGACTCCTGAGTTCGCTCCAGGAAGCCATCCCGGAGGCGGCCGGACAAGCTCTTGACGCTAACCGCCGGCCAAAAGACCCCGCCCTCGTGGCGCCGGTGCGGCGAGAACCGCCACCAGCATGAACGGCGCCGACGTGAACGCCGCCGGGTAACGGCGAGGGACCCGGCGACCTCCAACGATCATGGCCGGCGATGTCCTTCGGGAGGGATCACCTGGGTGCGCTTGCCGGGAGGTGGGCGCGTAGGGCCGACGTGCCCAATCCGGTGGGTAGGTGGTTTGGGGTGGTGCGGTGGTCGGGGGTCTCGTGGAGTCGTTTGAGTTCGGCTTCGGTGTAGCGGGCGCAGCGTAGGTGCCATTCGAGGATGCCCGACATCCACTCCTTGAGATCGTCGGCCTGCTGGGTGAGGGCGGCTTGGGCCTCGGGTGTCAGGTCGGGGCGGGTGGCCAGCAGGGCGGGGAGTTCGTGGTCGGCCAGGTGTTCGAACTGGCGCATCCGGGCGGTCATCAGATCGGCCACGACGTCGCGGGCGGTGAGGCGGTCCACGTTGAGGAACTTCTCGACGACCAGGACCAGGTTGTGCGCCTCCCCCTCGTATTCGATCTCCTTCTGGTAGGAGAACAGGTCGTTGGTGAAGGCGGCGTAGTCCAGGGCGGCCGTCTCCAGCTCGCGGAGGACCCGGTGCTGGTAGATCTCCTGCGGGACCACGTCCATGCTGCCCATTCTGGCGAGGGCGCTGGTCATCTCGGAGCCGAAGGTGCTGCGGCGCATTTCGACGTAGTCGATCGGGTCGGGGATGCGGTTCTGGGCCTGGTTGGCCAGCTCCCACTCCCAGGCCGCGAGCATCTTCTCCACGGCGACACGGAACAGCTGACGGCCCTGGCGAGTCATCGGCCCTGCCGTGCGCCGCCAGAGATCCTGGAGGGCACGTTCGAGCGGGCTGCCGGGAACCAGAACGGCCTGGTCGTCGTCGAGGGGCATGAACTGGGTCAGGCGTTCGGTGCAGAGTCGCGCCCCGAGCAGGTCGCGGCTCGCTCCGAACACAGCCGGGTAGTAGTCGTCGCCATAGGTCCCCCAGGCCAGCCAGTCGGCGGACAGGTCGACCTGTTCGGAGTTCCCGCTCGCGTTGATCATCGCGGCGCAGTGCGCGAAGTCGAACCCGCGGAAGCGCCGCTCATCCCAGAGCCCGCCGATCTCCACCCCGGGGACGGAGTCGAAGAAACCCATCTCCCGGGCCCACCCGACCCCATGCCGGCGGGCCGTCTCCAGATGCGGGCTCATCCTGACCGGGTAGGGCATGTGGAAGCCGGGCAGCGGAAGGTGCCCGACCGGCTGGAACGGCACGTGCGAGTGCTGCTTCGCCCAGCCGCGCAGGCCCTGCTTCCCGGTCGCGACCACCTGCCGCAGGCTTCCGGTGCCCAGCCCGGTCGGGCCGAGCGGCAGCCCTTCGGGAACCGCTCCCTCGTTCATGTACCGGCTGGATCGCACGTGCCACTCGTGACCGCCGGACTGCCAGTCCTGTAGCCCCTTCACATACGCGGCGACGGCGGCCTGCTCGTGCGGCGGGACGCCGTGGACGGCCAGCAACCCGGGCACCTCGGTGAGCGCGGTGTTCTCGAACTGCTGCAGCCGGGAGGTGAGCAGATCGTTGACGAGTTCGGCCGCCTCCTGCGTGGGCACGCCGAAGAACCGCTCGAACACCAGCACCGCGTTGGAGTTCTCCCCCTCCTCCTGGACCTCACGCTGGTAGGAGAACAGGTCGTTGCGCAGGTGCACGGCGTCGGAGAACGTGTCGGACAGCACGGTGATCGGCCGTTCCCCGGCGAGGACGTCGGGGAGTTCGGCGGCGACATACTCCACCAGGTTGGCGGACCAGGGCGCGCCGCCGACGCGGCGGCGCATCTGCACATATTCGATGGGATTGGCGATCCGCCCGCGGTCGATGTTCTCCAGTTCCCACATCGACTCGGCCATCAGGTTGTGGGTGCTGGTGACGAACCGCCGCCGCCAGCCCTCCGACATGGCCGGGACGGTCCGCTCCCACAGGTCCTTCAGCCCGGCTTCGGCGGGATTGCTCACCTCTGGCGGCGAGTCGGACATGAACAGTTCCAGCTGATCGAGGTACGCCTGCGCTCCCTCCATGTCGCGGGAGTGCTTAAACTCCTCCAGGAAGTGGTCGTCGAAGAAGAACACCCACACATACCAGTCGGTGATCAGGTCCAGGGTCGGCCCGTCGCAGTCGGGGTGGGTGTAGCCGCACATGAGCGCGTAGTCCATCCTGGCCAGCGCGGTCTCGTCCCAGACCAGCCCGCCCCCGGGTTTGGGCGCGTCCAGCATGCCCATCTCCTTGGCCCAGGCCATGCTGTGCGCGCGGGAACGTTCCACATGTGCGTTGAGCCTGGCCGGATACGGCACGTAGAAGTCGGGCAGCGTGAATGCCTGCATCGTTACGACCCCCCAGGTCTGAACTCCCGATTACCAACCCCGGACCACGAGTTTACCCGTACTCGCAGTGACGACCCTCGCACTCAAAGTGCGCGAGCGCAAGCGCCGGAACCCAACCCCCAGGCCACAACCACGTACCGTGACCCCAGAAGCCACAAAGCCACCACGACCTCTGGAAAGCCCAAACCGCGGGGATCTCCCGCAGGTTTGTCCAGGTATATGGCAATCACGAGGTTTTGAGAGAAGCGTCTGGGGAGGGGATGCATTATGGATATTCCAGAACTTCATCAGCGCGCCATGGACGGCTTCGGAGAGCGTGTGCACGCCGTCGGCGAGGACCAGTGGGGCCTCAGCACGCCCTGCTCCGACTGGAACGTGCGCATGCTCGTCAACCACATCGCGGGCGAGAACATGTGGACGGCCCCGCTGATGGCCGGGCAGACGATCGCCGACATGGGCGACTCCTTCGAGGGCGACCTGCTCGGCCCGGACCCGGTCAAGTCGTTCGACGCGTCCGCCGAGGAGGCCGTCATGGCCGTGCACGAGCCGGGCGCGATGGAGCGCACCGTGCACCTGTCCTTCGGCGACGTCCCCGGCTCCGAGTACGCGACGCAGCTCTTCGCCGACATCCTCATCCACAGCTGGGACCTGGCCAAGGCCACCGGCGGCGACCAGCGGCTCGACCCCGGGCTGGTCTCCGCCTGCGCGTCCTGGTTCGCCGAAGAGGAGAACGCCTACCGCTCGGCCGGGCTGATCGCGCCCCGGGTGGGCGTAACCGGCGACGCCGACCAGCAGACGCGCCTGCTCGCCGCGTTCGGCCGCCGCGCCTGAGACCCGCGACGGCGAAGCCACCTGCGACCGGCTGCCCGTGCCCAGCTTGGCTGGACGAAAAAAGGGGACGAACTGGGTTGGTGGGTGGAGCGCACCCTGCCCGCCGCCCGAGAATCGCTCGGGTGGCGGGCAGGGTGGGATCATCCTGCGTCAGGATGGGTATCCGGCGACAGAGGGAAAGCTCATTCCGAGTCCTCCCGCGATGTGGCTCTCCAGGAGCGGCAGTAGCTGGCTGAGATCCCGGCGTTCCACGGCGCGCTGGTATTCGGCGAGGAGTTCCTCGTGCCGTTCGACGAGCCCTTCACGGCCTCGTTCGAGAGCGCCGTTGGAATGCAAAGCGAGTTCGATCTGGTCGCAGATCTGGGCGTAGTTGGCGACAAGTCGCCCGTTGCCCGAGGCTGCCACGAGCGCCTCATGAAACTGACGGTCCGCGGCGACCATCGCGACCGAGTCCTGGTCGTTGACAGCTTCTCGAAGTCTTGACAGCGCGCTTTCCATTCCGCTGCTGCTGGCCGCCGAACTGACGGACAGCCGGCAGGCCAGCCCTTCGAGCGCGAGCCGGACTCCGGCGAGGTCGGCCAGGTCCTGCGGGGTGAAGCTGGCCACGATGTACGACTTGTTGGGCGATTTCACTACGAGTCCGGACTGTTCCAGGGCGCGTAGCGCCTCTCGGACGGGAGCCCGGCTCACCTGCATCTGGGCGGCCAGCACCGAGTCACGGACGGCCTCTCCCGCGGGCAGCTCCCGAGCGAGTATCGCGAGGCGAAGCCGGTTGCGGATCTCGTCCACGAGGCTGCTCGCACGCACAACCTGCATCGTCACAGTGGTCTCCTCACCCCGAACATCTTGACGACTGTCGACAGTCGACGTTACAGTCACGTTTCGTCATCTGGCGACTGTCGACAATTTTACCAGCCCGGCGCAGCGGACATCCCGCCCCGGGCCGACATGGAGGCGATTCATGCCCCGTCCGCCGCAACGCGACTCACTGCGCGAAGCCCTGCATCGAGGTCCCGTCCTGGGGAGCTTCGTCAGCCTCGGTCATCCCGCGAGCGTCGAAATCCTCGCCTCCCGTGGATTCCAGACGCTGTGCATCGATGCCGAGCACGCGGCCCTCGGCCCCGCCGAGGTCGAATCCCTGATCCGAGCAGCCGACGCCGCCGGCGTGCCGAGCCTCGTGCGGGTCTCCGGCGTGGGTGCCGAGATCAACCGTGCCCTGGACTCGGGGGCTTGCGGTGTGGTCGTCCCCCGCGTCGAGACGGCGAGCCAGGCCGCCGCCGCGGTCGCGGCCGTGCGGTATCCGCCCGCCGGCTCCCGAGGGGCGGGGCCAGGGCGCGCCTCCGCGTACGGCATGTCCCTCGCCGGCTACATCGCCTCAGCCAACGACGAGACGCTCCTGATCGTCCAAGTCGAGACGCAGCTGGGCCTGGACAACGTGGCGGAGATCGCCGCGGTCGACGGCATCGACGTCCTCTTCGTCGGCCCTGGAGATCTGGCGGTGTCACTCGGCGAGCCGGGTGGCTCCGCGGCGCACTCCGCCGCCGTCGAAAAAATCGTCGACGCCGCGCGGGCCGCCGGAGTCCGCAGCGGGATCTTCTGCCTCGACAGTGAGCAAGTCGAACGCTGGGCCTCCGCCGGCGTCCACCTCTTCCTTCTCGGCGGAGACCTGTTGTTCCTCGGCTCGACCGCGTCAACCGCGTTCGACGCCGCCGCCGAGAAGCTCGCCTCGATCGCGGCGGCACGATGAACGGGCTCGTCATTCGCACCGACGGCCTGCTCACCGTCGAACCCGAGGATGTGCAGGTCCTGCTCGACGCCGACCTGCAGTACCGCGAGGTCACGTGCCTCACGGAAGACGAGCTGATCGAGCACTGCGGAGCCGCCCACGGCCTGCTCGTCCTGCGTGAGCCGATCACCGATCGCGTCCTTGCCGCCCTCCCGGACTGCAAGGTCGTGGCCCGGTTCGGAGTCGGGGTGGACACCGTCGACCTCGACGCCGCGACACGCCGCGGCGTCCGCGTCGTCAACGTCCCCGATGCCAACGCGCCCGAGGTCGCCGCCCACGCGATCGCGATGATCATGGCGCTGGTACGGCGCCTGCCGCATTTCGACCGTGCCGTCCGGTCCGGTGTCTGGAGCTATCTGCAAAGCGGGCGAGGCATGCGCAGGCTCGACCGCCTCGTGCTGGGCGTCGTCGGCTTCGGCCGCACCGGACGCCGGGTCGCCGACAGCGCTCGCGCGCTGGGCTTCTCCGTGATCGTCCACGACCCGTACGCGGCGCCCGGAGCTCTGGCACAGGCAGGGCACACAGCCGTGAGCTTCAACGAGCTCACGACCGCCGCGGACGTCATCTCGCTCCACCTCCCGCTGACGCCCGAGACGGAAAACCTGGTCAGCGCCCACGTCATCGAGGAGATGAAGACCGGCGCGATCGTGGTCAACGTCTCGCGCGGCAGACTCGTCGACGAATCGGCCCTCAGCGCGGCGCTCGCCTCGGGGCACCTGTCGGGCGCCGGTCTGGACACGCTCGCCGCTGAGCCGGTAGAGCCCGGCTCGCCGTTGCTCGCCCTCGACAACGTCATCCTGACCCCCCACGCGGGCCACTACTCAACCGAGTCGTACCGGGAGACCGTGCACCGCGCCTTCGCGGACGTCGCCCGGGTTCTTCGTGGCGAAGCGCCCCGTAACCCCCTCAACTAACGGCTCAATTCAAAGGAGAAAGCAGTGAGGCGTGCACGAATTCCGGTGGCGCTCGCCAGCGCCCTGATCATGCTGAGCGCATGCGCCTCCAACGGGGGCGACTCGGGGTCGGACGACGGTGTGCTGCGTATCGGGCTCATCAACCCGGTCACCGGTGCGGCATCCTTCGCCGGCATACCCGTACAACGGGGCACCCAGATCGCGGTGGATGAGATCAACTCGTCGGGATACCTCGGCAACGGCCGGCGCCTGGAGCTGACCAGCGACGACTCCGCCGGTGACCCGGCGAAGGCCATCGCGCAGTTCCGCGGGTACGACAGTGCCGGCTACCTCGCGGTGGTCTGCTGCACGGTCTCCACCGAGGCCGGGTCGCTGGGACCGTTGATCAAGAAGGCCGGACTCCCGACCGTGGTCAACGGGGCCACCCTCCCTGGGCTCAGCGCGCCCCCGTACCTCTACCGCACCATCGCCCTGCCCTCCAGCCCGGGCGGCATGTACGACCAGCTCATCGACGCCGCGGCCGCGCAGTACGCGCCGAAGACCGCCGTGCTCGCCGTGACCGCCGACAACGGCGGCCAGGTCGACGACGGCAAGATATGGGCCGCCGCCCTCGAACGCAACGGCGTCGACATCCTCCAGACCATCGACACGTTCACCTCGGACACGGACTTCTCCGCCACGGCGACCAAGGTCATCAACGCCAAGCCCGACGTCCTGGTCGAAAGCATGCTGGGCTCCAAGTCGGCCCTGCTCACCAAGGCTCTGCGCGATCGCGGATTCCAAGGCCGCATCCTGTCCAGCTACGGCGTGGCGACCGCGCCGATCTTCAAGGCCGGCGGGTCGGCGATGGCGGGAACCATCTTCCCCATCCCCTTCACCCCGCTCGCGGACAATGACGCCACCCGCAAGTTCGTCAACCTGTTCAAGCAGGCGTACGGGGTCGAACCCGACCTGTTCGCCGCACAGGGGTACAACGCCGTACGGTTCATCGCCGAAGGCATCAAGAAGACGGGAACCACCGACCGGGCCACCCTGGCCAAGGCGCTCTCGGAGATCCAGTCGTTCCAGTCCGTATCAGGCAGCACCTACACCATGCAGAACGGCCAGGCGGTTCTGTCCGACAAGGTGGGGTTCCTGCAATGGAACGCCGACGGCACCCAGCGGCTCTGGCCGTAACGCCAAACCAGGGGCACGCATGGACCTCTTCATCCAGCAGTTGATCAACGGCGTCGCGCTCGGCGCCCTCTACGCCCTCTTCGCCATCGGATTCGGCTTGATATTCGCCAAGATGGGCATCCTGAACGTCGCTCATGGCACCTTCGCCACGTGGGGCGTCATCGCCGCCTACGAACTGCTCGCCCATGCCGACGTCCCGTTCGCCGTCGCCGTCGTGGCGGCCGTCCTCGCGTCCGCCGCCACCGGCCTCGTCGCCGAACTCTGCGCCTTCCGCCCGCTGCGCCACAAGAACGCCGGGATGCTCGGCAGCATCATCGTCGCGATCGGCGTCTGGATCATCCTGCTGAACCTGGCCGAGGCCGTTCTCGGCCCGGACCCCGTCGCGCTGCCGGAGGACGCCTTTCCCAGCCGAGCCCTCTACCTGTGGGGGTTCCAGATCCCGCCCATCTACCTGTTGAACATCATCACGCTCGCCGTCGTCTCCCTGGGACTGGGCAGCTTCCTGCAACGCACCCGCTTCGGTGCGGCCATCCGCACCGTGGGTATCCAGCCGCAATCGGCGGCGATCGTGGGAGTGAACACCCGGCTGGTGTTCGCCGTGACCGCCGTGCTCGCCGCGGGGGTCGCGGGTCTCGCCGGCATCCTCACCGCCGTGACCACCAACAACGTGTCGTTCACCGTGGGCGAGGGTTTGCTCCTCAAGGGCTTCGCCGCCGTCGTCATCGGCGGATTCGGCAACCTCCGCGGCGCGGTCCTCGGTGGACTCGCCATCGGCGTCATCGAAATCATGACCCTCCAGTACCTGTCATCGACCTTCCGAGAGGCCATCACCTTCGGTCTGCTCCTCCTCTTCCTGGTCGTCAGGCCACAAGGCCTCTTCGGCGAGGTCCAGGTGACGCGAGCATGAACACCGCGTCCCTGATCTCGACACTCGAGTTCGGCGTCGTCTTCGGCCTGCTGGCGCTCAGCATGTTCGCCTCGCTCAACACCGGCGTGCTGAGCATGGCCAGCGTGTCGTTCGCCGCCTGCGGCGCGTTCCTGTGCGGCCGCCTCGCCGCCACAACCGCCATGCCCGGGTGGGCCCTGCTGATCGCGGGGTCGGTTCTCGGTGCTGTGGTGGCAGGGGTGGTCAGCCTGTTCATCCTGCATCTCAGCAGCCACTACATCGCCATGGTGACCATCGCGGTCCTGCTCATGACCAGGGTCGCCGTGCTCAACCTGCCCGCTGTCACGGGCGGGGTCAACGGCATGTCGATACCGGTCGAGCTTGGTTACCCGTACATACTGGCCACCCTGGCCATCTGCGTCTGGACGTTTTCCCGGCTCCGGCGCTCGCGTTACGGTCTGGCAGCCGAGACCGTCCGCGAAGACACCGTCGTCGCCGCGACACTGGGCATCAACACGCGCTGGATTCAGACGGTGAGTTTCATCATCAGCGGGTTCATCGGTGGCGCCGCCGGCGTCCTGCTCGCCTCCCTCTACGCGTACGTCGACGCCGACACCTTCTTCCTCAACCTGGCCTTCGTGGGCCTGGCCGCCGTGGTGCTCGGCGGAGGCTTCCACTGGCTCGGAGCCCTCGTCGGCGGTGTGGTCTTCACGCTCATCCCCGAGCTGTTGCGAGGAATGGTCGACCAAGCCGATCAGATCATCAACGGCGTGATCCTCGTCGTCATCATGATCTTCCTTCCGCGCGGCCTGATCGACCCCGCTCGCCGGCGTCCACGCACAGTTCACGCCGGCAGCGACCGCGAGGAGGACCACACGTGAACCAGTCAACCGTCCAAGACTCCCCGCCGGCGATCCGCACCGCCGGACTCACCAGGCAGTTCGGCGGCCTCCACGCCGTCGACGACGTCCACCTCACCGTGCCGAGCGGAGCCATCTTCGGCATCGTCGGCCCCAACGGCGCGGGCAAGACAACCTTCCTCAACCTGGTCAACGGCATCATCCGCCGCACCCGCGGGGACATCGAGCTGCTGGGAACGCGGACCAGCGCCTTCGCCACCCACCAGGTGGCCCGGCTCGGCGTCGCACGCACCTTCCAAACGATCAAGCTTATCCCCGGCCTCAACGTCGTCGAGTCCGTCGTCGCCGGCCGGTACCGGGTGCGCCGCGACACCGTCCTGTCCGCCGTGCTCAGCCTGCCCGGCGAGCGACGCGCGCGCCGGGAGAACGAATCACGGGCACGCGAACTCCTCCAGCTCGTCGGGCTCGACGTCCCTCCCGATCGGCCCGCGACCTCCTTGTCGTACGGGGAACAGAGACGCCTGGAGATCGCCCGGGCCCTCGCCACCGAACCCACACTGCTCCTGCTGGACGAGCCGACGGCCGGGATGAACGCCCGGGAATCCACCGCACTCGGCGAGCTGATGCTCGCCCTGCGCGACAGGGGCCTCACCCTCGTCATGGTCGAGCACAACATGAGCCTGGTCCGCAAGTACTGCACCCTGTCCGCGGTGCTGAACTCCGGAACCCTGCTGACCACCGGCCCACCCGACAGCTGCCTCGACGATCCCCGCGTCCAGGAGGCCTACTTCGGGAGAGCCGAACATGCTTGACGTCAACGACCTCTGGGTGTCGTACGGCGGCATCTCCGCCGTACGGGGCATCCGCGTCACCGTCGAACCCGGATCGCTCGTCGCCCTGATCGGATCCAACGGCGCGGGTAAGTCCACCACGCTCAACGCCATCGCCGGGTTGACCAGGCCACGGTCGGGAACCGTGACGTTCCGCGGCGAGAACGTCACCGGATGGACCACCCACAACCTCGTCAGAGCCGGCCTGGTCCTCGTGCCGGAAGGCCGCATGGTCGCCGCCCCGCTCTCGGTGCGGGAAAACCTCCAGCAGGCCCGCTACTCCAAGAGGCTCTCCTCCGGCGAGTTCACCGACCGCTACGACCAGGCGATGACCCTGTTCCCCGTGCTGGGAAAACGCTCCTCCCAGGTCGCCGGCTCGCTGTCCGGAGGAGAGCAGCAGATGCTCGCCCTGGCCCGCGCGCTGCTCACCGGACCTGATCTGCTGCTGCTCGACGAACCATCCATGGGACTCGCCCCCGTCATGGTCGACGCCGTCTTCGACGCGATCCGAACAATCCACACCGACGGCATGACGATCCTGCTCGTCGAGCAGAACGCCGAACTCGCCATGGACCTCTGCGACCAGGCGATCGTCATGCAGCGCGGCGAGCTGATCACCAGCGGGCAACCTGACGACCTGCTCTCCGACGGCTCCCTCCGATCCATGTTCCTCTCCTGAAGTTAGAGGGTTTGATGACCGACATCGTCGACTTCCGCCTCCGGCCACCAGTAGGCGGGTTCCTCACCAACGACCTGATGTACACGGTTCCCGCGCGGACGGCGCACATCGCCGAAGTGTGCGGCATGGGCGCGCCGACAGCCGTCCTGCACTCACGCAGCCTCCAGGACACCATCGCCGAAATGGACGCCGCGGGCGTGGCCCTCGGCGTGGTGCCGGGGCGGCGGGGATCAGAACAGGGCGACGTCCCCAACGAGGACATCGTGAAACTCGTCACCGACCACCCGGACCGTTTCGTCGGCTACGCCGGCGTCGACCTCACCGACCCGGCGACCGCCGCGCAGCAGGCGCAGGAAGCGCTCCGGACCCCGGCCTTCCGCGGCCTCATGCTCGAGCCCGGCCTGGCGACCCCGGTTCTCGCGCCCGACGACCCCCGCCTGGATCCTCTCTACGAGGTCGCGACCTCCCGCCGAGCGCCGGTGGCCATCATGTTCGGCGGGAACGCGGGTCCAGATGTCGGGTTCACCAGCCCGCTGGCCATCGACAACCTCGCCAGGCGCCACCCCGGGCTTCGCATCATCCTCGTTCACGGAGGGTGGCCCTGGGTGCCGCAGGTCATCCACGTGGCGTACCGGCGGCGGAACATCTACCTTGAGCCTGACATCTATCTGTTCGGGATGGCCGGATGGCGAGACTACGTCGACGCCGGCAACACGTACCTGAAGGACCGCCTGCTCTTTGCCAGCGACTTCCCGTACCTGCCGCTCCAGGCATCGGTTCGCCGGTTCGAGGAGATGTTCGACAAGCGCGTCCTCCCGCGCCTGCTGGGCGAGAACGCCCGGGAGCTCCTCACCGCCTGACGCGATGGAAGCGCGCCCTGCCCGCCGCCCGAGGATTGCTCGGGCGGCGGGCAGGGTGGGATCAAGCCCCGGTCAGGGGTAGTTGACCAGGTTCGCGACGTTGGTGGATGAATTCGAGGGTCCACCGGTCGTGTTGATGATGTTCCGGATCGTCCCGACCCCGCCGAGCGACACGGTCACCATGTTGTGGAACCGTACGCCGGGAGTGTTCGGCACTTCGAAGGCGCGCGCCGCGATGACGCCGGGATTGACGTTGAAGTAGCAGTAACTCCCCAGACCCCACGCTTCGTGCGTGGTCACCGTGTTGGCCACCTTGTAGGCGGCGTAGCCCTGCGTGCTCCCGTTCATCCAGGCGGCCTGGTTCGGCGGGTCGTAGGGCATCTCGTTCTGGTAGAAGTACGTCCGACCGCCGTTCCCGTTCCACACCGTCTGGTACTGCTGGTAGTGCTCGACGAACAGGCCGTACATCGTGACGTCGTTGCCGTTCACGGTCAGCCCGTTCGCCGCCGTGTTGGAGTTCCATCCGATGCCGCTGCCGTGGTCGCCGCGCCAGATCCAGGTGTGGTCGCCGATCACGTTGTGGCTGTTGACGACCAGGCTCTGGGTGGCCTTGCCGACCGCCGCGCCGCCGACCCGGAAGTACACGTCGTGCAGCGAGGTCGGGTTCGCCGCGTGCGAGGCCGCGGATCCGGCCGGTCCGACCTGCATGAGCATCGGCGAGTTGGTCGTGCCCGCGTCGAACAGGATTCCGGCGACCTTGACCCCGTCCACGTCGGCGACGGTCATCGCGGTGACGCCGTTGTCGGGGATGAACGTGGCCAGACCCAGCCCGAGCACCACGGTGTTCGCCCGGGTCACCCTGATCGTGTCATTGAGGTGGTAAACGCCCGGGGTGACCAGCAGGTCCTGGCCCGCGGCCAGCGCGGCGTTGATGTTGGCCGCGGTGTGCCCCGGCTTGACGACGAAGAACTGGCTGATCGGCAGCGAGCTGCCCGCCGGATTCCCGCCGCTCCAGCTGGTGCCGGTCGAGTTGGTCCGCAACGCCGGGACGAACACCTGGTAGGCGCCCGCCTGGTCGATGTAGAGGAACGGTTTCTCCCGGACCACCGGCGTGGTGGCCACCCGCGTATACGGCGGAGTCGGGAAGTTCCCGCTCGGAGCGTTGGTCGCGCCCACGAACACCATGTTCCAGTTGGACCCCGTCCAGCTGCCCATCTCGGTGTTCCGCGTCAGCCACTGCTGCTGCGACCCCGACCGCACCTGGCCGTCGATCTTGGTGTCCGCGAACAGGCCGCCGCTCGACCAGCCGCCGTCGTCCAGCTGCAGGTTCCCGCGCAGATGCATCCGCCGGTACGGCGCCGCCTGCGAAACCGCCCACCGATCATTCCCGCCGGGCGGATTGACCGACATGTTCTCCACCCCACGCCAGAAGTTCTGCGTGGCATTGCCCTGGAACCAGTCAGCCTCAGCATGCACAGGCCCATTTATCGTGACATTGTCCGGCGACAACCCCAGCCCGAGCACCTGGGTGTAGAACCCGACGTTCACATCCACGTTGTACGACCCCGGCCGGAACAGCAGCGCGAACCGGTTGCCGCCGAACTGGTTGGTCTGCTGCTGATTGAACACGGTGTTCAACCGGCTCTGGATGGTCGAGGCGGGCATCGACGGGTCGAAGATGCTCACGTTCGGCCCGAGATCCGGGTTGGGCCCCGGCGGGGGCGGGCCGCCGCCGAAGGTGAACGACTGGGCGGCGGTGCCGTTGCACGTGTACTGCTGGAACTGCACGCTGTCTCCCGTGGCCGCGCCCGGCACGTCGAGGCATTTGCCGCTGTGCCGGTTGACGAAATGGTAGGAGCCGCCCGGCTCCTCCACCGCCTGCCACTGCTGGTTGTTGCCCCCGCCGTACGCCCAGAGCTGGATGGGCGCGCTGTCGGCGGCGGAGACGTTCGTGACGTCCCAAGCCTGGGCGGCGTTGAGCGCGCTGTTGACGCGGAAGTAGCCGCCGCTGGTGGCCTGGAACTGCCAGGACTGCGCGGTAGAGCCGTTGCACGAGTACTGCTGGACCGCGGTCCCGTTGGCGGACGCCGCCGCGCGGGCGTCGACGCACTTGCCGCTGCCCCGGTTCACCACCGTGGTGAAACCGGCCGGCGGGGCCGCCTGAGCCGGGCTGGACAGCCCGACCAGCGACCCCGCGACCAGCACCAGAGCGGTCAGGGCGCTCCTGATGGACATCCGGGCTCCTTAGAAACCGGCCGTGATGCGAGTGAAGTCCCAGTTGGCCTGGGGGGTGCCGCTACAGGTGTCGTTGAGCCCACCGGAGCACGGCCGGTCCCGGTTGACCGACCAGTACGCGAACCGGGTCAGCCCGTGGGAGTTGGCCCAGTCCCGGATCTGGGTCCAGATCCCGGTCGTGGTGATCTCGCCCTGGTCGGAGCTGCCGTTCATGCCTGAGATGCCCATGTGCGCGTACGCCTGCGCGTCGGTCCAGCCCCACGCCGACTTGAGCGCGTTCTTCAAGCCCTCGGAGGCGTTGACGGTGGCTTGGTACATGTTGCCGTGCCCGCCGAAGTTGAACGGCATGATCGTGTAGTTGTCGATCGGCACGTTCAGCGCCCGCGCCTGGTTGATCAGCCGGATGCCGTCGCCGGTGGGGCCGTTGAGGCCGGTGCCGAAGGTAACCGCGATCTTCACGTTCGGGTTGTTCTGCTTGACGATCTTCAGGCCGTTGAGGATGCGGTCCTGGACGGTGTAGTTGGAGAACTCGTCGGTGTTCTCGATGTCGAAGTCGACCACGGCCGGGCCGACCGCGTTGATGACCTGCTGCACGGCTCCGGCGTACGCGGCGGGGGTGGAACAGTTGGGGCCGAGCTTGTTGCCCGACCAGCCGCCGAAGGAGACCTGCACGCTGCCGCCGGCCGCCTTGATGGAGTTGATCGTGGACTGGTCGACGCCGCCGGTCAGCGGCCTGCTGCCGTCCCAGCGCGGCACGCAGCCGCCGCCGGACAGGATGAACGCCATGGTGAAGGAGCGGACGCCGGTCTGGCTCATCACCGTGGCGGCGTTGGGCGGGCTGCCCCAGCCCATGTAGAGGTAGGGCGCGCCCGGCATCTTGCCCGGCGGGGGCGGCGGGGGCGGGTTGGTGCCGGTGGGCAGCGTCCAGCGCTGGTTGGCGCTGGCGAAGCAGTCCCAGATCTGGAGGGGGGTGCCGTCGGCCGAGCTCGGGCCGGTGGCGTCCAGGCACTTGCCGAGCGCGCGGAGGGTGCCGTCGCTCTGCGGGGTCCAGATCTGGGCGGCGGTGCCGTTGCAGTCCCAGATCTGCACCTTGGTGCCGTTGGCGCTGCTCGCGGCGTTCACGTCCAGGCACTTGCCGAGGGCGCGGATGGTGCCGTCGGTGCCGGTCGTCCAGGATTGGGCGGCGGTGCCGTTGCAGGTGTAGAGCTGGACCTGGGTCCCGTTGGCCGAGTTGGCGGCGGCGACGTCCACGCATTTGCCGCCGTATCCGGTGATCTGACCGGTCGCCGCCGAGGCGGGCGTGACACCGGTCGCGACGAGGGCGAGCGCGACGGCTCCGGCCGCCAGGACTCGCGCTAATCGGGGGCGCTGAAGGGGCATGTTCATCTCTCCCGCTTGTTCACTTCTTAAATTAACCCGGATATAACTCCTCTCAGGCTTGCCCTGTCAATAGGAAAGTTTCCTAATGAATGTAGGGATCTCGGCCCGTCGGCGGAGGTACGCTGACGACCGTTCCGGGCGAGGAGTAGGCGTGAGCATGCCCATGAGCAGATGGAGGGGATGCCCTGGTTAGGCCAGACTTAGTTAGTGTAGCCTTACCTAAAATTGTCGGGTGATCCGGAGGATTTTAGGTGGGTGGGGGTCGGGAGGTCCTGTGGCGCGCGGTCCGCGGGCAGCGGCGCGACGTTCTCGTGGGGTCACTGCTGGGGGCGGGCCATCAGGCCGGTGAGGTGGCGGTTCCGGTCCTCATCGGCGTCGTCATCGACCAGGCCGTCGCTTCGGGTGATCTGACCGCTCTCCTGGGCTGGCTCGCCGCGCTCGCCGCCGTATATGTCGGCCTTTCCTATAGTTTCCGGTACGGCGCTCGGGCCGGAGAACGCGCCGCCGAGCAGGCGGGCCACGAGCTCCGGCTGGAGCTCGTGCGGCGGGTGCTCGATCCGCGCGGCGGAGCCGAACACGGCCGCTTACCTGGGGCGTTGACCACGATCGCGACCGAGGACGCGAAAAGGGTCGGAGCCGTGAACATGGCCGCGATCATGGGAATCGGCGCGCTCTTCGGTGTCCTGGTAGGCGCGGTGGTGCTGCTCCGGATCTCGTTGCCGCTCGGCCTGCTGGTGCTTTTGGGTACGCCCCTGCTGTTGCTGGCCGGACATTTCCTGAGCAAACCGCTGGAACGCCGCAGCGAAGCCGAACAGGAACGAGCTGCGCACGCGTCCGGCGTCGCCGCCGATCTGGTGACCGGGTTGCGGGTGCTCAAAGGCATCGGCGCGGAGTCGGCCGCCGTCGCCCGCTACCAGCGAACCAGCCGGGAATCGCTGGTGGCCACCCTGCGCGCGGCCCGCGCTGAGGCCTGGCAGTCCGGCATGGTTCTCGCCCTGACCGGCGGATTCATCGCGGTCGTCGCCCTGATCGGCGGCCGCCTCGCCCTGCAGGGCGACATCAGCCTGGGCCAGCTGGTGTCGGCGGTCGGACTCGCGGCGTTCCTGCTCGGCCCCCTCGAAGTCTTCTCCTGGGTCAACGCCGAACTCGCCCAGGGACGCGCGTCGGCGACCCGGATCGCCGGCGTGCTCACCACTCCCCCGGCCGTCGCCCCCAGAGTTTCCCTCCTCACCGGTGATGAATCGCGCGATGGACTCCCTGAAACTGGCGCGCTTTCCCCTGACAGACTCCGTATCGGAAGTGGCGTGCTCCCCCAACCGGTGCGCGGTGAACTGCGCCTGCGTGGCGTTCGCTGTGATGGGTTGACGCTCGACCTGCACGTCTCCCCCGGCGAGATTCTGGGGGTGGTCGCCACGGATCCGGCCCATGCCACCACGCTGCTGCGCTGCCTCGGACGCCAGACCGACCCGGACGCCGGAGTGATCGAACTCGACGGCGTGCCGCTCACCGGCGTGGACCCCGCCGATCTCCGGCTGGAGGTTCTCGTCGCCGAGCACGACGCCGACCTGTTCGAGGGAACCCTGCGCAGCAATGTGGCCGCCGGCGACGGCGCGCTCGAACGTGTGCTGGTCGCCGCCGGTGTGGACGAGGTCGCGCGTGGCCTGCCGCTCGGTGTGGACGCGCCGGTGATCGAGCGCGGGCGATCGTTGTCGGGCGGGCAACGCCAGCGGGTCGCGCTCGCCCGGGCGCTCGCCGCCGACCGGGCGGTCCTCGTGCTGCACGATCCGACCACGGCGGTCGACACCGTGACCGAGGCGCGGATCGCGGGCGGACTGCGGGAGATCCGGCAGGGCCGTACCACGATCGTGGTCACCACCAGCCCCGCCCTGCTGGCGATCACCGACCGGGTGGTGCTCCTGGACGCCGGCCGCGTCGCCGACGCGGCCCCGCACGCCGATCTGGTACGGCGGAACGCCGTCTACCGCGCGGCGGTGCTCGCATGACCGACATGAACTCCGGCTCGGACCGTGAGCTGCTGCCCACGGCCACGCCCGCGCGAACCAGGGCGGCGGTCCTCGAACTGGTACGGCCGCATCGAGGTCTGGCCATCTTCGGCTTCGCCGTCATGATCGGGGCCACCGCGATCGGGCTGCTCACCCAGCCGCTGCTTGGCCACATCGTGGACCTGGTCGCGTCGCGGAGCGCGCTCGACTCGCTGACCGCTCCGGTGATCCTGCTCGTCGCCGTCGCCGTCGTGCAGGGCGGCGCGACCGGGCTCGGGCTGTCGCTGGTCGCCCGGCTCGGCGAGACCGTGCTGGCCCGGCTGCGGGAACGTTTCGTCGGGCGGGCGCTGCGGCTGCCGCTGGAGCAGGTGGAGAAGGCCGGTTCCGGCGATCTCACCGCCCGGGTCACCGGCGACGTCTCGCAGGTCGCCGAGGCGATGCGGACCGCGCTGCCGGAACTGGCCAGGTCGGTGCTGGCGATCGTGCTCACCATGGTCGCGCTGGCCGTGGTGGACTGGCGGTTCCTGCTGGCCGCGCTGCTGGCGGTGCCGTTCCAGGCGTACACCGCGCGGTGGTACGTGCGCAAGGCCGTACCGCTCTACGCGCGGCAGCGGATCGCGGGCGGCGCGCAGCAGCAGCAGTTGCTGGAGAGCATCGGCGGCGCGGCGACCGTGCGGGCCTTCCGGATGGAGGACGAGCACCTCGAGCGGGTCACCGAACGTTCCCAGCGTGCCGTCGACCTCACCATGCGCGGCGTCTGGCTGGTGCTGCGCTTCTACAGCCGCCTGCACGTCGCCGAGTACATCGGCCTGGCCGCCGTCCTGATCGCCGGTTTCCTCATGGTCCGCGGCGGCCTGGTCTCCATCGGTACGGCTACCGCCGCCGCCCTCTACTTCCACGGCCTGTTCGGCCCGGTCAACACCGCCCTCGTGCTGATCGACGAGGCCCAGTCCGCGGCCGCCAGCCTGGCCCGCCTGGTGGGTGTCATCGACCAGCCCGAACTGCGGGAGCCTGCGCCCGAAGCCACGGCCACGCCGGAGGAGGCGGTCGCGGTGGCGGGGCTGGGGCACGCGTACGAGCCGGGGCGGCCGGTCCTGCACGGCATCGATCTCTCGATCGGGCGGGGGGAACGGGTGGCGCTGGTCGGCGCGAGCGGCGCGGGCAAGACCACACTGGCCCGGCTGATCGCGGGCGTGCACGTCCCCGCGACCGGTTCGGTGCGGTTCGGCGCGCGCGAGCGGGTGGCGATGATCACCCAGGACGTGCACGTGTTCGCCGGGTCGCTCGCCGACGACCTGCGGCTGGCCCGGCCGGACGCCACCGACGCGGAGTTGCGTGAGGCGCTCACCCGGGTGGACGCGCTGACCTGGGCGGAGACGCTGCCCGAAGGCCTGGACACGATCGTCGGCGAAGGCGGTCACCGGCTCACCGCCACGCAGGTCCAGCAGGTCGCGCTGGCCCGCCTGATCCTCACCGATCCGCCGATCGCGGTGCTGGACGAGGCCACCGCCGAAGCGGGCAGCGCCGGAGCCCGCGTCCTGGAGAAGGCCATCGATCAGGCCATCGAGGGACGGACCGCGCTGATCGTCGCTCATCGCCTCAGTCAGGCCGCCGCCACCGACCGCGTCGTCGTCATGGACGACGGCCGGATCGTGCAAATCGGCCACCACAACGACCTGCACACCACGGACGGCCCTTACGCCGCCCTCTGGAACACCTGGACAGGCCACCGCCCGACCGACAGTTCACCTGATCGTCACTGACGAATCCCAACCTGCGAAGGACCCCTCATGTTTCGCTCCCTGAAGGGTGGTCGGCCCGTAGCCGTGGTCGCCGCCGCCCTGCTGTTCCTTGCCACCGCGTGCGGTTCCGGGCAAGAGGCCGCGGCTCCGTCCACGCCCGCGGCTTCCGCTCCCGCCGAGTCCGCGCCGGCCAGCGTCTTCCCGGTGACGATCGACCACAAGTACGGCACCACGACCATCCCGGCCGCCCCGACCCGGGTGTTCACGGTCGGCCTGACCGACCAGGACGCGGTGCTGGCGCTGGGCACGGTCCCGGTGGGGACCACCGACTGGTTCGGCGGATTCCCCGGCGCGATCGGGCCGTGGGCGAAGGACGAGCTGGGCAGCTCACCCGTACCGACCCTGCTGGAGGACACCGGCACCGGGCCTCAAGTCGAGAAGATCGCCGCGCTCAAGCCTGACCTGATCCTCGCCTTGTACGCGGGGATCACCAAGGAGCAGTACGAAACCCTGTCGAAGTTCGCCCCCGTCGTCGCCCAGCCGAAGGAGTTCAACGACTACGGCATCCCGTGGCAGGACCAGACCCTGCTCACGGGCAAGGCGCTCGGCAAGGACGCCGAAGCCAAAGCGCTGATCGAGGGTGTGGAGGCCAAGTTCGCCGCGGCCAAGGCCGAACACCCCGAGTTCGCGGGGGCCACCGCCGTGGTGGCCACCCCGTACGAGGGCTTCTTCGTGTACGGCAGCCAGGACTCGCGGTCGCGGACGCTGAGCTCACTCGGGTTCACCATGCCGTCCGACCTGGACAAGGTCATCGGCAACCAGTTCGGGACGAGCATCAGCCGGGAACGCGCCGATCTGCTCGACCAGAAGGTGACCGTGTGGACGGTGCCGGACCTTGCCAAGGATGTTGAGACGCTGCACAAGGACAAGCTCTACGGGGACATGACGGTTGTGGCCGAGGGGCGTGAGGTGTTCGTGGGCGAGTCCACCAGCTATGGGGTGGCGTTCTCGTTCGTGACGGTGCTCAGTTTGCCGTACGTGATCGACCGGCTGGTGCCTCAGCTGGCGGCGGCGGTGGACGGCGACCCCGCGACGAAGGTGGAGCAGCCGACGTCGTAGTTCTGTTTATCGCGATAGGGGCCGGGTCTGATGATCCGGCCCTTTCGCGTGGGTCTGTCTCCGCGCGCCAGGGCCGGGAACTGGTGTCCCGGCCCTGGCCGCGTCTCAGGATTCGATCAAGCTCTTGGGGCGGAGGTCCGTCCAGTTCGCCTCGATGTAGTCGAGGCAGTCCTGGCGTGCTCCGGGGCCGTGGACGACTGTCCATCCGGCCGGAACGTCAACGAAGTCGGGCCACAGGCTGTGCTGGCCTTCATCGTTGACCAGGACGGTGTAGACGCCGTCGGGATCCTCGAAGGGGTTGGTGCTCATGAGGGGTTTCCTTCCTAGTCGATCTGGGTGGAATGGTTCACCAGGGCTTCGAGTGCCCGGAACCAGGACTGTGCGAGGTCTGTGACCGCCTCCTCGGAAAGCACGCGGGACGCGTAGGTCCAGGTGACGGCCAGTTCCGGGCCGGATGCCAGGTCTTCGGTGAGGGCGTTGACCGTGAGGGCGTGCGACATCGGCAGGCCGGGGTGGTCGCCGAGTTCGACGGCCTCGGGAGCCCACGACCAGTCGGTCCCTTCGGGGATCCCGAAGCGGCCCAGGTAGTTGAACTGGATCCACGGCTGATCGAACCGAGCCAGTTCGGGGCCGGTTCGCGGGTTGAGGTGACGCAGCAGACCATGCCCGGCGCCTTCCGATGGAAGCGCGGCGAGCCCGTCCCTGACCCGGGTGACCGCCTGGCCGAGCGGAAGCCCGGCGATGTCCAGCCGCACGGGCACCACGCTGGTGAACCAGCCGACCGTCCTGGACAGGTCGGCGTCCCCGGTCCGCCCGTGAGCCTCCAGGTCCACCAGAACGTCCTGAACCCCCCGCCACTCCATGACCGCCCGTGCCAGCGCGGTCAGCAGCACATCGTTGACGGTTCCGCCGAGTTCGGCGGGGACCCGGCTGAGCAGCGGTTCCGTCCAGCGGGCAGGCAGCGTCAGGCTGACGTGACGAGCGGTGCCCGCGACATCAACGGACGGATCCAGCGACAGATCATGACCCGGCCGACCTTCAGGAATGGGCGCACCATCCGGAACCGCGGGCCGGCCGGACAGGACTGATACCCACAGGGCCAGCTCGTCCTCGGTTGACGGGTCGGTGGCTCGTTCGAGGAGGTTCTGGGACCAGCGGGAGAAGGGGGTTTCCACTGGCTCCAGGGGTGTGCCGTGCCAGGCGGCGGCCAGATCGGGCAGGAGAACGCGCCAGGAGACGCCGTCGACCGCGAAGTGGTGGATGAGCAGGAAGAGGCGTCCCGGGCAGGCGGGGCCCATGTCGTACCAGACGGCGCGGACCATGTCGCCTGTGTCGGGGTTGAGGGTTGCCATGGCTTGTTCCGCGTGGGCGATGATGACCTCGGCGGACAGGGATTCGCAGGGGATTCGGGTGAGCCAGGTGGCCGCGTCCGTGGTTTCGGGTACGCGGAGGGTCCACGTGTCCGAGCGGTCGAGGCGGGCACGGAGCATGTCGTGGCGGTCGGCCAGGGCTTGCAGCATGGCGACCAGGCGGGATTCGTCGAGATCCGGTGGAGTCTGGACGAGAGCGGACTGGTGGTAGCCGTCGATCGGGCCGCCTCGTTCCCGGAGGGCGTGCATGATCGGCGTCAGCGGGACGATCTGTTCGGTTTCGCGGGCGGCGACACCGGCGATAGCGGCGACCGTGCGGTGCCGAAAGACCTGTCGCGGGGTGAGCTGGAAACCGGCGGATCTCGCCCGGCTGATCAGCCGCATGGCGAGGATGCTGTCTCCGCCGTGGGCGAAGAAGTCATCGTCGGCGCCGATGGCAGGCAGGCCGAGAATCTCAGCGAAGACCGCCGCCAAAGCCTGTTCTGTCTCCCCTTCGGCCGGTCGCCCGGCGAGGGTGAAGTCGGGCGCGGGCAGTGCGTTGCGGTCGAGTTTGCCGTTGGGCAGCAGCGGGAGCGCCTCCAGTGCCACCACGGCGGCCGGGACCATGTAATCGGGCAGCACGGCGGCGGCCGTCACCCGCAATTCCGCCGGATTGACGGTGTGGTCATCCGCCGGGACCACGTAGGCGACCAGATGCCGCACACCCGGGCGGTCCTCCCGGGCGACCACCACGGCCTGTGCGACCTGCCCGGCCTGTTCGAGGACGGCCTCGATCTCGGCGGGTTCGATGCGGAATCCACGGATCTTGAGCTGGTCATCGGCCCGGCCGCCGTATTCAAGCTGACCGTCCGCGTTCCAGCGGGCCAGATCTCCCGTGCGATACATCCGGTGGCCGGCCGGCCCGTACGGATCGGCGGTGAAACGCTCGGCGGTCAGGCCGGCCCGGCCGAGATAGCCACGCGCCAGACCAGGTCCGGACAGGTAGAGCTCGCCGGTCACCCCAGGCGGAACCGGGCGCAGCGCGTCGTCCAGCACGTATGCCCGGGTGTTGCCGACCGGGCGGCCGACAATCGGGTGATCGCTGTCGGAAACCCGGGCGATCAACGCGTCCACGGTGGCCTCGGTTGGGCCGTACAGGTTGACGGCATCGGTGGAGCGGAGACCGGCCAGCTCCGACCAGAGCGAAACGGGGACGGCCTCGCCGCCGACGCCGACGATCGCGAGCGGGCATTCGCCGTCCCGGATCAGTCCCGATTCGGCCATCTGAGCGAGGAAGGACGGGGTGACCTCGATGAAGTCGATCTTCTGGGCGCGAATGGCGGCGGCCAGCAGGTCCGGATCGCGGCGGGTTTCGTCGTCCATGACGTGCAGGGCGTGACCGTCCAGAAGCCAGAGCTGCGGCTGCCAGGACGCGTCGAAGGAGAACGACCAGGCGTGCCCGACCCGCAGATGACGCCGGCCGGTACGGCGTTTGGCCACATCATGGAGCATGCGACGGTGGCTGTGGAACAGGTTGATCACACCGCCGTGGCTGATCACGACGCCCTTGGGCTTGCCGGTCGACCCCGAGGTGTAGATGACGTATGCCGGGTTCCGGGGATCGATCGGGACGTCGAGATCGCCTCCGTCGAGCGCCGCGGTTTCCACGGTGTCCAGGTGGATCTGCGGCACATCGCCGGGCAGCGCGGTGTCAGCGGTGGTGAGGGCAAGTGAGGGCCGGGCGTCGTCGAGCATGTCACGGACACGTCCGCTTGGCAGGTCCGCGTCCACCGGCAGGTAGGCGGCACCCGACTTGAGCACGGCGAGGATGGCGAGAATGTAGTCGGCGGTGCGGGGTAGAGAGAGCGCGACGATCTCCTCCGGACCGGCCCCGTGCTCGACCAGCAGCCTGGCCAGCCTGTTGGCCCGCTCGTTCAGTTCGGCGAACGTCCAGGTGACCGGCCCCGCCACGACGGCGATCGCGTCCGGCGAGGCCGCGACCTGCGCCTCGAAGACGGCTGGAACGGTGCTGACCTCGCCGGGGACGGCGGTGTCGTTCCACACCTCCAGGATGGTGTGGCGATCATCCCGGGTAAGGATGTCGACGCTCCCGACCGGCTGCTCCGGGTCGGCGATCATCGCCTCGAAGACGCGGACCATGGAGTCGCCCAAGCGCTTGGCCGTGGCCCGGTCGAACAGGTCCGGCCGGTATTCGGCGGTCAGCGACAGCCGCTCCCCCGGCTCGACCGCCCACGTGAACGGGTAGTGGGTGGAGTCCTGATGATCGCGCACGCTCAGCCGCAGGCCCTCCTCCGGCTCTCCGGCGTCCGGATAGGACTCGAAGACCATCAGCGTGTCGAACAATTCACCGAACCCGGCCTGCCGTTGGATGTCGGCGAGGCCCAGGTGCTGATGCTCGATCAGCGCGGACTGCTCGTTCTGGATCCGCTCCAGGTAGCCGGAGATCGGCTCGCTCTCCCGGAGCCGGACCCTGACCGGGACAGTGTTGATGAACAGGCCGATCATCGCCTCCACACCGGGCAGCTCCGGCGGCCGCCCGGCCACGGTCGCACCGAACACGACGTCATCACGTCTGGTGAATCTGGAGAGCACGATGCTCCATGCTCCTTGAAAGAGCGTGTTGAGGGTGAGGCCGCGGCTCCTCGCGAGCGTGACGAGGGCGCCGGTCAGTTCGCGGCCGAGCAACGTGGTGATCGTCTCGGGCACCGCAGGAACGCGGTTCGGGTCAGCGGGCACCAGGTGCGTGGGCCCATCCAGCCCTGCGAGCGCACGCCCCCACGCGGTTTCCGAAGCCTGGACGTCCTGGCGGGCAAGCCACCTGAGGTAATCCCGATAGGGCGGTACGTCGACCGGCCGGGTGCCCGCATACAGTTCGGCGAGTTCCCGCATGAGCGGTGGCATCGACCAGCCGTCCAGCAACAGATGCTGGTGGGAGAACACGAGCCGGTGCCGCTCCGGTCCGACCCGCGCCAGCAGCATTCGCAACAACGGCGCCGCCTCCGGCCGGAACCGGCGACGCTCCTGCGCGAGATGGTCCTCCCATCGCTCATCCACCTGGGCATCATCGGGTGACCCTGCCGACGCGGCGGATTCCGGGAGATCGATCTGCCGCCAGGGCAGTGTGGCATCACGCGCGATGACGGCGACCGGCCGCCCGGTCGACAGATACCGGAAACCTGCCCGCAGGTTCTCATGCCGGTCGAGCAGCTTCTGTCCGGCCGCGCGCAGCCGGTCGGGATCGAGCGGACCTTCGATGTCATACGACACCTGCACGGTGTACACGTCCGGTCCCGAGTCCAATGAGGCGTGGAAAAGCAGCCCGGCCTGCAGCGGGGAGACCGGCAGGACGTCGGCTCCCACGGGCACCTCGGCGCGTTCCTCCGCCGAGAGTTCGATGAGCGCTCCCTGACCGTCGCCCTCGGAATCGCTGAGCGCTGTCGCGACTTCCGCCAGCGCGGCGGCGGTCCGATACCGGAAGACGTCCTTCGGCGTGATCACGAGCCCGGCGCTCCGGATGCGGCTCACCAGCTGCATGGCGACGATGCTGTCCCCGCCGAGGGCGAAGAAGTCGTCTGCTACGCCCACCCGCTCCAGCCCCAGCATGCCGGCGATCAGCTCAACCATGAGCTGCTCACGCGGTGTGCTGGGCAGCGTCATGGTGACCTCAGCGGTGAAGTCCACCAGAGGGAGTGCCTTACGGTCGAGCTTCCCGTTCACGGTAACCGGCACGGATTCGAGCTGCACGAATGCCGCCGGCACCATGTGCTCCGGCAGAACCTCCGCCGCATGGGCCCGGAGATCGGATCTGAGATCGGCACCGGCGGGCCGATCCTCGCCTTCCGTACCGGTATCCGGGCGACGGCCGTCGCCCGCGCCGGGCTCGGACTTGGGCACGACGTACGCGATCAAGCGCTGGTCCTGGGCGATGACGGTGGCGTGTGCGACGCCCTCATGCTGGCCCAGCACGCTTTCGATCTCCCCGAGTTCGATGCGGAAGCCCCGGATCTTCACCTGATCGTCGGCGCGGCCGAGGAAATCGAGCGAGCCGTCCGGGTTCCATCGGGCGAGGTCCCCGGTCCGGTACATCCGTGTTCCGGCGGGGCCGTAGGGGTCGGCGATGAATCGTTCTGCGGTGAGGCCGGGGCGGGCCAGGTAGCCGCGTGCGAGTTGCACCCCGGCCAGGTAGAGCTCGCCCACGGCTCCGGGTGGGACCGGCCGGAGGCCGGCGTCCAGGATGTACGTCCTGGTGTTCCAGACGGGCTTGCCGATTGGCACGTCGGTGGAACCCGGGTGGATCTCGATGGCGGTCACGTCCACGGCGGCCTCGGTCGGGCCGTAGAGGTTGTGCAGTCCGGCGTCGAGAACCTGGTGGAATCTCGCGGCGAGCGCGGCCGGGAGGGCTTCGCCGCTGCACATCACCTGCCGCAGTGTCGAGCAATCGCGTGCGGTGGGTTCCGCAAGGAACGCCCGCAGCATCGACGGCACGAAATGGGTGGTGGTGATCGCTTCGGCCTGGATGAGGCCGGCCAGGTAGGCGGGGTCGCGATGGCCGTCGGGACGAGCGACGACCAGGGCCGCGCCTGTGATCAACGGCCAGAAGAACTCCCAGACGGACACGTCGAAGCTGGACGGCGTCTTCTGCAGCACCCGGTCGCCTGCCGTCAGCCGGTATGTGTCCTGCATCCAGAGCAGCCGGTTGACGATGCCTTCCTGCGGGACGACCACGCCCTTCGGACGCCCTGTCGAACCCGACGTGTAGATGACGTAAGCGGGGTGCCGCGGATCATATGTCTCCGGCAGGTCGCCCAGCGGACCCTCCGGGATTCCATCGCGGAGCACGCATACCGGGCCGGAGTCCCGCAGCATGAACGCCAGGCGCTCCTCCGGATAGTCGGGATCCAGCGGGAGATAGGCCGCTCCCGCCCGATGTGTGGCCAGCAGGGCGACCACCAGGTCGACCGACCGGGGCAACGCGACGGCGACGGTACGCTCCGGCCCGGCGCCCATGCCCGCCAGCACCCGGGCAGCCGTCTCCACCCGCTGGTCGAGCTCCGCGTACGTCAGCCGCTGGTCCTCGAAAACGAGAGCCGGCGCATCCGGCGTCCTGGCCGCTTGCGCCCGGAACAGTTCGGGGAGCGTGGTATCCGGCACCGGCCGCTCGGTGTCGTTCCATCCGGTCAGCACCAGCTCGCGTTCGCCGTCGACAAGCACGTCCAGGCCGTTGACCGGCCGATCCGGATCGGTTACCACCTGCTCCAGCAACTTCACCAATCGCCGGGCCATCCGCTCCGCGGTTGCCTCGTCGAACAGATCGGAGCTGAACTCGATCCAGCCCTCCAGGGCATCGCCTCGCTCGATGAAGTCGAAGCTGAGATCGAACTTGGCCGTCTCCTGACCCAGCGGCTCAGATGCGACCCCCAGCCCCGGCAGATCCAGCGTGCCGTCCTGATCGCTCAGATAGACAACCATCACCTGGAACAACGGATGCCGGGCCAGCGACCTGACCGGATTCACCACCTCAACCAGCCGCTCGAACGGCAGATCCTGATGCTCATAAGCGGCCAGATCCGTCTCCCGGACCCGCCCCAGCAACTCCGCGAACGTCGGCGCCCCGGACACATCGGTCCGCAGCACGAGCGAGTTGATGAAGAAACCGATCAGATCTTCCAGATTCTCCTCACCCCGCCCGGAGATCGGCGTGCCGAGAGGAATGTCGTCACCCGCGCCGAGCCGGTGCAGCAGCACCGCCACCGCGGCCTGCGTGACCATGAACATACTCACGCCATGCGCCCGGGCCAGCGCCCGCAACCCCCCGACCAAAGCAGGCTCGACGGTCAGCCCGACCGCACCACCCCGATAGCTCGCCTCACTCGGACGCGGCCGATCCACCGGCAACGGCAGCTCATCGGGAAGCCCCGCCAGCGCCCGCCGCCAGTAGTCCAGCTGGACCTCCTGCACGCTCTCCAGCGAATCCCGATGCCACTGGGTGTAGTCGACGTACTGCACCGGCAACGGCGCCCAGCCGGGCGCCCGCCCCTCACGCCGCGCCTGATACGCCTCGGCCAGATCCCGCCGCAACGGCAGATCCGACCACTCATCCGCCGCGATGTGATGCACCACCAGCAACAACACATGCTCCCGCAGCCCGACCCGGAACACACACGCCCGAATCGGCACTTCACGGTCCAGCTCGAAACCACGCCCAGCCGCCGCAGCCAGCATCCCGGCCAGATCACTCTCCGCGACATCATCCACGTTGAGGGCGACGTGCGCCTGCTGGGGTGTGAGCACATGCTGATACGCCTGTCCGTCCCGATCGGGAAACACCGTCCGCAGGCTCTCGTGCCGCGCCACCAGATCCTGAAGCGCGGCGTCCAAGGCGGCCACATTTAGTTCGCCGGTCAGCCGCCACGCCATCGGGATGTTGTACGTGGAGTCAGGTCCTTCCAGCCGATGCAGCACCCACAGCCGCTGCTGCGCGAACGACAACGCCGGGAACTCGGGCCGTACCGCGAGGGGAGCGGGCGCGGGCCTGACCTCGCCCGCCTGCCGCAGCCGGACGGTGAGCCGTTCCGGAGTCGGCGCCTCGAACACCTCGCGCAGCGAAACCTCCGCGCCCAGCACCGCCCGGATCCGGCTCACCAGCCGCATCGCCAGCAGCGAATGACCGCCGAGCGCGAAGAAGTCCTCCTCGACCCCGACCCGCTCCGCACCGAGCACGGCGGCGAACAGCTCGCACATGATCTCCTCACGAGCGTTACTGGGCCGCCGCCCGGCGGTGGAACCGGACGAATCCGGGGTCGGCAGAGACGTGCGGTCCAGCTTTCCGCTGATCGATCGCGGGAGCTTGGCGAGTTCGACGAAGGCTCCTGGCACCAGGTGCTCGGGCACGCGCGCCGCGACGTATGCGCGTAGTTCGGCGGCGTCGATGCGGGTTCCGACTACATACGCGACCAGTCGCCGTACACCTGGGGTGTCTTCGCGGATGATGACGGCGGCCTGAGCGACAGTGGGGTGGCCGCGCAGGACGGCCTCGATCTCGCCGGGTTCGATCCGGAAGCCGCGGAGTTTGACCTGGTCGTCGGCCCGGCCGAGGAAGTCCAGGGCACCGTCGGAGCGCCGGCGGGCCAGGTCGCCGGTGCGGTAGAGGCGTCCGCCCGGCTCGCCGAAGGGGTCGGCGACGAAACGTTCCGCGGTCAGCGCGGGGCGGCCGAGATACCCGCGCGCGAGCCCTTCGCCGGACAGGTAGAGCTCACCGGGAACACCGACAGGGACGGGCTGCAGGGTCGCGTCCAGGACATGGGCCCGGGTGTTGGCGATCGGCGCCGCCCATTGACGAGGGCCGTGCCAGCCGTAGGCGTCGACGGCACATTCGGTCGGGCCGTACAGATCGTGCACGACAGTGTTCGGGAGGGCGCACAGTCTGGCCCAGAGTTCGGGCGAGGTGGCCTCACCGCCGACGGCGAGGACCTTCGGCAGGTAACCGTCCAGGAAGCCGTGGTGGACGAGTTCTTGCAGGTATGTGGGGGTGAGATCGATGAAGCCGATCTCGTGGTCCGCGACGTAGTCGAGCAGCGCCGCCGGGTCGGTCATCGTGCGTTCGTCCAGCACGTGGAGTTCGTGGCCGGCGAGGAGCCAGAGCAGCGGCTCCCACGAACCGTCGAAACTGAACGACGCCGCATGCATCGCCCGAATGGTCCCCGGCCCGGCTGGATCGATGAGGTCGGCCCGGTGCGACCCGAATAGGTTGCTGAGCCCGCGATGCGTCCCGACGACGCCCTTGGGCATTCCGGTCGAACCCGACGTGTAGATGACATACGCGGCGGAATCCGGCGGCACGGATACGGGCGCGAGTCCCCCACCATGCTCTAGATCGTCGAGCGTGACGATGCCGGGCAGGTCGAGGTCCGCCGTGCTGAGAACGCATACCGCACCGGTGTCGTCGAGCATGTATCGCAGGCGTTCCACTGGATAGGCAGGGTCCAATGGCAGATACGCCGCACCTGCGGCGAGCACGCCGAGAATGGCTGGAACCATCTCCGACCTGGGCAAAGCCAGGCCGACCACATCCTCGAAGCCGATCCCCCGTTGCTTGAGCATGCGGGCGATGCTGTCAGCCCGCACCGACAATTCCGCGAAGGTCAAACGCCGGCTGCCGGTCACGAGAGCGGTCTGATGCGGTTTGTTCCAGGCGGCTTCGGCGAACAATTCCGGCACACTGCGCCGCTCGATCGGCCGCTCGGTGTCGTTCCAGCTGTTCAGGCGCTCTTCGGCGGTGAGCACCGAGAATCGGCTGATGGGAATTTCGGTTTCCGCCGCCAGGAGTCCGAGCAGGGCGACGGCGCGCTCGGCGAGCGCCTGCGCGGTACCCGAATCGCACCGATCGGTCGCGTACTCCAGCAGCAGGGTGATTTCGGAGACATGGTCGACGAAGGTGAAGTCGAGGTCGAATTTGGCGGTCTCGATCCGGGTCGGCCACCACTCGGTGGATAGGCCCAGCACGTCGGGGTCGCCGTCCGGGCGGTAGTGATAGCCCAGCATCACCTGAAATAAGGGGTTACGTCCGGGCACGCGGGGCGGGTTGATCGTCTCGACCAGGCGCTCGAAGGGCAGGTCCTGATGCTCGAACGCGGCTAGATCCGCATCCCTGACCCGGGCCACCAGCTGGGCGAACGTCGGATCGCCGGACACATCGGCGCGCAGGACCAGCGTGTTGACGAAGAAGCCGACCAGGTCGTCCAGGTTCTCGTCGGTTCGACCGGCGATGGGAGCGCCAAGGGGGATGTCTTCTCCCGCGCCCATTCGGTGCAGCAGCGCGGCGACGCCCGCCTGGAGCAGCATGAACATGCTCGTCCCGGTTTCGGCGCAGAGCTCCCGCAGCACGCGAGCCGTGTCGGCGGGCACTTCCGCCCGAACCAGCCCACCACGTCCATCCGGATCCGCCGACCTGGGCCGGTCGAGCGGCAGCGGAATCTCCTCGGGCAGCCCGTCCAGCACGCGCGTCCAGAACCCGAGTTGCCGTTCACCGTCGTCCGCCAGTAGATCGTTCTGCCAGAGCGTGTAGTCGGCGTACTGCACCGGTAGCGGCGCCCACCCCGGCCGGCCGCCGCCCTTTCTGGCCTGGTACGCGACGTCCAGATCAGCCAGGAACGGCCGATCCGACCATTCGTCGGTGGCGATGTGGTGCAACACGATCGCGACCACGTGATCGTCGGCCGCGACCCGGAACACATCCGCCCGAACCGGCATCTCCCCGGCCAGGTCGAACGGCCGCTGAACCGCTTCCCGCACCCGTTCGTCCAGCAACTCCGGCGCACAGTTCTGGACCGCGAAGCCTGGCTCACCATCCAAGATCATCTGGTACGGCTCGCCTTCGTGTTCCACGAAGACCGTCCGCAGCGCCTCATGCCGCACGGCGACATCGGCCAGTGCCTGCCGCAACGCGTCCAGGTCCAGTTCCCCGCGAAGCCGTACAACCAGCGGGAAATGATATGCGTCGCCGCCGCTGAGCCGCTCGGCCAGCCACAACCGGCGCTGCGCGGCCGACACCGGAATGCGCTCAGGCCGGTCGGCGACCGCCACCACGGGCGGGCGCGCGGGCTTGCCCGCGTCCGCGCGTTCGGCCAGCAGCGCGGGCGTGGGCGCTTCGAACAGGTCACGGATGGCCAGTTCGGCTCCGAGCTCGACCCTGGCCCTGCTGATCAGCCGCGTCGCGAGCAGTGAATGCCCGCCGAGATCGAAGAAACTGTCCTCCGCCCCGGCCGCCGGAAGCGCGAGCACCTCCGCGAAGAGCCGGCAAAGCACCTCTTCTCGCGGGGTACGCGGTCCGCGCCCGTTTGACGCCACGACGGGTTCTGCGTCCGGTAGGGCCGAGATGTCGAGCTTCCCGTTGTCGTTCATCGGAAGGCGGTCGAGTACGACGAAAGCCCCGGGAACCATGTAGTCGGGCAGTTCCTGCCGCAATTCCTCCCGGACTCGGGCCACCAGCCCTCCGGCCTGCCGCCCCGCCACCGGGGCGTTCGCGTACGGAGGAGTGCCGCCTCCTTGCCGATACAGCCCCGAAGTGAGGCGAACCTCGCCGCGGATGAAGACCGCCTCGAACCGCCCGGCTTCTCCCGACCAGGTGGTGAGCACCTGATACCCCTCCGCGGCGGCGACTTCCCGCAGCTCCTGGGGCTCAATCCCCGAAATGGTGACACCACGCTCGGTACTAATCCGCCCATCCGGGACGCCGGTCAGACGCAGCGCGTTTTTGTCGGTGGCGGCGTGCACGATGTCCGCGTGTTCAACCAGCTCAGGCCGCCAGGCCCGCAGAAGCGCCGCCAGCTGATGCTGCCACTGTGGTGGCTGCTGGTTCTCTTCTTCGGTCGCCGGCGCCGGTTCGTGGAGTTCGAGGAGGGTCTGCCAGTCGAGGGTGGGTTCGTCCCCCAGGCGGAGGTCGGGCGTGTCGTCGTAGAGGACGACGTCGTAGCGGTAGCGGGTGAGCTCGTTGTGGTGGCGGCCGCCCTTGGTGCGCAGGTCCACGGCGTGGCCGAGGGTGGTGAAGTAGTCGGGGTCGACCAGGAGTTCCTTCTCCAGGGCGAGGCCGCGGTCGGCGGCCCGGCTGACCTGGTCCGGGGAGGTGTCCGGGGTCGCGCGGGCGAGCTGGATGGCCGTGTGGAAGGTGCGGGCCGAGCGCAGGTCGCGGACGTCGCCGACGAACAGGGCGCCGCCCCGGGCGAGCAGGGGCATCACGCCGGAGATGACCTCGGTCAGGTGGTCGATGCTGGGGAAGTACTGGATGACCGAGTTGATGATGATCGTGTCGAAGTAGCCGACCGGCAGGCCGTCGGTGGCGTTGGCGGGCTGGCAGCGCAGCGTGACCTTGGCGGCCAGTTCGGGGTCGCGGCGCAGGTCTTCGCCGATCTTGCGGATCACCGGCGCGGCCAGGTCGGTCGCCCAGTACGTCTCCGCGTCCGGGGCCAGCTGGGACAGGAGGAGGCCGGAGCCGACGCCGATCTCCAGGATGCGGCGGGGGCGCAACGCCCTGATCCGGGCGACGGTCTGGGCCCGCCATTCCCGCATGTGCTCGATCGGGATCGGGGTTCCGTCGTAGCTGCTGTCCCAGCCCGCGAAGTCCTCGGTGAAGACGGCGGTGCCGATCTGCTCGTACTCGTCGGAGTAGATCTCCTGCCATTCGCCGATCTGGGCGAGTTCGGCGGATTCCCGCTCGTCGCCGGTGAGTTCGGCGGGCACCAGGTAGGCGACCAGCCGCTGGCCGCCCGCCGGGTCGTCGCGGGCGATGACGGCGGCCTGGGCGACCCCCGGTCGACGGGTGAGCACGGTCTCGATCTCGCCGGGTTCCACTCGGTGGCCGCGGATCTTGACCTGGTCGTCGGTGCGGCCCAGGAAGTCGAGGCTGCCGTCCGGGCGGCGGCGGACCAGGTCGCCGGTGCGGTAGAGGCGTTCGCCGGGCTCGCCGTACGGGTCGGCGACGAAACGTTCGGCGGTCAGGGCCGGGCGGCCGAGGTAGCCGCGCGCCAGGCCGATGCCCGCGATGTACAGCTCGCCGGGGACGCCGTCGGGGACCGGGCGCAGCCAGCCGTCCAGGATGTGCGCGCGGGTGCCCCGGATGGGGCGGCCGACGGTGGAGGTGGCGCTGTCGTGGGTGCCGCCGCCGAGGGTATTGATCGTGTATTCGGTGGGGCCGTACAGGTTGTAGCCGTAGGTGCCTTCGGTGTCGCGGAGCCTGGTCCACACGGTTTCCGGCACGGCCTCGCCGCCGAGCAGCACGAGCGGCGGGCGGTGGCCCTCCAGCAGTCCTTCCTCGATGAGCAGGTGGGCGTAGGTCGGGGTGACGTTGACGACGTCCACCCGGTGCGCCTCGCAGTAGGCGACCAGGGCTTGCGCGTCGCGGCGGAGCTCCTCGTCGCACACGTGCACCTCATGGCCCTCGACCAGCCAGAGCAGCTCTTCCCACGACATGTCGAACGCGAACGACACGGTGTGCGCGATCCGCAGCCGCCGCCCGCCCGCCGACGCGACCGCCGGATCGAAGATCTCCCGCTGATGGTTGAGCTGCATGTTCGTCAGCCCGCGGTATGGCGTGACGACGCCCTTCGGCCGTCCCGTGGAACCGGAGGTGTAGATCACGTACGCCGGGTGTTCCAGGCTGAACGCCGGACGGTCGGCCTCGGTGATCGGCCCGGCGGGCAGCGCGGCCAGGTCGGCTTCGATCTCGTCGAGCAGGACCCTGGGCATGTCCCCGGCCAGCCGCGCCGACACCGCGCCGGTGGACAGCAGGAACTGGGGTCGCGCGTCGGCCAGCATCGCGGCCAGCCGGTCGTCGGGATAGTCCAGCTCCAGCGGCAGGTAGGCGGCTCCGGTGCGGAGCACGGCGAACAGCGCCGCCACCATGTCGATGGATCGCGGCAGGCCGAGCGCGACGATCCGCTCCGGCCCGGCGCCGCGGGCCAGCATCAGCCGGGCCAGGCGGTTGATCCTCGCGTCCAGTTCGGCGTAGGTGACCGTACGGTCGCCGAAGACGAGCGCGAGAGCGTCGGGGGTGCGAGTGGCCTGGACGGCCAGCAGGTCGGCGATGGTCTCCTCGGGGACGGGCACGCGGCTGGGCGCCCATTCGAGCTCCAGCGCGGTCCGCTCGGCGGGGAGCAGGGGGTCGAGGCTGCCGACGGGGGCGTTCAGATCGCCGGCCAGCCGCTCCAGGAGGAGGGCGAACCGGTCGAGCAACGTTTGTGCCCGGGCGTGGTCGATCAGGTCGGGGCGGTGGGTGAGGGTCACCCTGATCCGGTGGCCGGGGGTCACGATCAGGTTGATCGGGTAGTGGGTGGCGTCCACGTTGGCGACGGCGGTCGCGCCATACCGGTCGTGGAGGTCGGTGAGACGGTCCTCGGTGTCGCCGTCGCGCAGCACGAAGAGGGTGTCGAACAGCCGCCGATGACCGGTCTCAGCCTGCAGCACGCCCAGGCCGAGGTATTCGTACGGCATGAGGGCCAGGCGTTCGCCCTGGATCCGGCGCAGCAGCGCGAGCACCGATTCGGCCGGATCGAAGGCGACGCGAGCCGGGACGGTGTTGAGGAACATGCCGATGACGTTCTCGACCTCGGGCACCTCGCTCGGGCGGCCCGCGACCGTGGTGCCGAACACCACGTCGGTTCGGCCGGTCGCGCTCGCGAGCACCAGCCCCCAGGCGGCGTTGAGCAGCGTGTTGAGGGTAAGGCCGTTGCCCCGGGTCGCCGCGCGCAGCCGGTCGGCGAGCACGGCGGGCAGTTCGGTGTCGAGGCTCTCCGGGATGACGGGGTTCTCGCCCGCGTCGGCGAGCAGGGTGGGTTCGGCGAGGCCATCGAGGGCGGCTCGCCAGGCCTGGGTGGCGACGGTCGTGTCCTGGGCCGCCAGCCAGGTGAGGTAGTCGCGGTAGCTGCCCGGCGGGGGGAGGGCGCGGTCGTCGCCGGTGGCGTAGAGGGCGAAGAGCTGGGCGAAGAAGAGCCAGGCCGACCAGCCGTCCCACAGCAGCAGATGCCGGCCGACGACCAGCCTGTCGCCGCGGCCGTCACCCAGCCGGATCAGGAGGAGCCGGAACAGCAGCGGCCGGGACAGGTCGAACCGGCGGGTGCGCTCTTCGGCGATCACCTCGGCCATCCGGGCGTCCCGCTCCTGCGGGGGCAGGCCGGACAGGTCGACGACGTGCAGGGGGATCTCCGGGTCGGCCACGATGAACTGCACCGGCTGGCGCAGGCCTTCGCTGGTGAATCCGGCGCGCAGGCTGGGGTTGCGGTCGAGCAGCAGCCGGACGGCGCGGCGCAGGCGGCCCGCGTCGAGCGGGGTGGCGAAGTCGAAGGACTCGTGGACGGTGTAGACGTCCAGGGCGCTGTCGTCGTAGGTGGCGTGGAAGAACAAGCCCTCCTGGAGGGGCGCCAGCGGCCAGATGTCGTCCACCGCGCCGAGCCGGCGCACGCGCTCGACTTCCTCAGCCGTGAGGGCGAACGTGTCGGCGGTGGGCGCGACCTCCGACGCGTTGGGGGCGGTGGCCGCGAGGGCGGCCGGGGTGCGGTGTTCGAAGACGTCGCGGGGGCTCAGATCGAGTCCGGCGCGGCGGGCGCGGCTGGAGACGCCGATCGAGGTGATGCTGTCGCCGCCGAGCAGGAAGAAGTCGTCGTCCGCGCCGACCTCGGGCAGCTTCAGCACGGCGGCGAAGATCTCGGTGAGCAGGTGTTCGCGTGCGCCGCTCGGAGCCCGGCTCCCGGCCTTGACGGCTTGGGGCGCGGGCAGGGCGTCCCGGTCGAGCTTTCCGCTGGGGCTCAGCGGCAGGTCGTCGAGCCACACATACGCGGTGGGGACCATGGCGGGGGGCAGCGCGGCTTCCAGGGCCTCCCGCAGTGCCTCCTCGGGTTGTTCTCCGGCGGCCGGAACCAGGTAGGCGACGAGGGACGAACCGTGCACGGTCACCGCGGCGCGGACGACCTCGGGCAGCCGGACCAGGGCGGCTTCGATCTCGCCGAGTTCGATCCTGTTCCCGCGCAGCTTGATCTGCCGGTCGGTGCGTCCCAGGTAGTCGATGGTGCCGTCATCCCGGCGGCTGACCAGGTCGCCGGTCCGGTACATGCGGCTGCCCGGTTCGCCGTAGGGGTCGGCGACGAAACGTTCCGCCGTAAGGCCCGGGCGGGCGTGATAGCCACGAGCGAGCTGTACGCCACTGAGGTAGAGCTCGCCCGGAACTCCGGCGGGGACGGGACGCAGGCACAGATCCAGGACACGGAGCCCGGTGTTCCAGACCGGGCGTCCGATCGGGACCACCGCGCCTTGCAGGTCCGCCGATGCCTCGCATGGGTGATAGGTCACGTCCACGGCTGCTTCGGTCGGGCCATACAGGTTGTGCAGGGGGGTGCCCGTGAGCGTCAGCCAGCGAGTGGCGGCGGAGTCGAGCAGCGCCTCACCGCTGCTGAACACGCGGCGGAGGCTCGCGGCCCAGCTGGGATCGGCGGTGATCTCTTCGGCCGCCAGGAACGCCTCCAGCATCGACGGCACGAAGTGCATCGTGGTGACGTTCTGCTCGCGGATGAGCCCGGCGAGGTAGGCGGGATCCTGATGCCCGCCCGGCTTGGCGAACACCACGGCCGCGCCTTCGCACAACGCCCAGAAGAACTCCCAGACGCTCACATCGAACCCGGCCGGAGTCTTCTGAAGAACGCGATCGTCGGCGGTGAGCCGATACTCGCTCTGCATCCACGCCAGCCGATTGACGATCGCCCGATGCGTGACGGCAACGCCCTTGGGCCGTCCAGTCGACCCCGAGGTGTAGATCAGGTAGGCGGGATGGTCCGGCTTGGCCACCTCGGCCTCAACCGCGGACAGTTCGGGGGTCACCGCTTTCCCTCCCGATCCGACCGCGACTTTCGCTCCGGCTCCGGTATTGGCGTCGGCTTCAGCTCCGGCTTCGTCCGAAGAGTCCAGTTCGGTCGATTCGAAGTCGAACGCAGGATGGTTCGGCCGGGAGACTTCGACCTCAAATACGTGAGTGTTCGAGCCCGCAGCTTCAGCTTCGGAGTTCCCGCTGTCGGCCTCGGCGCTGATCTGGCCGCGGCAGTCGGGGGCCTCTGGCGTGACGGATTCGAGGAGGTCGGGGGTGTCGATGACCAGGCGGGTGAGGCCGGTGGTTTCGGGGAGGCGGGGGATCGCGGCCGAGGTCGTCACGATGGTGCGGGCGCCGGAGTCGGCGAGCATGTAGGCGACCCGGTCGGCGGGATAGTCGAGGTCCAGGGGAAGGTAGGCCGCGCCGGATTTCAGGACCGCGAGGAGGGCGATCATCAGGTCGGCCGATCTGGGGACGGCTACCGCGACGACTTGTTCGGGGCGGGCTCCGGTGTTTCGCAGGTGGTCGGCGAGGGTCTCGGCGCGGGTGTCGAGGTCAGCGTAGGTGAGGTGTTCGCCTTCGTAGATCACGGCGGTGGCGTGGGGGGTTCTGGCCGCCTGGGATTCGAATGCGGCCGCCAGCGTGGTTTCTGGAATGTCCACGCGCGTCCCGGCCGGGTGTGCGGCGGCGAGTTCGTCGGTGGAGAGCAGGTCGAGGGTGGCCACCGTCTGGGCCGGGTCTGTGGCGAGTGCGCGGAGGATGCGTACCAGGCGGTCGGCGATGCCGTGGACCGTGGCGGGAGCGAGTCGCTGGGCGTGGTACTTGAGGACCAGGTCGAGGCGGCGGCCCGGCTTCACGATGAGAGCCAGCGGATAGTGCACGGTGTCGTGGAAAGCGTGGCCGGTGATCCGGACAGTTCCCGACGGGTCGGTGAGGTCGGCTTCGGCCGGATAGTTCTCGAAGACCACGAGGCTGTCGAACAGGTCGCCGCCGCCGGTGTGCCCGGCGAGCCGATGGAGTTCGGCCAGGCCGAGGTGCTGGTGGTCGAGCAGGGCGGCCTGCTCCTCCTGGAGGCGTTCGAGCAGCTCGCCCAAGGTCGAGGCGGGACGCCAGCGGAAACGCGTGGGCAGCGTGTTGATGAACAGGCCGACCATGGATTCGACGCCTTCGACTTCGGCGTCGCGGCCGGAGACCGTGGTGCCGAACACCACGTCCTCCCGGCCCGCCGACCGGCCGACCAGCAACCCCCAGGCCGCCTGGACCACGGTGCCGAGCGTGACCCCGTGTTCCCTCGCCCGGCCCGCGAGGCGGGCGGTGACGTCCTCGCCCAGCTCCACACGTACCTGACCGGGCACCGGGGCTCCGGCGACGATCGGGCTGGTGATCAGACGGGTCGGCTCGTCGATCCCGGCGAGGGCGCCCTTCCAGACCTCGCGGGCGGCATCCTTGTCCCGCTCCCCCAGCCGCCGCAGGTGGACCAGGTAGGGCGTGACCTCCGGCAGCTCCGCGGAGGTCCCGTAGAGCGCCATCAGCTCCCGGTGCAGGACCGGCAACGACCAGCCGTCCGCGACGATGTGGTGGAAGGTCAGCACGAGCCGGCTCTGGCCGGGGTCGACCCGCACCAGCGCGAATCGGACGAGCGGCGGGCGACCGAGATCGAAAGGCGTGGCCCGCTCCTCCGCCACCACCGCCTCCACCGCGGCTCCCGAGACCTCACGCCAGGGAAGTTCCAGCCCGGCGGCGATGATCTGCACCGGCAGCCCATCGGGGCGGAGCCGGAAGCAGGCGCGCAGCGGAGCATGCCGTTCCAGCAGTCTCTGGGCGGCGCGTCGCAGCGTCGGCCCGTCCACCGCGCCGGACAGCTCGATGACCTGTTGCACGACGTAGGCGTCCGCGTCCGCCCCGTCGACCAGCGAGTGGAAGAAGAAGCCCTCCTGGAGAGGGCTCAGCGGCAGCAGTTCCTCCACCGTCACCGGGTGATCGCCCTGCACGCGCGCGAGTTCCTCGTCCGGCAGTTCCACCAGTGGCTCGACGGCCTCTTCGACGTCGATCCGGTCCACCGCGACCGAGGCCAGCGCGGCCACCGTTCGATGCCGGAACACGTCCCGGGAGGTCAGCCGGAGCCCGGCCTCGCGAGCCCCGACCAGCAGCCGGATTGCGGTGATGCTGTCCCCGCCGAGGGCGAAGAAGTCGTCGTCGATCGTGGCCGCGTCCACGCCGAGCACCTGCGCGTACAACCGGCAGAGCAGCTCCTCACGCGGATCCCGCGCGGCACGACCGGAACTCAGCGCCCCATAGTCGGGAGCCGGAAGCGCCGACGCGTCGATCTTGCCGCTCGACGTGACCGGAATGCGATCGATCGGAACGAAAGCGGCAGGAACCATGTAGTCCGGCAGCCATTCCGCGGCGTGTGCCCGCAGAGTCCGCATCAAGGCGGAGACATCACGGAACGGCGCGGGAGTGTTGGCCAGCCGCACGGCACCATTCAGCCGATAGGGGGCGAACCCGGCCGCCGAATCCTCAGCGGACCCGTTCGAGTCCTGAGCGGACCCCTTCGGAGCCTGAGCGAGTTCCTTCGGACCCTGAGCGGGCTCCTCCGGATCCTGAAGTGGCGCCTCCAAATCCTGAGAGGGCTCCTTGGTGAAGATCGCGTCGAGGCTGCCGTCGTCGGCGTGGCCGGTCCAGGTGAGGATCAGCCGGTAACCGAGCCGGTCGGCGAGGGTGTGCAGGGCTTCGGGGTCCGCGCCTGGTATGGCCGTGGCCGATCGGCTGTCGTCCTGGATGGAGGCGAGAGCCGCCAGGTCGTCGGTCAGCCGGACGTTGGGGATGCCGGTGACCCGCAGGTAGGAAGGGTCGGTCGTGAGACGGGGTTCGAGGGCGGGGAGGCCGCCCAGGGTGGTCCAGGTGATTTCGGAGGCGTAGGCAGGGGCGGCGTAGCCGGGTGGTCCGTCCTGCGCGCCGGAGATGAGCCCGGAGGGGGAGGCGTAGGCAGGTGGTCCGTCCTGCGCAGTAGGAGCGAGCCCGAAGGAAGTGGCGTAGCCAGGAGGTCCGTCCTGCGCGCTGGGGGTGAGCCCGGAAGAAGTGGCGTAGCCGGGTGGTCCGTCCTGCGCAGTAGGAGTGAGCCCGGACGAGGCAGTAGGGGTGAGCCCGGCGTAACCAGGAGGTCCGTCCGGCGTGATGGGGGTGAGACCGGTGGAGGTGGGGCGGAGGAGCGCGTCGTAGCGGTAGCGGGTGAGTTCGTTGTGGTGGGCGCCGCGCTTGATTCGGATGTCGGCGGTGAAGCCGGGGAGGGTGGCGAAGTAGTCGGGGTCGAGGAGGAGTTCGCCTTCCCAGGACACCGAGCGGTCGATGGCGGAGCGGAGTGCCTGCTTGTCGGCGGGGGTTCCGGCCCGGCGGGATTCGACGGCGGCGCGGAGGCAGTGGAGCAGGCGGAGGTTGCGGATGTCGCCGATGAACAGGGCTCCGCCGGGGGTCAGCAGGGTGGCCGCCTGGCGGATGACGTCGGTCAGGTAGTCGGCGCTCGGGAAATACTGCGCGACCGAGTTGATCACGATCGTGTCGAAGGAACCTGCGGGGAGCCCGGTCACGTCATGTGCGGGCTGGGCCCGGAGTTCGATCCTGTCGGCCAGGTCGAGGGGCAGCTGGGCGCGCAGGGTGTTGACGGCTTCGGCGGAGAGGTCGGTGCCCCAGTAGGAGTCGCATGCCGGGGCGATGCGGGACAGCAGGAGGCCGCTGCCGACGCCGATCTCCAGGACGCGGCGGGGGCGGAGCTCGGTGATGCGGGCGACGGTGGCGTCACGCCATTCGCGCATCTCCTCGACGGGGATGGGCAGCCCGTCGTACATGCTGTTCCAGCCGGCGAAGTTCTCCTGGTAGCTCTCGGTTCCGGCCGCCTGGTAGAGGAGTTCGTGCAGGTCCTTCCAGGCGCCGACTTGGTCGCTCGCGTCGCCGGCGTGCAGGGCGGGCACGACGTACGCGGCGAGGCGGCGGTCGCCGGGGCGGTCCTCGCGGACCACGACGGCGGCCTGGTCGACGGCCGGGTGGGTGCGCAGCACGGATTCGATCTCGCCGGGCTCGATGCGGAAACCGCGGATCTTCACCTGGGAGTCGGCCCGGCCGAGGAACTCCAGCCGCCCGTCCTGCCGCCAGCGGACCAGGTCCCCGGTCCGGTAGAGGCGCTCCCCCGGCTCGCCGAAGGGGTCGGCGACGAAACGTTCCGCGGTGAGGCCGGGCCGCCCGAGGTAACCACGGGCCAGGCCCGCGCCGCCCAGGTAGAGCTCCCCGGTGACTCCGGCGGGAACCGGCTTGAGCCGCGCGTCCAGCACGTACGCCCGGGTGCCCGGGTCGGGGATGCCGATGGGCACGATCGATCCGGGAGCGATGTCGGGGTCGCAGAGGCCGAGGGTGGAGTTGGTGGTGGCCTCGGTCGGGCCGTAGGCGTTGAACATCATGCGGCCGCGGGCGTACCGGGCGACGAGTTCGGGCGAGACGCGTTCGGTTCCGGCGAGCAGGGTGGCCGCCGGCGGCAGGCGTACGCCGTCGGGCATCGCGTCGAGCAACGCCGGGGGGAGGATCATGAACGTGATGCCGTTGGCGTTCGCGTAGTCGGCGAGCGGGGCGCCCGGGACGCGGCGTTCGGAGGGGACGACGACGAGGCGTCCGCCGGAGAGCAGGCCCAGGCAGAGATCCCAGAAGGCGACGTCGAAACCGGGCGAGGCGAACTGCAGGACCCTGCTGTGCGGGCCGATGCCGAACCGTTCGCTCTGGGTGGCGACGAGTTTGGCGACACCGGCGTGGGAGAGCACGACGCCCTTGGGGCGGCCGGTGGAGCCGGAGGTGTAGATGACGTAGGCGGCGTTCCCGGCACGCAACGGGCCGCGGTCGGCCTCGGCGGGATCGTGGGACGGGCGGTTCTCCAGCTCACGCAGCGACTCCGGCGCGTCGAGCACCAGGACGGGCAGCCCGTCCACACACGGAAGCTCGCCCGCCATGTCCGCGGTCGTGACCAGGCAGGTCGGCGTGGCGTCGCCGAGCATGTAGGCGATCCGGTCCGCGGGATAGTCGGTGTCCAGCGGCAGGTACGCGGCCCCGGACTTCAGCACGGCCACCTCGGCCACGATCAGCTCGGCCGACCGGGGTACGGCGAGCGCGACGACCCGCTCCGGCCCCGCCCCGCGCGCGATCAGCGCGTGCGCGAGCCGGTTGGCCCGCTCGTCCAGCTCCGCGTAGGTGAGCCTGGTCTCCTCGAAGACCAGAGCGACCTCGTCCGGCCGCAGCCGCACCTGCGTGGCGAACATGTCCGGCCAGGTGAGCGTCGGCACGGAATGTCCGGTGGCGTTCCAGTCGAGCAGGATCCGGCGCCGCTCTTCGAGGCTCAGCAGCTCCAGCTCCCCGATCGGCGACTCGGGTCGATCCTGCCCGTCGGCCAGCAGCCGGGCGTAGTGCCCGAGCATGTGATCGATGGCGGATGCCTCCAGCAGATCTGGCCGGCACTTCACCTGGACCTGGCCGGATTCGACCTCCAGCGGGAGATCCAGCACCCCGAGCCCTCGAACGCCGCCCTCGCCCGCTTTCAGGACAAGTCCGGCGTCTCCCGGCGTGGCCGTGGCGACCTGGGCGGACAAGTCGGCGAAGGTCGTTTCCGGGGTGACGCGCAGGTGCAGGGGCCTGCCGTCCTGGTCGATCGTGAGATCGGTGCCGCCGCCGTAACGGTGCAGCAGGGCCGCATACGCTGCGAGCGCTTCCTCCCTCTTCGGGGTACGGATGAGCTGCCGACGCCAGAACTCCATCGATTCCTCGATACCGGACACCGAAGACCAAGCCTCCCAAACTGTATGAACAGGCCCCAATCAGGCCCGGATCCGTGCCGCGTACTAAGGTAAGCATTACCTAAGTGGATGGGAAGTCCCTAAGCATAGAAATAAGGCGTGCCTAACCTAAAATCATGAAGGTGGCGACGACACGGTTGACTCGGTACAAGGGGCTTGGCCCGGCCCTGTTAGTGGTGGGCCTAGGCATGTCTCTCATCGTGCTCTGCTTGCTCTCGCTCGCGCTCGGAGCCCTCAGCGTGCCTGTTGACCAGGTCGTTCAGGCCCTGCTCGGGACTCCGGGCGATCAGACCGTGGAGAACGTGATCTGGTCGGTGCGGGTGCCGCGCACACTGCTCGGCCTCACGGCGGGGGTCGCGCTGGGGTTGTCCGGGGCACTCATGCAAGCGCTCACCCGCAACCCACTCGCCGACCCCGGCCTGCTGGGCGTGACCGCGGGGGCGTCGTTCGCGATCGTCGGCTCGGTCGCCCTGCTGGGGATCGGCTCCCTCCTGGGTTTCATCTGGTTCGCTCTGGCCGGAGCGCTGATCGCGAGTGTGGTCGTCTACTTGCTGGCCGGATTGGGCCGGTCGGGGCTGACGCCGGTGAAGCTCGCCCTCGCGGGGATCGCGGTCACCTCGTTGCTCTTCTCGATCACGAACGCCATCGTGCTGGTCGACCCGGAGGCGCTCAACCGTTACCGGTTCTGGTCGGCGGGTTCGCTCGCCGGGCAGACGGGGGACGTTGTCGGGCAGATCCTCCCGTTCGTCATCGCGGGGACAATCCTCGCCCTGGCCTGCGCGCCCGCGCTCAACAGCCTGGCGCTAGGGGACGATGTGGCCGTCTCGCTGGGGCGCAAGGTGGGCCTGATCCGCGTGCAGGGCGTGATCGCGATCATGCTGCTCACCGGCGCGGCGGTGGCCGTGATCGGGCCCGTGGTGTTCATCGGGCTGGTCGTTCCCCATGTGGCCCGCGTGCTGGCACAGCAGGCCGGGCTCGGCCCTGATCACCGATGGCTGCTGCCGCTGTCGGCGATGCTCGCTCCCTGCCTGTTACTGGCCGCCGACATCCTCGGCCGGACGCTCGCCAGGCCCACCGAAATCCAGGCGGGCGTCCTTATCGCCTTCATAGGCGGCCCGTTCTTCATCGCCCTGGTCCGCCGACGCCGCCTCGCGGAGATCTGAACATGACCCACCCCCCATCGGCCGATCCCCCGATCCAAGCGTCCGAGTCCCGATCCCGCGGCCCACAGACGTTGGAGGCGGCACCGCCCGGATCCCAGACACCCGGTGTCCAGCGCCTTGGCGACCGGCGGCATTTCCGGCTGGCGATGCCTCCGGTGTCCGGCACATTGCGGCTCCGGTTGGTCACGGTATGCCTGACGCTCACCGCCGCGACCTTCGTCGCGTTCTGCTGGCTGCTCTCCGTTGGCGACTACCCGATCACGCTGCCCGAGGTCGTCCAGGCACTGGCCGGTTACGGCGACGCCGGCACCATGGTCGTCGTCCGCGAGCTCCGGCTCCCGCGCGCGGCGGCCGGGCTGCTCGTCGGCCTCGCGTTCGGCATCTCCGGAGCGCTGTTCCAGACCATGGCCCGCAATCCGATGGCCAGCCCGGACGTGATCGGCCTCATCCAGGGTTCCGGCACCGCCGTCGTCGCCAGCATCATGCTCGGCTGGACCGGCGGGCTGGCCACCCAGACCATCGGCCTGGCCGGAGCGCTCGCCACCGCCGTCATCGTCTACCTGCTCGCCTGGAAACGCGGCACCACCGGTTACCGGATCATCCTGGTCGGGATAGGTGTGTCCTGGATGTGCACCAGCGCCACCGACTATTTGATCGCACGCGGCGGCCAGTTCCAAGCGCAGGCCGCGGTCGGCTGGCTGGTCGGCAACCTCAACGGCCGCGACTGGGGTCAGGTCGTCCCGCTCGCGCTCGCGTGCGCCGTCCTGGTCCCGGTCGCGCTGCTGCTCGGAAGGCTGTTGCGTACGCTACAGCTCGGGGACGACGTGGCCGCCGGGCTCGGCACACCGGTCCAGCTGACCCGGCTCGGGCTGATGCTGACCGGGGTCGGGCTGATCGCCTTCGGCACGGCGGCGAGCGGGCCCATCGCGTTCGTGGCACTCGCCGCCCCGCAGATCGCGCAGCGGCTGGCCGGGACGGCGTGGCCGCCCACGTTGGCCTCCGGTCTGACCGGCGCGCTGGTGGTGCTGGTCTCCGACGTGGTGGCCGCCCGGCTGATCCCCGGCGGGGAACTGCCGGTCGGTATTGTCACCGGCGTGCTCGGCGCGCCGGTTCTGCTCTGGTTGCTCATCCGCGCCAACCGCGCGGGATCAGGAGGCTGAACGGCATGCACGACCCAGACCTGCGGGCCAGCGCTCTGCATCTGGCCTACGACGACCGCCCGGTCGTCGAGAACCTGGACCTCGCCGTCCCGCCGGGCCGGATCACGGCCATCGTGGGCGCGAACGCCTGCGGCAAGTCCACCCTGCTCCGCGCGCTCGCCCGCCTGCTGGCGCCCCGCCAGGGCACGGTACGGCTGGACGGCCGCGCCCTCCAGTCCATCCCGACCAGAGAGCTCGCCCAGCGCATGGGCATCCTCCCGCAGGCTCCGATCGCGCCCGAGGGCATCACGGTCATCGATCTGGTCACGCGTGGCCGCTCCCCACATCAGACCTGGTGGCGGCAGTGGTCGAAAGCCGACCAGGAGGCCGTGCAGAACGCGCTGAACGCCACCGGAGTCGCCGACCTGGCCGACCGCGCGGTCGACGAGCTCTCCGGCGGCCAGCGCCAGCGTGCCTGGATCGCGATGGCCGTCGCCCAGGGCACGCCCGTCCTCCTTCTCGACGAACCCACCACATTCCTGGACATGGCCCACCAAGTAGACGTCCTGGACCTGATCACCGACCTCAACCGCCGCGAGAACCGCACCATCGTCATGGTCCTGCACGACCTCAACCAGGCCTGCCGCTACGCCGACCACGTGATCGCCATGAAGTCCGGCCGAATCATCGCCGAAGGCACCCCGGCCGACGTCATCACCCCGGAAACGGTCGAAGAGGTCTTCGACTTACGCTGCCAGATCACCGCAGACCCGGTCAGCGGCACCCCTCTGATCATCCCGATCGGCCGCCACCACACCGGCGAGAACGACCTGATCCCCCACCGATGGGCGACGCGATAGCAGATCGTCGACTTGCTCGCCGTTATCCGGCGCCGTTCACGCACGCCGTGCTTCTCACCGCACCGGCGCCAAAAGGACCCTGCGTCGTTCTGCCAGGAGACGACGACCTGATGGTCGAGAAACGCTGGCGTCCGAAAGCTACGCCTGCGGCGTTCTGATCGGAAATGACGACGTCAGGCAGCGGCGCGGCAGGAGCACGGGCGTCGTTGGGCAACCCGCCCGCTGGCGCGCCTGGCTGGACCCGACGAACGTCGAGGTCAGCTCGATCGCGGCGGCGGCTCCAGCCAGCAACCCGGCCACCGCCGAGGGCGGCTCGCTGCCCGGCACCTCGTATCCGGCCGATTTCCCGCCTGGGTGGCGTCACCGGAAGGGACAGGGGGACTGTCCGGTGTTCTAGGCAGGGCCGGTTGGAGGGGATGCGCACCTCCGCAGGTTTCAGTGAATACGAGGAGAAATCCCCAGCGGTAATTTGGCGTAGATGCGCGGTGATGCCCTGGCTTCACTACGGGGCACGGCTGGAACGACCCGCCGAAGATCACACTGGGGGCACCTATGCGCATCGGCATGTCCGCCACCCTGGCGGCGCTCGCCCTCGCCGCCATCCTCTCCGCCATCGGCAGCACGCCCGCCACGGCGACCGCGGCATCCGGCAGCCGGGATCGCATCGCGTCCGTGCTACTTCCGCCGATGTCTCCGTATAGATACATGATCAAGGGGGATCGGTTCGCGGTCACTACCAAGGTCAGTGCGGATGCGATCCGATTGACGCTCTGGAAGATGCCGTCGGTGGGGAATCCGTTCAACGTGCACGGGCTGTGGTTCTTCGCTCCGGTGCCGCAGCGTCCGGGGACGTACTACCTGGAGAACCGTGACGGGGGCTGCTTGGACATCATTGACGGCGTCTCTACCGCTGTCGGTGCCGATCTGGCCCTTCGGCCGTGCGATGGCACCCGGAGTCAGCAATGGTCTACCCCATATCGGGGCAGTCGCTGGGCGTTGAAGAACCAGTGGAGCGGCCTGTACGGAGCGGTCAAGCTTCCGATCGCCGAGAACAAGGTGCTGACCCAGCAGCGGACCGGTTCCTTCGAGGAGCTCTACTTCCATATGCCCTTCTTCTCATCCTGACCCCCTCACAGACCCAGGTCGCTTAGGCCGGGGTGGTCGTCGGGGCGGCGGCCGAGGGTCCAGTGATACTTGCGATCGGCTTCCGTGATCGGGAGGTCGTTGATGCAGGCGTAGCGGCGCATCATCAGGCCATCGTCGTCGAACTCCCAGTTCTCGTTGCCGTACGAGCGATACCACTGGCCGGAGTCGTCATGGCATTCGTACGCGAAGCGGACCGCGATGCGATTGCCGGTAAAAGCCCACAGCTCCTTGATGAGCCGGTAGTCCAGCTCCCTGTTCCACTTCCTGGTCAGGAAGGCGATGATCTCCTCGCGGCCGTTGAGGAACTCGGCGCGGTTGCGCCACCAACTGTCGACGGTATAGCCGAGCGCCACCTTCTCGGGGTCTCGGGTGTTCCAGGCGTCCTCAGCCAGGCGGACCTTCTCCATCGCGCTCTCCCGAGTGAAGGGCGGCCGTACCGACGAGGTCATGACTTCCTCCAGCAAGAAAGGCGCGGCGACCACCGCTGACGGCGTTGTTCCGCAACATCGGTCTACACACCCCCAACGGCGTTCTAGGATCTGGCCGTGATCGCCGAGCTGGAATGCGTCGTCCTGGACTGCCCCGATCCGATGGAACTCGCCACGTTCTACCAGTCGCTGCTCGGCGGGGCCGTCAACCAGCCCGATCGGCGGTGGTCACTCGACGACGACTGGGCAACGCTGCACGCACCGTCCGGTCTCGTGATCGCCTTCCAGCGAGCGGCGGACTACCAGCCTCCGCGGTGGCCGGACCCGCTCCGGCCTCAGCAGTTCCATCTGGACTTCGGCGTCCCGGACCTGGACCGAGCACACGACCAGGTGCTGTCCTGGGGCGCGACTGTCCTGGATGAAGGTCTTGCTGGACGAAGCTGGCGTATCTACGCGGACCCGGCAAGTCATCCTTTCTGCCTGGTCCGCCAGAAAAAGCGGGCCACCGGATAGCCAAACCCCCGGCTTACGGATGGCCGGTCAGATAGCCCCCCATGGTCTTGAAGTAATCGGTGGCGGCGTGTTCGGTCCCGTCCTCTGTTCTGACGCGCTTCACCAGCAGACCCGGGCTCCGGCCGTTGCGTGCGTCGGCCCCCGCGACGATGACCACCCCGTCCCCCTCGCGGATGAAGATACGGCCAGGCGTCCCTCCGTACCGAGCCTGGGAGACGGCGGCGGAGATGATGCGCAGACGCTCGCCCCGGCAGAACGTGTACGCGTTCGGATAAGGGTCGGATTGCGCCCGAATAAGGCGTTCCAGATCCTCGGCGGGCCACGTCCAATCGATCCGGCTGTCCTCGATCGCCCGCTTGTGAAAGAAACTGGCGGCACTCCGATCCTGAGGAGTCCATACCGCATCACCGGAATCGATCAGCTCAAGCGCGTCATGAACGATCGGCGCGATCAGATCCACAGTACGGAAGAACAAATCGGTCGCGGTATCACCGGGCCCGACCGGCACCGCACGCTGCACCAGAATGTCCCCCGCGTCAAGCTCGGCGTTCATCCGATGCGCCGTCACCCCCACCTCCTTCTCCCCATTGATAAGCGCCCAGATCAACGGCGAGAACCCCGCATACGCGGGCAGCAGCGAGTCATGCACATTCAGCGTCCCATGCACCGGCAGATCAAAAATCTCCGCCGGTAACCAGGTACGCCAGTTGTTGGCGACGATGAGATCAGGCGCGAGCTCACGGATCACCTCGACGAGATCAGTGGGCCGGTTCCTGAGCAGCGCCGGCACGCCGCTCTCCGCCGCCAGATCCGCCACCGAATCGTCCCAGATCTTCTCGTACGCGTGCTCGCTCCGCGGATGCGTCACCGCCAGGACCACCTCATGCCGGGAGTCCAGCAGAGCCTGCAGCGTGCGGTGTCCCCAGGTCTGATAGCCGAACATAACTACCCGCATGGTGTGGTTTCCTCTCCATCGCGCCCTTGTTGCAAGGTAAGGCTAACCTTATCTACCATACGAGCGATGAAGGAGGCGATGTCGCGGTGACCACGCTGCGCACCGGGCCGGAAGCTGTTTACGACGTGCTGGGGATCGGCTTCGGGCCGTCCAATCTGGCGTTGTCCATCGCGATCGAGGAGCACAACAACACATCCGCAGACGTGATCACCGCCGGTTTCCTGGAGCGGCAGCCGCAGTTCGGCTGGCACAAGGGCATGTTGCTCGACGACGCGACCATGCAGGTGTCGTTTCCGAAGGACCTGGTCACCATGCGGAACCCGGCCAGCGACTTCAGCTTCCTGTGCTACCTGCGGGAACGTGGCCGTTTGGTGGACTTTCTCAACCAGAAGACGCTGTTCCCGTTACGCGCCGAGTTCCATGACTACTTCGAGTGGGCGGCGGCCCGGATGCGGCACCTGGTGGAGTATTCGGCGGAAGTCCTGCAGGTCGAGCCGGTAAGGGCCGAAGGCGGCGAGATCCGCTGGTTCGACGTCACCAGCCGCGATCCCGACAACCCGGACCGCACGGTGGTGCGCCGCGCCAGGAACATCTCCGTGGCGGTCGGCCTGGAGCCCCACCTGCCGCCGGGAACCGTACTCTCCGAGAGGGTCTGCCACACCAGCGAGCTGATCCCCCGGGTCGCCGAGATGGCCGGCGCGCCGGTCCGCCGGGCGCTCGTCCTGGGCGCCGGGCAGAGCGCGGCCGAGGCGGTCGACTACCTGCACCGCGTCTTCGCCGACGCCGAGGTCTGCGCGGTCTTCGCCAAGTACGGCTACACGCCCGCCGACGACACCCCCTTCGCCAACCGCATCTTCGACCCGGAAGCGGTGGACGTCTACTACACCTCCCCGCCCGAGGTGAAGCAGTCCCTGCTGGAGTACCACCGCAGCACCAACTACTCGGTGGTCGACTCCGAACTGATCCAATCCCTGTACGCGACCATGTACCGCGAGCAGGTCCACGGCCGGCGACGCCTGCGCATGCTGAACGTCTCCCGCATCAGGGACGTACGCGAACACGACGGGCGACTCGCCGTCACCGTGGAGTATCTGCCGACCGGCGAGCACGAGGTCCTCGACGCCGACCTGCTGGTGCACGCCACCGGTTACCGCCCGCAGGACATCGGCACCCTGCTCGGCGAGACCACCAAGCTCTGCCTGCGCGACGACGAGGACGCGATCCGGGTGGGCCGCGACCACCGCGTCCAGGTCGCCCCCCAGGTCACCGCCGGAATCTACCTGCAGGGCGGCACCGAGCACTCCCACGGCCTCACCTCGACGCTGCTCTCCACCACCGCCATCCGCTCGGGCGAGATCCGCGACTCCTTGCTCGCCCAGCGCAGCCTCACCGCGAACTAGCGCGGCACCGCGCGTCAGACACACTGCAAAATAGACAAACTAAGGTGCAAAACCTAACGCATACTATGCAAGCTACTTCTCAGTAGCACACGCTTCGCGCCACAAATTGCGCAATACGCCACTAAAAGGCGCTCCACGACAGCAACAGGGCGTTTCCTGCCGCGCGCCCTGAAGTCTTGACACCATCAACCGCTGATGGAACTCTCGCAATTATGTTGCAGGAATATGAAAATAGATTCGAGTAACTCGAATGCGAAGCGGCAGAAAGTCGTCGAGTGTTGACAAGGCTTTCGAAATCGTTGCCGCCGTGTCCGAGGCGGGCCGGGGCGGAATCACGCTCGGCGCCCTGGCCGCCCGGGCCGGCGTGGCGGTGAGCACAGCTCACCGATATGTCACTTCATTGCTGGAACTGCGCGTTCTGGATCGTGACGCGGCGGGCTGTTACCGCCTCGGCGTAACCTTGATCATGCTGGCCGGTCAGTACCTCGACGAGGACGGCCTGCGCGCGGTCGCGCAGCCGTACCTGGCGGAACTGGTCGAGCTCAGCGGCGAGACCGTGCACCTGGGCATCCCGGTGGGCCACCAGATCGTCTACATCGACAAGGTGGAGAGCGCCAAGTCGGTGCGCCTGGTGTCCCGGATCGGCAACCGCGCCCCCTTGCACTGCACCGCGATGGGCAAGGCCGTGCTCGCCCTGCTCGACACCCCGACCATCGACGAAGTCCTGTCCGGGCACCTCGATCTCCGCACGCCGCGCACCCTGACCGGCGACGACCTGCTCGCCGAACTGGAACTGATCCGCCGCCAGGGCTTCGCGATCGACGACGAGGAGAACGAGGAAGGCGTGCGCTGCGTCGGCCTCCCGATCCGCAACTCCGCGGGTCAGCCGGTCGGCGCGTTCAGCGTGTCGGCCCCCGCGGGCCGGTTCAGCATCGACGACTGCCACCGCCTGGCCCCCCGCGCCCTCACCATGGCCGCCGACATCAGCCACCGCCTCGGCTACGGCCCCACCAAGAACGGCCTCCGGCCATGACCGACAGGAGTCCCCACATGCCTATCGCCGTCCTCAACCCCGGCACCGGAGAGCACCTCGGCGAGGTGCCGGATCTGGACGCGCGGGAGGTGGCCGCCGTGGTCGAGGCGGCGCAGGAGGGCCAGCGCGCGATGGCGGCCCTGCCCGCGCACCGCCGCGCCGAACTGCTGCTCACGATCGCCGGCCGGATCGAGGCCGAGAAGGACGACCTCGCTGAGCTGCTCGCGGCCGAGAACGGCAAGCCGATCCCGCAGACGAGGGGCGAGGTGGAGGCCGCGATCCGGATCTTCCGCGGCTACGCGGGCGAGGCCACCCGGCTGTTCGGCCGCCAGATCCCGCTGGATGCCGTACCCGGCCTGGAAAGGCACCTCGCCGTGACCACCCGCGAGCCGCTCGGGGTGGTCGCCGCGCTGGTGCCGTTCAACTACCCGGTCGAGCTGTACGCGCACAAGGCCGCCGCCGCCCTGGCCGCCGGAAACGCGGTCGTGGTGCAGCCGCCCGCCAAATGCCCGCTGGCGCTGACCAGGGTCGCCGAACTGATCGCCACCGTTGGCCTGCCGGAGCACGCGCACCAGCTGGTCACCGGTGGTGTCGCGGTCTCCCAGTCACTGGCCACCCTGCCGGGGATCGCCGCGATCAGTCTTACCGGCAGCACCGCCGCAGGACGCGCGATCGCAACCCTGGCCGCTGGCACATTGAAGAAGGTCTTCCTCGAGCTCGGCGGCAACGACGCGCTCATCGTCTGCGACGACGCCGACCCCGAGGAGGCCGCCAAGGCGGTCGTGCTCGGCCGCCTCGCCCGCGGCAACGGCCAGATCTGCTGCGCGGTCAAGCGCGTGTACGCCCAGGACGGCATCCACGACGCATTCCTGGCCTCCCTGCTGGACCAGACGGCCAAACTCGTCGTCGGCGACCAGCTCCAGGAATCCACCGACGTCGGCCCCCTGATCACCGAAGACGCCGCCGAACGCGTATCCGCTGCCGTCGACCGCCTGATCGTCGACGGCGCCAACCTCGTCGCGGGCGGCTCCCGACGCGGCGCGTTCGTCGACCCGGTCGTCCTCACCGACGTCCCCGCGGAAAGCGCCGCCTTCGCCGAGGAGATCTTCGGCCCGGTCGCCCCCGTGGCCCGCTTCACCGACCCCATGGAAGCCGTCCGCCTGGCCAACCAATCCCCGTACGGCCTGCACGCCGCCGTCTTCACCCGTGACGTCTCCCGCGCGTTCACCCTGGCCAGGCACCTGGACGTCGGCGGCGTGGTGATCAACGGCTCCACCGCCCTGCGCGCCGAGAACCTCCCGTTCGGCGGCACCAAGGACACCGGCGGCTACCGCGAGGGCCTGCACGAGACGGTCCTCGACTTCACCCGGCAGAAGTCGATCATCGTCATGGAGGCGTTCGGATGAGCCTCGAACTCAGGGGCGTACGGCAAAGCTACGGCGACGTGGAAGTCCTGCACGGCGTGGACCTCACCGGTCGGCCGGGCGAGGTGCTCGCCGTGGTCGGCGCGAACGGCGCCGGAAAGTCCACGCTGATCCGCATCCTGGCGGGCGCCCAGCGGATGACCTCGGGCGAGCTGCGCATCGACGGCGAGCGGGTCGACCTGCGCTCCCCGCACGACGCGCACGCGCGCGGCATCCGCACGGTCTACCAGGAGCTGTCCATCGTCGGCGGGCTGTCGGTGACCGAGAACCTGCTGATGGGCGCGTTCCCCCGGCGACGCGGCGGCCTGATCGACTGGCCGGAGGCGCACCGGAGGGCGCGGGAACTGCTGGACGGCGCCGGTTTCGGGGCGATCGACCCGCGCGTGCTCGCGGGCCGCCTCTCGGTGGCCAGGCAGCAGATGGTGGAGATCGCCAAGGCGCTGGCCGGTGAGGTCAAGGTGCTGGTGCTCGACGAACCGTCGGCGGTGCTGGCAGGCAGCGACCTGGAGTCCCTGTTCGCGCTGATCCGGCGACTGCGGGAACGCGGCGTGCTGGTCGTCTACGTCTCGCACCGCCTGGCCGAGGTCATGGAACTCGCCGACTCGATCGTGGTCATCAAGGACGGCCTCATCATCGCCACCACGGAACCGGCGAAGACCAGCGAATCCGAACTGATCGGCCTGATGGCCGGCCGTCGCCTGGAACAGATCTACCCCGCCCGCCGCGAACCCCCCGCCGAGACAAGACTCGAAATTTCCGGACTTTCCCGGAGGGGTGAGTTCGAGGACATCTCGTTCGAGCTGCGTGCCGGGGAGATCGTCGGACTGTTCGGCCTGGTCGGTTCGGGCCGCAGCGAGATGGCCAGGTGCGTGTTCGGCGCGGAACCCGCGACGAAGGGAAACGGCGCTTACCGCTCCCCCGCCGAGGCGATCGCCGCCGGGCTCGCCCTGGTCACCGAGGACCGCAAACGTTCCGGCCTGATCCTCGGCATGACCGTGCTGGACAACATCGCGCTCGCCACGATGCGCGAGAACCGGCGCGGACCCTTGATCGACGCCGCCGGACGGAAACGCCGCGTCACCGAGATGATCGACCGGCTCAGCATCCAGCCCGGCCGGTGCGCCACCATGCCGGTGGGCTCGCTCAGCGGCGGTAACCAGCAGAAGGCCGTACTGGCGAAATGGCTGCTGGCCGGGCCGCGCGTGCTGATCCTGGACGAACCCACCCGGGGCGTCGACATGGCCACCCGGGTGGACATCTACCGCATGGTCGACGACCTGGCCCGGCAGGGTCTCGCCGTGCTGCTCATCTCCTCCGACCTCACCGAGGTGCTCGGCGCGACCGACCGGGTGCTGGTGATGCGCGAGGGCCGGCTGGCCGGTGACCTGCGCTCGGAGACCACCACCGAGGACGAGATCCTCGCGCACGCGATCGGACAGGCCGCATGACCGGGCACATCGCCAGAATCCGCAACGGGCGGGACATCTTCGTCACGGCGGCGTTCGTGTCGCTGATCGTGCTGCTGGTGGCGGTGGCCGCGCTCACCTCCGACACCTTCCTCACCCAGACCAACCTCACCAACCTGCTCAAGCAGATGGTCACCACCGGACTGCTGGCGTTCGGCATGCTGGTGGTCATCCTCACCGGCGGCATCGACCTGTCGGTGGGCTCGATCGTGGCCTTCTCCGGCATCCTCACCGCGGGCCTGGTGACCGGCTTGCCCATCCCGGTGGCCATGCTCGCCGGCGTGCTCTCCGGCGTCGGCTTCGGGCTGATCAACGGCGTCCTGGTGTCCCGGTTCGGGCTGGCCGCCTTCGTGGTCACGCTGGCCTCGCTCACCACCATCCGCGGCCTCGCCTTCGTCTACTCCGAGGTGCCGATCGCGCCTGAGGACCCGGCGTTCTTCACCCTCGGCTCGGCGATGGCCGGTCCCATCCCGGTCAGCACGCTCATCATGCTGGCCGTCTTCGCGGCCGGCGGGGTGTTCCTGACCCGCACCCCGGCCGGGCGTTCCATCGTGGCGATCGGTGGCAACGCCGAGACGGTCCGGCTCGCGGGCATCAACGTGCCCCGGCACGTGACGCTCGCGTACACGATCAGCGGCGCCTGCGCCGGCCTGGCCGGGGTCATCCTGGCCAGCCGCGTCGGAATCGCCCAGCCGAGCGTGGGCGTGGCGTTCGAGCTGGACGCCATCGCCGCGTGCGTGATCGGCGGCGCCAGCCTGGCCGGCGGGCGCGGTTCCACCCGCGCCACCTTCGGCGGCGTCCTCGTGCTGGTCCTGATCAACAACCTGCTCAACCTGTACGGCGTCCAGAGCTTCTGGCAGCAAGTGCTCAAGGGGTTGATCATCATCGCCGTCATCCTCGTCCAGCGCACCAACCGGGTGCGCGGCTGACCCCTGGGAGAAGTCACCATGATCACGAGAAGATTGTTATTGGCGGGCGCACTCGCCCTGGTCATCACCGGCTGCTCGTCCGGACCTGACCCGGCCGCTCCCGCGGCGTCGGCGTCCGGTGACGGCAAATACACCATCGGCGTCGCCAACTTCATGCTCGGCGGGCCGTACTTCAGCGGGATGGACAAGGCCATCGCCGCGCAGGCACAGAAGAAGGGCAACGTCGAGATCATCAGCACGGACGCGAACGGGGACGCGGCCAAGCTCGCCTCCAACGTGGAGGACCTGCTGAGCAAGAACGTGGACGCGGTCATCATCTCCGGCGGCCCGCTGGAGTCCGCGCCCGCGGTGCTCAACTCCATCAAGGCGGCCGGCAAGCCGGTCGTGCTGGTGGACCGCAAGTTCCAGACCGGTGAGTACACCAGCTGGATCGGCCCCGACAACGAGGCCATCGGGCGGCAGAACGGCGAGTTCCTGGCCGAGAAGCTGCCCGACGGCGGCAAGGTCGGCATCATCAAGGGCGGCCCGGCCGACAACACGATCGGCTCGGCCCGGACCAACGGCGTCAAGTCGGTGCTGTCCGCCAAGTCCAACATCACGCTGGTCGAGGCCCCGGACTTCGGCAACTGGGGTTCGGACGGCGGGCTCACCGTGATGGAGAGCCTGCTCGCCACCAACGGCGACCTGAAGGCGGTGTTCTGCGAGAACGACGCGATGTGCCTGGGCGCGCAGCGGGCGATCGCGGACGCCGGCAAGACCGACCAGATCATCATCGCCGGCGTGGACGGCCAGGCCGAGGCGCTGAAGGCGATCATGGACGGCACCAACTACCTGGTCACCGGCCTCAACGACGCCGACATCATCGGCGCCATGGGCCTGGACCGGGCGGTCGAGATCCTGGGCGGCGCCCAGGTCGAGAAGGACACGGTCGTTCCGTCCCCCCGAGTCACCAAGGAGAACGCGAAACAGTTCATGAACCCGGACGGCAGCTTCTAAGCCCCCCGCGGCCCGGTGGCGGACGGCGACGCCACCTGGCCCTCCCTTCCTGAGAAGGACCAATGAAGAAAACCCTCATGCGCCGGGCGACCATCGCCGCGGCCGCCTCCGCCCTCCTCCTCACCGGAACGGTCGCGACCAGCCCAGAGGCGGTCGCCGATGATCCCACCCGCCCCGGCTGGACCCTCCTCTACAACGAGACGTTCACCTCCGCGCTGAATCCGGGGAACGTGCCCTGGACGCGGGACACCTACGCCCAGCCGTTCGACACGATCATGGATGATCCCGGGCAGTGGTACCGCAACGACTACGGGCCCGCGTGGACCACGGCGCTCAACTCCTTCAACACCTACCGGAAGGAGTTCCCGGTCGGGCAGAGCGGCTGGCTGACCGCATCCTTGTCGGCCCGCGACTGGAACAAGGACGGCGTGATCGAGAATCCGCCGACGCTCACCACGCAGCCGCTCGGCGCCGAGAGCGTGGCGGTGATGAACGTGCCCGATCACACGGGTGGCGTGATCCTGCGGCCGACGAACCGGCTGCCTGATCGGTATCGCGTGGAGTACAAGCTGAAGACGCTGGACTTCGGGGGGAAGCGGAACGGGTCGATCACGTACAACAACCGGACCAACGGGTACAGCAACACGGGGTGTAAGACGCAGCACCCATGGGGTGAAGGGTCGCGTTCGCCGGGGTGGACCGGTAACGCGTCGGTCCCGTACTGCGAGTGGCAGGACGTCAGGTCTGGCCCTTATGGGTATAACGGGTTCCACTTCATGGCGATCGTGGACTTCGCCAATCCCGCGCCGCGGAACAACCACTTCTGGCACTACCGGCGCAAAGTGCTGATGGACTCCTTCTCCCAGCATCCGGATCGGGTGGGGTCAGGGACCGGTGGGCGGGTTTGTAACGCCGCGAACAACACGTACTACAACTACCGGGACGGCAACTTCAACACGGTCAACATGTGGATCAGCGGGCTGCCGAACTGGAACCCGGGTCCTGGTGGGCTGGCGGGGAACTCGCAGTGGTTCATGACGCCGTGCTCCAACGGCGTGGCGGAGCAGCAGCTGTCCTCGGCGGCCGAACTCCAGCCCGAGCTGATGCCGAACCAGTTCTACACCTTCGCCATCGAGCGTGACGCGACCGGTTACGTGCTCGAGGTGACCGGAAACTTCGCCCGGTCAGGTCAGCGGACGATCCGGATGCACCGGCCGTTCATCGTTAACAACGCGCCGATCTGGCACTACAACACCGCGCCGGGCGAGTACGACGGCCGCTACAACGCCAACCTGGTCCAGAACGAGCCCAACGGCAGCACCACCTGGCCCAACCAGTGGCCCGCCGGCTCGTCCTACCCCGACTACTTCGTGATCGGCGACCTCTACACCAACGTGTACGAGGGCAGCGCCAGCCTCACCGATCTCCGCCTGTACGTCCCGCAAACGGGCACCCCGAACCTGGCCCTCAACAAGCCCGCCACCGCCGACAGCCAGTGCGCCGCGGGCGAAGGCCCCGCCAAGGCCGTCAACGGAACCTACAACGCCGGCCTGGCCGACAAGTGGTGCTCCCTGGGCGCCTCCAAGTGGCTCCGCGTCGACCTCCAGTCGGCCACGACGGTCAGCAAGGTCGTCATCCGCCATTCGGGCGCGGGCGGCGAGAAGACCTCCTGGAACACCAAGGACTTCGACGTCCAGCTCAGCACCAACGGCACGACGTGGACGAACGTGGCAACGGTGCGAAATAACACCGCAAGTACGACCACGCACACGTTCACCCCGGCATCCGCCCGATATATACGACTAAATGTCATCACTCCCACGAGTGACAGCGACACCGCCGCCCGCATCTTCGAACTGGAGGCATACGCCAGCTAACGACAGCAAGGGGGGGCCGGGTCACGACCGGCCCCCTGTCAGTGCTGGAAGACCAGGATGGATTCGGACTCGCCCCGCCGGACCCGCAGCTGAACCGTGTCACCGATACGAGGGTCCTCGTCGGGCGAGACGGCGAGCGCGACCAGGCGAGCGCCGTCGGCCTGAGGCAGTTCAATCACGCCCAGGACATACGGCGGTTCGAGCCCCGGCCGTCTTACGGTGGGGCGGATCACCCTGGTCCAGGAATGGACAACGCCGCTCGTGCCGACGTCGTCCCACTGCCAGGTCTGGCACCCGCAGGCCGGGCACGCCACCAGCGGGTACCACTGCCACCGGCGGCAGTCCTGGCACCGCGTGATACGGACGACCCCTTGATCCAGGCTGAGATGCCAGAACCGGTAGCCGTCGCCATCCAGCACATCGGACAGGAACTCTTCAGGCATCGGTCCTCCGGAACAGCAAGCCGGTGTACTGACGGCCGGGCCCGGCCCCCACGAACGCCGTGGTGGCGTCCTTGACCTGGTTGCCGAGCGCCTCGTGCCGCAGCTGCCGCACCGCCTCGGACACGTGCGCGGCACCGAGCAGGTAGCCGTGCGACAGGAGCCCCCCGTGTGTGTTCGTCGGGAGAGCACCGCCGATGTCGAGCTGGCGTCCCGCGACCGCTTCCAGGGTTCGCCCGGGCTTGGTGATCCCGAGCGCCTCCAGCTGCACGACGGTGGCCATGGTGAAACAGTCGTACAGCTGGAACATGTCCGCGGACGCGACGTCCTGGCCCGCGCGCTCGGCCACCGTCGCGGCCACGGCCTCCGTCGCGGGCAGATGGGGAAGGTCCCGGCTCTGCGTGTAGAAGGCCTCGTCGGGCAACGGCTGGACGGCGTGACCCCAGCCGGCGAGGGTGACGACTCTCTTCTCCGCGGCTACGGCGTCGCCGGCAGACACGACCATCGCCACGGCGCCGTCGCTCAGCAGCGAAATGTCCGCCCGTCGCAGCGGCTGGGCGAAGTACGGCTGCGCCCGGTAGTCGTCCGGGCCGAGCTCGTCCCGGGCTTGGGCGTGCGCGTGCCGCTGGGCGTTACGGCGAGCCGACGTCGCGACGCGACAGAGCAGATCCTCCAGCTCGGCGGCGGAGAGGCCATAGCGGTGGGCGTACCGCGTCGCCATCGTCGCGAAGTACAGCTGCGGCCCGCTGAAGCCGATCGGGTACTCGACCTCCCGCTTGGCGTCCATGGCGCCGTGGATCCCGGCCGGCCCGGATCCGTGCGTACCCCAGTCGACGCCGAAGAACGTCAGCACGTGGCGGGCGAGACCCGCCTCGACCACGCTGTGCGCCTGGGCGACGGCGAGCAGGATGCCCGCCCCCACCGGACTGGACAGGCCCTGGTAACGCAGCGAGTCCAGCCCGAGGGCCGGGGCGAGCTTGTCGACCGTGAGCACCGGCGGGGTGAGCATCGCCTCGGTGATCACTCCGTCGATGTCCGCCCTGGCGATGCCGGCGTCGGCTATCGCGGCGTCGATGGCCTCCAGCAGCAACGACTGCGCGTGACGCCCGGATCGGCGCTGGGGGTGAACCTCACCCAGGCCGGAGACGACCGCTGTCGCCATGTCAGAACACCACGACCGGGGCCAGCGGGCTGGCGGTCGCCCCCACGATGTTCAGCGGGGCGAGCGTCAGCATCCCGGCCACGGCCGCGCCGGCGAAGCCGGCCAGGTCGAGGAGTTCGACGAAGTACACGCCGTGGTCCCGCATGAGCCGGACGTGCAGCGGAACGGCGCACGCCGGGTCGCTCGCCGGCGACATCTCCACGCCGATGTTGTCGGCGCCGATGATCGGGAAGCCGCTCTCGAGGACCCAGTCGATCGCGTCGACGTCGAGGCCGCCCCAGCCCAGCTGGTCTTGCACACCCGCCGCCCAGGCCTCAACCCAGCCGGTGCGCAGGAACAGGGCGTCGCCTCGTTCGGGGACGAGACCGGCGGCGTCGAGCCTGTGCCGGACGAGATCCAGCGAGACCGGTTCGGCGGCATCCAGCCACGGGCGGCCCTCGGGGACGGCGTCGACGATGAGGACCCTGGTGACGACCGGGCCGGCCTCCTCGATCCCGAGACGCTTCGCCCCGCGGCTGGTCACCAGATCGGCGGGGAGGTCGCCGTACATCCTGCCGTCCTGCCAGACGTGGCAGAGCGCGTCCATGTGCGTGGTCCCGTGCGTGGGGATCAGCAGGATGTCGTCGCTGAAGGAGAAGCCGTGCCGGGCCGACGCTTCCGGCGCCAGCGCCGCGTCCCCGCCGTCACGGACCATGAAGTGCTGTGGCGGCTGCCGCCGGGGCCCCACGGGTCCCTTGCCGTTGCGCACCTGGAGGCCGAGGCTGCGCACCTCCATCGTGCTGACGGCGGCCATGGCCCGCTTGATGACCGTCCCGTCGATGTTCGCCAGAGCTCCCCGCCCCGAGACCTCGGTCATCAGTTCCGCACCCATCCCGGACTCCACTTCCCTTCGTCGCTCTGGAGACCATCCTTCCGCCCCATCGAGGGTGTGTCAACAGTAACGTTGACAACGCGACATAGCCTTCGCCGTCGTATAACGTGGCGCCGTCAACACTTGTATTGAGTCGGCGCAGGAAGGGCACCCTCCCATGACAAGCGACATCAGCCGCCGCCGTAAGATCGCCGCACGGGAGCAGAGCGCGGTCTACGTGGAGCGCCGGCAGGCGCTGATGAAGGCGGCGGCGGAAACCTTTCGGGAACAGGGCCTCGACGGCGCGTCCCTGAACGACATCGCCAGCCGCGCCAAGCTCGACCGCGCGAGCCTGTACTACTACGTCTCCTCGAAGGAGGAGCTCTACCGCGCGCTCGTCGAAGAGATCGTCCAGAAGAACGTCGAGCAGGTCGAGATCGTCCGGTCCGGAGCGGGGACGGGCGCGGACAAGCTCAGGGAGATGATCCGCCTCCTGATGAAGAGCTACGCGGAGAACTATCCGCACCTGTACATCTTCGTCGCGGAGGACTTCGGGCGCCGGGGACCCGGGCGGCGCCAGGGCCGCAGCTCGGCCAAGGTGGCGGAGTCGCAGGACTGGCGGGCCGAACTCTCCAAGCTCGGCGACCTCTACCACACCGCCGTGCGCGACATCGTCACCGAAGGTTTCGGCGACGGCTCGCTGTCGTCGCCCCTGTCACCGGGTCTGGTCGCGCACGGTGTCATCGGCATGGTCAGCTGGAGTCACCGGTGGTTCGATCCCGACGGCAGGACCACCGCCAAGGAGATCGCCGAGGGGTTCGTGCACATGGTCCTGGACGGCCTGTCGCCGCAGCCTTGACGCTCAGGAAACCCGCGTCATCGCGAAGCTGGAGTACCCGCGGGCCGCTTCCTCCGCGAGCAGGCGACGGTAGCGCACCGCGCCGCCCGTGTAGATCATCGCCCGCGGCCGCTCATCCCGGTCGAGATTGCGGTTGTGGCCGTTGAACCACGACTTGACCTTGCTCATCAGGACCCTGTCGTTGATCTCCATGACGTGGTCGAGCCACGCGAGTTCGGCCTCCCTGGTGGCGGCCACCCGCACGATGTCGTGCTCCAGGAGGTACGACACGAACACGATCATCCAGTTGACGATGTCCTCGATGCCGCGGGGGAAGTTGGCGGCGACCGATCCCGACTGGGGGCCGACGAGCGTGAGCAGGTTCGGGAAGGCCGTGGTCTGCACCCCGAGATAGGTGTCGGGTCCGTCGGCCCACTTGTCCCGCAGGCGTACGCCGTTCTCGCCGACGAAGTCGATCCGGTCGAAGGCGCCGGTGACCGCGTCGAAGCCGGTGGCGAAGACGATGACGTCGAAGTCGAAGTCGCGGGCGCACTCGCCGCCGGCGGTCCTGATCCCGGTGGGGGTCACCTGCTGGATCGGCGTCACGTTCAGATCGACGAGCTCGACGTTCTGGCGGTTGTAGACCTCGTAGTAGCCGGTTTCGAGCGGCACGCGCTTGGTCCCGAACCCGTGGTCCTTCGGGATCAGGATCTCGGCGACGGCCGGGTCCTGCACCCGCTCGCGGATCTTGCTCGCGATGAACTCCGACAGCTCCGCGTTGGCGGTTTCGTCCATCAGCGTGTCCCGGAAGTTTCCCAGCCAGATCCCGAAGCCCGGCGAGTCGTAGAGCTCCTCCCACCAGGCGAGGCGCTCCTCCCGGGTCACATCGGTGCTGCGCCGGCGGTCCGGCCGGTGGATGAATCCGTTGGGTGAGTCGAAGCAGCGCTGGAAGATCTCGTCGTACGAGTCCTTGATCTGGGCCATCTCCTCGGCGCTGATGGGACCGTTGTGCAGCGGCGCGCACCAGTTCGCGTCCAGCTGGAAGACCGTGAGCCGCGCGACCTGCTCGGCGATCGTGGAGATCACCTGCACGCCGGTCGAGCCGGTGCCGACCACCGCGACGCGCTTCCCGGAGACGTCCAGGTCCTCGGGCCAGTCGAAGGTGTGGAACGCCCGTCCGCCGAAGGTCTCGAGCCCCGGCAGCCGCGGGGTGGTCGGCACCGAGAGCAGGCCCATCGCCGTCATCAGGAACCGGGTGGTGATCTCCCGGCCGTCGTCGGTCCGCACCCGCCACTGGAGGTGCTCCTCCTCCCAGTGCGCCGCGACGACCGTCGTGTCGAACTGGATGTGCTCCCGCAGGCCGAACTTGTCCGCGACGTGGTTGAGGTAGCGCAGGGTCTCCGGTTGCGCGGCGAACCGCTCGGACCAGTCCCACTCCGCCAGCAGTTCCGGCGAGAACGAGTACGCGTAGGTGTAGGACTCCGAGTCGAACCGGCATCCGGGGTAGCGGTTGCGGAACCAGGTCCCGCCCACGCCGCCGTTCATTTCCAGCACCGTCACCTTCGCGCCCAGCCCGAGCAACCGATGCAGCTGGTACAGCCCACACACGCCGGCCCCGATGATCACGAACTGGTAGTCCGGCTCGCTCCTGTCCGACATCTTCACCCCTGACTGCAGACCCGACTCACCGGGCGATCCTGGCTGGGACTTTCTGGGCGTCAACATAACTGTTTACAATCCTTTGTGTCAACATAATCGTTGACTGCTTGGGCGTGCAGGGTTGCGGCGTTTCACAGTCCGAAAACAGCGTCCCCTCAGGCCTGCCGAAGGGCCGGAGGGAGGAGGCGGCTCAGGTCCGGGTCACCACCGGTTCAGGTGAAGGACGTCGTCGAGTGGCTGCCGTGGCCCGGGGCGGAAATCGGTGCCGAGGGTGTAGGCGACCGGAACGAGGGCGGCCTGCGTGTAGTCGGCGTACGGGATCTCGAGGATGTCGGCGACCTCCTGCTCGTAGCGCAGGTGCATCGTCGTCCACGACGTGCCGAGGCCGCGTTCGCGGGCCGCGAGCATGAAGCTCCACACGGCGGGAATGATCCCGCCCCAGTAGTTCGCCTGCCGGTGCGCGGAGGTCAGCTGGTCGGCGCGGCCCGCGGCGACCGGGACGAGCAGGCACGGGACGCGGTGCAGGTGCTGCGCGAGGTAGGCCGCCGAGCCGAACACCTTCCCCTGTGCCGCGTGCCGCTCGGCGTCGTCGGCGAACAGCCGCCCGGAGTTGAGCGGACTGGCCTCGTAGTCGGCGAACGCCTTGCGGTACACCTCCGCGACCCGCGCGCGGCGCTGTTCGTCCCGCACCACCACGAAGTGCCAGGACTGCTTGTTGCTGCCGCTCGGCGCCTGCAGGGCGACTTCGAGGCACTCCCGGATGACCCCGAGCTCGACGGGGCGATCGAAGTCCAGGCGCTTGCGAACCGCGCGGGTCGTCGTCAGGACCTCGTCGACCCCCAGCCCCAGCTTGTCCATGTCTCCTCCTCGTCCGTCGTCGTCGCCGGTCGCCCGGTAGCTGATGCGTCTGCTGGCGAACACCCACTCCCCTTCTGGACCGAGCACGACGCGGTCGTCGTACTCCCCGCACGCCAGGACAGCGGCGTGCTCGTCCAGGACGGCGAAGGTGGCACGTCCCCGGATGACGCCGCCGTCTTCCCGGTCGAAGAGCGTGTTGCAGGTCAGATGGGTGCGCCCGGCATGCCACCGGGACCGGATCCGGTCCATGATCGCGTCCTTGCCCCGCGCCGAGTAGACGCCGTCGACTTCGTACGTCGCGTCGGCCGCGAAGCAGCGGGCCACGAGGTCGAAGTCCGCGCCGTCGAGGCCCAGCGCGTAGCGGGCGTAGAGATCCTGGAGCGCCTCGATCATGACGCGCCCCCGACGATCCCGGCGGCCCGCAGGCCGGCGACATCGTTCGCGGACATCCCCAGCACGCCGGTCAGCACCGCGTCGGTGTCGGCGCCGAGCAGGGGCGCCGGTCGCTCGACCCGGAGCCGCTGGCCGTCCTGTCGCCACTCGATGCCGAACAGCGGCTGCTCCCCCAGCCAGCGGTGGCTGACCAGGTCGAAGACGTCCCGGCCGCCCGCCCGCATCGACTCGTACGTCGCCACGGGGGCCACCGGAATCCGCAGGACCGCGAGCTCGGCCACGACGCGTCCCGGCGGTAAGGCGGCGAGCATGCGCTCCAGCGTGGCTTCGAGTTCGTCCTGCGCGGATCCGCACCAGCTCGTCAGGCGGGCGCGCTCGTCGTCGTTGCGGCACGCGAGCGCCACCCAGCCGTCGTCGCCGGCGCACCGGTAGACGCCGTGCGGCCACCAGGTCGCGTGTCCGTTGGCCGGCGGAAGCACGCGGCCCTCCACCTGGGCGCGGTGCACCGGGACCTGGAGGATGCTGAGCAGGGCCTCGACCTGCGAGACGTCGATCCACGCGCCGCGCCCCTCGCGCAGGGACCGGCGGAGCGCGGCCAGCACGACCGCCAGACCGTGGGCGGCGCCGTTCGGGTCCCCCAGCGCGGGATTGAAGGTGCCGATCAACCGGTCCGGTCCGTACCCGATCAGCGAGTCCAGGCCCGCCAGGCCCGACATCACCACGGCGTAGCCCCGGATCCCGCTGAGCGGCCCGGTCTGGCCGAGCATCGACAGCGACACCATGACCAGCGCCGGATGGTCCTTGGACAGCCCGGCGTAGTCGAGACCGCGTCGCGCCAGGACACCGGGCCGCATGTTCTCCACGACCACGTCGCACTCGGCGGCCAGCCGGCGGACGAGTGCCGCCCCCTCCTCGGTGGTGATGTCGATCTCGACCGAACGTTTGCCGCGGTTCATCTGGTTGTGGTACGGCGTGACCTCGAGTTCGGGCCCGGCGAGCGGCTCGCCGTCACGGTAGGCGCGTCCACGCATCCGGGAGGGGTCCGGGCGGGCGCGGCTCTCCACTTTGATCACCTCGGCGCCGAGGTCGGCCAGCGACGCGGTGACCATGGGCCCGGACCACACCCAGGCGAGGTCGAGCACCCGCAGGCCGGCCAGGGGCCGGTCATCGGCGGCGGGCGTCAGGCGTGGCACGCGGGCGGGCCGCTCGGTCGCCGCCGGATCCGTGACCCGGTAGGGGCTGCCTGGAATGAGCGATCCCGACGGTCCCTTGACGAAGAATGCGCGGTGCAGGAGTTGTTCCTCGCGCATCGCCTCGGGAACGGTCAACACGGGAGCGACCGGGAAGCCGTGCCGGCGTCCGGCCTCGAAAACCTCCGCGCGGGACAGCGACCGGCACCATTCGGTCACGATCGGATCGAGCTCGTCGGCATGGTGGCGTGCCACGACTCGCGCGTCGCGGTAGCGCTCGTCGGCCAGCCACTCGGGGCGATCCAGGGCGGCGACCAGGCCGTGCCATTCGACTTGCGTCCTGCACATCACGGACACCCAGCCGTCCTCGCATTGGAACATGGCGGCGGGGTAGGACCCGCCTGACATGGTCGCGCGGGCGCCGTCCCGGTGCCAGGGCCGCTCGTACGCCACGAAGTTCGAGCTGATCTGCCCGACGTAGTTGGATATCACGTCGCTGACCGCGACCGACCAGCGCTGCCCCGGCCGCTGGACCGAGGTCAGCAGCGCCAGGGCGGCGGTGGCCGCGGCCTCGGTCCCCGCGAGGTAGTCGGGTATGTCGAAGGGCAGCGTGAGCGGGCGGTCGCCGGGATCGCCGATCGCCCACGACATGGCCCCTTCCGCGCAGGCGGTGAGGCTGGTGCCCGCCGGCCGCGCGTCATCCCCGTGGGCGGGGATCTCGACCACGTGCGTGTTCGGCGGCAGCTCGGCGAGGAGCGCCTCGACGGCGGCGCGGGCCGTTCCGCCGGTCGCGTCGTCCTTCGTGCAGTCGGAGATCACCACGTCGCAGGAGCCGATCGCGAGCGCCGCGTCCCGGAGCCGGATCGTGGTCTTGTGCTCGTCCATGGACGACCGGACGGCGGCGAGCTCGTCCGGGCGGCAGTCGAACGCGGTAGGCAGGTCGACGCGGGTGACCTCGGCGCCGAGAAGCGCCAGCAGCCGCCCGGCGTAGGCGCCCGCCGCCCGGCTCGACAGTTCGAGCACCCGGCAGCCGGCGAGGAAGTCCGCCCGGGGGCTGACCCCCGGCCAGTCGGTGTCCGCCGCCTCGGGCATCTCAGTAGCTCCTCGGCAGGCCGAGCGAACGCTCGGCGATGAAGTTCAGGATCATCTGGTTGTTCACCGGCGCGATCCGCTGCAGCCTGGACTCGATCCAGTGCCGGCCGATGTGGTACTCCCGCGCGAAGGAGTAACCGCCGAAGACCTGCATGGAGCTGTCGGTGGCCGCGAACGCCGCCTCGGTCGCGAGGTACTTCGCGGAGTTCGCCAGCGTCCCGACTCCGGCCTGGTCTCCCGACTCGTACTCCTCCACCGCGCGGTAGACGACCTGGCCCGCGGCGAGCAGGCCCAGGTAGCTCGCGGCCAGCGGGTGCTGGACCGCCTGGTTCATGCCGATCGGCCGGTCGAACACGACACGCTCCGCGGCGTATTTCGACGCCGCCCGGAGGGCCCAGCGACCGACTCCCAGCGCCTCCGCGGACAGATACAGCCGCTCCCCGTTGAGGCTGTGCAGCAGATGGTAGAAACCGCGGCCCACCTCGCCGAGGACCTCAGAATCGGGGATGAAATGCTCGCGGAAGAAGACCTCCGCCGACGCCACGGCGTTCCGGCCGATCTTGGGGATCGGGCGGATGTCGATGGTCGGCGCGTTCAGATCGGTCAGGAACAGCGTCAGCCCGGTGGCTCGTTTCCGGTCGGAGTCGGGCGGGGACGTGCGGGCCAGGAGCAGGATCTTGTCACCGCGCAGCGCGCCGGAGTTCCACACCTTGGTGCCGGAGACGAGGTAGCCGCCGTCGGCCGGGACCGCGCGCGTGCTGATGCTCGCCGTGTCGGTGCCCGCGTCAGGCTCGGTCACGCCGAAGGTGACGAACAGCTCGCCGGCGGCGATCCGCGGCAGGTACGCCTGCTTCTGCTCGTCCGATCCGAAGGCGAGCAGGGCCGGGATGCACAGCAGCGGGATGTGCACCGACGAGCACGCGTTGATCGCGCCACCGCCGGCAGCCAGTTCCTCCAGGACGGCCACCTGGTCGGAGAGGGTCCCGCCACCGCCGCCGTACTCCTCGGGAATGGTGATGCCGAGCAGCCCGGCCTTCGCGAACTCCCGGAAGAACTCCTCGGGGAACCGCTTCTCCTCGTCGCACGACGCCCAGTAGTCCTCGTCGAACTTGGCGCAGATCGACTGGACCAGTCGCCGCAGGTCGGGCTTGGTGCTCTGGTGCGGGAACGGCTGGAAGTCCATCTGCACTCCTTGGCGACATAGTGACTGGACGGTCTCGACGGTAGTGATGGGATGAGCAGGTTGTCAACACTAACGTTGACAGCCTCAGAAGATCCGTTCCAGGTCGGCCCGCCAGCGCCGCGTCGACGCCCCCTTCACGGCCGCTCCGTTCTCCGTGACGACGGCCCCGACGTGCCGCGTCTCGACGGTCACCGTTTCCAGGGAGTCCACCAGGGCGGACTTCCCGGAACGGCTGGTCGAGGGGAGGGCGATCACGCACAGCCCACCGGGGCTGGCCGCGGCGCCCGCCGCGAGGTCGGGGGCGCCGCCGAGGCCGGAGACCAGCCGTCCGGCGACGCGCTCGGCGTTGGCGTTGCCCGCACCGTCGACGTTGAGGGCCCCCAGCACGGTGACCAGCCGCTCCCGGCCGGACAGCCAGCCCGGGTCGTGCACCAGGGTGGACGGCAGCAGCCGTACCCGGGGATCCGTCGCCGCCCAGTCGATCACCTCGGGACCGCCGATGACCGACATGCCGATCACCTCGGCGGCGGCGTCGAGCGCCCCGGCCTCGGCGAGCATGCGCGCGCCGTCCGCGAGGGCTCCCGACACGAGTCTCAGCCCCTTCATGTCACGGCACTCCTCGGCGAGCGCGTCGGGCACCTTGCCCACCCCGAGGGAGAGCGTGCACCGCGGCGGGAGCAGGCTCGCGACGTGTGCGGCGATCCGGCGGCTGATCGGATCGGGCGCCGCGGACAGTCCCCGGAATCCCGGGGCGGGTGGAGCCGGGATCACCGCATCGGGCGGCCGGACCGTAGCCGCTCCGGGCACGGACGGGAGATCGGCCATCTCTTCGAGGACTATCGTCCTGGCCATTTCGCCCGCGAGCTGGAGGTAGCCGTTGACGACGCCCAGCGAGCGCGCCCCCGAAGCCGCGGGCCCGCCGCCGACGGCAATCAACGCGTCGAGCCGGAGGCGTCCGCTGGTCAGTGATCCGCAGATCTGGGAGTAGGAGTAGCGCTCGTACGTCAGATCGGGCACGTCACGCAGTCCACGGCCGGGCATGAACGTGCCGATCTCCACGTACGGGCCGGCCAGCCCGGCGGGCAGCGGAGTGCGCCGGACCCCGAACAGGAGCCGCACCGGATCCGCGGCGGACGGAGGCCACAGGTCCAGGTACCGGCGAAGCCCCGCCGACGGCTCGAAGAGCCCCTCGGCGCACAGCACCGTTCTCACGGATCGGCGTCCGGCGCGGAACCGAGATAGGACGCGAGCAGCAGGCTGTGCACGCGGGTCTGGAGGGAATCGCCACGGCTCGGCAGGGAGATGGGCGCCCTGGCGCCCAGCACGACGCCCATGGCGCGCCCGGTCGCGCCGATGATCGCCTTGCTGGTCATGTTCGCGGCGTCGATGTCCGGCGCCAGCAGGATGTCCGCCCGGCCGGGCACGGCGCCCGCGAGCGACTTGCTGCGGGCCGCCTCCACGGAGAGTGCCGCGTCGATGGAGAGCGGCCCGTCGACGATGACGTCGCCGAGCTGTCCCCGGTGCGCCATCACCGTCAGGAGGGCGGCGTCCACACTGCTCAGCAGGCCGGGCTTGACGAGTTCGACCGCGCTGAGCACGGCCAGCCGGGGCCGGCTGACGCCCAGGGCGCGCAGCGCCTCGGCCGAGTTGCGGATGATGTCGGCCTTGGTGGCGAGATCCGGCGCGATGTTGACGCCCGAGTCGGCGAAGGCGATGGTCCGGCCCGCGTACGCCGGGGCCTCGATGATGTAGAGGTGGCTCGCGACCCGGCCGGTGCCGAGCCGGTCGCGTCCCAGCAGCCCCTTGAGCAGATCCGCGGACGCGATCGAGCCCTTGACGACGTAGTCGGCGTCACCCGCGGCCACCCGGGCCGCGGCCTCCGCCGCGGCCGCGGCGGAGGAGCCGGCGTGGACGACCTCCACCCGGCCGAGGTCCAGCGTGGACGCGCGGAGCCGGTCCTCGACCCTGGCCTTGTCACCGACGAGCACAGGCGCGACATCCGCCCAGTCCCCCACCGCGGCGAGGGCCTCCAGGACGTCGGGGACGTAGGGCTCCACGACGACCGGCCGGCCCACCGGCCGGGCTCCGATCCGCTTGAGCAGGGCGGAGTAGTTCTGCACGGCCGCCTACCTCCGGGCCCGCTGGACGAACGCGTTCACGCCGTCGTGGAACGCGGGAGAGGAGAACAGGAGCGAGCGCAGGATCGAGCCTGACTCCAGGCCGACGCGGTAGTCATCCGCCCCGCCCGCCCGCACCGCCATCTTTCCGATGTGCAGCACCTGCGCCGGCACCCCGGCGAGGCGGTCGACGTACGCCGACAGGAAGGAGTCGAACTCCGGCTCGTCGACGACCTCGGCCACCAGCCCGAGCTCGCGGGCCCGGGTCGCGCCGACCTTCTCGCCCGAGACGGCGAGGGCCATCGTGTTGCGGGCGCCGATGGCGCGGACGAGCGCGGGCGCGATCACCATCGGGAAGGCGCCCAGCCGGATCTCGGGACAGGCGAACGTCGCCGTGCCGGCGGCGATCACGATGTCACAGGCCGCCGCCAGCCCGCAGCCACCGCCGTACGCGCCGCCCTCGACGGCCGCGATCGTCACTCCCGGCAGGTCGTCGAGATCGAGGAAGAGCCGCCGGAAGGACGTCGTGGCCTCGAACTGCTCCGAGGCGTCGGTCGTGAGGGACGCGTGGAACTGCCGGAGGTCGCCGCCGGCGCTGAACGTCCGGCCGGCGCCGCGGATCACGACGGCGGCGGCCGCCCTGGCCTCCGGCGACCGCAGCGCGGCCGACAGCCGCTCGATCATCGGGTCGCTCAGCGGGTTCTTCCGCTCCGGTTCGTTCAGCCAGACGATGTGGACCTCGCCACGCTGCTCGGTCCGGACCAGCGGCTCACTCATGGACGACCTTCGTGACCCGCACGCCCGGCTCGACGAGCTCCCGGGGGATCAGCACGCTCCACTCCCGCAGCACCTGGCTCACCACCGAGCCGCCGCGCAGCCCTCCCACGAAGGGGTAGCTGTTGATGGCGAGCGGCGGCAGCAGTTTGGTGAAGGCCTGCGCCGCGGCCCGATCGCCGGTGTGGATCGCGACGCGCATGACGACCTCGTTGAGGTCGGCCGCCGGGGTCGTGGCGAGACCACCGTGCAGGGAGTTGACGCCGACGAACTCGACATGGGTCTCGCGGACCGGAATCTGTTCGATGGCGACCTGCTTGAGCAGGATGTCGGCGGCGCGCTCGGCCTTGTCCAGCGCGTACGGGAAGGCGAAGGGCAGCGACACCGAAGCCAGATATCCGTCGGCGAGGCCGGCGATCATCTTGAGCGTGGCCGGGGCCGGACGGCCGCGGACCCCCGTGACCTCTACCTGGTCGGGTCCGATGTCCACGAGGTCGACGCCGGAGAAGTCGGCCGTCACGTCCGGGGTCAGGTACGTGGCGGGGTCGTGGATCTCGTAGAACAGCTGCTCCTGCAGGGTGGCGCGGCTCACCCGGCCGCCGGTCGTCGGCGCCTTCCCGATGACGATCCGGTCGGGGCCGACTTCCGCGATCGGGTAGCCGATGTCCTCGAGGTTCGGCACGTTCCACCAGTCGCCGCTGAAGTTGCCGCCGGACGCCTGGCCGCAGCACTCCAGCAGATGGCCGACCACGATGCCGCGGGCCATCGACTCCGGGTCGCCGGGGTCGACGACGCCGCGGGCGATCAGCGGGGCCAGGTAGAGCGAGGTATCGGTGACCCGTCCGGTGATGACGAAGTCGCTGGGCTCCGCCAGGGCTTCCACCAGCGGCGCGGCGCCGAGATAGGCGTTGGCGAACAACGGCTTGCCCGGCAGGTCGCGGTAACGCTGTCCCGTGTCGCGGTCGGAGAGGTCGACGCCCGCGGCGTCCCACTCGTCGAGCTTGGACAGCACGTCGTCGCCGCTGACGGCGTTGACGGCCACGTCCGCGAAGCCGGCCGCCGCGCAGGCGCCGACCAGGGCACGGGCGGCGGCCAGGGGGTTGAGGCCGCCGCCGTTGCTCAGCAGGGTGGTGCCCGTTTTCCTGGCGAGTGGCAGCAGGGAGGCGAACATCGGCGGCAGGTCGCGCGCGAAGCCGGCGTCGGCATCCCGGGCCCGGTCCTTCGCGAGGATCGCCAGCGTCAGCTCGGCGAGGGCGTCGAAGGCCATATAGTCGACGGCGGCCGACTCGAGGGTCCGTCGGGCGGGCCGCCAGGCGTCACCGTAGAAGGCCTGGCCGGCGGCCAGTCGCAGCGAGTTCGTCATGCCACGTCCTTCTTCGGGGGGCCTGCGAACAGCGGGCTGGACTCCGCGAGACCGGCCGGAACGTTCCGCACCGCCATGCGGAGCAGCGCCGAGGCCATCGACTTGCCGAGATTGTCGCTGCGCAGGCTGCTGGAGCCCCCGCCACCCAGTGCGGCATGGCAGACGAACTTGTACGCGAAGAGGTTCGGGATCACGTAGCGGTCGACCGAGCCGAGCACCAGCGGAGCGAGGAACGCCCGCACCGCGTCCGCGCTCAGCTGCTCGTCGCACAGCCGGAAGAGTTCGGCGTTCGGAAAGAAGACCGTGATGTCTGACGTGTCGTTCTTGTCGCCCGACCGCGCCTGCGCGAGCCGATAAAGGGGCACGTCGACGCTTCCGCGTCCTGTGGCCATCGTCATGTCGCAAGACGGTATTGCCGCCAACCCACTGCTGTCAACACTTAAGTTGACCACGCTTTCAACACTAACGTTGACGTTGACAGAAGCGCAGCTCGCTGGCAGCCTGTCGCCCAAAGGGACCGAAGCGGCGTCGGACGCACGGTCATGACGGTGGAGAGATCCCGTTGAACCACACGAAGAACTTCCTGACAGCGAACTTTCTGACAGCGAACTTTCTGACAGCGAACTTCCTGAGGGCAGGGTCACTGGAGGCAGCCGTCGCCAGTGCCAGGTTCGCGCAGGCGCTCCCGGCGTACGCCGACGAGTTCGGTCAGCTCGACATCTCCCCGGAATCCTGGACCGACGTGCCGCTGCTGACCAAGGAGCAGCTGATCGAGGGCGTCACGGACGCGGCGCCGTATGGCCGGCGGCTGGGCGCCGACCTCGCGGACATCGCCTGGGTGTTCGTCGCGCCCGGACCCATCTTCATGCCGTTCACGGCCTCCGACATCGACGCCCTCGCCGAACGGTTCGCCGGAACCTTCAGGTCGTGCGGCTTCACCTCCTCCGACGTCGTGGACCAGACGACGCTCTACAACTGGGTCATCGCCGGCACGATCCTCGGCAAGGCGCTCGAGAAGGTGGGCGCGACGGCGGTGCCCGGCGGGTCCGGCGACACCCAGCGGCACATCGAGGTGATCGAGGGGCTGGGCGTCACCGCCATCCTGGCGTTCCCCACGTTCCTGGTGCACCTGCTCGACACGGCCGCGGCGCAGGGGCGCACGCTTCCGCTGAAGCGGGCGATCGTGATGGGAGAGCTCCACGACCCGCGCGAGAAGGACCGCATCCAGCGCGAGTACGGGGTCTCGGTCCGGGAGTTCTACGGCACCGCGGACGTCGGACCCGTCGCCGCCGAGTGCGGCGTCGAGCCCGGCATGCACCTGCGCGAGGACGTCTTCGTGGAGTTCGTGAACCCGCGGACCGGCGAGCCGGTCACCGGCGCCTCCGCGAGCGAGCCGGCGGAGCTCGTGGTCACCGACCCCGTGCGCCGGGCGATGCCGATCGTCCGGCTGCGGACCGGCGATCTCGTCGACAGCGTGACGGCCGAGCCCTGCGCGTGCGGCACGGCGACCCCGCGCATCGGCCGCATCGTGGGACGGGTCGGGGACATCACCAAGGTCAAGGGCATGTTCGTGGTGCCGGGCTCGGTGAAGAGCGTGCTGCTGCGCCACCGCCTGGTCACCAAGTACCAGCTCGTGGTCTCGCGGGACGCGGGTCGCGACACCCTCGTGCTGCGCGTCGAGGGCAGCAGGCCCGGCGGCTGGGATCGGATCCTGGACGAGGTCTCCCACACGCTGCGCGTCCGCTGCGAGTCGGAGTTCGTGGAACGCATCGAGGGCGACGCGATCCTGCTCGACCAGCGGACCACGTGAAGTGATGTCGACGATGCTCACGTCCGACCCGGACGTCGTTCTCTCGCGGTTCCAGACCGCGGACGGCGAGGTCCTGGAGACCGTGCCGCAACTGGTCCGCCGCAATGCCGCCGAGACGCCGGACCGCACGGCCTTCCGGACGATGGGCGAAGGCGGCGAGTGGATCGGCCAGCCCTGGCGCGAGGTCTACCGCGCCGTGGCCGAGTTCGCCGCCGGCCTCATCGACCTGGAGCGCGAGCATGGACAGGCGCGGCCCGGTCAGGTGGGCTTCGTGATCGGCTCCAACGCGCCGGAGTTCTTCGTGGCGGAATACGCCCTCCAGGCCAGCGGCGTCACCGCGTTCCCGCTCTTCGAGCGGATGACCGCGGAGGAGATGCGGACCACCCTGGCGTCCTACCCCGCCTCCGTGGCGTTCTCGGGATCCGGCGCGGCGACCGCCTGCCTGCTCGACGAACTGGACATCCGTTGTGTCGTCCAGTGGGGAACCGACCCGGTTCCCGGGGATCCGCGGGTGCTGACCCTCGCCGAGCTGCGCACGCGCGGCGCCGCCTCGCTTCGGCGTGACCCGGACGCCGTCGACCGCCGGATCGACTCCGGATCGCTCGACGACATCGCCTGCATCATCCTCACGTCGGGGACGACCGGGGCGTCGAAGGGGGTGCTGGGTTCGTACCGGTACATGCTCGACGTCGCCGCCAGGTATGCCCACACCTACGGCGCCAAGTCCCACGACCGCTACCTCAGTTTCCTGCCGCCGGCGTTCTCGGTCGAGCAGTACAACGGCCTGACCCTGGCGGCGGCCCTGCCGCTGGACGTGGCCTTCGCCTCCTCCCCCGCGGCGACCGCCGAGGAGTTCGTGTCGTCCCGGTCGAGCATGAAATTCCTCGGTCCGCGCCAGTGGGAGGAGCTGCGCGCGACCTTGCCGTCCGAGCTGCTTCACGACCCCGCCGCGATCGAGGCCCGGCAGGCGGAGATCCGGGCTCGGCTCGGCATCGAGCACGTCACCGGTTGTATCAGCGCGGGCGGCTCCCTGAGCGCCGAGGTGTTCGACTTCTTCCGCCGGCTCGGACTCCGCATCCGCAACCTGTACGGCTTCGCCGAGGTCGGCATCATCACCACCACCCGCGACTGCGATCCGCCGGAGAGCGTCGGGATTCCGCTGCCCACCGCGTACGGCGCCGAGCCGATCGAGGTCCGCCTGGAGGGCGGCGAGGTGCAGACCAGAGGCGGTGTCAGGTGCGCCGACTACTGGGGCGAGACGCATCAGCTCGCGCTGACCGCCGACGGCTGGCTGCGCAGCGGTGACGCCGGGGTGATCGACGAGGGCGTGCTCACAGTGCTGGACCGCCTGGCCAACATCCAGCGGCTGCCGGACGGACGCACGTTCGCTCCGCAGCCCATCGAGATCAACGCCATGCGGAGTCCCTTCATCGCCAACTTCCTGGTCATCGGCGGGCACGGCGACGACTCCCGCGTCGCGGCGCTCGTGCAGCTGAACGAGTCGGCGGTGCGCCGCCACCTGTCCGCGGCGGCGCTTCCCGAGGGCTTCGAGGCGTTGGCCGGATCGGCCGCCGTCACCCGGTTGATGGTGGAGGAAGTCCGCAAGCTGAACGCGGAGCAGCCGCCCTCGCAGCGCATCGACCTCATCGGCCTGCTGCCGAAGCCGCTGAGCCTTGACGACGGTGAGCTCACCCCGAGCATGAAGCTGCGGCGTGCGGCGGTGCTGCGACGGTACGAACCCCTGGTGGACATGATGTTCGCCGGGACGGACGCCCAGGTGTCCTTCACCGTGAGCGACCGGACATACACGAGCGGCATCGCTCAGGTTCAGTCCTGAGAATCACGGTTGCCCTGGCCGGAGCGTCACGAAGAGCCCTTCGCCGTCCGCGAGCACCTGGGCGTCCTGGCACAGCCGGACGGCCAGGTACCGCTTGCGCCCCTCCTGGCGCATGACGGTGGCGACGACGCGCAGCGGGGTGTGCAACGGAGTGATGCTGCGGTAGTTGACGTGCAGGTAGGCGGTGCGCGCGCGCTCGTGGCGGTTGGTGTTCGCGAGCCGCCCGAGCACCTCGTCGAACAGCAGCGGGATGGCCCCGCCGTGCGCGGCCCCGTTCCCCCCGAGATGGGCGGCGGTGAACACCACCGAACCGGTGATGCGCTCGGCCGTCCATTCGTCGATGACGAGCGGGACCAGGAGCGGGTGCCCACGGCCCGGCAGGTCGTACCGGTTGCCGGCGTGCGGCGGCCCCGGGCGGCCGCCCTCGATCTCAAGGGCGGCCGACGCCGCTCTGAGCCGCTCCGTCACCTCACGCAGCCCCGGCTCGTCGAGGGACGTCGCGGCCACCAGGTCGTGGAGCCGCCTGAACTCGGCCAGCAGGCGCGCGTAAGCGTCACCGCCTGGCCGCTGCGGCAGCGACGTCACCCACGGGTCGAAGAGAAACGGCTCGCTGGTCATGCGACCGTGTCGGGTACGTCGTCGACCAGGGCGCTCATCACGAGCTCCCGGGTGCGTCCGTCCTGGTAGCGGATCACGGTGTTCATCGAGACACGGCCGGGCCGCTCCGCGTACAAACCCTCGATCAGCTCGGCGAAATGGTCCTCGACGACCGCTCGGCGTACCTTCATGCTGCGCGTCAGCTCGCCCTCGTCGGCGTCCAGCGGCTTCTGCAGGTTGGCGAACCTCTTGATGCGGCTCTCCGGCGGCACGGTTTTGTTGATCTTGGCTAGCTCGGCCGCGATGAGCTTCTCGACGACGTCAGGGGTCTGGGAGAGCTCGTAGAAGGTGCCGAAGGAAAGGCTCCGGTCCTCGGCCCAGCGCGACACGGACTCGTAGTCGATCTCCACGAGAGCCGCGGGATACGGCCGGCGTTCGTCTCCGAGCACGACGATCTCCCGGATGTAGGGGCTGAGGCGCGCCCGGACCTCGAGGGCCTGCGGCGCGAACCTCGCACCCGTCGAGAGCACGCGGATGTTCTCGAGCCTGTCGAGAACGCGCAGCGTGCCGTCCTCCCATACGCCCGCGTCGCCGCTGCGGAGCCAGCCGTCCTCGGTCCTGCGGTCTTCCAGCGAGACCTGGTCTCCCCAGTACCCGTCGGACTCGACGCCGCCGCGCACCTGGATCTCGCCGTCGACGACCCGGACCTCGATGGGCTCGGACGCGTACGGCGAGTCGAGAACGGTGCCGGCGGTGCCGAACTGCTCGGCTTTCAGCGCGCCCGTGATGATGCCGACCTCGGTGAAGCCGTACACGTTCCGGATCGGCACGCCGAGGCCGTAGAAATATTCGTACACCTCCGGGCTCAGCGCGCCTCCGGCGTTGACCGCGGCCCTGACCTTGGCCAGGCCGAGGCGGTCGCGGAGCGGCCGCTGGACCAGGACCTTGGCGGCCAGCGCCCGGCCCCGGATCCCCCGGCCGCCTCGATTCAGCGCGGCCCGGGTGAGCGTGGCGGTCCCCCAGTGGTAGACGCGCCGGACGAACCGGTTCGCGTCGTGAATCCGGGACTCCGAGCTCGAGAGCATCTCCTCCCACTGCCTGGGTGCGAGGTAGAGGAACTCGGCGCCGAGCTCGCGGATGTCGCTGTTCACCGTCTCCGGTTCCTCCGGAAAGTTGATCGTCATGGGGAGAGCCGCGCCGAGCGTCACCCCGACGTACTGCTCGACGGGCGACGCGGGCGACACGTAGCTGAGGTAGTTGGCGAACGGGGTCGCCTGCATCACCTGCGCGTAGCGATGAGCGACGTCGAACAGATACTTGTACGACCCCTTGACGCCTTTGGCGTTGCCGGACGTGCCCGAGGTGTAGATGACGACGCCGATGTCGGAGTGGCTGCCCCGGTCGACCCGGACGTCGACGAGGTCCGGCTCGCGTGCCAGCGCCTCGCGTCCGAGCTCCCGCAGCTGCTCGACCCCTGTTAGCCGGGCGTCCTCGTACAGGTACATGCCACGGTCATCCCAGTAGACGACCAGCTCAAGCCCGATCTCCTCGGAGATCGCGAGAAGCTTGTCGCACTGCTCCTGGTCTTCCGCGAACGCCACCGTGCAGCCGAGCGCGCCGAGCGCGGAGGAAAGCTCGTCGGGCAGCATGTCCGGAAAGAAGCAGACGGTCGTGCAGCCCAGTGCCTGCGCGGCGTACTCGCAGAAGTACAGGTCGGGCTCGTTGTCGCCGATGATGGCCACCGGGGCGTCAAGGGCGACGCCCCGTTCGAGGAGGCCCGCCGCCAGCTGCTCGGTGATCCGCCACGCGTCGGCCCACGTGGTGGACTCCCAGATGCCCAGACGTTTTCTCCGCATCGCGACGGTGTCGCCATGGAGACTCGCGTTCCGTCGCACCAGCATCGGGATGGTCTGGATGGAACTGTCGAGACTCATCCGACCCACCGCTTCCTGCGCTTGTAGTGCTTGACGTCCCGGAAACTCTTCCGGGTCCCGTCGCTGCCGAGCCCGAGATAGAACTCCTGGAGGTCCTTGTTGCCGAGCAGCGCGGCCCGGTCGCCGCTGAGCACGACGCGCCCGGTCTCCAGGACGTAGCCGCGGTGCGCGATCCGCAAGGCCGCGCGGGCGTTCTGCTCGACGAGGAGCACGGCGACTCCCTGGCTCGCGTTGATCTTCGTGATCGCGGCGAAGATCTCGTGCTCGATGCTCGGCGCGAGACCGAGGGAGGGCTCGTCCAGCATGAGGAGCTTCGGCCGGCCCATGAGCGCCCGGCCCAGCACCAGCATCTGCTGCTGCCCGCCGGAGAGATATCCCGCCGTCCGCTTGCGGAACTGCTGCAGCACCGGGAAGAGACCATAGACGTACTGCATGTCGTCGTGTGCCTCGGTCCTGCTGCTGCGGGCTCCGACGGACGCCACCATCAGGTTCTGCTCCACCGTGAGGTGGGACAGCACTCTGCGGCCTTCGAGAACCTGGATGACTCCACGCCGGACGACCTCCACCGGGTCGGCGTTCGTCATGTCATCGCCTTCGATGACCAGGCTGCCTTCGGTGACGGCCCCCTCCTCCGCGTCGAGGAGACCGGAGACCGCCTTCAGCGTGGTCGATTTCCCGGCGCCGTTGCTCCCCAGCAGAGCCACGATCTCGCCCGGCTCGACGGTGAGCGAAAGATTCTTGAGGACCAGGATGCTGCCCTGGTATCGCACCTCGACGTTGTTGAGCGCGAGGACCGGCTGGGTCATGGGAGTTTGACCAGCGGGATGTCGTTGGTGACCGGCACGACCTTGCCGCCCTCGTACCGGTAGAGGAACGCGGTCGTGGCGCCGATCCGCCGGTCGGCGGGGTCGAACCTGATCTCTCCCTGCAGTCCCATCCCGTCGAACGTGCCCGCGTTGAGCTCGGCGAGGACCTCCGCGTTCCCGATCTTCCCGTTGTGCTTCTCGGCGGCCCGCCCGATGGCCTTGACCAGGGTCATCGTCCCGGAGAAGTTGAGCAGGTTCGGAGTGCTCCATTCGAGGTCCTTGTACTTGCCCGAGTCCATGGCCTTCTTGAAGATCTGGTACGCCTCCGACTGCTCGTTCGCGTAGTTCAACGTCGTCACCTCCCACACTCCCTCGAGCACGTCGGGCGAGACGCCGAGCTGCGTCATGTAGGAGAGGCCCTCATGCTGGGAGAGCATGACCTTCGTCATGTCGAATTTCCGCTGCTTGAGCCCGTCCAGGAGGAGCGGCTGCAGCACGTCCGTGGTGCCGAGGACGACCAGATCCGGTTCGGAGCCGACGACGCGTTCGATGTTGACGCCGACGTCGTTGGCGGTGACCGGAATGAACTCCTTGAGGACGACCTCCGCGTTGGTCCCCGCGAGCGTCTCGACCGCGCTCTTCACGAAGTCCTGGCCGGACGCGCCGTCGAAACTCACCAGCGCCACGCGCATCGGGCCGGAGCCCTTCCAGGTCCCGAGCTTCTCCCGGATGCCCGTGGACCAGGCGGAGCCGATGTCTCCGACCGGGCTGAACACGTTGCCCTCACCCTTGTTGAACGAGTACGGCGGTCCCGCGTTGACGGCGGGGATTCCCGACGACAACAGTCTCTGGCCGAGGCCCTGCAAGGTCGGCGCTCCCGAGAACAGGATGCCGATCCCCTTCTCCTCGCCGAGCACCTTCGGCGCGAGCTGGGCCGCCTTCGCCTGGTCGTAGCCGTCGTCGTACGTCTTCTGCTCCAGCTTGACGCCGAGCTTCTTGCCCTGGTCCTCGTTGAACCAGTCGATGACGACCTGGCGGGTGGCCTCGACCGCCGGTCCGCGAGCCGCGAAAGGCCCGGAGAAGTCGGTGAGGCTAGTGATCACATAGGTACTGGGACCGCTGCCGGCTGCGGAAGAGCCGGCATCCGAGCCAGAATCCGAGCCGCCGCAGGCGCTGACGGTCACGGCGAGAAGGGCAGCCGAAAACAGCACGGCAAATTTTGATGTGCGCATTTGATGCTCCTACGGAATGCATTTCTTGGAGGGAGCTTGTGAGGGTTGCTGGAAAACCCTTGTCAGGAAAGGGATGCCTGTTATTGCGGGAACGGCCACAGGTGCGCTTTCCGCTCGAGCGTCCGGTATATGTGGGCCAAGCCCCTGGGCTGCTTGATGATGACAAGGATGACCAGGAGGCCGACCGTGACGCTGACCAACGGATAGACGATGTCGCCCTTCCCGAGGATTCCGAGTTCGGCGATCTGCGGAGCCACGTTGTTGAGGAGCTCCTCGATGAACAAGATCAGGAATGTGCCGAGCACGGCGCCGAGAGTGGAACCCATTCCGCCGATGATCAGCATGCCGATGAACCACAGGGAGTGATTCACCTGGTACTGCTCGAAATGCGCCAGCCCGCTCTGGTAGGCGAGCAGTCCCCCGGCGATTCCCGCGTAGAAGGACGACAGCCCGAAGGCCTTGATCTTGGTTCTGGCGACGTTGACCCCGAGGACCGCCGCGGCGTTGTCGTCCTCTCGGACCGCGATGAAGTCGCGGCCGATCTTGCCGGCGTTGATGAAGATCGCGGCGGCCACCATCACGACCACGAACGGCAGCACCAGGTAGTACATGTTCGTCGTGTCGAAGAAATCGATCCCTCCGAACGTGGGGAGCGGAACGGAGAGCCCGTTGACTCCGCCGAACCAGTCCGCGGGAAGCCGTACCACGGTGAAAACGAAGACGTACTGCGCGGCCAGCGTGGTGAGGGCGAGGTAGAAGCCCCGGATCCGCGCCGCCGGTCCGCCGAACAGCGCCCCGACGATCGTGGCGCAGACCGCTCCGAGCAGGATCGGCAACGGGAACGGGAAGCCCCGGATGGCGAAGAACGCCGTGGCGTAGGCGCCGACGCCCATGAAGGCGGCCTGGCCGATGCTCACCTGGCCGGCGCTGCCCATGAGCATCTGCAGACCGACCACCGCCACCACCGTGATGCCCGCCACGGTCGCGAAGCGGGTCCACGTCGGGGAGAGCGCCAGGGGCAAAACCAGAAGGACGATGGCGCCGAAGACGAGGGCGAGCTTCTGGCCGCGGGTGCGCAACAGCCGGATGTCCTCGATGTACGACGTCGCGAAGTATCCACTAGGGCGCCACATATCAGAGCCTCTCCACTCGTTTCCAGCCGAACAGTCCCTGCGGCCGGATCAGCAACAGGACCAACATGAGCGCGAATGGGAAGATCAGGGACGCTCCGCCCTCGGTGTAGGGGTCGAACCAGCGCGCGGCGGCCGCCTGCCCGACACCGACGATCAAGGCGGCGATCGCGACCCCGCCGATGCTCTCCAGGCCCGCCAGGAGAACCACGGGAAGCGCCACGAACGCGACCGAGGAGATCTCGGGTGTGACCGTGCGGCCGCTGGCGTACAGCAGGGTCACGAAACCGGACAGCGCTCCGGCGATGACCCAGGAGATCGCCATGCTGAGCTTGACGTTGATGCCCAGCGACCGCGCCACCTGGTGGCTCTCGGCGACCGCGGTCATGCCGAGCCCGACCTTGGTGCGGTTGAACAGCAGGAACAACGCCCAGACCAGCAGTGCGATCGCGAGCACCCCGATGAGCGCGGACTGCTTGACGAAGACGCCCGCCACCTCGAACGAGGCGGTGCCGAGCAAGGGCGGGAACTTCTGCGGCGCGAGGCCGAACACCACCGTCGACGCGCCCTGGATGACCAGGAGCAGCCCGAGCGTGGCCATGAACGAGGAGAGTTCCGGCTGGCCGACGAGGCGCCGCAGGACCAGCCGTTCGACCACGATGCCCAGCACGCCCATCAGCACGATGCCCGCCCCCATGGCGAGCCATGGGCTGAGACCCCAGGAGACGAAGGTCAGGGTCATGAACGTGGAGAGAACGATCATCTCGCCCTGGGCGATGTTGAAGACGCGGCCGGAACGGTAGACCACGTTGAAGGCGACCGCGACGGCGGTGAAGACGGCGGCGGCGAACACCCCGTCGACCAGGGTCTGGAAGATGGCCGTCATGACGTGCCCACCACCGTTCTGCGCGTCGGTTCTTCCGGCGAGGGTTCCTCGTCCTCGGCGGACCCGCCCAGGTAGGCGGCGATGACCTCGGGTCTGGCCAGGACCTGCTGGGGCGCCCCCTCCGCGATCTTCTTGCCCCAGTCGAGGACCAGCGCCCGATCGCAGATGTCGGTGACCACGCCCATGTCGTGCTCGACCATGACCACGGTGACCCCGCGCTCCGCCCGCACGTCGAGGACGAGGCGGGCGATGTCCTCGCGTTCCTCCAGCGTCATGCCCGCGAGCGGCTCGTCCAGCAGCAGGAGCTTCGGCTGCAGGCACAGCGCTCGCGCGAGGTCGACCCGCTTGCGGACGCCGTACCCCAGGCTCTCCACCGGGGCGTGACGGTACTCCTGCAGGCCCACGAAGTCGATGACCTCTTCCACGACCTGGCGATGGCGAGCCTCTTCGCGAATCCCCAGCGGCCGGAACGCCGCGCGGAAGATGCCTGACTTCATGTGCACGCCGCGTGCCGTCATGAGGTTCATCAGCACCGACATGCCCGCGAACAGGTGCATGTTCTGGAAGGTCCGGCCGATGCCCTTCTTCGCCATCGTGTGCGGCGGTCTCCCGACCACCGACACCCCGGCGACCACGACGGAACCCTCCTGCGGCCGGTAGAAGCCGTTCAGGACGTTCAACATCGAGCTCTTCCCGCCGCCGTTCGGCCCGACGATCGCGTAAACCTCGTGCGGCAGCACGGAGAAGGAAACGGAGTCCAGGGCGGTCACCCCGCCGAAGCGCAGGGTCACGCCCGCGACTTCCAGAATCGGTTCCTTGGGTGGGGGGGTCATCGGGTTGCTCCTAGGGGCAGGACTTCCGCATTCGGCCTGGTAGCAGGCGAAGCGGGGTGTTCCGTTACAAACGTGTAATAACTGTGCTAAGCCGGTCACGACACGGTAATCAGGGTCGTAGTGGCCTGTCAACGGTTTCGTTTACGCGATTCGCCGGTGGACTATTGACCCTTAATTCGCGGGGTTAGGCACCCCTCCGCGATCTTCGGGCGCCCGGTTGGCCATCCCGCCTTTTCTCGCATCACGATCAAATTCGGCGAAACTCGGACGGGGCTATCAACACCATAGTTGACAACGTTGCGTGCCATCGCACACGATGTGGCCCACGACATCCGCCGGGGCACTACACGAGGAGTTGGCCGAGTCTCATGCGCGTGATCGGAACGGACCGGCTCCCCGGGATCGGCCTCGGCTGCATGGGGCTCTCGTGGGCCTACGCGGACGGGATCGACACCACCGAGGCGGACAAGCACGCGCTGCTCGACCACGCGCTGGACCGCGGCATCCGGCTGCTCGACACGTCCGACTTCTACGGTCCGCACACCAACGAGCGGCTGCTCGGCCAGGTGCTGCGCCGCCGCCGTACGGAGGCCTTCATCAGCACCAAGGGCGGTCTCGTCCCGGCCGGGGACACGTTCATGGGCTTCGACGGGCGGCCGGAGCACCTGCGCGCCGCGTGCGACGCCTCGCTACGCCGGCTGGGCGTGGACCACATCGACCTCTACCAGCTCCACCGGGTCGACCCGGCCGTCCCCCTCGAAGACAGCTGGGGCGCGCTGGCCGAGCTGGTCGCCGCCGGAAAGGCCCGCCACATCGGCCTGTGCGAGGTCGACGCCGACCAGCTCGAGGCCGCGCACCGCATCCACCCCGTCGCCACGGTGCAGAGCGAGCTGTCGGTGTGGGAGAAGGGCGCGCTCGACGCCGTACTGCCGTGGTGCCGCGAGCACGGCACCGCCTTCATCGCGTTCTCGCCGCTCGGCCGCGGCTACCTGGCCGGGACGATCACCACCGGCACCACCTTCACCGCCGGGGACTTCCGGGCGAGCCACCCGCGCTTCACCGTCGAGGCACGCACGGAGAACCAGCGCATCGTGGACACGGTGACGGAGGTCGCGCGGCGGCACGGCGCCACGCCGGCCCAGGTCGCGATCGCCTGGCTGCTGGCCGTGGACGACCGCGTCATCCCCATCCCGGGGACCACGAAGCGGCACCGCCTGGACGAGAACCTCGGCGCGCTCGAACTCCACCTCGACGCCGACGACATGACGCGGCTGTCGTCGCTCGCCCCGCCCGTCCAAGCCCGCTACTGACCCGCCCGCTACTGACCCGTACCCCGGCGTGGCGCCGGCTCACGAAGGGATCGTGCAGATGACTGCGTTGACCGGATGTGCCATCGGCGTCGACGTCGGCGGCACCCACACCGACGTCCAGGTCGCCTGGAACGGGCGGCTCGAGCGCGGCAAGGCGCTCACCGACTACACCGACTTCAGCCGCGGGCTGCTGCGTGCCATCGAGGTGGCGGCGGAGAAGTTCGACGTGTCGCTGGAGCACCTGCTGGCCCACACCGACACGATCTTCAACGCCACCACGGTCGTCACCAACGCGATCTCCGAGTTCCGCGGCGACCGCGTCGGCGTCCTCGTCACCGCCGGGTTCAAGGACACCTTCCGGCTCTCCGGCGGGCCGCGGCTGGCCGAATTCGACGACCACCTGCAGGTCAACGTCCCCGACCTGGTCGACCGGCGCGCGATCATCGAGATCGGCGGCCGGATGTCCGCCCAGGGAGCCGAGCTGGTCCCACTCGATCCGGCCGAGGTCGACGCGGCGGTGGACACCCTGGTCCTGGACCGGGGTGTGGACGCGCTGGCCGTCTGCCTGCTGTCCAGCTACGCCAACCCCGCGCACGAGCAGGCCGTCGAGCAGCGCGTCCGCGAGCGCCACCCGGGGGTGTTCGTGAGCAGCTCGCACCGCCTGTTCCCGGTCATGCGCGAGACCCGGCGCTGGACGACCGCGGTCCTGAACTCGTTCGTCCAGTCGACGGCGGAAACCTACCTCGACACGATCAACCGCAGCCTGGCCGAGCACGGGTTCGCGGGGACGCTGGCGTTCTTCCAGGGCCTGGGCGCCGGCATCACCCAGCGCCGCGCCAAGGAGTTCCCGCTGTCGCTGCTCGCCTCCGGCCCGGCGGCCGGCGCGATGGGCGCCAACGCGCTGGCGCGGACCCTCGCCACACCCGACATCCTGCTCGGCGACATGGGCGGCACCAGCTTCGACACCTGCCTGATCCGGGACAACGAGGTCCGCATCAACAAGAACCTCGACCTCGGCCAGCTGCAGACCGGCCTCAATCTCGTGGACGTCGTCTCCATCGGCGCCGGCGGCGGAAGCATCGCCTGGGTGAGCGAGCGTGGCGTGCCGCAGGTCGGCCCGCGCAGCGCCCGCTCCACCCCCGGTCCCGCCTGCTACGGCCGTGGCGGCGAGGAGCCCACCGTCACCGACGCGATGGTGTGCCTCGGCGTGATCGACCCGGGCAACTACCTGGGCGGCCGTACGCCCATCTACCCCGACCTGGCGGACGCGGCCATCCAGCGCGGGCTGGGCGAGCACTTCGGCTGGAGCACCGAGGAGTCCGCCGTCGCCGTGCACGACCTCGTCGTCGCCAACATGTCCAACGCCATCCGCGAGGTCAGCGTCCGCAAGGGGCACGACCCGAGGCGGTTCACCTTCCTGGCCTTCGGCGGCACCCTGCCGATGTTCGCCTGGCAGATCGCCCAGGCCGTCGGCATGTCCGAGGTGATCATCCCGGCGAACAGCTCGGTCTTCTGCGCGCAGGGGCTGCTGCACTCCGACTTCGCCATCCGCCGCGACCACAGCCTGTTCTGGAGCCTGGACGACCCGAGCGCGCTCGACTCGGTCAACGCCGCCACCGACGCCTTCGTGACCCAGGCCGTGGCCGACATGGTCGCGGACGGCTTCGACCTCGACCAGCTGCGAGTGAAGCGGTACGCGGACCTGAAGTACCCCGGCCAGGTGTACGAGCTGACGATCGCCATGCCGGAGCGGATCACCGCGGACGCCCTGGACGAGCTGCGCGCCCGCTTCCTCGAGCTCTACGAGAGCACCTACGGCGAGGGCACGGCGTGGACCGGCGCGGCGCCGATCATGCAGAGCTACACCGTCGCCGTGTCCACCCGTCGCGAAGCCCCGCAGATGTTCGGCGAGGCCGACTCCACCGCGCGAGCCCAGGACGGCCCGCCGCCACGGCGCCGCGTCTTCCTGCCCGAGACCAAGCAGTGGCAGGAGATCCCGGTCGTGCCCGAGTCGTCCTTCGCGTCCGGCGACACCTTCGCGGGCCCGCTCATCGTCGACGCCACCGACACCACCGTCTACGTGCCGACGGGCGTCGTCATCGGCCGGGACAAACTGGCCAACTACCGCCTCACGGCAGCCCAGGAGGGACGGTCATGACCGCGACCAGCATGATGAAGGACCCCGTCGGCGCCGAGGTGCACCGCAAGGCCCTGGAGAACCTGGCCAACGACATGGGGCTGACACTGGTCCGCACCTCGGGCTCGCCGTCCACGACCGACGCCAAGGATTTCAGCACCTGCCTGCTCGACGCGTCCGGCGAGCCACTGGCGATGTCGTCGTCGATGCTCGCGCACTCCGCGTCCTCGCTGCTCGGCACCAACGCCGTCATCGACGCGCTGGCCGCCGCCGGCCAGACGCCCAGGCCCGGCGACGGCTGGCTGGTCAACGACCCGCACCGCTGCGGCGCGCTGCACCAGGCCGACGTCGGCGTCGTCACTCCGATCTTCCGGACCGACCAGGGCGACGACCTCGTCGGCTGGGCCTTCTCGAACGTGCACCTGCTCGACGTCGGCGGATCGGGCGTGTCCGGCATCGCCCCGTCCGCGCTGAGCATGTACGAGGAAGGGCTGCGCCTGCCGGCGGTCCGCGCCATCCGGGACAACCGGCTCGACGAGGTCTGGGCCGGCTACATCGCCGCCAACGTGCGCGCGCCCGAAGCGGCCATGAACGACATCCGCAGCATGCTCGCCGCCAACAACACCGGCGTACAGACGATGCGGCGGATCATCGACGCCTACGGCGCGGAACGCCACCACGAGTTCGCCGGCATCGGCAAGGATCTCACCGAGAACCTGCTGCGCGCGCGCATCGCGAGCCTGCCCGACGGTCGCTACGAGTCGGTGGAGTTCATCGAGTTCGACGGCCACGGCGTGGATCGCCTGGTCGAGGTGCGGGCGGCCGTGATCGTCGACGGCTCGGACCTGCGCTTCGAACTGCGCGGCGACCCGCAGGTGGACGCCTTCGTCAACTCCGGGCGCGGCTCGTCCTACGGCAGTGTCATGGTGACGATCCTCACCATGCTGGGGTACGGCGACCTGCCGTACAACGCGGGTGTCTGGCGGCCCCTGCACATCGACCTCGGCGAGCCCGGCTCGGTGATCAACCCGACCGAGCCCGCGCCCGTCAGCCTCGGCCACGCGGAGGCGGGCACGCGAGTCACCACGGCCGTGCGGCAGGCGCTCAACCAGGCGCTGGCGCTGAGCGCGGACCCGGTGGTCCGGTCCCGCGTGGCGGGCATCCCCAACGACAGCACCAACATCGCGGGACTGTTCGGCGTCGCCGACAGCGGCGCCCCCGCCGTACTGTTCTACATGGACGGCGCCGCCGGGCTCGGCGGCCCGGCGCAGACGGTCGGCGACGGCCAGGACGCCTTCGGCATGTCGATGATGTCCGGCTGCGGCATGCCCGACGCCGAACTGTACGAGTCCACCGATCCCGTGCTGTTCCTCTGGCGGCGCCTGCACGTCAACAGCGCCGGTCCGGGACAGACCCGCGGCGGGCTCGGCACCGACCGGGCCTACGTGCTGCGCGGCGCCGACTCGGTCAGCGGCTTCAACACCACGGTGCTGCGGGAGCGGCCCGCGGTCGGGACGGGCGGCGGCGCGCCCGCCAGCGCGGGCAACCAGTACCCCGTCCGGCAGTCCGGTGTCGACGAGCTGATGGCCCGCGGGGTGCAGCCGCTGTCGGTTGAGCAGCTCGCCGGCGAGATCGACATGATCCGCGCCAAGGACGGCCGGTTCACCCTCTACCGGCACGACACGTTCCGGACGATCGGCGGCGGCGGCTCCGGGCTCGGCGACCCGCTGCTGCGCGACCCGGAGGCCGTCGGCCGCGACGTCTACGACGGCTACCTCACCCGCGGGCACGCCGAGGCCGCCTACGGTGTGGTGACCGGCGACGACGGCGTGGTCGACACTGCGGCGACGGTCGAACGGCGCGAGCAGATCCGAGCGCGGCGCCTCGGCGTTCCACCGGCGGTGCCACTGCGGCCACCGGCCGACCCAGGCGTGAGCGTACGCCCCGACGAGAGCCACTGGCGGTGCGGCCACTGCCGGCACCCACTCTGCGACCGCGACGGCGACTGGCGCGCCGAGGGCACCGTCACCCACGTCGAGCCCGTCGCCGACTGGGCCGCCGCCCGCGAGATGGCCGTCTACGCGCGCACCGCCGAGCCCCGCATCCTCGTCACCGAGCACTACTGCCCCAACTGCGCCGCGGCCCTGCACACCGACGTGCTGCCCGAAGGCGTCACCTACGCGAGCCCCCGGCTGGCCCCGGCCGCAACGATGGAGACCGTCCGATGACCAGCCGCGCCGACGTCAGCGGAAAGGCCGCACTCGTCACGGGCGCCGCGGCCGGCATCGGGCGCGAGGTCGCCGCCGAACTGGTCCGCCGCGGCGCCCGGGTGGTCGGCGTCGACCGCGACGCCGAACCGCTGGAGGCCCTGCGGACCGAACTCGACGACGCCCCCGGACGCTTCCTGCCCTACGAACTCGACCTCCGTGACGTCGGTGCCTACGCGGCCTTGCTCGGCTTCGTCGAACGCGAACTCGGCGGACTCGACATCCTCGCCAACGTCGCCGGCATCACCCGCTGGAAGCAATGGCACGAGGTGACCCTCGACGACTGGGAGCAGATCATCGAGGTCAACGCCCGCGCCGTGCTGTTCCTGACACAGCAGGCCGTCCCGCTCCTGGCGAAGGACGGCGGCGGCGCGGTGATCTCGATCGCCTCCATCGCGGGCAAGGGATTCCGCCGCACGTCGTCGGTGGCCTACGCGGGTTCGAAGGCCGCGGTGATCGCGATGTCCCGCGTGCTGTCCAGCGCCCTCGCGCCGATGAACATCCGCGTCAACTGCCTGTGCCCCGGACCTGTCGAGACCGGCTTCCTCGCCGAGGGCATGCGGAACTTCTCCGACCGCAGCGGCGACTCGGCCGACATCGAGCACGAGCAGTGGCTGGCCCAGGTGCCCCTGCGGCGGGCAGCCGAGCCGATCGACATCGCCGACCTGGTCTGCTTCCTCGCAGCCGACACGGGCCGCTGCATCACCGGCCAGGCGTGGAACGTCGACGGCGGAATGGTCTTCGACTGACAGCGACACCGCGGCTCGCCCACACGAACAGAGGGCCGGTCCTCTGCTCTCGATCCCCCGAAAAGCAGGCGGGACAGCGCCCCCAGTCCTGTCCCGCTCGGCTCTCCCGGACTCGTCCGTGGGAATCACCCAGATTCAGCCTGAGCCGCGGTCTTCTTGCGTCCGCGAATGACCAGCCAGAGAAGCCATGCCTGAAAGAGCCCACCGGCGGTGAACATCAGCACGTTGAACACGATGTCGCCTGAATCGATCACGGAGCCGAGCAGCAGCGAGGTCGGCAACGTAGGGATGATCAGTACGAGCCCGTCCAAGGGATCACCACCCGGCTGGCTCAGAAGAACCACCAGGTAGACGGCAGAGGCAAGAACGATCAGCGCGTAGGCGCCACCAATAGTCAGGGCCACGGTCCCCCGGGTCAACCCTCGTTGCGATCTCATGGCCACAAGCCTGCTCGTTCCACAACGCCCGCTGATGAGTAGGAATACTCAAGCCATCCTGGCCAGACTGCTCATCCTGACTGACGCGGAGCGAGAGCGTTCCATGTGCAGGACTAACAGCCCCTGCCTACACCACCGGCAGGGGCTGTTTGCTGTTCCAACGCGGAGGGCTGGCGCCCCCAGCTCGGCAAACGCGGTGGCACGCTCCTGCGCCGCAGCCTCCCGCGGCATGTGCGGCACCAAGACCGCGGAGATCCGCAGCTCGTGACACCGCCACTACAAAGAGTGCTGACAGAAAAGAAGCCGGATTGTAAAGGGTGATTGTTTGTGAATATTAGGGCCGATCTTGATGCAGATCTGCTCCGGCGCCGGAGGTTATTTCGCCTCATCGTTACGCAGTGGCAGACCACTGCTGTTGAGGTTTCCCCCCGAACGAAGGCAGAGCCCCATGGTCAAGCGAGCCCTCGCAATCGTCGCCCCCTCCCTCGCCACATTACTCGGATTAACACTTCCTGCATACGCGGTTACGCTGCAGCAAAAGCTCGCCACACTTTCCAGCTTCAGCCAGCCCACCACTGCCAGCGCCAACAACTGGCGGGCCGCCTGGCAGAACCAGGGCGCCTGGGCTGACTACGCCTTCGACTGGTCGACCGACCTGTGCTCCTCCAGCCCCGACCAGCCGCTCGGCTTCGACTTCAGAATGCCGTGCCGCCGCCATGACTTCGGTTACCGCAACTACAAGGCCGTGGCCCAGTTCCCGGCCAACAAGCCGCGCATCGACGACGCGTTCTACTTCGACATGAAGCAGGTCTGTGCGACGTATTCCACCATCCCCCGGAACACCTGCAACGGAATCGCCTGGACCTATTACCAGGCCGTCAAGCAATTCGGCGCCCTCAATGTCACCGAAGCGCAGATCGAGCAGATCCGCCAGACCTCCGAGCAGTCAGCACAGCTCGCCGGGATGTGACCCGATACCCGAGGATCCGCCCGACGCCGGAAAGAAGGCATGACTTATGAGCCTTTCCGGCAGTAACTTGAGATAGCACTTAATCCGGACGAATTGCAGAATTGAATACGTCAACTCTCTCTAGTGTTTGACGGCAATTCGAAGGGTGTGATAGCGGGTGGCTGGGCCCGCCAAATCGGGCTCAGCCACCCCGCCGCATGCCGTCTCGGCCCACGGATTCCCGAAGATCGCCGGCCTAAGCTTCCCTACGGATCGCGGCGTGTGTGCTAGCCGTGGGATCGACGTCCGAGTGGCATTCGGGGCACCAGGTGACAAACCGCGGGTCCGCCGAGCGGGTGGTGGAGCAGGAGCACGGGCTGTCGGCCGGGGTAGCGGGCAGCGACGTCATGACGGAGATCATGCAGTATGTGAACTTTCTGCGGGCTGGATCTACCGTCATCTGTTGAGCGTGCCAGCCTGGCCCAGTGAATCAAGGGCACCTGCGGGTGATCAAGCGCGTCGGCACGGTGGTCTTCGACTTTCTCAAGGCCTTCTCCACCGGCCCGGTCCCACCGTCAACGGCGTCAAGGAACAGGCCATGAACGTCGCCGCCGCCGGCAACGGGATCGACGGCATCAAGAGACGCCTGGAGCAGGTCGAGCGGAAGATCGCCAGTGGCGAGATCGTCGTTCCCGCCCTGTGATCGGCGCAACGGCGTCAGATGGCGCTCAGGCCGCTGGGAACGGCCCGGGCCGCCGTTCGTCCGGTCAGGTCAGTACTTGTAGACCCACTGTCCGGTGACGTACGAGCCGTTGACGTAGAGGTCCGCGGTGGCCGCGAAGACCTGGGCCCAATTCGCCGTTGCGCCGAGGGTGGTGACGTGCCGGGTCGAGCCGATCGAGCCGCCGTTGCTGGCCGACTTGCAGACCAGTGTTGCGTTGTTGCCGTTGTCCAGGGTCTGCCAGCCGCAGATCTTCAACGTGATCGAGGCGCTGGAGTCGCGGTAGATGTACGCGTCCACGGTCCACGAGTAATTGTTGAAGGTGACCGTGCCCCAGGCGGCGCCGTCGTAGGCGGACACGCTGAAGCTGCGGGTCACGGCGGCCTCGGCGGGCGAGGCGGTGAGGACGCTGAGGCCCAGGGCAACCGTGGTCGCCGCGGCGGTGAGCATTCGGGTGGTCTTCATGATGTCTCCGTTTCTTGAGTGTCCCGGGAGAGCATCGCCAGGGCGGCTTGACACAGGCTTGCCACTCGCGGCGGGGACGGGCGGTCGTCGCGGGCGGGCGCGTCAAGGGCATGTCAAGCCGCGGGCCGGGTGCTCCCGATGGCCAATCGTGCGGATCGCCGACAAGGCGGATTCCCGGCGTCCTGGGAAACCAGCCGCTTGACGGCTAACAGTGTTAGCCACACCATGATGGCTAACACTGTTAGCCGCATGAGGAGACGGATGTGACTACGCCCGCCACCGCACGCCGGGCCGCCGAACCGGTTCGCAGGGTTGCCTGGGGGACTTTCGCTGCTTTCCTGGGCGCGTTCGCCGTCTTCGAGTCCGTTAAGTACGGCCTGCCCACCACGGCGGCCGCGGTCGCGTCTCTGGCTGTGCCGTTCGCGTTCCGGACCAACCGGGTGGCCCAGTCGGCGTTCCTGCCACTTGCCGTCATGATCGCCTACGCGTTGTTCACGCCGGTCGCGATGCCGCCGGTATTCACCGCGGGGCTCGGCTGGCTGACCGGTGTCGCCGTCCTGCGCGCGGCCCGTCGTGGCTGATCGGCTCGCGCAGATCGTCGCCGCCGCCAGGGAACTGCTGGAAACGCAGGGCCCCGAGGCAGTGTCGATGCGGCGCATCGCCGACCGGCTCGGCATCCGGGCGCCGTCCCTGTACAAGCATCTGCCGGACAAGGCGGCCGTCGAGTCGGCCCTGCAGGCGGAAGGACTGGCCGGTCTGGCTGAGGCGCTGGAGGCGGCCGAGGCCGGCAGGCGCGACGGGCCGGCGCTGTCCGCGTTGGCCGCCGCTTACCGGCAGTTCGCGCTGGAGCATCCGCACCTGTACCGGCTGACCAGTGATCGCCCGCTGGCCCGCGACGCGCTGCCCCCCGGCCTGGAAGCGCGCGCCGTCGCCCCCCTGCTGCGCGCGGTGGGCGGTGACATCGACGTGGCCCGCGCGGTATGGGCCTTCGCCCACGGCATGGTGCTGCTGGAATTAGACGGCCGATTCCCGCCCGGCACCGACCTGACCGGCGCCTGGCTGGCGGGCACCACCGCCTTCGCAGTCCCCCGACACCCGCTCACGACGTGAAGGTTCAGCACCCGATCGGCCTGGAACACGCCACCGCCGGTCAGCTTTTGAAGACGCCCTCCACCGCGTACGTGACGAGCATGGTCAGCACGTCCTTGACCGACTCGCGGTCGCGTACGTCGCAGAGCATGATGGGCGTGAGGTCGCCAAGCCCAAGTGCCCGCCGTACGGTGCCTGGTTCGTGGCGGCGGGCGCCGTCGAAGCAGTTGACCGCGACCAGGAACGGGATGCCGCGCTGCTCGAAGTAGTCGATGGCGGCGAAGCACTCCCGCAGGCGGCGGGTGTCGGCGAGGACGACCGCGCCGAGCGAGCCGATGGCCAACTCGTCCCACATGAACCAGAACCGGTCCTGTCCGGGCGTGCCAAACAGGTAGAGCCACAGGCCTTCGCGGATGGTGATGCGGCCGAAGTCGAGCGCCACGGTCGTGGTGGTTTGGATTCCACGCCTGAGGTGTCGTCCACGCCGATGCCGCGTTCGCTCAGCAGTTCCTCGGTGTGCAGCGGGCGGATCTCGCTGATCGTGCCGACCATGGTGGTCTTGCCGACGCCGAAGCCGCCGGCGATGAGGATCTTGATGGCCAGCGCCGAGGAGACCTCGGACTCAGAGGCGGCGTAGCCCATTCAGCACTTCCCTGTAGATGCGTTCGTCGATCATCTGTGCCACCGGACGCGGCCGGTCGATGGTCACCAGGCCTTCCCGGCGCAGATCGCCGAGAATCACGCGGGTGATGTTGAGCGGCAGCTTGAGGTGCGCCGCGACGTCCGCCACCGGGCAGGGCTTGCGGCACAACGACAGGACGGTGAGATGTTCCAGCATCAGGTCCGCCCGCTCGGCGGCCACGCTGACGGTCGTGACGATGGCCACCAGGTCGAAGGCCTCGCCCTGCGGGCGCGCGCGGCCACCGGTCAGGCCGAAGAGCCTGATCAGTGGCCCGGGATCCTGGCCTGTCACGGCTGTGGACCATTCCAGGCGGGTGCCGGAGCCGATCCTCTCGGCTGCGTGGACAGGTGCTCGCCGACTCGCTTGACCAGCAGCGCCATCTCGTAGGTGATCATGCCGAGGTCGGCGTCGCCCGTCGCGAGCACGGCCAGCCTGGCGCCCTGGCCGGCTCCGGTGACGAGCAGGAAGCCGCCTTCCATCTCGATGATGGTCTGCCGTACGCCGCCGAGACCGAAATGCCGTCCGGCGCCCTGCGCGAGGCTGTGGCTTCCCGCGGAGATGGCGGAAAGGTGCTCGACGTCCTCCCGCGTCAGTTCCCTCGACCCGCCCATGGCAAGACCGTCGGCGGACAGGACGATGGCGTGCCGGATGTCGGGGACGCGCTGGGTGAGGTCGTCGAGCAGCCACTTCAGTTCAGCTCCGGGGTTGTGCATCGGGATGGCCGTCCTTTCGATTCCACGTGTCGTGTCCCTGCTCGACCTGGGTACGGCCCTGCTGCCAGCCGCGTTGCATCGACGACATGAGTCTCCGAAGCTCTTCCGGAGATCTCACGGAGACGTCCCGCTGTTCCTGGGACGGCGTGCCGCGAAGCTGCGGAGCCAGGTTGGCCAGGGGGACCCGCATCGGCAATCCGTCCAGATCGTCGTCGTCCGGCACGGGCGGGGTCCTGCGTGCCGGCACCGGAGACGGAGATCGCTCGGCCGCGAACCAGTCCGGCGTCCCCTGGGACCAGGTGTCGGGCATCGCGCTCAGCACCCGCGTGGGGGCCGTCAGCTGGGCGTACCGATCGGTTACCTCCGCGGTGGCGAGCAGGCTCGACGGCAGCAGCACGATCGCGGTGGTGCCGCCGTACGGCGAGGGCCGGAGCGCGATCTTGATGCCGTGCCGGGCGGCGAGCCTGGACACCACGAAGAGGCCGAGCCGGTCGCTGTCGGCCAGGTCGAACTCCGGCGGTTCGACGAGCCGCGCGTTGACCTGATCGAGCGTGGCCGGGCTGAGCCCCAGACCCCGGTCCTCGACCTCCAGCCCGAAGCCGTTCGCGGCCACCGCGCTGCGGATGTGGATCGTGGTCTCGGGGGGCGAGAAGACCGCGGCGTTCTCCACCAGCTCGGCCACCAGGTGGATCACGTCGGTGACCGCCGCGCCCACCAGCGCCGGGGCGTTCGGCATGGGGGCCACGATGACGCGGGTGTAGTCCTTGACCTCGAGCACCGCGCCGCGTACGACGTCGTAGAGCGGCACCGGGTCGCGCCACCTCCGGGCCGGGGCGGAGCCGGACAGGATGATCAGGTTCTCCGCGTGCCGCCGCATCCGGGTGGTGAGGTGGTCGAGTTTGAAGAGATCCTCCAGGATCTCCGGTTCGTCGACGCGGCGCTCCATCGTGTCGAGCAGGCTGAGCTGGCTGTGCAGCAGCGCCTGGTTGCGCCTGGCGAGGTTGAGGAAGACCTGGCCGACGCCCTTGCGGAGGGTCGCCTGGCCGACGGCGGCCTCGACGGCGGTGCGCCGTACGGCCGAGAACGCCCGCACGACCCGGTCGAACTCGGCGGTGTCGGCGGGGGCCGGGTCCGGGGCCTCGGTGGCCGGGTCCACGTCGTCGCCCCTGCGCAGCCGCTCGACCAGCCGGGGCAGGCGCTCCTCGGCGAGCTCCACGGCCGAGGCCTGCAGCCGCTTGAGCTCGTTGATCAGCAACCGGCCGAACCGGTAGGACAGCACGACCGACAGGATGACCGCGATCAGGCCGAGAACCAGGACCAGGCCGATCCGCCAGTACGCCGCGGTCTTGGCCGCCTGCTGTTCCGCCGCGGCCCGGCCGAGCTCCTGCGAGGTGTCCTGGTTGATCGTGTTGAGGATCGCCTCCGCGTCGCTCTTCCACTCGGCGGGATCCACCGGCGGCGCGCCGTTGGTGTCCCACACGAAGAGCCTGTCCTCCACGGCCACGAGCCGCTTGTACGGGCCGCCGTTCAGGAGATCCTGGTAGCGCTCCCTCAAGTCGGGACCCATGTCGCGGTCGGCGTTGGCGAAGACGAGCCTGCGGCTGGTCATCGCGGCCACGAACGCGGCCCGGTCGGTGGGGGTCATCTTCTGGTGCACCATCGTGCTGGTCAGCACGGCGTGCTCCCTGCCCAGGTATTCCGCGGTGGCGCTGTAGGCGGACATGCCACGCACCGCGCGGTAGGACGACACGTCGCTCAACGCGTCGCGATCGCTGAACTGCCGGTTGGCGACGCCGATCAGGTCGTCGTACGCGTCGATGACCTTGAGCGGAGGGGTGAGCCTGCCGCTGTCGGCGGACGCGCGCAGGTCACCGAGCCCGTCGAGCGCCTCCATCAGAGCGCGCACCGCGGCGGGGGTCCCGCTCTGGGGGACCGAGTCCACCGACCCGATCGCCTCGCGCAGGCGCCCCATCTTGCCGTCGGTGACCCGGCGCTGATCCGCCAAGGGCTGGTCGGCACCGGTGCCGCCGACCGCCTCGGCGGAGAGCTGGCGCTCCCGCTGAAGCTCGACGATCAGCTGCAGCACCGGTGAGCCGATGGCCTCCCAGCGGTCCTGGCTCTGGGAGATGTCGACGATCTCCTGGACGCTGGAGTAGGCGATGAACCCCCACAAAGCGATCATGGAGATCAGGGGAATCAACAGGATTCTGAGAAGCTTGGAGCGAATTGGCGGCGGCGAGCTCAACCTTCACGTCCCATTCCGCGCATAAAGTGCGCTACCGACTATGATCTTGGCTCGCCCCCAAGAACACATACCACCGCGTAATACGCCGGTGGTTGCACCACTATGCCCACGAGACGTACGGACTTCAAGCGGCAATTCAGAAGAATTCGGCCGAGAAATCGTGCGGACCGGACGGCGCGGCGGCCCACACTCACAACGCACCTGGTCAGGACGTGAGACCCGCCCGTGACCCGCTACTAGCCCGCCAGCCACTCAGGGCGGCCGGCACCCTCGTCGAGCAGGGCAAGCGCGGCGAGCGGTTGCGTCACAGGATCGACATCGTCGGCAAGCCCCGGCCCACAAGCGTGACAACGGTCCGCTCAGCACGCGAGGCCAGCGTGACCGCCTGCACGGGTGAGCCACTGCTGCCTGGTGATCGCGTACTCGACCTCGCCCAGGTCGCTGCCTGGAAGTGGATCTTCCCACTCCATGAAGAATGTACGGACATGCTCCATGCCGATCGTGGCCATGGTCGCGCGAGAAGCGGTGTTGACCGCCATTGTCTCGGCGAAGACACGGTTCAGGCCAAGGTCTTCGAAACCATGCCGGAGTAGCTCGCGGGCTCCCTCGCTGGCCAGGCCCTGGCGCCAGTGGCGGGGTAGGAGCCGGTAGCCGAGCTCGGCCTGGCCTTCGAGTGGGCCCTGATCGGGGCGCTGCGGCGGTTCCAGGATCCACCAGCCGACGAACGTTCCCTCGACGAAACCGGCCCAGAAACCCAGCCCTGGCACATGGTCGGCGACCGCGAGGCGGTGGCGGTGGAGGAGTTCGACCTTCTCGCGGGTACGGGGACGGCCGTCGCCCAAATAGCGCATGACCTCGGGGTCGGCGTCCAGCTCGACCTCGTGTTCCAGGTGTTCGTCCGCGAGCGGGACCAGCAGGATGCGACCGCTCCGCAACGTCGTCTGAGCCATGGGGAGATTGTCACCGACTCCCCTTCGATGCATCACATCGATCTCAAGGTGACGACTGGGCACGCGCGATGCGTATGAGCGCGAAAGGCCCCATAAGCTGCGCGCGGGAACAAGCTTCGTCCCACGCGCAGCCAGGTAGGTGCGCTATGGCATCCAGGTGATCACGAGCCGCGGTGCGGTCATGCTCTCTCTGGTGCCGAAGGCAATCATTCCGTTCTGACTTTCATCGGACTTCTTGATGAGCCAGCCGAAGTTCGGATTCGTGCCGTCCAGGAATTCGGCCACGTCGGCGGTCACATCGTACTCGATGACACCGGATTGATTGTTGGTGATGATCTGGGTTTCGGTGGGAGGTTCCGCCCACGGATGGACTGATGGGTTGCCGGGCTGGCCCATTTCCCATTCCGCCGCTCCAGTGCAGTTCTTGGCCTGATTGGCGATCTGACCGTCGACGGCGCAGTTCCATGTCGCGCCGGACCCGGTTCCACGATCCGATTCCGTACCATTGCCCTCAGCCCAATCGACCAGCACACGGTGAACGCCGACCGGCCTACCGGAGGAACCCCAATTGTTTCCGTTGTCGGTGATGGTGAGCCGTAGTTTCGCGGCGAGCACCGTTCCGCCGCCGATTTCCGCTTCCATCGCGGCCTGATCGAAGCGCACGACACTGCGATTGTCGCCGCTCGCCCGTACGACCATTAGCGCTGCGCTGCCCTCGTTCTTATTTGCTTGCCCGCTTCGTACATACGTGTCCGCGCTCGCGGTGAACTCACTTGAGAACGGTCCCTCGGACAGTCGCGCCAGCGCCCACGCGTTACTGGCGCCTTCATGCGCGGCACCTGCCACGACAATCTTGCCGTCCTGCTGTTCCGCGATAGCGCTGAGGTTGTCATCGGCGGAGCTCAACGGTATGACGAGCGAGCCGTTCGTGCCGAAAGAGGTGTCGAGGGTGCCATCCGGGTTGAACTGCCTGACGGCACTGTCCTGGGCGCTGCCGGTCCCCTCGTAGCCGGCGACGAGAATCTTTCCGTCGGGGCGGATGGCGAGGGCGTTCGACGAATCGGCGTCGGCTGAGAATGACGTGATTACGCTGCCGCCGCTGCCGAATCCGGTGTCAGGCGCTCCGTTGATGCCATAACGGGCGATATAGGTATCACCAGGTCCAGGGATGACTGCGCCTCCGGTGACGACTATCTTTCCATCTGCCTGCAGCTTGAGATCACGTGCGCCGTTGTGAGTAAGGAAGCTGTCGGTGATACGGCCACCGCTTCCGAATCCTGTATCCAATGTCCCATTCGCGTTGTAACGCAGAAGGAACACATCGTCATGGCCGCTCGCATCGAAGTCGCCGAATACTACGAGTTTTCCGTCAGGCTGGACGGCGATGGCGTTGCCTCGATCGTTGGGTGTCGGTGACGTACTGATCGGAGTGGTTACGAATCCGGAAGAACCGAACCCGAGGTCTGGGGAACCGTCGTTGTGATAGCGGGCGACGGCCACATCATCATGACCGGCGCCAGTGTTCGTATATCCTGTCGCGACGATTTTTCCGTCGGGTTGCCGAGCGATGCCCAGCAGGTTGGACGACATGCCGGAGAACAATGTCGCCGCGATTCCCGACGACCCGAAACCTGTGTCGATCGTCCCGTTCGTGTTGTACCGGGCGACCGTCCAGCGAGCGGTGCCGGTCGGCCGGCTGTAGCCACCGACGAGGATCTTTCCGTCCGGCTGAACGGCCACCGTGTCGAGATTGTCGTCGCCACCGAAGTCGGCCGTAACTATGCCCGCCGTCCCGAACGACGCGTCCAGGGCTCCGTCCGCACCATATCGCGCGATCCGCCAGTCGGTATCGGTTCCATTGAATGCGTTGCCGACCGCGACAATCTTGCCGTCCGCCTGCAACGTCATCCCCCCGAGATATGCGTTTCCTTCGAACGACGTCGTTATCTTTCCGCCGACCCCGAATGTAGGGTCCAGCTCGGCTGCCGCCGCGGTGACGGCTCCGATTCCGGTCAAGGTCATTGACAGCGTGATCATGCTCGCTATCGCCAGCCTGAATGATCTTCGCACCTGATCTCCTAACTTGCCCTCTCGCACCCCGTGGAGGCCAAGAGTGTGGAAGTGATGTGTTGAGCCTGGACCCGAATCACGCTGGTCTGGGCGAAGACCGACCAGGGCGATTCACACAGACCACCCACAGACCACGGCTACTGATCCGTAGCGGCATCGGCAATAATCTGACTCTGACGATGGAGTTGCTGATGATTGACGGCGGATCACCTGAGCAGTTACCCGAACAACGTGTGGGAGCCGCGATGAGGTCGGCCCGCATGTCAGCGAGAATCGGCCTACGCAAAATGGCGAAACTCGTGGGTTACAACTCCCACTCACAACTCCACGAGTATGAGACGGGCAGCAAGATGCCGTCCGATAAGATCGTCAGACTGTACGAACAAGTACTCGGCATCGACGATGAATCTTTGCAGTCGGTGCTCGAAGACGCTCGGATCGAACGGCATGGTGATCCTTTTTCGCGCCGTCGCGCTCATCTGCCGATGAGGCTCGAACCCGCATCGCTGGATCACGCTGCCACGAAGCGCTTTTCGCATGTTTCGGAAGGCTCAGATGAACCCGCTCCCCCGGCTAATCACGTGTTCGTAGCCCGGGCCTTCCGCTGGAAGCGATATGCGCTACTGGTGCTCGTATTGGTAACGGCGACCGTGGCCGTCCTATGGTCTGCTCGGCAGGCAGGCGACCAGGTTCCGCCTGTCGCTGTCGACGGTAGTGATCCCGAGGTACTGGGCTGCGGAAGGGACGCGGAAACCGCGGACAGTGTCAAGATCTTCTATCCTGAGCGCTATCTGGCCGGGTTCTTGGAACTTCGGGCGTCCCGGCACTGCCAGGCCAGTTGGGGAAAGTTCATTCACTCGGACGCACTCCAGCAAACGCCCCCGTTGATTGTCGCGGTAAGCGTCCACCGTCCTGCGGACGGTGCGTCAGCGCCATATGAACATACTTTCGCCGGTCAGGATATCTACGGAAACCTGCTGATGAGCAGCCATACCTGCGTCTATGCTCAAGTTCGGCTGAAACGAGAGCAGTCGATGTCGCCGTTGTATCGAACTGCGTGCCTGGAAATCAGGTGAGCGAGATCTTCGATGGCTTTGGTGCGCCATAGCGAGCCCTGCGAATTGGGCCTGGGTAAAGAATTCGGCCGCACCCCACACCGCGACGAGCGCGTCCCGTGCAGAGCTCGAAGCGTGCGGCGTCTCACGTAGGGGGATGCCGGTGCAGGCGTCTCAGGGCGAAGGCGAGTTGGAGGCGGAGGCGGCCTTGCGGGTCGCGGACGTTCCAGCCGAGGAGGTGTTCCGCGCGGGTGAGGCGGTCCTGGAGGGTCGAGTGGTGGAGGGTGAGGGCGGTGGCGGCCGTGCGGAGGCTTGGTTCCGACGCGGCGGCGTACAGGGTGGACAGCATCCAGGGTGCTGCGGTGGCCGCGTGGTCTAGAGCTCGGACGTCGGGCGCCGGCTCGGTGTCGGCGCCTACCGCGGTGGCCAGGACCATGAGGCCGCCCAGTTCGTCGGCCCGTACCACCCTTGGGCCCGGATCTTGCTCGTCTCCTTCGGCCGCGAACCGGAGCGCGGTCTTGGCCGCCGTCCAGGAGGTGGGAAGGTCGGCCACGCGCCCGACGGTTCCGACTCCCGCCCGCCGCCCAGGGCTGGCGCGCGTGCCGGTGTGTTCGATCGCGGGTGGGGCACCCGCGATGGCCACGGCCCAGACGCCGGTCTCGGGGAGGCGGAGGCGGCGGGCCGCGTGCAGGCGGTCGGCCTCGGTGGCGGTCGGGTCGAGGAGGAGTTCGACCAAGGCGGGGTCGCTGGCCGAGGGGGCCCGGCCGCGGGTGCGTTCCAGGGCGTCGCGGGCGACTCCGGTGGCTCGTTCGAGGACCATCAGGTCGACCGCCCCGGCGGGTCCGGGCCGCTCCAGCCACAGTACGGCGTGCTCGTACCCCAGCGGCGCGTGCAACCAGGCGGGATCGGGCGGGGCCACGGCGTCGTCCCGGCGCCCGTCGCCCAGGACGCGCACGTTCACCCGGTGATCGGGATCGATGAGGCGGGCCGGGCAGCCCGCCAGCACCGCCGCTCCCCGGACGATCGCCTCCAGCCCGGCCCTGGTCGCCACCAGACCGTCGAAGTAGGCGATGACCTGGACGGCGGCGCTGGCGTCCGGGTCGAGCGCGGCCAGCCTGCCGGCAAGCTCTCTCACCATGCCATCCTGCCTCAGCCCGCCAGGTACGACTAGGCGCCGAGGATCCGCCGCAGCCACCTCAGCCGCGCCGCCTTCGCCTCCTGCGAGATCGCGGCCTGCGGCGCCATCATGTCGAACCCGTGGAACCCGCCGGGCCACACGTGCAGCTCGGCCACGCCGCCCGACTGCCAGATGCCGGTGGCGTACGCGACGTCCTCGTCCCGGAAGGTCTCGGCCGAGCCGACGTCGACGAAGGCAGGCGGCAGGCCGGACAGGTCGGCGGCCCGCGCGGGCGCGGCGTACGGGGAGACGTCGGGGCCGCCGCGCCGGTCGCCGAGCAGCGCCGTCCAGCCGGTGTCGTTCGAGGTTCTGTCCCAGACGCCCAGGCCCGCCATCTGGTGGCTGGACACGGTGTCGTTCCTGTCGTCGAGCATCGGGCAGATCAGCAGCTGGCCGATCAGAGCGGGGCCGCCCCGGTCGCGGGCCAGCAGCGCCACGGCCGCCGCGAGGCCGCCGCCCGCGCTCGCGCCCGCGACGATGATCCTCCCTGGGTCGACGCCGATCTCGTCGGCGTGCTTGGCCGTCCACACCAGGCCCGCGTAGCTGTCCTCGACCGGCGCGGGGTGCGGGTGTTCGGGCGCGAGCCGGTACTCCACCGAGACGACCGCCAGCTTCAGCTCCACGACCATGTCGAGCATCTCGGTGGGGATCAGTCGGTTGGTGCCCAGGATCATGCCGCCGCCGTGGATGTTGTAGAGCGCGGGCACCGGTTCCGTCTCGCCCGCCGGGCGCAGGACGAGCAGCGAGATGTCGGGCTCGCCCGCCGGACCGGGGACGGTCAGCTCCGTGACGTCGATCGCGCCGCCGCGGGTGAAGTCCTCCTCCGGCATGAACGGCGCATCGCGCAGCGCGGGCAGCGTCTCCATCGTCAGGGACGGCGGTATGAACTCTGCCATCACGGTCAGCGCGGCGGCCAGCTCGGGGTCGAACGGCGGCGGGGTGGGTACGGTCATGATCGGCTCCTGGATGTCGATGGTGTTACGCGCGGCTGACATCACCGCCTACCAGCATCGTGATCCGGCCCCGCCTCCCGATCGAGCGCCACGCGGCGGAAACCACCCGCCAAATGGCGGAACGTCTCACGGGGCAATCACCCCATCACCGGCAGGCCTCCCGACGCGCTGGGTCCGGAAATGAGTACGGGCCTACTCATGCGCGGACGAAATCGTCAACATCATCGTGAAGTATGACAAGTTCCCCCGAGGGTGATCCGATCCTCCGCTCAGAACCCGGAGACGGCGCGCCCCAGCCGGATGATCCGGACCTGCCGCTGGAAGCCCCCGACTACGACGCGATCGACCGGGAGGTGGCCGCCCATGCCTAAGGCCAGCGACCTGCTCAAGATGATGGCCGCCTTCGAAGGATACCGAGAGGGGCGCAGCCAGTCCCTTTTCGGCCGCCGGTACGGCATCCGCCACCGTGCCCCCATATTCAGCGGAGCCAAATGGTGTGACATGTTCCTCGCCGAGTGCGCGCTCCTGGCGGGCGGCAAGGACATGCTCACGATCGTGGGCGATTTCGCCTTCACGCCCTCCCACGCCAACTGGTTCAAGGAGAACGGACGCTGGCACAAGGGAGCCGCCGGTATTCGCGCGGGAGACGTGGTGTTCTTCGACTTCCCCGACTCCGAGCCGGGAATCCAGCACGTCGGCGTGGTGGAGAAGGTGCGCTCCGGCACGACGATCCAGACGATCGAAGGCAATACGTCAAACGTCGTGGCGCGCCGCTCGCGCAACCTGCGTCACGTCGTCGGGTACGGCAGGCCCGCCTACAACGGCACGTCCTCGCCGTCCCGTGTCCCGTCCTTCCCGAATTCGGTGACGGCGGGACTCATCGGCGAACTGGACGTGCGCAGCGTGCAAGAACTGCTGATCCAGCACGGCTTCGGCGTCGGCCCTGACGGCGCCGACGGCGACTTCGGGCCGAACACCCGCCGGGCGCTGCGGAAGTTCCAGCACGCGCACAATCTGCCGGAGACCGATCTCCCAGATGACAAAACCTGGCAGGAACTCTGGCTCGCCTGGTGAGCGATCCGCGTCGCCGGCAAAAATCCCCACTCGACCTCGGCCGTTCAGTGAAGTACGGCGGAGTTGCCAGGACTTCAAAACCAGCATCAGGGCTGCGCTGCGCTTGTTGCGGAACCGCCTCCCTCTGGCCTCTCTGAAACTAGCGCTCGTCCGCCTCGTCTCCTGCGGGCCTTACTACTCGACCTGAGCTCAGCGTGATCTGGCGCCATATCTTTTATCTTTTGCTCTACCTCACCCGCGAATGCTGCTGCTAGCTTCTCGGACTCTGCGCTGGAAGCCCCCCACTGGACGACAGCAAGCTGAAGCGCTGTCCGATAGATCTTCAGCACCGCTTCGATGTCCTTGACCTTGGCTTCGGCATCCAGGAGCTTCGCGCGCAGGGCTTCTTCCGATCTCCCAGGGGGAATCGCTGAGGAAGATTGCGCCCCAGTCTCGGTGCCTACAGCAGAAAGCGCCATCTCATCGGGGAGCTTAGTTGTGTCCCGCGAACGACCAGTCAGCAGCATGAGGAAGGTCTCCATCAGATAAACCCGCCTCCGAAACGTGTCGCCCTCCCGGCTCGACATCAAGGCCGCCAGCGCCAGGATCACGAGAACGAGAACAGGAAGAGAGGCGATGAAGCCAAGAACTCCAGCTGCGCTTGGTAGGGCATAGCCTTTGAGGATCATCACGGATCCGAGCCCAGCGCCCCCGAGGCCCAAGACGAGGCCCACCCTCCGCCCCGTGGTGCCGATTGCCCTCGGCCAGAGCCTCTCCCACCTGGCAGCGGCAGCGTGCTGTGCAGGCCTCGCATTCCGTTGCCCGGATTTGGCAGCGGGAGTCCTTTCAAGCGCTGACCTGGTCCGCCTTCTCCGACTCCCCGACATTAGAGTCCCCGGCAGGAGTAAGTCGGATCATTGACTCCATTATTAACGATCATCGTTTCCTGCCTTCTACGCTGAAGGTCGAACTTGGGATCACCAATCCACCTGATCGCAATCCCCACAAGGAAGATCTATCACAGCGGCAGCAGGAGGCCAATCCGTCCCCGCCGTGACAATCCTTTGAGAAGAAAGCTACGACCTTCTGCGATAGATCAGGGCCACCGGGAACCCGAATTAGCCGTGATCCAATAGGCATAGCCGACGCCCTTCCCCGTCGAACCGACGTTTACTCTGCTTGAAGGGGAAGCGAAATGTCGATGTTCGCAACAACTAGACACATTTCGACATCACTTTAAGTTATGATGCATAACACTCAGCAATAGGGTGCCGGATCGATCTACAACCTGTGATGTTTGTCACATTTTTGCATCGAGGATGGGCGCTTGATCCGCCAGTATGCGGCAGCTTTCGTTCGCTTGTTCTCCGAGCCCTATACGGCCTCAAGGCGTGGATTCGACTCGGATGGGGTGGGACAGCACCGGGTGATAGAGGTAGCCGAGGTCATTCCAGGGGACGGTGTCGGGCTGGGTACGGCCATGATCGTCGGTGGCGCGTACCCGGACGATGTGATCGCCGGGCTCTGGGTCCCAGCTGAACTGCCAGCGGACCCACGCCGCCGGTATCTCCGCCGGAGCCAGTGACGCCTCCTGCCAAGGGCCCTCGTCGATGCGATATTCGACCGTCGTGACCCGGTTCTCCCCCGCGAACGCACGCCCCCGGATGACTTGCGGCACCGGCCGCAGCCGTGCCGGCCAGGGCAGTTCCACCAGGCTCGCCACCGGTAGGCCGGTGATCGGCATACCAGGTGAGGGCGCCTGCGGAGGGTAGTCCGGGCCGATCAGCACGTAGTCTTCGGTGTTCCACGGAACGTGCAAGGGCTGTTCGGAGACTTCGATCCGGCCCACCCATTTGATGCTGGCCGCGCCGAGCCATCCGGACACCACGATCCGTGCCGGGTATCCATGATCGGGCGGCAGCGTCTCGCCGTTCATGGCCAGCGCGAGCAGGGTGTCGTCGGCGAGCGCCTTGGCCAGCGGCATGGGGCGGCGGGCATGGATCTCGTCGAGGGACTCCGGCATCACCTCGCACGCGTCCGGCGTGATCCCGGCGGGTTCGAGCAGGTCGCGCAACCGGACGCCGGTCCATTCCGCGGTGCCGATCGCACCGCGTCCCCACTGGGTGCCGTCGAACTTGTGTCCGTGCTCCTCGCCAAACAGCATCCGGCGGTTACCGGCGCACTCGATTGTGCGGATCATTGAGACCATCGGCATTTTCCACAGGTCGGCGTAGGTGTAGGTGATCGGTTCGCGTACCCCACGTCCTTCGATCCGGAGCAGCCATCTCTCCGCGTCCAGATGAGGAGTCGGTGCGTGACTGCGAAGGAAGAAACGATCGATCGGGGTGATGTAGCCAGGCATGCGGTCCGGCCGGATCCCGTAGTCCAGACCGGTCCCGGTGTCCTCCATGAGCTCGGAGGGAGTTGGTTTGACGACCTTGCGTTCCCTGACCGCCTCACGTGAGGGATAACCAGGCTCGCTCCCGTACAGGGCCCCACTCAAGGCGTGTCGCCTCCTACGGCTCGCTTGAGCCTCTTCATGAGTCCCCAGCTGGGACACTATTTTTGTCATCGTGCCATAGCAGGTTACGGATGCCCTGAACCGGTCCTCTGCGCCGGTGGGAGGCCGCGACGATCCGCTGGAGAAATCGGATGCTTCGGACTGGCAGGTTCCGTAACCATGGTTCGGTGACGACCCCGTACCGGCCGTTCCGGTGGGATCTGGTCCGCCGTGATCAGCTCGGCACGCTCCTGGATGGCCAAGAAGTCGCGCTGGACTTTCTGGAGCCGTTGATCGAGTGCGCGGCCAAGGTCCTGGCCCGCAGCGGCGATGGCGACCTGTATTTCGTCGGCCGCTCCGCCGACAGCATCTTCGACGTGCTCTCCGGCGCGCTGTCCGGCACCTCTCGCTCTGACCGGGTCTGCCTGCTGCCGTTCTCCTACCGGTTCGAGGAACCGCTGCTCGTACACGAGGTCCGGCAGTTGCGGATCAACCTGGAGGCGATGGGCATCAGCCCGTACGGCCTGGCCCGCCGTGCGCGCCCGATCGTCTTCGCCGACCTGGTCTACGGGGGCCACACCTTCACCCATTTGTACGGTTTCCTACGCGACTGGATCGCCGACGAACACGAGACATGGGATGTCATTCGGCTGAAGCTGCGCTTTCTGGGCGTCACCGCACGCAAGAAGACCAGCCCCAGCACTTGGCGCTGGTGGCAGGACGCCGACTGGACCGATGAACTGCCCCGCAGCGCCATCACCAACGTGTCCATACCCGGCACCCTGTGGAACTACCTCGGCAACTCCCAGGAGAAGATCGCACCGTCCTTCCGACGTACCCTCTGGGCTGACGAGACCGTCACCGCACCTCGGCACAGCGAGAAGGTCGCCCACGCCCTGGCCGAGGCTGTCGCCTACGTTGAGCAGGGCCGAAGCCATCCGACCCGGACAGCGATAGCGCGCCATCTGGCCAGCGAACCCACCTTCGCTCAACCCTGGCTACGGACGCTCGCCCTGGAACTCCGTAAAGGATCACCATGACACCGATGCTGCTGCTGGACGTGGACGGCGTGCTCAACCCATCACGCCGTTCGTCGCTCGCGTGGCGGCGCTACACCGGCATCGTGGATGGAGAGCCGTACAAGATCTTGCTCGACCCACGCCACGGCCCGCACCGGGCTGCCCCGCCTGCCCATCATTCCCGTCGACGACTTCCTCTTGATCCACGTCGACGCCAGATTCGCCGACCGTGACGGTCCCCCCTCCTCAGGGGAGGCCGCTGGATAGGATGGACCGATGGCGACAAACTATCGGCCGATCACGCTCAGCGAGCTGGCCGGGCATCTCGCCGTGGCCACCAACGACAAGATCCGGTGGAAACTCGTCTGGGAGTTCCTGGAGGAATACCGCTGGGAGCCCGCCGCAGCGCAACCGGCACTGCTGAAGGACGAGCCAAGCCTGATCGGCGACGAACGCTGGGACACCCTCCTCGCGGCACTCGCCGAGCACCTGGCCGCCCAACACGACCTCGCGCCTCCGGCATGGGCCGACGGCAGAGTCCTACGCCGTGCCTGGTTTCCCGCAGAACTGGCTGTCCAGCGAGCCGACGCCATCGCATGGGCGCCCGCCGCCTTCCGCAAGCACGGTGTCTACCTCTCGATCAAGGATCTGGAAGCAGCATGACCGAACCCGCCAGCACCATCGGAGTAACGGTCAGTCTACGCCCACCCGCCAAGCGGCCCGATGGAGATCGATGATCTCCTGATCTCGAGGCCGCCCCGCCGCCTCAGACGGCGATTCGTCCTCCACGTCACCCGCTCCGCACACGAAGGCCCAGGTCAAGGTGCGAGTCGCCGATCGATGGCGGCAATCAGGGTCGGGGGAGAAAGCCGGTCTCGCGCGCATTCTGATAGGCCAGGGTCAGCTGTTGCGCTCAGCCCACTCCGCCCGCGTCTGCATCGGCACCGGTCATGCTCTTCCCGGCGACCCGACCGTGTATCTCAAGGCACCCTGGCCGCCACTCCGCTTACTTATCGCTTACGCGTTTGCCAGGAAGTGGAATGGATTTCCACAGAGTCGCGCAAGGCGGCGTCAATATGTTTAATCCCCAGCGGCAGGCTTTGCAGATGAAATCACCGGGATTTCAGAAGGCCGCCGCGGATCGGGGGTTCAATATCATGCGTTTCGCCAAGCCTCTCATCGCAGGTGTCCTCAGCGCGAGCCTGATCGCCGTGCCGTTCGCGGGTGCGTCGCTCGCGGACACGGCCACGTACCGGCCGCCCGTGGCTTCGGCGGTCCAGCAGAAGGACCGGCACCCGGAGGTCTCGGTCAGCGACGACCAGGTAGCGTCCGGGGACTCCTACACGGTCACCGTCGAGACCAAAGGCGTGCGGCACGCCGGCACCGCCACCATCACCGGCCTGAACGGCAGGACGTACACGGTCCGGCTGCGGAACGGCCGCGCCACCAAGACCCTGACCGTCCCCGAGGGCATCCGGCCGGGCACGTACCAGGTCCACGCCACGGTCGACGGCAGGAGTGCCTCCGCGTCGATCAACGTTACGCGGGCCGCCAGGCGCGACGACCGTCACTAGGACGACGGGACCGGCAGGACACTCGCACACCCGCCCTGGAACTCGGCGTGCAGGTGGTGGCCAGGTTGGCCACCACCTGCACGCGATTCCTCCTCCTGCGAACGTGGGTGTCCGGCCGGGCCCTACGCCGACTAAGTACCATGACATGGCATCTGCGGCGCCGACGGAACGGGAGCAAAGTGAAGATCGCAGTAGACGACCTTTCCGGGCCGGAGATCGCCGAGTTCCTCAACGAGCACATCCAGGAGATGCGGTCCATCACGCCCCTGGAGAGTAAGCACGCCCTCGATCTCGACGGGCTCCGCAAGCCCGAGATCACCTTCTGGTCAGTCATGGACGGTGACACCCTGGTGGGCTGCGGTGCGATCAAGAGACTGGACACGGACCACGCCGAGGTGAAGTCGATGCGCACCAGGCCGGTGCGCAAGCGGAGCGGGATCGCATCCCTGTTGCTGGAGCACATCATCACCGAGGCCAGGCGCATGGGTTTCACCCGGCTTAGCCTCGAGACCGGCTCGGATGATTTCTTCCTGCCCGCCAGGAAGCTGTACGAGAAATTCGGGTTCGATTACTGCGAACCCTTTGCGGACTACCGGCTCGACCCGTACAGCGCGTTCATGACAAGGTCGCTCTGAAAGTCATCCGCCGCGCAGCCGGGAGCGCACGTCCTCGAGGCTCGGGTTGACCAGGGCTGAGCCGTCAGGGAAGACGACGGTGGGGATGAGCCAGGAGCCGCCGTTCAGCTCGCTGATGAGCTCGACGGCGCCGGGCGTGCTGTCCACGTCCACCTCCGTGTAGGCGATGCCCGCTTCGCTGAGCCGCGCCTTGAGCCGGTGGCAGTGCCCGCACCAGCGGGCGCCATAGATCGTGATCATTTATTTCCTATTCGGGCGGGGGGTTTGACCGGTGGCGACACGACCGAATACTCTCATGAGCCAAGTGGATTCTACCGGTAGACACCGCAGCTAGGCAGGTTGATCCGGTCGCGTGAAAGTAGGTCCTCGGGTGGCCGATCTCCCTGTGTCCCGGCGTTCCCTTCTGCGCTCCACCGCCCTCATGGGTGGTCTCGCCGCGCTTCCCGGCCTGCTGGCAGCCTGTGGCGGTACCACGCAGCCGAACTCCCAGAGCGAGCCCGCCAAGAGCCTCGACGTGCTGCGCGTCGCCCTGCCCTCCTCCCTCGGCTCGCTGGATGCGAGCAAGGAGGCCGGAATCATGAACTACGTGGTCGCCCTCCTCGTGCAGGAGGCCCTGGTCGGCGTCGGCCAGGACGGCGGTCTCCAGCCGTCCCTGGCCGAGTCGTGGACGAGGAGGGACCCCACCACGTACGTCTACACGCTGCGCGCCGGGGTCACGTTCTCCGACGGCAGCCCGATGACCGCCGATGACGTCGTCGCCAGCCTCAACCTGCACGCCAAGAAGGGCTCCACCACCGCCTTCGCCTACGCCTACGCCAACGTGGCGTCCGTCGAGGCGACCGGCCCCGCGGAGATCACGATCAGGCTGAAGAGTCCCGACGCCTCCTTCGCCTGGACGCCCTCCCCGGGCACCCTCCTGGTGACCAGCAGGAAGTTCATCGAGGCCACCGGCGAGAAGATCGGCACGCCCGAGGGCAAGCTGCTCGGCACCGGGCCCTACAAGGTGGCGGAGTTCGCGCCCGACTCGCACGTCACGCTGGAGCGCAACGACGGCTGGTGGGGCGGCAGGGCGCCGTACGGGCAGATCAAGATCGACTTCATCCCGGAGGAGTCCACCCGGCTGCTGGCCATGCGCGGCGACTCGGTGGACGTCGCGCTGAACGTTCCCGCCGAGCAGATCGACCAGTGGAAGTCCCTCTCCGGCGTCCAGCTCATGACCGCGGGCGACCGCTCCCTGGTCACGCTGGCCTTCAACACCGCCAAGAAGCCCTGGAACGACGTTCACGTCCGCAGGGCCGTCGCGCACGCCGTGGACCGCGAGGGCATCGTCAGGAGCGTCCTGCGCGGCCACGGCAAGGTCGCCACCACCATCCCCGACCCCGCCCAGTGGGGCGGCGTCCTGGACCAGGCCGGGGTGACCAGCCTGTACGCGAGCATCCCGCAGGTCGGCTTCGACCTGGCCATGGCCAAGGCGGAGCTGGCGCAGTCGGCCACCCCCCAGGGGTTCGGCGACACGCTCACCTACCCCAGCAGCGGCCCCCAGCTCGGCCGGGCCGCGCTCACCCTCGCCGAGAACCTCAGCCAGATCGGCATCACGCTGGAGGTCAAGGAGGTGCCGCTGGAGCAGTGGATCGCCGACCTCGGCAAGCACGCCTCCGGCATCTACCTGGGCTGGTACTTCGCCACCACCGGCGACCCGGCCGAGTACGTCCAGCAGCTCCTGCACGGCTCGGCCACCGGTGCGAACGGCACCAACATCGCCGAGTACGACAACCCCGAGGTCACCAAGCTCCTCGACGACGCCAAGGCGAGCACGGACGACGCGGCCAGGGGCAGGCTGCTCGGCGAGGCCCTGGTGAAGTCCGCCGCCGACGTGCCCTACCAGCCGCTGTGGTGGGGCGAGGCGGCCACCGCCTTCGGCAGGAACGTCACGGCCGGGGGGTTCGGGCCCTACTTCTTCGTCGGCCCGTGGGCGACCGAGATCGCGGCCCGTTGATGGCCGGACCGCTGGAGGTCCACGACGCGCTGGCCGGGCTGCGCGTCCCCGAGTCGGTGGCGCTGCACCCGGACGGCGAGCACGTGGCCTGCGTCATCGACGGCCTCGCCCACGTGCTGGGCCCGGACGGCGGGCTGCGGCCGGTGCCCGGCCCGGGCCCGTACACCCTCACCCGCTGGCTCCCTGACGGAGGGCTGCTCCTGGCCGCGGGCGGCGACCACATCGAGGTCAGGGATGCCGGCCTCGGCCTGGCCTGGCAGGCGCGGGTGGACGGCGAGATCGAAGACCTCATCCCCGGCGGCGACGGCACGGTCCTGGTCCGGCTGGCCGACCCGGGCAGCGAGCGCGACGGCAGCCACCTGGGGCTGCGCGTGCCCGACCCGTCCGACCCGTTCGTGCTCGCGCCGGGGAACCGGTTACGGCGGCTGGCCTGGCTCGCCGTCGGCGGCGACACCGCGCCGCGCGCCATCCCGCTGCCCGGCCGGACGGTCTGGGACGCCGACTGGCGCGAGGGCCGCGTGCTGGCCGTGACCTCCGACGACGAGACCCCGGCCGGGTACTACCGCCCCCGCCTCGACCTGGTCGACGGCGGCGCGGTCCGCACCCTGTACCGCAGCCGCTGGCAGCTCAACCGGCCCAGGCTCGCCCCCGGCGGCCGGTACGCGGTCGCCGTCGAGGGCCTGTCCATCGTCTCGGGCCGCGTGCTCCGCGCCGACCTGGACACGGGCGCGATCGAGCCCCTGGGCGACCTGGACGACGTCACCGACCTCGGCTGGCTCGACGCCGAGACGCTCTGGTTCGCCGGCTGGGCCGGCACCGGCGTGCACGGCGGCCTGCTCGGCGCGGCCGACGGGCAGGTGCTCAGCCGCTGGACCGCCCGGGGCACGCTGAGCGGGCGCGACGGCCAGCCTTCCCTGTCGGTGGCCGGCCCGCTGGCCGCCGCCTGCTGGGAGACGACCGGCCGGCCGCCCGAGATCGCCGTCGCCGCGGTCAAGGACGGCGACTGGCGTCCGCGGACCGCGCTCAACGCCCGGCTCGCCCACCTGGCCGTCGAGCAGCGGGAGATCACCTGGACCTCCTCCGACGGCCTGCCGGTCTCCGGTCTGCTCCTCACCGCACCCGGCGGGGACGGGCCGCGCCCCCTGGTGACGATCGCGCACGGCGGGCCGACCTGGCTGTGGTCCAGCGCGTTCGCGCCCGGCGAGTTCAACCGGCTCGCCGTGCCGCTCGCCCACGCCGGAGCCGCCGTCCTGCTGCCCAACCCGCGCGGCAGCAGCGGCCGCGGCCAGGACTACGCCCGCGCCGTCATCGGCCGGCTCGGCGCGGAGGACTTGGCCGACCTGCTCGCCGGGGTGGACCACCTGGTCGAGACCGGCGTCGCCGACCCCGGCCGGCTCGCCGTCATGGGACTCAGCTACGGCGGCTACCTGACCGCGTGGGCCACCACCCAGACCCGCATGTTCCGCGCCGCGGTCGTCATGTCCGGAGTATCGGACTGGTTGAGCTTCGCCACCGCCAGCAACCTCGCGACCGGCTTCGACCCGCTCTACCACGCGGGAGCCGACCCGTTCACCCCCAGCGGGCGCGAGCGCCTGGCCGCCCGCTCCCCGATCTACCACGCCGCGGGCTCCGGCACCCCGACCCTCATCCTGCACGGCGACCGCGACCGCACCACCCCGCTCGGCCAGGCCGAGCAGCTCTACCGCGCATACACCACGGCGGGCGTGCGCACCCAGCTCGTCGTCTACCCTCGGGAAGGCCACGAACTGGTCGAACCCGCCCACCGCAGGGACGCGGCCGAACGCGTGATCGGCTGGCTGACGGAGAGCGGGGTGCTGTGAAGGGCTGGCGTGCCTTCCTGCTGCGCCGGCTCGCCGGCACCGCCGCCGTCGTGCTCCTGCTCTCGATCGGCGTGTTCGGCCTGCTCTATCTGGCCCCCGGCTCGGTGCAGCAGACCCTGCTCGGCATCCGCCCGGCCACCGCCGAGACCATCGCCGCCGTCCAGGCCCGCTACCACCTCAACGACCCCGTCGCCGTCCAGTACCTGCGCTGGCTCGGCGGCGTGCTCCGCGGCGACCTGGGCACCTCGATCAGGACCGGCGTCCCCGTCGCCGACATGCTCGGCCTGCGGTTGCCGCTCACGCTCGCCCTCACCGGCTACGGCACCCTGCTCGCCGCGCTGGCCGGGGTCCCCCTTGGCGTGCTGGGCGCGCTACGCCGCGGCCGGGCCGCCGACCGGCTGGTGGTGACCGCCGGGGTCGTGGGACTGTCCGCGCCGCCGTTCGCCGTCGGGCTGCTGCTGCTCGTGGTGTTCGCGCTGGGGCTCGGCTGGTTCCCCGTCTACGGCGCCGGGGAAGGGCTCGCCGACCAGGCCTGGCATCTCACCCTCCCCGCCGCCGCGCTCGCCGTCGGCGCGGTGGGCATGCTCGTCCGCTTCAGCAGGGCCGCCCTGGTACGCGAGCTGGAGCAGGACTACGTGGTGTTCGCGCGGGCCCGTGGCCTCGCCGGCCCCGTCGTGCTCGGCTACGCCCTGCGCAACTCGCTCGTGCCGATCCTCACCGCGGCCGGGCTCATCGTGACCGGCATGCTCGCCGGAACGGTGCTGGTGGAGGTCACCTTCGCGCTGCCGGGGCTGGGGTCGCTGCTGGTCGAGTCGGTGACGTTCAAGGACGTGCCGGTCGTGCAGGCGCTCGCGCTGCTGCTCACCCTGCTCATCGCCGCGGTCAACCTGCTGGTGGACGTCGGCTACTCGCTCGTGGACCCGCGGGTCCGGCTCGGCGGAGGCCCCTCATGAGGCGGCTCGTGAGGCGGCCACCGCTGTTCGTACTCGCCGCGCTGGCCGTGCTGGCCGGCGCGGGGATCGCCGCCGCGTTCGCGCCCTGGCTGGTGCCCGGGGCCACCGCGCAGGACCTCATGACCGGCATCATCGGCCCCGGACCCGGCCACCCCCTCGGCACCGACGACCTCGGCCGCGACGTGCTCCAGCTCCTCATCGCCGGAGCCCGCACCGCGGTCCCCGGCGCGCTCACCGTCGCCGTCGGCTCCATGGTCATCGGCAACCTCCTCGGCCTGGCGGCGGGATACCTCGGCGGCTGGGTGGACGCCTTGACCATGCGCTGGGCCGACCTGATGTTCTCGCTGCCCGCCCTGCTGGTCGCCATCGTCGTCGCCGGTGTGCTGGGCGGCGGCTACGTGCTGGCCATCGCGGTGCTCGTCGTACTGTTCGCCCCCACCGACACCCGGGCCGTGCGCGGCGCGGTGCTGGAGCAGCGCCACCGCCCCTACGTCGAGGCGGCCCTGCTGAAGAACCTCTCCTCCTGGCGCATCATGACCAGGCACATCTGGCCGAACGTCGCCCCGGTCACGCTCGCCTCGGCCTTCGTCAACTTCGCGTACGCGCTGGTGTCGCTGTCATCGCTGTCGTTCCTCGGGCTCGGGGTCCCCGCCGGATCGCCCGACTGGGGCCGCACGCTGGCCGACAACCGCACCCAGCTCATCGCCAACCCCTGGGCGGTCATCGCCCCCGGCCTGGCCATCATGGCCACCGCCGCCGCGCTCAACGTGGTCGGCGACTGGCTGCACGAGCGCGTCGACCGGCGCGGAAGGGCACGCTGACATGCTGCACATCGACGGGCTGACGGTACGGCAGCCGGCGACCGGCCGCACGCTGGTGTCCGGCGTGTCGTTCGAGGCCGGGCCGGGCGAGTCGGTGGCCATCGTGGGCGAATCGGGCTCCGGCAAGTCGCTGACCGTCCGGGCAGTGCTGGGGCTGCTGCCGTCGGGGCTGGTCGCCGAGGGCGAGGTACGCATCGCCGGGCAGCGGGTGAACGGCGACCCGCGCGCCCTGCGCCGCCTGCGCGGCGGCACCGTGTCGCTGCTCATGCAGGACCCGTTCACGCTGCTCAACCCCCTGCGCAAGGTGGGCAGGCAGATCGCCGACGGCCTGCCGAGGGGTGCCGGCCGCACGACCGAAGTGCCCAGGCTGCTGACGGAGGTCGGGTTGGGCGCCGACGTGGCCGGGCGTTACCCGTTCCAGCTCTCCGGCGGCCAGCGGCAGCGGGTCGGGCTGGCCGCCGCGCTCGCCGCGGCCCCGCGCGTCCTGCTCGCCGACGAGCCCACCACCGCACTCGACGCCACCACCCAGCGCGAGGTGCTGGCCCTCATCCGCCGCATCCAGCGCGAACGGGACATGACATTCCTGCTCATCACGCACGACCTGCGGGTGGCGTTCTCCATGTGCGAGCGGGTCGTCGTCATGTACGCGGGCCGCGTCGTCGAAGTGGGGCGGGCAGCGGACCTGCGTGCGGAGCAGCGGCACCCGTACACCAGGGCGCTGCTCTCCGCCGAGCCGCCCGCCGACCGCCGCCTGGCGGCCATCCCGTCCGTACGTGCCGCGGCCGAGCCGGTGCTCGACATGCGCGACCTGCGCAAGACCTACCCGAGAGGCTCCCGGCCCGCGCTGGCGGGCGTGGGGCTCACCGTCGCGCCCGGCGAGATCGTGGCCGTGGTCGGCGAGTCGGGCTCGGGCAAGACCACGCTGGCCCGCTGCGTGACCGGCCTGGAACGGCCGGACGCGGGCACGATCCTGCTCGCCGGCCAGGACTGCTCCGACTACACCCGCATGCCCCGCCACCAGGTGCGCTGGGCCCGCCGCACCGCACAAATGATCTTCCAGGACCCGTACTCGACGCTCAACCCGGCCCGCACCGTCGGCGCCACCCTCAAAGAGGCCCTGGCCGCGGACGGCCGCCCCGCCGACGTGGCCGGGCTGCTGGAGCTGGTGGGGCTCGACCCCGCCCTGGCCCGGCTACGGCCGGCGCACCTGTCGGGCGGCGAACGCCAGCGCGTCGCCATCGCCCGGGCGGTGGCCGGCGAGCCCCGGCTCCTGATCTGCGACGAACCGGTATCCGCGCTGGACGTCTCCGTCCAGGCCCAGATCCTCACCCTCCTGGCCGGCCTGCGCGAGCGCCTGTCGATGGGCATGCTGTTCATCACCCACGACCTGGCCGTGGTGCGGCAGCTCGCCGACCGCCTGTACGTCCTCCGGGCCGGCGAGTGCGTCGAGACCGGCCCCGTGGACCGCGTCCTGGACGCCCCCGCTCACCCCTACACGCGCGAACTCCTGGCCAGCGTGCCCGACGGCTCGGCCCGCTGGCCCGGCTAGTCCTCGGAGAAGGAGAGCCTAGTCCTCGGAAAAGGAGAGCAAGGTCAGCACCCGGCAGCCTCGCTCGCCGGTGACGTAGACGTGGTCGAGTTCGGCGGCGAAGCGGACCGCGTCCCCCTCGTCCAGGCACACCGACCACGCGCCGGTCTCCACCGTCACCTCGCCCGACACCACGTACGCGTGCTCGACCGACCCAGGCCCGTGCGCGCTCTTGGTGCTGCGCGTCATCGGCGGCAGGTCGCCTTCGGCCAGCTCGAACCGCCGCCGGTCGGGCGCGGCGAACAGGCTGCGCACCGTGGTCTCGCCCACCGCCACCGTCGTGCCCTCGCCCCTGCGGATCACCTCGGGCCCGGTCAGATGTACCCGGGTCAGTTCGGCGAACGTCAGCCCGAGCGCGTGGGCCACCCGCGTCAGCACCTCGATGGTGGGGTTGGCCACCCCCCGCTCGATCTGTGAGATGAGCGCCTTGCTGACCCCGGTCAGCTCGGCCAGTTCCCGCACGCTGAACCCGCGCGCCAGCCGGGTGCGCCGCAGGTTCCCCGCGATCGCTCCGCGCACGCCTGCCGCGGGCCCGGGCGTCACCGCGAGCACGGGGTTCTTCTCGGGGCGCACGTGATGGGTTCCTCCCTGTGTGGAATCTCACCCCATCATGCCGGACGAAACGAACACGGCGGCACTCTCCTTCTTGGGGAGTGCCGCCGCAGCTCGGCGAGGGTGGTTCAGTTTGACGTTCTGAGTCCGGCGAGACGCAGGAGCAGGTCTTTCACGTCGGTGGCCGCGTAGGTTCCTTGATCCAAGGATGCGTCGGAGAGCAGGACTGGGCCGTCGAGTGGGTCGTCGGGGAGGCGGCCGTGGCTGCCTCGTACGCAGGAGGGGTCCAAGGGGACGACGGGCATCGTGTAGCGGAAGCCGAGTTCCTTTTTGGCCAGGGCGAGGCCCGCTTTGGCTTTGACCCAGCGGTCTTGGGGGTTGAGGAAGAGTTCGGCGGGGTCGTAGCCGGGTTTGCGGTGGATGTCGACGCCGCGGGCGAAGTCGGGGGCTTGGGCGTCGTTGAGCCAGTAGTAGTAGGTGAACCAGGCGTCGGGGTCGGCGATGGCGACGAGTTCGCCGGCGCGGGAGTGGTCGAGGCCGAAGGCGGCTTTGCCGTCGGCGTCGAGGACCTGGTCGACGCCGGGGAGGGCGGAGATGAGCTTGCGCACGGCGGGGGTGTCGGATTCGTCGCGCACGTATATATGGGCGAGCTGGTGGTCGGCGACGGCGAAGGCGCGGGAGGTCCAGGGGTCGAGGTATTCCATGCCCGCCTGGCGGTAGACCGACAGCAAGCCCTCCTCGCGGAGAGCGCGGTTGATGTCGATGGGCCGGGAGACGTCGACGATGCCGTACTCGGACAGGACGACGGTGGTCGCGCCCGAAGCGGAGGCGTCGTCCAGCAGGGGGCCGAGGGCTTGGTCGACGTCGCGGGCGGCGGCGATGGCCTCGGGTCCTGAGGGGCCGAAACGCTGGAGGTCGTAGTCGAGGTGGGGGACGTAGACGAGGGTGAGGTCGGGGCGTTCGTTGGTGAGGATGCGGCGGGCTGCGGCGATGATCCAGCGGCTGGATGCGATGCCTGCTTTGGGGCCCCAGTAGGAGAAGAGGGGGAAGCGGCCGAGTTCGCGAGTCAGGTCGACGCGGAGTTCTGGTGGGGTTGTGTAGCAGTCGGGGGATTTGCGGCCGTCGGCGTGGTAGATCGGGCGGGGGGTTATGGCGATTTCGGTGGCGGCGCCCATGGCGTACCACCAGCAGATGTTGGCGACTTTGTAGTCGGGTTTGACGGCGCGGGCGTCGTCCCAGATCTTGGGGCCTTCGACGAGGCCGTTGTGCTGGCGCCAGAGCAGGACTTCGCCGAGGTCGCGGAAGTACCAGCCGTTGCCGACGATGCCGTGGTCGCGTGGGGGTCTGCCGGTGAGCAGGGTCGACTGCACGGAGCAGGTGACGGCGGGGAGCACGGTTCCCAGGGTGGCGGGGCTGCCGAGTCCGCGCAGGTTGGGCATGTGGTCGAGCAGCCGGGGGGTGAGCCCGACCACGTCGATGACCACCAGAGGCTTGACTGTCATGCCTCCTCCTTCAGGCCGAGGTTGATCAGGCGGTCGCGGATCCAGGCGAGTTCGTTGGCGATCCCCTCGACCAGGGCTTCCCGCGTGCGGGGGCGCCGGTCGGGTGGGAGGGTCTGCCAGGTGTACGTCTCCGCCTCGATGTGGTGGGTACGGGCGACTGGCCCGCCGAGAACCGCCCGGAATGTGTCGTCGAGGACGTCCTGCGTGGAGCCCAGTGGTGCGGTGGGAGCGGAGTGCAGGGGCACGTGGAAGTGCACGCGCCACGGTGACGTTCCCGGCAGACCGCCGCCCAGCGCCTCCCCTAGGTCGTCCGTGCCTGGTGTGCCCTGTTCGCGGGTTTGATGAAGGAATCGCGGTTCGTCGAAGGCGGCGAGTTCGTCGTGCGCGATGCCGGGGTCGTCGATTCGCAGGGCGCAGGACGCCTGCATCTTGATGATCGGCAGCCCGGCCGCGTCCAGCCGGCCGAGTGCCTCGAACGGATCCTCGAACCCGACAGCCAGATGGCAAGTGTCCAGACATAGACCCAGATAGTCCGGATCCAGGCCGGTCAAATGTGCGGCTGCCTGCGTGGTCGTCTCGATCACGCAGCCGGGCTCGGGCTCGAAGCCGACCCTGATCGTCCGCCCGGTCGCCTCGGCCAGGGACGCGAGCCCGTCCCGCAGCCGGTCCAGGTTCCGCGCGGCCGTGGCGGCTTGCTCGGCCGACCACGGCGTACGCCAAGCCAGCGGCAACGTGGAAATACTCCCGGCGACGACGTCATCGGGAAGCAACCCCGTCAGCAGCTTGGCCAGATCGAGCGTGTAGTCGAGGCGTTCGTCCGACGTCCAGTCCGGCTGGTAGACGCGCAACTTGGCGGACGCCTCATCATGGAACCCCCGATACGGGAACCCATTGAGGGTCACCACCTCAAGGCCCTCCCGATCGAGGGCCGCGCGAAGCCGTACAGGTTCGGCGGGGCTGGCGGCCAGCGCGTCGGCGACCGGGCGGGACAGCCAGAGCCCGACGCCGAGCCGGGACACGCCCAGCTTGCGCCGCACCGGACCGGCGTAGTCGCGGAGCTGGGCGAGCACCCCGGCGAGATCCTCGGCCGGATGCACGTTCGTGCAGTAGGCGAGGTGCACGGTGGAACCGTCCTGGTGGCGGAACCTCACGGCGCCACTCCCCGCTTGATGGTGTTCCCTGCGTAGTCGGCGGCCGGGCTGACCTCGTCGAGTTCGAGCCGCCCGCTCTGCCCGTAGAAGGCGACGGGGTTGGCCCAGAGGACCTTGTCCACGTCCTGCTCGGTGAAGCCGTCGGCCAGCATGGCGTCCCCGACCGCCCGGGTCTTCAGCGGGTCGCTGTGACCCCAGTCGGCGGCCGAATTCACCAGAACCCGGTCGGTGCCGTACAGACGGAGCAGAGCGATCATCCGGTGCACGTCCATCTTCGTGTCCGGATAGACGGAGAAGCCGGACCAGCAGCCGCTGTCGGCCACCGCTTCGGCGGTCATCTCGTTGAGGTGGTCGACCAGGATCATCTCCGGCGGCAGGCCCGAGTCCTTCACGACGTCGAGAGTCCGGCGGGTTCCCGCCGCTTTGTCCCGATGCGGGGTGTGCACCAGGACCGGCAGTTCGTGGTCGAGGGCCAGCGCCAGCTGAGCTTGGAGCACCTCGTCCTCGGCGGGGGTCATCTCGTCGTAGCCGACCTCGCCGACCGCGACCACCCGATCCTTGGCCAGGTAACGCGGCAGCAGGTCGAGCACGCCGCGCAGCCGGGGGTCGTTGGCCTCCTTGGGATTGAGGGCGATCGCGCAGTGATGGGCGATCCCATACTGCGCCGCCCGGTACGGCTCCCACCCGAGCAGCCCGTCGAAGTAGTCGGCGAAGGTCCCCGGCGAGGTACGCGGCTGCCCCAGCCAGAACGCGGGCTCGACCAGTGCGCGCACCCCGGCGTCGTACATGCGGCGGTAGTCGTCGGTGGTTCGCGAGGTCATGTGGATGTGCGGGTCGAAGATTCGCATCACGACGCACCCTTCGTGTCGGAGGACAGGCCGGCCAGCAGGTCCGGGTGGCGTTCGAGGATCGGCCAGATGTCGGGCGGCACGACCCGCCCGGCCGCTTCGCGCTCTTTCGCGAAATCGGCCATCATCCGGGCCAGCTCCCGGTCCGCGCGCGACTCCAGACCGGCCACGCCGGCCAGCGGCACACCGGTGAAGACGCATTTCAGGACGGCCTGCCGGTAGGCCTCGACGGGCAGGTGGGCGGCGCCGTACCGGCTCATGGCGGCGCCGATCAGGCGGGTGTCGCTGGTGCGCAACGCGTCGCGGACGATCGGCAGCCCGGCTTCCCCGATGCGACCGGCGTCGTCGAAGGCGGACAGCGACGCCAGCACGGCGAGCCGCTCTCCGGCGTCGCCGTGCGCGTACAGGTCGAACAGGAGCGTGCCGAGCGGCTCGCCGTCGAGCGGGAGTTCCAGCAGCAGGGTGACCCGGACGACCTGGTCGACGGTCCAGCCGTCGTCCAGCGGGCCCCGGCCGCAACGCCGCCCGGCCGCCGGGAAGATCGCGAAGATCGCCCCGGCGTCGGCGTGGATCTTGGCGACGGCGGCGTCCAGCCAGCTGACGCCGTCGCCGGTCAAATGCGGGCGAATGGTGGGGATCATGACACCGCCTCTCGGAGGAAACGCAGCGAACGTTCGGCCACGACCGGCGCGGCGTGGCTGTGCCGGGGCAACTCGACGCTGACCAGCCCCTGGTAGCCGGTCTCGGTCAGCGCGGCCAGCACCGGCGGAAAGTCGATCTCGCCTTCCCCGAACTCCAGGTGCTCGTGCACATCCCGCCGCATATCGTCGATCTGCACATTCACCAGATGGGGCCCAGCCCGCCGGACGGCCTCCGGAACCGAATCCGGCTCATTGCACCGGCAGTGCCCGATATCGAGGGTCAGCCCGAGCCGCGCCGGCTGCCCGAGCATGCCGCGAAGCCGCTCATACCCGGCGATATCCTCGACGAGCATCCCCGGCTCCGGCTCGAACCCCAGCGTGACCCCACACGTCTCCGCCTCGACGAGTACGGCTTCGACACCTTTGGCTAGGTTGTCCCAGCCATCCTGAACCCCAGACGGACGCGTACCACTCCAGAAGGAGACGGCCTCCGCTCCCAGCTCGGCCGCGACCCTGACAGCCCGCCGAAGCAGATCCACCCGGGGAGCGGCCTGGTCCGGCGGATGCACCAGCGTGGGGTGATGCTTGTGCACCGGATCGAGCACGTAACGCCCGCCGGTCTCGATCACCAGGCTCAGATTGAGCCGATCCAGCCAGCGGCCGACCTGGGCGATCCTCCGGGACACGAACGGCCCGTAGGGGTCAAGGTGACCGCTGTCCAAGGTGAGCGCGACACCCTCATAGCCAAGGTCGGCGATGACGACGAGCGCGTCCGACAATCGATGGTTCGCGAACCCGTTGGTGCCATATCCGAACCTCATGTCGGCGACACCTTCTTGGCGAGATTCGCCGCCACCGGATGCGCCGCCGCCAGTGCGAGGGCGGGCGCGAGGCGTCCGCTCCCGGCGGTGAGCGCGGCCTGCAACGGCAGGAGCCCGATGATGCTGCGCCCGACCGCCGAGCGGGTGAGTTTGGCGTCGCCGCTGCGGGCCGCCGCCAGCTGCGGACGCCCGACCAGCGCCGCGTAACCGGCGAGCAGCCCGAATCCGGCGAGTTTCGCCAGCCGGTCGCCGCCCTTGGCGATGTGCCAGGCGGCGAGCCCGGCCGCCACGCCCGTCGCGGCCAGGGTGACGGCGGATCGAACCGTCGACCCGCCGTTCACCTCACCCCGGCTGAGCGTGGTGACGCCCAGCGTGTGCGCGGCCACCGACGCCGCCGCCAGCGGGCTGGTCGAAGGCCCGCCGAGCAGCACGTCCAGCCCGCGCGCGGCGGCCATCGCGACCGGCCCGAGGACCGTGTCCTTCAAGCCCATGTCGTACGCCCAGACCACCCCGGCCAGACCGGTGGCGACACCGAGACCCCGGCGGCCACCGGAGAGCCCGGCGAGCCCGACCCCCGCGGCGGTCAGACCCACGGCGACGGCGAGCGCCTGCCCCGGCTGGATCCGCCCGGACGGAATCGGCCGCTCGGGCCGTTCCCGCGCGTCGAGCTCCCGGTCGGCGTAGTCGTTGAGCGCCATCCCAGCCCAGTACAGGCACACCGACGACGCGGCAAGCCCAGGCTGCATCGACCCGCCCGCGACCGTGTCGCCCGGCACCGTCAGCGCCGCCGGAGCCCGGACGAGCTGGGTTAACGAGGCGAGGTCCATCACTCCCCCAGCCACTGGCGGAGCGTCTCGTACTGCGCGTGCAACCGATGCTCGTCACTCCCGACCGGATCCTTGAAGAAGAACCCGAACTCGGCCACCGGCCCGGCCACCCCGCGCTCGTGCGCCCGCGCCATCAACCGCGCCAGATCCAGCACCAGCGGCGCGGCCAGCGCCGAGTCGCACCCCTGCCAGGTGAACTGCATCGACATCCGCACCCCGAGGAACCCGTCGAAGGTGATGTGATCCCAGGCCGTCTTCCAGTCACCCAGATGCGGCACGTTGTCGATGTGGGTACGCCCCTCCACCGGATGCCCGAGGATCTCGGCCAGCGCCCGGTCCTTGGAGATGAGCTTGCTCTCCCCCGCCGCCGGGTCGGCCAGCGTCGCGCCGTCCCCGCCGCCCAGCAGGTTGGTCCCCGACCAGGACCGCACCGCCAGCCCCCGCACCGCGAACATCGGCGCGAGCGCGGTCTTGACCAGCGTCTCGCCGGTCTTGGCGTCACTCCCGGCGTACGGCAGCCCGCGCCGCCTGGCCAGCTCGTCCAGGGCGGGTAACCGGGCGCCCGTGGAGGGAGTGAAGTCGACATACGGGCAACCGGCGCTGAGCGCCGCGTAGGCGTACAGCGACGAGGGCGGAAGCACCGGAATGTCGCCCTCCAGCGCCCGCTCCAGCGCCTCCAGGCTGAGATGCGCGGGATCGGGAGCCGCGGGCGGCTCCGTGGAGGAGACGTTGATGACGATCACGCGGGCCAGGCCCCGGCGTTCCCGGAACTCGGCCAGGTCGCCGATGAGCCGCCGGGCCACCGCGCCCTGCGGACCTCCTTCGGTGGCCCCGGGCCGGATCTCGCTGTCGGCCGCGTCCAGCGCGGGCCGGACCAGTTCGGCCAGCGGGGGCGGGATCACCCCGGACCGGGTCAGCTCCTCGGCCCGCTTGGTGAGCGGCGTGCTGGTGACATCATGTCCACCGAACACGAGATGCCCGAATCCCGGCAGTCCGTGACCCCGGAACTCAGGCGATTCAGTAACACATCCAATCGGCGGGGCGAGCCCGGCCCGCAGAGCTGCCGCGCCCGCGACGACCGTCGTCGCCACCGAGCCTCGCGCCCCGATTAGCCAAATCCCGACCATCATGACGACTGGCGGGAAGAGGAGACGTGGTGAGACATGGAACTTCCTTTCCTGACATGAATCGATCTGTCAGGCAAGGCGCGCGCCGACGCGCTTGTTGCCGGGTCCTGCGGTCGTGCGGATACCACAAGTCGCCGGACGGGGTGCCGCCGCCGGCTGGTACTGCAATCGGGCAGTGTGAACTCAACTGCGAACTACACACTGCCCATGGACGAGCGCGCGGCCGGCGCGAAGCCGATCGCGGCGGGATCGTCCATGATGTGATCGACAACCATGCTCGCGGCGCCGCGGGAAGCGGCGCCGAAACCAAGGTTAGAGGCGAGGAACCGGCAACGGGCCGCCGGGCCCGCCACCACGAGGCGTTCCAGCTCGGCTTGCGCGGGCGGGATGAGCCGCTCGGCCAGCCGGGCGAAATATCCGCCGATCACGATCACTCTCGGGTTGAAGAGGTTGACCAGGATCGAGCCGCCGAGCCCGAGCCATCTGCCTACCTCCGCGACGGCGGCCAGCGTGCGCGGTTCGCCCGCCGCCAGAGCTCTGGAGATCTCCTTCACGCGTACCTCGGGGTCGGGGGACGCTGCCGCGCCCTGCCCGTACGCCCGATCCGGGGTGACGGCCCGCACCAGCGCGGCGAGCCCCACCTTGGTCTCCCAGCAGCCGGTACGGCCGCAGCCGCAGCGCCGCCCCGCCGGGTTGACCGGCAGGTGGCCGACCTCCCCGGAGAAGCCGTCGGCGCCGCGGAGCAATCGCCCGCCCACCATGATGCCGCCGCCGACGCCGACCTCACCGGTGAGGTAGACCATGTCGGGGGTCCCCGCCGCCACGCCCGAGGTGTACTCGGCCAGGGCGGACAGGTTGGCGTCGTTGTCCACGCCGACGGGGGCGCGGAAGCCGCCGAGTTCGGCGCGGAACCGCTCGGCGAGCGGCAGGTCGTCCCAGCCGAGGTTGGGGGCCAGGGTGACCACGCCGGGGCCGATGTCGACCAGGCCGGGGACCGCGACCACGATCCCGCCGGGGGCGGCGCCGGCCCTGCGCATCTCGGCGATGGCCTTCCTGGCGACCCGGCCGAGCTCCACCAGGGAGCGGTCGGGGCCCTCGCCCATCGCGTCGAAGCCGATCCGCCGCTCCACCAGGACCCGGCCCCCCAGGTCGATGCCGTGGACGGCGATGTAGTCGACGTTGATCTCCAGGCCGAGCGCGCCCACGTGCGAGCCGTCCAGCGCGACGTCCCGGCGCGGGCGGCCGATGGCCCCGGCCCTGGCCGTGCCGAGCTCGCGGACCAGGCCGCGTTCGATGAGCTCGGCCATCAGGCTGGAGACGGTGGCCCGGTGCAGGCCGGTCGCGTCCGCCACGTCGGAGCGGGAGCACGAGCCCTCGTCCCGCAGGTGGCGCAGCACCAGGGAGAGGTTGGCCCGGCGAAGGGAGGCGTGTCCCACCGGTTGCGCCCTGGGGAGCGCGGTCCGGATGGAGGGTTGTCGCGACACGTCACTCCCCTCTTTGTTTTTATTGGAGATCAATTAACCGTGTTATAACACGTGCAAACTCTGCCCGACATCCCCATGAAATATCACAAATTCGCATCATGGGTTAGTCCTGGGCCCGTCCGCCGGCCAGGCGGCTGATCATGAGGGCCACCAGGATGATCGCGCCGTACACGAGCTGCTTCCACTCGCCGGGCACGCCCTTGAGGGTGAGGATGTTCTCCACCAGGCCGATCACCAGGACGCCGGTGAGCGCGCCCAGGATGGTGCCCTTGCCGCCGTCCATGCTGACGCCGCCGATGACCGCCGCGGCGAAGACCATGAAGATCCAGCCGACGCCCTGGTTGGCGCTGATGCCGCCCAGGCGGCCGGTCTCCAGGACGCCGGCGAGCGCGGCCAGGGTGCCGCCGACGATGAAGACCACCCAGAGCACGCGCTCCACCCGGATGCCCGCCGCCCTGGCCGCGTCGGCGTTGCCGCCGATGGCGTACAGGGAGCGGCCGGCGCGGAAGTAGCCGAGCGCGGCGATTCCGGCGGCGAACAGGACGCCGGTGATCCAGACGGCGGCGGGCAGGCCGAGCCAGTTGGCCCCGCCGAGATACGTGAACGACTCGGGCAGCGCGAACAGGCTCTTGCCGCCGGTCAGGCCGAGCTGCAGGCCGTGCACGACGATCAGCATGGCCAGCGTGACCACGAACGCCGACAGCTGGAAGCGCAGGATCAGGAACCCGTTGAAGGCCCCGATCGCGGCGCCGATGAGCAGGCACAGCGGGATCGCCAGCGCGGCGGGGATCTCCAGGCCGAAGCCCCCGGCCGAGACCGGGATGACGAACATGACCGCCACCGCCGGGGCCATGCCGACCGTGGACTCCAGCGACAGGTCGAACTTGCCCGCGATCAGGATGAGCGCCTCGGCGAGCACCACCAGCGCCAGCGCGGACTGCTGCTGGAGCACGTTGGTGAGGTTGCCGGGGGTGAGGAAGACCGGGTCCACGAAGGATCCGGCGATGAGCAGCACCACGATCACCGGGACCAGCGTGAGGTCGCGGAACCTGCCCAGTCGCAGCCCGGCTCCCGGACGGGCGAGGGTCCGCCGGTCGGACATGGCTGAGTCCGTCATGAGGAGATACCTTCCATCGCCGCCACGAGCTCGCTGTCGGTCCAGCCGCGTGGCAATTCCTTCGTCACTCTGCCGTGGAACATGACCAGCACCCGATCGCAGATGCGCAGGTCGTCCAGCTCGTCGGAGACCAGCACCGCGCCCGCGCCACGGGCGGCGGCGTCCTCCACCGAGCCGAGCAGCGCCCGCTTGGCCTTGATGTCCACCCCGGCGGTCGGGTTGATGACCACCAGCGCGGACGGGTCGTCGGCCAGCGCGCGGGCCAGCACGACCTTCTGCGCGTTGCCGCCGGACAGGTCGCCGACCGGCTGGTCGGGCCCGGTGGTCTTGATGTCCAGCTGCTCGATCATGCCCTCCGCCCGGGTACGGCGGCGCGCCGAGGAGATCGTGCCGAACCGCCCCAGCTTGTGGGCGATCGGCATGGTGGCGTTCTCCCCGATCGACAGCAGCGGGACGAAGCCCTGGTGGTGCCGGTCCTGCGGCACGAACCCGAGCCCGGCCTTCAGCGCCGCGGGCACGTCGCCCAGGCGCGGCGAAACGCCGTTGACGATGATCGTGCCGGTGTCGGGGCGGCGCAGGCCGACCAGGCTCTCGGCCAGACCTACCTTGCCGCTGCTGCCGGAACCGGCGAGTCCGACGATCTCCCCGCCCCGGACCTGGAGGTCCACGTCGTGGAAACGGCCGGCCAGGCCGAGGCCGGAGACCGCGAGCACGACCGGGGACTTGGCCTTCACCTTGCGGGCGCGGGCCTGGTAGGCGACGGCGGCCTCGCCGGTCATCGCGGCCACCAGGGCGTCGTGCGGCAGGTCCGGCACGGGGCTGGTGATCACGTGTTTGGCGTCCCGGAAGACGGTGACCGTCTGGCAGACCTCGTAGACCTCTTCCAGGTGGTGCGAGATGAACATCATCGTGACGCCCTGCTCGCGCAGGGCCCGCATGCGGTCGAACAGGCGGCTGATGGCCGGGCCGTCCAGCTGCGCGGTGGGCTCGTCGAGGATGATGAATCGCGCGCCGAAGGAGAGCGCCCGGGCGATCTCGACCAGCTGGCGCTGCTCGATGCTCAGGTCGCCCGCCTGGCTGCCGGCGTCGATGGCCACGCCGTACTGGTCGAGGACGTTCTGGGCACGGGCCCGCAGGGCGCGCCAGTTGATCAGGCGGCCCCCCTCGGTCTGGCGGTTGATGAACAGGTTCTCCGCGACCGTGAGGGCCGGGATGATGGTCGAGCGCTGGTAGACGCAGGCGACCTTGCTCCGCCAGGCGTCGCGGTCGGCGAGCGCGGGCGCGGGCTCGCCCGCGAAGAGCACCTCGCCCTGGTCGGGGCGCTGCAGGCCGGTGAGGATGGAGACGAGCGTGGACTTGCCCGCCCCGTTCCTGCCGACCAGGGCGTGGGTCTGACCGGCGCTGATGGTGATGCCGGCGTTGTCGAGGGCGACGGTGGGGCCGAAGCGCTTGGTGATACCGCGCGCCTCGACCACCCCCAATTCAGTAGATGTCATTACTTGACCTGATTGCCCCAGAGGTTGGGGTCGTCAACGTTGTCCTTGGTGACGAGAGGGGCGGGCAGCTGGTCCTCCATGCCGTTGGGCAGCTGGATGATCGTGCTGTCGTGGTCGGTCGGACCGGCCTGGAAGGTCTTGCCCTCGATCGCGGCCTTGGCGTAGAAGAGCGCGTACTTGGCGTAGAGGTCGGCGGGCTGGGACACGGTGGCGTCGATCTCACCGGCCCGGATCGCGGCGAACTCCTGCGGGATGCCGTCGTTGGAGACCACGAAGATGTGCTTGGGGTCGGTCGGCGGCACGAGCAGGTTCTTGGACTTCAGCACCTGCAGGGTGGGGGCCAGGTGCACGCCGCCGGCGTGCATGTAGACGCCCTTGATGTCGGGGTGCTGCTCCAGGCGGGTCTGCAGCATGGAGGCGGCCTTGGTGCCCTCCCACTCGGTGGGCTCCTCGAAGACGGTGATGCCGGGGAACTTGGTCTTCATGCAGTCCCGGAACGCCTCGGCCCGGTCGCGGCCGTTGATCGAGGAGAGCGCGCCCATCAGCTGCACGACCTTGCCGGTGCCGCCGAGCTTCTCGCCGAGGAACTCGCAGGCCTTCGTGCCGTACGCCTTGTTGTCGGCGCGCACGACCATGTAGACGTTGCCCTTGTCGGGGCGGGTGTCCACGGTGACCACCGGGATCTTCTGGCTGCTCAGCTGGTCCAGGGTGGCGGCGATGGCGCCGGTGTCCTGGGGAGCCATGATCATGGCCTTGGCGCCCTGGCTGACCAGCGCCTGGGTGTTGGCCACCAGCTTCGCGATGTCGTTCTGCGAGTTGGTCGGGGGCATCAGGTCGACGCCCTGCTCGGTGGCCAGCTGCGGGACGTACTTGTTATAGGAGTTCCAGAAGTCGGAGTCGGCGCGCGGGAAGTCCACGCCCACCTTGCCCCCGGCGGCCGCGGCGGGCGCCGACGCGGCGCCGCTGCCGGCCGTCGTGGGAGCGGGGTCCGCGGACCCGCAAGCGGCGAGCGCCAGCGCGAGCAGGGTGACGCTCGCCGCGACAGATAGGTTTCTCATGCCGATTTGCCTTTCAGGAAATGGGGGGTGATTCACTGGCGGTGTTCCAGACCGGGCCCCAGGGGTACGCGAACTCGGCGAGCGACTCCGCCCGCAGGGCCGAACTGAAACCCGGCGCGAGGGGAGCGACATAGCTGCCGTTCTCGATCACGACCGGGTCCACGAAGTGCTCGTGGAGGTGGTCGATGTACTCGATGACGCGGCCGTCCATGGATCCGCTCACCGCGATGAAGTCGAACATCGCCAGGTGCTGCACCAGCTCGCACAGGCCCACGCCGCCCGCGTGCGGGCAGACGGGCACGCCGAACTTGGCGGCCAGCAGGAGGATGGCGATGTTCTCGTTGACGCCGCCCACCCGCGCGGCGTCCAGCTGCAGGTACGAGATCGCGCCCGCCTGCAGAAGCTGTTTGAAGACGATCCGGTTCTGCACGTGCTCGCCGGTGGCGACCGGGATCGGGGCGATCTCGCGGGCGATGGCGGCGTGGCCGAGCATGTCGTCGGGGCTGGTCGGCTCCTCCACCCACCAGGGCTCGAACTCGGCCAGCGCGCCGATCCAGGTGATCGCGGTCGCCACGTCCCAGCGCTGGTTGGCGTCGACGGCGATCGGGAAGCCGGTGCCGCAGACCTCGCGGGCGATGCGCATCCGGCGCTTGTCGTCGTCCAGGTCGGCGCCGACCTTCAGCTTGATCTGGGTGAAGCCCTCGTCGAGCGCCTCCTTGCAGAGGCGGCGGAGCTTGTCGTCGTCGTAGCCGAGCCAGCCGGGCGAGGTGGTGTAGGCGGGGAAGCCGTCGGCGCGCAGCCGCTCGATCCTGGCCCGCTTGCCGGGTTCGGCGGCGCGCAGGATGTCGAGGGCGTCCTGCCGGGTGAGGGCGTCGGTGATGTAGCGGAAGTCGAGGAGGTCGACGATCTCCTCGGGGCTCAGCTCGGCCAGCAGCAGCCAGAGCGGCTTGCCCGCCAGCTTGGCGCGCAGGTCCCACAGGGCGTTCATCACGGCCGAGATGGCCATGTGCATGACGCCCTTCTCCGGGCCCAGCCAGCGCAGCTGCGAGTCGCCGACGATGTCGCGGTAGACCGCGCCCAGGTCGGAGCAGTCCCGGCCCACCACGTACGGCTCCAGGGCCTTGATCGCGGTGGTCTGGACGTCGTTGCCGCGGCCGATGGTGAAGGCGAAGCCGTGGCCCTTGGCGCCGTCGTCAGTGCGGAGCACCACGTAGGCGGCGGAGTAGTCGGGGTCGGGGTTCATGGCGTCGGAGCCGTCGAGCTCGAGTGAGGTGGGAAACCGGATGTCGTGGGTTTCCAGCGCGACGACCCTCATGCGACTCCGACCCGATACATCGGATTAATCCTGGCACTCAGAAATGTGTCATATTTCCGGACTCGATCCGGAAAAGAGCCGATTGTCTCGCGGAGAGCGCTGCACTTGCCGCCGTCCACCAGCATTCCGGCACCTGACGTCTGACCGGTGAGCACCGGTCCGGCCCGCAACAGATCCACAGAGACGCTCCATACATCCGATGTTTCGTCTCTAAATCATGCCGTTTACTGCGGAGTTACGTCAAGAGTTCCGTCGAGAATACATCGGATGACTGGCGTCGTGAAGCCCGTGCAACGCGGGCGGAACGCCGCCGACCGGCGGTGGAAAACCACCGCCGGTCGGACATTAGACGATTTGAAGGGGTGTGCGGGTCTCAGCTCGGTATCAGGTGCCTCAGCTGGGCACCAAATCGAACTGCTCCCATGGTCCGATGGCTGCCCGGTTGGCGATCAGCGACTGGGCGCCGCCGCCTTCCGCGCAGACGTACATGTTGTTCACCGTGGCCCGCAGGCTGACCGAGCCGTTGGGGTTGGTCACCAGGGCGAACGTCTCCCAGGCGCCGGCCGAGGGGCGGTTGGCGATGAGCGGTTGGGCGCCCGCGTTCTCCGCGGCCACGAACTGGCCGTTGACCTGGGCCTTGAGCGCGATGTTGCCGCCGCCCAGGTCGACCCGCTCGAACCGCTGGCCGGCGCCCACGGTGGTGGAGTTGGCGATCAGCGCGACGCCGTTGGCGGCGGTGACGTACTGGTTGTTCGCCCGGGAGCGCAGCGCGACGATGTTCCCGGACGGGGTGCCGCCGGTGGTCACCCTGAGTGCGTCGATCATGCCGACCGAGGTGGTCTTGTTGACCACCCGGAGCGTGTGCTGGCCGCCGGCCAGTCCGGTCTTGGCGTAGACGACCTGCTGGACCTGGCGGGCGCCGCCCTGGTTCAGGTTGACGTTCTGCTGGAACACGTTGTCGATGTAGACATCCATGTTGCCCATGTCGCTGAACCGCTCGGACAGGATCTCGATCCCGGTCCCGGTGAAGGTGTAGGTCGCGGCGGCGTTCACCGTGTTGCTGTGGTGGGTGTCGTCGTTGTAGTCGCCGTAGCCCCGCGCGGTGGTCTGGTGCCAGTTGGCGTCGTAGGTGAGGTCGGTGTCGTTGATCAGGCCGCCGCCCGAACCGCCGCCCAGGCCCAGCGTGGAGGCGGTGCCGGACAGGGCCTTCTGGCCCTGGTTGGCGGTGCCGGTCAGCTGGGTGGAGCTGTAGGCCGACAGCAGCTTGCCGGTGCGCTCCACCACGTAGACCGTGTTGGCGGCGGTGGCGAAGCTGATCTCGGCGGCCGAGCCGGTGGTGATGATCGCGTTGTCGGAGGTGCGGCGGACCCGGACCTGCTGGGTGCCCCACGGGTTGACCACGGTGGCCTGCTTGCCGTAGAGGGACTTGAGGCCGACGTACTTGATCTCGCCGCCCTCGCGCTCGGAGCTGACCAGGTGGCCGTCCTTGGCGAGCAGGGTGAACTTGCCGACGAAGGTGGAGTCGCCGGGGACCGCCGGGAAGACCCTGATCTTGTCGTTGTAGCTCTGCAGCAGCGACTCGTTCATGGCGACCAGGTGGATGCCGAGGTACTCGAACACGCCGTTGGTGTTGTTGGTCATGCCGTTCGGGTAGTTCTGGTACCGCTGCAGCATGGTCTTCATGCCGTTGTAGGTCTGGTCGCCGAGCCCGAGGCGGGCGGCCTGGGCGTGGTCGTTGGACCAGACGTTGCCGTACGGGTGCGGCCGGACGTTCCAGGTCTGCACGGCGGTGGAGTAGTCGGGGTAGCCGATGCCGGTCAGGTCGTACGGCCAGATGATCTCGGCGGCCACGTTCTCGTTGTTGCGGGTCTGCGAGATCGGCGGCTGGTGCGGCTGGTAGGCGTTGTTGACGATGTTGTAGGCCACCAGGTTGTTCAGGATGTTCTGCCACTCCGACCGCAGGCCCGCGTCCACGCCCAGCTGCTGGCTGATCTGGATGGCGATCGGGAAGAGCAGCCGCACCGAGGTGAGGTCGGTGATGGCGTTGCGGACGTTCCAGTACGTCTCGTGCGAGTTGGAGTTGGCCATGTAGTACTTACCGGTGGCGCCGTCGAAGGACAGCATGCCCTTGTAGAACTTCACAGCCTCCCGCATGTACGGGTACGCCACCGTCTGCAGGTAGTTGAGGTCGTTGGTGTACCGATACTGCAGGTACATGCTGTAGGCGGCCTCGGTGGCGGTGGAGTAGATCAGCTTGGTGTAGTCGCTGTTGATGGTGCCCCGGGCGTTGCCGTCCCAGCCCATCGTCTCCGGCACCCAGATGCCGTCCACCCCGAACCTGCTCTGGGTGTAGGACTTCAGCGCGTTGTAGTTGCGCTGGAACAAGTTGTTGTGCCGGTTGTACACGTCCGCATGGTTGGAGGCCAGGAAGGAGTAATAGACGTCGCGCTGGTTCCAGTACCAGTACGCGTTGCTCCACTTGGTCTGATCCTGCGTCGCCCGGAAGTTGCCGTTGATGAAGTGCGCCGGGTAGTTGCCGAAACCCGCGGACGCGATCATGTACGTGCTCAGGTAGTACACGTTCTCCATGTAGTCCGCGTCCCTGGAGCCGTTCGAGTACTGCACGAACGACTTCTCCCAGAACGCGTGCCACCAGTTCTTGTAGTTGGTGAACGTGGTGGCGTAGCCGGTGTTCTTCACGGCGGTCAGCTGGTTGCGCGCCTGGGTCACCGAGTTGAGGCCGGGCGAGTTGATCCGGCTGGCCGCGGTGAACCAGATGGTGTAGCTGGCGGTCGGGGTGATGGTGAAGCGCACCGTGCGGTTGTTGACGGCCTGGGTGGTGAAGTTCGCGCCCTCGACGCTGGCGGCCAGGGTGTAGCCGAAGTTGTTCGCGTCGGTCTGGCCGCGGCTGATGCCGGCGGCGGTAGCGTCCGCGAAGGAGGTGATGTTCCGCCAGGTGTTGAGGTCGGGCACGTCGGCCATGTTCTGGACCGTGTTCGGGTCCCACATGCTGAGCTCGAACGTGATGCTGGACAGGCCGCCGCGGCTGTCGTCCACGTGGATGCCCATCACCTCGGAGCCGGGCGAGCCCATGATGGTGACGGTGCGGTTGTTGTCGTACTTGGTGGTGTGCGTGCCGTCGTACAGGGAGAGGCGCTCCTGGTACGTGCTGTAGCCGCTGTCCATCGCGGGGGTGGTCCGCAGGTTGAGCAGGCCCGCGCCGAAGGCGGACTGCTGGGCCAGGTCCACGCCGCCGACCTGCATGGTGAGGCCGTTCTGGTGCCAGACCATCGCGCCGGTCTTGCCGTTGCCGACCGTGAGCCCGTGCAGCGGGTTGGTGTTCGGCCGGTTGTACACGATGTCGTGCTTGGACATGTAGGCCGCGCGGTTGACGTTCAGTGTCCCGCCGGTCTGGTCGAAGGCGTGGTCGGTGGTGGAGGCCACGGCCGGCGCCGGCACGCCGGTCAGCCCCAGTCCGGCCGCCAGGAGCGACACCAGCAGGATTCGTTGAAGCCTCATTGACATGATCTCGCTTCCTCGCGACCAGCGAAAGGTTGCGGGGTCGTGCACGATTGGCGCCGCAATGCGTGACTGGGGGGTGGGGGGTGCCTGGCAGAGGGGCCACGAGACGCACGCCCGGCAATCGGCGACCGGGGTACGACCCGAAGGCCCCTCTGCGCAGCACAGACCCGATGTGCACCACTGGTGGTCAGTGGCCTAGGCCATCGCACCAACACCAGTTCGGGACTGTCAGGCGCAGTTAACATTGGATGTCTTTAGGGCGTCAATAGCCTGCTGGCTGACTACTTATCCAACAAAAACGCTCAGAAATGCCCAGGACCAGGGACGAGCTGCGGGGATTTTTGTCGAACCACGACCGAAACCCCTGTCAACAATCTGTGCATTCATCGGATGTATCAAGATCGTTATTTTGCCGGGCTGTTGTGCCATCGAGTGCAAGATCGTTGAGGGCTGAGCATTGACAACGGGCGTGAGGGCAGGTCACGCTACGGTGGCAAAACGTTTTGCGTCTCGGAATGCGGGGTGTCGCATGGCGGAGGTCCCTCGCCGGGTCCTGGTCACGGGGGCAGCGGGCCGGTTGGGGCGGGCCACGCTCCGCCTGCTCGCGTCCATGGGCGTCGCGGCGACCGCGCTCGACCAGCGGGATCCCGGCGACGTGCCCGGAGCGGATCGGGTCGTGGTGGGCAGCGCGGGCGACGCCGAGGTGGTGCGGGAGGCGCTCAAGGGCGTGGACGCGGTGGCGCATCTGGCGGCGATTCCGGCGCCCACGCTGGATACGCCCGAAGCGGTGTTCTGCGGGAACACGCGGGCGACCTTCGTGGTGCTGGAGGAGGCGGGGCGGGCCGGGGTGTCGCGGGCGGTGGTGGCCAGCAGCCTGTCCGTGCTCGGGTTGCCGTGGGCGGCGCGGCGGTTGCATCCGGCGTACGTGCCGGTGGACGAGGCGCTGCCGGTGCAGATCGAGGATCCGTACGGGCTGTCGAAGCAGGTGGACGAGGCCACGGCGGCGATGATGGCGCGCCGGCACGGGATGACCGTGGTCGCGTTGCGGTTTCCGCTGCTGGGCGGGCCCGGCGACAAGTTCGAGGACACCGCGGCCCGGTATGCGGTCTCGCCCGAGTCGGGAGCCAGGGAACTCTGGACGTACCTGGACAGCAGGGACGCGGCGAGGGCCGGATGGCAGGCGCTGACGCGGCCGATCAGGGGGTATCACGCGGTCTTCGTGACCGCGCCGACTACGCTGGCGCCGCAACCGACCGAGGAGCTGCTCGGCCGATACCATCCCGATGTGGAACGCCGATCGCCCCTGCCCGGCCATACCGCGCCCGTGGATCTCGCCGTGGCCGCCGACCTGCTCGGCTTCACCGCCCAGCACCTGTTCGCGCCATGATGGAGGAGACCCAGGCCCCCTGGGCGGCCCGCGACGCCCTGCGCATCACCAGAGTCCGCGCCATCGTCACCGCCCCCGAGGGCGTGCCGCTGGTGGTGGTCAAGGTCGACACCACCGAGCCCGGTCTGTACGGACTGGGGTGCGCCACTTTCACCCAGCGTTTCCACGCCGTGGCCGCCGCGGTCGACCAGCATGTGGCCCCGATGCTGGCGGGTCGCCATCCGGCGGACATCGAGGACATCACGCGGATGGTGCACTACTCCTCGTACTGGCGGGGCGGTCCGGTCCTGAACAGCGCCCTTTCCGGTGTGGACCAAGCGCTGTGGGACATCGCGGGCAAACGCGCCGGAATGCCGGTCTACGAGCTGCTCGGCGGCCGGGTTCGCGCCGCCGCCGACACCTACCTGCACGCGGGCGCCGCCACTCTCGAGGAGACGATCGAGCACGCCCGCGCCCTGCTGGCCTCCGGCTACCGCAACGTCCGCCTCCAGACCGGCGCGCCCGGCCTCGGCCACTACGGCGCGCCGGGATCCCCGGGCGGCTACCCGAATTCCCCCTACCCCGACGGCTGGGACGTCCAGCGCTACCTGCGCGAAACGCCCCTGCTGTTCGAGCGTGCCCGCCAAGAGCTGGGCGAGGAACCGGGCCTGATGCACGATGTGCATTCACGACTCACACCCAAGCAGGCGGTGGGCTTGGCGCGCGCACTGGAGCCCTACCGGCTCTTCTTCCTGGAAGACCCGATCGCACCCGAACTCTACGACCGGCTACCCGAGGTCCGCGCCGCCGCTCCAATGCCGATCGCCGCGGGCGAACAGCTCAGCTCAGTGTCCGACGCGGCCCGCCTGATCACCGGCGGCGGCGTCGACCTACTGCGCCTGCACATCTCCGCGATCGGCGGCCTCACCCCCGCCCGCAAACTCACCGCCCTCTGCGAACTCACCGGCGTCGGCACCGCCTGGCACTCCCCCGCCGACGTCTCCCCCATCGGCGCCGCCGCCAACGTAGCCCTAGACGTCACCTCCCCCGCCTTCCAAATCCAGGAAGGCCACATCTACACCGACCCCGTCCACGAGGTCTTCCCCGGCACAATCCACCCCTCGAACGGCTACCTCTACCCGAACAACACCCCCGGCTGGGGAATCGACCTGAACGAGACCAAAGCAGCAGAACACCCCCCACTGGCCCACCAACACGAACGCTGGTCAGCCCGAGTCCGCCGCCCAGACGGCGGAATCGAAGCCCCCTGAACTTATAGCCGATGTAAGGAGTGTCTCGATATAAGATCGGTCCATGCCTGAGCAGGTCCCCGATCGCCGTGAAAGACGGAAGGCGCTGACCCGGCGCTCGATCGCCGACACGGCGCAACGCCTGTTCGCGGAGCGCGGCTTCGAGGCTGTCACTGTGGCTGAGATCGCGGCGGCCGCCGACGTGGCCGCGAAGACCATTTTCAACTACTTCCCCACCAAAGAGCAGCTCTTCTTCGACGCCGAACCGAAGCTGCTGCCGCCCGACCTGCCGAACGCCTCCTGGACCAGCCCGGAGACTCTCCGCCAGGGCCTGGCCGAATGGGCATGCGCGACCGCGCCGCTAGCCACCCCGGCCGCGCCGCTAGCCACCCCGGCCGCGCCGCCGGCCAACCCGGCTGCACCGCCGGCCACCCCGGCCGCACCGGCTGCATCGCCGGTCAACCCGACCGGGCCGCTAGCCAATCCGGCGGGGCCGCTGGTCAACCCGAGCGCGGCGCTGGCGAATCCGGCCGCGGCGCTGGCCGGGCGCGCGGCTGTCTACCGGGACAGCCCGCTGCTGCGTGCGCACGCGCGGGAGGCGTTCGCGGCGCGGGAGGGCGCGCTTGCCCTCGCCATCGAAGCCGTTCACCTGGCGACCTCGCCGGGCGTGATGGCCGCGCTGCTGCTGGCCGCCGTCCGGGAGGCATGGGAGTCGGCGCTGCTCATGCTGGCCGAGAAGGAGAATCCGGGCGACTCGGCTGCGCATGGCAGGCGCATCCTGATGAACGCACTCGACCTGCTGTCCCGCAACCGCGCGCCGGTCAGGAGCCCTCGCCCGACAAGTGCTCCCCCGGACCCGCAGGAGACCCTCGATCTGCTGAATCCGCCGAAACCCGCACGACGCGGTGACCGGGGCGGGGAGCGGGTCAGCATTGTCCGCGTGGCCCGGGTCGCCGGGGTCAGCGCGACCACGGTCTCGCACACCTTGAACGGCCGCCGCCCGGTCGCGGCCGAGACCCGCGATCGCGTGCTGGAAGCCATCCGGCAGCTCGGCTACCGGCCGAACGTGCTGGCCAGAGGCCTGCGTACCAACCGTAGCCAGACCGTCGGGCTGGTCATTCCGGACATCACCAACCCGTTCTACCCGGCCCTGGCGCGCGGCCTGCAGGACGTGCTCCGCCCAGCGGGATACGACGAGATCATCAGCAATACCGACGGCGATCGGACCCGCGAGCGCGCCGCGATCGAGCAGATGATCGCCCGCCAGGTGGACGGGCTGGCCTTCGCCGTCTTCCACACCCACGCCGAGGACCTGAACCCGGCCATCGAAGCGGGCATCCCGATCGTGAGACTGGGCGGCACCCTGGTCCAGGACGGCGTCGACCTGGTCCACAGCGACGACGAGGGCGGTGCGGCCGAGGCGACCCGCTACCTGCTGGCCCGCGGCTACCGCAGGATCGGATTCATCTGCGGGCCAAGCGCGGAGGGTCCGGCAGCCGAGCGGGTGGCTGGATACCAGTCCGCTCTGCTCGCCGCCGGAGTCGCCACCACACCGGAGCTCGTCGCGTATACGCACTTCAGCAGGCATGGTGGAGCCGCAGGGGTGTCCAGGTTGCTGGATCTGCCGGAGCCGCCGGACGCGGTGTTGTGCGCCAACGATCTGATGGCGATCGGGGCGCTTGACGCGGCGGGCGCGCGCGGCCTGGACGTGCCCGGGGATCTGGCCGTGATGGGATTCGACGACATCGACGCAGCCAGCCTGGTTCGGCCCCGGCTGACCACGATGGCAAACCCCGCCAGGGAGATCGGCCGGGCGTGCGGGATGCGGCTGCTGGAGCGCCTGTCGGGCGAGCCCGCCGCGCTGATGCCGATGGAGATCGTCATCCCGGCCCGGCTGGTCGAGCGCGAGTCCGCTTGACTTGCTCCTCACCCGCAAGCACCCAACAGAATGAGCAGGTCGCCGAGTCACTCGCCGTTATCCGGCGCCGTTCACGCAGGTGATGCGTCTCGCCGCACCGGCGCCAAACGGGGCAACCGCACCCGCTTGGGCGTTCATGACAATGAGGATTCCGAGCCGCTCGCGCGGCAACCCCGAGGCCCACGCCCCAAGGCGACCGGTTGGCTGCCTTCGGGGTCCGCGCCCCCGGTCCGGTAACCCTTGACACGCGAATGCACGCGTGTAGATTCCAGGGTCAGTCTTAACGATTTGCGTCACTCGGAAGGGTCCAGATGACTTACAGAGCGCGAATCCTCACGGTGGCCCTGTGCGGAGTGCTGGCGGCGGCGTGTTCCACCGGCACGCAGCCTGCCGCGGAAGGGACCCAGGCCGCGGGGCAGTCCTTACGGATGTGGACGTTCAAGCAGTCCCACGCCGACGCGCTGAACAAGGCGGCGGCGCGGTTCAAGACCGACACGGGGATCAGTGTCGTGGTCGAGGCGGTCACCCCGGACGACGTGTTCGTGGCCAAGGTGCAGAGCGCGGCCCAGACCGGCGACCTGCCCGACGTGCTGGAGGTGCACGCGGGCGGCGAGGACCGGGAGCTGGGCGCGTCGGGGCTGCTGTCCGACCTGTCGGCGGACGTCAAAGCGGACTGGCTGAACCGGCTGCTGCCGACCACCAGGGAGGCCGGTCTGATGACCCAGGCCGTCATCGACCGGGCCGCGGCAGACTCGCCGTTCAAGCAGGTCAAGGCTGGGACGCTGTTTAGCGTGCCGTTCACGGCCGGCGCGTTCGGCATCGTCTACGCCAACAAGGAGAAGCTCACCGCCGCCGGTCTCAGCCCGGACACGCCGCCCAAGACCTGGGAGGAGTTCCTGGCCGCGCTCAAGGCGACCACCGAGAAGGAGCCGGACGCGGGCGGGCTCTCCCTCGGCCTGAAGGTGAGCCAGACCGGCTTCAACTGGGTGTATCAGCCGCTGGCCCACTCCTACCTGGGCCGCGACCGGTTCCAGGCGCTGTTCGCCAAGGGCGCCGCGCAGGGCTTCGGCTCCCCCGACGGCGTCAAGACCCTGGAGCTGTACGGGCAGCTCACGCCGTACTGGATGCCCAGCTCCACCACGCTCAACATCGACGAGGCGGACATCGCGTTCGCGCAGGGCAAGTCGGCCTTCAACGTGGGCGGCACGTTCACGCTCGCCTTCCTCGCCCAGAACGGCATGTCGCCGGACAAGGTGCTCGCCTTCCCGATCCCGCCGTCCGCCGACGGGCAGCAGAAGGAGATCGCGATGGCGCCGCTGGCGCTGACCTCGCTCGGCGTCACCGCCACCACCGAGAACCGGGAGGCGGCGATCAAGTGGATCGACTTCGCCACCTCGGCCACGGGCGCCGGGATCATCGCCTCGGCTTCGCTCGACCTGCCCGCCACCGACCTGGGCACGGACGCGGCGAGCCTGGTCGGCCCCGACCTGGCGGCCCTGCAGAAATACTTCACCGGCACCCCGGAGAGCACCTACGACGCGGCCGACAATACGTTCTTCCCGCCGGACTACGACCAGGTCAAACCGGGTGACGCGATGGTCAGGCTGAGCCCGCTGAAGGAGCGCACCCCCGCCCAGGCCGGGTCGGAGCTCGACGAGATCTTCGGCGCGATGTGGAAATCGTCGGAATGACCACCCAGCACGTGGCCGGGCGGCGCAGGCCGCCCGGCCGGTGGCGGGCCGCCCTGACCGGGTGGGCGTTCGTGTTCCCCGCCGTGGCGCTGTTCGCGGTGATGGGCGTCTACACGATCGCCAGCGGCCTGGCGCTCAGCTTCGCCAAGTGGAACGGCTTCACCCCGAACTGGATCTGGGTCGGCATCGACAACTACCTCGACCTGCTCTACGCCGACCCGTCGCTGGCTCCCCCATTGCGCAAGGCGGCCTGGAACACCGCACAGGTGATGGTGCTGGTCCCGCTGCTCACCGTCGCCATCTCGCTGCCGCTCGCCGTCGTGCTCAACTCGGTGAAACGGCTGCGTGCCGTCTTACGGTCGGTGTATTTCCTGCCGTACGTCACAAGCGGCATCGCCGTGTATTACGCGTGGCGGTACATCCTGGAACCGGACGGCGCGATCAACCTGCTGCTGCGCTCGCTGGGACTGGGCACGCTGGCGCAACCCCAAGGATTCCTGGGCAATCCGTCGACCGCGCTGCCGACGCTGATCGTCGTGCTGGTGTGGTCGAGCGTGCCGATCGCGACCCTGCTCTACCTGACCGGGTTGCAGGCCATCGATCCGGCGCTGTTCGAGGCCGCCCGGATCGACGGCGCGGCGCCCCGCCAGACGCTGCGCCGGATCACCTGGCCGCTGCTGACGCCGCTGACGGCCGGGATCGTGCTGCTGGGGGTGCGGGACTCCCTGCACGGCTTCCAGATCTTCCTGATCATGACGGGCGGCGGCCCCGGCGGGCACACCGACGTGCTCGGGCTGCAGGCCTACCGGCTGGCGTTCTTCAAGGGTCTGGCCGCCACCCTCGGGGTGTCGAGCGCGCTCGGCTGGCTGCTGTTCGCCGGAGCGCTGCTGCTGACGCTGGTCAACGCGCGACTGCTGAGGAGGGTCCGATGAGAGCAGGCCGGATCGCGGGGTACGCGGTGCTCACGGCCTACGCCGTGATCAGCGTCTACCCCTTCCTGTGGATGGTGTCGGGCGCGGTCAAGACCCGCGAGGAGGTGCTGGCGGGCGGGCATCTCATCCCCCGGCTGCCGACCTGGGAGACCCTGATCACCACCTGGAACCAGCTGCACTTCGTGGAGTATTTCCGCAACAGCCTGGTGGTGACCGGGCTCACCGTGCTCGGGGTGCTGGTGGTGTACTCGCTGGCGTCGTACGCGTTCGCGGTGCTCGACTTCCCCGGGCGGCGGGCCCTGTTCTGGTTCTTCGTGTCGCTGCTGTTCGTGCCCGGGATCACGATGCTGCTGCCGGTGGTGATCCTGGAGAAGAACCTCGGCATCCTGGGGTCGCACCTCGGGCTGGTGCTGCCGTTCGTGAACGGGACGGCGCCGCTGACCGTGTTGCTGCTCACGGGGGCGTACCGGTCGATTCCGAAGGAGCTGCGGGAGGCCGCGCGGGCGGACGGCGCGCGGGAGGCACGGGTCTTCTGGTCGGTGTATCTGCCGCTGGCGCGGCCCGCGCACATCACGATCGCGGTGCTGACCGCGGTGCCGACCTGGAACGAGTACGTGCTGACCCGGGTGTCGATCAACGACCCGTCGCTCTACACGCTGCCGCTCGGCCTGCAGTCGCTGATCTCCAGCCAGGTGCCGCGCTACAACGAGGTGATGGCGGCCTCGCTGATCATCGTGCTGCCCGTTATCGCCCTGTTCCTGTTCCTTCAGAGGTATTTCGTGAACGGTCTCCTGGGGGCGATCAAGGGCTGATAGCGCCTTGCAAGCGGGCGTCTACTCGCGAATGCGGCAATACGGGGGAACCCGAGAACGGCCGCATGAGCAAGGAAGACACCTATGGGACGCGCCGCCCGAACCTTTACGACGTTGGCTGTCGCAATCCTGGCCACAGCACTCGTTCTCCCCACCCAGGCAGCGCTGGCCGACGTCCCGCCCACCTACAACGACGACACGCCCCTCGCCGGCGACCAGCCTGCCCGCGGCGACGAGGAGATGCCACCGGCCCCGCCCGGTCTCGAGGGCTACTACACCCAGCAGCTGATCTGGACCGACTGCGAGAAGGGCGTCCAGTGCGCCCAGCTGACGGTCCCGCTCGACTACGCCAAGCCCGAGGCCGACCAGATCAAGATCGCCGTCCTGCGCCTGCCGTCCACAGGCGAGGGCGAGAAGATCGGATCGCTGCTGACCAACCCCGGCGGCCCCGGCCGGTCCGGAGTGGAGTTCGTCTTCGGGAGTGCTCCGCTGTTCCAGCATCTCCGGCGGAACTTCGACGTGATCGGCTTCGACCCGCGTGGCGTGAACGTGTCCACGCACATCGACTGCCTGACCGACAAGGAGCGCGACGCCGAGATCGCGGCGGACATCACCCCCGAGACCAAGGCGGAGATCAGGTTCCTCGAGAACACCGCCCAGCGCTTCGTCCAGGCCTGCCGGACCCGGTCGCCGAAACTGATCGGCCACATCGGCACCATGAACGCCGCCAGGGACATGGACATCCTGCGGAACGCCCTCGGCGACCCCAAGATGAGCTACCTCGGCTTCTCCTACGGCACCTACCTGGGCACCGTCTACGCCCACCTGTTCCCGACCCGGATCCGCGCGCTGGTCCTGGACGGGGCGATGGACCCGACCAAGTCCCAGACCGAGCAGAACACCGGCCAGGGCAACGGATTCATCGAAGCCTACGCCTCCTTCCTGAAGGACTGCTTCAAGCGGAAGGACTGCCCGTTCAAGGGCCGCGGCACCGACGCCGACCTGCTGAAAGCGGCGAAGCGCACCAACGCCATGTTCCTCAAGGCCGACAAGACCCCGTTCAGCACCACCGTCGACGACCGCAAGGTCACCATGAACGTCGCGCTGTGGGGCTGGCGGTCGGCACTGTACAGCAAGTTCACCTGGCCGCAGCTGCGTGTGGCGCTGACCCAGGCGTTCCGGGGCGACGGCACCGGCCTGATCCAGTTCTCCGACATCTACTTCCAGCGCGCCGCCGACGGCACCTACACCAACGCCGACCCGGCGTTCCGGGCCATCAACTGCCTGGACAACCCGCGCCCGAAGCGCAACAAGTTCGACGAGTGCTCGCTGTGGCCCGCCAAGGTCACGCCGGTCCCGCGGTCGATGCGGGCCAAGAGCGCGCCGCCCATCCTGGTGGTGGGCACGACCCGGGACCCGGCCACGCCGTACCGCGAGGCGGTGGCCCTGGCCAAGCATCTGACCTCCGGCGTGCTGCTCACCAACGACGACGACGGCCACACCGCTTACGGGAACTCCTTCTGCTCTTCCGACATCATCGACAAGTACCTGATCACCTTGGAGACGCCCAAGAAGGGGTTCGTCTGCAAGCAGGAGGCGCAGGTCTGATCAGCCGTCGGCTGCTCGCCCGAACCCCGGGCGAGCGGCCGCGCATCCTGTGGAAGATCATTTGGCGCCGGGGTCGTCGCATCTTCCGCGTCGGTATACTTGCCGCTGGCTCGCCCAGCGCACAGCACCATCGCGGCCCTGACCGCCGTGCCGACCTGGAACGAGCACGTCCTGACCCGGGTGTCCGTCAACGACCCCGCGTGCTACCGCCCTGGAATCCCAGGTTCCCCCGCCACATCGAGGTCATGGCCTCGTGGGAGCGATCAAGGAATAGCGACCCTAAGAACCCCGCACGCGCGGGATGCGCCGATTCGGGTTGAGCCTGCTATCCGAATCAACCCCGAAGGACACGGATATGGGACGCGCATCCCGACTTATCACGATGCTGGGCGTGGGCCTGCTCGCCACGACCTTCGCGTCGGCGGCCCGGGCCAACCAGCCCGCAACCGGGAAGCCCGATCTGAGCAGGTTCTACACCCAGTGGCTCAGCTGGACCGGCTGTGGCGACGGTTTCCAGTGCGCGAGGCTGACCGTGCCGCTGGACTACCGCGACGCCGGTGGGGAGACCATCCAACTGTCGGTGATCCGGCTGCCGGCCGGCGGCGGCAGACGCATCGGCTCCCTGGTCACCAACCCCGGCGGCCCGGGCGGGTCGGGGATTGAGTTCCTGCGCGGCGACAAAGGCGCCTTCAGCCCGGCGTTGCGGGCCCAGTTCGACCTGGTCAGTTTCGACCCGCGCGGGGTGGGCGAATCGGCGCCGGTGCGCTGCCTGACCGGCCCGGAGCAGGACGCGTACTTCGCCGTGGACGACACCCCCGAGACCAATGCCGAGAAGCGGGCGCTGGACGCGGCGGACCGCGATTACCTGAAGGCCTGCGAGCGCAACTCCGGCCGCCTGCTGCCGCATGTGGGCACGCTCAACGCGGCCAGGGACATGGACGTGCTGCGGGCCGCGCTCGGCGACGAGCGGATGACCTACCTGGGCTTCTCCTACGGCACCTACCTGGGCGCGGTCTATGCCGACCTGTTCCCCAAGCGGGTCAGAGCGATGACCCTGGACGGCGCGGTGGACCCGGCGCTCACCGGCAACGAGGCGTCCGCGGGCCAGGGCAAGGGCTTCGACGTGGCCTACACCGCCTTCGTGAAGGACTGCTTCAAGGCCGCGAACTGCCCGTTCAAGGGGCGTACGGTGGCCAAGGCGTTCGCCGAGACCAAGAAACTGCTGAAGCGGGCCGACCGCGAAGCGCTCCCCTCCACAACGGACGGCAGGAAGGTGACCGAGCCGGTGGTTCTGACCGGCATCATGGCCGCCCTGTACAACTCCCGCAGCTGGCCGGACCTGCGGGGAGCGCTGGCCGAGGGGTTCGACGGCGACGGCACGGCGCTCCAGGCGCTGGCCGACTCCTACCACCAGCGGGGACCGGACGGAACCTACAGCAACATCGACGACGCGTTCCGCGCGGTCAACTGCGCCGACCGGCCGCGGGGCACGCCGGTCACCTCCTCCGGAAACGTCGGAAACGCCGGGAAAGGCGGGAAGCCGGAGCTGTTCGGCGACTACTTCTCCGACGGGGACGACACCACCGACGAGTGCGCGGAGTGGCCGGCCAAGCCGTCCCCGGTGCCCCGGTCGCTACCGGCCAAGGGCTCGGCGCCCATCCTGGTGGTGGGCACGGTGCGCGACTCGGCCACGCCGTACGAGCAGGCCAAGGCGCTGGCGCGGCAGTTCGAGTCCGGGGTGCTGCTCACCTTCGACGGGGACGGGCACACCGCCTTCTTCCAGTCCAGGTGTGTGAACGGCCAGGTCAGCGCGTACCTGCTGACGGGGAAGGCGCCCGGGAACGGGGCCGTCTGCGCGTCGGGCACCTGATCACGGGGGCTGCTCGCCCGAACCCCGGGTGAGCAGCTCCACCGGGACCGTGACCCGGTGGACCGGCCGGTTGTGGTCGGCGATGCGGGCCCTGAGCAGGTCGATGGCGGTGGCGCCGATGGCCTGGTCGTCCTGGGCCACCACGGTCAGGTCGGGTCGTAACAAGGTGGCCAGCTCGGAGTCGTCGAACCCGACGACGGCCACCCTCCTGTCGTCGAAGCTCCGGACCACCTCGACGCTGATCGTGGCGTTGCCCGTGATGATCGCGGTCGCCGGGTCAGGGCCGCCGAGCGCGGTGGCCAGGGCGTTCGCGATCCTGGCCGGTTGGATCGGGCCGGTGTGGACCATGCCGTCCAGGGCGGCGCCGGCCTCGGCGGCGCAGGCGCGGAACGCGGTGGCACGTTCCTGGGCGGTGAAGATGCGCTCGTCGTCGCCGATGTAGGCGATCCGGCGGTGGCCGTGCGCGGCCAGGTGCGCGTACGCCGCCTGGATGCCCGCCGCGTTGTCGGAGATCACGCAGTCCACGTCCAGGCCGAGCACCGGCCGGTCCACGGCGACCAGGCATAGCCCGGCGGCCAGTTCCGGCAGCAGGTAGCCGTGGTCGGCGCCGATCGGCTCCAGCACGATCCCGTCGAAGCGGCGGCGGCACATCGACTCGACCACCCGGCGTTCCAACCGCTCGTCGTCCTCGGTGGAGGCGGCCAGCACCATCAGGTCGGCCGCCCGGGCGGCCCGCTCGACCGCGCGCAGCACCGGGTTGACGTGGGAGAGCTGGCGAACGGCCGCGCCGAGCGTGCCGGTCACGCCCAGGCGCAGGTGCCGGGCCCGCTCGTCCGGCCGGTAGTCGAGCGCGGCGATCGCGTCGTGCACACGTTTGGCCAGCTCGGCTCCGACCGTCGTGTCGTCGTTGACCACCCGCGAGACCGTGCGCAGGGCCACGCCCGCCTCCCGGGCCACGTCGACCATCGTCGGCCGCCGGGTCCTGCCGCGCTTGTTCACCTCACCGTGCATGTGCCCATCATTCTCATGATCGCCGTCCTTGGCCATCCGGGGGATGTGACCAATTCGTTGCCGTCCTCGCTCTTTGAAACCTCGCGGTAACACTCTACCTTTCGGGATAACGTTATCTCACTCCCGCCAGTCGAGCAGCCGCTCCTACGCCGGGGCATCGCCCAAGAGCTCGGCTCCGCCGTTGACCTGGATCGAGTCGTTGGACACGTCGTCGCCCGACGCTAGTGCAGGACTCTCTCGATGAACGCCTGACACCTGGGGTCCGCGGGCTGCGTGAGAACCTTCTCGGCCGGCCCGGACTCGAGAACACGACCCTGGTCCATGAAGACGACCCGATCAGCCACCTCGCGAGCGAATCCGAGCTCATGCGTGACGACCATCATGGTCATGCCCGCTGACGCCAGTTCCCGCATCACTTCGAGCACTTCGCCCACGAGTTCCGGATCAAGTGCCGAGGTGGGCTCATCGAAGAGCATCAGGGACGGATTCATCGCGAGTGCGCGGGCGATCGCGACGCGCTGTTGCTGACCACCGGAAAGGTGCGCGGGGTAGGCGCCGCTCTTCGAACGAAGCCCGACCCGCTCCAGGAGCGACATCGCCTGGGCCTCGGCGGCGTCCCGTTTCACACGACCGACTCGGGTGGGCCCTTCGATGATGTTCTGGAGGACGGTCATGTGCGGGAAGAGGTTGAATCGCTGGAAGACCATGCCGATCGACTGACGCTGGCGGGCCTTCTCCCGCTCGGACAGGACCTCCAGCCGGTCGCCGGCCTGCTTGACTCCGATGAGTTCGTCCCCGATCCAGATGAGCCCCGAGCTGATCTCCTCAAGTTGGTTCGCGCAGCGCAGCAGCGTCGTCTTGCCAGAACCCGAAGGCCCGATCAGACAGACCACCTCTCCCGCGGCGACGTCAAGCGAGACGTCGAACAGAACCTGGTGGTCGCCGAAGTGCTTGTTCACATTCTGATAGGTCACCGAGTACACGCTGCGCGTCCTTCGAATCACTTGGGGTCATCTGGCATGGGCTCGACGTGGGCGGCCGCCCCGAAACCTCGGCCGAAGTACCGCTCGATGTAATGCTGGATCACCGTCAGCACCGAAACACAGACCAGGTACCAGAATGCACAGACCATGAGCAGTTCGACGACACGATTGTTGACGAAGTAGATGATCTGCGCCTGACGCAGCAGCTCGTTGTAGGAGATGATCGCGGCGAGCGAGGTGTACTTCAGCATGCCGATCACCGAGTTGCCGATCGGCGGCACGATCACTCGCATGGCCTGCGGCATGATGATGCGGCGCATCAATTGACGCTTCGACATCCCCATGGCCAGCGCCGCCTCGGTCTGCCCCTGGTCGATCGACTTGATTCCGGCGCGGATGACCTCCGAGGTGTACGCGCTGTCCGAGATCCCGAGACCGAGGAACGCGGCCAGGAACGGCGTCATCACATTGATCGTGTCGTCCGACCAGATTCCGGGAATCGAGATGACCGGGAAGATCAGTGCGATGTTGAACCAGAGCAACAGCTGAAGCAGGGTCGGCGTTCCCCGGAAGAGCCAGACATAGAACTTCGCGCTCGCACTGGTGACCAGGTTGTGCGAAAGGCCCATGATGGCGATCACGGTCCCCAGCACCAGGGAAAGGACCATGGTGAGGAAGGTCAGAAGAATCGTCGTGCGGACGCCCTTGAGGATCGCGTCGTCGAAGAGGTAGTCGCCGACCATGTCCCATTCGATTTTGGCGCCCGCGAACGACTTGACCATGAACGCGAGGAAGAGCGTGATGAGAACGCCGGCGACCCACTGGCCGTACTTCGGCCTGCGATAACGGGGCGCGGACACGAGTTCGGTGTACGGAGCGCCGTCGCGCCGGTTGGGGGTGACTGTCATGGTTGAAGCTTTCCTGCCAAGATCGCGGTCCAAATCTGCCGTCCCTCGTCTTCGCCTCATCCTGTTGTCCGGGACCAGGGAAGGGATCAGTCCTGGCGGCACTTCCTGGCCAGTCCCGCCGCCAGGACCGGCGTCTAGCTCACCGGTTCGAGGTTGACGGTGACCTCGGTGACAGCGGCGTCCGTCAGGCCGTACTTCTCGAGGATCTTCGTGTAGGTACCGTCCGCGATGATGGCCTTCATCGCCGCCGCGAGAGCGTCCTTCAGCGCCGCGTCAGCCTTCGGGACCTGGATCGCGGTGCGCGTCTCGACGAACGGCTCGCCCACGACCTTGAACGCTCCGGGCTCGAGAATCTTCGCTCGGTACGCGGCGTTGATGATCGGCTCTACGGCGGCGACCGCACGGCCGGTCCTCATGTTGAGGAAGTTCGCGGAGGATTCGGCCGCGTCGACCATCTTGATGGCCGGCAGGCCGGCACCGACGCACTTGTCCTTGCTGAACGCGTCGAGGTACTCGTCGTACTGGGTCGAGTTGAACTCGCGGGAGACCGCGGCGCCGCACAGGTCGGTGTTCTTGGTCCAGCCCTTGGAATCAGCCGTGTCGGCCGGAGCGATGAACGCCGGACCGTTCGCGATGTAGTCGACGTACCACGCGACATCGTGGCGCTCCGGGAGGTCGGACGATCCTGACAGGATGGCGTCGATGCGACCGCTGTCGAGTGAGGGCTGCAGCTGCTCGAACTGGGAGTACTGCCAGTCCACCTTCACCCCGAGAGCGGCGCCCAGAGCTTCGCCGACTTCGATGTCGAATCCGGTGTGCTTCTCGCCCTCGATCATCGAGAACGGGGGGTAGGGAGGCGAGTTCCCGAAGGAGATCTTTCC
>NZ_BLAF01000012.1 GCF_009687885.1 Acrocarpospora pleiomorpha
CCAGGTCCAGGCGGGTGGGTCCGGCAGTGGCCGTGCCATGACCGTTATGACCCGTGCCCGCCTCCGGCTGGGACGCCGCTGCCGTGCCGGTCGGGACGATGCGCATGGTCATGCCCGCCGCACGGTGCCCGGCCACCGTGCACCAGCCGTCCACCGGCTCGCCCAGCGGCGCCAGCTTCAGCGTGGCGCTCTTGCCCGAGGCCAGCATCGGGGTACGCTCACCGGTCGCCAAGCGCAGGTCGTGCCGCTGGGCGTCGGCGTTCGTGACACGCAGGGTCAGCACGGTGCCCACGGGCGCCTCGATCACGGCCGGGCGGATACTCATCCCGGACAACGTCACCTCGACCGTACGGGAACCCGTCGCGGCCACCGTGGACGGACCCGACACGTCGGTCGTGGCGACGACGACCGCGGCAGCGGTCAGCAGGCAGCCAACGACCACCCCGGCGATGGCCGCAGGCGACTGGCGCCACGTCCTGCCGCCCTTCACCCTCATGGCCTCCTCGGCGGCGACCGCAGGCCCGGTGCCGGTCAGGGAGCGCGTGAGCACGATCACGCACCCGGCGAACATCAGCAGAGCGACCGCCGCAAGCACGCCACCCAACGTGCGCACGACTTGGGCGGCGGCCAGGTCCCCGGCCACCCGCACCACTACCGCCGCGTGCAGCGCCACCAGCGGCATGTAGAGGACGGGCCGGTACGGCAGCCGCAGCCGCAGCAGCGCAGGCAGGATCACGAGGGCGTGCCCGAACACCATCGACATGACGAAACCGAGGAAGAGCGCATGAAGCGCGGCGTCGTACAGATACCGGCCCGACGCCAGGCCGGTGGCCGCCCACAGCGCCCCGGCCACCGCCAGCCAGCAGTACCCTGCCAGCAGGCAGGCGGCCGCGTACCGGGAGAGCCCAGCACCACGCACGGTCCGCCGCGCCACGTCGAAAAGGCCGAGCCACCCGGCGACCACGACCATCCCCGCCCCGGCCGTACGCGCGCCCGCGACCGGGGCGGAGAGGGACACCACGGCCCCCACGCCCACCAGCGCGGCGGCGGCCAGCAGGCCGGCCCAGGCGATGGGCCGCAGAAACACGACGTGCGCCAACTCCAGCCGCTCGGCGGCGATCGTCAGCACGAGGAAGACGGCGAACCAGACGACCAGCTCCGGCACCGGCCGCCCCGTGAGCCACAACCCGCCGGCCACTGGCCACGCCACCGCCCCGCCGAGCTGGAGGAACATCTCACGCGACCGCCGCCGGCCGAGCAGCGCCAGGTAGATGGCCACCAGCCAGCCGCCACCGGCGGTCAGTGCCACGCGGCCCATCTGCTCGGCACCGGCGGCAAGAGCCACCGCCCCCGCCGCGGCGAACGCCGGCGCCACGTATCCCCAAGGGCGGCGCAGCGCCACCGCACGTTCGAGCGCGATCAATGTGCCGAGGAAGCCGAGCGCCATGAGCGGCCCGTGCTGCTCGATGAACGACGCCGGTGCCGGAATCTCGTCCACCAGCAGCGCGAGTCCGCCGACGACCCCGGCGACCAGTGCGACCGCCGCCCCACCCATCAGAGGCAATCGCCTCCAGGCCACTCGGCGCCCCGGCAGTCTTCGCCGGGTGGCCTGTCCCGGCTGATCGGAGTATCCGGGTTGCGCTGCCTGTGGCGGCGCGCTGGGAGTCTGCGGTGTCGCCATGGTCTGTCACGCCCTCCGTTGCGCGTTCGTCATGTCGTCCTCACGTGATCGTGGATTCATAGGTGGCCGCGGCTGCGCGCCGCGAAATGTCCTCGTCTCATCCCCAGCTCACAGGTCGTGGCGCGGCCTATGGACCAAGGTCCCGACCTTCGGGAACTTACGGAGTGTGGAGGTGCCGGGCCAGGTCGCTCTGGTAGGGGAAGCTGCCCGGCTCGTAGCCGCACCAGGGTTCTTCGGCGAGCACGTCGCCAGTGCAGGCGTACGCGCGCGACCGCGAGCCGCCGCAGATAGTCCGGAACTCGCACGCCCCGCACCGCCCGCCCAGCCGGTCGGGATCGCGCAGCGCGGCGAACAACGGGGCGGACCGGTAGATCTCGGTCAGCGGCCGATCGCGTACGTTGCCCGCGCCCAGCGGCAGGAACCCTGACGGGTGCACGGTCCCGGTGTGGGAGACGAACACGAAGCCGCGCCCGGCGTTCACATCGACGGGCGGACGGCGCACCCGCGAGTCCCTGATCAGCCCGGACCGCCGTGCCCGCCGGCACAGGTTCCGGTAGAGCGGACCCAGCGTCTCGGCGTGGTCGGCGCCATGCTCGGCCAGGATGAGCCGCTGGACGGCCACGCGCCGGAAATGGTGCGCCTCAGTGGTCTTGACCGGGATCGTGGTGCCGAGGTCGTACAGGAAGTGCAGCACGTCCTCGGCCTCGGGCGGGCTCAACGCCGACAGCGCGCGGCCCCGGCCGGTCGGCACCAGGAAGAAAACGCTCCGCAGCAGCGCGCCCTGGTCGCATACCAGCCGGGCGATGTCCGGCACGAACAGTGGCGCGGGCCGGCCGAAATCTGCCATCTGCCGTATCAGCTCGCCGGCCTCGGCGGTGGTCAGCTCCTCGGGGTGCCGATCAGGCACGGCCTCGGCACGGCAGTGCAGGCAGGCCAGCGGACAGGCCCGGGTGGCCTCCCAGATCACGATGAACGGGCCGTCCGCGACATCTCGCCGGACCCGCCGCAACGGTGATCCATCGGACGGCCGCCTGCTGGAGCGCCCGGTTCCCGGTGCGGCTCCGCCCGGCCGGCCGGTCTCCCGCGCCGGCTGGACAGCCTCCGACCGCTCGGTCATACCCGCGCTCCCAGCAGGATGTGGGCTACCACGTCCGCGGCGGCGTGCTCGGGCACGCCGTCGGAACGCGCCCCCGAGCCGGTCCAGCGGGCCAGCTCAGCACGGTAGGACTCCTCGGCGGCCAGCGTGCCCTCGGCCACGGCGACCAGGTCCAGCACACGCCGCGCCGCCCGGCCCTTGACCAGGACCAGCGTGGCACCCTCCGGATAGGCCGCGGTGACCAGGTCGAGGAAGACGTTCCTCGGCAGCGGCCGGCCATCGAAGGGAAAGCGGTTGGTACGCCGGTGCGGGATCATGTCGTACAGCAGCCGCTCGTCCTGGTCGGGCGGGCCACCCGGTTCGGCGCGTACGGTGGCCAGCAGGTCGGGACGCCCGCCGGGATCGGGCAGTGGCAGGACCTGGGGGTGGTGCCCCGTCATCCGGATCGCCAGCCGCAGGTTGAACAGCGCGGCCCCGCAACTGATGCCGAGCCCGCGCCCCATGGGATCGGTGACGGCCAGCAGCCGGTCGAGGTCGGCGTACAGGTCCATGGTGGCGTCGTCGACGCGGCGGAAGCGCCACGGCTGGGTGTTGTGCACTGAGGGCGCCGCGACGGCGGCGTGCACGAGCCTGCGCACGCCGGTCCGCGTGGCGAAGGGTTTCTCCCCGACTGCGGACTGCGGGACGGCATAGGGCCCAGCGCCGGGAACACCGGGCTCAGAGATCGTGCCGGTTCCGGTCATAGGGCCATTCCCAGCGCAGAGGTAAGAACGGACATGGACCCAAAGATCCCGCGTTGCACCGTGTTCACAGCAGGGACCAAAGTCCTTCAGAGCGCGTCTGATAGACCGCTTTCGCCAAGACGCCGAATGGTGATCACCCGAGCGTGCTGGAGGATGGCATGGTGCTGAGCGAGGCGGTCCCGGAGGCGTTACCGAAACAGCCCGGACGCCTTCTGGCGGGACACGCGGCGATCTTGGATACTTGGCTCATGACCATGATTGCCAGGGTCTGGTTAGGGGTGATGCTCCTCGGTGGGTTGCTCACGGGGTGCAGTGACGGCAGCCCTGCCGCGACCGGCCCACCTGCGGGATCTTCCATACCGACCACATCCACCACCACGTCCACCACATCGACCGCACCGGCACGGCCGTTCGCTCTGCCGACGGACTGTGACGATCCCCGGTTGGCCGCGGCCATGGGCGCGTTGATCAAGGGCAAGAAGTTCGACCAGCGGTATGACTCCGCCGGCAAGGTGACCTGCTCGTGGGGGAAGGCGGTTCCCACGGCCGCGGTGACGATCGCCCTACCGTCGGCGCCACCCACGTACAAGGACTTCCCCGTGGTCGAGGTCCCTGAACTGACCGCTCTCGGCGTCGAAGCGCAGTCCGGCGGCACCGAGATCGCCGTTGGCGAGCGATCCCTGTACAACCAGGCGTTCGTGGTCATCGCCCCGCAGTTCCGGCTCACCGTCGACCAGACGAGCGAGGAGCGCCGCGACGACGATCTGCGCGAGGCCGCCGTCGCCCTCACCACGTGGTTGATGTCGTAGCGCCCCAGCTCAGGACACCCCCAGCTCCCGGCTGCTCTCGACCCGGAAGGAGCTGCCGTCGGGGACCATGGTGAGCCTGCTCACGGTCCCGTCCGCGCCGAGGCGGAATACCCGTGCGCCCGCCGAGGTGACCGCTTCCAGGGCGATGGCGCGCGCACCGGCGCCCGACGCGGCCGACAGCAGCGTCGTCGCCCGACCGGACGGCCACTCCCCCGTGATCATCTCAGCCGAATTCGGCTGCGGATCGGCCGGCCAGACGTGATCCAGCTTCCACACGGTTCCGGCCTTGCGCATCTCCATGACCACGCCGCCGGTACGGTAGTCGGTGGTGGAATCGCTGGTCGTGACCGTCTGGCCCCAGACCAGCACGACGACCCGGTCAGTGCGTGCGGCGATGATGCCGCTCTCGGATGCCACTGCCTTCTGCACGATCTTGTCGCCGTGGATGCGCTGCGCCTGGTCCTGGAGCCGGCCGGTGTACTCCACGTCCGCACGTCCTGTGGTCGCATCGTCCACTGCCCGAAGATCCTGGTCAAGCGTCTTGTAGCCGAAGCCGTTGATGACGCTGTAGGCGCTGCGTGCCGCTGTCTCGGCCTGCTGGGCGTAGAGCGGCGGCGGCGCAAGTACACCCCGCGTCTCCGCGCTTACCTGCCCGCCTCCGTCGCCGGCCCCTGCCCGCCCTCTCCACGTCACCGCACCGGCCCCACCGGCGATCACGACGACTGTTACCACCGCAACGATCCATCCCCGCTTCCATCCACGCGTCCGCGCCGACACGCCGACAGGCTTCATCGAGGTGCGGTCGACGAGATGGTAGAGGAGGTCCTGGGCGGACGGGCGGACAGCTGGGTCTTTGGCCAGGCAAGTCTGGAGGATTGCGCGCAGGAAGCCGCCCACCTCGGTGTCCGTGCCCAGGTCGGGTTCCCGATGGAGAACGCGGTAGACGACGGTCGGCACCGCGCCGTCACCGAAAGGAGGACGGCCTGTCGCGGCGTAGGCGAGCGTCGCGGCCCACGAGAAGATGTCAGCGGCGGTGGTCGGCGGATGTCCGGCCAACTGCTCGGGCGCGATGAACGCAGGAGTGCCGGCAATGACGGCATCCGTGGTGAGGTCGCCGACGGCGCGAGCAAGACCGAAGTCGACGACGCGGGGGCCGTCCGGACCGATGATCACATTGCGGGGGGTCAAGTCGAGGTGGGCGACGCCCGCGCGATGGATCGCGGTCAACGCGGTGGCGGTGGCGACGGCCAGCCGTTCCAGCGCTCCACCGCGACGGGGACCCTCGCGCCGGACCAGCTCGGCCAGAGTCGGACCGGGGACATACTCGGTGACGATGTGTGGCGGGTCAGCGGCCAGATCGGCGTCGAGCACCTGGACCGTGCAGAATCCGGAGACCCTGCGGAGCAGATCGAGCTCAGCCGCCACGCGGTGCCGCGTGGTCTCATCGGAGATCCGGGGGAGCACCTTCACGGCGACCTGCCGTCCGTCGTCCCCTACGGCGAGAAGGACGACACCCTGGCCGCCCGCGCCCAGCCGTCCGAGCACCCGGTATCGTCCGACCCTTTCCGGATCCCCTGAACGCAGCGGGGCGAACGGGCTCATTGGGTGCGCCGCTCGAACATGGACCGGTTGTCCTTCGGTGACGTGACGTCCTCCACCTTCCATTGCCCGTCGACCCGGCGCAGGTGCAGCCGGTAACCCACGACGTTGTGGTCGGGGGCTCTGGCCGAGTCGCCGAGGTGGATCAAGGTCGCGACATCGGGCCCGTCGAACCGTTCGAAGGCCGTACCGATGTCTCGGTATTGCCAGGTCCACCAGTCGGGAACCTGGTCATCGGGGATCGCGGCCAACTCTCGCCACCACTGCCCGGCCCGTCCTGTAGTGCAACGATCGAAGAAGTCCGGACGCTCTTCCAGGCGGGGCCCGTTGATGAAGGCCTCGCTCTGGCAACGGGCGGCATCGGCGACCATGCCCCGAACCTCGGCCGGCGGCCAAGCAGCGTCGGCCGGAGCCGCGGAGCCGGATGGTGTGGTCCGCGCATAATCCATCTTCCAGCCCTCGCCTGAGGGAATCATCTCGGCGAACAGCAGGGGATCGTCCGACTTCGCCGGAGTTCCGTTCCGGGTGATGGCGCTGAGTCCCGTGACGATGACCGACACCCGCTGCGGCGAGGCCCACACGATTCCCACGGCGGTCGCCCGCGCCGTCTGCTTCGCCTTCGCGGCCACCACCGCGTTCTTGGAGTTGCCGATCAGATGCTGGTAGTCCTGCGCCGCCACCCCGGAGAGCAGCGCCAGCGTACGCCGCGCTCCGCCGTCGTAGTCGGTGTAGTCGAGGCTGTACCACGTCTCAAAGATCGTCCGTGCCGCCCCCGCCGCCGCCAGAGCATACCCGGGAGGCTCGTGAGTCGTTGCGGACTGCGTGACCGTCGTCGCCTTCCCCGTGCCGTGCGGGGTGTCTCTCGCCCACCAGAGGGCCCCTGCTGTCAGGGTGAGCGCCGCGACGATCGCGCCCGACGCTAAGATCGTCCGGCGCCGCACCCTTGGCGGCTTCGTTCGTGCTCCCGCCGCGCCGCGTCCGGCACGACGCGGCTCGGCTTGAGGGCTGACGCCGAGATCCATGATGGACAGCGGAAGCTCGGATGCCGTGGGGCGGTCGGCGGGATCCTTGGAAAGGCAGCGTCCTACCAGGGAGCGGAGATGGCCAGGAAGGGCGCCGAGGTCAGGCGGCTCGTGGAGCACGCGGAACAGGACAGCCGGAAGCGTGTTGGCCTCGAACGGGGAGCGGCCGGTGGCGGCGTGGACGATGGTGGCGCCCCAGGCGAAGATGTCGGCGGCGGGCCCGAACTCCTCGCCCCGGATCTGCTCGGGAGCCATGTATCGGGGAGTGCCCACGTGGGCGCTGGCGACGGCGGCGCCGTCCTGAAGAACGCGGGCGATGCCGAAGTCGATGACGCGTGGACCGTCGCGCCCCAACAGGACGTTCTGCGGTTTGAAATCGCGATGGACGATGCCCGCCCGGTGAATCGCGATGAGAGCCGTGGCCGTCGCCACCGCGAGCCGGTCAAGCTCGGCTCCCGTGAGAGGCCCGTGTTCGGCGATGAAGGCATGGAGAGACTGACCGGCAACGTACTCACTGACGATGTAAGGCGGGTCGGCCGTCACATCGGCATCGAGGACCTGCGCGGTGCAGAAGCCGGACACGCGCCGCAGAACGGCGAACTCACGCTCGAACAGGCGGCGGGCATCGGAGCCGACCTCGGCGTTGATGACCTTTAACGCCACCTGGGCGCCGTCTGGCGCGTTGGCCAAATAGACGATGCCTTGGCCGCCGGCCCCCAGCCGCCCCGTCAACGCATAACGCCCGACGTGCTTCGGGTCGCCTGGAAGCAGCCCTTCAACACTCATCACCGCACACAGTAATGGCCATTCAACCGACCGGCCAGACTCACGGCTCAACCGTGTCCTGGAGGGGTTGAGGTTCAGGAACCCGGCTGGTCGGGGTCGAGTGGGGAGCGCAGGGCGCCGACCACGGTGGCGATCTCGGCCAGGAGGCCGGACACGGTGGTTCGGTCGGTGCCGTTGATCGATACCGTGCGTACTTCCTGAGGCTTGGGTAGTTTCGCCATGATCTCGGGCAGGGAGGCGATCAGCAGCGCCTGCAGGCTGGCCGGGGTCTGCTGGTTCTCGATGTCGGCCCGCAGCCGCGCGCGCTCCACGTCGAGCAGGGCCCGCTGGTGGTCGGACTGCGCCTGGGAGCGGGCCAGCGCGAGTTCGCCGTCGAGTTCCAGGCGCTTGAGCTCCTGCTCGCGCTCGATCCTGAGCCTGCCGGTCTCGGCCTCCTCGGCGTGCCGGTCGCGTTCCATGCGCAGCGCGTGCAGGGTGGTCTCGGTCTCCAGCTCGGACACCGCCCTGGCGTCGTCGTGTTCCCGCTGGGTGCGCCGCAGCCGCTCGGCCGCCTCGGTGTCGAACTGCCAGGCCTCGTTGCGGGCGCGCAGTTCGGCGAGCTCCCGCTCGTACTCCAGGCGCTGGGTCTCCTTGAGCCGTTCGGTCGCCATCTCCCGCTGGGCGATGGCCTCCTCGGCCTGCAGCTCGGCCAGCCGGGCGATCTGACCCTGCTCGGACCGGTACGGCTTCTGCAGGTTCTCCCAGAGCCGCGACGAGCTGACGACGGCCTCCTTGATCTGGACGGTGACGATGCGCAGGCCGAGCCCTTGGTCGCTGTTGTCCTCGCCCTCGGCCACGGCGCGCAGCCGGGCGGTCAGCTCCTCGATGATGGGCTGCTTGTCGCTGAGCACGTCGCGGACGCCCATGGTCGCGACCTTGTCCTTGATCGCCGCCTCCGCCTGCTCCCGCAGCTGGAGGTTGACCAGCCGCATCGGGTCCTCCAGGTCACCGAAGTCCAGCTTGCGGTAGGCGGTGCCGAAGTCCTGGATGATCCACTGCACGTAGCCCTGCACCAGCACGCCCTGCAATTCCCGGCAGACGCAGTACGCGTTGATCAGGATGGTCTGGGTGGCCCCCGGCACCACCAGGAAGGAGTCGGTGGCGGGATTGAAGCGGAACGACTCCCCGAGCCCGATGTGCAGCGGCTTCGCCCGGCCGCGCCGGGTGTGCACGACGAACGCGTTGGGCGGCACGAGCACGTTCTTCCAGCGCCAGAAGCCGGTGATCCGCACATCCACCGGCCCTGGCGTCAGCTTCTCGGCCACGCCCAGTGCCCCATCGCGCTTGACCAGCGGGCTTGCCCGCCTGGCCGCCGGAGCCGCGGGCGCCGCTCCGGCCACGGCGGCGCCGCGGCGCGACTTGAGATCGTCCTCAAGCACCGCCTGCTGCGCGACGACCTGTTCCAAATAGGCATTGCTGCCTTTGTCGGCGGCGCTCATCGTCCCCTCCTCGTGATCGCCGACGAGTCTCGCCTAAGCCGCCAAGTCCCCGCAACCGGAATGCACCGGGAAAACCCGGTCAGCCGGCGATCAGCTGGTCGCGGAGGGTGGTGCGGACGTCGCAGTTGGCGAGGGCGAAGGAGTCGGCCAGGGCGATGAGGTCGTCGTCGGTGAGGTCGCGGAAGAGTTCGGCGTACTCCTGCGCCAGGGGCTGGGCCACGGTGAGGTTGAGGATCAAGGTGCGGACCCAGTCGAAGCGGCCCCAGGGGTACGGGTCGAAGTCGGGGAACTCTTCGGCGATCATCGAGTAGAAGGGCTTGGTGATCTCGGAGATGCCGTAGCCGTCGCTGCCCCACTGGTCGGCGCCGAGACGGTTCTTCTTGGCGACGAAATCACCGAAGCGCTTCAGGTACGGGGAGTCCGGGCGGACCATGACCAGGCCCTGGCGGCCCAGGTCCTTGTACATCCAGATGGACCAGCCGGCGTCGTCGCGGCGGTAGATGTCGAGCTGGTCGGTCAGCAGCTCGCGGCGCATGGCGTCGGTGCGCTCGTCGCCGGTGTAGATGGGGCCGAACTCGCCGACCCAGACGGGGGTGCCGGTGCGGCGGCAGTATTCGGTGCGCTCGGCGTACTTGGCTTCCAGGGCGGCCTTGTCGAAGTACCTGCCGTCGGTCGTGCCGGGGTAGTCGCCACCGCCGCCGAGGCCGGGCGCGGCGTAGTCGTGGCAGACGTAGACGGTGTTCTCCCACGGCTCGTCGAAGACGTCGAACTCGGTGGAGTAGGTGTTGCCGTCCAGGAACAGGATGTGCCGGTCGTCGATCGCGCGGATGGCCTCGACCAGGCGGGTGTAGAACGGGCCGACCACCAGGCGCGACTCGTCGGCGGGCTCGTTGATCGGGTTGTACCCGGCCACCCAGGGGTTGTCCTTGTAGTGTTCGGCGATATGCTCCCACATCGCCACCACGCGGTCCTGGAAGTGCGGGTGGTCCCAGAACGCGGGGCGGTGGGTGGGGTTGTCGGAGTGCCAGTGGTGGTTCTGCGAGCCGGGCAGCGCGTGCAGGTCGATGACCGAGTAGATGCCGTGCCGCGCGCACGCCTCGATGGCCCGGTCCAGGTGCCGGAACCCGTCCTTCTTGAACTCGAACGGCTTGCTGTCGTCCTCGAAGTGGCGGTAGTTGACCGGGAAGCGCACGCAGTTCATGCCCGCGCCGGCCAGCAGTTTCGCGTCGTCCTCGCCGAAGAACGCGGTCAGCAGGCGCTCGAAGAAGAGCTCGTAGCGGTCCTCGCCCAGGACGGCACGGACCGTGGCGCGCATGAGGGACTCGTTACCGGAGTAGCCGGTGATGAAGTTCTCCATGTTCAGCCAGCCGCCCACCGCGACGCCGCGCAGACGGACGGGGGTTCCGCTCTCGTCGACGAACTGGCGTCCCGCGGTACGAAGAAACGTCATGTATTCCTCACATCTTTCAGTTACTTGATCGCGCCGGCCGACAGGCCGCGCTCGAAGAGGCCCTGCAGGCACAGGTAGGCCACGATCTCGGGGATCGCGGTGATGACCGCGCTGGCCAGCACCTTGGTCTGGTCGTTGCTGAACTGGCTGACGAAGAACTGCGGCAGCAGCGTCACGGTCTGCTGGGCCGGGTCCTGGATGAGCACCAGCGGCAGCAGGTAGGCGTTCCACGAGCCGATCAGCGTCAGCACGACGATCGCCGCGGCGATCGGCCGGGTCATCGGCACGACGATGTAGCGGAAGGCCGTGAACGTGCCGGCGCCGTCGATCCGCGCGGCGTCGAACAGCGCGTCCGGCACGCCGTCGATGAACCTGCGCGCGATCAGGATGGTGAACGGGATCTGCAGGGCGGCCAGCGGCAGCACCACCGCCCAGTACGTGTCGTACACGCCGAGCGCCAGGGTCGTCGCGAACAGCGGGGTGAGCAGCACGACCTCGGGCAGGGTGAGCGCGGCCAGGATCATCCAGAAGTAGACCTCCTTGCGGCGGATGTGCAGCTTGGAGAATCCGAAGGCGGCGAGCATCGTCAGGACGTACACGATCAGGATCGTCGAGACGGAGATGATGACGCTGCTCTTGAAGAACGTCCCGATGGCGCCGACCTCGAACACCGCGCGGTAGTTGCCCGTGCCCTCCCCCGCCAGCGAGCCCTGCACCATGACGACCAGGGGGAACAGGTACGGGATGATCATCAGGGTGACCAGGGCCTGCAGCACGAGTTTGGCCGGCAGGCGGCGTGCCTCAAACACCGGTCTCACCGTCCTTTCGGTTGGCCCGGACGGCGATGGCGATGGCGCCGGCCAGGGCCAGGATGAGCAGCATGATCGACAGGGCCGCGCCGTACCCGACGTGGGCGCTGGGGATGCTGATCCGGTAGATGTACGTGCCGAGGAACTCGGTGGCGTAGTTGGGGCCGCCGATGGTCACCAGGTAGGGGACGTCGAAGGTCTTCAGCGCCCCGATCACGCTGAGCATGCCGAGCGCCACGGTGGTGCCGCGCACCCCCGGCCACACGATGCTGACCAGCGTGCGGATGTTGCTGGCCCCGTCGGTACGGGCCGCCTCCAGCGTCTCGGGGTCGATCTGCCCCATCGCCGCGTAGTAGAGCACGAACGTCAGGCCGGTGAAATTCCAGACGGTGATGAACATGATGACCGGCATCGCCGTGCTCGACTGGGCGAGCCACGGCTGGGACAGGAACCCCAGGCCGATGTGGTCCAGGGTCCAGTTGAGCTGGCCGTCGGCGGCGAACATCTGCCGGAACACCGGCGCCATCGTGGCCGGCGCGATGACCACCGGGGTGAACACGATCACCTTGTAGAGGGCGCCGAGCTTGACCTTCGAGTGCAGCAGCGCCGCGAACACGAACCCGATGGCGGTCTGCGCGGTGAAGGTCACGATGAAGAAGATCACGGTGTGCCAGATGGCCTGCCAGAAGATCGGGTCCTGCAGGATCCGCTCGTAGTTCTCCAGGCCCACCGGGGTCGGCGTCGGGCTGGTGCCGTCCCAGTCCAGGGTCGACAGGTAGCCGGTCTCGCCGATGCAGAAGTAGAGGATGCCGACGACGAGGATGAACGCCGGCATGATCCACGGAACGCCGGAGGGTCGCAGCACCCCTCCCCGGGAGCGTCCCGGGGAGGGAGGCGCGGTGGACGACGGACGGCGCGCCCCGGTCTTCCGCGAGGTCGTGGAGGTCATGGGTCTCCCTGCACGTAGTGAATGGGACGGGGCCGTCCGGGTGGATTACTTGATCTTCGAGGCGGTGGCCTGCAGCGTGGCGGCGGCCTGCTCGGGGGTGGCCTGACCCGCCGCCACCGTGGTGGACGCGACGCCGATCGCGGTCTGCAGGTCGGCGACCACGGTCGCCAGGCGCGGCTCGGTGGACTTGCCGGCGTCGGTGATCAGCTTCTCCAGCGCGGGCCGCTGCACCTCGGGGTTGACCAGCTTGACGCTGTCCCAGTTGGGCTGCGCGCTGGTCAGGGCGGGGATGTCGTTGAGGATATCGGCCACCACCTGCTGGCCCGCGGCGGAGGTGCCGAGCCAGGTCGCGAAGGTCGTGGCGGCGGCGATGGACTTGGACCTCTGGTTCACGGCCAGCCCGAAGTCGGCGTCACCGTAGAGCGCGCCGACGTTGCCGGTGCCCGCCACGTCCGGGAACGGGATGGGGAGCTGGGTGAACGGCTTGGGGTCGGCGACGCCGGCGCCGGAGATGGCCGCCGTGCTGCCTTCGACGGTGGAGTACTGCATGTACCAGGTGCCCATCATCACCATGGCGTACTTGCCGGACATGAAGCCGTTGTTGGCGTCGGGGTACTGCTGCATGCCGAGGGCGCCCTCCTGCATGATCCCGTCGTCGAACAGCTTCTTCCAGAGACCCAGCGCCTTGACGATCGCCGGGTCGGTCCACGGGACCTCGCCCTTGAGCGCCTTCTCCCACACGCCCGGCGCGACGTTGTCGGTGATGGCCTGGAGGGTGTCCTCGTTGAACGCGGTCTGCGCGGCGCCCTGCACGAAGCAGCCGACGTTGTTGGACTTGAAGGTCTCGCAGACCTTCTTCCATTCGTCGTACGTCTTCGGCGGGGTCAGCTGGTACTTGTCGAACAGGTCCTTGTTCACCCAGACCGTCCCGGAGAACACCGAACCCACCGACAGGGCGGCGAGCTTGCCGCCGTTCATCAGGCTGCTCACCCCGATCGGGGCCAGTTTCGACTTCCAGTCCGCGCCCAGCGCCTTCTCGACGGCGGGCGTGAGGTCCACGGCGTTGACGCCGTAGATGTCGACCGAGCCGTTGGCGGCGCCGGGCGCGACGTCGAAGACGTCCGGGCCCACCGAGGAGGCCAGGGCGGGACGGATGGCCGCGTCGTAGCCGTCGATGGTGAGTTTCTTGAAGGTGACCTTGATGTTCGGGTAGACCTGGTTGAAGGCCTTGATGTAGGCCTCGGCGGGGGCCGCGTCGGGCGTCCACCCCCACCAGGTGATGTTCCCCGAGTCGGCGGACCCCTTGTCCGCGGTTTCTGCCGGTGCGCCGCCGGCGCATCCGGCCAGCGTCAACCCTACGGCCATGAGCGCGGCGACGGTTCCAAAGGGCTTCCTGGTTCGCGAGGATCCCAGCATGTGATCTCTCCTTGCACGTGATAGGCACGCACCGTGGTATGACGCCGCCCTGCGAGCTACCGACGGTTCGACCGAACGACGAGAGCCGAACCTGTCTACAACTTCCGAAAGTTTCGAAAGTGGTCTCGGGAGAGCGAAACATCGGCCGCCCTACAGTGTCAAGAACTTGGGCTGAATTGTTTCCGTTGAGTTTCGAAACTCCCGATCTTCACGGCCGGGCAATCCCGGCTTGACCTGGCCGTCACGCTGACCCTCGACGGCGAGTTTCCGCTGTTCCAGGCACCCTGGACCACTCTGTCCGCGCCGATGCTACGGTTATAGAAAGTTTCGATAGACCGATCCGAAGCGTGAAGAGGTGTCGTGGCGATCGAACCGTTGGCCCCGAGCACACGGAAGCGGGCCACCAGCAAGAACCGGGTGACCATCGCGATGGTCGCCCGGGAGGCGGGCGTGTCCGTGCCGACCGTGAGCAAGGTGCTCAACGGCCGTGACGCCGTCGGCCCGGAAACCCGCCGACGCGTGCAGGACGCGCTGAGCTCGACAGGTTACCAGCGTAGGGCCAGGTCAGAGCCACGCAAGGTGGGCCTGGTGGACTTCGTGATCACCGAGCTGGACACCGCCTGGGCGTGCGAGCTGCTGCGCGGCGCCGAGCAGGAGGCGTACCGGCTGGGCACCCGGCTGGTGCTGACCGTCACGCACGACCGGCAGGCCAACCCGCGCGAGTGGCTGAGCACCCTCGCCTCCCGGCCGACCGACGGCGTGGTCCTGGTGGCGTCGAGCACCCGGCACGTGGCCGCGACGCGGCTGCGCACGATCGAGGCGCCGTTCGTGGTCATCGACCAGTTCGGCGTCATCGACCAGTTCGGCGGGTACGACCACGACATCCCGACCATCGGCGCCACCAACTGGGCCGGCGGTTTCGCGGCCACCGAGCACCTGATCGGCCTCGGCCACCGCCGCATCGGCGTGATCACCGGGCCGGACGACGTGCGATGCAGCCTGGAGCGCCTCGACGGCTACCGCGCCGCGCTGCGCCGCGCGGGCCTGCCGGTCGACGAGCGCCTGGTGCGGCAGGGCGACTTCTACGCCGAGGGGGGCAGGCGCGGCGCGGCCGCGCTGCTCGACCTGCCGGAACCGCCCACCGCCGTGTTCGCCGGCTCCGACCAGCAGGCGACGGGGGTGTACGAGGAGATGCGGGTGCGAGGCCTGCGGGTGCCCGACGATCTCAGCGTGGTCGGCTTCGACGACACCGAGGTCTGCGAGTGGATGTTCCCCAGGCTGACCACCATCCGCCAGCCCCTCGCCCAGATGGCCGTGCTGGCGGTGCGCAACGTGCTGGAGCCCGCGCACCCGGCGCTGCGCCTGGAGCTGTCCACCAGCCTGGTCGTCAGGGAGAGCACGAGCCGTCCCCGCAGGTGAAAGGCCCTCAGAGCGCGTCGCGCCAGGAGTGTTCCGGCTCGAACCCCAGCTCCTGCCGGGCGCGGGTGATGTCGAGCGCGCTCTCGTAGCCGTCCAGCGGGCGGCGCACCGGCACGCCGGGGAACACCTCCGTCGCCAGCTCGGCTGTGGGCCGGTCCATCAGTGTGTCCCGCGCGGCGATCACGTACGACGGGGCGCCGGTCACGGCGGCGAGCAGGCCGCGGCGGCACGCCTGCGCGACGTCGCGGTCGTCGATGTAGCCCCACAGGTCGAACACCCTGGTCAGCGGGTCAGCCCAGTAGGTCGGCACCCTGGGGTAGTCGGCGGCGGCGTGGATGTTGGACAGCCGCAGCGAGACGATCGGGATGCCCGACCACGCCGAGATGTGCTCGGCCATCGTCTCGCCGACCACCTTCGACAGGGCGTAGGTCGACATCGGGTACGGGTAATGGTCCTCGTCCACGGGCAGGTAGCGCGGCGGCGCGTCCGGGCCGAACGGGAACCCCAGCGCGGTCTCGCTGGACGCCCACACGATCCGGCCCACGCCGAGCTTGGCCCCTGCCAGGAAGACGTTGGCGTTCATGGCGTTGTTGGTGTTGAGCGTGCGGGCGTCGGTGAAGTAGCCGGGCGCGGGGATCGCCGCCAGGTGGACGACGCCCTCCACGCCGGTCAGCGCGTCGACGGCGTCGCCGAAATCGGTCAGGTCCGCGCGCAGCAGTGGCGTGCCAAGCTGTTCCCACAGCTCACCGCGGTCACCGGGCGCGCCGGCCACGTCGACGGCCCGCACCTCGTGCCCGTGCGCGAGCAGGTCCTGGAGCACGGCCCGCCCGGCCTTGCCACTCGCTCCTGTCACCGCGATCTTCACGGCAGGCCTCGCTTTCGTTCCGGAATCGCAGAGACCTACGGTAGTAGATCGGGTACCGAAAGTTCGTCGAAACTATCGAGCCCTCGAATTCATCGACCAGACCGCCCTGACAGGCAAAAATGCGGTCATCGGGCCCGGTCGTTCGGTACTCCGCCTTGACGTACGAGAGCGGGTCGTTCTACTTTGTCAACGTACCCCTGAAGTTTCGGATAGTTTCCGAAAGTTTCTGTGCCGATTTTCTGAAGGAGCCACCGGTGCCTCTGGTGCAGATCGACCTAGAGCGTTCCCTCGCCGAACGGCTGGGCGGGCAGATCAGCGACGGGATCCATCAAGCGCTGGTGGACGCGCTCGGGATGGACCCGACCGACAAGTTCCAGATCTTCCGCACGCACGCGCCGGGCGAGATCGTCTTCGACCCGGCGTACAACGGCGTCGACCGCCGCCGGCTGGTCAGCGTCCAGATCCAGATGGTCCACATGTACGACGTGACCACCAAGTGGGCGATGTTCGACGAGATCGCCAAGCGGCTGGAGGAGATCGGCGTCCGCAACGACGACCTGCTGATCAGCATCGTGGAGAACGGCTTCGAGGACTGGTACGCCGGCAAATCACGCAGCTGACCCGATCAACACTGGCTGGAGTCCACCATGAAGGTTCTCTATATCGGCGGCACCGGCACGATCAGCTCGTCGTGCGTGGCCGAGTCCGTGCGCCAGGGCCAGGACGTGTACGTCCTGAACCGCGGCCGCACCTCGGGCCGCCGCCCCCTCCCCGACGGCGTCACCCCCATCACCGGCGACGTCCAGGACCCCGAGTCCGTCCGCGCGGCGCTGGCCGGCACGGCGTTCGACAGCGTGGTCAACTTCCTCAGTTTCGGCGCCAAGGACGCCGAGGCGGCGGTCGGCCTGCTGGACGGCCGCGTCGGCCAGTACGTGCACATCAGCTCCGCCTCCATCTACCACAAGCCGGTCCGGCAGTGGCCGATCACGGAGTCGACCACCCGGCGCAACCCCTACCTGGCCTACGCCCGGGACAAGATCGCCGCCGAGGACGTGCTGCGCCGCGCGTACGAGGAGCGTGACTTCCCGGTCACCGTCGTGCGGCCGTCGCACACCTACGACGACGCCCACCCGCCGCTGCCCGGCGACTGGACCGCCTGGGACCGCGTCGCCCGCGGCGACGAGCTGGTCGTGCCCGGCGACGGCACCAGCCTGTGGACGCTGACGCACGCCCGGGACTTCGCCGTCGGCCTGGCCGGCCTGATCGGGAACTGGCAGGCCATCGGCGAGGACTTCCACATCACCTCCGACGAGGCGCTGACCTGGAACGAGATCTACGGCATCATCGGCCGCACGTCCGGAGTCCAGGCGCGGCTGCTCCACCTGCCGTCGGAGTTCCTGCCGAAGGTGGCGCCGGACTGGTTCTGGTCCGACCTGATCGTCGGCGACCTGGCGCACAGCGCGGTCTTCGACAACAGCAAGATCAAGCGGTTCGTCCCCGCGTTCCGGCCCACGACCACCTGGTCGGAGGGTGCCCGCCGACTGCACGACTGGCGGGCCGCGCACCCAGGGCAGACCCGCCCGGACCCGGCCACCGACGCGGTGCTGGCCCGGCTGGTCGAGGCGCACCGGACCGCCGTCGCCGCGCTCACCCCACTGGCCCCATGATGCCGGATGACCTGACCGCCGAGGTGTGGCTGGAGGTCTCCGGCGTGCACCTGGAGGGCGTGGTGTGGGACGACGTCGCGGACCGCCTGCGGTTCGTGGACATCCCCCGTGGGCGGGTCTTCGAGGCCGGGACCGGCTGGTTCGACCTGCCCGCCCCGGTCACCGCCGTACACCCGACCACCGACCCCGCGACGCTGTTGGTCGCGGACGGCGACGGCATGGCGCTGACCTCGGGCGGCGCGCTGACCGAGCGGCTCGCCGCGCCGCTCGCCGGGCGGCCGGAGATCCGCATGAACGACGCCAACGTCGACCCCGCCGGGCGCTACCTCGCCGGGAGCATGGCCTACGACGTCACGCCGGGCGCGGGCGCCCTCTACCGCCTGGACGCCGACCGCTCCCTGCACATCGTGCTGACCGGCGTCACCATCGGCAACGGCCTGGACTGGTCCCCCGACGGCACCTTGTGCTATTTCGTGGACAGCCCGACCCGCCGCGTCGACGTGTTCGACTACGACGTGACCACCGGCGCCCTGTCGGGACGCCGGACGTTCGCCGACACCTCCGGCCTGCCCGGCATCCCCGACGGCCTGACCGTCGACGCCGACGGAGGGGTGTGGGTGGCGTTCTGGGGCGGCTCGCGCGTGGTCCGCTACGACACCGGCGGCCGGGCCGAGCGCACCGTCCGTCTGCCCGTCACGCAGGTCACCTCGTGCGCCTTCGGCGGTCCCGGCCTGGACCAGCTGTACATCTCCACCTCCACCGAGGAGCTCACCCCCGACCAGCTCCGTGACCAGCCCACCGCCGGCGCGATCTTCCGGGCCGAGCCTGGCCGCCGCGGCCGACCCGCGAACAGGTTCGTGATCTGACATGATCCGCCGCCCATTCGGCCGCACCGGGCTCAGCGTGACGCCCATCTGCATCGGCACCAGCCCGCTGGCCAGCATGCCCGCGCTGTACGGCTACGAGGTGGACGACGCCAGGGCCGAGGCCACGGTGGACGCCGTGCTCGACGGCCCGTTCAACTTCCTGGACACCTCCAACAACTACGGCGGCGGCACCGCCGAGCGCCGCATCGGCGCCGTGGTGCGCCGCCGCGGGCTGCCTGGCGGGTTCGTGCTGGCCACCAAGGCCGACGCCGACCCCGGCACCGGCGACTTCTCCGGGGACCGGGTGCGCCGTTCGGTCGCGGAGAGCCTGGAACGCCTCGGGGTGGACCACGTACCGGTCATGTACCTGCACGACCCCGAGTTCCACGTCACCTTCGAGGAGGCCATGGCCCCGGGCGGCGCGGTCGAGGCGCTGGTCGCGCTGCGCGAGGAGGGCGTGGTCGGCCATCTCGGCATCGCGGGCGGGCCGGTGGAGCTGATGCGCCGGTTCGTACAAACCGGCGTGTTCGAAGCCGTGATCAACCACAACCGCTGGACCCTGGTCGACCGCGCCGCCGAGCCGCTGATCGAGGACGCGGTGGCGGGCGGGGTCGCCTTCGTCAACGGCGCGCCGTACGGCGGGGGCATGCTCGTCAAGGGCCCCGACGCGCAACCCCGGTACGCCTACCGCGACACCGCCGAGCCGGTACGCGAGGCGGTCCGCGCGATGCGGACCGCGTGCGCCGCCCACGACGTGCCCCTGGCCGCCGCCGCGCTGCAGTTCTCGCTGCGCGACCCCCGGGTGACGTCGACCATCGTCGGCGTCTCCGAGCCCGAGCGGATCGCCGCGACCCTGGCGCTCGCGACCACCCCGATCCCCGCCGAGCTGTGGCACGAGCTCGACCGGCTGACGCCCCCGCCAGGCGGGTGGCTGGAATGACCCGCCGTACCAAACGGAGTGACATATGACCCTCGTGAGCACAGACGCGTGGAAAGACGCCCGCCGGGCACCCGGAGAGCGGGTCGAGGCGCTGATGGCGCGGATGAGCCTGCCCGAGAAGGTGGCCCAGCTGTACGGCGTCTGGGTGGGCATCGACAACACCGACGGCGAGATGGCCCCGCACCAGCACGAGTTCACCTCGCTGCCCCTGCCGTGGGACGAGCTGGTCAAGAACGGCATGGGGCAGCTGACCCGGCCGTTCGGCACCGCGCCGGTCGACGTGGTCAAGGGCGCGGCCACCCTCGCCGCCGCCCAGCGGTCCATCATGGCGGCCGGGCGATGGGCCATCCCCGCGGTGGTGCACGAGGAGATCCTGACCGGCCTGGCCGCGTGGCAGGCGGGTGTCTACCCCTCGCCGCTGTGCTGGGGCGCCACCTTCGATCCCGGGCTGGTCGAGCGGATGGGCGCGCAGATCGGCGCCACCATGCGGCGCCTCGGCATCCACCAGGGCCTCGCCCCGGTCCTGGACGTCGCGCGCGACCTGCGGTGGGGCCGGGTCGAGGAGACCATCGGCGAGGACCCGGTGCTGGTGGGCACGATCGGCAGCGCCTACGTGCGCGGCGTGCAGTCCGCGGGCGTCATCGCCACGCTCAAGCACTTCGTGGGGTATTCGGCGTCCAAGGGCGGCCGGAACCTGGCCCCGGTATCGGCGGGCCGCCGCGAGATCGCCGACGTGCTGCTGCCGCCGTTCGAGATGGCGCTACGCGCGGGCGCCGGCTCGGTGATGAACTCCTACGCCGACATCGACGGCACCCCGGCGGCGGCCGACCCCGCCCTGCTCACCGACCAGCTGCGCGACCGGTACGGCTTCACCGGCACGGTGGTGGCCGACTACTTCTCCGTCGCGTTCCTGCAGACCCTGCACCACGTGGCGGCGTCCCCGGCGGACGCGGCCCGGCTGGCGCTCACCGCCGGGATCGACGTCGAACTGCCCACGGTGAACTGCTTCGGGCCGCCGCTGGTCGACGCGATCGAGCGCGGCGAGGTGGACGTCGCGCTGATCGACCGAGCGCTGCGGCGGGTGCTGCTGCAGAAGTGCGAGCTCGGCCTGCTCGACGAGGGCTGGACGCCCGAGCCGCCCGTGCTGGACGAGGACGGCGAGGTCGTGCTGGACGACGCCGAGGTGCGGGCCCTGGCCGGTGAGGTGGCCCGCCGCTCGGTCGTGCTGCTGCACAACAGCGCGGGCACGCTGCCGCTGGCCGGGGGCCTGAAGCTGGCCGTGGTCGGGCCGCGCGCCGACACCCCGCAGGCCATGATGGGCTGCTACTCGTTCCCGATGCACGTCGGCGTGCACCACCCGGAGACCGGGATGGGCATCGAGGTGCCCACGCTGGTGGACGCGCTGCGCGCCGACCCCGCCGGATACGACGTGCGCCACGCGCAGGGCGTCCCGGTGCTCGGCGGCGACGACGAGGGCATCGCCGCCGCCGTGGCGGCCGCGGCGGACGCCGACGTCTGCGTGGCGGTCCTCGGCGACCAGGCGGGACTGTTCGGGCGCGGCACCTCCGGCGAGGGCTGCGACGCGAGCGGCCTGCGCCTGCCCGGCCGCCAGGAGGAGCTGCTGGAGGCCGTGCTCGCCACCGGCACGCCCGTCGTTTTGGTGCTGCTGGTGGGCCGTCCGTACGAGCTGGGCCGGCAGATCGACCGGCTGGCCGCCGTGGTGTGCGGGTTCTTCCCGGGCGAGGAGGGCGCGGCGGCGCTGGCCGACGTGCTGTCCGGGCGGGCTGACCCGGCGGGGCGGCTGCCGGTGAGCTTCCCCCGGGACGGCGGCAACCAGCCCGCGACCTACCTCGGAGCGCCCCTCGCCCAGCGCGGCGAGGTCAGCAACGTGGACCCCACCGCGCTGTTCGCCTTCGGCCACGGACTGTCGTACACGCCGGTCACCTGGACGGGGATCGCCGGAGACACGTCGTGGACCACCGACGGCACGTTCGACGTGCGGGTGACGCTGCGCAACGAGGCGGACCGGGAGGTTTCCGAGGTGGTGCAGGTGTACCTGCACGATCCGGTCGCCGAGGTCGCCCGCCCCGTGCAGTCGCTGCTCGCCGCGCACCGCGTCGACCTGGCCCCCGGCCAGACGCGCGAGGTCACGCTCACGCTGCACGCCGACCAGACCTCCTACACCGGGGCGTCCTGGCGGCGGCAGGTCGACCCCGGCGAGGTGGAGCTGCGGGTGGGGGCGTCCAGCGCCGACATCCGGGAGACCATCGCCGTCACGATGACCGGCCCGCGACGCCACGTCGGCTTCGACCGGGTCATGGAAGCAACCGTCGTGTGAAAGACGGCGGCCCCGCGCAGGCGGGGCCACCGTCTTTCTCGTCACTCGCTCGGGTACCGCAGGCCAACCTGGGCCCGGACCTCATCCATCGTGCCCATGATCTGGCAGGACTCGTCGAGGGTGAGGGTCGGGCTCTCCAGCAGGCCCGCGCGCACGCAGCGCGCGACCTCCTCGGTCTGGAAGCGCAGCCCGTTGCCCGGCACGGCGAACTCGTACCGCTCCACCGCGCCGGTGCGCGCGGTCAGCGTGAAGGACGTCGGGCGATACCACCAGGCGTCGATGTCGATGCGCGCGTCCGTCCCCGCGATGGACGCGCGGTTGGGCAGGAACGCCTCCATGCTGCTCGTCGCCACGCCCTGGCGGCCGCCCGCGTACCCGGTGATCACCGCGGTCTGCCCGTCCACGCCGGTGTCGCCGAACTGCGTGGCGGCGAGCACCGTGGCGGGAGCGCCGAGCACCATGGACAGGAACGACACCGGGTAGACCCCGAGGTCGAGCAGGGCGCCGCCGCCGAGGTGCGGGTCGAACATGCGGTGCGCGGGGTCGCGGTGGAACCAGACGCCGTGCTCGGCGGTCACCAGCCGCACGTCGCCGAGCCTGCCCTCGTCGAGCAGCCGGCGGATGCGGACCATGTGCGGCAGGAAGCGCGTCCACATCGCCTCCATCAGGAACACCCCGCGGGCCCTGGCCGCCTTGACCAGCTCCTCGGCCTCGGCCCGGTTGATGGTGAACGGCTTCTCGACCAGTACGGCCTTGCCCGCCTCGATGGCGGCCAGCGCGGCGTCCCGGTGCGCGGTGTGCGGGGTCGCGACGTACACGGCGTCGATGTCCTCGGCGGCGAGCAGCTCGGCCTGGTCGCCGTAGGAGCGGGGCGCGCCCACCTGGGCGGCGAACGCCTCGGCGCGGGCCGCGGTGCGCGAGCCGACCGCCACCAGCTCACCGGCGTCGGACAGCCGCAGGTCCGCGGCGAAGGCCGCGGCGATGCCGCCGGTGCCGACGATGGCCCAGCGCAGCGGTTCGGGGGTCGGGGTGGTCATCGCAGCGATGTCTCCAAGGTAGGGGTGGGTTCGCCGGGCTTGCCGCGCACGATGGGGTTGCGCAGCACGCCCACGCCGCCGATGCCGATCTCGACCACGTCGCCGGGGGCGAGCGTGAACGGCGCCGGCGGCACCAGGCAGGTGCCGGTGGACAGCACGACGCCGTCGGGGTGCACGTCGCCGAACATCAGGTAGGCCACCAGGCCGTCCAGCCGCCTGCGCAGCCGGCCGGTGCTCGCCTCGCCGTGCCACGCCGGTGCGCCGTCGCGGTGGATCGTCATCCGGATGGCCAGGTCGTAGGCGTCCTCGACCGCCCACACCGGGGTGACCCACGGGCCGAGGCCGCAGGCGCCGTAGAAGATCTTGGCCTGGGGCAGGTAGAGCGGGTTCTCGCCCTCGATGCTGCGCGAGGACATGTCATTGCACACCGTGTACCCGACGATCTCGCCGAGGCTGTTCACCACCAGGGCCAGTTCGGGCTCGGGCACGTCCACCGTCGAATCGGGGCGGATGGAGAGGTCTCCCCCGGTGCCCACGGCCCGCCAGCCGGCCGACTTGAAGAACAGCTCGGGCCGCTCGGCGTCGTAGACCTGCTCGTAGACGGTCGCGGAGCGCTCGCTCTCCTCGACCCTGGCCTCCCGGGACGTCTCGTAGGTGACGCCCGCCGCCCACACCTCGGTGCGGCCGTCCACCGGGGCCAGCAGCTCGACCTCCGCCAGCGGCACCCGCTCACCGCGCGGGCCGGCCAGCCTGGCGCGCAGCTCGTCCAGCGGCAGCGTCCACAGCTGCGCGAGGGACGCGACACCGGTCAGCTCGGCGACGGCGCCGTCGTCGTGCAGGCCGATCCGGGGTTCGGCGGATTGTCGCGTGCGATACCTGACGATGTTCACCTGACTCCTTCTAGCGCGTGGGCCCGCAGGTAGTCCATGTCGAAGTCGAGCCCGAGGCCGGGGCCCGGCGGCAGCTTCAGGCGGCCGTCACTGTTATCCAGCGGGGTGCGCAGGAACCGGTTGTACGCGCTGAGATCGTGGCCGCTCGACTCGAGGCGGTAGAAGTTCGGCACGGTCAGCATGACGTGGCCGCCCGCGACGAGATTGACCGGGCCGCTCGCGTCGTGCGGGGAGACCGGGACGTAGTACGCCTCCGCCATCGTGGCGATCTTCTTCAGCTCGCTGATCCCGCCGGTCCAGGTGACGTCCGGCATCACGAAGTCGGCCAGCCGGTTCTCCAGCACGGGGACGAAGTCCCAGCGGGTGTGCAATCGTTCGCCCACCGAGATGGGCACCCGCATCCGGTCCCGTACCTGCTGGAGGGCGTGGCGGCTCTCCGGGGGCACCGGCTCCTCGTACCAGTGGATGCCGCCCACCGCGTCCAGGGCCTGGCCCAGCCGGATGGCGGTGGGCACGTCGAACCGGCCGTGCGCGTCGACGAGCAACTCGACGTCGGGCCCGGCGAGCTCGCGGATGAGCCCGGTCAACTCGATCGCCTCACGCTCCAGCGCCCGGCTCAGCCGGCCGTCGAGGTAGCGGTCGTTGGCCTCCGGCTGTCCGGGCTCGTGCGGGAACGGGTCGAACTTGATTGCGGTGTGCCCGGAAGCGACGATCTTCCCGATCTCCTCGGCCACCCCGTCCCTGGTGCCGAACTTCGACTGATCGGGATGGGTGTACAGGAGCAGGTCGTCGCGTACAGCGCCGCCGAGCAGATCGTGCACCGGCACGCCGAGCACCTTGCCGCGGATGTCCCACAGCGCGATGTCGACGGCGCTGACCACGTTGGTGCCTGCGCCGCGGCTGCCCATGTAGGTGAACGCCCGGAACAGCTTGTGCCAGATCTCCTCGATCCTGGCCGGGTCGTGCCCGGCGAGCAGCTCACCCGCCTGCCGCAACAAGGCCGCGACGCCGCGGTTGGCCGCGCGGGTCGTGGTGGTGACCTCACCCCAGCCGTCCACGCCCTGATCGGTGCGCACCTGCAGGAACAGGAACTCCCCCCAGTAGGAGCCGCCGGACCGCACCAGCCACGGCACCAGCTCGACGATCTTCACTCGCCCGCCCCCACGCGCCGGGCGCGCCGCCAGCGCTCGTACTCGGGCGTGGCCTCCTCCGACAGCGGATAGTACGTCCTCAGGTCACCGCCCTGGGACAGCCGCTGGCGGGAGAACTCCTCCCATTCGGCGTGCCGGCTCGCCTCGGCCAGCAGGTCCGGGGCCAGCTTGATCGGGACGACCACCGCGCCGTCGTCGTCGGCGACGATGATGTCGCCCGGCATCACGACGGTGTCGCCGCACGCCACCGGCACGTTGACGGCGGTGGGGAAGATGCCGGTCTGGGAGTGGAAGTTCGGGGTGGCGCCGCGCACCCACAGGCCGAGGCCGAGGTCCCGCACCTTGCCGATGTCGCGCACGCAGCCGTCCACGACGACGCCGAGGCCGCCGCGGCGCTTGAAGTACAGCAGCATCATCTCGCCGAACACGCCGCTGCCCATGTCGCCGCGCGCGTCCACCACCACGATGTCGCCCGGCCGGGTGTGATACAGCACGTGCCGGTGCAGCTGCTTCTCCGGGTCGGCGTACTCGTCGACCGGGTAGAGGTCCTCGCGTTTCGGCATGAACTGCAGGGTCAGCGCCGGACCGGCGACGCAGATGCCGGGCGTGTGCGAGACCGGGCCGCGGATGTGCGCGCTGCGAACCCCGAGGCGGTTGAGCTCGCTGCTCGCGGTGGCGCTGCCGATGGCCTGCAATCCGGCGACGAGCTCGCCCGCCGGGCGGACGATGTCGTGCGTCTCGATCACGTCGGTCTCTCTTTCACCCGGAGATGCTCGGCTAGTTTCGAGGGAATTTCGGAAACAGTAGCCGACGCAATGGTAGCGTCCTCGGGCTTTCCGGGCGACGTCCAGGCCAAACCGTCGAAACATCGGATCGAAACTCGGTGCTCCTGTTCAGCGCGTACGGCGCCGGGCCAGCGGGGCAGTACTGCCGCGCACCACCAGCTTGGTGGACAGTTCGACCCGGCCCTCGGGCATCTCGGTGCCGTCCTGGTGCGCGAGCAGCGTGCGGACGGCCAGGGCGGCCAGTTCCGCGATGGGCTGCCGCACCGTGGTCAGCGGCGGGGTCACCCACTGCGACATGGGAACGTCGTCGAAACCCACGACGCTCAGGTCGTCGGGCACCCGCAGGCCCCGCTGCTGGATCGCGGCGTAGACGCCGAGCGCCTGCTCGTCGTTGGCCGCGAAGATGGCCGTGGGCGGCTCCGGCCGGTCCAGCAGGGCCAGCGCCAGCTTGAGGCCGGAGGCGTAGTGGAAGTCGCCGTGCTCGACGAGCCCGTCGTCGGCCGTGATCCCGGCCCGCTCCAGCGTCGCGCGGTACCCGGCCAGCCGCGCCTGGCTGCACAGGAAACGCATCGGCCCCGTGATCACCCCGATGCGCCGGTGACCGAGGTCGATGAGGTGCTGGGTAGCGGCCATGCCGCCGCCCCAGTTGCCCGCGCCGATCGACGGGATGCCGATGTCGGAGTCGCCGACCGGGTCGACGAGGATGGCCGGCACGCCGAGCTTGGCGATGCGCTTGTGGTCGGCCGCCGTCAGCTCCGACATCGCCAGGATGATGCCGCGCGGCGACCGTTCGGCGATGTCCTCCAGCCACTGCTGCCCGCGCCCTGGGCCGCTGTCCAGCACGGACACCACGATGCCGACCCTGGCGGCCCGGGCGGCCTCCTCGGCGCCGCGGATCATCTCGGCGGCCCACGGCGTGCTCGGGTCGTTGAACACCATCTCCATCAGGCCACCGCCCCGGCGTTCGGCGATCACCGGCCGCTTGGTGCGCTTGGTGGGGATGTAGCCCTGCGTGACAAGCGCGGCCTCGATCTGCACCCGGGTGGCGGGCGCGACGTCCGAACGGCCGTTGAGCACCTTCGACACGGTCGCGCGGGACACCCCGGCCTGGGCTGCGATGTCGGCGACAGTGACGCGCCGTTCGATCGAGTCGGACACCAACCGTTGCTCCATCACCGAAACTTGGGCTTCATTGTCTAGTCACCATCGTACGGCGCGGCGGTCATTCGAACCTAATGCTTGGTCGTTTGCCCGATCTGTCCCGAAACCAGGCCCGTCAGTGCGAGTCGCGCGGCACCTCGCTCCCGCGACAGCCCCGCAGGAACCCGAAGTCCGCGCCGCCGTCCGCCTGCAGCACGTGCTCCCGGTACAGCCACCGGTAGCCGCTGTCGTCCCCGGACTTGGGCGGCAGCCACTCGGCCCGCCGGCGCGCCAGCTCCTCCTCCGGCACCAGCAGCGTCAGCCGCCGGGCGGGCACGTCCAGCTCGACACGGTCCCCCATACGCACCAGCGCGAGCGGGCCGCCGACGGCCGCCTCGGGCGCGACGTGCAGCACCACCGTGCCGAAACCGGTGCCGCTCATCCGCCCGTCGCTGATCCGCACCATGTCGGTCACCCCGGCGCGCAGCAGCTTGGCGGGCAGCGGCACGTTCCCCACCTCGGGCATGCCCGGGTAGCCCTTCGGCCCGGCGCCCCGGATGACCAGGACGTCGTCGGGGCTCACGTCGAGGTCGTCGTCGTCGCAGACCGCGTGGTAGTCCTCGGGCGAGTCGAACACCAAGGCCCGGCCCACGTGGCGCATCAGCGCGGGCGAGGCCGCCGACTGCTTGATCACCGCGCCGTCCGGGGCGAGGTTGCCGCGCAGGACCGCGGTGCCGGTGCCCGCCGGCTGCAGCGGCTCGGCCAGCGGGCGGATCACCTCGGTGTTCCAGCAGACCGCGTCCGCGACGTTCTCCCCCATGCCGCGGCCGGTCACCGTCAGGGCGCCGGAGTTCAGCAGGCCCGCCTCGTCCAGCTGGCGCAGCACCACCGGCAGGCCGCCGGCGTAGCAGAAGTCCTCCATCAGGAACCGGCCCGAGGGCATCAGGTCGACGATGGTCGGCACGGCCCGGGCCAGGGCGTCGAAGTCGTCCAGGGGCAGGTCGACGCCGAGCCGTCCGGCCAGCGCGGTCAGGTGGATGATGGCGTTGGTGGAGCCGCCGATCGCGGCGTTGGCGCGGATGGCGTTCTCGAACGCCGCGCGGGTGAGGATCGCGCTCGGCCGCAGGTCCTCCTCGACCATGGCCACGATGCGCTGGCCCGCCTCCTGCGCGACCTCCATGCGGCGCGAGTCCACGGCGGGCCAGGCCGCCGAGCCGGGCAGCTGCATGCCGAGCGCCTCGGCCACGCACGCCATCGTCGAGGCCGTGCCCATCGTCATGCAGTGGCCGTTCGACCGGGCCATGCAGCCCTCGGCGACGTGGCCCTCCTGGACGGACATGCGGCCGGCCTTGATCTCGGCCTCGAACTTCCACACGTGAGTGCCGGAGCCGACGTCCTGGCCCCGGTACTTGCCGTTCAGCATCGGGCCGCCGGTCACCATCACGGCCGGCAGGTCCACGCTGGCCGCGCCCATGAGCAGGCCCGGCGTCGTCTTGTCGCAGCCGGACAGCAGCACCACGCCGTCCAGCGGGTTGGCGCGGATCAGCTCCTCGGCCTGCATGGCGAGCATGTTGCGGTACAACATCGCGGTCGGCCGCAGCAGCGTCTCCCCGGTCGCCATCACCGGGAACTCCAGCGGGAACCCGCCCGCCATCCAGACGCCGCGCTTGACCGCCTCGGCCACCCGGTCCAGGTGCGCGTTGCACGGGGCCAGCTCCGACCACGTGCTCGCGATGCCGATGACCGGGCGGCCGTCGAAGACCTCCGCGCCGAATCCCTGGTTGCGCATCCAGGAGCGGTACAGCATGCCGGAGCGGCCCTCGGCCGCGAACCAGTGCGAGCTGCGCCTTCTGGTCCCGCTGTCCTCTTTGTACGCCATGGGGTCTCCGTTCACATCCATCCGCCGTCGACGATCCACTTCTGGCCGGTGCACAGGGCGCTGTCGTCGGCCGCCAGCCACAGCACCAGCCGCGCCACGTCGGCCGGCATGACGTTGTCCGGCAGCGACTGCACCTGTGCGAGTTTCTCCCGGACCTCGGGCGTGACCCAATGGGTGAGCTGCCGCTCGGTGAAGACCCAGCCCGGGATCACGCAGTTGACCCGGATGCGGTCCGGCCCGAGCTCCCTGGCCAGGGTCCTGGTCAGGCCCTCGATGGCGGCCTTGGCGGCGATGTACATCGGCAGGCCGACGAGGTCCACGTGGGCGCTGATGGAGCCGAGGTTGATGATGGAGCCGCCGCCGAGTCTACGCATGCCCGCCATGACGGCCTGGATGGCGAAGAAGTGGTGGCGCAGGTTCACCGCGATGCCGTGGTCCCAGTCGGGGGTGTCCACGGTCTCGATGTCGGTTCGCGCGTCGTTGGCGGCGTTGTTGACCAGGATCGAGATCGGGCCGAGCGCGTTTTCCACCGTCGTGATCGCCGTACGCAGCTGGTCGATGTCGCAGACGTCGGCGTGGACGTACAGGGGCTCGGGGCAACCGGTGCCGGTCAGCTGCTCCAGCAGCCGGTCGGCGCCCGCGTCGTCGATGTCGGCGAATGCGACCCGGGCGCCCTGCGCCGCCAGGGAGGCGACGAATTCCGCGCCCAGGCCGGTCGAGCCGCCGGTGACGAAGGCGACTTTTCCCCGCAGACTCGGGTAGACGGCGTACCTCGCCTGGGTGGTGTCGGTCATGGCGTCTCCCCCGGCATGACCACGCCACGGCCGACGGAGCCGCTGGTCAGATCGGTGAATGCTTCGTTGATGCGATCCAGCGGGTACCGCCGACCGATGAGGGTGTCGAGCGGCAGCCGGCCCGCGAGGTACAGCTCGAACAGGCGGGGCAGGTCGATGAGGGGGTTGGCCGAGCCATACAGGCTGCCGATCACCTTCTTCTCCCGCTGGACCAGCATGTTCAGGGGCACGTTGAAGGTCTGCCCGACTTTTCCGAGCCCGACCGCCACCAGCGTGCCGCCCGGCCGCAGCACCTCGATCGCCGTCTCCAGGGTCGCGGGCCGCCCGATGGCCTCAATGGCCCACTCGGCGCCGCCGGGCCGGATGTCCTGGATCGCCGCGGCGACGTCCGCCCGCGACGCGTCGACGGTGTGCGTGGCCCCGAGCCGCTCCGCCATGGCGAGCCGCTCCGCGACCACGTCCACGACGACGATGGGATTGGCCCCCGCGAGCACCGCCCCGAGCACGGCCGACAGCCCGACCCCGCCCGCCCCGAAGATCACTATGGCCTCGCCGGCGCACCGCCCGATGGCGTTGAGCACGGCCCCCACCCCCGTGATGACCGCGCAGCCCGCGATGGCCGCGATCTCCGAAGGAACCCCCTCCGGCACCGGCACCACCGCGCGCTCCGACACCACGCAGTACTCCGCGAAGCAGGACACGCCGAGCAGGTGATGCACCCGCGCCCCATCCGCGTGCAGCCGCGTAGTCCCGTCCAGCAACCCGCCGGACCCGACCATGATCCCCGCGGCCTCGCACAGCGCGGGCCGCCCCACCAGGCAGTTCCGGCAGTGCCCGCAGCGCGGCCGCCACATCAGGCAAACCCGATCCCCCACCGCGAACCGCGTCACCCCCGGCCCCACGGCCTCCACCACGCCGGCCCCTTCGTGCCCCGGCACGACCGGCAGCGGGCATCGCAGGTCCCCCGCGAGGTAGTGCTGATCACTGTGACAAACCCCAGCCGCCTCGACCCTGACCAGCACCTCTTCCGGCCCCGGCGCATCGAGATCCAGCCCCCGCACCACGAGGGGCGCCCCGAACCGTTCCAGCAGCGCAGCCCTCATCCGACCCCGTTCTCCCGCTACCGCCCACCAGCCTTCGGACGAGCCGCTTCCACGCTCGGCCGATACCTTTACATGGGCTCCGAACTCGATCGCTGCAACGGTAGGTGTAACGAACACATGACGTCAACAGTTTCGCAACTTTCCACCGCACACCCGACCTATCTGGCCTCGCCACCCCCGTCCCTCGATCGCCCGTCGAGTCAGGTAGCACATTTCAAGCTGGTGTTATGCCGCATACACGGGTATCGAACATCACCCGGATACACCCCGAAACTTTCCTCGACATAGCCACAGCCGTCCTGAGGGACGACGCGACCCACTCCACGTCTCGCAGACCCCTGATCCGGACGACGGCGACCGCACCTCGCAGTTCGCGGGCCCCGTCGCGCACGCCCATATTTGTCCCGACTGGTCCAAGCCACCCGTGGATGCGGGAACTCGACCTGTGGTGCAGCCTGCGATGATGCTGCGATCAAGGCACCGGGTCTGGCTGTGGTCGCAGGACATCGTGTGGTCTCTGCTTTACCTGATCGTCCGACGTCCCGCCGCGGGATTGGTTCTCCTTGCGCGTGATGACGATGCCCAAGGAGGTGGAGATCATGGTGCTGCGGCATGACGTTGCCGTGCCGCGCCGACAGATCGCTCGGCCATTGCTGCAACCCGCCGACCGGATATCGCTGGCCGCGCTACCCCGCCCGCTACCCCGGGCCCGCTGGACTACATAAGCCCCGAAACTCACATTGACGTGTAGGAAAGTTGGTTGGTTTCCGAGGACGGAGTGATCCGAAACGAGATCCCTGTGGTCTTTCATGGGCATGGGGGGCCGTAAGGGTAGTCAGGAACGTACTGATTCCAATCCGTTTCGGGCAGCGCCCGGCCACTGACATAACACGCGCTCTTGATGGCTTGAGGTAAGTCGATAGTCCAGAGGATAGATGTTGTATCGCTACTTCCGGTGACCAGTGTCCGGTCGTCGTTGCTGAAGTCCGCTGACCAGACTCCACCGGTGTGACCCGTCAATACCGCCATAAGCTCGGGTGCTTTTCGCTGAGATATGTCCCACACGCGAGCTGTCTTATCCATGCTGGCGGATGCCAGGAGCCTCCCATCATGACTGAAAGTCAACGAGAGGATGGCAGTTTTGTGACCGCTCAGGGGAACCTCGAGGGAGAGCGGGCGACGACGGTCGGCTATGTCCCACATCCGCACCACCGAATCCGCTCCAGCAGCGGCGAGAGTCCTGCCATCTGGGCTGAAGGCCACCGCGAGAACCGACTCTTCAGGTCCGTCGAGGGAATCACCGAGGGGCGTCGCAATGCCTGCACTGGTCACGTCCCAGAGCCGGAGCTGGTGATCACCTCCACCCGAGGCCAAGGTGCGTCCGTCACGATTGAACGCTACCGAGGCCACCGATCCGGAGTGTCCTATCAAAGGCGTGCCGATGGAACGTGGATTTCCGGCGTCGGAGACATCCCACAATTTTATTGTTCTGTCGTCGCTCGCGCTGGCCAGAACGGTCCCGTCCGGGCTGAACGCGACCGAGTTAACCGGCTTAAGATGTCCGAAAGAGCTAAGGAGACGGGGAGCCTCAGGATTATCGACCGCCCAGAGTTGTACGATGCCGTCGTTGCTTGGAACGGCGAGAACGCGGCCGTCGTTCCGGAAGGCCATTCGATTGATATACCCCCTCCCAACGCGAACGGGTGCTCCGAGCGGAACCGGCTGACGAGGGTCACGGATGTCCCAGAGCCGGAACGTCTCATCTACACCACCTGTTGCGAGAACGCTCCCCTTCGGGCTGATCACAGTCGAGAGCACAGCATGAGTGTGACCGGCGATGACTGGCCCAGGAAGTTGCCAAAGACGAAGTGATCCGTCAGCCGCGCCCACGGCGAGAGTGTGCTCGTCGGCCCCAAAGGCCACACTCTCCACGGTTCCGGGATGGGGCAGGGTTTGAAGAGTACGTTTGCCGGCCAGGTGCCAGATGCGAACGGTGTTGTCATTCGCCCCGCTGGCAAGCATCTGACCGTTTGCGCTGAAGGCGACGGAGTACACTGGAGTGGCATGGCCTTCGAGGATGCCGGAAAGTGATAGATGACGCCTGTCATCCAGCTTCCAGAGTTTTATTTTCTGATCCTGGCTCCCGGTCGCAAGGGTTCTGCCGTCGGGGCTGAACGCCAGTGTAGTTACGACGGATTCGTGGGCACGAAGTGTCTTACCCAACGAGACAAGCTTTCTTTCGCGGGTAACGTCCCATAACCGTATTGTGTGGTCCGCACTTCCTGTCGCGACTGTGCGGCCGTCAGGGTTGAATCGCACAGTTCGAACTGCACCGCCGTGAGCAATGATTGGCTGGCCGAGTTGCTGTGAATGAGCCGGGTCGGCGAGATCCCATGTGCGTACGCTCCCATCCAATCCACCCGTGACGAGAAGAGTCCCATCCTGAGGACTGAACTCGACCGAGTACACCGGTCCCTTATGCCCGGAAAGAGATTTGGGGAATGCTGTGGGCCGATGGGGGTCGGCGATGTTCCATAAACTGATGGATCCATTGTAATTCCCGGTAGCCAGAACACGCCCGTCCGGACTCACCGCGACCGCGAACACCGCTCCGGCGCCCAGGCTGATAGGTTCTCCAAATCGGACGGGCCGATGGGGATCTCTTACATCCCACAAGCTCACTGAACCGTCGACGCCGGCAGTCACGAGAAGATGCTTGTCCGCGCTGAAGACGACCGACCAAATGGTGCCTATGTGGTCGGGCATCTTGACGGCAGCCGGTGCGGCAAGCGAACTCAGCAACGTACCGGCAGCTTCTTGGGTCGGAGCTATTCGGTAAGCGGCAAGAGCGAGCTGTATGGCCTCGGAAATGTCAGTGGTCCGCAGGCGATCAGCCTCGACGGCGACGTGGCGCGAATTCGCGATGTCACGTTGGGCGAAAGCCGTGTCGCGTTGCTGGAAGGCGACGACGGCGGCGACGAGCGCGATGACGGCCAGTCCAGCCAGGGTGGCGCGCGTGACTTGTCGTAGCCGGGTGCGGCGAATTTTCGCTCTGGTGCTGGCGGCCATGAAGTCGCGGGACGCGCCGGTGAGCGCGGGGTAACGGTCGGGGTCGGCATGCCAGCTGGATCCGGCCAGGCGGATGGCGGCCAGGCGGGTGCCGCGGTAGAGGTAGGAGGAATCGTTGCTCTTGTGAGCCCATGTGTCGGCGTCTTCGAGGAGTTGACTGTACAGGGCCCGGTTGATGGGGTCTTCCTCCAGCCACTCCCGCAGCTTGTCCCAGGCGTGCAGGAGCGTGTCATGGGTGATTTCGGCTGTCCCGTCGGTCACGGTGATGAGTCGCTGCGCGGCGAAGGCTTCCACCACCGCGTCCGCATCGGAGCGCTGATCGGCGCGCGGGTGGTAGGTCATCGGGTGGCGCACGACCGCACCCTGGCGGGTGATCTTGGTCATGCGGTGGAACACCTGGCGGGCGGTGGCCTGCTGCGGCGGTGTCAGGTTCTTGAAGACGGCTTGGGCGCTGGTCTGGATGGACTTGATGACCCCTCCGGACAGTCCATAGCCGCGGCTGGTCAGCCGATCATTCTCGCGGTGGCCCCAGGTGACACGCATGGCCTCCGACAGCAAGGGCAGCGCTCCGGCCTCATACCCGCCGGTGGCCGAGATGGGCAAGTCTTTCATGATGCTGTCGACCAGGCCCGGCTCGATCCGCAGGTCGGCTTGCTGCGCCGGCCCGGTGATGGTGCGTCGCAACTCAGATTCGCTCATCGGGCCGACCAGGAACAGCCCATCCTGCAGGGTCGCCGCCAGTTGGGGGTACACCGCGCAGGCAGCCAGGAAGTCGCTGCGGACCACGATCACCACAACGGCGGCGGGCTCATCGTTTGGCCCACAGGGCAGGGTCGCCGCCGCGTGCAGCGCCGCGATGAAATCCAGTCGCTGCCTGTCGGCCCGGGCTACCGCGTCCTCAGCACCGTCATCAGGCGGGGCGAAGACGCGCTCGAACTGGTCTACCACCAGGACCAGCCGATCATCGCCGACGGTGACCGGGGAGGAGGCGTGGGATGACACCGCATCACGCATGACCTGATGTGCCCGTCCCGGCTCGCCCGCCAAGTCCGACCGAATGACCGAGGGATCACCACCCGCAAGGTCGGCCAGAACCCGCGCCAGCTCGTCGAGCGGTGCCATGGTTGGGTACATAACCCGCACCGGCCACGTGGTCGAGTTTTCTCCGAGCTCGCCCGCGGCCAGCGCGGGCAACAAGCCCGCGCGCAGCAACGAGGACTTGCCCGCTCCGGACGCGCCACTCACCACCAGGACCCCAGGATGATCCAGCCGGTCGGCCAGCTTCTCCACCAACCGCGCGATCAGCTGCTCCCGCCCGTAGAACACCTCGGCCTGATCCTGCTCGAACGCGGACAACCCTCGATACGGGCACACCCCTGCCCACCGGCTCGCATCGTGCTCGGCCGCATGCGAGGCCGGAGATGCTCGTGCGTCCCGCAGCCACCGCCTCCATACGGACTCCTCCAGCAGGCCCACGCTCCCCTGGCGAGGATCAACGCGGCCACGGCAACGCTCGATCACCGCCCGGATGACAGCAGCGAACGCCTCATCGGACCGAGGAAGATGCGCGCCTCGTCTCCAATCGCTGATCCGCCTTTCATCGACTTCCCACGACTGTCCCGCGCGGCGCCTGCGGTTCGCCTGATCGGCGATCCGATCGACTGGCAGGTCCGCGAGCCTGAGTAACTCGTCCAGCCTGACGGCGAAGAATCCCCGCGGCGTCAGCTCCTGGCGCTCCTCGCCACTCATCTCCAGGGCTCCCAGTTATGCTCGGCGCCTTCCGGACCGGACCGGACCGGAAAATCACCGTAAATCATCTACCAGCGGTAGTTGCCCCGTTACAACCCAACCGGCATCGATCCCACGCTCCCGCATGCGTCAATCGCCAGTGGCAACCCAGCCAGCTACTTCCCGGGAGCGTCCTTGTGACTACAACCATCCTCAGCGTGATCAGCAGTATCGTCCTCGTCCTCGGCGCTGCCACGTGCCTACCCCGCGCGGCGGCTCACCTCATTCGTGCGTGCGTCCCTCTTGCCACCGCCATCACCGAACTCCGTACCGCGATCACCAACAACAGCACCCAGGACATTTCCCACCCCAAGGCCGAACTCCCCCACCTCCCAGATCAACAACTGGATACGAAACGTTCCTCGACATAGCCGTAGTCTCTCTAATGAGTGACGCGACCTCACCCCCAACGTCACGCAGACCCTAACCAGGACGACGGTGACCGCGCCCGCAGGTGATGTAGCGATTAAGGATGCATCTGGGCGCCTTTGGTCACGCGGTCCACCGCGTTGCGAGGGCCGTACACGGCGATCCCGACCAGATCGAGGGCGCTTGTCCTGACCGCGCGGATCGCCGCGCGGTTGTCGCGGTCGTGGCCGGTGGCGAACAGGTCGGAGGTGAAGACGGCCAGCGGGAGATCGCGGGTGAGAGCCCTGCTGTGGGCCGTGGACAGTTGTTCCTTGGATGCCTCGAACACGAGCACCGGCTGGCGGAACATCGGCAGGTAGGTGCTGTCGTCGGCGTCGCGATAGGGCTCGCCGATCACCTCGGGTACGGCGGAGCCCAGCCCGCTGACCAGGAAGGTCGTCACGTTCAGCCGCTGCCACACCAGAAGGTCGTCCCGGAGCAGGACGGCGATCTTGGTGTCGAAACGGACGGTCTCAGGTCTTTGTTCCATGGGTGGACGCTGCCGGACTCGCCCGCGACCGGTCTTGTACGATCCTGGCATGGCGGCCGAACGCGAGCTCGTCAAAGCATGGCGACCGGCGATCAAAGGGATCGCGGAAGTCCTCCACGCACGATTCACCGAGCACGCCTATCCCATGCACGTCCATGACTCCTGGACGGTGCTGATCATCGACGACGGCGCGGTCCGCTACGACCTGGACGGGCACGAGCATGGTGCGCTCAGCAAGCTGGTGACCCTTCTTCCGCCGTACGTGCCGCACAATGGGCGGGCCGCAGATGCGCACGGTTTCCGTAAGCGGGTGATCTACCTCGACCGGGCCGAACTCGGCGAGGAGCTGATCGGTCCTGCGGTCGACCATCCGGCGGTCGTGGATCCGGAGCTGCGCCGCTGCATCGATCGATTGCATGGTGCGCTGATCTCTCCTGGTGGCGAATTGGAGGCCGAAAGCAGGCTGGCCGTTATCCGGGAACGATTCCTCCGGCACCTCTCGCGTATGCGACGCGACGATCCGGCCGACCCCCGGCTCGCGCGTCAGCTGCGCGAACTACTGGATTCACGGGTGCGCGACGGCATTTCACTCGACGAGGCCGCCCGGCTGCTGGGCCGCCACCCGACGCACCTCATTCGCGCGTTCAGCCGGGAATTCGCGATGGCTCCCCATCAGTACCTGATCTCCCGCCGCGTGGATCGGGCCCGTCACCTGCTGCTTCAGGGCCTGCCGGCGAGCACCGTGGCGGTGGAGGCCGGTTTCTACGACCAGCCGCATCTGACCCGGCATTTCAAAAGAATCCTCGGCGTCAGCCCAGCCCGCTATGTGACCGGCCGAACGTGACACAGCGTGGAACGGAATGTCACGCCTTATGGAGGTCCTTCGTACCTTCATAAGGGAATATTTGAGATGGCATTAATACGGCGTTTCGGAGTCGCCATAGTGGCGATGACGGCGTTCGTGGCGGTGGCGGCGCCTCCACCAAGATTCTGATGTCCGTCACCGGCCTGCCGCAGGGGGTGACGGCGACGTTCAACCCGGGCGTGTTGATGAGCGGGGGCGCGTCCGCGCTTACCTTGACGGCCAGCCCGCAAGCGTTCACGGGTTGGTTCACGATCGCCATCATCGCGACCGCGCCGGGGCACACGGCTTCGGCTACGTACGAGGTGAACGTGGCCGACCCGATCGAGTGACGCGGTGCTCAGCCAGTGGAAGCGGCGGTCTTCATCACATAAGTGACGAAGACCAGGCTGGTCGTGCCGAGCCGGCCGGTGACCTCCCAGCAGCCTTCCGCCGGGAAGTAGAGGCCGCTGGCCTGGAAGCCGGTCGGCTCGTAGCCGACCGGTACGTCCGCGCGCAGGTTCGGGGCCGGGCCGTCGAGGCGGCGGCCGGTGATGTCGAGCTTGCCGCGGACGCCGCGCCACCAGCCGAACTTCATCCGGATCGAGCCGTCCTCCTCGACGAAGTCCGGCCCGGCCTCGATCACGCCGCCCGGCCAGAGACCTCCCACCGAGAGCGTGCTGTCGCCGTGCGAGCGGTCCCAGCCGAAAAGTGCCTCCTCGGGGATCGACGCGGGCCCCTTGGCGGGGAGCGTCACCGGGCAGTTCTCCGGGCCGGGCCGCACCTGCGCGGCGGCGGCGGTGGCGGTGGCCGCGGGGGATGGCTCTCGCGCCGCGGGGCCCGCGCACCCGGTCGCGGACAGGGCAACGGCCGCGATCACGGCCGGGATCTTCTTGCTCATGCCCCCCATACACCGGCCGCCCGCGCCGGGTTCCCTTACCGGCGCTTGATCGCTATCACGCTGTACGGAGTCGTCGGCGTCGGGGTCGTGGTGAAGCGGGCGTTGGGAAGGTAGAGGCGATCGCGGAAGGGGGCGATGGTGGTGGGCACGTCGAAGCGGGCGTCCACCAGTCTGCGTACCACCTTGCCGGACTTCGCGTGCCGGTCCAGGTTCAGGACGGTCACGGTGTTCAGGCGGTTCTGCACCACGTAGAGGGTGCGGCCCTCCACCAGCAGGCCGTCACCGTTGGCCAGGGACTCGGTGCCGACGTCCACCAGGGTGGCGACGCCGGTCTTCGAATCGACGCGGAACAACTTGCCGGTGTTGGACTGGATGACGAGCAGAGCCTCCCCGTCGGGAGCCGGGGCGATTCCGTTGGCGTTGATGCCGGTCGCATAGACGAGGTCACCGCTCAGCGGAATCTTCACCGCCTCGGACGGCAACGCTCCCCCACGCCCGAACGGCAGCTTGTACAGCACGGGGTTGGTCGAGTCGGTGAAGTAGGCCGCGTGGCGGGTGAGCGCGACATCGTTGATGAACGCGGCGCCGGAGGCGAGCTGATAGCTCGCGAGCACCTGGCCGCTGCGAGAGTCGATCACACGGGCATCGCCGCCCGTGCCACCGGAGACGAACAGCCGGCCGCGCCCGTCGATCTTGAGGCCGAGCGACGGAGTCCCCGGGCCGGGATTGATGATCTGCCCCTGCCCGGTACGCAGATCGGCACGGTAGATCGCGCCGGTCGCACGCGAGCCGAAGTACGCGGCCGCGTGGGACCCGATGGCGATCCCTTCCGGCTGGAAACCATCCGGAAGGGCGACCTCGGTGGGGAAGGCCGGCGTGCTCGCGGAGACCGCCTGGGCCGCCGCGGCCGGGGCTGCCACGAGCACGGTTAGGAACCCTGCTAAGACAACTGCCAACTTCATCGAAGAACATCCCGTCTGTCAGGGGGAAGGACGAGTAACCGTAGTGCCCGCCTGGGCAACGGTTATACGACCGAACGGCATCGCCTGGATTCATCGCCCGGTGCCCGAAATGCCCACTCGGCGCGGAGCGCGGTGGCTGGGCGGGTGCGGGCGGCCCAGGTCGCCGGAATCAGCGCGCCGAGTACGACCAGCGGCACCCCGGCCGTGGCCGTGGCGAGCGTCGGCGCGGCGAAGGCACATCCAGGAGCTCTCGGCCGGCGGGGAGCAGGCCGTCCGCTCCTTCATCTACAAGTCCTTCCAAGGGATGGCCAAGGCGATCCGGAACTTCCACGGCCCGGTGATCAGCGCCGTCGACGGCCCCGCCCTGGGGCTCGGCACCGATCTGGCTCTCGTGGCCGACGTCTGCTACGTGGGCGAGACCGGGTGGATCGAGCAGGGCTGGGGGAAGATCGGCGCCATTCCCGGGATCGGCGGCGCGTACCTCACCGCCCATCGCGCCGGCAAGGCGGCCGCCTGGGAGTTCGTCATGTCCCAGCGCCGCTGGACCGGACCCGAGCTGGAACGGCTCGGGCTCGCGATCGCGGCGGAGGACGCGGAGAAGACCGCCGTGGAGCGGGCCCAGTGGATCACCAGCAAGCCCGGCGGCGCCGCGGAGATGTACAAGTCCCTGCTCCAGCACGTCTTCGACGAGAGCTACGACGTCCACCTGGAGCGGTGCCGGAACTACCAGGCCAGGCTCCGGATGGACCCGGCGCGGCAGAACATCGCCGCCCAGGTGCTCGACGAGAAGAGGTAACCGGCCATGGACCTGCACCTGACCGAAGAGGACCGGACATTCGGCCTCGAACTCCGGCGCTGGCTCGACGACAACGTCCGGCCAGACTGGCGCTCGGCGGCGAAGACGCACGCGGACTACGTCGACGTGCAAAGAGACTGGGAACACCGGCTGGCCGCCGCCGGGTTCACCGGCATCTGGTGGCCCCGCGAGTTCGGCGGCATGGGCGCCGGCCCCACCCAGAAGGCCATCTTCGCCGAACTCACCGCCCGATCAGGCGCCCCCGAGGGACTGGGGCGCACCGGGCGTCGCCTCCTGGGCCCCGGAGTCATGAAGTACGGCACCCACGAGCAACAGGCCGAGATCCTGCCCGCGATCCTGACCGCGCGAACGTTCTGGTGCCAGGACTACTCCGAACCGGAAGCGGGATCCGACCTGGCCGGAGTCCGGACCACAGCCGTCCTCGACGGCGACGATTACGTCGTCAACGGGTCGAAGACCTGGACCTCCAACGCGCAGTTCGCCGACCGCTGCTTCCTGCTGGTCCGCACCGGACCCGACAAGCACGCCGGCCTGTCCGTCCTCCTGGTCGACCTGAGCCTGCCCGGCATCGAGATCAGGCCCATCGAACAGATCACCGGAGACCGCGGATTCTGTGAGGTCTTCTACAGCGACGTCCGGGTCCCGCGGGCCAGCCTGCTCGGAGCCGAAGGGCAGGGCTGGGAGATCGCCAAGTACATCCTCCGCTACGAGCGCGGCGCCGTCCACGTGTTCGACACCCTGGTACGGATCGACCGGCACCTCGCCGCCACGATCAGGACCGCGGGGGACGACCCGGCCGCGGCCGCCAGGATCGGCCGGTCCGGTGCCCAGGTCGCGGCCAGCCGCCTGATGGCCTACCGGGTGCTGACCGAGCAGATCAAGGGCGGGGAACCCACGGACGCGGGCTCGATGGCCAAGCTTTACTGGTCGAGCTCCTGGCTCGGCCTCGCCGAGACGGCCACGGCCATCGCCGGGGAGGGTTCGTTCGCGCCGGAGACCGACGACGAGCGCGCGGTGCTGCGGGGCTTCTTCGAATGCCGCCCCGGCACGATCGCGAGCGGTTCCTCGGAGATCCAGCGCGGGATCGTCGCCAAACGCCTGCTCCGGCTGCCCAGCAGGACCTGACTCCCCCGGACGCATGACGACGACAGAAGGAACCCATGTTTCTTGAACTGAGCAGCGACGAGCATGCCCTCATGGACGCGCTCCGGACCATGTCACACCGGCTCGGCCCCGACGCCGGCCCCGACCGGTGGTCGGACGCGCTGACGTCCTCCGGCTACTGCGGCATCACCGTCACCGACGGCGACTCGGCGCTCCAGGCCAGCTGCGCCAGCCAGATCATCGGAGAGGTGCTGGCACCGCTGAGCCTGGCCGGAATCCTCACCCTGGAATCCATGCTCGGCCCCGACGCCGCGATGTCTCCCGGTGGCGTCTTGGACGAGGCGCGTTCGGCCTGGCGCCGCGGCGAACGCCATCGGTTCGCGCTCGCGTACCAGACCGCTCCAGGTCGTGGCATGGCCGAGCTCCTGGGCCCTGAGCCCGATCTCGTGGTGCTGTGCGACGAGGAGGGCGCTCGGGTGGCCCGCCCCGGGGCGGTCGAGCTCGGCGAGCCGTCCGGCTGGACCGGCATGCCGGCGGTGTGCCGCGCGAGCTGGGACGCCGCCGCCACGATGGAGGAGATCGCCCCACCGCCGCAGGGGACCTGGAACGACCTCAACCTGCTCCTGCACGCGTCCGAACTGCTCGGGCTCGTGCGAACGGCGACCGAGCGAACCATCGAGTACGTCAAGCAGCGCCACCAGTTCGGCCGGCCGCTCGCGGCCAACCAGGTCATCGCCCACCGGGTGGTCGACGTGGTCACCGAGATGCACGCCGTACAGGCGCTGCTCGAGTACGCGGCCTGGGCCTGGGGTGACGGGCGGAGCGCACCCGAGTCGGGCTGCTGGGCGCACGCGGCTTTCGGGCTGACCTCCGAGTGGGCGGTGAAGGCGCTCCGTGAGGCCTTCCAGTTCCACGGTGGCATGTCCATGACCGCCGAGCTGTGGCTCCACCACTGGTTCCGGCGCGGCAACCGCCTGGCCAACTTCCAGGGCGACGCGACCGCGCACTTCGCGAAGGCCGGCACCGGCCTGATGCGGGGCGCCAGCCTGGCCGTGCCGATCTTCCCATAATGTTCTCCAAGCTCAGGGGGTTCTCGTGAACAGCGCTCGGGACGTCGTCATCACCGCACCGGTGCGGACCCCGATCGGCCGGTACGGCGGAGGCCTCAAATCGTTTTCCGCGGCGGACCTGGGCGCGCTGGTGCTGCGGGGGCTCCTCGCCCGCACGGGTGTCGCCGGTGAGGCGATCGACGACGTCGTCGTGGGCCATGCCAACGGAAACTCCGAGGCGCCCGCGATCGGCCGGGTCATCGCGCTCGACGCGGGTCTTCCCGACACCGTGCCGGGCCAGCATGTCGACCGGCGGTGCGGATCCGGCCTGCAGGCGGTGATCAACGCCGTCATGCAGGTCCACTGCGGAGCCCACGACCTCGTTGTCGCGGCGGGCGTCGAGAGCATGAGCAACGTGCCGTTCTACTCGACGGACATGCGATGGGGTGGCGCCCGCTCCGGGATCCGCGTGCACGACGCGCTGGTCCGGGGGCGGGTGACGGCCGGTGGGCGCTTCCACCGGATCGCGGGCGGCATGGTGGAGACCGCGGAGAACCTGCGCGCCCAGTACGGCATCTCACGCGAGGAGCAGGACGCCCTCGCCGCGGAGTCGCACCGGCGCGCCGTCGCCGCCCAGCGTGCCGGTCTCTTCCGCGACGAGATCATTCCGGTGGAGATCCCCGGCAAGGAGGAGGTCCGCGACGACGAGCACCCCAGGCCCGGCACCACCGCCGAGCGGCTGGCGAAACTCACGCCGGTGCTCGACGGCGTCATCGAAGGCGCGACCGTCACCGCAGGGAACGCCAGCGGCCAGAACGACGCCGCGGCGGCGTGCATCGTAACCACGCGGGAGCGCGCCCGGCAACTCGAGCTGCGCCCCGCGCTACGGCTTCGATCGTGGGCCGTCGCGGGAGTCGGCCCCGAGGTCATGGGGATCGGCCCGGTGCCGGCCACAGCCCGTGCGCTGGCCATCGCGGACCTGAGCCTCGACGACATCGATCTCATCGAGCTCAACGAGGCGTTCGCCGCCCAGGCCCTCGCCGTCATGCGCGAGTGGGACGTCACCGACGGCGACCGGGACCGGATCAACGTCAACGGGTCGGGCATCTCGCTCGGACACCCGGTGGGCGCCACCGGGCTGCGGATGCTCGCCACCCTGGCACGGGAGCTCGACCGGCGCCGGGGGCGGTACGGGCTGGCCACGATGTGCATCGGCGGCGGCCAGGGCCTGGCCGCGGTCTTCGAGGCCTGTGACGGTGAGGCCCAATGAGGGTTCCCGGCTTCAGGTCACGCTGCGGCGCAGCTGGGTCCGGTAGGAGTAGAGCTCGGGCAGGAACCAGCTGATCGCGAGCTCGACAGGGGTCCCCTTGGTGTCCCGGTAGAGGCGGTCGATCCGCAGCAGGGGGTGGCCGACGGCGCAGCCGAGCCGGCCCCCCACCTCGGCGTCCGCGCGCGAGACCGTGATGCTCTGGTCCGCCTCGGCGATCGGCGCGTCGAGCAAGGTGTCGAGCAGCCCGATGATGGTCACCTCGCTGGTCGATCCCTCGGCCATCAGCTCCGGCACCGAGGACAGGGCGAGGCCGGCCGACGGGGGGACCGACACCACGGTCAGGCAGAGTGGGGCCCCCTCGTGGGAACGGCGGAAGACGACGGTGTGGACCACGTCACCGGACAGGCGCAACCGGCTCGCGGCGTTCACGTCGACCTGGCGGCGCAGCGGGGCGACGACCTCCATCCGGGTGTCCTCGGACAGCCCCATGAGGTCCTCGATGGAGCCGAACTGGCGCAGGTAGGCGCCGTCGCGCGGCGCCGCGAACGTGCCCCGGCCGGGGACGCGGTAGACCATGCCCTCGGCCACCAGGTCCTGGAAGGCGCGCCGGACCGTCTGCCGGCTGACGCCGTGCCGCGCCGACAGCTCCGCCTCGGTCGGCAGCCGTTGACCGTCGGCATACCGTCCTTGGAGGATCTGGCTCCTGACCTCGCGCGCCAGGGCCGTGTAACTACTCTCCCGACGTCCAGCACTCGCCGCCATGCTCCCTCATTCCCGTCATCCGGCAAGCATGACCACGAACCGCCAGTCGAGGACGTCGGCCGGCGGGAGACCGTCCCGGCGCGCGCGGACCCGCGACCGCAGACGGGCGAGGCCGCCCCGGGCCAGCCGCTCGGTCTGCTCCACTTCGATCGTGCTGGTCAGCGTATCGCCCTCCCGCACGGGGTCGACGTGGTCGCATCCGTGCCAGCCTACAACGGTGACGATCTCCGGAAGCGCCCGGACCGCCTGGTGGAGGGCGATCCCGATGGTGTGCCCGCCGTAGACGAGCCGGCCCGCGCCACCGGACGCGTCGTGGTGAACCTTGGCCACGTTGAGGGTGAGCCGGGCCAGTTCGGGCGCCGAGGTGACCACGTCTCCCCCGGCGACGTGGAAGACATCGCCCGGGGTGAGGTCTGCGAGCGGCCGCCCGCGCACCCGGGCCCGGTAGGCGTCCAGGTCCCAGTCCGCCGTCACCCGCGCCAGTTCGCCGAAGGCCGGGGCCGCGCCGATGGCGGAAAGATCGTCCGCGTGGCCGGTTTCCCGTTCTTCCTCGCGCAGCGGCAGCATGGCGCAGCGCCAGAAGTCCAGGACCGGCCGGTCGTGCTGGTCCCGGGTGCTGATCCGCAGGGCGGCCAGCCCGGTCGCGCGCCGTCCGGCACGCCGGGAGTTCTGGCGCAGGCCGACGACCTCGGTCACCGTCCGCAGGGTGTCGCCGATCCGGGGGGCCCGCCGGAACACGACGCCCCGGTAGAAGAGGTTCGCCGTCACGGTGTGCGTCGCGACCGTCGACTGGCCGATCGCGATGTCCCAGACCAGGTTGGGGCCGGCGAGGGCGGCGTCCTCGCCGGTCACCCTCCTGGACAGCTCGTGGTCCAGCACGAGCGGCAGCCGGCCCCCGACGATCGCCTGGTGTGCCGCCGCGAGGCCTTCGGTGAGGGTGAGGCCGGGGCCGTCGCCGAATCGTTGGCCGTGCCGCAGATCTTCGAAGTAGGGGCCGTCGATCAACGTCTGCAACGGGATCTCCTCTACGCTCAATCAATGTACGGCCAAATAGTACATCCACTCCACCAAACCCTCCTGTTGACACAGGAAGTACAGTCCGTCCAATATGGCCGTACAAATACGAGGAGGGGTATGGACCCGCAAGCCGTGCCGACGGAAGGCAGGCCCCTGGCCGGGCTGCGCGTCGTCGAAGTGGCCACATTCGTCGCCGCTCCCCTGGGCGGTATGACGCTGGCCCAGCTCGGCGCCGACGTCATCCGGATCGATCCGCCGGGAGGCGCGGCCGACCACACCCGCTGGCCGCGAGCCGCCTCGGGAGTGAGTCTCTACTGGACGGGCCTCAACAAGGCCAAGCGTTCCCTGTGCGTCGACCTTCGCTCCCCTCGGGGCAGGGATCTCGTCACCAGGCTGATCACCGAGTCGGGCCCGGGAGGCGGCATCGTGCTGACCAACGCGGCCCGCCCCTGGCTGAGTTACGAAGCCCTCTCCCAGCTGCGGCCCGATCTGATCCATCTCCGGATCGAAGGGCATCACGACGGGAGCCCCGCCGTGGACTACACGGTCAACGCGGCGACGGGGTTCCCCCTGGCGACGGGCGGGGAAGGCCAGGACGACCCGGTCAACCACGTGCTGCCCGCCTGGGACGTCGCCTGCGGGCTCTACGCGGCGATCGGCCTGCTCAGCGCGGAACGGCACCGCCGGATCACCGGCAGGGGGCAGGAGCTGAGCGTGGCACTCGGCGACGTCGCGCTCGCGACCGCGGCGAATCTCGGATTCCTGGCCGAAGCACAGGTCAACGGCGTCACCCGGCCCAGGATCGGCAACCACCTCTACGGCGGCTTCGCCCGCGACTTCACCACACGCGACCGGCACCGCGTCATGGTGGTGGCCCTCACCGCGCGGCACTGGGCGGACCTCGTCACGGCCACCGGGCTCCGCGCGCCGGTATCCGCGCTGGAAGCGGCACTGGACGCCGACTTCTCGCGGGAGGACGACCGGTTCGCCTACCGCGACGTCCTGGCCGGTCTGGCGCAGCGCTGGTTCGCCGGGCACGACCTGGAGCAGGTCCGGCAGGCGCTGAGCCGTACCTCCGTGTTGTGGTCGGTCTACCGGAGCTTCTCCGAACTCGCCGAAGACGACGACGTGCGCGCCAACCCCATGATGGGCCTCATCGACCAGCCGGGCGTGGGCGAACACCTCGCCCCGGCCTCCCCCCTCGGCACGACCGAGGCGCGCAGGCCGGTCAGGGCGCCCGTGCTCGGCGAGCACTCCGCCGAGATCCTCCGTACCGACCTCGGGTTGAGCGATCACCAGATCCGGGACCTGCAGGAAAGCGGGGTGGTGGCCTCCCCCCTCCCCGAGAAGAAAGGCACGCCATGAGCCGCCTAGCTCAGACCGAGGGACTCACCGACGTCCAGCGGGAAATCATCGCCACCGTCCGGGAGTTCGCGGACCGGGAGATCATCCCGTACGCCCAGGAGCTCGAACACGCCGACGAATACCCGCAGCGGATCGTCGACGGCATGCGCGAGCTGGGGCTGTTCGGCCTGACCATCCCCGAGGAGTACGGCGGGCTCGGCGAATCCCTGCTCACCTACGCCCTCGTGGTCGAAGAGATCTCGCGTGGCTGGATGAGCATCTCGGGCATCGTCAACACGCACTTCATCGTCGCCCACATGCTGCTCCAGCACGGCACCGAGGAGCAGAGACGACGCCACCTGCCGCGGATGGCCTCCGGTGAGCTGCGCGGCGCCTTCTCCATGTCGGAGCCGGGCTGCGGATCTGACGTGTCCGCCATCAAGACCAGGGCGGCTCGCGAGGGCGAGGCCTACGTCATCGGCGGGCAGAAGATGTGGGTGACCAACGGCGGGACCGCCACGCTCGTCGCGGTGCTCGTCAAGACCGACGAGGGAGCGGACTCGGTCTACCGGAACATGACCACATTCCTGGTCGAGAAGCGGCAGGGCTTCGGTGAGGTCGAACCCGGCCTCACCGTGCCCGGCAAGATCGAGAAGATGGGCTACAAAGGCGTCGACACCACCGAGCTCCTCTTCGACGGCTACCGCGCGTCGCCGGACCAGATCCTCGGCGGGACCCCGGGACGCGGCTTCTACCAGATGATGGACGGCGTCGAGGTCGGCCGCGTCAACGTGGCCGCGCGGGGCTGTGGGCTCGCGCTGCGCGCGTTCGAACTCGCCATCCGGTACGCCCAGCAGCGCGAGACCTTCGGCAAGCCGATCGCGGCCCACCAGGCTGTGCAGTTCCGCCTCGCCGACATGGCGACCAAGGTCGAGGCCGCGCACCAGATGATGGTCATGGCCGCGCGCAAGAAGGACTCCGGCCAGCGCAACGATCTGGAGGCGGGCATGGCCAAGTACCTCGCCTCGGAGTACTGCCGGGACGTCGTCGAGGACTCCTTCCGCATCCACGGCGGCTACGGCTTCTCGAAGGAGTACGAGATCGAACGCCTCTACCGGGAAGCTCCCATGCTTCTCATCGGCGAGGGAACCGCCGACATCCAACGTATGATCATCGGCCGCCGCGTCCTTGAGAACTACAAGCTTCAGAGCAGCGTGAACAGATGACAGTGGACACTTCCGGGCCGGAGGAACAGGCGGCGGTAAGCAGGCTGGTCGAATCGGCGACCACGTGGCTGTTCGTGCCCGGTTCCCGGCCGGATCGCTACGCGCGGGCGCTCGGCAGCGGCGCCGACGTCGTTATAGTCGATCTCGAGGATGCGGTGGCGCCCGGCGACAAGGGCCGGGCCAGGGAGTCGGCCGCCGGGCTGCTCGCGTCGAATCCGGCCGTGGCGGTGCGGGTGAACGGCGCGGGAACCCCCTGGCACGCCGGCGACCTCGCCCTCGTCGCCCGGTACTCGTGCGCCGTGGTCCTCCCCAAGGCCGAGTCGCCCGACGCGGTGGGTGACGTGGTGCGGGCTTCACGGTCGAAGGTCGTGCTGCCGCTGGTGGAATCCGCGCGGGGCGTGGTCCACGCCACGCAACTGGCCGCCGTCGAAGGTGTGCGCCGCCTGATCCTCGGCAACGCCGACCTTGCGCAGCAGCTGGGCGTGGCGCCGGACGACCGCCAGGCGCTGCTCATGTCGCGATCCCAGCTCGTCGCCGCGAGTGCGTACGCGGACCTGGTCGCACCCGTTGACGGTGTCACCCTGGAGCTCACCGATTCCTCCGTCTGCGCCGGCGACGCCCGGCACGGACGCGAGATGGGGTTCGGGGGAAAGCTCTGCATCCATCCCGCCCAGGTAGCCGCCGTACGCGACGCCTACCGGCCGACGGAGGCGGAACTGACGTGGGCGCGGAATGTCATGGCAAGCGCCGAAGCCGGCGCGGCCCGCGTCGGCGACACGATGGTCGACCGGCCTGTCGTGCTCAGGGCCGAGTGGTTGCTCCGGCAGGAGCGCTCCCTTTGACGGGGCAAGCCGACCCCGGCCAAGGCGATCCCCGGGCGATCTTCACCGCCGAGCTGCGGCGGGTGCTCGACGCCGCCCAGGGTACGGCCGGCGACGCGTGCCTTCCCGGCCACACGGCCACGGTCGCGGCGACCCTCACCCAGGTGATGGAGGCCCAGCCGGCCGCGGCCGGCCGGCCAGGCGTCACCACCGATCTCCAGGTCACCTACCGGCGGCCCATCCCGCCGCGCGCCGGCCTCACCGTCCGCGCCGGTCACCGCCTTCTCGACGACCGCAGAATCCTCCTCTGGGCTGAACTTGAAGCGGACGGCGAGCTTACCGCCGAGGCGACGGCGACCTTCGTCGCCGCCCTTCCGCTCGACGGAAATGTGTCGTGGCCCTGAACGAGAGCTCCTACTGACGGGTGCTCGATCTGCCCTACTCGGCGCGGAGCGCGGTGGCTGGGCGGGTGCGGGCGGCCCAGGTCGCCGGAATCAGCGCGCCGAGCACGGCCAGCGGCACCCCGGCCGCGGCCAGGGCGACGAGCTGGCCGGGTGGATAGATGTCGCGGATGCTGTCGGGGATGCCGGTCCCGGCGGCGTTGCCCATGACCGGCAGGACGACGCGGTGCAGGAACCAGCCGAGGGGCACGGCGGTCAGACCGGCGATCAGACCGACCCCGGCCATCGCCGTGATGACCATGGCCTGGATCTGGTACGGCGTCATGCCAAGCGACTTGAGCACCCCGATCTCGTGGATGCGCTCGCGCGTGTTGAGCACGACGGTGTTGAACACCGCGAGCGCGGCCACGGACGACAGCAGCAGGGTCAGGGTCGCGACCAGGCTGATCATGATGATGACGGTCTGCTGGCCGCTGTGGTCGGCGCGTATCTCGACGACGGCGTTCTGGCCGGTGAGAGCGCTGTCCAGCGCCTCGCGATAGTCGTGCGGATCGGTGCCGTCGGTCAGGGCGATCTCAAAACCTTCCAGCGGTTGGTCCCCGCCCAGCGGCGCCAGAGTGGCGGCGGCCCCGACCACGGCGAAGCCCTCGTTGCCGTTGACGAAGCCCTCCCCGACGACGCTGACCTGGATCCGCCGGTTCTCCCTGGTCAGCGTGAGGGTGTCGCCGACGGCCGCACCCGTGACGCTCAGCAGGCGCGAGCCGGCCACCACCTCGCCTGGACCGAGGTACCAGCGCCCGGAGACGAGCTCATAACCGACCCAGGACGCCTCGCCGTCGTAGGCGGTGACCGAGACCGGGTGGCTGACTCCGGTCACACCGGCGCTGGTGTCCCAGGTGCCCACCACGTGAGCGGTGCCGGGCAGGGCGTCGATGGCGGCCCGTACCGCCGCCGGGTCGGCTCTGCGGGGCGCCGTCCCGCGGTCACCTTCGCGGGCGTCGAGCTGCACATCGATCGGTACGGCGGCGACGCGGGTGAACGCGACCACGGCCCGGGACAACGAATAGGTCAAGCCGACGGCGAACACGACGGAGGCCGCGCCGATGAGCACGGCGAGCAGGGTGGCGACCGATCGGACCGGCCGGGCCGACAGGGTGCCGAGGCCGAAGCTGACCGGCCGGGGCAGCCGGGTGGCGGCGAGCCGGCGCCGGATGCGGTGGCCCCGGCCGACGCGCGGAGCGCGCCCCATGCTGATCGCCTGCACGGCGGAGATCCGCCCGGCACGCCAGGCCGCGGCCGCGGCGGTCAGCCCGACCGTGACCAGGATGGCGAGCGGGATGACGAGCCACACCCAGGGCGGGAGCGCCGCGTCGGCTGTGACGTCGAAGGCGCGCTGCGCCTGCCCGAGCACGGGCGCCGCGACCATGTTGCCCGCCCCTGCGCCGAGAGACGCGCCGATGATGCCGGGGAGGAGTATCTGCCCGATGTACACGGAGACGACCTGCCCGGGAGTGAAGCCGAGCGACTTGAGGATGCCGATCGTGTGGAATCCCGCGACCACCGCGCCGTTGACCACGTTCGCGACGATGAGCACCGACATGAGGATGCCGAGCACGGCGAACGCGACGACGAACGGCGCCATCGGCGCGGCCAGGCTGTCGGCCTGCAGTTTGCTGGACAGATAACCGGTGGAACCGAGCAGGGCTTGTTTGGGCAGCGTGGCCGTCGCCGCGGCGAGGCTCTGCTGAACGGCGGTGGCGTCGGCGGCCGAGGAGAACCGGTAGAGCATCTGCTTGCTCGCGGTCCCACCAGCGGCGTCGAGGAAGTCCTGGGTGGGCCAGACCCAGGCGTCGCCGGTGTTGGTGATCGAGTCGGCGATGCCGACCACGCGTAACGGCCCTGTCCCGGGCAGGTTCACCGTGACATTCGACTGGCCTGGCTGGATGACCTCCCGGCCCTCGTCCTCGGGCGGGACAGTGTGGCGGGCGAGCACGATCTGACCGGGACCGGTCAGCCATCGGCCTTCGTCGAGGGTGAGCCGGTCCACGGCGCCGAGCTGCTCGGCCCGTCCCACCACGGTCGCCACCGGTATTCCCATCCGCTCCGTGCCGACCTCGAGGTCGACGGTGATCGCGTCGAACGGGCCGGCCGCCACGGTCACCCCTGGCCGGTGGGCCGTCGCCGTAAGCGCCGCCGTACCGGCCTGGGCGGGATCGAAGTAGGCGGCGGCATGCGCTCCGGCCTGGTGGGCGAAGGCATGCGCGAACGGGGCGTCCGACACCACCAGCAGGCCCGTGCCCAGCACGGCGGTCGCGGTGGACAGCAGCGTCACCACACCGACGACCAGGGTCTGCACCCGCCGCCCGGCCACCGCGGCACGCACCGCGACCCGCACCGCCTTCATGCCCGCACCCCCGGGTGTGCCACGACGCACCCGTCGGCCAGCTCGACCACCCTGCCCGCGCAGCGGGCGGCCAGCGCGGGATCATGGGTGACCAGCAGCAGCGTCTGCCCGCCCTGCCCGAGCTCGCGCAGCAGCTCGGTGACCTGCCCGCCGGTACGGGCGTCCACCGCGCCGGTGGGCTCGTCGGCCAGGAGCAGCACCGGCCTGTTGATCAGCGCCCGGGCGATGGCGACCCGCTGCCGTTGCCCGCCGGACAGCCGGGCCGGATAGGCGTTGGCCTTGTCCGCGATGCCGAGAGCTTCCATGAGCTCACCGGCGCGGGCCCGGGCACTGCCCGCCGGTACGCCCGCGAGCTGCGCGGGCAGCAGCACGTTGTCCCGCGCGGTCAGGTCGTCGAGCAGGTGGAAGAACTGGAAGATGATCCCGATATGGGTGCGCCGGAACAGCGCCAAGCGCCGTTCGGAAAGCCGGGTCAGTTCCGCCCCGGCGACCTCGACGGTGCCGGACGTGGGCCGGTCGAGACCGGCGACCAGGTTGAGCAGGGTGGATTTGCCGCTGCCGGAAGCCCCCATCACCGCCACGGCCTCGCCGGCGGTCACGCCGATGGTGACCTGATCGAGGGCCAGTGGCCCCGCGGATTCGTACTGTCTGCTGGCGGCGTTGAGTTTGACCAGTTCAGCCATGGTGTTGCCCCTTTCGCGCGGTCTGGCCGGTAACGCTAGGCCGACCGGGTCCCAGGGCGCGTCGCACGTGGGGTTGGTCTCGGCTACCTCTCCCGGTGGAGGTGAGCCTCAGGTCATCCTTGCGATGTACAGCGGGCGATGGACGCGTGGCCGGGAGGTGAGGCACAAAGATGGTGGGTATGTTCCGCGCCACGCTGGCCACGATCCGCGCGCACCCGGCGCGGGTGGACCTGGTCATGGCGGTGCTGTTCAGCCTCGCCGCGACCTGGTTCGCGCTGCGGACCGGGCCGAACTCCACGTTCTCTTCGACACCGCAGGTCGACACCGACCCCTTCCGGCCAAGGCCGGAGATCCTCGCCGAGGAGGGAGCTGCCGCGGATCCGCTGCGGATCGCGGCGCTGAGCCTGCTGGTGACCCTTCCGCTGGCGTGGCGGCGCCGCTGGCCGCTGGCCGTCTTCGCGATCCAGTTCGCCGGAGTGCTCGCCGTCGGGAGCGGCTCCGGCGCCGCGGCGAGTTTCGTGGCCGTTCTCATCGGCGCGTACTCGCTGGCCGTGTACGGACGCCGGCCTGTGCTGTCGGTCGGCGCCCTCCTGGTCACGTGCGTCTTCGTCGCGGTCACCTTCGCCGAGGTCACCCCGCCCATACCCGGCTGGGCGAGCTCGTTCGCGATCCTGCTGCCCATCGCCCTGTTCGGCCTGACGATCAGGGCGGCCCGCTCCCGGGCCGACGCCTGGGCCCAGCGCGCCGAGGCGCTGCGGGACAGCCAGGAGGCCGCCGCCCGGGCCGCGGTCGCGCAGGAGCGGGCCCGCATCGCCCGCGAGCTGCACGATGTGATCAGCCATCATGTCAGCGTGATGGTCATCCAGGCCGGGGCGGCCGAGAAGGTCATCGGCACCAGGCCGGACCTGACCCGGAGCTCGCTGACCGCGATCGCCGCCAGCGGCCGGGAGGCCATGGGCGAGTTACGCCATCTCCTGGGCGTCCTCGCCGCTCCCGCCGAGGACCGCGATGATCCGCTTCGCCCGCAGCCCGGCCTGGAGCAGCTGGACGCGCTGGTGGACAAGGTGCGTGCCGCCGGGCAGCCGGTCACCATCCGGCGAACCCGCGCCGACCTCACCCGGAGCGCCGACATGGCCGCCTACCGCGTCGTCCAGGAGGCGCTGACCAACGCGCTCCGGCACGCGCCCGGCGCCGCCACGACCGTGGTCGTCGAACTCGACGGGCCCACCCTGGTCGTGGAGGTGAGCGACGAAGGGGCGCCGGGCAGCGTGGTGGTCCCCGCGGGAGCCGGGTCCGGGCTGCTCGGGCTGGCCGAGCGGCTGGCCATCTACGGCGGAACGCTGAAGACCGGTCCTCGGCTCGGCGGCGGCTTCAAGGTGTCCGCGCGAATCCCGGCGCAGAGTTCATGACCGCGCCGTTCGTGCCCGCGCCCCGCGTGCTCATCGCCGACGACCAGGCTTTGGTCCGTACCGGATTCGCGATGATTCTGGCCGCCGACGGAATCGACGTCGTGGGCGAGGCCGCCGACGGCGGCGAGGCCATCGCGGCGGTCCGGCGACTCCATCCCGACGTCGTCCTCATGGACATCCGCATGCCCGCCATGGACGGGTTGGAGGCCACCCGCCGCATCCTCGCCGACCCCGCCACCACCGAGACCACCCGGGTCATCATCCTGACCACCTTCGACCTGGACCAGTACGTCTACGCCGCGCTCACCGCCGGAGCCAGCGGTTTCCTCCTCAAGGACGTCACCCCCGACCACCTCGTCCACGCCGTCCGGCTGGTACGGCGCGGCGACGCGATGCTGGCCCCGGCGATCACCCGGCGCCTCATCCAGCGCTTCGCCCGGACCGGCCCGGACCACCCCCGGCTCCATCGCGACCTGGCCGGGCTAACCCCTCGCGAGCTGGAGGTCCTCACCCTGCTCGCGGGCGGGCTGAGCAATGCGGAACTCGCCGGAAGCCTGTTCCTCAGCGAAGCGACCGTGAAGACCCATGTCACCAGGATCCTCACCAAACTAGGACTTCGTGACCGCGTCCAGGCTGTCGTCGTCGCGTACGAGACCGGGCTGATCACCCCCGGCCAGAAGCCGGACCAGCCCTACTGACGGGTGCTCGCGGGGGTGAAGACGGGGACGGCCTCGCCTCCCTCGGGCCGTTCGAAGGCGACGCGCACGCGCAGGTCGGACAGATCCTCTGGCAGGTCCCCGGTGAGCTGGACCTGCATCCAGGGGCCCTCGTCGAGCTCGACGATCCCGACCGTCACGGGCGGCAGGCCCTTGGTGTGGACGACGGACCAGGTCACCACCGTTCCCGTCCCGGCGGCCGGAGTCCACGACAACTCGGGCGAGGCACAGTGCGGGCAGGTGCGCGTCTGCGGCGCGGCCCATCCGCCGCAGCGGTCACAGCGGCGGATCAGCAGGTCACCGCGCGCGGTGCCGTCGAAGAACTCGGCGGTGGCCGCGTCGCGCCGGACGATTCCCACGGGCATCGGCGGGGCTCCTATCGCGGATTCGGGCTGAGGACGAGGGTCGAGTGATGGTCGAGCAGGCCGCCGTTGCCGCTGACCAGCACCAGGTCGTGGCGCGGGGCCTGGCGCTCGCCACCCTGGCCGCGGGCCTGGATTACGGCCTCGGAAAGCGGCGTCATGCCCCACATGTAATAGGAGGACAGCTGGCCGCCGCCGGTGTTGACCGCCAACCGTCCCCCCGGGCCGAGCGCACCGCTGGCCGCGAAAGGGCCGCCTTCGCCCTTGGCGCAGAAGCCGCAATCCTCCAGGGAGAGCAGCGCGGTGAAGGTGTAGCAGTCGTACAGCTCGGCGACGTCGATGTCGGCGATGGTCGCGCCGGCCATCTTCAGCGCCGTCGGGCCGGAGATCGCCGCGCCGCTGACCAGGCCCAGGTCGCTGCCGGGGCCCATGACGTAGCCGGGGTGGGCCTGGCCCCAGCCGAGGATGTGCACGGCCGGCTGGGGCAGGTCGGCGGCGCGGTCGGCGGAGGTGACGATGACCGCGACGCCGCCGTTGCTGACCAGGCAGCAGTCCAGCAGGTGGAAGGGCTCGGCGATCCACCGGGAGTTCTGGTGGTCGGCCAGGGTGATCGGGTCACGCATCTGGGCCAGCGGGTTCCTCGCCGCCCAGGCCCGCTGGGCGACCGCGATGTGGCCGAGCTGCTCGCTGGTGGTGCCGTACTTCCGCATGTGGCGGCGGGCGGCGAGGGCGTACATCGTGTTCGCGCTGTAGATGCCCGAGGCGGCGGCCAGGCCCTGCCAGCCGGTGGGCCTTCGTCCGGCGCCCGCGTAGGCGGCCCCCGCTCCGGACGACGGATCCTTCAGGGGGGCGTCGGCGAAGACGCAGGCCACCACGTCGGCCATGCCGGAGCCGACGGCCATGGCGGCGTACTGGACCATGGCGCCGGCGGAGGAGCCGTACGCCTGGATCTCCGACAGCAGTCGCAGGTCGCGCAGGCCCAGGTCCCGCTGGAGGCCCAGGCCGACGTCGCCGCTGATGCCGGTGTTGGTCAGCAGCCCGTCGATGTCGGGCACGGCCAGGCCCGCGTCGGCGGCGGCCAGCCGGACCGCGTCGGCGGCGAACTCCGCCGCGGTGCGGCCGTAGACCTTGCCCATCTCGGTGATGCCGAGACCGGCGATGACCGCGTTCATCGGCCCTCCCACACGGGGGCGCGTTTCTCGGCGAACGCGCGCGGCCCTTCCTTCGCGTCGGCGGACTTCATGATCAGCTCCGTCTCGGCGGCCGTGCGGGCCCAGGCGTCCGCCTCGGAGAACCCGCGGGCGATCCGCTTGCTGGCCTGCACCGACAGCGGCGCGTTGGCGCAGATGCGCCCGGCCAGTTCGAGCGCCGCCGGCACCACCTGTTCCTGCGGCACGACCCGGTTGATCAGGCCGAGCCGGAGCGCCTCGGCGGCCGGGACGGGATCGCCGGTGAGCAGGATCTCCATGGCGACCTTGGCCGGCAGCTGCCGTACCAGCCGGAACGCGCCGCCCGCGCCCGCGATGATGCCGCGTTTCACCTCCGGCAACCCGAAGCCGGCCGTCTCGGCGGCGACCACCAGGTCGGCCCACAGGGCGATCTCGGTGCCGCCGCCGAGGGCGAACCCGTTGACGGCGGCGACGACGGGCTTGCTGATCGGATGTGTGACGCATCCGGCGAATCCCCAGTGGGGTGGCAGCCCTTCGGTGGTGAACTCGCCCCGGGCCACCGCCTTCAGGTCCGCTCCGGCGCAGAAGGCCTTGTCCCCGGCCCCGGTCAGCACGACCGCCCGGATCGAGGGATCCGCGTCGGCCTCGTCGAGGGCCGTTCCGACGGCCCGCGTCAACGCCGCGTCGACGGCGTTGCGGACCTCGGGACGATTCAATGTGATCAGCATGACGTGGTCAAGGCGCTCGGCGAGCGCGGCGGGCTCAGTCATGGTCGGCTCCTTCCAGTACACCGGCCTCGATCAAGGCCTCGATCTCCGGTTCCGCCAGGCCGAGCAGCCTGGCGGCCACCGCCCGGGTGTGCTCCCCCGCCAGGGGAGCCGGGCGCAGTTCGGGGTCGGCCACCCCGCGGAAGCCGGCGGGCCCGTTCTCGGTGCGCACCACATGGCCGATGTACGGCTGGCGCATCTCCCGCAGGAACCCGCGCGCGCTGAGTTGCGGATCGTCCAGGTACTCGATGACCCGCTGCATCATCCCCGCGGGCACCCCGGCCGCCTGCAGGACCGCCATGCACTCGCGCGGCGGCCGGGCCGCCGTCCACGCGGCGATGTCCTGAGATCCGACGACCTCGCGCAACCGGCGCCGCTGCTCGTCGGTCTCGGCCGCGACGACGATCCACTCGTCGTCGCCGGCGCAGGGGAAGATCCCCTGGAACAGGTCCCCCGGGTCGGTGAACGAGCCGGGCGCCAGGGACTCGTGCAGGAAGTTCGTGGAGAACTGGGTGAGGATCGTCTCGGCCTGCGCGACGCTGACCGTCCCGCCCTTCCCGGTACGGCGCCGCTCGATCAGTGCCGCCAGCACGCCCACCGCGCCCACCCGGGCGGCGACATGATCGGGGTAGATCGTGATGGCGTCGCAGAACCCCGCCTCGACCCCGTGGTCCCGCCACAACATGGTCAGCCCGGTCGACGCGCGGACGAGCGGGCCGTACCCCATTCTCCTGCTCCACGGCCCGGTCGAGCCGAGGGCGCTGCTGTCGGCCATGACGATGCGCGGGTTCAGCGCGCTGAGGACGTCGTAGCCGATGCCGAGGGACTCCAGCGTGCCCGGCTTGAAGTTGGACAGGACGACGTCGGACTCGGCGGCCAGCCGTTTGAATAGCTCCAGCCCTTCGGGGGATCGCAGGTTGATCCCGGCGCTGAGCTTGTTGCGGTGCCCCCAGGTGAAGCTGACGCTGATGGTCTCCCCGGTGAGCGACTGGCGGCTGCCGTCGGGGTAGGCCCGGCTCTCGACCTTGATGACCTCGGCGCCCTGGTCGGCCAGGAGCCGCCCGAGTTCGGCGCCGACCACGATCACGCCCAGGTCGAGCACCCGCAGCCCGGCGAGGGGCCGTTGTTTCGGCGGGGCCGGCCGCTTGGCGGGCGGGGCGGGCCGGGTCTCCGCGAACACCTCCGCGTTGTGCTCCCCCACCTCCGGTGCCGGGCGTCTGGGCCCCGCGCGGACCCCGTTGACCTCGACGTATCCGGACGGCAGCCGCCCGGCCAGCCCGGGGGCGACCACCATGTCGACGAAGCCGCCGCGCGCCAGGAAATGCGGGCTGGCCAGCACCTCGCCCGGGTCGAGCAGGGCCGCGATCGGCACCCCGCGCTCCTGGCCCTGGGCGATGAGCTCCTCACGCGCCTGGTTCCTGAACAGATCGCCGATCAGCACGTGCAGCCGCTCGGAGGCGCCGAACCTGGCGGCCAGGTTGTCGTATTTCGGGTCGGCGAACTCCGCGGGTTCGCCGAGCCAGCCGAACATGCCGCGCCACTGGCGTCTGGCCAGCACGCAGATCCGGACGTACCCATCGGCGCAGGGGAAGATCGGGTAAAGGTTGCCCGCCGCGGGGCGGCCCCGCGGCAGGGCGGTGGCCGGCACTCCGCCGGTGGCCGAGCCGCCGATGCCGAAGCCGGGGTCGATGACCTGCGCGGTCATCTCGTACACCGAGCAGTCGACGTGGTCGCCCACCCCCGTGCCAAGCCGGTTGTAGTACGCCACCAGCGCCGCCCACGCGGCCTGCACGGCCGCCGACTCCTGCGCCAGCGGCCCCGGCGGCAGGACCGGCGCCCGACCGGGGATGCCCGACCGGGAGAGCACCCCGGCCAGGGCCAGATGGACCCCGTCGGTGCCGGCCCAGTCCCGGTAGGGTCCGGTCTGCCCGAAATCGGTGATCGACACGACGACCAGGGCCGGGTTGCGGTCGAGCAGCGCCGGCACGTCGAGGGTGCCCGGCCGTTCGGTCTCGATCAGGATGTCCGCCCCGGCCGCCAGGTCGAGCAGCCGGGGATCGTCCAGCGCCAGGGTGACGCCGCGCTTGCCGGCGTTGTGGGTCGCGAAATACAGGCTCACACCGCCGTGCAGAGGCGCCCGCTTCCGGGTCGGCGCCCCGCCGGGCGGCTCGACCCTGATCACGTCGGCCCCCAGGTCGGCGAGGAACCGGCCGCACATCTCGGCCTTGCCGTCGGCCAGGTCGACGACCCGGACGTCGGTGAGGGGAAGGCCCGTGGGCATGGTCAGATCACCCCAATGTGGGAGAAATTTCCAGGTGGATGACGAGAGAATGTCACGCTGATTTCGCTCTGAACACGTCCGAGTTCGCAACGTAGTCGTTGCCGGATCCGCAACGTCCGCCTTGACGTGCGGCGACGCCCGTCCCAGACTCCCCGCTATGGACGTGCAGCAACTCCGGTGTTTCGTCGCCGTCGCCGAGGAACTGCATTTCGGCCGGGCCGCCGAACGGCTGCACCTCACGCCCTCACCGGTCAGCCGCGCCGTCCGCGACCTCGAGCGCGCATTCGGCGTCGCCCTGTTCGTGCGCCGCTACCACCAGGTCGAGCTGACCACCGACGGCCGGGCCCTGCTCGATCCCGTGCGCGACGTCCTGGTCCGCGTCGACGGGCTCAAAGACCTGGTCAGCGCCCCGCCGGTGACCCGCCGCGTCGTGCACGTGGGCGGCACCCACCTGTCCCCGCCCGCGGTGATGGACCGCCTGCTGGCGATCACCGAGCAGCGTTTCCCCGGCCACGAGATCGAGGTGACCACGGCGCCGTCCGCCGAGCTGCTGCCCGGCCTCGAACGCGGCGAGCTCGACCTGGCCCTCGTGCACCTGCCGCTCGATCGCCCCGACCTGGACAGCCTGGTCGTGGCCCGCTACACGTTCTGGGTGATCGTCCGCGCCGACGACCCGCTGGCCGGCCGGGACGAGCTGAGCCTGCGCGACCTCACCGACCGCACCATGACGATCGGCCCGCCCGGCGTGCAGCCGGCCGCGATGAACCGCTTCAGGGAACGGCTGAAGGACGCCGGGATCATCTCGATCCACCGCATGCCCGACCACGACTCGGCCCTGCTGGCCGCCCACATCCGCCGCAGCCACGGCCTCACCCTGACCCTGCACCCCCGCCAGGGCGGCAGCTCCCGCGTCTTCGACGACCCGGCCTTCGCGGTCGTGCCGCTGCGCGACGACCTGGAGTTCCTGCTAGGCGTGGCCTGGTCGCGCCACCGGGCCGGCCAGGACGACGTCGTCGGTGAGCTGGTGGGAACCGTACGGCAGGAGTGGGCCGGGCATCCGCTCACGCTCTGACACGTTGCGTTTCCGCGCACGTGCACATGTGCCGATGCGCGATGGTCAACATCGGCGCGGGCCGCCTACGTTCAGCGCACCACATCAGCCTGAGCCTCGTGAGGTCCCACGCGAGCCGGCTCATCCTGTGCAAGGAGCCGTGATGTCTCACACCCCCCTCGACTCGTCCGTCTCGGCCGGTTCCATCAACGCACGCATCGACGCGATGCCGAAGGTCGGCCTCAGCCGCGCCGCCTGGTTCGCGCTCATGCTCTGCTTCTTCTTCGCCAACTACGACATCTCCGTCCTCACCATCACCCTGCCCGCGATGCGGGACGAGTTCGGCCTGGCCGGCGCCGAGCTGGGCTACCCCATCACCTGGAATCTCGTCGGCTACTGCGTCGGGGCGTACCTGTTCGGCCACATCGCGGACCGGCACGGCCGCCAGCGGGGGCTCCTGCTGACCATCGCCGCGCTTGGCGCGGGCGGGCTGCTCACGGCGTTCTCGTGGGATGTGTGGTCGCTGACGTTCTTCCGGTTCGTCACCGGCTGCGGGATGGGGGCGGTGCTGGCGCTGTGCTCGGCGTACATCGGCGAGATGGCGCCGAAGCACCAGCGCGGCGGCTACCTGTCCCGCCTCTACACCGTCGGCACCGTCCTGCTTCTGCTGGTCGGCTTCGCCTCCCTGCCGGTGCTGTCGGCCTTCGCCGGCGGCTGGCGCTGGCTGCTGGCCTTCGGCGCGCTGGTGCTGCTGGTGCTGCCGCTGGTCAATCGCCGGGCCCTGGTCGAGTCGCCACGCTGGCTGGTCACGGTGGGCCGGGCCAGGGAGGCCGACCAGATCGTGCGCGACATGGAGTCCCGCGTCGGCCTGCCGCCGGGCGGGACCGGCGTGCCGGTTGAGGCCCCCGCCGAGCAGGCGACCACGGCGGACGAGGAGCGGGTCCCGGCCCGCGCGCTGTTCAAGGCGCCGTACCTGTCGCGCATGCTCATCGTGCTGGGCTTCTGGTTCATCTTCTATCTCGCCATGTACGGCTATGCCAGCTACCTCCCGCTGATTCTGGAAGGCATCGGCATCTCCACCTCCGACGCGGTCCTGGTCAGCGTGCTGACCCGGGCGATGCCGCTGATCTCGGGGGTGGCGGCCGTGCTCCTGGTGGAGCGCATGGAACGCCGGACCATGGTCGTCATCGGCACGCTGGTGTTCGCAGCCGCGCTGCTGCTGATCAGCCTCGACCTCGGGGAGGCCGTGGCGACGATCGGCGCGCTGTTCAGCTCGTTCGGCATCGCGTTCATGGCGACCCCGGCGTACACCTACACCGCGGAGATCTTCCCCACCCGCGCCCGCGGCACCGCCTCCGCCATCGCCGACGGCGTCGGCCACCTCGGCGGCGCGGTCACCCCGTTCGTGGTCCTGCCGATCCTGACCACCTACGGCGCCCGCCCGGCGTCGTTCGTGATGGTGGCCCTACTGCTGATCGCAGCCGGAATCATCCGCCTCGGCGTACGCACCCGCGACCGGGCCCTGGCGGAAATCGCCACCTGACCGCCTAAGATCACGGAGGACATGAAACGGCATCCTAGATCTGGCCCAGGGCGCCGGGAAACCCCAGACTGAGGTTGTCACGGGTTGTCACGGACGACGGGGGAGGCAAGATGGCGGACCCGCACATCGACGTGGCGCACGCGGCCCAGCCCGAGCGGCGGACCGAACTGGACGCGATTCGCGCGCTGGTCGTGGTCGGGCTGGTGTTCTTCCATTCGGCGCTGGTGTTCGACACCCGCGACGACTACTACGTGAAGAACGCCGAGACCACCGACGCGACCATGATCGTGGCAGGGCTGGGCATGGTGTGGGCGATGCCGGCGCTCTTCCTCGTCGCCGGTCTCGGCTCGTGGCACTCGCTCCGCCGGCGTGGCGCGGGCGGGTTCGCGACGGAGCGGCTGCTGCGGCTCGGCGTCCCGCTGGTCTTCGCGACCCTCACGATCATCCCGGTGCCGCAGTGGCTCCGGCTGCGGGCCGACCCCGCCTACCACGAGTCGTACCTGCAGTTCTTACCGCAATTTTTCAACATTCACCTGGATTTATCCGACTTTCCGTTCATCGTGGCGGGCGAGCACTTCGAGACCGGGCACCTGTGGTTCGTGGAGATGCTGCTCGCGTACGCGCTGCTGCTCGCCCTGGCGCTCCGCTGGCTCCCCCGCGACCTCGGCCACCGGATCCGCGACCGGCTGGCCGTCACCGTAGCGCCGCGCGGCGCGGTGCTGCTGCTGCCGGCCATCCCGATCGCGCTGATCACCGCCCTGCACGGCATGGAGGAGGCCTTCGCGGGCTGGAGCCGCTGGGCATACCTGCTCTTCTTCCTCTACGGATTCGTGCTCGCCTCCGACGACCGATTCCGGACCGCGATGCGCCGCGACGCGACCCTCGCCCTCGTGGCCGGCCTGATCCTCTTCTCCATCGGCACACCAGGCTTCCTGACCATGGCCGGCACGCCGGGCGCGGACCCCCTCACCGACATGACCGCCCTCGCGATCGGCAGCCGCGTCCTGTTCGGCGCGGCAGGCTGGTGCTGCGTGGTCGCGATCCTGGGCCTGCTCGACCGCCGCCGATCAGCCCGGACTTCCGCGCCGGACCCTGAACCGCATCCGCGAGGCGGCCTGGGGACGCGCCTGTACGGCTACCTCGCCACCGCCGTACTGCCGCTGTACATCCTGCACCAGCCAATCGTCGTCGCCGTCGCGTACGTCGTGATCCGCTGGGACGCCCCGATGGTACTCAAGTACCTCACGATCGTCACAGCCTCCCTCACCCTGACCGTAGCCGCCTACGACCTGCTGGTCCGCCGCACGCGCCCAACCCGCTTCCTGTTCGGCATGCGCAACTGAACGAGAACCAGCACGACCAGGCGGCGGTGCGGGCAAGGTCCGCCAGCTAGATTCCCCGTGTCGAGTTGCTCGCGCGTTCAGCTTCGCGCTTCAGTTTGCGCCAGCCGCCGGCCTGATTGTTGGCGATAATCTGCCTGAACATGGCGGTGAGAGCGGGCACGTTGATGGTTTCACCCTGACGAAAGGCCACCGTGCGGGCCGGCCGGATTTCTACACCGCCGGCCCGAACAACGCAGCCTCGCCTGCGCGGGTCGCGGCGATGCGGGCGGTCACTGCTGTTCGTCCTGCTGCGGCGTGCCGCGGAGGCTACGTCGGACCTGCCCATTGCGAGTGGTCTCGACGACGATGAGGGCGGTCAGGACGGCCACCGAGCCGGCCAGACCGGCGAGTGGTGGGAGGACGACGGCGGCTGGCAGGACGGCGAGGAGCACGCAGGTCGCCACTAACCGCGGAAGGCTCAGCGCACCGTGCATGCGGCGCTCGAACAGCAGGTGCCCGGCCAGGTACAGCGCGAGGCCGCCGAAGAGCGGAAGCGCGTAGAAGGCGCCCAACGGCTTGCCCTCGCCGGCGTGCGCCACCACGCCCTCGACGCCGAGGGCGGCCAGCACGATGCCGGCGACGACGGGAAAATGCCCGTACGTGTACGCCTCGACCGCCAGGTCGACCCTGGCTCGGCCGCGCGCCTCGACGAGCCGGTGCTCGGCCGCGAGCGACACCACGTCGAAGTACAGCCACCACAGGCAAACGGCGACGGCGACGCCGAGAATGGTTGCGAACAACAGCGGCGCGCTGATGGGCTGGTCGGCGGCGCCGACACCGATGGCGACGACCGACTCGCCGATGGCCAGGATGATGAACAGGCCGTGCCGTTCGGTCAGGTGCGCCGGGCTGTGCAGCCGCCAGCCGCCGCGTCTGGCGGTGAGATAGATGCCGAGCCAGTCCACCAGGAGGGCCACGGTGAACAGCAGCGTCTGGGTCCAGCCACCCAGCAGTGCCCCGGACACCAGCAGAGCCGCAGCCGCCGTCATCGGCAGCCAGGTGACCACGATCTGGTGCCGCAACCCGGCGTCACCGGTGGCAGCCACGGCGTACACCGCAAGGTGCACGCAGCGGACCAGCAGATAGGCGCACACCAGCACAAGGGGGCCGTCCAGGCCCCCGGGGCCGTCCCGCCACGCCTCGGGAATGGTCAAGGCGACCACGAACATCGCCGCCATCGCGACGACCATCCCCGCCCGCACGAACCCCTCGTCGGCGCGCGAATGGTTTCCCAGCCATGTGTAGCCCGACCAGGTCCCCCACAGCAGGGCCAGCATCAGCAGCCCCTGCAGCACGCCGTGAGCGCTGTGCCCATCCGCCATGAAGCCGGTGACCTGCGTGACCGCGAAGACGTAGACCAGGTCGAAGAACAGCTCGAAGGGAGTCGCCCGATGGTCCTCGCCGGTGGGGCGAACACCCTTCGGCACCCTGACGCGCCGCCGGGCCTGACGCTGCTCAACCACAGCCAAACCCCTCCTCCATGGTCCACTCGGAGCATAGGGCCCAGCTTGCGAAACGGACGACATCCCGTCCGCGTCAGCCCGTCCTCGGGCTGTTAAGAGACGCCCTCGGCATCCATCTCCGTGCGCACCACATCTCCCAAGGCGGCACGGCGCCAAATGGCCGTGGCCAGCCATGCCAGCGTGGCTCCGACGACCACGTGCAGGGCGCTTGTCAGCGGGGTGTCGGGTAGCCGGGCCGCAATGGCGAATACGGGCAGGGAGATGCCATATGTCCAGACCGGGATGCGGGGATAGACGCGGGCGCGGACCATGGCGATCGTGAAGAGCACTGTGCCGACTGTGAAGACCAGGGCGCTGCCGAGTAGGGCGGATCTCGTGGGGGTGGCGAGGTTGTTCGTCACGGTCTCGCCGAGGTAGTAGAGGACCAGGTTCAGGGCGTAGGCGGCGCCGCCGAACAGGCTGAGTCCGATGAGATTGACGGCGTATCCGATCGAGCCGAGTGGGCCGGTGGCGTGCATCTGGCCCACGTGGAGTGCGGTGAGCAGCGGCACCGCGAGGGCCGGTGACATGCCGAGGATGAAGCTGGTGACCGCGGTCTCGCCCGTGAACGCCTCAACCGCCCCGGGGAGGGCGATGAACAGGCCGGAGAGCAAGCCGCAGACGGCGCCGAAACGCAGCAGGAAAGTCATGGTGGCGACGGTAGGAGCGCGGAGCAGGCCGGATAAGTGCCGACCAGGGGTGCCTGCGGCCAGAATTACCCGGCGGCGGGGTGCCGACCGGCACGTGCCGATCGGGCTATCGATCGATCACCGCTGCCTGCCGTAACCTGCGAGCGTGCCCTCTTTGCGCCCGGTGCCGTGGCTGTCGCCCCTGCTCTACGGCGTGGTGCTGGTCGCGGGCGGTTACGCGAGCATCATCGGCCTCGGCGGCACCCGGTTCGTCCCGTTCGCGGGTGGCCTGGTCGTTCTGGCCGTGCTCGACCAGGTCGAGCGCCGCCGTTACCCGGTCAGGACGCCGCCCGGCTCGGCGGTCGCGCTGCTGACCGCGCGTCTCGCCCTGTACGCGCTGGTGGCCGCGGCGGATGGGTCGGGAATGTCCCGGGTGCTGTTCCTGCTGCTGCCGTTCACCGCGTACTTCGCGTTCGGCCGTGCGGCCGCCATCGCGATCGGGGTGGTCTGCGTCGGTTTCGTCGTGGCCACCTTCGAACTGACGGTCCCGGACTGGCCTCGCCAGGTCGAGCAGGTGTCCGACCTGCTGATGTTCATCGTCGGTCTGATTCTGACCATCGCGATGGCGGCGGTCGCGGTCCAGGAGCAACGCGGGCGGGTACGGCTGGAGGAGTCCCACGCCAAGCTGCGCGAGTACGCGGCCCGGGTCTCGGAGCTGTCCGCCACCGCCGAACGCAACCGACTGGCCCGCGATATTCACGACGGACTCGGTCACCATCTCACGGCGATCGCCGTACTGCTGGAGAAGGCCGCCGCCTTCAGCGAACGGGATCCCGAGGTCGCCCAGCGGGCCGTTGACGACGCGCGGCAGTCGGCGCGGCGGGCGCTGGAGGACGTCCGCCAGTCGGTACGCACGCTGCGCGCGGAACCCGAACGTTTCCGGCTGTCGTCGGCACTCTCCGAGCTCACCCGCGAGGCCGGCGACGGGCGGCTGAACGTCACCCTCGACTGTACCGGCGACGAGACCGGACACGACTCCGCCGCGCTCCTGGCGATCTACCGGGCCGCGCAGGAGGGACTCACCAACGCCCGCCGGCACGCCCACGCCACCACCGTGGCGGTGAACGTCCATTGTGATCCGTCGCGGGCGCGGCTGGTCGTGGCCGATGACGGGCGGGGCTTCGCGCCGGAGCGGGAAGGCTTCGGCCTGCTCGGGATGCGGGAGCGGGTCGAGCTAGCCGGCGGCTCCGTCGAGGTGGACACCGGACCCGGGACCGGCACCAGGCTCACCGTCACCATTCCCCGCCGGACCGCGTCGTGACAGCCGAGCAGGTCCGTGTCCTCGTCGTGGACGACCAGCAGCTCATCAGGGAGAGCATCGCGTCCCTGCTCGACATCCAGCCCGGCATCACCGTCGTCGGCATGGCCGGCGACGGCCGCGCCGCCGTCGACCTGGTGCTCACGCTCTCCCCGGACGTCGTCCTCATGGACGTACGGATGCCCACGATGGACGGCATCGAGGCGGTCGCCGTCCTGCGCGACCGGGCCCCGGCGTGCCGTGTGGTCATGCTCACCACGTTCGACGACGAGGAGTACGTCGTGGCGGCGCTGCGCGCGGGCGCGAGCGGATACCTGCTCAAGGACCGGCCATCCCGGGAACTGGCCGACGCCGTCCGGCTGGCGCACGCGGGTGTCGTCCAGTTCGACCCGGCCGCCGCGGCACGCCTCACCTCGGCGCTCACCCGCACCACCGCCCCACCACCCGCCGACCAGGCCGGGCATACCCTCACCAGCCGGGAGGTCGAGGTGCTGCGGCTCGTCGCCACCGGCTCCACGAACCGCGAGATCGCCAGGCGGCTCTATCTGAGCGAAGGCACGGTGAAAAACCACATCTCCCGCATTCTCGGCCGCCTCGGACTACGCGACCGAACCCAGGCGGCGGTCTACGCCCGCGACCACGGCTTGCTCTGACTAAACAGTTGCCCAAAGGGCTGGAGTAGAACTGGATCGCGAGACGACCAAACAACGACGCGATCACACTCCATCCCAGGAACGGCACGCCCACCATGGGCCCGACAGGTGCTTGTACTCTTCGCACCAAACCTCATCGGGTGGCTGTCGCTTGTCGGGCAGCCACAGAAAGCCCCTGGACACCATGAGTGGCCAGTCGGTGACCATTACCTGGGCGCCGCCGGGGATGGCCTCGGCTCCGCCAGACACGAGGCCGTACCTGCTGGAATACGTTCCGCAGACGTAATACAGTCCGACGCGTTGACACCCGGTCTTGGCACCGCTGCGGGCGAGATCCATCGCATACTTTTCAAGGCTCTGCTCGGACAACTTGAAACGCACTCGGAAGGGAGCGTCTGTAGAGGTTACGAGAAGGCATCCCATGAAGATCACTAGCACCAGTAGCGGAGGAATTGCTTCAGCGAGCCCTTCGCTGGGCGAAGCGTTGAACAGCCGGATGGCAAATATCAGGCCAAGCGCACTCCAGGCCAGAATCCCGAAGACACCTCCTTCGAAGTAGGGATACGGGACGCTGTCCAGGTAGAAGCAGATCAACGTCACGAACACGGTGCTGAGGAGGAATAACCATCCAGGCGGCTTTGCCTTCCGCCCTCCAGCAGCTGTCGCCGAGGTTTTCTCCAGGTCAGTCGCCACCACTGAAGGATGTCGCACTCGATCTCCTGCGTCTAGTGTCCAAATATGAGGGCAGCAGCCGGGAAATCGCCCAGGGCAATGTCAGGCCCAGGCTTCGAAATCACCGGACGTGGATTTGTCGTGCTGAGTGAAGTTGCTGACGTGTGCGGCGGTGGCAGATCCAGGTAGGAGCGGCCGCTGGCTTGAACAAACGTTCCAGCGCCGCCCGCAGCCGGCCGCGGGCCCGGCAATCGACCCGGGAATCCAACGCCCCACCTCAGGAGCAGGGTCTCCCGGATTGCCCTGAATAGGGTCATCTAGAACGGGCAGGGGAAGAGTCTAGGCAGCTCAGAGGGGAGACAGCCATGATCGAAGGCAAGACCATCGCATTTCTGGTCGCACCCGAGGGCACCGAGCAGGTCGAGTTGACCGAACCGTGGCAGACCGTCATGAACGCCGGGGGTATGCCCCGGTTGATCTCCACCCGGGAAGGCCGGATCCAGGCGTTCCATCACCTCGACCGTGGCGACACGTTCGCGGTGGACGCCACCGTGGATCAGGTCGACGCCGCTCAGTTCGACGGGCTCGTGCTGCCAGGCGGAGTGGCCAATCCCGACTTCCTGCGTACGCGGCCTGAAGCGGTGCGGTTCGTACGGGCGTTCTTCGACCTGGGCAAGCCCGTCGCGGCGATCTGCCACGCACCGTGGACGCTCATCGAGGCAGATGTCGTACGGGGGCGCACTCTGACCTCGTGGCCCAGCCTGCAGACCGACCTGCGCAACGCGGGCGCGACCTGGCACGACCAGGAGGTCGTGGTCTGCACCTCGGCCCCGTCGACTCTGGTCACCAGCCGGATGCCGGATGACCTGAAGGCGTTCGGCGAGGCGGTGATCGAGGCGTTCGCCTAGCTCAACCGCGGGCACATGGAGTGGGCCGAGGCCCTTGACTACGCGAAGGGCTGGCAGTCGGCCGGGTTCTGGCCCTCCTGGTTGAACTGTTGTTGGGAGATCGGCCCGGAGTAGAAGACGATCCCGATGCTGGCCTCGTCTATGGGGGTCGGTAGCGGAACCTCTCTTGTGCGTTGGACCAGGACCTGGCCTGGGGTCAGTTGTTTGAGGTCGTCGGTGGTGAATTGGACCCCCATGGCGTTGATTCTGTCGACGCCTCGGCCGCGGCCCGCGCCTAGGAAGTACATGACGCCGGGTTTGAGGGTGGGTGGGCCGGGTTCGGCGGTCCAGCCGTTGTCCGGGAGGTTCAGGCGGAACGTGGCTACCAGGCCCCCGTCGAGGTCGGGGGCCCGGTACTCGGCGTCGGTGACCAGATGGTAGTCGCCGAACGTGTCGGCGAGGGCTACGCCGGAGGGAGACTCAGGGTGGTTGACGTGCACGTCTTCGGGGGTGGCGCCCTCGCACCATGCCAGTACGACGGTGAGGTGCCCGTCGGCGTCCACGGTGAGACCGACCTTCCCTGCCTGGTAGGGCGCCGAGGGAAGCATCGGAATGCATGCGACGCCGGTGGCGAGCAGGGCCAAGACCGGCAGCGTGATCTTCAGCCTCATGGCGTCAGCGTAGGCCGCAGGGGTTCGAAACCCCTATGGCTGTGACCTTGTAGGGGCTGGACTGTTATGCGGAAATGCGACAGCCGGTGCCGGATATCCCGCACACGCAACGCTGGGGAGGGCGGAGTTAGGCGGGCGCAGCCGGTCCTCCGAAGTGTGGAATGGGATCGATCGAGATATTTCCACCAATATGACCCCTGCCCGCAGTCGCTCTACCGCTCGACCGTCGGCTATCAGATCAGTTACCCTGATGAAGACACCGCGCCACATTTGGAACGGAAATGATCCTAGAAAAAGCATTAGGAGCAATAGGGAATTATACTCTTATATTTCAGTTCATAGAAGGGGGTAACTTAAACGAAATTCTGAGCACTTTTGGCCAGACGAACCTGAAGGCAGCACATCAGGCGCTCGAATCGATCGGGCGAGGTGGGGACAATCGACAGCATATCACTGAAGCGATTGGCCATCTACGTGCAGCCCATGTCGCCTTCAAGGACATTCATTCGCCGTCATCCAAAGCGGCGGAGTATTTCAAGTGGGATGCCATGGATCGCGCCTGCGGCTGGGACAAGTTGGTCTGCGCTCTGCTGTGCATCTGCTACGTCTACCTCGGCGACCAAGGCAATGCACGGTACTATATAAACGAGGCGGTGACGGCAGCCGAACGAGATCTACGTCTTTCCAGGCTGGACGATTCCGCCGCGGAACCCTTGGGGTCCTTTCAGGCAGCGATGTCAAGCCTGCTGTCCGGCCTTAATCCGTCGCAGTTTAACTATCGGTGGCTGGGTGAGGGGCACGCGCCGCCTATCACCATTGAGGCATTGAGGAAAGCGCGCAGCGCCCTGCCAGGCTCCTGATAAGCATCCAAGTCATCCTGACTCTGCGGCTTGGTATCTTTCCTGGTCCGTATTCTCGCAGAGGGCCCTCCGGGAGAGGATGACGAGCTTCTTCTCCCCCGGCGCCGACATCGTGGACGAGCTCCAGAATGCCGTCACGTACCCCTCGACGTCGCGGGCGTAGTCGCGGTCGTAGTGGATGCGGTGGGCGTTGTACGTCAGCGCTCCTCCACCACCGCGATATCCCCTGCTTGGATGATCGTGTGTCGGACCGTCACGAAGGTCAGACGCCCCGATCGCCCCTCCTTGTCGGCGACCGAGGTGATCTCCGACCTGCGGGTGGCCTCTCGGTCCAGTATCAAGGGCCGCAGCCGGGTCCACCCGGCCGGCCGCCCACATTCGGCGGCGACCTGGCTCCGGCGGTGTGGGGATCACCCCCCGGACCGGATGGCCGTCCGCCCCTAGATCCGCCTGGTGCGGACACTCGAGGAGGTAGAGCCAGTGCCATAGCAATGGCAGGCCGTCTCGCTCCAGGTTCGGAGGGGCGGCGTCGAGCAGCCGGGCCAGGGCGACGGCCAGCGCGGGCGGCAGGATCTCCGTCCGCACAATCACGTGGGAGTCGCTCATCGACCCACCACATCACGAGGTGCCAGGAACTCGGCGCGGAGCAGGTCATTGTGCTCGCCGAGCCGGGGCACGGCACCCATCGGCGCCTCCTGCCCGGCGATCGACGCCGGCGGCACCGGTCGTCGCTCGCGGAGGGTCACCGCGTCCAGGCCCAGCCGCTCGACGGCTCCGGGGGTCAGGTTCTGCACGAGGACGTCGACCCGGTCGATGATCGCGTCCAGCACCGCACGATCGGCGGCGGACTTGATGTCGAGCTCGATCGACTCCTTGCCTCGATTGAGCCACACGAAGTAGCTGGACTCACCGTGCACCGTACGGTCGTAGTCACGAGCGAAGTCCCCGGCTCCGGGGCGCTCGACCTTGATGACCCGTGCGCCGAGGTCGGCCAGTTGGCGCGTCGCGAACGGCGCCGCGACCGCCTGCTCGAGCGCCACGACCGTCACGCCGGAAAGGGGAAGCATCTGACCTCACTGGGTGTGGGAGCGCAGGATGTTCCGGGCGCGCTCGACGACGGGCTTGTCGACCATCCGGCCGTCCGGAGCGCTGCTCACGGCTACTGGCGACTCGTCCTGGGCACGGAGCACCTCGCGCGCCCAGGCGACCTCTGCCTCAGCGGGCGCAAGACCTCTCGCGGCGGCGGCGAGCTGGGCCGGATGGATGCACAGCTTGCCGCGGAAGCCCAGGCTCCGCGCACGACGGGCGTCCCTCTCGACGGCGTCGGCGTCGTGGATGAGCGTGGTGACGCCGTCGACCGGGGCAGGGAGCCCGGCCACCCTTGAGGCTAGGACCAGGCTGCTGCGCGCGTGGAGCAGCGGCGTCGGGTCATCCTCGACACCGAGATCGGCGGCAAGGTCCAGCGAGCCGAACGCCAGCCGCGCGACGCCCGTCCCTGTCGCAACCTCATGGACCCGATGAAGGCCCAACGCCGTCTCGATCAGCGCGACCACCGGGCCCATCCGTTCGCTGACCGCAGCCAGCACGCCCGGGGACTCGGCCTTCGGCACCATGACGCCCGCGAGCCCCTCGACCCCCTCCAGGGCGTCGAGGTCATCAGCGAACCAGGGCGACGCGGCATCGTTGACCCGCACCCAGGCACGTCCGCCGGAGCCGAGCCACTCGCGGACCGCCGAACGTGCTTGGTCCTTGTTCTCGGGGCGGACCGCGTCTTCGAGGTCGAGCAGAACCGCGTCGGCACCCGAAGCGACCGCCTTACCGAACCGGTGGGCGTCACTGCCTGGGACGAACAGCCACGTCGCGGCCCCGGCCACCGTCATCGCGTCACCCGGTTGCGCGCGACGAGCTGGCGGACGATGACGTTCTTCAGGATCTCGTTGGTGCCCTCGCCGACGATCATCAGCGGTGCGTCCCGGAAGTAGCGCTCGACATCGAACTCGGTGGAGTAGCCGTAGCCGCCGTGGATGCGGACCGCGTCCAGCGCGATCTTCATCGCGGTCTCCGACGCGAACAGTTTGGCCATCCCGGCCTCCATGTCCGCGCGGCCACCGTCGTCGTACCGGCGCGCCGCGTACTGGACCAGCTGCCGCGCCGCGGTCAGCTGGGTCACCATGTCGGCCAGGTAGTTCCCGACGGACTGGTGCTTCCAGATCGGCTGGCCGAAACTCTCCCGTTCCTGGCTGTACTTGAGCGCGTCCTCCAAGGCGGCGCGGCCGACGCCGAGGGCACGGGAGGCAACCTGGATCCGCCCGATCTCGAGACCACGCATCATCTGACCGAAGCCGCGGCCCTCCTCGGTCCCGAGCAACGACGTCGCCGGGACTCGGAAGTCGTCGAAGGCCAGCTCGCAGCTCTCGACGCCCTTGTAGCCGAGCTTGGGGAGGTCACGTGACACCGAGAAGCCGGGACCCTTCTCGACCAGCAGGATGCTGATGCCGCTGTGCGTCGGCCGCGCATCGGGGTCGGTCAGGCACAGCAGCGCGATGAGTTGTGAGCGCCGGGCGTTGGTGATCCAAGTCTTCGACCCGTTGATGACGTAGTCGTCGCCGTCCCGGCGAGCGACGGTGCGCATCGCCTGCAGGTCGGATCCACCGCCGGGCTCGGTCAGCGCCATCGTCGCCCGGATCTCACCGGTTGTCATCCGCGGCAGGTAGTGGTCCTGCTGCTCCTGGGTGCCGAAGTTGACGAGGAGCTTCGCCACGACGCTGTGGCCGCCCATGGCACCGGCAAGGCTCATCCAGCCGCGCGCCAGCTCCTCGGTCACCGCGGCGTAGCAGGGCGTGGACACCCCCGCGCTGTTCCACGGCTCGGGGATCGCGAGACCGTAGATCCCCATCGACTTCATCTGCTCGATGAGCGTCCCGGGGTAGGTGTTGGCGTGCTCGAGATCCCGGACGACCGGCTTGACCTGCCGGTCGACCCAGTCCCGCACCACCGACACGATGGCGGACTCCTCGGCGTTCAGCTCGTACATTCCATGCTCCTATCGTCGGGTCGCGCCGGTCAGGCGACGGTGGGTCAGCAGCGACGAGACCGCGACTGCCACGATGACCGCGCCACCGTTGAACACCGGCTCAACCCAGTCCGCGGCACCGGCCAGGGTCAGGCCGTTGATGCTGATAGCCACGAAGAAAACGCCGACGAGCGTTCCGGCGACGGTGTAGCGGCCGGGCCGGATCGTCGTGGAGCCGAGGAAGATCGCCGCCAGAGCGGGCAGCAGGTAGCCGACGCCGACGCCGGAGGCCGCGCTGCCGGTACGGGCGAGCAGCAATGCGCCGGCCAGGCCGGCGAGCGCACCCGACGCGACGAAGCTGAGGGCGACCGTCCGCTGGACCGGGAGGCCGACGAGGTGCGCGGCCGACTCATTGACTCCGACCGAGAGCAGCCGCCGGCCGAAGACCGTCAGGCCCAGCAGGAACGAGACGCCCAGCGCGACCGCGACCACGAGGACGACCGGCCGCGGAACGCCCAGCCAGAGTCCGTTCCCGAAGTTCGTGAGCGCCTCGGGCACACCCACGATCGTCTGGTATCCCGACCAACTGGCGGCCACCCCGCCGAGCAGGGTCGCCATCCCCAGGGTGATGACCAGCGAGTTCGCACGGCAGTAGGCGACCAGCACCCCGTTGGCCAGGCCGATGATCGCGCCGGTCCCGACGGCGAGGCCAATGCCGACCAGGATGGGGAGGCCCATCGAGGTGGTGGCCTTGGCCGCCGCGATCGACGTCAGCGCGACGATCGCCCCGACCGAGAGGTCGAATCGGTGGGCGACCAGCGGGATCAGCGCGGCGAGCGCGACCAGGATCAGCACCGACTCGTTGGCCACGATGTTGCGGAAGTTCGATGTGGTCGGGAACGTCGCCGAGGTCGCCGGGGTGATCGCGAAGTAGGCGGCCACTGCCGCCAGCAGGATCACGAGCCCGAAGCGCTCGGCGACGCGCAGCAACGCGGTGTGACGCCCCTCTATGCCTGGACTCACGGCGCGCGTCACGCTCTGGCCGTCATGCGATGTCATTTCGGTGCCTTCTCATGCTGGTAGACGTTGTCGAAGATCCAGTGCCGCGTGATGCGGTCACCCGAGGCCTCGCACGTGACCCGGCCGTCGACGAGGACGATCAGCCGGTCCGCCAGGTAGAGCAGCTCGTCGAGGTCCGACGTCGCGAGGAGCACGCCTGCGCCAGCGGCGACTGCGGCGTCGATCTGTGCGTAGATGTCGGCCCGTGCGCCGACGTCAACCCCCTGCGTCGGCTCGTCGAGGAGCAGCACGGCTGGGGAGGTCCTCATGGCTCGGGCAATGATGGCCTTCTGCTGGTTCCCCCCGGAGAGCCTGGAGATGGGCGCATCGATGGCTCCCTTGATCCCGTAGGCAGCCACGTCCCGCTCGGCGTCGCGGCGTTCGGCGGAACGGCGCAGCCACCCGCGGCGTCGGTACCGACCGACCGTGGTCGCCGAGAGGTTGTCGGAGACCGAGAGGCTCTGGAACGCCGCATCGCGACCCCGTTCCTCGGGGACCATGGCCAGCCCCTTGGCGATCGCGTCCGCGACGTGGCCTCGACGCACGGGCAGGCCGGCTACCTCCACCGACCCGCTGCGGGGGCGGACCGCGCCGAAGATGTTCTGCAACAGGCTGGTTCTACCGCTTCCGACCAGTCCGGCCAGGGCGACGACCTCGCCCGAGTTGACATCGAACGAGATGTCCTTCAGAGGGCCGCCGGTGAGTCCGCGCACCGACAGCACCACGGCGTCCGACGCGGTACGGCCCACCCGGTTGACGTCCTCGGGAGCATGTCCGGCGATGCCGGCGACCAGGCTGGCTCGATCGTGCTCCGCGGCCGGGCGGGTGCCGACGTGTCTCCCGTCGCGGAGCACCGTGATCGTGTCGGCGTATGTGAGCACCTCGTCGAGGCGGTGCGTGACGTAGAGGATGCTCTGGCCCTGCCGGCTATAGGACTTCAGCCGCCGCAGCAGCCCCTCGACCTCGTCCGCGGGCAGGCGGGTCGTCGGCTCATCGAGGACGAGGAGCCCCACCCCTCCCGCGTCACGGTCGCGGAGGCACCTGGCGATCGCGACCAGCGTCTGATCGGCCGGTCGCAGGTCGCGAACAGCTGTCCGCGCGTCGACCTCCACACCGAGACCGTCCAGGAGTCGCTGCACGGAGCGGTGCGCCTCCCCCCAGCCGAGCCCGCCGGCCCTGCGCGGATACGACGACCCAGCCAGGACGTTCTCAGTGACGGTCAGCTGCGGGAACAGGCCCAGATCCTGATGGACGAACCTGATGCCGGACTCCCGCGACCAACGTGGCGAGAGTCGCTCGACGTCGAAGGTCGCGTCGCCCAGCTGCAGAGATCCGCCCCGATCAGCGCCGTACACGCCCGCGAGGATCTTGATCAGCGTGGACTTGCCCGATCCGTTACCGCCGACCAGAGCGTGGAAGTGACCGGGCTCGATCGAGAAGCTGACGTCGGCCAAGGCTCTCGTGCCCGGGAAGGTCTTCGACACCCCGGCGAGCGACAGCGCGCTCGCCGGGGCGTCGACGGTGGCGTCGAACACTCAGTCCACGCCCCAGATCTTCTTGTAGTTTTCCTGGTAGTTCGACGACTTCGGGTTGCCGTCGTAGACATCTCCCTTCGGGAGGTGGTCGGCGTCCATGCTTCCGATACCCATGCCGGAGTCCACCTGGTCGACACCGGCGAACAGGCGGTTCAGCCCGTCGGCGGCGGCCCAGCCGGTCCACGTCAGCGGTCGGCCGACCGCGTACGACTGGGTCCCCTTACGGATCAGCTCGATCGACGAGGGCACGCCTTCGTTGCCGGTGAGCAGGAGTCCGTCCCGACCACTCTTGCGGGCCTGGTCGACTGCGGCACCGACGCCCAGGGTGATCGCGGAGTCCGCGGGAACCATGACCACGCCGGCATTCGGGTGCTTCTGCAGCGCTGCCGTGGCCTTGCCCTGGAGCTTGCCACCGAAGAGGTCACCGGCAGTGAATGGGACCTCGTGCACGATGCAACCGCCGCATTCGGCGAACCGCGCCGCCTGCGAGTCGCCGACGAGCCGGAGGGTGGCATTGTCGTTCTGGCGCATCAGGATGATCTCGGCCTCGCCGCCGGTCTCGGCGATCACCCAGTCGGCGATCGCCGGGCCGACGAAAGTGCTCATGTAGTCCTCGTACGAGATCAGGTCATCGTTGAACCGCAGGTGCTCGTCGAACAGCGGCTCTCCGCCGCCGCTGAACTTGTCGTCGCAGTCGAGTGCGTTGCCGCCGAAGACCTTCACGCCCACGCCCCGCACGTGCCCGATCGAGGCCTTCACCATCGAGCAGTCGACGCCGAACAGTGCGACCGCGTCCACCGATGCGGCGGCTGCCGCACGCAGCTGGGCGTTGTAGACCGCTGGATCGGCCTTGCCGTCGACGAGCTTGACGTTCCACCCCAGGGCTTGCGAGGCCGCCACGAAGCCCTCGGCGGGGAGTACGCAGCCCGCTGCCTGGGTGCTGCAGGCGAGCGCCCACACGGTCTTGCCCTCCCGCGCTGGGGGCCCGCCGGCAGGCAGCGCACGGTCGGTGCCCGCGAACGCCGCCGCTGTGGCAGCCTTCGCCTCGTCGATCACGCCGGTGCTCGTCGACCCGGCAGAGTCACTCGAGGACCCGCCGCACCCGGCCAGAGCCAGCGCCAGGAGCGGCGCGCACAGCGCCGCGATACGAGTTCTCTTCATCCCATCTCCTCGGTTCTTGCGGCCGCCGGTCCTGTGACCGTGCCGTCTTGTGGCAGGCCGATCGATTGATCCGAGTAGCTCGATCGAGCTCTTCGGCACACCCCCGTGCCGACTACGTCCATCCCAATGAACGTGATGTGGCCCACAGTAAGGTACTGTGAGCGGTATCGTAGGAGCGATTTTAGTACCACGTCAACCCGTCGGCACGCGCCGATCAGACGACGGATTCAGGGCACGCGGCAGCACCAGGAGCTGCGCGGTATGGCGTCAGGGACGCAGCGTTCAGCCCAGTCCGCGACGGCAGAAGTGCCCGAACAGCTCCAATGCGTCGCCGCGTGAGGCGCCGACCCGATCGAGGACCTCGGGGTCCCGCAAGCGCCGAATCACGGCACCGAGCATCTCCGCCCACAGGGCGGGTGTCCCTTCGGTCACCTCGCCCCTCTGCATCGCCTTGCGGACGATGCTCTCGAGCTCGCGGATGGCGATCTCCTGGTGCCGGTCGTAGACGTGCCGGGTCGGTACGTAGTTCTCGACGTCGTGGATGAACTGGCGGCTGGCGCGCCGGTTGCGTTCGACCGACGCCGACAGATAGGCCTCGATCTGATCGTGGACCCCGGCGGCGTCTTGCGCCCGCCGCAACGCGTCCTTACCCATGCCGTTGAAGAATCGGTCGACGACGCCGACCACGACCTCCTCCTTGCTCTGGCCGAGCTGGTAGAGCGTGCGACGCGAGGTGTGCGCCAGCCCCGCCATGTCACCGATCGTGAGGTGGCGGAAGCCCTCGGCGAGGAAGACCTCCTGAAGCGCATCGAGGACGCCGGCCTGTCGGGCTGAGAGCAGGTTCGGTCTCACATCACTCATTCAGCACCTCGATCCCACGGTGGACGCCGGGCGGCCGACACGAGCGCACGGCGGTACTTTCCTGGCGAGGATACCGGCGTCGTCGCCAGGTTGATCACTTGCCCTGGTGGCGCTGTCTCCACCGCGCCATCTCCGCGAACAGCTCGGTCGCCTGGGAGACCGGCGTTTCAAGGCGGGCACCCCGGTAGGCGTTGTAAACGGTGACCACCACCCGCTCCGCCTGCGGCCAACACGCGTACGGCCCGAGATCGAGATGCTCGACGGCTTCGCGCCAGGAGCGGCCCGCGGCCAGCGAGGCGTCGACCCCGTCGCGAACCACCGCCAGGTAGTCGCGCATCGTGACGATGCCGTCGACATCGGTCACGGCCCCGTGTCCGGGGACGACGACCTCAGGCCCCAGCTCGATCATGCGGTCGCATGCGGTGATCCAGCTCGATATGGAGTCCGCCCACATGATCGGCGTACCACCGTTGAACAGCAGGTCTCCGGTGAAGAGAACCCCGCGGTCGGGGACGAAGGCAACCGCATCGCCGTGTGTGTGTGCCGGCCCCAGCCGACGAAGCTCAACCGGACGTCCCCCGACGTCGACGGTGCGTACCTCGTCGAACGTCGTGTCGGGGCCGCGCAGGATGATCCCGTCGAAGGCGAACGCGCCGAAGCAGTGCCGAAAGAACTCCGACAGGAGTGGCTCGTGATCGCCCGCCACCAGACCGGCCAGCCGCTCGGGGGTCGTGCCGTGTCGCATCTCGTGCTCGGTGTCAGCCGTCGCATGGATCGTCACCTCGGGTCCCAGCAACTGGTTGCCGAAGCAATGATCTCCGTTCGCGTGGGTGTTCAGCGCAGCGCGGATCGGGTGTTCCTCGGTCACCGAAGCCATCGCCCCGAGCATCTCCCCGGTCAGCTCCAGGTCGAAGAGCGTGTCGATGAGGAAGGACTCCCCCTTCCCCCGGACCAGTCCCGCGTTGCTCCAACCCCACCCGCCATCGGGCAGCAGCCACGCCCAGACGTCCTCGGCCACACGATGCAGCCCACGTGTGTACTCCACCACGTTCACCAGCTCCTTTAGAATCCGGACCGCAGACGGTGGACCGGGACACCGGGGACGACTCTCTGCTCCGTCCGCCCCAGGAGGTCGCCCCCCAGGGAGACCACGTCCCCCGGCCTCAGCCAACGATCGAATGTGTCGGGATCCCCCGTGAGGTGCTCCAGCAGGCACCCGCCGGGCAGGGTGCCTGAGCCGATGACGTCACCGGGGCGCAGATCGGTCCCCCGCGAGACATAGGAGACGATCTCTGCGAACGTCCAGTCCATGCCGGCGAGCGTCCCCCGAGCGATCTCCTGTCCGTTCACCGACGCCCAGATCTCCAGGTCCAGCGCGCCGTCGCGCACCGAGTCCGCGATCTCCTCGGCGGTGACCAGCCACGGACCCAGGGTCAGACCCGAGTCCTTGCCCTTTCCCTGGCCGATTCCCATCGCCGTGTCGAGCCGCTGCAGGTCGCGCGCCGTCCAGTCGCAGAACAGGGTGTAGCCGACGATGGCCTCCTGCGCGGCACGCAGACCGAGGTCGCGACCCGTCCTGCCGATGACGGCACCGACCTCGAGCTCGAAGTCGAACCAGCGCGAGCCGGGTGCCATCGGCACCTCGTCGTAGGGCCCGAGGACGGAGGACGGGTTCCCGAAGTAGAACGCCGGCACCTGGTACCACACCTCCTCCAGATGAGGATCCCGACCGTAGGCACGGCGGCAGCCCCGGACATGGTCGAGGAACCCAATGGTGTCGCGGACCGAAGGCGGCCGCGGTAGCGGCGAGACGAGGTGGCAACTCTCGAGCGGCAGTACGTCGGACGGCGACCGCCGCAGGCGCGCAGCGACCTCTGCCAGCTCGCCACCGTCGATCACCTCGAGCAGGCTGGGCCCCCTGTCGTGTAGGTGGACGTCGTCCCCGACGATGAGCCCGACGCGCTCCTCGCCCTCGAATTCGCAGGTCACCCAGCGCATGCTCGTGCCATCCCTCTGCTCATGCCCTGGTGGTGGGCGCCCCGGACCCGGCCGTGTCCGCGCCCCACCAGTCCGGCTTGGGCGGCACGAGCCCGCCGTAGGCCTGGGACTGCTCTCGGATGTAGGCACCGGACTCCTGGAGACCACGCGTCGCCTTCTCGAGCAGCTCGGCACGCATCCGTCCGCCGCTCTTGACGACCTCTCCGCCGACGACCACGGTGTCCACGTCGGCGATGGTCGCGTTCATCACGATGGTCGAGAGCGGGTCGAGCGACGGGTTGAGCCTGGGTCCGCGGCGGTCGATGAGCACGAGGTCCGCTGCCTTGCCCACGTCGATCGACCCACACTCCGACTCCAGGCCCAGGCCGATGGCGCCACCGAGCGTCGCGTAGTGCATCACGTCCGCTGCCTTGAGCTGAAGTCCCTCCATCTCGTAAATGCCGACCTCCTCGAGGGCCTTCTGGTTGCTCCGCGCGCGCTCGCCGGACAGCATCAGCCGCATCGCGGTGAACATGTCGGGTGAGTTGTTGGACTGGATGTCGGTACCGAGCCCGGCCGCGACACCGGCGCGGTCCGCCGCCGCGGCGATCGGGTACCCCATCCCCATGCCGAGTTCGGTCTCCGGCGTGGAGGAGACCTTGCACCCGAACTCCGCGAGGAGAGCCAGGTCCGCGGTGTCGGCGGTGTTGCAGTGGGAGTGCAGCTGGTGCGACCACAGCAGACCGGCCTGGGCGAGCTGCTGGATTTCCGAGGGGTAGCCCGGCCGCCAGCGAGCGTTGGTGTGGGTGTGGATGAGGCAGTCGAGGTCTCGGCCCACCCGCATCTCGCGGGCGATCTGATCGATGCCGACCAGACTCATCTCCGTCGGCGCGATGCCGAACCTGACCCGGTCTTCGAGGTCGCTGGATCGGGTGTCGCGCACCCGGTGGGCGTCGGCGATCCGCTGCTCCACACTCGTGAACGTCCTCGTCGTCGCCGGCTGGTCGTACAGGCCGTAGCACCACACGCCGCGGATGCCCGACTCGACGAACGCCTCGAGACCGGCGTCGGCATGGTCGGGCGTGACGATGCAATGGTTGTAGTCGACCGAGCACGTCGTACCCGAGTCGAGCAGTCCGACGGCGGCTCCGAGCGTGCCGTTGTAGACGTCCACCGCACGATGGATTCCGGAGTGATTCCGGCGGATGACCCAGACGTAGTCGGCGAGGGTGAAGTCGGCCGTCAGGCCGCGCATCGTGGCCTGCCACATGTGCTGATGGGCGTCGACGAATCCTGGGATGATCCAGGCCCAGCCGGCGTCGACGACTTCGGCGCCTTCGGCCTCCAGGTCTCTGCCGAGGCGCGCGATACGTCCCTCGACGACCTCGACGTCGACGTCCTGGAAGGAGCCTGCGCGTGGGTCTCCTACCAGAACCCGGGCGCCTTGGTAGATGGTGTGGTTGGTCACCGTGCGCTCCTCCTGAGCTCGTCCTGCCGATTACGACCATCGGCGAAATCGCATGCCGTGCGGTCGTGTACCTCCTCGAGCGTGACGTCCGGGGCGAGCTCGACCAGATCGAGTCCCTGGTCCGTCACATCGAACACCGCGAGGTTGGTGATGACGCGGTCCACGACGCGCCGCCCGGTCAACGGGAGGTCGCACGACCTCACGACCTTCGAACGGCCGTCCTTGGTGGTGTGCTCGGTGATGACCACGACGCGCTTGGCGCCGACGACGAGATCCATCGCACCGCCCATCCCCTTCACCAGCACGCCCGGAATGGTCCAGTTGGCCAGGTCGCCGAGCTCGGAGACCTGCATCGCGCCGAGGATCGCGAGGTCGACATGGCCGCCCCGGATCATCGCGAAGGACTGGTCGGAGCCGAAGAAGCTCCCACCCGGGTTGATCGTGACCGTCTGCTTCCCGGCGTTGATCAGGTCGGCGTCCTCCTCGCCCTCGAAGGGGAACTCCCCCATGCCCAGCATCCCGTTCTCGCTCTGCAGCGTGACTCGCATGCCCGCGGGCACGTGGTTGGCGACCAGCGTGGGGATCCCGATGCCGAGATTGACGTAGGAGCCGTCGACCAGCTCCCGGGCCGCGACACCTGCCATCTCCTCACGCGTCCACATGCGCCGCTCTCCTCGTCGTGCGCTGCTCGATCTCCTTCTTCCGGGGCGAGGCGACGACCACCTCGTCCACGTAGATGCCCGGTGTCTCCACGGCGTCAGGGTCGATGAACTCCGGGAGGAGCTGCTCGACCTCCGCGATCGTGACCCGTCCCGCCGTGGCGACGACAGGGTTGAAGTTGCGGGCGGTCCGGCGGTAGGTCAGGTTGCCCGCCCGATCCGCGCTCCGCGCCCGGACCAGTGCGAGATCGGCGACGATCGCGCGCTCGAGAAGGCAGATGCGGCCGTCGATCTCCATCGTGGGCTTGCCCTCGGCGACCGAGGTGTGCGCGCCGGTCGGGGTGTAGAAGGCGGGGATACCGGCGCCGCCGGCCCGAAGTCGCTCCGCGAGCGTGCCCTGCGGGGTGAACTCGACCTCGAGGTCCCCGTCGAGGTACTGCTGGGCGAACAACCGGTTCTCGCCGACGTACGACGCCACCACCTTGCGCACCTGCCGGCCCTCCAGCAGAACACCGAGGCCCTTGCCATCCACACCCATGTTGTTGGAGACGATCGTCAGATCCTTCACCCCTGAGTCGCGTACCGCCTCGATCAGGTCGAACGGGTTGCCGCAGAGGCCGAAACCTCCGACCGCGATCGTCATCCCGTCGAACAGGTGCCGGTGGACCACCTCCTGGACGAACCCGAACCCTCCTGCCGCCCTCACGACCGGTCCTCGAGCCCGGACGGCAGCACGACGGCTCCGGCGTCGACGTGACGCCGCACCTCGCGCTGGTCCATGCCGAGTTCGGCAAGGAGCGCCGCGCCGTCGCTGCCGACGGTCGGCGCCGGCCGAGGGTCGCCCGCGGGGGTCCGGTCGAATCGTGGAACCGGCCGAGGCATGTGGCCACTGCCGAGAGCCACGTAGGTTTGCCGATGGGCGTGATGCGGGTGCAGCGGTGCCTCGTTCATCGACAGGACGGGCGTGACGCACGCCGAGCTCGTCGCGAACACATCTGCCCACTCGTCGCGGGATCGTGAGGCGAACTTCTCCCGCAACCGCTCGATCATCACCGGCCACCGGTCGCGGTCCTCCTGGTTGGAGAACGCCGGATCATCGGAGAGTTCCAGTCCCTCCAGGAGAGCGGCGTAGAACTGGGGCTCGATACAGCCGACGGCGACATGCCGGCCGTCGCCGCATTCGTAGGTGCGGTAGTACGGCGCCGCCCCGTCGAGGTGGTTGACCCCGCGCTGGTCCACCCATCGGCCTTCGACGAGGTAGCCGTGCAGCATCGCCATAAGCGCGGCCGATCCGTCGATCATCGCCGCGTCGACCACCTGGCCGCGGCCGGTCGTGCGAGCACTGACGAGGGCGGCGAGCACGCCATAGGCGAGGAGCATGCCGCCCCCGCCGAAGTCGCCGATCAGGTTCAACGGGACGACGGGGTCGCCGCCGGCCGGGCCGATGGCATGAAGCGCTCCGGTCAGGGCGATGTAGTTGATGTCGTGCCCTGGCAGCCGCGCCCACGGTCCGTCCTGACCCCAGCCGGTCATCCGACCGTAGACCACGCGCTGATGGGCGCGATGGACGTCGCTCGGGCCGATGCCGAGGCGCTCGGCGACACCCGGACGGAAGCCTTCGATGACGATGTCGCCGGCCTCGATCATCCGCAGTGCGACCGTGCGTCCCCGCTCGGACTTCAGGTCCAGCGCGATGGACCGCCGGCTGCGGTGGAGGACCGGGTGGAGCTCCGCTCCGGGGCGATCGATCCGGATCACGTCGGCGCCCAGATCCGCGAGCATCATGCAGGCGAAAGGCGCCGGGCCGATCCCGCCGAGCTCGACCACCCGCACGCCGTTGAGAGGCCCGCTGTTCATCGGCCGCTCCAGACCGGTCGGCGCTTCTCGGCGAAGGCGAGCGCCCCTTCACGAGCGTCCGCCGACTCCATGACGGGGCGGGCGACTTCCAGCTGGCGGTCATACGCCTCGTCGTGGCGCCATGAGGATGAGGTCATGACGATCTCCTTGCTTGCTCGCAGTGCCAGGGGCCCGTTGGCGGCGATCCGGGCCGCCATCGCCCGCGCTGCCGCGAGCGCATCTCCGTCCGGCGCCACGGCGTTGACGAGACCGACGTCGTGCGCGCGGGAGGCGCCGACCATGTCGCCGGTCAGGATCCACTCCATGGCGATCTGGTACGGGATCCGCGCGGGAAGCTTGAGGAGCGCTCCGCCCACGGCGACCAGGCCCCGCTTGACCTCGGGTACGCCGAACCTCGCCGACTGCCCCGCGACCACCACATCGCACGCGAGGACGAGCTCACATCCGCCGGCGACGGCGGCACCCTCAACGGCGGCGATCACCGGGATCGCGGGCGGTCGAGCCGTGAATCCCGCGAACCCACGACCGGGGATGGAGGACCGCTCACCGCGCACGAACGCCTTGAGGTCCATGCCCGAGCAGAAGCTCCCTCCTGCCCCGGTGAGGATGGCGACCCGAAGGTCGCTGCGCTCGTTGAGGTGGTCGACGATTTCGGCAAGGGCTTGCGTCATCGCCGCGTCGACGGCGTTGCGCACCTCCGGGCGGTTGAGCGTGATCGTCGCGACGCCGTCCGCCTCCTCGAAGAGGACGGAGTCGGTGGCCCCGGTCACCGGGCAGCCATCCTGATCGCGCCGTCGAGCCGGATGACCTCGCCGTTGAGGTATCGGTTGTGCAGGAGCTCGTCGGCCAGCGACGCGTACTCCTCCGGGTCCCCGAGACGCCGGGGGAAGGTGACCGTGGCCGCGAGCCGGTCGCGAACCTCGGCGTCGAATCGGGCCAGCAGCGGCGTGTCGAAGATTCCGGGTGCGATCGTGTTGACCCGGATGCCCAGGTCGGACAGGTCACGCGCCGCGCACAGGGTCATGCCGACGACGCCCGACTTCGCAGCGGCGTACGCGATCTGGCCCATTTGTCCGTCCCAGGCTGCGACCGATGCCGTCATGACGACGGAGCCGCGCTCGCCCTCGTCCGGTTGGTTGCCGGCCATGTGCGCTGCGGCGAGACGCAATGCGTTGAACGTCCCCACCAGGTTCAGCCGCAGGGCGTTCTCGAACTGGTCGAGGGGGAAGGGGATTCCCTCGCGGTCGACGATCCGACGGGGAAATCCCTTGCCGGGGCAGTGGACGAGCCCACGCAGCGGCCCGAGGTCGGCGGCGATGTCGAAGACGCCGGCGAGGTCCGTCTCGGAACAGACGTCACCCTGCACGAAGGTGATGCCTTCTCCCCACCGTGCCCTCGCGGCGGTTTCGCCGACGGCGACGATGTCGGTCACGACGACCGTCGCGCCGCGATCCGCCAATCGTCGGGCAGTGGCGCCTCCGAGGCCACCGGCCCCGCCGGTCACCACGTACACCGGGGATTTGTCGCTCACCTAGATTCCTCTCGATCGGTGCGGCTGCGCGGTCGTCGGGAGAAGGACCTCGTCCAGGATCCGAGTCCTGTTGACCTTCCCCAGGGACGTTCTGTGGACCGAGTCGACAAACCGGTACTCGCGCGGGCTCTTGAAGCGTGCGAGACGGGGGGCCAGGTGGCGGCGGAGCCGCTCGACGGCTTCCTCTCCGGCCTCTTCGCCGGGCTTGAGCTCGACGACGGCGACCACTCGCTGACCCCACTCGGCGTCCGGGACGCCGACGACGACGGCGTCGGCGACCGTGGGCTCGGTGACCAGGGCAGCCTCGACCTCGGCCGGGTATATGTTGACGCCCCCGGAAAGGATCAGGTCCGCCCGCCGGTCGCCGACGTACAGGAAGCCGTCCTCGTCGAGGTATCCGACGTCGCCGGCGGTCCGGAAGCCGTCGGCGGGGCCTTCCTGGCCGCCAGCCGCGGCCGCGCCGCTGTAGGCGAACTCGTAACCGCCCCGGACCCAGATGGTCCCGACCTCACCAGGCGGCAGGCTCACCCCGTGGCCGTCGCGGATCCGCAGCGAGATCCCATCGGCGGCGCGACCAACCGAGCCTGGCTTGTCCAGCCAGACCTGCGAGGTCACCAAGGTGGCCATACCGAACTCGGTGCATCCGTAGTACTCCGTGAGGACGGGGCCCCACCAGCGGATCATCTTGTGCTTGACCTCGACGGGGCAGGGCGCTCCGGCGTGCATGACGACCTCGAGCGAGGACCCGTCGAACCGGGCACGATCCGCTTCGGGGAGCTCGAGCATCCGGTGGAACATCACCGGCACCATGAAGGTGCTCGTCACCCGGTGGGCGTCGATGAGTTCGAGCGTCTCCCGCGGGTCGAAACGCGGCCGGAGAACCAGCTCCTGACCCAGGTGCAGCGCACTGAGAGCGTTGAGGTTCGGGCCCGGGTGGTAGAGCGGCGCGACGGCGAGATGCACCTGGTGTTCCTCACCCATCCCGAACTGGGCCGAGCGCTGGCGGGACCGGGCGTCGGCGGCCTCATCCGGTGTGCTGGTCGGGAAGGGGCGTCTGACGCCCTTGGGGCGACCGCTGGTCCCCGAGCTGTAGAACAGCATGGATCCGGCGTGCCTCCCTGGTGGCGTCGCCACCGGCTGCTCGTCAAGCAGCGCCTCGAGGGCGATCCCGGTGTCCGGCTGACCGGTGCGGAGGAGGGCGTCGCCGGCGATGCCGGCCTCGGCCGCCGCCTCCCCCACGACATGTGCGTGCTGCGGATCGGTGATCACCAGGCCGGAGCCGGAGTCGTCGAGGAGATAGGCGATCTCCGCAGCGGTCAGGTGCCAGTTGACCGGCACCATGCGAAGGCCGGTCTGCTCGACCGCGAGTTGGGCCACGACGAAGTCAAGGCTGTTGGGCAGCACCACGGCGATCGTTCCGCCTCGCGGCACGCCCCGGGGCCCCGACAGCAGGTGCGACCATTGGTTGACCCGGCCGAGCAGGTCGCCGTACGTGACCACGGCACCGTCGACGTGGATCGCGACGCGCTGGGGATCGGCGGCGGCGATCTCGTAGAACCCGCAGGCCTCCCGCGCTCCGGCATCGGTCGAGGCGGTCACGTCGGCTCCTGGTTCGACAAGACCAGCGTCGCGGCCTCGGAGAAAAAGTGGCCCACTCCCTGGACGACACTGATCTCGACGTCCTCCAGTTGGGCGAAGGCCTCACCGCGGAGCTGACGAACGGACTCCTGGATCGCGAACATTCCGTACATGCCGGTATGGGTGTAGCGCAGGCCGCCGCCGTTGGTGTTGAGGGGCATGCGACCGCCGGGGCGGGTGTTGCCGTCGACGATGAAGGCACCCGCCTCTCCCCTGCCGACGACTCCCAGCGCTTCCAGTCCGTAGAGCGGCACATGAGCGAAGGCGTCGTAGATCATCAGGTGGTCGATGTCGGAGACGGCGATATCCGCCTCTCTGAAGGCCGCTGTCGACGAGCGCTCGAACGTCTCCGCCCTCGTCAGGTCGGGCATCTGGGACACCAGAGGACTCTGGCCGGCCTCACCGGCACCCCAGAGGTAGACCGGGGGTCGCCTGCCGTCCTTCGCTCGGTCCGCGGCCGTGACCACGAGTGCACCTCCACCGTCGCTGACCATGCAGCACATGAGCTTGGTGAACGGCCAGGCGATGGGCGGGGAGGCGAGGACGTCATCGACAGACACTCGAGTCGGACGTGCCGCGCGCGGGTTACCGTCAGCCCATTCGCTCTGAATCGCCGGCACCGCAGCCAACTGCTCGACGGTCGTGCCGGTCTCATGCGCGTACCGCATATACGGCAGAGTGAACATGGTTGGCGGGCCGTAGACGCCGTAGGGGAGCTCAAACTGTCCCATCATGCCGTCGGCCGGGATCGGCCGCGGGTGGCGGCCGATCGTCGACCGGCGGGACTCACCATGGAGGACGAGCACCACATTCGCGTGGCCCGCAGCGATGGCGTCCGCGGCGTGACGAACGTGGACGAGGAACGACGTGCCCCCGACGGTCGTGCCGTCGAACCAGGTGGGCTCGACTCCGAGGGCATGTGCCACATCCACCGGATTGTGGACAGCGCTGGTGACGCCGTCGACGTCCGCCAGACTCAGTCCCGCGTCCGCGAGCGCGAGAAGCGCCGCCTCCACATGGAGGTCCAGTTCAGAGCGGTCGTCCAGCCGCCCCAGGTCGGTCTCGGCGGCCCCGATGATCACGGCGAGCGACCTCCTCAACGGACACCCCCGGCCGGAGCGAAGACGGGCAGGACGCGACCAGCGCGCCGCTCGAACCGGACTTCCAGCTCCATGTCCACCCGAAGGTTCTCTGGCCGCGGTTCGACGCCAACGATGTTGGTCATCATCGACGGACCTTCGACGAGCCGGACGATCGCCAAAACGTACGGAACGGCGTCCTCGAACCCCGGAGCAGGCAGATGAACGATGACGAAACTGCTCAGCGTGGCCCGCCCGCTCGCAGTTACCCATATCAACTCCCGAGCGCCGCACCCGACGCACGAAACCCGCGGGTAGAACACGACGGTCGCGCAAGAGTCACATCGCTGGATGTCAAGCCTGCCGTCGCGCGCGGCGGACCAGAACGGTTCCGTCGTCGGTGTGGGTTGTGCTCTGGCAGCTCCGACCGACACTGCCATCGACGAGTCGTGGATGGGTATCACGAGCGGTACTATATGCCTTGATTCGGTACCGGGCAAGCGCGACTGGATGTGCTGTGACGTCCAGGGAGGCCGGTCAGCCGGTGACGGAGGCGACTGCCGCGCGGGCCTCGCCCAGCGCCGCGTCCAGGGCCCGGATTCCCTCGCCGGCCTCCTCGGCGGAGATGTTGATCGGGGGGACGGCGTGGATGCGGTTGAAGTTGGCGAACGGCAGCACACCGTTGGCCATGGTGGCCGCGATCACGGCGCCCATCTCGGGGCTGGAACCGCCGTACGGCGCCAGCGGCTCCCGGGTCTCGCGGTCAGCGACCAACTCGATGGCCCAGAACGCCCCCACACCCCGCACCTCACCGATCCACTGGTGACGCTCCGCCAATGAACGGAGGCTGGGACCGAAGACCTCCTCACCCAGCGCCGCACTGTGCTCCACGATCCGCTCGGCCTCCATCACCTCGATGCTCGCGACCGCCGCGGCACAGGCCAGCGGGTGACCCGAGTAGGTCAGACCACCCGGATAGGGCCGCTTGGCGAAGGACTGGAAAATCGCGTCGCTGATCGCCACACCGCCGAGCGGCACGTACCCGGAGTTGACGCCCTTGGCGAAGGTCAGGAGGTCCGGAACGACACCCGCGTGCTCGATGGCGAACCACTCGCCGCTGCGCCCGAAGCCCGACATGACCTCATCGGCGATGAACACGATTCCATGCTTGTCGCACAGCTCCCTTACGCCGCGGAGGTAGCCCGGTGGTGGGATCATGATGCCCGCGGTCCCGGGTATCGACTCGAGGATGACGGCCGCGATCGTCGAGGGGCCCTCGAGAGCGATGACCTGCTCGAGGTGATCGAGCGCGCGCTCGCGCTCCTCCTGCTCGGTCGTCGAGTGGAAGGGGCTGCGGTAGAGGAAGGGCCCGAAGAAGTGGACGTTGCCGGTGGAGCCGGTGTCGTTCGGCCAGCGCCGCGGGTCGCCGGTGACGTTGATCGCGAGCTGGGTGCCGCCGTGGTAGGAGCGGTAGGTGGAGAGGACTTTGTGCTTGCCCGTGTGCAGGCGCGCCATCCGGATCGCGTGCTCGTTGGCGTCCGCTCCCCCGTTGGTGAAGAAGACCCGGTTGAGGTCGCCGGGCGTGTGCGAGGCGATCAGGCGGGCTGCCTCGGACCGGGTGCCGTTGGCGTACTGCGGCGCCACCGTGCACAACGCGGCCGCCTGCTCCTGGATGGCCTCCACAATGCGCGGGTGCCCATGACCCAGGTTGGTGTAGACCAGCTGAGAGGTGAAGTCGAGCAGCTTCCGGCCCTGGCCGTCCCACACGTACGAGCCCTCGGCCCGGGTGATCACAAGCGGGTTGATGAGCTCCTGGGCGGACCAGGAGTGGAAGACGTGCTGCCGGTCGAGCTCGTAGGCGCGATCGGCGTCCTCGGTCAGGGCACGCATGCTGGCGTGCGTGGTCACGGTCTCAGGCATTTTGCGGGAACCTCAGTAGGTGTGCGTCGGTCTCGAAGCGGCGCGCGGCGTCACCGTCGTTGGTGAAGGTTGCGGTCCCGTTACCGTACTCGTTGGCGTCGACCAGCTCGACCGCCGCCTATCGGCGAGCCCTGGACGGACATCATCACGGTGATCAAGACCGCCGACACCGCCAGCATCGGACGAGTCACGCCGTCGCTGTGACGGAGCGGCCCCGACACCCTGGCTCCAGGGGCGGCGTGTCGGGGCCGTGGCCCGGGGTGGCGAAGGTTACAGCTCGCAGCCGATTTCCACGTCGGCGCCCAGACCGCCGTTGCAGTCGTCGGCGAAGCCGACGCCGCCGTTCAGGGTGTCGTTGCCCGAACCGCCCCGCAGGGTGTCGTTGCCCAGACCGCCGGTCAAGGTGTCGTTGCCCCAGCCGCCGGTCAACGTGTCGGGGCCTAAGCCACCGTTCAGAGTGTCGTTGCCCCAGCCGCCTTTCAGGGTGTCGGTGCCGATGCCTCCGTTCAGGGTGTCGGCGCCGGACTTGCCGGCTATGACATCGTTGCCGCCTCCGCCGGTCAGGGTGTTGGCGAGGGTGTCGCCGGTCAGGGTGTCGGACGCGGAGCCGCCGATGACGTTCTCGACGCCGTTCAGGGTGTCGGCTTCGCCGGCCTCACCGCAGGGGCAGGCGGCCAGGTCGACGGTGACCGGGGCGACGCGGGCGGCGTAGCTGACGGTGTCGGTGCCGGTGCCGCCGTCGATCAGGTGCTGGCCGGGGCCGGAGTGGATGAGGTCGTCGCCCGGGCCGCCGTCGACCAGGGAGCCGACGCTGCCGGGGAAGCCGTAGGCGATGTCGTCGCCGGAGCCCAGGCCGATCAGGGCATGGTTGGGGCCCGTCGGGTTGACGATGTCGTCGAGGTCGCCGACGTCGACGATGAGCTGGCCGCCGAACCCGAACTCGGCCGTGCACTGGACCAGGGTGAGGTCCCTGGCGTTGGGGTGGGTGCACCCCTCGAGCGGGGTGATGGCGACGATGTCGTCGACAAGGTAGGTGTTGGCGTCGGTGCGGGTGAACACCACGTGGTTGACCTGGCCCGGCGCGGCCGTGTAGTTGAGTTCGCCGCCCTGGACCCACGCGTTGGTGTCGATCGCGTAGGCGGGGGCCACCGCGATCGTGGTGGAGAAAATGAGAACCGCCGCGACGACCGCGGCTGAGCGTAGTGCTGACATGTGCTTCTCCTGTCGGAGTGGACTGCCTGACCGCAGGGTCTGCCCATGCCGTTGAGAGCTGGTTGCCCGCCACTTGCAGGCGTCAGCGGCTGCGCCGTTCGAGGACGAATCACCAGCGAGGCAGACGAGGCAACAGTCCGGCGATCAGGCAGTTCCACCGAGAGCTGGCCAACGACCCCGGCATTGGGGGTCGACGCCGCTTACGAAGGCCGCCGAGGGCGCGGCCGACCGGGGCCGGCCGTCGATCACGAGTAGTCCGGGACCAGTTCCCGCTGGTCGATCACCTGGTCGGCGGGCGGGGCGGTGACCACCAGAGGCTGCCCCCACCCGCTGAACCGGGTATCGACGCTCGCCGCGCCCGGGTGCGTGCCCCAGCCGGAGGGCTCCGAGGTACGCAGGCGGGTGGGCAGGCCCTTGGCGTCGGTCCAGAGCCACCAGCTGATCTTCTTGTGGTCGTTGTCGTACCAGCTCCGGGCGGCCTTGGACAGCTCGACATAGGTGGTCGTGCCCTGGTAGAGCCGCCCGCCGGAGTCGAGCCTCCCGGTCTTTCCGGCCAGCAGGACGGTGAGGACGCGTGGGTCGTACACGTTGATCGGCTGAACAGTGACGTGCGGGGAGTCCTGGGCGCTCGGAATCTGCCTGACCCAGGGCTTGCCGTCCTGAAATTCGGGCTCGCCGCGCACATAGGTGGATCCGCCGGTGCTGATGAAGTTGTACTCGTCCACCGAGTCCCTGGAGGCCTGCGCGTCCGCTTCCAGCGTCCACGGCTCCGGGTCGGGAACGCCGGAGAACTGCGCGTAGGAGCCGACCGGACCGGTGGGGCTGAGCTGGACCAGGCTGTGAACGCGGATCCGGCGCCAGCCCCCCTTCGACAGGGAGTACCGGCCGACCTCGAAGACCTCGACACCGCGCTGGTGTCGCAACTGGTTCTTGACCGCCTGCGCGGGGTTCGGGGCGCCGGAGCCCCCGAGGGCCGGCGCCGGGATGCACAAGACCAGCAGACCGGTGGCGACCAACGCGACCCATCGCTTCAGGGGGTTCTCATCCTTTGTTCTCAATGGACGGGTTCACAGGTCGTCCGCGTCGATCACCTGGTCGGCGGGTGGGGCGGTGACGACCAGCGGGAATCCCCAGTCGCGGTAGCGGGTGTCGAAGCTCACGCCGATCCTCAGGTCCCCGCCGCCGAGGAAGTCCGTGGTGCGGAGCCGGGTGGGCAGGCCCTTGGCGTCGGTCCAGAGCCACCAGTTGATCTTGTCCTTGGCGTGGCGGGTGGCGGCGACGCCCAGCTGCTCGCGGGTCACGACGCCGCGGTAGGCGTACCCGCCCGGGACGGCCTTGCCGGTGGCGCCCCGCAGCAGGATGCGCAGGACCCGCGCGTCGAACACGTCGATCGCCTGGTGGCTGAAATACCGGGCGTAGGAGGCATGCGGCTTCGCCCGGATCCATGACTTGCCCGCGGGGAGGCTGCCGGGCTCGGCATGCAGGTACGTGACTCCGTTGACATGAGTGATGTCGTCCCAGTCCACCATGGCGATGGAGTCGCGCGCGTCGATCGCCCGCTGGTCCATGTCCGGCAAGGGCATGAAGTAGAGGGAGGCGTCATAGGCGACCGGCCCGGTGGGGCTCAGCTGCACCTGACTGCGCATGCGGTCGGAGGGAACGTAGTCCTTCCCGAAGATCAACACGGAGAGCTCGGAAATCCGTACCCCGTGGCCATGGCGCAGCTGTTTCTGTACGGCCCGTGCCGGGTCCGGAGTGCGGGGCTGCGCGACCGCCGCGGCGGGGGCGGCCACGGCCCCAGCCAGCAGGGCGGCCAGGGCCAAGGCTAACCATCGCCTCATGAAGCCTTTTTCCTTCCGGAAAGAACTGTGATCATGCGGAATGGTCATCATTGCAGACGACGATGGCGCGATTGATGAACATTTGAAGGGAATTCGTGGCCTTGACCAACCGGCCGCCGGCTCAGTGCCAGTCGCTGATCTGCACGTCCCGTGGTGCTGGTGCGCCCTCGCCGGTCTCGACCAGGGACTTCAGGCTCATCAGGAACGAGCCCCACTTGGTGCTGCAGTGGTGCATGAACTCCACGGGCTCCTTCCAGCCCTGGTGCTTGAACAGCACGATCGTGTAGTCGCCGTCCTGGCGGAGGTCCCAGTCGATCGTCGTCCCGAGCCATTCCTCGGGGCCGTCGACCACCCGCCATGCCACCCGCTCGTACGGCCGTAGCTCGACGACCTCCATGTCGAAGCCGCCGACCGGGAACCGGAACTCGAGTACGCCGCCGAGGTCGCCGCTCCCCTTCGTGTCGTCGGTCCACCAGCCGGCGAGGCCCTCGACGGTCGTCAGCGCGTCGTACACCTTCTCCGGTGCCGGGGTCTTGACCCCGACCCTGTGCAGAATGTCCACCATCTCGGCTCTCCTTGGTCTCGTCAGTCCTGTTGGGTGCGCTGGATCGCCTCGGCGATGCGCTTGATCCGCTGCAGCCGGGCGTCCCACGCGGACCCGACCGACGACAGCTGGGCCACGGCGCGGGCGAGCTGGGCGTCGTCCACCCGGTATCGCTTCTCCCGGCCCGCCGGGGTCGCGCGGACCAGGCCGACCCGGTCGAGGACGCCGAGGTGCTTGGCCACCGCCTGACGGGTGACCGGCAGTCGCTGGCTCAGCGTGGTCGCGGTGCCGTCGCCCTCGATGAGCAGCAGGTCGAGCATCCGGCGCCGGGTCGGGTCCCCGATCGCGGACCAGAGGTCGTCGTCGACCTTCTCGGCCACTGGAGTGCTCATGACCGCGCCTCCAGCGTCGCGACGTACGGTGCCAGCCGCGGCAGAAAGAAATCCCAGCCGGTGATGTGCTCCTTGTACTGCTGCTCGAGGACGGCGGCCTCCCAGCCCATCTCGCGGAAGCCGGTCTCGGTCATCTTGAGCAGCGTTCCGCCGCCCGACGGGGTCAGGTCGAAGGTGACCAGCAGCGAGTTGCCCTCCGCCGCGACCTCGCCGACCGGGTGGGTCCAGCGGAACGAGAACGTCCGCGGCGGTCGCGCGTCGACGACGGTGAACCCCACCACTCCCCCGCCGGCGTCGGGGTCACCGAAGACGATCTCCCCCGTCGACCCGGGCGCCGGCTCGTACCGGGCGTCGTCCGGCCACCACTCCTTGAGGTGGCCGGGACTGCTCACCACCTCGAAGACGATCTCGGGCGACGCCTCGACGTAGATCTCGCGCTCGATGGTTCCGAACTCCATGCCATCCTCCTGCAACGTTTGGTTGCGCATCAGGCTATCCGGAAGGCTGACATTACGCAACCATCAGTTGCATCTTGGAGATACCGGCCCATCTGTCGGTGTCTAGGGCAATTGGCACCCAATGCTGATCACAGCCATGGGATGATGGCGCCGCGGTTCCGCGGATGATCGCCACCGTGCCGTCTGCCACCGTCATCCGTGCCGTCAGGGCGCCCGGCTTTTTGTCGGTCGGGAGCGCTAACGTTCGGCGCATCAAGCAATGGCGGGGGTTTGGAGAATCACAAAACCCCTGCTCATTCGACGTTTCATGCTTCTGGAAGGCGGGGACCGTTGGGTTGGCTGGCAGCGGGCGACCAGTACGAGGTCGCCCTCATAGAGGGCCGGGTGGCGGCGCGCGCCACTTCGGGCCGGGCGGCGGGACGGCAGCTGAAATCGCTGCCGAAGGCACTGCGTGATCATCCTGAGGTGGACCGGCTGCGCCGCTTCGCCGAGTGGCTCGACCGTCACGCCGCCGCGTGCGTGGCGCAGACGGATCTGTGGATGGTGTCGTCGCTGCCCGTGCCGACCGGGCTGCTGGCCCGCGTGTGGCCGGACGAGGCGTGGCAGTCGGCGCTGCGCGACCTGGCCGTGGTCGGCGACGACCCCGACGAGGTGGGCTTCCTGCGCGACGCCACCGAGGCGGGCGAGCTGCGGGTGGTCAACCTGGACGGCGAGACCGTACGGCTGTCGCCGGCCACGGTGACGCTGCCGCATCCGGTGCTGCTGCCCGACCTGGACGACCTGCGGGAGTTCGCCGCCGAGCTGGGCGTAGTCCAGAAGGTCGAGCAGATCCACCGCGCCACCTGGCGCAAGCCGGCCGATCTGGCCGACAACGCGACGACCGTGACGGAGTTCTCCGGCGGCACATACGACTCCAGGTTCGCGCTGGCCGCGCGGGCCACGTCGCTCGGCTACCGGGTCACCGGCGGCTACGCCACGTGCCGGGTCCGCGACACCGGCGCCATCGTCGAGGCGAGCGTCTGGATCGGCGAGCCGTACTGGGACGACGAGGTGACCACGGGCGGCCTGAGCTGGCAGGACCTCGACGGCAGGACGCTGCCGCTGCGCGAGGTCGGGCCGGTGGCGTGGTCGGAGGGGATGCGAATGGCCGCGGCGCTGCACGCGGGACGGCGAGTCGAGGAGGGCAAGGACACGTGAGCGAGCACAGGAGCGAGGAGCTGCTGAGGGCCGGGGCGATCCTGCCGCCCGGCACCGAGGGCGCGGGCGAGAACGCCGTCCCGATGACCGCCCGCCGCTACCGTCACCCCGCGCTCGACGGCCGGGTGGTCGTGCGCCTGGTCGCGGACGAGCTGGGAGCGGCCGAGGACCTGGCGGCCGGGTTCCTGGGCCTGGAGCCCGACGGGGAACCCTCCGTGGTGGGGCTCGGGTTGCGGCGCTCGCTCGGGTTCCCCGAGTGGGTGCTGGCGCGGCACCCCGGCGACGGGCATCACGCGCTCGCCGTCGTGCCGGAGCTGGAGCGCGTCGCCCGGCAGGCCAAGTCCAAGCCGAAGAACGCGCTCGACGGTTACCACCAGCTGGCCGGCCGGCTCGCCGCGTCCGTGCCGCACTTCCTGCCCACGTTCTACGAGCAGGCCGGACGGGTGTTCATCGGCGTGGAGAACGCCACCTACGCCGCCCAGATGTTCGCCAGCGCGCGCAGGTCGGAGGCCGAGCACGGGCTGACGGTGGACGAGGACCGGCTCGACGCGGTGTTCCTGGAGTTCGCGCTGGCGGGGGCGCTGCCGGTCAAGGTGCTCTCCGGGCACGCCAAGGAGCTGGCCGCCCGAGTGCCCGCCGACGAGGCGCTGCGCCGCTTCTCCCGGCTGTGCGTGCGACGCACGGCGGGCGGGCTGCCTCCCTCGGCCCAGATGGCCAACGACCTGCGCCGCCTGGCCAAGGCGGCGGGCGTGGACGCCGACGCGGCGGAGCAGGCATATCTGGGCGAACTGCTCGGCCTGCCCGCCACCCTGCGGGCCGCCACCGGCTGGTGGAAGGCCCACCGCACGGCGATCGCGGCGCTGGCCGGTCGCGACCCAGAAGCGCGGCGGACACTGCTCGCCGTCATGCCGCAGACCAGGGACGCCGAGCTGGCCGGCGTGTGGCTGGACATCCTCCAGTCCTCGGGCGCCACCGAAGATCTCATCTCCGGCCTGGCCCCGGAGGACGGCGTGTCCGGCTGGCTCCAGCGCTTCCTGGCGGCCCGCAACTCCGCCTGGGGCCTCCCGCCTCGCCTGCCCGCCCTCTACCCGCTCGTGGAGCGGGCCGCCGACCGGCTGCGCGCCGAGCTCGCCGGCGGTACGACCACGTTGACGGACCCGTATGACGTGGACCTGCTCGACCTGCTGCTCGCGCTCGGCCTGCCGGTGGCGGACCCCGGCGAGAACGATTCGCTGCGGCTGGAGCACTGGGCGCAGGGTGAGGGCCAGCGCGACCTGACCGCGCTGGCCGCCGACGGCCGGTTCACGCTGCCCTTCCAGCGCGCGGCCGACGGGTTCTCCGGCGATGCCGACGGGTTGCGCGCCGTCCGCCTGCTGGCGGCGTCGACCGGCGGCCGGCCGATGCTGGCCGAGTGGGTGCGCAAGGTCGCCACGCGGTCCTCGGCCGCCGGGCTGCCCGACCTGCCCGACGCGCTGCGGCGGCTGTCCTGGCTGCCGGGCGAGGCCGTGGTCCTGGCCGAGGACGAGGTGCGCCGGGCCGCCGCCGCCGATCTCTCGCCCGTGCTCGCCCGTACGCTGCGGGCCGGGATCTTCGACGAGCTGGGCTGGCCGGCTTGGGAGGAGGCGGCCGCGACCCTCGTACCGAGGAAGGACATCGACGATATCGTCGTCGCCGACGCCTGGCCGCACCTGATCGCGGCGGGTGCCACGCAGGTCCGCGTGCTCGGGCCCGAGGGCACCGTGCTCACCCACGACCTGCGCATCCCGCCCAACGACCATTGGGGCGACGTCGGCTACCACTACGTCGACGGCGACCTGCTCGTCTACTGGCAGTCACGCGCCGCCGACAACGGCCTCCGCGGCTACTGGCACACCTCAGCCGACCGCATCCACCCCATCGCGGGCCAGGACCACGGCACCCGGGGCACCCGCATGGACTGGTACCGCGGCGAGGACCCGGTCACCCTGGCGCTGCCCGGCGGCGGGCGCAGCACCGGGTTCGGCGTGCTGCACCCCGGCGACACCACCCTGCCCAGCGAGCGGTCCGTGATCACCGACGGCGTCTCCCACTGGGTGTGGACCTGGGACGAGTCCGACTACAACAGCGCCGGATGGCACGAGTACGACCCGGTCAGCGGGCAACACGGCAGGAAGAGCACGCCCGCCTTCTTCACCGACGTCCCCGCGGGCACGACGTTCCACGCGGGCTGGCTGCTGCCCGCCCCGGCCGAGGTGCCCAGCCCCGCGGGCGTGCCCGTTGGCGGGTTGCTCGGCTGGCGGGTGACGCGGCTGCCCGACGGGTCGCTGCGCGGCGAGGACCTGTCCGGCCGCACGGTCACCCTCCCGCCCGACGGCGGGTCCCCGGTGCGCGCCCTGGCATTCCCCGGCGCCGATCGGCTCGTGACCGTGGTCAAGGGGAGCTACCAGGTCAAGCTGGTCGACGCCGACGGCGTGCTCACCGCCACCGCCAAGACCGACGCCGCCCCCGGCGTCTTCGGCCAGGGCACGCTCATCCTGCCGCCGCTGCGCCACTGGCACTGCCTGCGGCCCAGGGACCCCGAGGGGTCGGCCGCCCTGCGCGAGCTCAGCCTGGACTCCGCCGCGCGGCTGCTGGCCGCGGCCGGCGAGGAGGACCTGCCGGCGCGGATCCGGGAGCTGCTGCCCCAGGTCAGCCATGACGGGCTGGTGGCGGGCATCGCCGGGATCGTGCGGTTCGCCGCCGTCCAGCAGGGGGCGCTGAACGCCGTCGCCGCCAGGCTCGGCGAGGCTCTGGCCGGAGGGCACCGCCGGCAGGCGCCCGCGGGCCCCACGGACCACGAGCTCCAGCAGGCGCTCAGCGGGGTGGCCGTCTCCACCACCTACTGGCGCCACGGCGCCGACGGGGCCTTCCAGCAGATCCGGATGGCCCAGGCGCCGGAGGAGTCGCCTGGCACGGCGGGCGGCATCCACCTCAACCGGCCCGAGCTGCCGCAGTCCACCCTGCGGTGGGACGCGCTCCTCGACGACCTGGGGGCCGTGGCCTATCGCACGGGATCGGCGGCGACCACGCAGGAGCACCGCGTCGCGCAGGGGGAACTGCTGGACGCCCTGGTCGAGGCCGGACTGCCTGTGACAGCCGACCCGTCCCGGTGGCGTCGTGTCACCGTGGACCTGGCTAAGGGGCACCTGACCAGGCCCGATGGCGAGTGGCGCGACGGCAACTGGCTCGGCGTCCTGCCGCTGGACGGCGGCGCGCGCCTCGTCTTCGTCAACCTGGAGTCGCACGGCGACGCCGGGGGCCGGTGGACCGCGCTGTTCCATGACCCGGCCGGGCGGTTCGAGGTGCCCTCGCCGTACACGCTGATCTCGGCTGCCCCGGTCGGCGAGGATCGTCCGCACGGGTGGCTGGAGTCGTTCCGTGCCGAGCTGGCCGCGCACGGACCCGCGCCCTGGCGGCCGGAGGCGGCCGAGGAGTTCGCCCGGCTCACCGGTGTCTCCTTGACGGTGGCCCGGCTCGTCGTGGCGGGGCTGCCGTCCATGGACTCGCATGAGCACTCCTTCCTCGCCAAGGAGACCCGCGCCGTGACCGGCTTGAAGCTGGCCGACGCCGCCGTCGCCCGCGACGAGCTGCGCGGGATCGACGCCGGAGCCCGGCGGGCGATCGTCGCCGCGCTGCTGCCCCAGGAGCCCGCCCGGCTCTGGAGCGACGGCCCGGACGTCGCCGCGGCGGCGGCCATCTGGAACGACAAGATCGGCCCTCAGGTGTCCGTCCCCGAATGGCTGGTCGGCGAGGCGTCCCGCGCGGTCAAGACCAGCTGGAACACCGGACGCGCGCTGCGCGCCCTCATCGATCCGGCCGGCGAGCCGGAGTTCAGCCGCGATCTGCGCTGGGCCGTCCGGGGCGACCGCGCCACGCCCGCCGACGACAATGCCGTCGGCTTCTCGTCCGGCACGCTGTCCATGGCCGTCACCATGGCGGCCTGGCTCGCCCACCGGCTTCCCGCCGGTGATCCGATCAGGACGGCGCTGCCCGGCGCGCTGGCTGCCGTACGCGCCCGGTTGGCCAATCCCGACCTGATGCTCGACCTCGGGCGGTATGTCGACCTGGTCGCCTTCCGCAAGGCGGCCGGCGCGCCCACCGAGACCGGCGACGGGTACGAAAGGTACGGCGCGGTCATCATGGCCACGCACGACGAACGGCCCGCGCCCGCCATCCGCACGTCTCTCCTGGACGCGGCCGGTGACGACCCGTACCTGCGGGCCCTCATCGGATCGGAGGGGTCGTTCCCGGTCGAGTATGCGCTGCGCATCGCCCGCGACCCGCGCTTCGAGGCCCTCCTGGCCGACCCCGTCGCCGGGGAAGACGACGCCGACGGCGTCTGGTGGCCGCAGGACCCCGCCCGGTCCATGCCGTCCCTGGTCGTCGAGGTGGCCAAGGAACACGGGCTGGGCGAGGACGCCGCCGCCGCGTACCTGATGCTGCTGGCCATGCCCGACCCCACCGACCGAAACGTGGCCCGCTGGACCGGCTGGAAGCCCGCCCGGCTCAAGTCGGCCCACGCCGAGCTGGCCGCGACCGACCTGGTCGTCCAGGCCACCCGGGAGCGGGCGGGGCGGTCGTTGTTCCTGCCCGGCGGGTGGGCCGTGCTCGCCGCGCCGCGGCTGCCGGTGGAGCAGTGGAAGCTGCCGCTGTTCGACGTGGAGGGGCCGCAGGGGACGCCGCTGGTGCCGCTCGAACCCGTCGCCGACCTGTACGCCCGGGCTTGGCGACGGGTGCGGGACGGGGACATGCCGCGGTTCGAGGAGCTCAAGGTCAAGCGTGGCCCCCGCCGCTGACCCCCATTCACCATCACTCAGAGGACTTCTCTCCCCATGACCTTGACCGAGAATCGAGCTCCCGCGGCCCGGCAGGTGCTGCCCGCCGAGGAACGCCATGCCGCCGAACTCGCCTTCCTCGCCGCCCACGACTCCGGACCCCGCCCGCCCGGCTGGGCGCTGACCCCGCGCGCGGTCGTGACCTTCATCTGCGGCAGCGGCGACCAGACCCTGGACGGCCGGATGAAGGTGGCGCCCAAGTTCGTCGGCGAACGCGCCCTCGTCGAACGCTGCGTCGTCACCCTCGCCGGAGAACGCGGCCTGCTCCTGGTCGGCGAACCCGGCACCGCCAAGTCGATGCTCTCCGAACTGCTGGCCGCCGCCGTGTGCGGCACCAGCGCGCTCACCGTCCAGGGCACCGCCGGGACGACCGAGGACGCCTTCCGCTACGGCTGGAACTACGCCCTGCTCCTCGCCCAGGGCCCCAGCCGGGCCGCGCTCGTCGACTCGCCCGTGCTCACCGCCATGCGCTCCGGCCGCGTCGTCCGGGTGGAGGAGATCACCCGCTGCCTGCCCGAGGTCCAGGACGCCCTCGTGTCGATCCTGTCCGACCGGCGGGTCAGCGTGCCCGAGCTCGCCGGGACCGAGGACGCGCAGGTCGCGGCGGCGCCCGGGTTCACGGTGATCGGCACCGCCAACCTGCGCGACCGCGGCGTCTCGGAGATGTCGGCGGCGCTCAAGCGGCGCTTCAACTTCGAGACCGTGGATCCCATCTCCGACGCCGACGCCGAGACCTCCCTGGTCCGCCGCCAGGCCACGGCCGTCGTCGAACGGGCCGGCGCGGCCTTCGGCGTGGACGACGCCGTGCTCGACGCCCTGGTCACCGTCTTCCGCGACCTGCGCTCCGGCCGCTCCGCGGAGGGCTGGGACGTGGAGCGCCCCGGCACCGTCATGTCCACGGCCGAGGCCGTGCAGGTGGCGGCCTCGCTGGGGGTGGCGGCGGCGTACCTGCCGGCAGGCGACGTGCTGGACCTGGTGCCCGGTCATCTGCTGGGGGTGGTGCGCAAGGACGATCCGGCGGACCACGGACGGCTGCTGGGGTATTGGGACGGGCCGGTGCGCAGGCGCGCCGAGGACGGGTCGGCGATGTGGCGCCGGCTGTGGGACCTGCGGGAGAACCTCCGTTGACGGCTCAGGATCCGCGGGAGGCGGTGGCCGGGCTGGCGGCCTCGTCGCGGCCGTACCTGCTGGGAGTCCGGCACCACAGCCCCGCGCTGGCCGTGGTGGTGCCCGCGCTGCTGGAAGCCGCCGACGCCGAGGTGGTGTGCGTCGAGCTGCCGGCGGACTTCCAGCCCTGGCTCGCGCACCTGGCCGACCCGGGCACCCACGCCCCGGTGGCGCTGGCCGGGGCGCGGGGGGACGGAGGGCTGGCGTTCTATCCGTTCGCCGACTTCTCGCCCGAGTTGGTGGCCATCCGGTGGGCCTGGAAGCGCGGGATCGACGTGATCTGCTGCGACCTGCCGCTGTCCGACGCCGGCTGGCACGCCCCCGTCACGGTGCCTGACGGCAAGGCACCGGGCGTCTCCTTCGCCGACGCGCTGGCCGCGGCCGGCACCGGTCGCGACGGCGACGACATGTGGGACCGCGCCGTCGAGGTCCTCGCCCCTGGCTGCGAGCCTGAGGCCGTCCGCCGGGCGGCCCTCGGGGTCGGCTGGGCGCTGCGCCGCGACGCGGAGGCAGCGGGTGGCGTACCCGGGATGGACCTGGCCCGCGAAGCCCACATGCGGCACGTCGTCGCGGCCGCCGCAGCCGGTGGCCGTCGCGTCGCGGCCGTGATCGGCTCCTTCCACGCCGCCGCGCTGACCCAGTCCCCTGACTCGGCCGCCTTCCCGCCGCCGGCCTCGGGTGACGGGCCCGTCACCTCGCTCGTGCCGTACGCGTTCGACCTGCTCGACTCCCGGTCCGGTTACCCGGCCGGCATCCGGGACCCGCGCTGGCAGCAGGCCGTGTTCGCGGCCGGGGGCGATCCCGGGAAGGTCCGGGACGGTGCCGCGCGCGCCGTCACCGACCTGTGCCGGGAACTGCGCTCAGCCGGGCACACTGCGGGCACCGGCGAGGCCGTCGAGACGTTGCGGCTCGCCTGCGATCTGGCCCGCCTGCGCGGGCTGCCCGCCCCCGGGCGTGGCGAGCTGCTGGAGGCGGTGACGACCGTGCTCGGCCAGGGCGAGCCGCTCGGCCGGGGACGGGCCCTGGCGCGCGCGCTGGACACCGTGTTCGTCGGCGCCGAGCGGGGCAGGACCGCACCCGGCACGCCACGTTCCGGACTCGGGCCCGCCGCCGAGGCCGATCTGGCCGCGCTGCGCCTCCCGTGTCCTGGTAACCCCGAGCCCAAGGAAGTACGCCTCGAGCCGCTCCGCTCCGACCTGGACGCCCGCCGCGAGGTCGCGCTGCGGCGCCTGCTCGTCTGCGGCGTCAGCTACGGCGAGCCGGTCGAGGTGATCGGGACGGGCGACGGCGCGGCGCTCACCACCAGGTGGCGGCTGGCCTGGACGCCCGCGGTCCCGGCCCTGCTGGACCTGGCGGGCGTGCGCGGCGTGACGCTCGCCCAGGCGGCGGCCGGGACGCTGCGCGAGACGTACCGCCGGGAGTCCGCGGAAGGCGGGCCGACCTGCGCCCTCATCCTCCGCGGCCTGCGCGCCGCCGCCGAGTGCGACCTGCCCGACCTGGTCGCCGACCGCCTCGCCGACGCCGCGGTCACGCTGCCCGCCACCGCCGCCCTCGCCGAACTGCTCGAGGCCCTCGACCTGCTGGAAGGGCTGCGCCGGCAGCATCTGCCAGGCACTACGCCCGAGGGCCGCGAGCGCGCCGCCGAACTGTCCGGCATCCTCCTGGAAGCCGCGGTGCGGGCTCTGCCGGGGCTGGCGGGCAGCGACCAGCCGGAAGACGCGGTCGCCCTGGTCGCGCTCGCCTTCCGGGTCGGTGAGGAACGCCTGGGCCTGCGGATGGACGACGCTCTGGCCATGCTCGCCCGCACGGCCTCGCCCCTCGTGCAGGGCGCGGCCCTGGCCGCCCGGGTGCTGCTGGACCTGGACGGCGCGTCCTCGCTCGGGGACCGGGCGGCCGGCTGGGTCGACGCCGCGACCGGGCCAGAGGGCCGCCTCCGGCTGGACCGGCTGCTGACCGGCGTGCTCACGGCCGCCGGTCCGCTGCTCCAGTCGGCCCCCGCCGCGCTCGACCCGCTCATGGACCGGGTGGACGGGCTCACGGACCAGGAGTTCCTGGACCGGCTGCCCGCGTTGCGCGGCGGATTCGACACGCTCGACCCGGCCGGACGCACCCGGCTGCTGGAGGTTGTCTCCGAGCGGCTGGGCGACCGGCTCGACCTGGCTCTGGGGGCTCCACCGTCGCTGCTCGCCCTCTGGACCGCCGCCGACGCGGCCGGTTTGCACGCCCTGCGCGCGCTCCGACTGCCCATCCCGACCCTGTTCGACGTCCCGGAGCCGACCGCCTCCGCCGACGCGTCCGGAGGTGCGGCCGTCGTCCCCGGGGACGACGCTCCGCGGAGGCTGCGGCCCGCGGACCGGTGGCGGTTGCTGCTCGGCCGGGAGTCCGAACGGCTACCGGCAGGCTGCCGCTCGTACGCCCGTGCCCTGGACGAACTGTACGGATCGGGCCGCGGCGAAGGCTCGAACGACTTCGGGGCCGCTCCAGGGGGCGGCAGGGAGGTCCCGTTCCCCACGGCACGCGAGTGGTCGCAGGAGCTGGAGACGCTGTTCAGCACCCAGGTGCGCGAGGAGGTCCTGGCCCGCGCCGCCGACGCCGGACGCACCGACGTGCTGGCCGAGCTCGACCCCGCCTCCGTCCGGCCGTCCGTGGAGCTGCTGACCTCTGTACTGTCCCTGGCCGGTGGCCTGCCGGAGCAGCAGGTGGCCAAGCTGCGCCCGCTCGTACGCCGCCTGGTGGACGAGCTGACCCGCGAGCTCGCCACCCGCCTGCGGCCCGCCATGACCGGGCTGGCCACACCGCGCCCCACCCGCCGCCCTGGTGGCAGGCTGGATCTCCCGCGCACGCTGCGCGCCAATCTGTCCCACACCCGCCGCCTGGACGACGGGCGGCTCATGGTGGTGCCGGAACGGCCGGTGTTCAGCACGCGTTCCCGTCAGGAGGCCGATTGGCGGCTGATCCTGGTGGTGGACGTGTCCGGCTCCATGGAGGCGTCGGTGGTCTGGTCGGCGCTGACGGCGGCGGTGCTGGCGGGCGTTCCCTCGCTGTCCACGCACTTCCTGGCGTTCTCCACGCAGGTGATCGACCTGACGGACCGGGTCAGCGACCCGCTGTCCCTGCTGCTGGAGGTGCGCGTCGGCGGCGGTACGCACATCGCCGCCGGGCTCGCGCGGGCGCGTCAGCTGGTCACGGTCCCGAGCCGCACGCTCGTCGTGGTCGTCAGCGACTTCGAGGAGGGCTACCCGATCGGCGGCCTGCTCGGCGAGGTGCGCGCGCTGACCACCTCAGGCGTGCATCTGCTGGGGTGCGCCGCGCTGGACGACAGCGGCGTGCCGCGTTACTCGATTCCCGTCGCCCAGCAACTCGTCGCGGCCGGCATGCCCGTCGCCGCCCTCAGCCCACTCGCCCTCGCCCGATGGGTGGGCGACCGCCTCCGCGGAGAACACCGGTGAATCCCCCCACATCAACCACCCCTGAAGCTGTTGCCCCCATGGCGGGTATCTCACTGCCGCCGGTGGCCCCCGATGTGGTCGCCGCAGCCGTCGAGGGCCTCACGTCGCGGCTCCGCAAGAAGCTGGACGCCGCGATCGAGCAATACGCCGCCCTGCCCGTCGAGGCCGGCGGCGAGGGTATCCGGATCACCTGCGGTGAGGACGCGATCGTCACGCTCTCACCAGGGCCGTCTGGCGTGATCACCGGCGACCAGGCGCGGTGCAGCTGCCTCCTGGACCCTCGTTGCCTGCACCGCGCGGCCATTCTGAGCGCATGCCCGATCGCGGACGGCCTCCCCCACCCGACCGCCAGCGGGGAAGAGGGGTCAGACGGCTCCTCTCACGCAGGGCCTGCTCCCGACGGGACGGCCGCGACGGCGCCCCTCGTCGGTGGCACGCCGACTCACACGACCGCCGCCGAGGTGCCCACGGCAGCGATCGAGCCCCCGGCGGCGCGGGTGGCCGCCGCGTCCGGGCTGTGGGCCGCCGCCGCGGCCGTGCTGTCCGCCGGAGTGCCCGCCGCCGGCGCGGTACCCCAGTCCGAGCTGCTGAGGGCCGCGCACACCGCCCGCGTGGCGGGGTTGCCCGGGGCTGAGGCCGCCGCGCTGCGAGTGGTGCGGGGGTTGCGGACCGCCCGCGCCCATCACGCCGGGCACCGCCTCGCCGACCTGGTGTCCGACCTGCGCGAACTGCTGCTCATCACGGGCAGGCTGGCCGGAGGCGATCCCGACCCGGCGCTGGTCGGCACCGTACGACGCGACTACCGGCCAGGCGGGAGCCTGAAGGTGCACGGGGTGTTCAGAGAGCCGGTGATCAGCTCCACCGGCTACGGTGGCGTGGTGACGCACATGGTCACGGAGGACGGCCGCTGGTATTCGGTGGCCGACGTCAAACCGGGCGGATCGGCCCGCGCCCGTGGGGCCGCCACCGCGCCCGTCGCCATCGGCCCCGCCATGCTGAACCACGCCGAGCTCGCCCGCACCGGACTACTGATCGCCGGTGCCACCGTCTCCCCGGACGGCCGCCTCGGAGCGGGCAAGGACGTACGCGCCACTCCCGTCGCCGGTATGCCGTGGACGGAGGGCCCGATGGCGGCCCTGTTCGCCCGCCCGTTGGCGGAGGCGGCAGGCACCCGGCTCTCCGGTCACGCCTGGAGCGAGTCGGACACGGAGGAAAAGGCCCGCGAACCGGTCGGCTGCGACCTGATCATCGTCGGGGCGGCAGGCGACCACGTACTGGCTCGCGAACTGCTACCGTCCGAACCTCGCCACAAGAGGCCAGACGACCAGTCCAGCTCCTCCGAGAAGGCCGATCACTCCGGTACCCCAGACGCGGCACCCGCAGGAGCACTTCCCGGGAGCTGCGATTTCCCAGGCGACGTCCACGGCCCGTTGATCCGGCTCGTCCCGGCCAGTCATCACCCCGAGCTGGCCCATGTCGACAACCTTCGGCGCCTCGCGTCCCGTCCAGGTCTGCTCGTGCGCGTGGTGGGCCGGGTGGCGCCCGACCGGGCTGCCACGCTGCTCCCGCTGGCGGTCGGCCCGGTCCCCGGCGCCGAGGCGACGCTGCGCCTGCCCTCCGAATGGAAGGGCCACGCCGACCTCGGGTACGACCGTCTCCAGGGAGCCCACCTCCCGCCCCAGGACGCGCCCATGTCACCCCCGGCGAGCGACGAGGTGGACCCGGTGGCCGGCGCGCCACTCTGGCGGGTACGCAGGCTGATCGAGCTGGCCGTCTCCGGCGGCAGACGGGCGGTCGCCGAATCGGCGCGCAACGGCGACTCCCACGCCCCGCTGCGCAACGCCGGGTTCCAGACCGCCGCCGACCTGGTCACCGGGCTCACGGCCGAGGCCGACCGCCGGAGCCGTGACGTGTTCGGACGGTTGACGGATCATGGCCCCGACCGATACGCGTGGGCGTGGGTGGCCGCCGCGACCTACCTCGCTACCGCGGAACGGGCCATGATCCAAGCCTCCTGGCGAGGAGAACACACCCTCTGACCAGCGCGTACACTCAATCTCAAGGAATATTCCCTCGGATTTTCGACCGGCCCGGTTCAGCCGTTAAGGTATGGCAAATATCGCGGCGGTATTGAAGGAGCGGACCATGGCCAAGCACATCGTTGAGCAGGTCACCGACGACCTGGACGGCACTGGGGGTGCCACTACCTACCAGTTCGGCTGGGGCAAGGACACCTTTGAAATCGATCTGAGCGAGGCGAACAAGGACAAGCTGGAGAAATTCCTGGCGCCCTTCATCACCAACGGGCGACTGGTCCGCGAGGCCCGGCCCGGCCGCGGCCGCCGGGCCGGGGTCAGCCAGACCAAGCTGAGCCGGGAGAAGTCCCACGAGATCAGACAATGGGCCAAGGCCAACGACTATCCGGTGAACGAGCGGGGCCGGATCGCGGCCACCATCATCGAAGCCTACGAGGCGGCCCACTGACCCTGGCCACCGGCGCGGGCCGTACTCCGATCACAGGTCTTCCAAGGCGTTGAGCAGGCGGTCGACGTCCGATCTGTCGTTGTAGTGCACCAGCCCGGCCCGTACTGCGGAGCCGGTGTCGCGGATGCCGAGAGCCCCCGTCAGTTCCCAGGCGTAGCAGTGCCCGTCCCACACGTTGACCTTGCGGGCCGCCAGGTGCTCGGCCACCTGGCGGGGCTCGTGCCCGGCGACGCCGAAGAACGCGGTGGCCGTACGGCGAAGGGGCGAGCCGACCAGGCCGACGCCGGGCAGGGACGACAGCCCCTTGAGCAGGTGAACGAGCTCGGCCTGCTCGTGGGCTTCGACCGCCGCCATCGAGACGAGCAGCCGTTCCCGCCGGGTGCCGGTCGCGGCCGGGTCCAGCCCGGCGAGATGGTCGACCGCGGCGGTCACCCCGGCCAGGTCGGCGAAGGGCAGGGTGCCCGTTTCGAACCGGTCCGGCACCTCGTCCGGCGATGAGGCGAGCTTGTCGGGCGACAGCCGCTCGAGCCGGTCGGGCCGGGCGATGACGGCTCCGATATGCGGACCCGACCACTTGTAGGAGCTGGTCGCGTAGAAGTCCGCGCCGAGCGCGACCATGTCGATCGGGGTGTGCGGCGTCGCGTGCACGCCGTCGACGTAGGCCAGCGCTCCCACGGCATGGGCCCGCGCGGTGATCCGCCGGACGTCGGGCATGGTGCCCAGGATGTTGCTGGCCGCGGTGACGGCGACCAGTCTGGTGCGGTCGGTCACGAGCTCGTCGTACTGCTCGGCGGGCAGTTCCCCGCTCGGCACGTCCACCGCCGCCCATCTGATCCGGGCTCCGGCCCGGGTGGCGGCCTGCACCCATGGCCGTACGTTCGCGTCGTGGTCGAGCTGGGACACCACGATCTCGTCGTCCGGACCCCAGTCCTTCGCCAGCGCGTACGCGAACCGGTAGGTCAAGGTGGTCATGTTGGGGCCGAACACGACACCGCCCGCGTCGCCGCCGACCAGATCCGCGACGGCCTGACGAGCCCGCGAGACGATCTCGTCGGACCGTGCGCTGGCCGGGAAGGCGCCGTGGGCGTTGCCGATGCCCTCGGCGTAGGCGGCGGCGATGGCATCGATCACCGGTCGGGGCACCTGAGTGCCCGCAGCCGCGTCCAACCAGGCATATCCATCAGAAAGGGCAGGATAAAGGGCGCGGATCCGCGCGATGTCGAGGCTCATGCCTCCCCAGTCTCAGGGGTCGGCCGGTCGGCGGTAAAGGGGGCCCCATCCGGCCGGAGCACGTCGACCTGTTATTGTCCGGCCGGTGAGCGGACGAGCGGTAGTGGTAACTGGGGCATCGCGAGGGATCGGACGGGCGATCGCGACGGCGTTCGCGGCCGAGGGCGACCGGGTCGCGATCCACCATCGGAATTCGCCGGAGCTGGCTGAACGGCTCCGCGCCGAACTGCCGGGAGAGGGCCATGCCGTCGTGCGGGCCGACCTCGACGATCCCGATGCGGTACGCCGGATGATCGACTCGGCGGCTGAGGCCCTCGGCGGGATCGACGTGCTGGTCAACAACGCCGGCGTCTTCCTCCCCCACCCGATCATGGAGGTCTCCTACGAGGAGTGGCAGGCCGCGTGGCACCAGACGCTGGGCGTCAACCTGCTCGGCGCGGCCAACGCGACGTGGTGCGCCGTACGGCACATGCCCCGCGGCGGCAGGATCATCAACGTCTCATCGCGCGGCGCCTTCCGCGGGGAGCCGGACGGTCCCGCGTACGGCGCGAGCAAGGCGGGCATGAACGCGCTGGGCCAGTCCCTCGCCATCGCCCTGGCTCCGCGCGGCATCACCGTGGGAACCGTGGCGCCCGGGTTCGTCGAGACCGACATGACGAACGAGGACCTCAAGGCGCCGCGGGGCGACGCGATCCGTGCTCAGAGCCCGTTCGGGCGGGTGGCGATGCCCGAGGAGATCGCCGCCGCCGTGCTGTATCTGGCCTCACCGGCGGCCGAATGGGCGAGCGGCACCATCATCGACCTCAACGGCGCCTCCTACCTGCGCAGCTGACCCCTTGACCGAGCGGCGCGACCTGATCGGCAGGCCGCGCCGCAGCCGATCTGCGCTCGGGGCGTTGAGCGTCGACCTGCCAGATGGATCCCGAGCGTTATTGGCGTTCGTTTTGGTACCAATGGCGCAGCCGGCGCAGGATGGCGTGGAGGGCGCCGCTCTGAATCGCTTCCTGTATCGTCCCTTCAGAGAATCGCTCAGCCCGGATAAAGGTGGTCGCCAGTCGCGCCGCATCGGCGACGGGAGCCTGGTCCAGGCCATTCCCGTCGGGAAACAGGGGCGTGGCACGGTGCCATGCCGACCAGTCGAACGGCACAATGACCTGCAGTCCGACCAGAACGCTGAGGACGGCGTCCAAAGCGTCGCTGTAAATCGCGTGCGGCATCTCTGAGACGCCCTCTTCGCCCGGTTCCGGTCCGCCTTCCCAGGTAACCTCCAGATCGGCATCCGTGAGCGCGTCGGCCAGCGCGAACAGCTTTTCCCAATGTTCGGACGGCCGCGCGGCGAGCACCGCCTCGATTTCCTCATCCGTGGGTCCCAGGCCCCGAAGGACCCGTTCGAACGTCTGGTACGCCTCCACGTCGAACAACACGAACGTGACATCGTCGATCCGCGTATCCGCTGACCGCACCGTGCCGAGAACGATTCGGGCCGCATCCTCCATGGGCCACCGATAGACCCCCGTAGAGATCGCGGGAAAGGCGACACTCCGCGCACCGAGTTCATCGGCCACTCGCAACGATTCCCGATAACAGGAGGCCAGCAGCCCTGACCTGTCCTCCTTAACCGAATGAACCGGACCGACCGTGTGAATCACCCACCGCGCGGGCAGCTTCCCAGCGGTGGTCGCGACTGCCTGCCCTGTCGGCAGCCCCTTGCCATACCGCGACGCCCGCAACTGGCGGCACTCCGCCAGAATCTCGGGTCCGCCATGCCGATGGATGGCTCCGTCAACGCCACCTCCACCCAAAAGTGAGGAGTTCGCGGCGTTGACGACAACGTCCGTGGCCTGCTGTGTGATATCCCCCCGCACGAGCGTTATCTTCATGCGGCCGAGTATTCCAGCGTGATCGGCGTTCTCAGGGAGTATCAACACGCGGCCATCGGCTGCCTAGCGTACAGAGCAGACCGCGGACGCGATCGTTGCCGTCACCTCATCCGGATGCGATATCAACGTCAAATGGGACCCACCCGGGAATTCAGTGATCTTCGCGTGTGCCCGGTGAGCCATGGCCAGCTTCGAGGCCGGAGTGATGATCTGATCGCTGTCGCTGATGAAGAACCAGGACGGGATCGTCTTCCACGCCGCCGCTTTCGACGGCGTCGTGAACGCACTGGTCGAGACGGGACGCTGGGAGGCCCACAGCCGCATCGCGATGTCCTGGGGCTGGTCGGAGGCGAACGAACGGACGAAGATCTCCTGCCGGAGGTAGAGGTCTTTCGCTCCCGCGGGCGCTCCCGGATAGGACACGTCGTAGTACAGGGAAGCGGGATTCTCGTTGAGCACGGATCCGGCGCCGCTGAGTTGACCGGTCGTCTCTCCGATGTCAGGCGCGGTCGCGTCGACGTACACGAGAGCCTTGACATTGGGATTGCCCGCGGCGGCGTTCGTGATGACCGATCCTCCGTAGGAGTGCCCGACGAGCACGATCGGGCCGGAGACGGTCTTCAGATACTCTGCCACGGCCGCGGCATCGGTGGTCAGGTTCCGGAGCGGATTCGGTACGGCCCGGGCGACGTACCCCGCTTCTTGCAGAGCGTTCACCTCGCCGTTCCAGCTCGACGTGCCGGCCCAGGCGCCGTGAACCAGGATGATTATGGGCTTCTCGGCGCCCGGCGCATGGCAGGGAAAGGGACTGCTCCTGGTGGCCGCCTGAGCGGGGGCCGTCCCTACCGTGGCGATCATCGATAGGGCCAGGGGTATGAGGACCTGCCGTCGTCGGGTACGCGCAACCTTCATATCTTCCCCTCCGATGACGGCCGAGCTAGATGATCAAGCCCTATCGCATGCAGTCCATGATGCCGCGAACAACGACGCAATTAACCCAAACAGGGTTAAAACGTCATTTTTTGCCGCCGCCTCGGTGGGTGCCACGTGGTGCGCCAGCTCGGATACCCATATCCGACTATCGGAGTTCGGTGGCGCGTCTACTCTTCGGCGGTGCCAGTGAAGTTGGTCATCCGCTCACTGATCTGATTGGCCGCCGCCAGCAGCGCCGCGGTTCCCGACGTGATCGCCTCCGAGCGGACCAGCGGGGTGACGATCGCCAGGCTGGCGACGACGCCTCCGTCGGCGTAGATCGGGACAGCCAGTCCGGCCAGGCCGTTGTGGTACTCGTTGCTGCTGAGCGCGAACCCCTGATGCCGCACCTGGGCCAGCTGTTCCAGGAGCAGAGCCCGATCCTCCGGGCTGGTCGTCGAGCTCTTGATGACCAGCTCGCGCTCGTCGTCGGGCAGAAAGGCGAGGATCGCCCGCCCTGACGCGGTTCTGGTCAGCGGATACCGGTATCCGGGCGGGAAGTTGACCTGCAGCAGATGCCGGCGCCCGGGCATGACGTCCGCCGACAGCGCGTCCGACCCGTCGCGGACGACGAGCACGATGGTTTCGTTGATGGCCTCGGCCAGCCCGCTCATGGGAACGCGGGCCACGTTGCGCAGCTCCTCCTCCATCTGCCGGGCCAGCGCGAACAGGCGTGGCCCCAGGCTGTAGATGAGCTGCGCGCGCCGGACGAAACCGTGGACCTCGAGCGTGGTGAGCAGCCGGTAGACGACCGTCCGCGAGAGGTGATGGTGGCGGCTCAGGTCGTTGATGGACATGGGTCCGTTGGTCGACAGCGTCTCCACCAGGTTCAGGGCCTGGTCGACGGTCTTGGAGATCTCAGGCACTCCCACCTCCGCTCAGACGCCCACCATCCGGCAGGTCGAGTGACGATTGTCCGGGCCGACCGGCATTTCCGGGATGATGGTATCCGAATAACGGATTCTGTCGAACGGGGGCGTCAGACGGGTGGAGGCGCCGGGTCTTCGGAGAGACGAACAAGCATTTTTCCGATATTGCGGCCGACCAGCAGGTCCCGAAACGCGTCAACGGCCGAACCGAGACCCCAGACGACCGTGTCAGTGCTCCTCAGCTGCCCGTCCAGAAGCCAGGTGGTCGCCTGCGCGACGAAGGCCGGGTACGCGGACATGTGCTCGCGAATCGTGAAACCCTCCATGCGCAGCCGCTTGGTGAGCACGTAGATGAGATTGCTCGGACCCGGCTGCTCTCGAAGGGCGTTGTACTCACCAATGGCACCGCAGACCACGACGCGCCCGTGCGGGTTCATCGAGTCGAGCGCGGCCTGGAGATGGACGCCGCCGACGTTGTCGAAGTAGACGTCGATCCCGTCCGGGACGTTCGCGGCCACACAATCGCTCAAGGACTCGACGTGGTAGTCGAAGGCGCCGTCGAAGCCAAGCTCGTCCACCAGGTACGCCACCTTGGCCGGCGTCCCAGCGCTGCCGACGACGCGACCGGCACCCAGGATCCGGGCGATCTGCCCGACGACGTTGCCGACCGCGCCAGCCGCGCCCGAGACGTACAGGGACTCCCCCGGCGCGAAGGCTCCGATCCGGGTGAGCCCGATGTACGCCGTGAATCCAGCCATGCCGAGCACACCAAGATGGGCGGCCAGCGGGATTCCGGTGACATGCCGCACCGGGCCGGCGCGGCGGGCGTCGAGCACCGCGTGCTCCCGCCAGCCGAGCCGGTGGCTCACCACGGCGCCCACCGGCAGCTCCGGGTGCTCGGACCGCTCCACGACGCCGATCGCGCTGCCATCCATGACCTGGTCCAGCTCCCAGTGCGGGTACGAGGGCAGCTTGGCCATCCGCACCCTCATGTACGGATCGACGGACATCAGGATGTTACGCACGAGAATCTGGCCCGGACCCGGAGCTTCGAGTGAGGTAGTGACCATACGGAAGTCATCCTTGACGGGCATCCCGTCGGGACGGCGCGCCAGATGGACCTCCCTGGTCTCGTACCGGGTCACGCCCGACCTCCCACGTGCGAGGAGAGTTCGGCCCGGACCTCCGCCTTGGCCACCTTGCCGGACATCGTCCGGGGCAGCGGCTCGGGACGTACGTACACGTACTTGGGCACCTTGTAGTCGGCCAGTTCGAGCCGGCAGACGTCGAGCACCATCGCGGCCGTCAGGTCGGCCGAGTCGCTCACCACGACGGCCGCCGGCACCTCGCCCCACCGATCGTCGGGCACCGCGACCACGGCGGCCTCGGACACCCGCGGATCGAGCATGATGATCCGTTCGATCTCGCCGGGATAGACGTTCAGGCCGCCGGACAGGACCATGTCCTTCTCCCGGCCCATGATGGTGAGGTAGCCCTCGTCGTCGAGCCGGCCGAGGTCACCCGTGCGAAGCCAGCCATCGCGCAGGGTCTCGGCCGTGGCCTCGGGGTTGCGCCAGTACCCCCACATGACGGCGGCCCCGCGCAGGCAGATCTCACCGACCTCGTCCGCCGGCAGCGGCGTCCCCTCCGCGTCCATGATGGCGAGCTCGATTCCGTAGTTCGTGACTCCGGTGGAACCGGCCTTGCGCTCGAAGTCCTCCTGCGGCAGCGAGGCGCCCACGCCGGTGCTCTCGGTCATCCCGTACCCCTGGCCGATCGGCGTTCCGCGCCGGACATAGCGGGCGAGCGTCGCGGCCGAGGGCGGAGCGCCACCGGCCTTCGCGACCCGCAGCGTGCTCAGGTCGGCGGTGTCAAACTGGGGCAGGGCGGCCAGCTGGTCGAACACCACCGGCACCGCCGGGAAGACCGTGATGTTCCCGCTCTCCAGCTCGGCCAGGGTGCGGGCCGCGTCGAACCGGGCGTGCATGACGAATCTCGCGCCGGTGTAGTACGTCGGCGCCCAGGTCGCCATGAGGCTGCCGGTGAAGGCCAGCGGCAGCACCAGCAGGCAGCTGTCGTGCCTGGTCATGGACTCCGTGATCGAGAACGAGATCGCCGCGGCCAGGACGTTGCCGTGGGTCAGGACCGCACCCTTGGGACGGCCGGTCGTGCCCGAGGTGTAGGAGATGAACGCCGGGACATCCGGATCTCCGACGGCCCGCTTCAGACGGCCCGCCGACGCTCCGGCCGACCCGGTATCCAGCGGGCGGGCCCACGGCGGGCAGCCGGGTCCCTGCCAGTACAGCCGCAGCGCGCGGCCCTCGCGCAGCTCGAGGGCCTGGCGGCTGTACGCCTGATCCACCAGCAGGGCGTCGAGCCCGGCGTCGTCCACGATCCAGCTCAGCTCGGGGATGGTGAGGCGGATGTTGAGCGGGACCACGATGGCGTCGAGGGCCACCGCGGCCAGGATGGCCTGGATCACCCCCACCCCGTTCTGGCACAGGTAACCGATCCGGTCGCCCGCCCGCAGGCCGTCGGCCGCCAGGTGTCCGGCGAGGGACTCGACGCTGCCGGCCAGTTCGCGCCAGGTCAGCGTCGTCCCGTCGCACTCGATCGCCACGGCGTTCGGAGTGCGGGTGCTCCAGTAGGTGAGACTGGCCGTGATGCGGGGACTCGGCATGGTCACTCCGGGGTCGAGGTCTGAGCGGCGCGGTACCGGAGGATGACGGGAGTCGACTGGTCGGTGTCGTCGTACGCGCCGCGCGCTCCGGGCGGATACGTGGACAGGATGCCGTCCGCCGCCGGCTGCTGATGGCGCCACTCGGAGTGGACCCGTCGGCGGGCCAGCTTCCACTCGCCGTGGCGCCGTTCCCAGCGGTCGAGATAGCGGCCCCCGGCGACCAGGTCGTAGGCGCAGCCGGTGCCACCGAACATGCCGCCGAGTGGGGCATCGGCCCGGACCCGGTGGTAGGCCGTGCAGAGCGCCTCGCTCACCGCCGCCTCCCCGTCCAGGCTGATCAGGATATTTCCCACCTGGTGGTGGGTGACGTCGAGGGCCGCCGCGAACAGCGTGCGACTGCTCTCCATCGCCTCTCTCCACCCCTTCTCTGAGCCGATCGACGAGACCCACCAGGTGGCGTCGTCGTGGAAGACCTGGTCCAGCATCTCCCAGCGCCGCCGATCGACACAGTGGGCGTAGAGGTGGATCCGGTCGGTGATCTCGGCCCTCGCGGCGAGCGCTTCCGCGCTGTAGTTCGCGGCCCGGCTGGGGGCGACGGTGGGTGGCATGAGCTGTCCCTTCAGATCAACCCCGGACATGGTCCGGGTGGGCGTCTATCCACGTGGACAATGAATCGATCATGGTTGCGAGCTGCTCGGGCTGCCCGTGCAGGTAGTGGCGACCCCCGCCGATGGCGGTAAGGGCGCGGTCATCGTGCGAGATGCTGTCGTAGAGCTCGCGGGCGTGCGAGGGAAAGCAGCTCTGGTCGGCCGTGCCGTAGATGACGTGGACCGGCGCGGTCACCCCGGGCAGCAGATCGGGGGCGTGGCCGTTGCTCCGGGTGCGCGACCACTGCGACAGCCAGGCTCTGACGGTCGTGAAATGGCCGAGGGTCGCGGGCTGGAAGTTGGCGTTCCAGGGCTCACCCCACAGCGTTCCCGGTTCCCGGTCGTTCGGGTCGAGGGACAGATCGACGTAGCGCGGGTCCGCGCCCACGCCGTGCACGACGAACGGCAGGTCGGCGATTCCTCGGCCGGTCAACTGGATGAGCGTCTCCTCCGCCCAGGCCGTGATGGCGTCGTTGCGGGCCCGCTGGGCGGTCCGGTACGCCCGGAGCCAGCCGGCGTCGTAGGGAGGGCCGTTCGCGGCGTCGTACATGTCCAGCCCGGGGTCGCGTTCGAATGGCGCCGTCTCGTCGGCGATCGAGGGGTCCATCGTCTCGGTGAGCAACTGCGAGCGGCCCGGATGGGCCATGGCGAGAACGAGGAGATCGGCCGGTGGGAGGTCGGCTCTGGTCAGATCGGGCCCGCCACCGCACGGGGACGACGTGATGCTCGGCCGTTCCGCCTGGTTCTGGTAGAGCGCCGCGAGCGCCCCGCCGCCGGAATTGCCGAACAGGACGACCTGGTCGTACCCCTCCGCCCGCAGGTACCGGATGACGCTGCCCACGTCGACCACACAGTTCTCCAGCAGGAGCGCCGAGTCGTTGCCGAGGTAGCGCGTGGTCATGCCGACGGCGTCATAACCGGCGTCCGCGATCGCCGCGAGGGCGTAGTGGCCCATGAAGTTCGAGGAGGGATGCATGGCGACGACGGCCGTCGCCGCCAGCCGGTCCGGGCGGGCCCGGTGCCGGGTGCACCACAGGGTGCCACTGATGCGGGCGACTCCCGAGTAGATCTCGTTGGCCGAAGGCGCGTCCGCCATCGGCACGGCCAGGAGGTCCGTGCGGGTGCGGCTCACGACCTGTCTCCGTTCGCTTATCGGATACACATCTCCGAATATTTCGCAATGTGTCATCGGGATCGAATCCTGTCAAGGTCACGGCCACCAGCCATGCTCTCGTGGAATGGACGGGCCTTGACAGCGTGCTGCCCGAACGGGGAAGGTAGATCAACCGATAATCGGACTTACATCTCCGACTGTCGTTGGGTTTATGAGTGGAGGTGGCACCACATCGTGACGCGAGAGACCGTCCTCATCACCGGCGGGGCACGCGGCCAGGGCCGTAGTCACGCGCTCGGCTTCGCGGCGCGCGGCGCCGACGTGGCCGTGCTCGACATCGGCCAACCGATCGACGGCCTCCCCTACGAGCTGGCCACCTCGGACGACCTGCGGGAGACCGCCGACCTCGTCGCCCGGACGGGCGTTCGTGGCCTGGCGGTCGCCTGCGACGTCCGCGACCCGGCTCAGGTCCAGGCGGCGGCCGGCACCGTGCTGGCCGAGTTCGGCCATATCGACACGCTCGTGCTCAACCACGGGATCTGGAGCACGGGGCGATTCTGGGAGGTGGAGGAGGAGGCCTGGACGTCGACATTCGACGTCAACGTGAACGGAAGCTGGCGGGTGGCCAGGGCGGTCGCGCCCTCCATGATCCAGCGACGCGCGGGCAACATCGTCATCATCGGGTCGACGTCGGCCACCACGCCGACCCAGAACTACGCGCACTACGCGGCCTCCAAGGCGGCGCTCGTGCAGCTCACCAAGATCTTCGCCGCTGAGCTCGGCGAGTTCGGGGTGCGGGTCAACTCCGTCAGTCCCGGGCTGGTCGACACGCCGATGGTGAACTTCCAGGCGGTCTACGATCGGGTCCGCCCCGGCGCCTCACGCGAGGAGTTCCTCCAGGGAGGTTATGCGATGACGCTGCTCGCCGGCCGCCGGCAACTCGATCCCAGCGCGGTCACCGCGGCCGTCCTGTGGCTCGTCTCGGCGCAGGCGGCCGATATCACCGGTCTCGACCTCGTCATCGATGCGGGTAACCGCCTGCTGCCGCGCCACAACCCGCGGCCGTGGACTCCCGAGGGGAACGTGTCATGACGTACTACCGGGCCGTCGGCTCGATCTCGCGTAAACGTCACACCGCCCATCGCCCGGACGGGTCGACCCTGGCCTACGAGGAGATGATCGGCGAGGAGGGGTTCTCGTCGACGTCGTCCTTGCTCTACCACCGCAATCTGCCGCCCGCCATCGTCCGGGCTTCGACGTGGCAGCCCGGCGACCTGCGTCTGCACGAGAACGAGCCGATGATTCCCCGGCACTTCACGCTGCACGGGCTCTTCCCGGAGGGGGGCGCCGGCAAGGACCTGATCCGGGACCGGCGGCTCATCCTGGGCAACGACGATGTCCGCATCACCTACGTCGTGGCCGCGGAGCGCTCGCCCTTCTACCGCAACGCGGTGGGCGACGAGTGCGTCTTCATCGAGCGGGGCGGCGCGCGCCTGGAGTCGGTCTTCGGCACCCTCGAGGTGACCGGCGGCGACTACGTGGTCGTGCCCCGGGGGACCACGCACCGGTGGGTCCCCGACATCGGTTCCGGTCCGCTGGGGGCCTACTGCGTCGAGGCGAACTCGCACATCCAGGCTCCGAGCCGGTATCTGTCCCAGCATGGCCAGTACCTGGAGCAGTCGCCGTACTGCGAGCGCGATCTGCGCGGACCCGCGGGACCGTTGCTGGCCGAGGATGTGGGCGAGGACCCGGGCGCCGAGACCGATGTGTACATCAAGCACCGGATCCGCGGCGGCATCGGCGGAACGATCCACACGATCCCGTTCCATCCGCTCGACGCGGTCGGCTGGGACGGGTGCCTCTATCCGTACGCTTTCAGCGTGCATGACTTCGAACCGCTCACCGGCCGCGTCCTGCAACCCCCTCCGGTGCATCAGGTGTTCGAGGGCCGCAACTTCGTGATGTGCAACTTCGTGCCCCGCCTGGTCGACTACCACCCCGGCGCCGTGACGGCGCCCTACTACCACGCCAACGTCGACAGCGACGAGGTCATGTTCTATGTCGCCGGCAACTACGAGGCCCGTTCGGGATCGGGCGTCGCCCCCGGTTCGGTGACCCTGCACACCGGCGGCCATTCGCATGGCCCGCAACCGGGGGCGTACGCGGCGTCCATCGGCGCGAAGGCGGTGGACGAGCTCGCCGTGATGGTGGACACGTTCCAGCCGCTGCTCCTGGGCGAGGGGGCCCTCGCCAGCGACGACGGCGTCTACCTGCGTTCGTGGCTCGAAGGGTGAAGAGATGAGCAGACTGCGGGACAGAGTGGCGATCGTCACCGGGGCGGGCCGGGGGCTGGGTCGTTCGTACGCCCTCCGCCTCGCCCGGGAGGGCGCCAAGGTCGTGGTCAACGACCTGGGCGGCGGGCTGCACGGCGAGCGGGGTGACGGCACCCCGGCGGACGACGTCGTCCGCGAGATCCGCGAAGCGGGCGGCCAGGCGATCGCCAATGGCGACGACGTCGCCGACTGGGAGGGCGCCCACCGGCTCGTCCAGGCCGCCCTCGACGCCTTCGGGGACGTCGACGTGCTCATCAACAACGCCGGGATCCTGCGGGACCGGATGCTGGTGAACATGACCGAGCAGGAGTGGGACGACGTGGTCCGGGTCCATCTGCGCGGTCATTTCTGCCCGACTCGGGCTGTGGCCGCGCACTGGCGGGCCCGGGCCAAGGAGAACCCCGGGCCGCGCGACGCGGTGCTGATCCACACGACGAGCATCTCCGGCTTGTTCGGCAGCCCCGGCCAAGCCAACTACGCCTCCGCCAAGTCGGGGATCGCCACGTTCGCCTACGAGTGCCACCTCGAGCTCAACGAGCGGCTCGGCGTGCGCTCCTATGCGATCGGGCCGAGCGCCCGTACCCGGCTGACCGAGAGCTCACCGGCGGCGGTCGAGGCCGTGGCGAAGCCGGAGGCCGGATTCGACTTCTTCGACCCGGACAACGTCAGCCCTTTCGTGGTGTGGCTCGCGTCGGCCGGGTGCGGCGCCCCCTCCGGAACGGTCTACACCGTGGAGGGCGATGAGGTGACCGTCGTCCAGCCCTGGACCCGGGGCCCTCGGATCAAAGCCGGTGACAGCCGATGGACGCTTGAACAGCTCGACCAGGCGTGGCCCGAGCTGTTCGGACAGGCGGGTGCGCATGCCTGACCGGCTCGGCAGTGTCCAGCTCACCGATGTCGTCCGCTACGCCGGAGCGAGCGGCGATCTGAATCCCATCCACTACGACCCGTCGTTCAACCGAGCGGCCGGGCACGAGGGGCTCTTCGCCATGGGCGCCCTCCACGGTGGATGGCTGGTGTCGCACGTGGTGTCCCAGGGGGCGTCCCCGCCGGAGGACGCGCCGTGGTTCCTCCGGCTCAGGTACCACGGGATCGTCCCCCTCGGGCTCGACCTGGAGGCCGAGTCGTCGGTCGGGCCCGACCGGACCACCGCCGACCTGACCGGTGGGGGCGAGCGCAAGGTCAGCCTCGAACTGGCCGGCCTCGACGCGCCGCCCGCGGCCGGCGGTGGCCGGGACGAGCAACGGTGCACGTTCCCGGTCGAGCTGGGCACGGCGAAACGTTTCAGCGAGGCGGTGCGATGGCCCGAGCCGATGGCCCCGGGTAGCCCGGTACCACCGACCTACCTGTCCGTGCTGAGCTTCTGGCTGCCCAATCCCGACCCCATCGACCGAGTCGGATTCGACCACTCCCGGACGCTGCTCGGTGAGACCTCGATCTCCATGACCCGAGGTCCGGTGCGTGTCGGCGAGGTCTTCGAAGTCCGGGAGTACGTCGGCGAGGAGCGCACGCGCGAGGGCCGGGCCGGTGTGATGCGCCTGGTCGATCTGGTCGCGGAACTCTCCGACGACACGGGACTGCGCGTGGCCTACCGGAACACCTTCATCCTGATGCCGGCGGCGGACGGGCCAGTGCGACCGTTGACCGGAAGCAAGGATCCCGAGACGGGGCAGGTCTTCTACCCGGCGAGGGCGCTGAGCGTCGACGGCCGGATGCGCCCATTGGTCGAATCCGCTCTCGCATCCGAGGGAGTCCTCTACTCGTGGACCACCTACGCGGGGACGGCGTACGGACAGGTCGATCTCGACGACGGGGTCAGACTGCAGGTACGGCTGGCGCCGGGCGACCATCAGATCGGGGCGCGGTACCGGCTGGCCGGCTCACCCGACGGGGACAGGTGGTTCGAGCATGCGTGACGTCATGGTCCTCGGCACCGGCATGGTGCCGTCCGGACGGTATGCGCCGGGCTCGGCGCGCCGGCTGGCCACGGACGCCTCGGTGGCGGCCCTCTCGGACGCAGGCTGCGCCTTCGCCGACCTCGACGCCTTCGTCTGCGGCTCCGCGCACCCGCTGACGCCGCGCGGGGTCTACCTCGCCAAGGAGCTGGGGGTCACCGGCCTGGCGGTGCTGCACGCCGAGCACGCCTCCGCCTCGGGCCTGGCCGCCATGCATCTGGCGTGGCTGGGGGTGGGCTCGGGAGCGTACGAGGCGGTGCTGGTCCTGGGCGTCGACTGCCCGGAGAGTGAGCAGTCCGCTCTTGAGATCATCGAGGGCGAGGGCAATCTGCCCGCTCCCGCGCTGTTCGCCATGTGGGCCAACCGCCGGATGCACGACCGCGGCACGACTCCGCGCCACCTGGCGGCGGTGGCCGCGAAGAACTGGAACTATGCCCGCGGCAATCCGTACGCGGCCCGGCGGGCGGCCGAGCCGATCACCGTGGAGAAGGTCCTCGCCAGCCGCATGATCGCGCCGCCGTTGACGAGCATGATGTGCACTCCGTGGGGCGAGGGCGCGGCCGCCGCCGTCGTCTGCTCGGCGGAGTTCGCGGCACGGCACGGCGCCGACCGCGCGGTGCGGATGCTGCATTCGCACATCGAGAGCGAGACGTACAGCCCCGGTCACGTCTTCCAGGGGGCGATCGTCGGGCCGCCGGCAATGTCCCGGCGAGCGGCCGCCGCGCTCTACCAGGCCACCGGGCGGGGGCCGTCCGACATCGACGTCGTGCAGGTGCACGATGCCTTCGCCATCGAGGAACTGTACTACTACGAACTTCTCGGCTTCGCCGCGGACGGCGAGGCCGAGGGCCTGGTCGAGAAGGGCGCTTTCGGTCCCGGCTCGCGGGAGCGCTTCGGCCTGCCGGAGTTCTCCACGCACGGCGGCCTCATCGCCGGCGGCCACCCAGGCGGCCCGACCGGGCTGGCCCAGGTCCACGAGACCGTCCGCCAGCTGCGCGGGGGCCGATCGGTCGGCCTGTGCCACCTGCTGGGGGCCGGATCCGTCGCCATCACGCAGCTGTACGAGCGACCTTCATGACCGCGGCGCTCCGCGCGGAGGCGGCCACCTGGCTCCGCGAGCACGCGCCCCGGTTCGAGCCCGCCGGCCCTGGACCACTCTCCCCCTTCGAGGTCGTCGACGAGGCCGAGGAGCCGGCGCTGGTCGAGCTCGCCCGCCGGTGGCAGCGGCACAAGTTCGAGGCCGGGTGGGCCGCCCTCTCGCTGCCGCCCGAGCTCGGCGGGCGCGGGCTGTCCCGGGCCGATGACGTGATGTTCACCGACGAGGAAGCGCGCTTCCACGTGCCGACCCATGTGCTGGAAGTGACGACCCGGATGGTCCTGCCGACTCTGGTGCACTGGTCGCCCGAGAAACGCGCCTCGATCGAGGGGATCATCAGCGGCCGTGACATGTGGTGCCAGCTGTTCTCCGAACCCGACGCGGGATCGGACCTCGCCGCGTTGCGCACCCGCGCCACCCGCCGGACCGACGGCACCTGGACCGTCACCGGCCAGAAGGTGTGGACGTCGTGGGCGCATCTGGCCCAGCGCGGTTACCTGCTGGCCCGCACCGGCGCCGACGGCCACGGCGGCCTGACCGCGTTCGAACTCGACATGGCGGCACCCGGTGTGTCGATCCGCCGCATCCGGCAGGCGACGGGGGCATCGACGTTCAACGAGGTCTTCCTCGACCAGGTCCCGTTACCCGCCGAGGCGCCGATCGGCCCGGTCGGTCAGGGCTGGGCCGTGGCCATGACCACGCTCATGAACGAGCGACTCGCCGTCGGCGCCGACCAGATCCCGTACGACGAGCTGCGGGCCGAGGCGGTGCGACGCGGCCTGCTGAACCAGCCCGACGTGGCCGCGGCCCTGGGCGCCCTCCGGGCCAGGCGGATCGTGCTGGAGCAGCTGCGGCAGCAGATGGTCCGGTCGGTACGGCGAGGCGGCGATCCGGGTCCCGAGGGCTCGGCGGCCAAGCTCTTCCTGGCCGAGAGCGTGTTCGAGGCTGCCCGGTTCGCCCGGCGGCTCGTCGGCGGCGACCTCGTCGTGGATGACCGGTGGAGCCGGCTCGCGCTCGCCTGGCCCGGCATCAAGAACGCGGGCGGGACCGATGAGATCCAGAAGACCATCATCGCCAACCGGATCCTCGGCCTGCCGAAGGAGCCGTAGACGGAAGGGTGACGCATGTACGCCGACGACGACGTGGAACGCCAGATCAGGGCCGAGCTGTCCCGGGTCGTGGATTCGGCGCGAAGCCGCCGGAGTCTCAGCGAACACGCCGAGCGCGGCGACGATGATGTGACCCGACGTCATCTGAGCGAGCTCGGGATCCTCGAGGCTATGCTCCCGGACGAGCCCGGGCGGACCGGTGGGCGGCTGCGACACGTTCTCGCGGCCGTCGAGGAGGCGGCCGTGGGACTGGTCGCGCCGGATCTACTCCCGTCGGCCTTGGCGCTCTGGACGGGTCTGGCGGCGTCGTGGCCTGGGATTACGCAAGGGGAGATCCTGTCCGGTCCGACCACGGTGGCCTGGCCCGGGGTCCTGGCCGGTGCGGAATCGGTGCGGCGGGCGGCGGAGGACGGGTCGGTCACCGGCCGCCTGGGCTACGTGCCGGGCGGATTGTCGGCCCAGCACATGGTTCTGGTGCTGCCTGACCCTTCCGGGGCCGTAGTCTCCCTGGTCGCGCTCGACAAAGCTCGGCGTGAACCCTTGCAGGTCCTCGACCGGAGCCGACCCGCGGCGGTGGTGGAGCTCCCTTCCGCGACGACCCGGGAGCTGGGACGCCTGTCCCCCGCGGACCTCACCCGGCTGCGCTCAGGGTGGCTGGCGGCCATCGCGGCCGACTGTCTCGGCGGCATGCGGGCCGCGCACGACGCCGCGGTCGGCTACGCCCGGCAGCGGACCGCCTTCGGCCGGAGCATCGGCAGCTTCCAGGCGGTGCGGCACCGGTGTGCGGACATGTTCGTCGACGTCGAGACCACACGCGCGGTCGTACGGGGCGCGATCGCCGCCGTCGATGAGGGCGGCGAAGACGCGCCGGCACTGTCCCTGGCCGCCGCCAGCCACGCCATGGACGCGTTCTGCCGCGTCGCCGAATCCTCGATCCTGGTGCACGGCGCCCTGGGGTTCACCTACGAGTGCGACGCCCACTTCTACGCGCGCCGGGCCTACAGCAACGCCGCGTGGCTGGGTGGGGTGAACGCCCTGCGCGCCGAGCTCGCCACCGTCTAGGCACCCTGAAAATGGGCATACGAGGGATCGGCGCCCAGTCCGCCAGGCCGGAGCCCTTGCTTGATCGTCGCCCAGACCGGATTGCCCGGCAGGTCGTCGCGCGACCAGTCGATGAGCATCACCCGGCGCGCGATCCGCCACTCCCCGTCGCGCCGCTCGAACCGGTCGAGGGCGCGACCGCCCATGATGCGCAGATGGGTCCCGCTGTCCTCGGGCTTGAGCACGAGGCTGGTCTGCGGGCCGACCGGATGCATCACCAGGTTGTACGTCTCGACGTTCGCGACACCGGCCTCGATGTCGAGGTCGATGATCACATTGGTGATGTGGTGCTGGCTGAACTCCGGCAGGTCGCCGAACCCGTCGACGAGCCGCCGCGCGAACTCCGCCGGTGTCGCGTCGGGGGCGTCGTAGGCGCGGATGTCGACCGCGTCCGGGAAGTAGGCCGACTTCACCAGTTCCGGGTCCCGCCGGTCGCACCCCCGGCAGTACCGCTGGAGCACGTCGCGTATCTCGAGGTGAGCGCTGATCTCTTCAATGGTGTACAAAGCCGTCCACCTTCTACTAGCCGATATTCGGATACTATCCTCCGAATAATGGATGGGGAATAGCTCCCTATCCAAGGTTCGGGAGGGAGGCCCCAATGGTCGAGGACCGCGCCCGGGGTCGGCAGGCGCTGGCTCGCTTCTACGCCGAGGAAGAGGCCTACCTCGCGCGGGCGGGGACGGACCCCGCCGCCCAGGCCCGGCTGCTCGCGTGCTTCGCCGAGGATGTCGTGATCCAGGAGGCGCCGAGCCTGCCGTACGGCGGCGACTGGCACGGCCACGCCGGCGTGCTGGCCCTGATGAACCGGCTCTCGGAGGTGTACGAGCGCGCCACGTTCGGCGACCGGACGGTATTCGCCGATGGTGACGACGTCTTCGTCCTCCTTCGAAGCACCGTCCGGTTTCGCGCGTCGGGGCGGGAGCTGCGGAACATCGTGCTCCAGCACATCACCTTCCGGGACGGGCTGATCGCCTCGATGAGCCCCTTCCACTGGGACACGCACGCGGTCGTCGCCTCGGCCGGGGACCGAGCCAAGGGGACGTCACAGGACGCCGGTGGCGCGGGCGATCTGTAGCGCGGCGGCCCCGGAGCTGAAGCCTCCGTCGACCGGGATGTCCGCGCCGGTCAGGTAGGAGGCCCCGTCGCTCAACAGGAAGATCACCACCTGGGCGATGTCGGCCGGCACCGCCGGTCGCCCGGCCGGTGTCACGGCGGTGACCGCGTCCCGCTGCCGCGGATTGGCCGCCACCATCGGGGTGTCGACGACGCCCGGATGCACCGCGTTGACCCGGATGCCCGACGCGGCGAACTCGAGCGCGGCCGCCTTGGTCAGTCCTCGCACCGCCCATTTGCTCACGCCGTACGCGACGGCGTGATAGCCGGCGAGCGCCACCGCGCTGCCGATGTTCACGATGGCCCCACCGCCCTGCTCGATCATGGCCGGCGCCACCGCCCGGATGCCGAGAAAGCTGCCGCGGGCGTTGACGTCCATGAGCTCGTCCCACAGGGACGGCGCCGTGTCCAGGATCGTCCCCGGCCGAGCGATTCCGGCGTTGTTCACCAGACCGTCGAGTCGCCCGTACCGGGCCAGCGCGTCGGCGACGATCCGCTGCCACGACTCCTCGGATCGGACGTCGAGGCCGGCGAAGTGGGCGGTGCCGGTGCCGTGGCGGGCGTTGAGCACCCCGGCCAGCTCGACGCCCTCCGCCTCGAGCAGGTCGCCGATCACCACCCGCGCCCCCATCGCCGCAACCAGTTCCGCCTCAGCTGCCCCTTGGCCGCGAGCGCCGCCCGTGATCAGCACGACCTTCCCATCGAGCGTGACCATGACCGTCCTCCCAGTGCTCCGATTATCGGATATAGATGACCACTTTCCAGATTCGTTCGGGCGAGCGTAGCAGCGGACAAGAGGGTGATGGAACGCAGCTGATCCAGGTAGTTCTCTCCATGTTCGTGCTTGACGTCACATTACGGACATGTTTCAATGAGCAACATTCGGATAGGCAACTCCGAAAATCGGATATCTTCAACACTCCAATCACACCATGGGCGACCACACCGCGCGGCGGGTGGGACGCGACCGGTGTGCCGCTCCAGGCACCCGGCTCGGGGGAGGGACATTCCACCTGGCTCCGCGGAGCCCTCACGCAAGGCAAGGCCATGAGAAGGAACAACATCGCGACGTCAGGGCTGCTCGTCCTGAGCCTTTTGGCGCTGATCTCGTGCAGCGTCGAAGAAGGTACGGGCGACACGGCCGCCGAGACGGTCACGGTCGGCATCATCGGGTCGTACACCGGGCCCATCTCGAACTTCGGGCCCGCGTGGGAGGACGGCTTCCGCGCCGGACTCGACGTGGCCACCAAGGGCACCAACCAGGTGGGCGACGTCAAGGTCCAGATCCAGGTGCGCAACGACACCAGCGACCCGACGACCGGTCTGAGCGTCGCCAAGGAGTTGCTGGGCGCGGGAGTCCGGATTCTCGCCGGGCCGGCAAGCTCGGCCGTCGTCGTGCCGGTCGCGCAGCTGGCCATCGACAACGACGCCATCCTCATCGCCGGCCCCACCGGAAGCGCCGACATCGACGGCATGGGGGCCGGCGTCTACCGCACGTCGCCGACGACGCCCCAGCTCAACACGGCGGTCATGCAGGCGGCCGCCGCCCGTGGCGCCAAGACCCTGATGTACATCGGCCAGGACTACGCGTACGGCAAGGCGGCCGTGGCCTCGCTCGAGCAGATCGGCCCGGACAAGGTGATCGAGGTCGACAACGTCCTCCTGCCCGTCGGGACGCAAGACTTCACCGCCGGGGTCGCCACAGCGCTCGCGGCCAACCCGGACGCGATCTTCGTCGGCTGGGCCGGTGAGGGACTGCCACAGCTCTTCAAGGCCCTCGCCGACCAGGGCGGGTTCGACAAGTCCCACATCATCACGATCGGTCCCGGCCGGCCCCAGTTCGAGTCGTACGCCGCCGCCCTCGGCGACAACCTCGACAAGGCCGAGCTGATCACCTACTACGCCCAGGACACCATGGGGAATGACGGCGAGAAGGCCATGGACGAGGCGCTGAAGCGGCTCGGGCTCAAGGCTCCCATCGACCACCAGCAGGCGGAGGGGTACCTCGGCGCGCTCATGGTGGTGAAGGCCATCGAGCAGGCCGGACCGAGCCTGAAGGTCGACGCCGTGCACAAGGCGCTGTCGGGCGCCAAGTTCGAGACCCCGGTCGGTACGGTGACGATCCGGCCCGAGGACCACATCTGCGTCCAGCCCATCTTCGGCTACGCGATGGAGAAGGCCGGTGCGGAATATCGGCTGAAGGTCATCAAGACCTACGCCGCCGCGGACGTCCTGTCGCCGGTGACCCGGACCATCCCATGACGGCCGCCCCGGCCAATGAGGTCCTGCCCGAGAGCGTCGCGCTCTCGGGCAAGGCCATCAACCTGGTGGTCGACGGCCACCACATCCTCGTCGACGTCTCCGTCGACGTCGCCGCGGGCGAGTTCCTCGCCATCATCGGGCCGAACGGGGCCGGCAAGACCAGCCTCATCAACGTGCTGAGCGTGGCCACGCCGCCGACGTCGGGCACGGTGCACCTGCGGGGCCGGGACGTGACCGGCCTGCCGCCACACCGGGTCGCCCGCAGCGGGCTGGGGCGCACGTTTCAGACGTCCAACCTCTTCCTCGGCCGGAGCCTGCTGGAAAACGCCCGGCTGGCCGCCAACGGCCGGGACGCGCGGCTGCGCACCGGGTTCCGCCGGGTGTTGAAGGACGACCCCGTCACCGAACGGGCCCGGGAGACCCTCGACCTGGTGGGCCTGGGAAGGCGGCCCGACCGGCTGGCGTCGGAGCTCTCCCACGGGGAACAGCGCAAGCTGGAGCTGGCCATGGTCCTCGCGCAGGGCGCCAGCGTCATCCTGCTCGACGAGCCGATGGCCGGCGTCAGCGTCGACGACGTGGCGGAGCTCGTGGAGCTGATCCGCAGGGTCCACCGCGAGCAGGGCAAGACCACCGTCATGGTCGAACACCACATTCATGTGGTCCTCGACCTGGCTGAGCGCATCGGTGTGATGCACCACGGCGCCATGATCGCGATCGGGCCACCGGACGAGATCATCGCGAACGACGTCGTCCAGACCGCGTACATGGGTGAACCATTGTGAAAGCCGATCCTCACCAGCGGGCGCCCGGGTCCGTCCTGTCCCTCCGGGACCTTCACGCCTACGTCGGGCAGTCGCACATCCTGCAGGGAGTCTCGTTCACGACCCGGCCCGCCCAGGTGACGGTCATCCTCGGCCGCAACGGGGTCGGCAAGACGTCCACCCTCAAGTCCGTCCTCGGGCTCATGAACCACACCGGCGTGATCGAGTTCGACGGCCGCCGGCTCAGCGGCCTGGAGACGCACGAGATCGTCCGGCTCGGCCTGGCCTACGTCCCCGAGGACCGGGATGTCTTCCACGGACTGACCGTGGCCGAGAACCTCCGCCTGGCCGAGCGGCGCGGCCTGACCCCGGACTATGACCGCGTCTTCGCGCTCTTTCCCGAGCTCCGTGATCGTCGCGGTCAGCGGGCGGGCACCATGTCGGGCGGCCAGCAGCAGATGTTGTCGCTCGCGCGGGCCCTCCTGCACGACAACCGCCTGATGCTCATCGACGAGCCGACGAAAGGTCTCGCGCCCCGGCTGGTGAGCGAGTTCGTCGCGACGCTGGAGCAGATCACCGCGCATACCAGCGTGTTGCTGGTGGAGCAGAACCTCGCCGTCGCGCGCCGACTCGCCGACCACGTCCTCGTGCTGTCGGAAGGCCGGGTCGTACGCGACGGGCCGGCCGAGGATGTGCTCGCCGACGACTCGTCCATCCGCCGGCTCCTCGGAGTCGCGGCCGACCACGAGGAGAGCTGACGCGTGTCGACATTCCTGCTGATCATCATCTCCGGTCTCGGCCTGGGTTCGCTGTACTTCCTGCTGGCCGCCGGCCTCTCCGTGATCTTCGGGCTCATGCGCGTGCTGAGCTTCGCCCACGGCGCGTTCCTGTCGGCCAGCGGCTTCGCCTCCTGGCTGGTGCTGCGGTCGTTCGAGGCGCCGTCGACACCCTGGCTGCTGCTCGCCCTCGTGGTCTCCGTCCTGACCGGCGGCGTCGTCGCGTACCTCGCCGAGGTGCTGCTCATCCGCCCCCTCAAGGGCAAGGAGCTCGAGCAGCTGCTGGCGACGGTCGGTCTCGGCATGGTCCTGGTGGCCCTGATGGCCGGTTCCTGGGGACCGGACGAGCACCTGATCCCCCGCCCCGCCTGGCTCACCGACACGACCTCGATCGCCGGGGCGCCCATCTCCAACAGCCGCCTTCTGCTCATCGGCCTGGCCGGCGTGGTGGTGGTCGGCATCCAGCTGATCCTGTCGCGGACCCGCTACGGCCTCATCATCCGGGCAGGTGTCGAGAACAGTGCCATGGTGTCCGCGCTCGGCATCAACGTGAAGCGCGCGTTCACCGTGGTCTTCGTCGCCGGCGGCATGCTCGCCGGTCTCGGGGGCGGCCTGGCCGGGACCTACTACGGGGGAATCTCCCCGTTCCTCGGTGACGGCATGCTCATCTTCTCGTTCATCGTGCTCATCATCGGCGGCCTGGGTTCGATCAACGGTGCCCTCATCGCCTCGGTGGTGCTGGGCGTGAGCCAGTCGGTGGCCAACTACTACATCCTCAACGGCATCGGGGACGTGCTCGTGGTGGTGCTCCTGGTCGCCACGCTGCTCGTCCGCCCGCAAGGTCTCCTCGGCCAGAAGGAGAGACTGGTATGACGAAGTCAGGCGCCCTCCGCTATGGAGGCGCCGGCCTCCTGGTGGTGGTCCTCGCCGTACTGCCCTTCCTGCACCGCAGCGTGGGCGGGTTGCTGCCCGGCCCGATCAACAGCCCGGGAAGCCTCCAGGTCCTGGCCCTCATGCTGGTGGCGGCGGCCGCCGCCATCACCCTGGACCTGATGTTCGGCTACACCGGGCTGATGTCGTTCGGCCATTCGCTGTACGTGGGGTTCGGCTGCTACGCGACGGTCATCCTGAGCAACAATCCGAGGCTGGGCTTCGCGCTGGGGGTTCCGCTGGCGATGGTGCTCAGTGTCGTCGTCGCCGTCGTCGGCAACGCCGCGGCACTGCGGCTGACCGGCATCGGCTTCAGTATGGCGACTCTGGCCATGGCGCAGGGGTTCGCGATCGCGGTCGAGCGCGGATTCCTGGGCAGCGGTGGCGAGGTCGGAGTGACCTTCGCGCGCGGCGTGCTTCCCGATCCGCTGCGCGGAGTGCTGAACACCCGCAACGTCTACTGGCTGGCGCTGGCGCTGGTCGTCGTGGTGTACGTGATCTGCGCCGTCCTGGTGCGCACCCACATCGGTCACGTGTGGCAGGGCATCCGGGAGAATCCACTGCGGACGAAGGTCATCGGTTACAACGTCTACGCCTACCAGCTGGCCGCCGCGACCATCTCCTGCACGCTGGCCGCGATGTGCGGAGTCGTCTTCGCGATCGTCATGGGCGGCGCCAACCCGGGCATCGCGGGGCTGCACTACTCGCTGGCCGTAGTGCTGATGGTCGTGCTGGGCGGGCGGGGAGTCCTGTGGGGCGCGGCACTCGGCGCGGTCCTCTACCAGTTCCTGACCCTGCGCCTGCCGACGCTCTCCGGCTCCCAGATCGTCACCGGGCTGCCCGAGTTCCTCCAGATCCCTCTGTCCCAGCCGAACTTCCTCCTCGGCGTGGCCTTCATTCTGATCATTCTCTTCATGCCGGGCGGGCTCGCGTCCCTCTTCACCCGGCGCCGGCGCGTGACGTCGAGGCGCGGCGGGGAATCCGATGGCGACGTGCCCGCGGCCGCCCGTGAACCCAACCTGGTCTCCGGAGAGGTAGGTCGTTGATGGTCCGCATCGGTGTATCCGAAGTGGTGCTGAGAACGTCCTGGTATGACCGTCTGTGCGGGTGGTACGGGGAGGTGCTGCGGCAGCCGCCGACGCTCGATCTGACACCAGAAGCGAACCGGGGAACCGACGATCCCGACCTCCCCACGCGCATGGCGTTCTTCGACCTGCCCAGCGAATTCCCCTATACCCAGCGCATCGCCGTCTTCGAGTGCCTCGATGTCGGCTCGACCGAACGCAGAAGCGTCGGCCTCCACCACATCCAGCTGAGATTTCCCGATCATGAGTCCCTCTTCGACGCCTACCGGAGACTCAAGCCGCTCGGCATCATTCCGGCCGAAACCGACAATCACGGCATCGCGACCAGCTTCTACTACCGCGATCCGGACTACAACCGGGTGGAGCTGTCCGCGCTGAACTTCGCCACGCTCGCCGATGTGCGCGCGTACACGACGACCGATCGGTTCCGCCGCAAACCGGAGGGTGAGCCCATCGACGTCGAAGAACTGATCAGGCGCCGCGAGTCGGGGGAACGCTACGCGGACATGCTGACGCCCTCGTGGTGAGGCGAGACACCTGTCAGGAAACGTTCAGGTCTATAGGCCGAGGTGCCGATGTGGTTTCTTCGGCATGACGCCGAAATCTCCTAATCCCGCCTCGATCAGACGCTGCAGCTCCTCCGCGCTCCGCACCGGCTCGGCGTGACCCTTGAGCAGACTGGCGATCACCGCGGCCCGGGTCCAGGTGAAACTCTGGTCTTTGCTCTGCCTGAGTCCCTGTATGTAGTCCACCGGTTCCTCCGCCCAGGAGATGGCCGGTGACACCTGCGAGTAGAACGGGGTGACGGTCTCGTCGGCATCCCCTTCCTGGAGCGCGTCGGTGACCGCGGCCACGATGCGGTCGCCGACGTAATCCGCATCGCCCTCCATCTGGTCGCCGACCCGGTAGTACACGACGATTTTGTCGTTCTTGACTTCCGTGGTCGGCTGGGCGGTGGCGGACAGGAACACCTTGAACTGCATCAGGTCAGAAAAGACAGTCTTGTCAGAACTCAGCGAGCCCAGCGCTTTCGTGGCGCGCACGGCGGCCTGCTGCGAGGTCAGGTTGATGACTATCCGTCGTTGACGATAATTGAGCCCCGTGGGCTTCTCCCCGATGTCGGGGTTGAGGAAGCCTATGTAGGATCCTATTTCCAGCGCCTGCGATACGTTCAGATACTTGCCGTCCTCGGTTTGCGCCTGAATCGTGAAGGCTTCAGTCGCCTCATAGATTTCTTCTATTTCCTTTTGGGACAGCGCGTCCTTGAGGTAGCCGACATCGCTGACCGCCATCATGTTGTATATCTTGGAGGCCAGGGTGTTCGGATCGGCGACAAGAGAGCCTTTCTTGTACCAGGTGTCATAGAGCTCTTTGTAGAACCGCTTATCACGATCCTCGTTCCTGGCGGACCGCACGCTGTCCTGGTACGGGGAAAGCGTGCCACGTTTGGTCTTGTTCAGCTGGCTCGACCTTCCGGTCGGCGATTCCGTCCGAGCGGACCTGCTGAGAGCCGTGCTCCGATCCCTGGATCTCGGCTCCCGTTCGGACTTACTCGAATCGGACCGTTCGGCGTCGGATCGTGTTCGCGTCGTCGTTGTGGTCGTCGACGTGGGCGGGGGCGGGCTGAGGGGAGGCGGCCTGTTCGCCGCGACCGGGAGCGGAGCCGGCTTGAAGGGCTTGAGGGGCGCCGAAGGCGTTGGCATCCCCAGGCGTGTGGGTGGGCCCACAGTACGCGGAACGTTCGAGGTGAGCGGCGAACTCGGCGAGGCGGGCATCGGGCGGCTTGGCACCGGTGGGCGGGTGAGCGGCGCGAATTTGAGTGTGAACGGGGGATCATTTGCGTTGCCGGGCATCCGCATTACAGGCGGCCGGCTCGCGGAAACCGACTTCAACGGCTGGGAGGTGAACGTCGGCGTAGGTGGACTCGATCGCCCGACGCTCGTCTGAGGTGGGTTCGTTCGGGCGGGCGGTGGCACCCTCGCAGGCGTCACCGGCGGCCGGACGGGCTGCGTCTGGGTTGGGGCCGATCTCGTCGGCGTGGGTGTGTTCAGTCGCCCGACGCTCGTCTGGGGTGGATTCGTGCGAACGGGTGGCAGCACCCTCGCAGGCGTCACCGGCGGCCGGACGGGCTGCGTCTGCGGTCGGACCGGTGTGGGCGACGGGAGATTGCTCCTTACCGGAGGCGTGCTGGTGTCCTGACTGGAGGAGGTACTTCCACCAGGGCGGCTGCGTGGCGGAGAGGTCCGCTTGCGGTGATAGGCCAAGGCTTCCGTCCGTGGATAAGGGCATGTCGTGAAGATAGGGAGCAATATCGTCCCTTAGCCCTAGATCACACCGCATCCTGATCGCCTATTCGGTCATCGATACGTACCCGCCGAAAAGCGACCCCGGTTCCTGAAGGCGCGGGCCTTCTGCCCGCAATGTCACACCGCCTGCCGGTAAGCGGTGGTCACGGCGTTCAGCGCCCAGCGCATGCGGCTGGCGAAAGACTCGGGGTGATCACCGGCTTCCTGAGCGACGTAGGCGACGCACACCGCGGCGTCGCCGTCGCAGGAGCACAGCCTGTCGTCGATGGCCGTCCTGATCTTGTCGGGCGAGAGGTCGTCCGAGGGCTGCAGCGGGGAGGTGAACAACACCTGGGCCAGGTCTGATGTGGTCAGCATGCCTTCACTGTGCGCCCGATTCCGGGCTGAGAACATCCGGGGCAACCACTGATTCGCCACGGTAAGAACCACGTAACCATCAGACGGGTCGTAGGGGTCGGCACACCGGAGCCGGTCACGGGCGATGCAGCACCACGTACCCCTCCTGGTCGAAGACCACCTGGTAGCCGTCGCGTTTGAGCTCCTCCACCCGTTCGCGCTGCCGGTCGGGCGACCCCCACGGGTAGGAGATCCGGGCCACGTCGGCGACGATCCACGGCGCGACGGCGGGCCGGTCCTCCCACAGCAGCACGGTGGCGCGGCCGGACAGATGCGGCCCGACGTGGTTGATCGCTTCCACCACGACCCCATCGGGTACGGCACGCACCGCCGCCTCCGCCGCCACCACATCAGGCTGCGACTCGTAGAACTCGGGCCGGATGAGCTGGTCGAACGGAAACCGCGGCACCACCGTCAGCGCCACCGCGCACGCCCCGGCCGCCCAGGCGAGCCCGAGCCCGCCGCGCCCGGTCCACCGCATGAGCCGCGCCGTGCCGTCCACCCCGGCGCAGATCACCACGGCCACGATGAACGCGCTGTGATGGAAGTCGGTGCCCCACCAGATCGACCGGTCCGACAGCATGCGTTCCAGGTACGGCGGCACCGCCATCAGGATGATCGGCGAGAACAGGCAGGTCAGCAGCGCGGGCCAGAGCAGGTACGCCAGCGTGTCGACCTTCACCATGGGACTGACGAGCGTGTGCAGCACCCCGATCGGGTCCTCGATCATCTTCCCGGCCACCGCCGGCACGTCGGTCCCGAGATGGTCGTACGCCCAGTACATGTGCGAATCTCCGCCGACGGCGGGAATGAGCATGCCGAGCGCGAAGAACGTGTAGAAGAGCCCGCCCCCGACGTACATGAGCCCGTCGAAGCGCCGTCCCTTTGTCAGGACGAACAGCCCGAAACCCACCACCATCAGGCCCATGTCCTCTTTGACCAGCGCCAGCCCCACGGCGGCCAGCGCGACCTGCCCGTGCCGTCCCGCGTGGAACCGCTCGACCATCAGCGCGATCAGCACCGGCGCGAACGCCACCTCGTGGAAGTCGAAGTTGACCGCCCGCGCGACCGGCCACGACAGCGCGTAGGCGATGGCCACGAGGTAGGCGGGAGCCGTGCCGAGCACCCGCCGGGTGTACCGCCAGATCGGCACGATCGCCAGGGCGAACAGCGCGGCCTGCGCGACGATCAGCGTCTCCGGGCCGTCGTGCACCCAGTACAGCGGCGCGAGCAGCGCCAGGATGGGCGAGAAGTGCTCGCCGAGCTGGTTGAAGTCCATCCCCTGGCCGAGACTCATCCCGCGGAGCGGACTGGTCGGCGCGCCGAACCCGGCCATTCCCCGGACCGCCTGATCGAAAAGCGTGAGATCGAGACTCGTCGTCCGGAACAGGTTGTGCCGCACCAGCCCGAGCAGCGTGTAGATCCCCATGGCCGCGAGCGTGATCGCCGCGACGGCCACGACATGTCTGGCCCGATCGCCAGCCAGCAGGGGAATCGCAGTCCGTGCGGCCATCCGGATCTGCGGGCGAATGGCTATCAACCGGGCAACCTACGGAAGATCGCTCGCGACAGCCGCCGGAGCACCGCCATGACCGGGCGCAACACCCCTGGAACCCAGATCGTCCCCGCCTGGGACCGCAGCCCGGCGTGGATCGCGACGGCGACCGCGTCCGGTGTGGTCGCGAAGGGCGCGGGCGGCAGGCCTTTCGTCATCTTCGTGTGCACGAATCCGGGGCGTACCACCAGGACGCGCACCCCGGAGCCGTGCAGCACGTCGGTCAGCCCCTGGGCGAACGCGTCCAGACCGGCCTTCGCCGAGGCGTATACGAAGTTGGCCCGGCGCGGCCGTTCCGCAGCGACGGAGGAGAGCACGACGAGCGTGCCGTGCCCCTGCTCGCGCAGCGCGTTCGCGCAGGCCAGCGCGGCCGACATGGCCCCCACGTAGGTGACGGCGGCGATCTCGGCGGCTTTCACCGGGTCGAGCGCGTTCGTGCCGAGCACCCCGCATGCCACGAGCACGACGTCGATGTCGCCTCTGGCGAACGCCTCGCCGAACGTCTTCTCATGATCGCCGACCGCCGTCGCCTCGAATTCCACGGTCTCCACGGCCGCGCCCGCCGTACGCAGCTCGTCGGCCGCCCTGGTCAGCGCCGCTGACGGGCGGGCGGCGAGCACCACCCGGCGGACCCGCCGCCGGACCAGCAGCCGGGCCGTGGCCAGCGCGATGTCCGACGTCCCGCCGACGACCAGCAGCGACTGCGGGTCGCGAAAAGCGTTGTTCACAGGCGCAGCCTCCTGGCCAGGTCGGACTGGAACACCCCGGCGGGATCCAGCAGGGCGCGGACCTCGCGGAACCGGGCCAGACCCGGATACATCGCGGGCATCGACTCGGGCGCGAGCCGGGCGTCCTTGGCCAGGTAGACCCGCCCGCCCGCGGCGATCACGGCCTGGTCGCAGGCGTCCAGGAGTTCGGGCAGCCCAGGCGCGGCGGCCGGGAAGTCGAGCGCGAGCGTCCAGCCCTCGATCGGGAACGACAGCAGCCCCTCCCCCGCGGGCCCGAGCCGTTTGAGCACCGCCAGGAACGACGGCACCCCGGATCGGGCGATCCGCCGGACCACACTTTTCAGGCCTTCGCCGTACGGCACCGCGAACTGGTATTGCACGAACCCGGCCGGCCCGTAGATCCGATTCCAGTCGCGAATCCGGTCCAACGGGTGGAAGTACGCGCCGAGCGGCATCGAGCGCACGCTCGCCCGGGGGGCTTTGCCGTACCAGAGGTGGTTGAAAAGCGCGGCCGTGTGGCGGTTCAGCAACCCGCCGGGCATGTGCGGCGGCACGCTCAGCAGCGGCCTCTGGAGCGCCGCCGTCGCGACCCGGCCCTCGGTGTGGACGGCCTGGTCGACGATGCCGCGCCCGCGCTCGGACAGGCAGTCGAGCCAGGCCACCGCGTATCGGGCGGTGCTGCCGGACAGGCAGGCCAGGACGTCGTCCAGGTCGCCGCAGCGGCGGGTTTCGACTCGCATCAGGGGCGAGCCGATCGGGATCGGGCGCAGGGTCGCGCGGGTCACCACCCCGGTCAGGCCCATCCCGCCGGTGGTGGCGTGGAAGGCCGCCTCGCCGGGTCGTACCGTCCGAATCGTGCCGTCGGCGGTGAGCAGGTCGAGCTCCTCGACGTGCGCCGCGAACGAGCCGTCGGCCGGATGGTTCTTGCCGTGCACGTCGGCCGCCACCGCCCCGCCGACCGTGACATGCCGGGTGCCGGGGACGACCGGGAGGAACCGCCCTCGCGACGCCAGCGTGCGGATCAGCTCGCCCAGGCTGGCGCCGCCCTCGGCGATTAGCCGGTCACCGATCAGGTCGAACCTCCGCAACCGGGTCAGGTCGACCACGACCCCGCCGCCGTTCTGCGCAGGATCGCCGTAACTGCGGCCGAGCCCCCGGGCGATCACGCCGCGTCGGCCCGCCTCCCGTACGGCCGCCGCGAGCTCGTCCACCGAGCCCGGCCGGAGCACCCGGGCCCGCGAGGGAGACGTCCGCCCCCAGCCGGCGAGCAGCGCGTCAGCCATTCGCGGCCACGAACAGCACCACCCACACGCCGCCGAGCCCCAGCAGCCAGCGATCCCCGAACACCACGCTCTCCGGCGCGCCGGCCGCGGCCCGGTCGATGTGCCAGGCATACCGCAGGAAGGCCAGGCCGAACGGGATGATCGTGAGACTGTGCGCGGGGAACGCCCACAGGCAGTAAACGGTCATCGCGACCGTCCCCGCCGCCTGCCAGACGAAGCGCAGGTAACTCACCGAATACTGGTCGAGCGACGGCCGGGCGGTCAGCCCGTCCGCGCCGAGCCGGGCCAGCTCGGAGAACCGCTTGCCGGCCACCGCGAACAGCGCCGTCGCGCCGATCACGATCAGGAACCACCGGGTCAGCGGCACCGCCGCCATCGCCCCGCCGTACACGGCCCTGAGCAGGAAACCGGACGACACCACCGCCAGGTCGACGATGGGCACGTGCTTCAGCCACCGGCAGTAACACACGTTGATCAGCAGATATGCGGCCAGCACCCCGGCCGCCACCGGCTGCCAGGCCAGCGTGAGCGTGAGCGCGGCCACGGCGAGCGCCGCCGCGCCGCCCAGCGCCGCGCTCTCCGGCACGATTCCGGCGGCGACCGGCCGCAGGCGTTTGTCCGGGTGGGCCCGGTCCTCGTTGGCGTCGAGCACGTCATTGAGGAAGTACACGGCGGACGCGGCGCAGCAGAACGCCACGAAAGCCACTGCCGTGGCGGCCAGTGTGCCGCCGTCGTACCGCTCGGCGGCCAGTGGCGCCGCGGCGACCAGCACGTTCTTCACCCACTGGCGTGGTCTCGCGGTGCGGACCAGACCGCCGAGCCTGGTGGGCGGGGCCACGAGGGCGGTGCTGGTGGTGCTCACGGGCGATCCCCCTGCGGTCGCTGATCTCCAGCCGATGCGGACGATATCCACTGGTCCGCTACCGGGGGGAGAACGGCGGGTGAAGGCTGGGCCGACCGACTGTGACCATCGGAGGCGGCACGTCCAGTGAATTGCCAGTGGGTGAGCGGACAGTGAAGACCGCGGGCCGTGGGCGGTTTCGACGTCGTAGAAGCGGGCGATGATGATCGCCAGGGGGAGTGCGGCTCGGCTGTTGGCGAGTCGCGGGGCGGGGACAGGGTGGAGTCGTGCAGGTCGGTCGTATCACTCGTGCGGGGCTCGGCATGGCCATCGCGCTGGCCGTCGCGGTGCCAGGGCCGATCTCCGGTGTGGTAGCGGCGGATACGCCGCCCATCCCGGCTGCCGGAACCACGGCGGAGTGGACCACGCGAACCGTCGCGCCCGGCGTGGAGGTGCGGACCGGAACGCTCAGGAACGCCGCCGCCTCGCCCAGCTGGACGGTCACCGTGCGGGCCCCCGTCAAGGCCCGGTTCACCGGCGCCCGGGCCTGGGCCGCGGTGGGGACCGAGTCGTGGGCCTCGGAAACCGCTGACATGTTGCGCACCGCCGGGTTCGAGCCGGCAGTGCGGCAGATACCGTGGCCGGACTACAGCGACACTCCCGGCGGTCCCATGGGCGTGCGGGTCAGGATCGGCTCGTACGCGACGCGGAACGCGGCGAAGAGCATCGCCTCCCAGGTCACCGTGGCCGGCTTTCACCCCGCCGTCGAGTGGACGGGCTATGACGCCGACCAGCCGGCCGATGTGCGGAACATCCATGTCGCGGTCATCGATCCCCGCACCTTCCTCGGCTCGATCACGGCCACCCACGAGGGCGACGTGACCGATCGGCGGCCGACGTCCTCGGTGGCCGCCACGCTCGGTTCGCTGGTGGGCGTCAACGGCGGCTTCTTCATCACCTCCGATGACGACGGCGTCCAGGGCACCCCGGCCGGGATAGGCGCGTACGACGGCGAGCTCACGTCGATGGCGGTGGGCTCGCGCGCGGCGCTGATCCTCACGGACGGCGGCCGGCGCAGCCGGATCACCGATCTGACCACGACCGTCACCGCACGCGCCGGCCGCTCCTCCTACGCCGTCCAGGGCATCAACCGCACGCCGGGGCTGGTGCGCGACTGCGGCCGTACCGGCGGGAAGCCCACCGAGGAGCCGCGCCAGGACGTCACCTGCACCGAGACCGACGACTTGGTCAGGTTCACCTCCGAATACGTTCACGCGCTTCCCACCGGCCCGGGCGTCCAGGTGGTGCTGAACTCCAGGGACCGCGCGGTGTCGATCGGCCGCCGGGGCGGCGCCGTTCCCCCCGACCACACCGTGCTCCAGGGCATCGGCTCGGCGGCCGACTGGCTCACCGCCCGCGCCGAGGTGGGCAGGAAGATCTCCGTGACGGAGGTCATCCGGGACGCCGACGGCCGACGGGTCAGGCTCGACGCGGACGACAGCATCGTCAGCGCCGCCCCGACCCTGGTGGAGGACGGGCGGACCCACATCGACGCCGCCGCCGAAGGCGTCGTCGACCCGGTGGACCTGTCCTTCGGCTACACCTGGGCGAACAAGCGCCAGCCCCGCACGATGGCCGGCATCGACCGGCGGGGCCGGCTCCTGCTGGTCACGGTGGACGGCCGCCTCAGCGGCGGCAGCGAAGGCTTCACGCTCACCGAGGGCGCGGCCTTCATGCGGTCACTCGGAGCGGTACAGGCGCTGAACCTGGACGGCGGAGGCTCCACGGCCATGGCCGTGAACGGGACACTCGTGAACCGCCCGTCGGACCCAACCGGCGAACGCCCTGTCGGCGACACGATCCAGGTACTCCCCCGGACCCCCTGACACATTGCGACCGTTTCGAACAGACTTTCAGGACCCGCAAGAAGTACGCTTTTCTTGGCTACGAATTTGGTTGGTCCATAACATCCCGGCGAGGCCTCAGGTGCCTGTCATCACGTGGAAGCGGTAGCCGATCCGCCGAAGTTGCTCTTGACGGTGATGCGTAGGGGGTTGAAGACCCAGCCCCGCTGTTCCGCGTAGCGGCCGCCGCCTTGGTTGGTGAGCGTGAGTCCCGGCCCGTTCTCTCCCTCGGTGAGTGCGATCGAAACCAGATCACGCCCGATCGGCACGAACGTCGTGACAACGATTCGGGCCTCTGCTGCGTGGTGAAGAGCAGGAGATGGGAGAAGACGGCATGAATCCGGAGCGAGCCCGCCTCCCCATGGCTGAGGGTGGAGAGCTTGGGGCGGACCATGACGCTGTCGCGTTCCTGCGCGTCGGCGTGGTCGGCGACCGTGACGAGCAGTTCGCCGCATTCGTCGACGCCGCCGGCCCGTACCTGCTGCACACCGCGGAACTGCTGTGCGGCGACAAGGCCCGTGCCCAGGATCTGGTCCAGGCGACTTTCGAGCGCACCTACCGATCCTGGAGCAAGGCGCGCGACGGCGACCCCCGCGCCTACGCGCGCCGCATCCTGGTGAACCTGCGCATCGACGGCTGGCGGCGCACCCGCCGCGAACTCCTGTCGGCACCCGGCGAACTGCCCGACCCGACGACACCCGACCACGCCGCCGCCGTCACCGCCCGCGGCACAGTGGTCCACGCACTCGCGCGACTGCCGGTCACCCAACGACGCGTGGTCGTCTTGCGTCACCTGCTCGACCTGACCGAACCCGAGGTCGCCCGCGAGCTCGGCATCTCGGTCGGAACAGTCAAATCCCACAACGCCCGCGCACTGACCAGACTGCGCGAGATCCTCTCAGAGGGTGATCGGTCATGAGCCCCCGAACCGGCCCGCGCACCCCGGACGACGTCGTCACCCACCTGCGCGAGGCCGCCCACGCAATACCCGACGTGCGGTTCGACACTCCAGCCGTACTCGCGACGGCACAGCGGGCGCTGCGCCGCCGCCGACGCCGGCAGACCGTCGCCGGCGCCGTCACGGCCGGGCTGCTCGCGTTGACCGTGGCCAGCCCGGTACGCCTGCCGGGCGTCGGCACCCTGACCATGCCCGGCGGCCACCAGGTACGCACCGTACTCGGCCTCGAAGACCCGGCCGCCCCCGCTCCCGCGCGGCCCGGCTTCGACCTGAGCGAACTGCTCGGCCTGTTCACCTCCGAGCCGCCCTCACCCGAGACGATGGCCGAGGAGGTCGCGAGCCTGCAAACCCACGTCCTGCCCGTGCTCAAAGACATCCAGCCCACCTGGTACGAGCAAGCCCCTTGCGACATCCTGGAATACCCACGCGGCACGTTCAGCGACAACGGAACATGCGGAGGCCGCCCAGCCGAGCAGCCGTTCGACGCCCTCGCGCGCGCCAACCTCAACCGGATCCTCGCCGCCGTCGAGCAAAGCGGAGTCCCCACCAACGAGCTGATGAACGCGAGGTACGCCCCAGACGGCACCGTCAAGTCCGCCGGCTTCCTACGCTCCGGCGGCGGGATCGAGTGGAACTTCGCCTACCTGTACTCCCCCGACGAACAACCACGCGAGTGGCAGAGCGCCCTGGGTCCCGTCACCATCACCCCGATCGGAGACACCGGCTGGTGGTTCGAGAAGTCACCGAACGACTGAACCGCAGCCGAAGGCAATCGACGCACGAGCGTACTCGGCACGCGCGCATGACCGGACATAATTCGGCTACAGCTCTTGTCGCATCAACGAATCCATCGACCTCATTGACGCCCCGATCGGTGGAAATGAATTTTCTTCACATTACTTGATCGCGGTTGCATTGGATTACACGAGAAGTCAGAATGTTGACGCCACACAAAAGCGTGTGCCACGATCCGGAACTAAATTTCCAGCGATGCTGGATGTGCACGGCGCGCGGCGCCCAAAAGATTTCAGGTTTGGACCCAAAGGCGGAAGTAGTCGGCTAGATTCATTCGGTCGCACCCGTTCTCCCTGACCACTCCTGAAACGGATCTCGGCCATGTACTTGTTAGGCAATAGGACGAACACCCGATGGTACGTCACCGGGGCGATCGCCATAGTGACAGTTCTGTCGTCGGTGGTTTTGGCCCCGCACTCTCAAGCAGCAGGAAGTCGCGCGGTCATCTTCTTGGTCGACACGTCGGGTTCGATGGCCGGCACGAAGCTCGGTCAGGCCAAGAGTGCGCTGAACGCCAGCGTCAACGCACTGTCACAGGCTGACGTTGCGGGACTACAGAATTTTGGCGGCAATTGCGGGGACGGCGGGACGCTGCAGGTCCCGCCCAGCTCAACGAACCGCACCGAGCTTCACGAGGCCATCGATGGCCTTTCGGCATCCGGCGGTACACCCACGACGGACGCGCTCGAGCTGGCTGCAGCAAATTTCCCGTCGGCTGCGACGGAGAAGATCCTGGTCCTGGTGTCAGACGGTGAGAGCACTTGCGGGGATCCGTGCCCGACCGCGAAGCAGCTGCACGACCAATTGGGTATTTCTTTTACTGCGTACACCGTCGGATTCCAGACCAGCGGGCAAGCCGAGACCGAGCTGTCCTGCATTGCGGACGCCACTGGTGGGAAGTACTTCGCAGCGACCGACACTGAAGGTATTCGAAACGCCATCAACGCGGCGTTGGGCTCGACACCGGTGGCCTGTCCAGCACTGGGCCAATCGATTTCGGCAACCCTGCGCAAGTACGGCGTCTACCCTGACCCCGAAGCGATGAAGCCATACATGATCGAGTATGGCAACCTTCCGCTGACCTTCACGTCGGTCGAGCTATCGCCCGGCGCCTCCTGCTCAGTGCAGTCCAATAATGGTTCCCTGCCCGTAAATCTCGTCTTTGGCGCCCCGCCCCTCGGTTTCGCGGTGACCATCGGTACGAGTACCACCCAGGCCAAGCTTGATTTCTTCCGGGCGCCGTCGAGTGAGGTGCCCAGCGTGGCGTGTAACTTCGCCGAGCTGAAAGCCAGCAGCGGGCTGGATTCCGTACCCACTCCGGCCGTTTTCGGCGGCGTGGACAAGTGCTTCCTCAACGCGGCGCGCGCCACCGCGGGCGGTGTCGTAGTCCGCTGGACGATCCCGGGCTTTACCGAGGAATGGAAGGACCCGACCTCCACTGTCCACAAGTACGTGTTCACGACCCGGTCAATGGAGTTCTACGTCGACCTGACGACTCTACTCAACAGCACCAGCGTGGCGAGCGTGCCGTTCGCTGATCTGGTGGACCTTGTAGAGAACTACATCCACGTCACGCTGGTCAACAACCTGCCGCACCTGATGAGTATTGCGGCAGTCCAGGACCCGCCAGCGCACTTGACGGTCCAGGATCCGTTGGGCCGCACCATCGGGTTCTCACGTGGCTCGCAATCCTACGCCGGCACGGGATACGTGGAGCAGGGAAACCACTCCGCCGCATGGATCGTCAACCCCGCGCCGGGGCGGTACGTTGTTACGGCGTCGGGACAGCCGCGCAGCAGTTTCCAGACGGAGTTCAGCGTCTCACAGCTCCTGGGTCACGGCGACCTGCCGCTGACATCGACGGTTGCCTGGAGTTCCCGACTCTCCAACCGGGGCACTGCAACTCGCTCGTTCACCGTGCCGAAGGTGTCGTCGACGCCCACGCTGCGCCTCCGTGTCGCTGGCTGCTCGCCGTCCCAGGGAATCGTTGTCAAGAAGGCCAACGCGACTGTGACCTACTCCCTGAGGGGCTCTACGTTCCCTCTGGGCGTACGCGAGATCCGTTGGAACTTCGGCGATCAGAAGCAGGCCGTCGGTCTGACGGCCAAGCACAAGTTCCGGGTGAGTGGACGGTACCTGGGTTCGGTGACGGTGATCGACCAGGCCGGGCAGAGCACGACGGTGAACCTCCCGACGATCGTCGTCCGGGCCCACCATTCATTGACGCCGAAATCCCCCCAGAGGCCGACCCTTCCCGCAGGGAAGGCAACACGGTAATCCAGGGCCGCCGGTGTTGCGCCGCTCTATGGAGTCCCGCCAGTTGTACCCCTTAGTTTCTGCGTGCGAGGACGAGCCGGCACCGTGGGCTGCCGTCCTCGCGTCGGCCGAGGGCCGTCAAGGGGACTGTTGTCACGGTGAATCCGGCTGCTGTCAGGTCGTTGCGGACCGCGTTCAGGTAGCAGGTGCCGTAGTACATGACGAAGGGGGGACGCCACACGGCATTTCGTACCTGCATGGCCAGGTCGAATCCGAGCAGCGTCCAGTACCTGCGCGATGTGATGGGCGGCGGCGCGCCGATCGGGAAGGCGAAGAGTCCGTCAGGCCGTAACGCGCGGTACACGCCAGCGAAGAGCGAGAGCCGTTGGGCGGGCAGGAAGTGTCCGAGCGCTCCGAAGCTGACGGCGAGGTCGAAGTCCTCGGCGAAGGGCAGGGCTCGAGCGTCGGACTGTACCCATTCGGCGTCCGGGTGTGTTCGGCGCGCTTGCGCGAGCATGCCGGTGCTGAAGTCGACACCCGTGATCCGTCCTTGGCACAGGGGTTTGAGGGTCCGCATGCCTGCGCCGGTGCCGCAGCACACGTCCAGTCCCTGCCCGAACGGCCCGAGCGGACGCAGAGCGTCGGTGGTTGCGTCAAGGACGCTATCGGGAGTGCGAAAGGGCGTGTGTTCGAATTTGGGGGCGAGCAGGTCGTAGCCGCGCTCGACCGAGGACAGCGCCTGGACCGTCAGTTCACGCAGCGAGGGGCCTTGGGGCGAAAACACCAACTAAGGGTACTTCTCGGATGCCGGGCGGACTGTCGGCTACGGGGTCGCGCATAGACACAGGACAGCCGGCGAGCCTGTGCCCTGGATGGTCGGGTGCTCGGCGAGCGTTCGATGAGTTCGCGTCCGGACGCCGGTGTAAGTTCGTGCCGGAAAACGAGCCAGAACACCAGGAGGAGGACACCATGGGCATGATCCACATCGACCTGTTCGCGACGCTCGACCTGGTTGGCCAGGCACCGGGTGATGCCGAGGAGGACCCCGACGGCTTTCCGTTCGGGGGATGGCAGGCGCCCTTGTTCGACGAGACGGTCGGCCAGCACGTCGGTGCCGGCATGCAGGGTATGGACGCCCTGCTCCTGGGCCGCAAGACCTACGACATCTTCGCCGCGTTCTGGCCGAATCAGGCCGACGGCGTCGACGGCGGGGTCGCCACGCTGTTCAACAGCATCCCGAAGTACGTCGCCTCGCGAGGCAACCCGGATCTTGACTGGGCGGGCTCGACGCAGCTGGGACCCGACCTGGTGAGCGCCGTGCACGAGCTACGTGACAAGCACGAGCACGTCCACGTGATCGGAAGCCTGAACCTGGTGCAGACCCTCCTGCACGAGCGCCTCTTCGACCGGCTCGACCTGTGGGTCTTCCCCATCATGCTCGGCGTCGGCAAGAAGGTGTTCGACGGCGGTACGGTGCCTGCCAACCTGGTGCTCCTCGAGCCGCCCGTCGCTTCGTCCAAAGGCGCGGTGCTCCTGCGTTACGGCCTCGGTACGGGAACCCCCGGCACCGGGGACATGCGGCGCGAAGACCGCGGCGTCGGTTCGAGCTGAAGCACGGACGCTTCCCGCGCGGGCGGGCGGACTTTCGTGACGAGGTGGTGACAGACCAAGACGCTGGCCCGCAGCTTGGGCCTGTATCGGGCGCGACCGGAATGCGGCAGAAGGGGACCGCAGCACAGGGTCATGGGTGGGTAGGGGCGGCTCAGCTGACGCCGACGGTCTGCCGCTCGGGCTCGACGACGGCGACGACGCGTTCCTCTCCTCGGGGATAGGGCTTGCCGGTGTACTTCGTTGCGATCTGGTCGATGATCTCCCAGGCCGAGTCGCCTTCGAGCCATTCGGTGACCCGACCGCGGACGATGACGGGCAGGAACGGGTTGTCGGCGGGGGCCATGGAGAGCGCCACTCGCGGGTCGCGACGCAGGTTGCGGGCCTTGCGCGAGTGCGGACCGGTGAGGAAGACAACGTGGTCGCCGTGAGTGCCGACCCAGAGCGGGACGGTGTGGGGCGAGCCGTCCGGTAGGACGGTGGCGAGGTGGGCCAGCGAGGTGCCGTCGAGAACGTGGCGTACGTCGGGGTTGAGCATCTTCTTCTCCTTGCGGGGGGTTGTCGGCGGCATAGTCGGCGACTGCGGTGGCGGCGTCGAAAGCGGGCGAACCCGCTGTTAGCGGGCGGTGTGGGCGCTGATCATCGCCAGGGCGCCGGTGGATGAGGATCAGCGCTCAACCTCGTAATGGAGGTGGTGACTCCCGGCGCCCGGGTCGCGCCCGGTGATGTAACCGTCGACCGACACCGCGTGGGCACTGAAGACCTTGCTCATCTTGACGACTCCTTCTTGGGTTCCTTCAAGAGACTCCATGACCATAACATCCAGAGTTCCTTGAGGGAACCCCAAGTGCGGGCCGATCGGGTTGTGCAGGTGGTCGTCGTACTCATCAGCCGTTGCGCATCCCGAGGAAAAAGACCGCCACCACGGCGATCACGACAGTGGCCATGCCCATGCTCCCTGCGTGCCATAACAGCCTGTTCGGAAAGGACAGGATGCCGCTGTGCGCGCTACGTCGCTTTCATGAACCTGCTATTGGGCTGCGCATCCCCCGCGAGAGCTACAGAAATCGTCCTCTCGATGGTGATTCGCGGACATCACCGCCTTTCTAGCGTTGCCTCATGGATCAATCGCCAAGGGAGGCCATGATGGGCACGACGCCCGCCGAACGCCACGAGAGAGGTGGTCGTCTGGTCCGGATCGTCCGCTCGCCGCTGGGCTGGATGCTGACGGGGTTGGTCGGCATCGCCGCGGTCTCGGCCGTGACCGGCGCGCTACCGTTGCTGGGGGCGGTCGCCGCAGTGGGGGTTTATTGGGCGGTCATGCGCTACGTCGCGAAGCGGCCCACGCCGGAGCTGGCCCGGCGGGGGGCCGCGCGGGAGGTGCTGGTCGGCGGCGGGATCGGCCTGGGCTTCGTGTTCCTGTCCACTCTCCTCATCACGGCGTTCGGGGGCTATTCGTTCTCCTGGGCGGGCAACAGCTTCTTTCCGGTCGTGATCGCCGCGGCGGCGACGATGGCAGCCACGGCGATCACGGAGGAGCTGATGTTCCGCGGCCTGGCCCTGCAGGCCCTGGAGCGGCTGGCCGGCAGCCGCATCGCACTCACGCTCACCGCGGTGTTCTTCGGCTTCGCGCACCTGGCCAACCCCGGTGCCAGCCTGTGGAGCTCGGTGGCCATCGCCATCGAGGCCGGAGTACTGCTGGGCGCGGCGTTCCTGTGGCGGCGCAGCATCTGGTTCGTCGTGGGTCTGCACTTCACCTGGAACACCACCGTGCAGCTGCTCGGCATCCCGGTTTCCGGGCACGCCGCCGAAGGGAGCCTCCTGACCGCGCACGTCACCGGCCCGGCCCTGCTGACCGGTGGGAGTTTCGGGCTGGAAGCGTCGATCATCACGGTTATGGTCGGGCTGGCGCTCGCCGTACCTATGCTGGTCTTCGCTCGCAGGAGGGAAGCGGTGTGACGCGGGACGAGTACGGCAAGGACGGCGCCCTGGCGCTGCTCCTTGCCCTGCTGGCCTTCGTGCCGGTGCTGTCGAAGATCGGGACACAGCTCGGCGACCTGTTCGCCCGGCCTGTGGACGCGCTGGGCATCGGACTGACCTTGGCGCAGGCCCTGCCACTCGTGGCCCGCCGCCGGTGGCCCGCGGTCTGCCTGCTGATCGTCGGGGGCGCGTTCGCGGCGCATCAGTCGCTGGGCTTTCCGACCACGTTCGCCAGCTTGGGGCTGTACCTGGCGCTTTATGCGGCCGGGGCCTACCAAGTGTCCTTCCGCCCCGCTCTGGTCGTCGTCGGGAGCGCGGGCTATGCCCTGCTGGCTGTCGGTCTGCACGGCCTGGGTTCGCCCCAGGGCGTACCGGATTATCTGGCGTTCTACCTGAGCCTGGCCGTGGCATGGCTGGCCGGAGGCGCCGTGCGGAGGTGGCGGATGCACGAGGTCGAGCGGCGGCGGCTGGCCGCCGAGGTGGCCACAGCTGCCGAGCGGGCACGCATCGCGCGGGAGCTGCACGACGTGGTGACCCATCACGTGACGGCCATGGTGGTCCAGGCCGACGCGGCGCAGTTCGTACTGACGTCCGCGCCGGAGCGGGCCGGCGAGGGGCTCGCGGCGGTCAGCGACACCGGCCGCCGCGCGTTGACGGAGCTGCGCTACCTGCTGGATGTGCTGGAGGCGACCGGCGCGTCGGCCTCGGCGGACCGAGCGCCCACCTTGGGCAAGGTGAAGGACCTGATCGAGCAGGCCAGGATGTCGGGTCAGCCCGTCGAGTGGGACGAGCAGGGCCTGCGGCGGCCGCAGAGCGTGGAGGTGGAACTGGCCGCTTACCGCGTGGTGCAGGAGGCACTCACCAATGCCATGAAACACGCGGCCGGGCGGCCGACCGTCGTTCAGATCCGGTACGGCGAGCAGATCGAGATCGACGTGACCACCAACGGGCCCGCCCTCGCCGCACCGAGCACCACAGGACGGGGGCTGGCAGGACTGCGCGAGCGGGTACGGATGATCGATGGTGAACTGGTGACCGGACCCCGGCCCGACGGCGGGTTCGGCGTCCGTGCCGTGATTCCGTGCAAGCCCGTCCAGGAGTGACTCGATGAGCAGCGATCCGATCCAGGTGCTCGTCTGCGACGACCAGCCGCTGGTACGCACCGGATACGTCACCATCTTCTCCGCGCAGCCCGACATGGAAGTCGTCGGAGAGGCCGACAACGGGCACGCGGCCGTGGAAGCCGCGCAACGGCTGCTCCCCGACGTGGTCGTCATGGACATCCGCATGCCCCTGCTCGACGGCATCGAGGCCACCCGGCGGCTGGCCGGCCCCGACGCCGTCGCACCACCGAAGGTCCTGGTCGTCACCACCTTCAACGTCGACGCGTACGTCTACGACGCGTTGCGCGCCGGAGCCAGCGGCTTCCTCCTCAAGGACGCGCCCCCGGCCGAGCTGGTGGGCGGCGTCCGCACGGTCGCCCGGGGAGAGGCGCTGCTGGCACCCGCCGTCACCCGATCGCTCATCGGCCACTACGCGGAACGGCTGCGCCCCTCAGACACCTCCCGGCCCGCCAGAGAAGAACTCATCCGCGCGCTGACCCGCCGCGAACTCGACGTGCTCGAGCTGATCGCCGCAGGCCTGTCGAACGCGGAGATCGCCGAGACGCTGTTCATCGCCTCCGAGACCGTCAAGACATATGTGTCGCGGATCCTGACGAAACTCGGCCTCCGCGACCGCGTCCAAGCGGTCGTCCTCGCCTACCGGGTGGGACTGGTATCGGGTCGGTAGGCGCGCGCACCTTCTGGACGGCATAGGCGATGCCGCACAGGAGCGGCACGAGGTCGCCAGATCGGGGCGGACCACCTCGGCCTCTCGGCCCACTGGAGCAAGGCGACGGCAGCGTGAGGGCCGGTTCACCACGCATGTCCGCGCGGAGAAGGCGGAGAGCGACCTCACCGACCCGCGCGCAGAGCCTGGCTGAACCAGCCGAACAGCGGCGCCATGCTCGGCGGCACCGGCCAGCCGTTGATCACCGCGAGCAGCTGCATGTAACGCTCGGCGAGCGGTTCGTCGGCCGCCTCCAGGCGGTCCAGCATCCAGTCCCGCAGGTGGGCGTCGTCGGCGCGGCCGAAGGTCTGCGCGTACCGGGTGGCGAGGGCGCCGACGATGGCGGCCGCCTGCGGCGACGCGGAGTCCACACCCGCGGCCACCGCCGCGCCGACGCGGTCGCGGACCTCCTCCGTGAGCTCGTGGTGCAGCCCCGTGGTGTCGCCCTGGGCGCGCTCGGCCGCCTGGTACTCGGCCAGCCGGCGGACCGCCGCGCGAAACTCCGGGTCCTGGACCAGTTCGGCCAGCTCCGCCCAGGCGTCCACCTGCTCGGGATCAGGGTCGTCGGGCAGGTCCGGCATGGCCGAGCGCATCATCGCGACCCACTCGGGATTGGCGTCGAGATCGCCGAAGACCTCGTCGATGAAGCCGGTGACGAGGCGGTGGCGTTCCTCGTTGGAGAGTTTGGCGAGCCTGTGCATGAGTTCCGTCTCCTCTAGCGTCGATCCCCGTCTGGCCACCGCGCGCAGCACGGCTCGGCGCAGCCGCAGGATGCGGATCTGCACGTCCAGCGCCTCGGCGTGCTCCTCGGCGACCTGCGCCACCGGAAGATCGCGTTCCAGCAGGCGCTGCACGGTGGGCAGATCGATCCCCAGCTCGCGCAGCGTGCGCACGAACTCCAGCCGGGCCAGCGCGCCGACGTCGTACAACCGGTAACCGGCGGGACTGCGGGTGGTGGGCGGCACGAGCCCGCGTTCGGAGTAGAACCTGATCGCCTTCACCGTAAGCCCGGTACGCCGGGCCAGGTCTCCGATCGTCAGCAGCACGTCACCGTCCATGCGCCCACTCTGCCGTCTCCCCTCAGGGGAGACTCAACCGCAATAACCGGGATCTTCACGGCTGCGGACGGTGGATTTGAGTAGCCTCTGTCCCGGACGCAGTGCCTTCAGATATGCCCATAGCTGGGGGTTCTCGGTCGCGGACCGTGAGAGCAGGACCTGCCGCTCTTGGAGATCAACGGCGATCACCTCGGCGGAGACTCGGCCGCCGACTTCAAGGATTTCAGCAGCCGATCGCCCAAAGGACCGCCAGGAAAGATCGAGCGGACCGATGATGCCGACCGGATCCCTGGCGAACACGTCGAGGAGCACCGTCGCCTCCGAGTCTGTGACCTCCGCGACAGTTCCAGCGAGGAGATCGCCGACGTTCACCGTCCTCAGAAATGCGGTGAGGGACTGTTCGTCGTCCACTATCCCCATGGCTCCAAGGATTCCGGCTGGCGTGACCTCTGGCTAGTGGCACGCCGGGGCCGATCGAAATGTCAGTCCGATCCGCCATGCTGGCCGCTCAAGGACGTCCACGTAGGTCCGTACAAGGAGCGCCGTTATCAACGCAGAGGGAGCCAACTGGTCCTGGATGGCTTTGCAGGACTGGACCAAGATCCAATCGGTTCGTGCCCGGCTCGACGCGGGTGCCGACCCGAACGCCGGGCCGTCTCACGGCTCGCCGTTGCATCTCGCGGCCAGATGGGGTTCGCCGGATGTGGTCGAGGAGCTGGCCGCGCTCGTGGACGATGTCGACACCGAGTATGAGGGCCGTACCGCGCTTTGGACGGCCATCTTCGCCAACCGTCCCGAGAACGCCGACATCCTGGTCGACGCCGACGCGGACCCATGGCGGCCGATGATGTCCGGATGGTCCCCCGGACGGCTCAGTTTGGCCACCCCAATACCCGACATGTACGACATGCCTCCCGGGGAAGCCGGGCTGTCCGCCGCGGAGGCCGAGGCCGTGGCGGAGGCTGGACGCCTGATCGCGGCGTTGGGCCGATTCCCCTACGACGGTGTCAGCCTGGCTTGTGTGGCCGGAGTCCACGCGGCCGAGGCGGTACGACGCCTTGGAGCCACACCCGCCGCCGACTACGTTGAAGCGATCATGTATGAGCCTCTGGCGAACTATGACGAGAGCCTGGCCATCGTCGGGGTCACCGACGCGCCCGGCGGATGCGTCGTCTCGCACCCCTGCGGGTTCACCGCGTCGACACCCGCAATCATGAAACAGCTGTCGGTCCGCACCGTGTGCTACGGCATGTACGCCAACCCCAAGAGCGGCAACCAGGGCAGCGTCACCCGCGATGGCGTACTGGAGGATTGGGACACCCACCCCGGCGGGGGTGACGTGCTCGCCGACGCGCCGTCAGACGAAGTTCTCGCCTCGTATCTTTACCAGCGCAAAGCCGTGGCCTACTGCTGCGCCCGCGCGGGCCTGCGACTGCCCGACGCCCGAGCGATCATCGGTCCACCCGACATGTGGGTGAAGCTGCCCCAACAGGACCACTGGCGCTAAACACCCCCACCGACATGTCCCTCACCCTGGCGGGCGCGGCGAGGGCAGTACGGACAGCTCGCAGGCGTAGGCGTCAATTGGTGCGCTCAGCACCCAGACGATCATCGCGGCCAGCGTCTGTGGCTGGATGCACAGCTCGGGATCGTACGGGCGCCCGAAGGCCCGCCTGACCTCACCCAGCAAGTCGGTCGCCGTCGCTGCGGGATAGACCGTGGTGACGCGTATCCCATGGGCGGCCTCTTCCTCGCGCAGTGAATCGGCCAACTCCCGCAGCGCCGCCTTGCTGGCGACGAACGCCGACCAGCGGGGGATGCCCGTCATCCCGGGTGAAGCGTTGACGAAGATCACGTGGCCCTTGGACCGTCGCAACGCGGGCAGCGTCAGCCGTACCAGCTCTGCGGCGGAGGCCACGTTCACCGCCAGCGTCCGCCGCCATGTCTCGGGGCCGGCGTCGGCGACGGCTTCGATGGGGGAGATTCCCGCGCAATGCACCAGCGCGTGCACCTCCCCCAATTCCCCCGCATCCTCCAGTGCTCCCACGGCGGCGGCCAGCGTCCCTGGTTCGGCCAGATCCGCCTCAATCCCCCGCACGTCCAGCCGCGCCACGCCGCGCCCCACGGCAGTCACCCGATGCCCAGCCTCCACGAGCGCGCCGACCAGCGCCGTCCCAATCCCTCCGGTGGCTCCAGTCACCAGCACATTTCCCATAACGGCCCCCTATTTCGCGCGCAATACCCGATCATGGCCCCCGGGGAAGTGGCACACAACATCCCTTCTGTACGTGCCTGGCTCTGGACTTCTGGCGGAATTTCAGGGCGGGCTGCCCAGCCCCGACGCCACCTATCACGGCGACCGGCTGCGCTCGGCGTTCGAGGACGACGACTGGGCGGCCTACCTGTTCACCAGCGGCGACCGGCCTGTCGGGTTCTCATTCGTGCGCGCGCTGTCCGGCCCTGCGCGCGTGCTGAACAGCTTCTTCGTGGTACGCGGCGCGCGCCGGTCCGGGATCGGGATGAAAGTTGTGCGGGAGGTGATCTCCCGCCACCCCGGCCCCTGGAAGATCGCCTTCCAGGACTCGAACACGGCGGCCGTCGCGTTCTGGCGGCGCGTCGCCACCGAGATCGCCGGCGACGCGTGGACGGAGGAGCGCCGGCCCGTGCCGAACCGTCCCGACGTACCCCCGGACGTCTGGATCTCCTTCACCACCGCCTGACCAGGGATCAAATGGAAGCGTAACCGGCGGGGCCCGTGGTGAACGTGCCCCGGCCCTGCGTCAGGAAGGGGGTCGCACCTACTACGCGCGAACTGGTGAGCGTCCGGCGCGAGTGCCTGGACCGGATGCTGCTCGTCGGGCGGCGGCATCTGCACACCGTCCTAGTCGACTACATTGATCATCACAACGCTACCGGCCGCACCAGACGCTGCCGGACAGGTGCGCAACTTGCCCACCGCTAGCCGATACAGGCACCCCGCGATCGCCTTGTCGGACTGATCCACGAGTACGCCCAGGCCGCATAGGGGTGACGAATTTCCCGGCACCGTCTATGCGGACTTCACCTAGCCGGGTGACCTGCGTGCCAAAATCAGATATGGGCTATGACCTGGCGTACGGGATGGCCCAAGGCGTTCGCGAAAGCTGCCAGTTCCTTGTCGTTGAACCAGCCTCGATCCGGGTTCCAAATAGCGATCTCAAACCGCGCGAAGCCGCAGGGCCAGTCGTAGTCCAGCGCGTCCAGTGAGGTCTGGCCGCCGCAGCACGGAACCTGAATCGCCAATGTGGTGAAGCCCTCTTCGTCACGAACCTCAGTGAGCTCGGCCCACCACTCGGTGTCGATCGAAGCAGCGCAGAGCGGGCAGCCGATCTTTATCAGGTTGGACCCGCAGTCGACAACGGTGAGGCTCTCATGCCAGGTGACTTCGATCTCGACGTCCACGCCGTCAGGGGTTCCGGGGGCGAGTTCCGCCGCGAGCGCGGCGGCACGTTCGGCGGCGTCTCGCTCAGGTTGCCAGTACGGATCGGCCGGGATGATCGAGAGCACGTCGTCACTCATTGCCCCTCGCAGCATGCCTGGGATGCATGCCGACAGATAGTACATGCCTACCTATAGAAGGCATCCTGACCGGGATTCGCGGGGCGAAGGTCGCGGACGATGACATGCCCTGGGCCCTTCGGGGCAACACAGTCCGGGCCGTGCACATCAAGGTGGTCGAGGTCGGTGGGAAAGGCGGCGGCAGGCCCGAGGTGTCCGCGATCGAGGTCGAAGACGATACGCGTACCGCTGCCGACCGGCGCATCGATTTCCCGGGGCTCGGCGAGCGGCCGGATGCCGGCGAGCTCCTGGCGACGATCTCCGCAGGCAGCGGAGCCAAGAGCAACCCCACAGGCGCCCTCACCCTCATCCTGTACACCGCCGCCCGATCCCCACGCCCTGGCCGAACTGCTGGGCGCCTTCCTCCCCGTCAACACCGCACTGGGCGAACCGCGCGCGGCGCTGGACCCCTGGCCGCTGGCTGGTCACCTGCGCCTGCCCAGCCAGGGCGCGACCCAGCAGGCCCGCGATGTGACCGGGATGGGGGACGTTGTCCAGCACCAGCAGCCACCCCATGGCAGGCCAGCCAGCCGACCGCCGCGAGGGCTTGGTCGTCGTCGAGTTGCCGCACGGCGACGCTAAACGGCTATCGCTCCGAGAAGCGGTCGAGCCGTAGGTTGACGTCGGGAAACGAGCCGTCGCCGAACAGGATCCGCGACGCCAAGGCACGACCGGGACGACTGCGTAGTAAGGTCACTGCCGCCTCTACCGCGGCGGGGGATCGGATGCCGGCGAACACGCGGCGCAGCAACAGTCGGCCGCGGAACCGGGTCCGTAACGCGCCCCCGTCGTAGCGGCGTAACACGCGTTGGTCGCCGGTGCGCAGGTACCCGGCGGTGACCGCCGCGGCGAGTTCGGACATGCGTAAGCAGGGGTCCAATCCCCCGGCGGTCAGCGGCGACACCGCGCCCGCCGCGTCCCCGACCAGCAGCCCGGCAGGACACGCCAACCGCCGCAGCACACCGCCGACCGGGATCGGACCACCTCGACGCTCGACCGGACCGGCGGGCGCCCCGCGGCCGGGCGCGTCCGCGGCGAAAGCGTCCAGCAGAGGGCGGATACCGGTGCGCATCGCGTCCGGATATCCTGCGACGCCAACATGCGCGTGCTGGCCGTCGTCGATGACCCACCCCAGGTACCCCGGAGCTACCCGGGGGTCCAGCACGCAGTGGAACGCCGGGGTGGTCGTGCCCGACGCGATCGGGTGGACGATCTCGGCACCGACGAGAAGGCGCCGGTTGACATCGAGGCCGAGATCACGAGCCACCCGGGAGCGGGCGCCGTCCGCGCCGACGATGAACCGGGCCATCACCGGTTCCGCACCCGCGAACCGCACAAAACCCATCGACACGTCGACGTACCGAACGCCCAAGAGGACCCGTGCCCCAGCTGACTCCGCCGCACGGAGCGCGTGCTCGTAGATGGCCGGCATGTCGGCTACGCGGTACTCGTCCCGGTCACTGGTGAGCCGGATCGGTGCCCGCCGCGACGGCGGATACAACAGCACGTCCCGGACGCCAGGCCCGAGCAGGTGGTCGGGCAGGTCGAAGTCATCGAGGGTGCGGCGTACGAAGATCCCCGTCGTGCGGATGCCCGTCGACAGCGACCTGCGGCTGTCGACGACCATCACATTCAGTTCCCGTTGCGCCAGCAGGCGGGATGTGTGCAGGCCAGCCAGACCCGCCCCCACGACCAGTACATCCACTGTCTGCATACTCTGGGACGGTAGGGGCGATGCCCCACCCGCGCGACCGTTTGCACGCTACCCGCACCGTACCTCCACACCGCCGCCACACGGGTCCTGGAAACAACGGAGATGCCGGTCATCCGTCCGTTTCTAGGCTGAGCTCAGAGACCCTCCAACCTGAACATCCGTTAGAAATTTCGCCGGACCGCAGCAACTTCAAGGATGCGTAGGCCGGTCGTTCGGACCGAGGTCAGCTGGAAGTCGGTTCACTGCGATGCTGATCGCTTCGGCAGGTGTGGGAACCCGGGTCAGCGCCGGGCCGTTCGACCATTCCCTGATGGTGTAGCCGCCTCCCCGAGAAGCTTCTATGGAGACAAAGCTCGGAGTGAAGGGGTACGGGGTGGCGGAAAAGCTCAGCGCCCAGTGGCTGGTATAGGGATAGAGCTTGCATAGCTTGGGTTCGGCGTAGGCCGCCTCGATGAGCGCCTGGTATTCAGGCCAGTCGGATTGCTGGGCGTCCTTGAGCGTGTACTGCCACTGTGCGGCGATGACGTCAGCGGAATTGCCGTCCGGCACCTCAAATCGCCCAGTCAGGAGATCGAAGTCCGCAGCTTGGTCGATCTCCTGGAGAGTGGCACCTTCAGCCCAGCCGTGCACCAAAGCTGGGACGTCGTTCAAGTCGTCCGTGACGCCCTCAATCAGGATCCCATTGTTCGCGGAACCACAGATACGCCACCGCCGTTCGAAAACCCATGCGGACACGAACAGCGCTTCGCGGTGCGGGACAACGCTGGGAGCTGTGGCATGACGCAATGGATCCGACGCGCTGGCAACCATGCTGAGAGACAGACCTTGATCGGCCGCCATAGCTTGTAGCGCTGCAGCAAGACTCCCTAGCTCGGCCACATCCGGATACAAGACTGCTGGGTCTGGTTCTTTCCTCATCAACGGCTCCGATCAGGAGACATGCGAAAAGAGATCGTAACCGCGACAGCTATCGAGATCTGTACGCAGCCGCCAAGAAGAGCTAGGGAGGCCAGCCAACAAACTCTGGGAACCACAGAATCCCACAGGCTGAACCACTCTCAGCCGCCGTCTATGCCTGGGGGTCACAGCTCGATCAACTGCGGACGGTTCGGCGGCGCCAACTATCGGTCCCATCCGCCAGCTATCGATCAAAGCCTCACTTGACGTTGGGGGCGTTAGTTGGCCCCTGAGCGCGATAGATGGCCCACCTGGGAACGCGAATCTCGCGGGAGCTTGCAGCGGCGTGGTCCACCGGCTGCGACTGGCCCGAGGGGGTCACAGACGATGGATCCGGCTCACCTCGGTTCGAGGATGACTCCGCACAGGTAGGTGGACCCCTCCAGCAGCTCCGGTGTCAGCGTGATGCCGGTGAGATGCTCGGCCAGGAGGAACGCCGGCCCGTCGCTGGGGTAGAGGTGCCTGTAGTCGGCGTCGATCCGCTGCATGGTCTTCACGACCTCATCCGGTACCTCTTCCGAGTAACCTTCATCAGCGATGAAGCAGAACCGGATCTCTCCATCTTCGCTCCAGTAGCAGTACTCGACGCCTTCGACGTCGCGGAAGTGGGAGACGAGGCGGGTTCCCGCCGACAGCGAAGCGATGATTTCTTCATCGATGCCGAGCCCACCGTTGGGCTCAACGATGAACACCCAGTCGCCTATGGTCGTGGCGCCGAGAAACGCGGTGTCGTAGCTGTTCCTGTGGCGAGTCTCGATCAGCTCCTCAAGCGTCATGGGCGTGAAATCCTCCGGCCGACCACCGAGCCGGAGCACCAGCTGCTCGGGTGCCAGGCCGCGGAGGTAGGTGAAGCAGTAGGCCTCCGCCAGCTCGGGGAAGCGCTCGTAGGAGAACCAGGCGTAGTCGCCAGGGGTCGCGATCATTTCGTCATCCTCGCAGCGCCAGGCACAGGCAGGCGCACGAGTTCGTGCTGCCCCTGGTGGAGAAATTCGCGCCGTCCCCTGGCCACGATCCACGTCACACGATCATCCGGCAGAGTGAGCACGTGGCCCAGATGGCCATGCATGTCGATGGCACTTTCGGCTATCACCAGTGGTTCCTGTTCGACGACGTGTGGGCCGCCGCCTACCCCGATCTGGCCGCCTCACTGCCGCACTACGGTCGTACGAGGGGCGACATGCCGACGTCCGACGACGACGCTCCCAGCACGAGGTCGGACCGGGCGGCTGAGTGTTACGGTCCTGGTGGGCGGCTGCGGGCCACGAGATCGCGGGCGGCGTCCAGCCATTCGGGCAGGTCGAAGGTGAAGCCCGCGTCGACCAGTCGTCCCGGCACGACCCGCCGACTCTTCAGCAGCAGTTCGGTGTCGCTGCGCGCCACGAACGCGCCGATCTCCGCCATCCATCGGGCGGCAGGCAACCCCACCCGTACGCCTACCGCCTGGCGCAGACCCGCCATAAACGCCCGCATCGGCAACGGATTGGGTGAGGCCAGGTTGACCGGCCCGGCCAGGTCATCACCTACCAGCAGGAACTTGACCGCGCGCACGAAGTCGCGATCGTGAATCCACGACATGTACTGCCGCCCACCGGCGACCGGCCCGCCCAAGCCCGACCGGGCCAGCCGCCACAACGTGTCGAACGGCCCGCCCCGGCCGGGCGCCATCACCATGCTGGTGCGTAGCGCGACCTTCCGCGTAGCTGGGGTTTCCGCCGCGAGCTGCGCGTTCTCCCAGTTCCGGGCGATGTCGACGCTGAACCCCCAGTAGGCGGGAACGCCGGGCTCGCCGCCGCCGATGACCCCGGTCGCCTCGTCGTTGGCGTGGTCGAAGCTGTGCGCGTATATGGTGGCGGTGCTCATCTGGAGCCACACCTTCGGCGGGCGGGCTGCCGCGGCGACAGCCGTACCGACGGCGGTGGCGGACTCCACCCGCGAGTCCATCATCTGCCGCAGGTTCTCCTTGGTGTAACGGCAGTTCACACTGCGTCCGGCCAGGTTGATCACCGCGTCCACGCCGTCGAGCTCGGCCGCCCACGCACCCGCCGTGCGGCCGTCCCACAGCACCGTACGCGCACCGGGCACCCGCGTCCCCGCGTGCCTACTGAGCACGACCACCTCGTGGCCCGCACCCGCGAGGGCGCCGGAGAGCAGCACCCCTAAATGTCCGGTCCCACCCGGTATCACGATCTTCATGGCATCCCCGCTTCCGATCGACACACCATCCTCCTCGACCGGTGCGCATCAGGCGGGGTCGGGGGCGTGAAGTTCAGCGCACGACCATCCCGGAACAGAACATCACCAATAAAGGAACTTCCGCTCCACCATGTCGATCGTCTTGCCCAGCGCATTGACAAGCTCGGCAAGTAGCTCCCGTGGCTCACACCGGCCGCGCGAGCAGTGGGAGCGCCGGGAAGGTGTGGTTCTGCCACAGCAGTCGCGAGGTCTCTTCCGGGTACGCGGCGACCATCGACGGCATGTCGAAGAGCTGTGCGAGGCGGTGGTCGGTGTCGTACGGAGGCCAGCCCGGGTCGCCGTGAGCGGCGAATGCCGTCCACGCCCTGCGGATCTGCGCGGAGAGCTCCTCCGCCGCCGGGGAGGGCGGGTCGCCGATCAGCATGGCGGGCTGTCCGCTGCTCAGGTTGCCGAAGACGAGCGGCACGTCCAGGCCGTGGCAGGCGCCGAGGCCACCGCCCATTCCCGGGGCGGACCAGGTCAGTTCGTAGAGGTGGGCCTGGCCGCCGCCGGCGATCTGCGCGTCGGCGAGGTGGAGGCTCGGCATGCGGAACAGCCAGTCCGCGTTGACCAGTTCGTACAGCTCCTCATCGGTTGCGGCCGGGAAGGCCTCACGGTACCGGCGGGCGCCGTCCGGGTCGGGGGCGAGCATGTGCAGAGCGGTCTCGGTCTGCTCGTGCGTGACCTGGCCGAGCACGCCGTCGATCAGGCTGAACAACCGGTGCTCGTCACGGGTGTGCCCGACGAGAAGCTCGACGTCCCGGGCGGCGCCGTCGGCCAGCGCCCGCCAAGGGGTCGCCGGCAGGACGTCACCGTCGACGACCGGTGCGTACGGGATCGGCCGGTGTGTGATCTGCCCCCAGCGGTCCCGCCATTGGACCATCTTGGCGAAGACCGCGTCGCCCACGGCGGGCAGCTGGGCCGGGGCCACCGCCGACAGGCTGGACACCGTGGGCCGTACCCCAAGCTCGGCGGCGAAGGCGGCGGCGATGTCGGCGGCCAGTTCGGGTGAGAAGAACGTCCCCGGCACGCTCTGCGCGATCGCCCGGCGGAAGAGCCCGGCGGCGCGCGGCATGGCGAGCAGCGCGGCGACCGATCCGCCGCCCGCCGACTCGCCGAAGACCGTGACCCGGTCCGGGTCGCCGCCGAACACCCGGATGTTGTTTCGCACCCACTGCAAGGCCGCGACCTGGTCGAGCAGTCCCCGGTTGGCCGGGGCTCCGTCGATCTGCGCGAAACCCTCAATACCGAGACGGTAGTTGAGGGTCACGACCACGGCTCCGCTCCCGGCCAGGTGCCCGGCGTCGTATTCCGGGAGGCTGGAGTTGCCGATGGCGTAAGCGCCGCCGGGGATCCACACCATCACCGGGAGCCCTGCCGCCGGATCCGGTTCCGGGGTCCAGACGTTGAGCGTCAACCAGTCGTCTCCGGCGGTGTCCTGGGACACCCCGAGTACGCCGGACTGCGGGGGCGGCGGGCCGTACACGACCGCCGGGCGCACGCCGTCCCAGCTGCGCACCGGCTGCGGCGCGGCGAAACGGAGGGCGCCGACCGGCGGCTCGGCGAACGGGATGCCGCGGAAGACCGCCAGGCCCGCCTCCCGGCCGCCGCGCAGGACGCCGGCCACCGTGCGGACTTCCGGCCCGGACTCGGACGACTTGCTGGATACGCTGACGGCCACTTTGCGGCTTCCTCTCCGTTCCCGCTCTGCTCCTGCGCGGCCGAGCATCGCAGCGCACGCCATCCACGGGCAAACCATTTTGGGGCAGCCCACATGAGCCTGAGTTGATCTTGAACGCTTCCCGGGCCTGCCGCTATGTGGTGTAGTCATTCAGGGGTTGCTGGAGAAGGTTACGGCGTAGGAAGTCCAGCTCCAGCAGGAGCAGGTTCTCGGCGACCTTCTCCTGGGCGGCCATATGGGAGACCCCGGGCAGCGGCAGGACGGTGTGCGGGCGGCCAGCGGCCAGCAGTGCGGCGGACAGTCTCAGCGTATGGGCGGCGAAGACGTTGTCGTCGGCCAGACCGTGCACGAGCATGAGCGGGCGGCGCAGGTTCGGGGCGTCGGCGATGAGGGAGCTGCGGTCATATACCTGGGGGTGCTCGTCGGGGTGGCCCAGGTAGCGTTCTTGCCAGTGGGTGTCGTACAGGCGGGTGTCGGTGACCGGTGCGCCCGCGATGGCGGCGTGGAAGACGTCGGGCCGGCGCAGTACGGCCCCGGCCGCCAGATACCCGCCGTCTGACCAGCCACGGATCGCCACCCGGCCCAGGTCCAGGTCGGGGAAACGGCCGGCGGCCGCGTGCAGCGCGTCAACCTGGTCTTCCAGCGTCACGCTCAGCTGATCGAGGTGGATGGCCCGCTCCCAGACCGGTCCCCGGCCCGGCGTGCCGCGCCCGTCCACGACCAGCACGGCGAAGCCCTGGTCGGCGAACCACTGCGAGACCGCGAAGTCGTCCAGCCCGCGCAGGACCAGAGCGCCGGCGGGCCCTGCGTACGGGTCGAGCAGGACCGGCAGCCGCCGCGAGCCCGGCACGTGCCCGGCCGGGAACATGATCGCGCCGCGCAGCTCCCGCTTGCCCAGCGACACCAGTTCCACCCTCGGACGCAGGACCGGAACCGCGCCGTTCGAGGTGATCCGCGTGGCCGCCCGCCCATCGGTCACCGTGACATGAACCCCGTGCTCCGCCAAGGTGCGGGTGACCACCAGCGTGACGCCACCGCCGCGCGTTCCGGTGTGCACCCCCGGCTCGGAGGTCACCCTGACCAGCCCTTCGGCTCTGGAGTAGCTGTACAGGTGGCGTTCGGTCGGCTCGTCGCAACACTGCGCCAGTACGGTGTCACCGTCCACCGCCAGGATCCGCAGCACCTGCAGACCCGGCGGCGTGACCAGGTCCTCCCCCACCATCAGTCGGCGGGTGTCGTCGCGGTCCACCGTCCAGACCAGCTCCCCGCTCGCCGTACGGGCGGGCGTCCCGCGCACGAGCGCCAGCCAGGCGTCGTCGGTGTCCTCGCGCAGCAGCGTGGTTGCGCCTGTCTCGGGGTCGGCCTCCAGAACGCGGGTGGTGCGCTGGTCGCGGCTTTGCACCAGCACCAGCAGGCCCTGCCCGGTCCATGACACCGCCGCGACGTACTCGAACGCCGTCCTGTCCCACATCACTTCGGTGCGCTCTCCCGCCGGCGTGGTCAGCCAGAGCGTCACTTCGGCGTTGGCGGTACCGGCCGCCGGATAGGCCATGATCCTGGGCGGCCCGGCGGGGTCGGCGGGGTCGGACAGGTGCCATTTGCTCACCCCGGCGTTGTCCACGCGCGCCACCAGCAGGCGCGTGCCGTCGGGCGCCCACCAGTAGCCCCTGTGCCTAGCCATCGACTCGGCCGCCACATGCTCGGGCAGTCCCCAGGTCACTTCGGGCCCGTCGGGTGTCAGCACCGGCCTGCCATCGACGTGCAGCGCGCCGTCGGACACGTGGGCGACATGTCGCCCGGCCGGGTCCAGGCGCGGGTCGGAGCCGGTCACACCGAGCGGGGTGATCACGCCGGTCAGCAGGTCAACGGTGTGTAACTCGCCGTCGAGCGCGTAGACGGCTTTGGTGACGGCGGCGTCGGTGGCATAGGCGACGACGCCGCTCGCGCGTTCGCGCGTGCGTTCCCTGCGTGCACGCTCCGCCTCCGGCAATGCCGCGCCCGTCGGGGTGCCGGCATCCACGAGCAGACGCTCCTGCCCCATGTCCACCGTCAGCGTCCACAGCTGGTTCACCGGGTCGTCACCGGCCGAGGACCTGAGGAAGACCACCCGGGCACCGTCCGGGGAGATCGTGAAGTCCCTGGGGACGCCGAGCGTGAAACGGGCCGTGCGGGCATGCTGCCGGGGAAGGGTGAGAAGAGGCATGGCGGATCATAGGCACGGGCTATCAGCCCGCCGCAAGGTGATTGTTTCCCACGCCAAGGACATCACCGAGTTCGGCAGCTGGCCCGAGTACCTGGACGACCTGGGAGGTGAACTCCGCCCGATCACGTCAGCGGATGCCGGACCCGGCCCGGAGCGCCGGGTGAGTGACGATCTACGAGGGAAGCCTGGTAGCGTCCTGCCTCTCCAATTCGGACAGCACAACCGGATCACGGCGAAGTTTGGCGAGCGACAAGCTGCCCTGGACCCGATCGATTTGAGAAAGCGTCGTGGCGGCCGTTATTCGTTTGGCCGGTTCAATGTTGCTGTCGACGCAGATGGCGTCAAGCAGCGAGATGGCTTTCTTGCGGTCGATGGTCGCGAGTTCGAGTGCAGCGCCGGGCGCCTGAGCGCTGGTGTGATCCTCCGCTATTCCCACCAGGATGGGCTTGGCTCTCGCTGGATCGAGTTTGGCCAGGGCGCCTAGCGCAGGCAACCGTGCCCGGCCCGTCAGGTCATCGCAGAGGGCGGTCAACAGCGCGATTCCTCGTTGGCGGTCGTACCGCGCGGCGCTCTCGGCGGCCTTCAGCCGGGTCGCCGGTTTGAGCTTGCCGTCTTTGACCAGGCGGGCCAGGCACCGCAAGCCCATGCGGACATCATGATCCGCGGCGTGTTCAGCCGCCTGCCGCCTTTGCAGACCGGTTAGCTGATCGTCTCCCACAATCCGATCGAACGCCTGTGCGCCTATCTCAGAACCCCACCCGGCTGCCGCCTCGGCGACCGCGACGCGGGTCTCGTAATCGAGGGCTTGGTCCGCCGCCATCGTGGTCAGGATGACACTGGTGCTCGGGTCGACCACCATGAGCTCATCGATGGTCGCCAGCCGCAGATCGGGTGCCACGTTCTGGTCTTCAGCGATCGATCGGAGCAGCGGAACTCCTCTGCCGGGCTCTTCGCGATTAATCGCCTTCGCGGCCCTCAGGCGCGCATCGGGCGGTGCCAAGGCATCGAGGCACAGCTCTTCCAGGATGCTTATACCCGCCCATTTGTCGATCATCAACAAGACCGCGCCGCACTCCGCACGGGTCGCCGCGGAGACCGTGGTATCGGCCGTGAGTCTTCGCATGAGGTCCGGTAGTTCCTCGTATCCGGCGTCGATCAAGGCACGGGCTGCCCGCAAACGTGCGGCATCGCTGAGACGGTGATCCCGGACCAGTTGAGCGAACAGGCTGACGCCGACTTGCCGGTCCGCGCCGAGCAGGTCGCTGGCCGCGTCGATGCGATACTCGTCGGGCACATCGCTGTTGTGGGCGAGGAACGCCAAGGCGACACGGCCCATTGAGGGATCGTGCTCATGCAACACTCTGGCTGCTCGTAACTGCACGTCGAACGCGTGCGGATCGTGGATCAGCCTCTGCAATGTCAGGATGCCCCGCGCGCGGTCAATTCTCGCGAGAGCCGTGGCCGCCTGATAACGCCGCCACCGGTCGGCTAAGGGGCTCACCGCTATGGACTCGAACTGCTCCGCCGCACGTTCAGGATCGAGATCGATCAGCGCATCCCTGGCGTCTGTCCAGCGCCGATCATTGGCGCCTATGGCGAGCATCGCGCAGAACGCCGCGCACGTCTGGGCGAAGAGGTCCTCGGGCAACCGTACGCCCTGTCTGACCAATTCGGCGAGGAACTCCGCATTCGCCTGGCGATGGGCCCGGGTGAGCAATCGGCGGAGAGCCGGCCGCAAGTCGATTCCCTCCTGTCCCCAGATGGCGGCCAGAAACAATTTCACCTCGAGGTGGGACCAGGGCCATTTCTCCTGAGGGAAAAATGGCCGATGGCCGCGGAACCGACCGGGCTTGCGAGTGGTACGTGCCACGTGGCAGGCCGCCAGGTACTCCTCGATCGTGTGGTGGATGAACACGAGCCGCCCTCGGCGCTCAACGAGGAGGCCAACGAGCTGCAACGTCTCGGTGACCAGCGCGGCCCAGCTCTCGCGCGGCATCGTCGGCGGCGGCGCCTGCATGGCCGGGTCGGCGTGACCGAACTGCCGATTGTGGGCAAGCTCTTCCATGCCGGACCGCAACTCGTCGAGGAGACGCTCGGCCGCCTTCTCAGCCTCGGCACCGTACGGCATGGCCTGCTCGCGTAGCTGGCGCCGGGCTGCACCTTGGACGCGGGCCTTGTCGAAGAGCCGCTCGATGAAGCGCTCGTACAGCTCCGCCCTGCTCATGGGGAGCCTCTGGCGTGGATCCGCAGCGTAGACAACGCAGATCATGGTCGCCTGGAGCGGAATGTGGGCGATTTGGCGCAATCGGCCGCGTTGGAGTTCGGCAACGAATCGGGCGGCGGATTCGGCCGGGTTCGGGAGTGCCAGCGCGGAGAACCAGAGGGTGGCGAAACGTTCCAACTGATCGTCGGTGAAAGGTTCGATTTTGAACGACGGCGCGTCATCGGTAGCGATCGGCATATGAGTGAGCTCGGGAACGGGCCGGCTGGCGACGAGGAAGCGCAGATACGGGGTGTCCTCGCGATTTCGATCGACAGCCTTGAGCACACGGGTTCGCGAACGCGTGCCGATCACCTCGTCGAGACCGTCCACCAGAACCAGCCAGGGGACGCCCGGCAGGGGTTCGCGGGAGAACAGGTCGGCGAGCCCTCCATCGGAGAGTTCGGCACCGAGCTCGTTCATGACACCGTCGGCGAGAGCGCGGTTGAACGGTTTCCTGCTGAGCAACGCGGAGGCGTGGATGGGGATGGGCACGTAGGGAGCGCTCTCACCGTCCAGCCATGTGCTTGCCGATCGATCAGTCAGGTGGCGGAGCAGACTGGACTTGCCCGCACCCGGCTCGCCGATGATCTGCGCCCCCCGATGATGACGCAACACCTCATCTGCGGTGACCACGTCGGACTCGTCGTCTATCGCGGTGGCCTGCTGCCGGAGGTAGACGACATTGAGCGGCGGCGCATCGCGCAGGGACAAGGGGTACGGGTGCTCGCGGGCAGCGCCCCTGATGGCGCGCAGGTAGGAGGTAAGCGCTGCGCCGGGGACGCGGAGTCCAGCCTCGCGGAGCTGGTTGTCCGACATCAGCCGGTGCCAAGCCCGGTTCACTCTCGCTGAGCGCTGAGCCTTCGCCACCTCTGGAAAACTGTCCAGCACGTCGGCGGAGGTCACCATGTAGATGACGGGCGTCTCCTCGATGAGGCGGCTCATCCGGATCACCCCACACACGCACCCGGTGCGCCAGTTCAACGCCGGGCTGCCGCTGTGGCCTCGACTCGCGCGGCCGTGCGAAGCACGCAGCAGCCGGGTGCCGTCGCTACGCACCGACGGTCCTTCGACGCGCAGACTGACGGAGTCGCCCTCGCGGAACAGCCCGGTGGGGTAACCGTACGTCCACAGCTCGTCGCCCGGTTCGGCGCTGTCGTTCAGGCAGATGACGGGGTGCTCCAACCCGTCGGGAAGGTGGAGCAGCGCGAGGTCGGACCCACCCTCATAGGCGGGACGGTAGTCGTCGCGTGTCACGGCGAGCGTGACTGCCCGTCCGGCCCAGGTGGCGTCGACCTGCGACCGTAAGATCCGGCCCTCCTGTCCAATGACGTGGGCCGACGTCAGGACCCGGCCAGGCGCGACGAAGAAGCCCGTCCCCTCGCCGACGTTGCTGGTGAGTTTCAGCGTGGCTTCACACAGAGCTGCGCGGAGCCTGGAACGTTCCGCCATCACGTCTTCGTACGATCCCATTCGAGTGTCACCTTCAGAGCGCACTTCGCGCTGCCCTTGCCGAGGATGGCGACGACCTTGCCCGTCTCGACCGCGAGTTCGCAGCCGAATTCGACCGAATACTTGGTCGCTTCACTCGGTGCGAGCGCGGTCCGCAGCTGATCGGCGAGCCCGCTGAGAGCCTCGGTGACCTCGTCGAGGGTGCCGTCGATCGCCGCCACTAGTGTGGAACCCGCCAGTTCCTCTTCCTCGTCGAATCCGCCCAACTGGGAGGCTTCTACGTAGAGCGCCACCCCGGTCTTCGATCGCAGCCGGACCAGTGTCATCGCTACCTCAATCTTGAGTACGCGCGGCTCCTACCGCATATACAACGACCAACGAGCCAAGAGGACGCGATGTCACCGATGACAGGATTGGCGTCTCCTCCATCACGACTCGCTGCCCACCCTGTGCCGTGCCAATAATCATGTAGTGCCTCTGACCTGGGATGAAAATGATCGCGAAGCTGCCCGCCAGTACTGATTGATCAGGCCCCCACAGCCTTTCTCCGACGAATCAGTGCAGTCATATCGATCATTCGGCCAGATTCGCCCAGGGGCGGCATCTGATCTCGGGACTGATGCGGACGATGGTCGTTGTAATGCCGCTCGAATTCGGCGAGCACACAGCGCAGATGCCGCTCACCATAGATCAACACATGGTCCAGGCACTCACGCCGTAGCATCCGGGCAAACATCCGCATAACAATTCGCCCGCGGCGCCCGGGCGGAGTCTTGATGATCCGTACGCCGTCGGCGAGCACCTGGTCGAAGACCTCGGAGAATTTGCCATCGCGATCTCTGATGAGGCAATTGAACCGGCCAGCACGCTCCCCCAGTTCTATCAGTATGTTCCGGGCCTGCTGCGCGGTCCACATCCCGCTGCCCGGTCCGGCCGCGGATGAGCGACCTGGCGGCGCGGTCCCGCCACCTCATACCGCAGTGTCGGCACACCACAGGCGTACAGCGGGGACCGCGAAGCGGCGCGGAGCCCCGGTCGGCCTGATCTGCGTGGCACAGCCCTCCTGCCTGGCAGGAGGGCTGTGGTCAGGCCGAGCGGGTGCGGCGGCCACGTGCAGGTCACTCGTAGAGCACGGAGTCCAGGAACGTCGCGCCCCGCGCGGTGCCGCCCCTGGTGTACTGCCCATGGGGGCATGACGCCACGTCGCGGAGACATTTCTGAAGCGGCTTGAGGTCATAGATTAAGGCTTTACCCTTCTTCGGATCGCAGACGATGTCATCCGGAATGCAGAAACCCTGGTACGGAAGGATGTCCTGGTCGTAGGGGCTGAGATCGAGCTGGTAGGCGGAATTGATCTCACCCGCCCGGAAGGCGATACCGGGACCGACCGAATACTTGTCCGGCCATTGCGGATCGCCGTACACCTGGACGCCGCGAACAAGTTCGTACACCTCTTCCCAGCCGACCTTCCCGGCCCGCTTGGACAGGTACTCGTCGATCACCCACGCGCCTTCGGAGTACCCCACGAGACCGAACTTCGTGGTGGAGCAGTAGCGGCGCCATTTCGCGATCTCTCGTTCGAGCCGGGTCACCCCTACATCTACGGCGGCGGCCATTTTGCGCATCGGCCTCAGCAGCCCGCCACGGCCTTTGAAGAGGTCCAGCGGATCGGTCGTCGGGTATCGCAGCATGACCGTTTCCAGAGCCGGTCTGTCGCGCTTCACCGCGAGGTCCCGTACCCGCTTCAAGGTGTCGCGGACGATGCGCGAGTCTCCGTACCCGCTGTCGTTGGGACCTTCTCCCATTCCGTGTACGCCTATCACCTTGACAGCGCAGTCCGGTTCGTCCCCGGTCTGTCCCCCGCGCGCCGGTCCCTCGACCGTGAACCAGGCGTCCGCGCTGCCGCCGTTCCCGATGACCGCCCATATCCTCAGCTGCCCGGCGGGGGCGTTACCAGGGATCGTCAGCTTGATGGTGAACTCGCCTTGCGCGTCGGCGCGGGCTGTGACCTGTGCACCAGGCGAGGCGTCGGTTCCGATGGGCACCGTCCAGTCGTTCGGCCAGCCCTCACCGGCCACGGTGACCGTGGTGCCGGGCGGGCCGCTGACGGGGTTGATGGTAATGGTCTCGCCTGCGGCCGCCGCAGGCAGCGGCACGAGGATCGCCAGGAATAATACAAATATGCTTACTAAGACATAACGATGTTGATACCACATATCGGACACCTGCCTTTGAGGTTGGGAAAGAACCGGTGAATCGTGGGCGATGCTCAGGGGCACACCTCCCCGAACGGTTCTCCTGGCACGTACCTGCGCCATTCCTCCCGGGTGAGAGAGCGGCCGGCGATGGCGCAGACGGCCCGGAATGGGTCCTTCGGCATCGCCACGTTCCACAGCAGGACACGCCCGTCCTCGCCTGCGGAGGCGAGGATCGTGCCGTCCGGGCTGAAGGTGACGTCGGTGAAACCTTTGCCGTGGCCGCGGAGCGGGCCGCCCAGAGGACGGCGGGTGGCCACATCCCACAGGCGAGCGCTGCCGTCACCGGCTCCGGTGGCGAGGATCGTGCCGTCCGGACTGAACGCCAGCCCCCACAGCGAGGAGCCCGGTACTCCGATGGGATCGCCAACAGTCTCATGGGTGGCGGGATCCCAGAGTTGGACGGTGCCGTCGTCCTGGGCCGCGGCGAGGACCTCCCCCTCCGGGCTGAAGTCCACATTATTGATGGCGTAACCGCCCTCCAGCGGATCGCCGACCGGCTGACCGGTGGCGGCATCCCATAACCGGACGGTGATGTCGACCCCGGCAGTGGCCAGGGTCCGCCCATCCGGGCTGAAGGCCACTGCATTGACGTAGTTCACCGGGCCCCAGTGACCGAGAAGGGGACTGCGGATCGCCCGACCGGTGGCGGCGTCCCAGAGGCGGGTGGCGCCGTCGTCTCCGGATGAGGCGAGCAGATGACCGTCAGGGCTGAAGGTGACATCGAGCACGGCGCCCAGGTGCGCCATGATCGGGGGGCCGATCGGCCGTTGCGTGGCCACGTCCCACCGGCGGATGGTCCGGTCGTTGCCCGCGGTGACCAAGGTTCGCCCGTCCGGGCTGAAGGCCACCGTGTTGATCTGGCCATCGTGCCCGTTCAGCGGGTCCCCGACGGGAAGGCGCGTGGCCGTGTCCCAAAGCCGGGCAGTCCCGTCCCAGCTCCCGCTGGCCAGTATCGCTCCATCCGGGCTGAACACCACCTCCGCGACAAGGCCGGCGTGCCGACTGAGCGGCTTGCCGGCTGGGCGGAACAGACTGAGGTCCCACAGCCTGCTGGTGCCGTCGGCGCCCGCTGAGGCGAGGGATCCGCCATGTGGATCGAAGGCCAGCGCGATGACTATCGCGGTGTGTCCCCGCAAGGGGTTACCCACTGGTTCACCTGTGGCGATGTCCCATAGCTGGATGGACCCGTCGCTGCCGGCGGCCGCGAGCGTCGCGCCGTCCGAACTGAACGCCGCCTGGGTGAAAGCCGTGGCGGGGCCCTTCAGCACCTTGCCGATGGGACGGCGGGTACGCACTCCCCACACCCGCATGCCGTCATCGCCGACGACGGCCAGCCGCTTGCCGTCACCGCTGAACTCGACTGTGCGGCCGCCGCTGAGTGGAGCACCCAGGCGCCGGCGGGTGCTGAGGTCCCACAGCTGAACGGACGCGCTCTCCCCTACTGTGGTCGCCAGCGTCCTGCCGTCACGGCTCAACGCGACCGCCGAGGAGCCCCGGGGAATCGTGAACGGCTTACCGCTGGGACGGCGCGCGGCCACATCCCACGTCCGAACGGCGCCATCCCGGCCGGCGGTGACCAGGGTGGCCCCGCCACGATCGAAAGCCACCAACGGCACAGTACTGCTGCCATGGTTGAGCGGACCGCCGATCGCCGTCAGGCCTGGCACAGTCCACAGCCGGATGGAGCCGCGATCGTCGCTGGTCGCGAGCAGGTCACCACGCGGGCTGAAGGCCAGCCCGTATGCGGAGAACCGATCGGTATCGGAGCGGCTGCCGATCACGCGACGAGTAGCGGCGTCCCACAGCTGGATAGCGCTTCCTCCGCCGATGGACGCCAGCGTTGAACCGTCCGGGCTGTAGGCCACCCCGTGGACGATGAGCGGATGCCACTGCAGAACCGTCTCAGCGGCGGTGGCGGTCGCCGCGAGCATGCCATAGCGGGCCTCGTCCGTAGGGGCGAATCTCCACGCGGCGGCGGACAGCAGTCCCGAAAGGACAGGATCCCGCTCCAACAGTTCGTCGCTCCGCTGCGAGGTCTGCCGGGACATGACCTCTTGCTGGTGCGCGCCTACGGCTTGCTGCCGATTCAGTACGGCGAGACCGGCGATGATCAGCACAACTACGAGCGGGGCGACAGCCCATTGGGCGATTGGCCGGAAATCCGGGCGACGTGCCTTGTTCGCGGCGATCGCCCAGTTCGGAGCCGGAACGATGAGGACGTCCCGGCCAGCCTCGTTGGCCTTCTGCTCGTCCACGGTGGGCACGATCACACGAGCGTTCCCGCCCACCGCCTCCAGTTTCTGCGCGTACCCTTCGACCGACTGGAGATTGCCCCAATCGTCGATCCTCCCGACGACGGCGTTCGTGCCCACCAGCCGGAAAACCGCCGGATTGCGGTAGAACGGCCGATGCCGTCGCCGTAATTCGTCGATCATTACGGCGAACGCGGCGCCGAGCGATTCGCCGACGACAGTGCCGATCGGCCCGTCTTCGGCTTCGATGGACCAGATCACCGTCCCGGTGACCGCCTTCCCCGCCTGTGCCCAAGCGCGAGTCAAGGCCAGCTGGAAGTCCTGGTCGGCGGTGAACAAGGTCATGCGCCTCGGGTCGGGCACCAAGCCCGGCGGCCATGAGGGAATCAGGGTTCCCGTAAGCCGTGCTTTCAGACCTCGGCTGCCGAGGTTGAACAGCACGTTCAGGCTCGCGCTCGGCCCTTTCCGTGGGGAGAAGCCGGTCAGGAACCGCAAGGTGACGGCGACGGTCAGGGCGGTGCCCGCGCATCGCCGATCGTCGTTGACGAAGGCGGACAGGGTGGCCAGCTGCCGGCTCAGCCCTTGATGATCCTCTGGCTCGGCCCAATCGAGGGTCAGCGGTGAGGTGTGCGCGGCCATGCACCACTGAAGGCTCGCCCGCAGGTAGCCGTCGTCCGGATTCTCTTCGAGCAGGCTCCGCGCCAGTCCGGCGGCGCTTCGCACCGCGTGCACCGCCGACGAGCTCCCGTCCGTGAACGGCGGGCCAAGCCTCCTGATGAGGTTCTCATCGGAGATGGGGTAATCGGCGGGCAGCAGTTCGTCGAGGAGGACATGCAGCGGCGTGTTCTCCTGGTGAAGAAGTCGCAGCGCGTGGACGTCGCCGGCCGCCACCAGTTCTCTGATCAGCCCGGCCAGCGGTTGCGCCGGGCCCACCAGGTCAGCGCAGATTCTCTCGATCTGCCCGGGTGTGACGGGGACATCGCCGTACAGGAGGCCCCTGGCCGGATCGTCGGTGCTCAACGGGGTTCTCCGGTCGCGCGGGCCACCATCGAGCGCAGCACATGACCGGCGGGCATGGCGGCAGCGAGGTCCTGCCAGGGACGCAAGGCCGTACGTGTCCTGACCGCCAGCAAGGAGCGTTTCATATCGTCTTCGGGAAGGAATCGTGCTTCGGCCGTGCCGATCGGCGGTCCCGCCAGCCCCACCTCGTACTCGACCTCGGCGCCGCCTGCGGCCAACGGAATACTGATCGCGCCCGCCAGGCCGCCGGGAACACGCTGCAGGGGGACAAAGTAGGCACGTTCGCCGTCGCCGCCGTGGACGTCCAGCGGTAAGACCATTACATGATAGGGATCGATCACGGGGGCCGGGTCAGCTGATGCCAGGCCGGCCTCCACGTCGATCTCCAACCGGCCGGTGTCGGTGACAGTCAGATCGATGACGAACGGGTCTTGGTAGATCCGCCGCGTTTGCCTGCGGATACGTCGCCGCGTGTCGGCGGCGGCCGGCAATCTGGTAGGCAGGTGCACGGACCCCTCATCCCGGGCCCCGGTCCCGCCCTCCGGGGCGAGGCGTTCGGATGCCTGCCTGGCCCAATAGGCCAGAAACGGATCCCGTACAGCGAGTTCGTCCATCAGCCCGCACAGGACCTGGCGAGTCGAGAGGGGTACGCGTGGCACTTTCGCTTCCAGCAGACGCGTGCACAGCGCTGTGCGACCGACCCGGACCGCGAGGTCGTCGCCCGCGCGCAGTCCCGCGCCGATCTGATCGAGAGCCGCGGTGAATCGTGATCCGGCGGGGGCGAACCAGTGTCGCAACCGGACATCAGGGCTGGCCATGCCTCCCCGGAGTGCGGCGATCACCTGCTCGGCGAGTTCGGAGACCAGGTGCCAAGGCAGCGTATGGAAGAGTTCCGGCAGCGGGAGTCCTTCGTCGGCGAGGCGCGACAGGAGCAGATGCCGCAGCGCGAGGTCCTCTCCGCTGATCACATCCAGGTCGCCGGCGTCCAGGTCGGCCTCAGGCCAGCGCCCCTCGATCCGGTCGATGATCGCCAAACCGGCCGCGGTGACGGGTATCGGCCGGCTCGACTCGGTGAGCTCGACCACGGCGTGACCGGTCGACTGGTGGACAAGGCCGAGGGCGCCATAGCCGAGGTCGAGTTCGACACGACGCCGCTGCCAGCCCTGCGTGAACCACGGCAGATGACGAGCGTCGGCGCGTTCGTCACCGTCGTTGACGTCCCCGAAGGGATCCCACGGTACGATTCCCACCTCGGGTACCCGTACGGAGACGACCCAGTTGCTGAGCGGTTTATGCGCCATCGTCGCAGCCGTCGCGCAAGAGGTGGACCAGACGGTCGGCGGCGGACCCGAGCCTTTCCGCGACCTTCACAGCTTCGTCCCGGTGCTCTTCCGGAACACAACGCCGCCACATCCGATGCAGCCGCGGCCACCGGTCCTCTGGTATCCGCTCGGCGAGATTGGCGGGAAGGGAGCCGACCCACGTGGCCATCTCGGTCATATCAGCGTCGGGCCAGCGAATCTTGAACTTCAGGCCACGCAGGATGACCTGGGCCCGCTCCACGGCGTCGTCGTCGAGGTAAATCGGGACGATTTTCCTGGGCACCGCGCGGATATGTTCGACACCCCGTCGTGACGGGTCGATGATCAGCTGATGGTGAGGATCATAGTAAACACCGTTGACGGTCAGGTCACGGGTGACGACATCGTCGATCAGATCTCCGCCCGAGGCGGGAAACCGGAATCCCGTGAGGCTCAACGATTTGTATTCCAGCAGCCGCGCCGCGTCCACATCGGCAGCGACCGAGAACACTCGTCCGGGCGAAATCCTCCGGACATGATCGCCGAGCCCGGCGAGCGTCAATAATTCGTCAGCGGTCTCGTACAATTCTCCGAGTAACATGGTGCCGCAGAAGTCGAGGTCATTGACCGGCTGGCCGGCGTCGGCGATCAGGTCGCGCACGGCGCCGCCGACGAGCCAGATCGAGTGTCCGTTCTCGACGATCGTGTCGATCAGCGACCGGACGAAGTCGCCGTCCGGTGACCATCGCGGAATCGCCTGGTCGACGGCGGCGGGGAAGTGGGCCGCGATGTCGGCAGCCGAGGCCAGATCCTCCTTCCGCAGCCGATGCGCGGCGTGCGGGCCATTTCGTTCGACCCGCACGCCGGTTTCCTCGTCCGTGGCGCTTGGCAGCGTCCGCGGCGGCGGCTGATCGCACTGCTCGTCCCCCGGAAGCAGAAGCCGGTCGTTGCGCCTGCGGAAAGGTTCCGGCTCCGGCGCGAACCCGAAGCCGAGAACGCGCATTCCATTGACATGATCGCCCTTTGCGAGAGGCCCGTTGCCCGGTCGTTCGTACCGCGCGCGTAGATCGTTAACCGCGGCGGGCTCCGCTGACGACATCACCATTGACATCCCCCATCAACCCAAAAGCACTAATATCCGGCTATTTACAGACAACAGCCTCACCAAGGGCCAGTTCTTTCCCGTCACTTTCGGAGGCCGGAGCCTATTCGGCCGGTGCGTCGCAGATGTAAGCTAAGCACCGGTTTGTCGCTGATGCGTCGCATGCGACTAGGAGGTGCGGCCATGCCCGACGATCATGTTCTTGACAGCACCAGGGCGGCGGGACGAGTCCTCCGCGACTTACTCCTGAATCGCAGGGAATATCGGACACGGTGGCAGCGACACCAGCAAAGAAGACCGTCAGCGAGTGCCATGAGCAGGCAGGCCATCGCTCTGGTGATCGCCAACTACCTGGTGGATTCGGGGATATTCCCTGAATCGGAGACAAAACTGGACCGCAAGCTGAAGGACCGCGTCGGCCGCGCACTCGACGGCAAAGTCCTGAGCCCGGAAACGCTCAACTGGTTCATCGAGGCGTTTCATCTGACGCCAGATGACGAGCAGATGTTACGTGAGGCGCACACCACAAAGAAGGTCGTCACCAATGTTCCGCTGGTGAACACCCTGCGGGTCCGGCAACCACTGCCCATCCCACAGCGGCACCGGACCATCATGCTTTTCGAGCGCCGGATAATCGACGCAACCGGGCGCGCCACCACCCATCACTCCGCGCACACGATCGTGGCGTGCGAGGACGGCGTCGACCACTACCCGTGCTTTCTGTCCCCCAGGACATCCGACATCGTCGTCATCCACGGCGGGCACGTCTCGGCCGGACCCGACCACGGCGCCGATCCACGGATCATAAAGATCACGCTATCCACGTCACTGCGCGAGGGAGACAGCACGTCTTTTGAATACCGCAGCGAATTCCACCGCGAGAAAGGCATCGACACGGAATATCGGCGGGTGGTCAACGCGCGGACGCAGAACATCGATATCGTCGTCAAGTTCCATCCGCGCCGACTGCCGAGCAAAGTTTGGTGGGCCGCCTGGGACGACTACCAGGCCGGAAACGTGGTGGAACAAGAGCCGGTGACACTCGACCTGGAACATCGCGCGCATCGTTTCCTGCCGTACATGGAAAACGCCGCGGCTGGCTTCCGCTGGGTTTGGTGAACCGCAGGACTGTCGCCGCGGAACCCCTGCTCGACCGCGTCACGCCGGAGTGCTCCAGGTCAGCGATCATGCCTCGCCACCGAGGTGTTCCAGGTACTCGGCGAGCCGTGCGCCCGCCGAAAATCTTATCCACGCATCTCAGGCGACAGTAACCGGATCCGGCGCAGGACCTCTCGGGGCAGCGGCGTCAACAGAGCGGCCAGGAAGGCCCGGTCCTGGGGAGCGAACCGCGCCCTGTCTCCACTCAGCTGCCGCTCCAGAACGGTGATCTGGTGACGCAGGGCAAGGATCTCGACGTCTTTGTCCCGATCGCTCATCGGCAGCAGCCGCAGCGCGGCCGCGTTGAGCCTGGGACTGACCGTCGTGACCGCGAGTCCGGCCGCGGCCGCCCCGAAATGCGGCCTGACCGTCACCAGCCTTCACACTTACGACCAGGCGTACAAGTTGGAGGTCGCATGCGGGCCTTTCATGGCGCCGGCGGAATGGCATCTGTACGGCGATGAGATCTTCGCCACGGTTGTCTACAGGACCACCACCGGAGCCGTACTGGACCGTACGCACTGGCCGTACAGCTAGGGCATGGTGCATCTGCTCGCCGTCACCCGGCACAGCACTGCGAGATGCCGAAAATTCATCCGTGCAGGTCAAGCCGCATGTTGCGATGAGCCTTGCGATGTCGCAAACGACATCGCAGCGGCTCCAGTACTTTGCGGATGATCAAATGCGCAGCGCAGATGGACGAATGCGAGGCTCTCCTACTCACGGCGGCTCAGCTCAAGCAGCGGAAGGCCGAGGAGCGAGCCCGGCGGCGGCAAGAGGTGGCCTCCTCCAGCGGGGCGTCAAGGCCCTTCGCCAGGAAGATGTCCAGCGCGGCGGCGTGCAGCTTCGCCACGTTCTCGCGGGCGTCCCGCCGCACGCTCTTCGATCGAGCCATGTCCGTCCCGTCACAATTTGAGGGTGCCCTCAAAGTTGGTGCGAGAGTCTGACTTTGAGGGCGTACTCAAACTTACCGGAAGGCCGTGACCGCAGCGCCGGCGTCCGAAGGGTCCTCGCACGAATCGGACTCCGCCTCGACGGACGCATGAAGGACCAGGCCGTCACACGACGGCGACTCCGATCACCTGACCCGATTGCCTGGAAGGCATGCCCATGGCCCGCAAACGACCGAGCCTCGCCCAGCGCGTCCTGGCTGCCCCGACTCTGCTCTACCGCGCAGGGCTGGGATGGCTCATGACCGAGCGGTACCTGATGATCGAGCACACCGGCCGGCGAACCGGACTGACACGACGGACCATCGTCGAATGCCTGCAGAAGACGCCGGAAGGGGGCGTGATCGTCGCATCCGCCCTCGGGACGAAGGGCGCGTGGTTCATCAACATCACTGATTCCGGCAAGGCGCGAATTCACCACGGACGCCGACGCTACGACGCCACCGTCAAGGTCGTTCCGCCACACGAGAAGGCAGCTCCGCTCACCGCGTTCTCGGCCGCGCACCCCACGGCCGCGCGTCTGTACGCCCGCCGCTTCCGAGCCGCCGGTGAGCCCGGGACGACGACGCTCGCCGACTACCCCGACCAAGTCGTCCTGGTCGAGTTCCGACCGGGCCGCGGCTAGCGCACACAGCCGCTCGCAATCCTCACCACCCACCCGCCCAGTAGGGAGATATACCCATGTCTGTCATCGCCATCGTCGGAGCCGGTCCCGGCCTGGGAGTCGAGATCGCCCGCGCATTTGGCAAAAAGGGCTTCACGGTCGCCATGGTCGCCCGCAACGCCGCGAAGCTCGACGCGCTAGCGGCCGGACTCCGGGCCGAGGGCATCGAAGCAGCCGGATTCCGGGGCGACATCGGCGAGCCCGACACCATCACCGAGGCGTTCACCCTGATCAAGGAGCGGTACGGCGCGATCGACGTCCTCGAGTTCTCCCCCGCCGATCCGACACTCGGCGGCGCCGGGGTTCTCAACGTCGACCCCGCGAACCTCCAGCCACAGATCGACTTCTACCTCAACGGAGCCATCCACACCGTCCGGCAGGTGGCCGCCGACATGATCGCCGCCAAGTCAGGCACGATCCTCATCACCACGGGCGGGGGCTCCATCACCCCGGTTCCCGCCCTCGCCAACATCAACATCGCCGCCACCGGGCTGCGCAACTGGACGCTGAACCTCCACAACGAGCTCAAGCCCCACAACATCTCAGATCAAGGTCTGCTTCGACCAGGCCACACGCCGTTTCTCGTACATGTCGCAGACCGACGACGGTTGCCAGGCGCGCCCGACCGCCCGCGCCGCCATCCTGCACGCCCTCAACCGCACCCTCGGCCGCGGCGGCCTGATCCTCACCTGCCGCACCGACGACTACGCCGACACCGTCACCGCCGCCGACACCGCACTGACCAGCGGCCCGGGCTCGATAGGAGTGGTAGAGCGTCGTGGAGTTACCTATTCACTGTTAGCTACCTGAATCGACGCAGGATACTGCCCCGTAACCTGATGGCGTTTCTCGATGACGCCCATCGGCTTGGCCTACTCCGCGCTGTCGGCCCGATCTATCAATTCCGCCATGCCGACCTCCAAGACCACCTCGCCGACCAGCCCACCTAACGTCCTCGACCAGGACGAACACCCAGACCGTAACGGTGAGCTGCATGTGATCAATCCGTCCGTTGGCCGCCAACCATGCCGATGCGCTCGTGGCCCGCCCACGCGGCGGCTCGCAGCTCGAACGTGCGGATCTTCCCGGAGGCGGTCTTCGGCAGCGCACCGAACTCGACCCGATCGGGAACCTTGAAGGCCGCGAGCCGGCCGCGGACATGCTGCCGCCTCCTCATAGTCATCGTCCGCGAACAGGCACAACGCCATCAGCAGGTAGACGACCACATGCGCCGGGAGCTTCCGCACCCGCTCCTCGCGGCATCCGTGCAGCTCGATCGCCTCATCCAGAACCTGCCGGGGGCACCAGCGACGTCAACGCCCCCAGCCCCACCAGATCCGTCAACCGGCCCGACACACCGACCTTGATCCACTCCGCCACCCGGCGGACGCTACCAGCGCAAACACCTATCTAAACGACATTGCCCCCGATGAGCGTTCCCGCCCGGCATCTCAAGGCGCATCCGGGGCACACGAGCGCGGAAAGCGCTGCAAAACAATGACAATCAGCGGAAGCCATAGGGGCAGGTTATCCATGAAGGGGTGGGGGAGTCAGATCAGCGCCTCCTGGTCATCAGGTCTACGACATCAGCGCGACTCCGGTGAGGCCGCAGCCGGCCCGGCACCGGCACCTTCGAGGGACCCTCATCCCCTCCGAGGACCGTCTCGTAGTGCTCGACGAGCCGCTCGCAGATGGCAGTCCACGTGCTGGCCTGCACGGAATCCCGGGTCTGCGCGCTCATCCGGTGTCGCGCGGCGGGATCCGCCACCAGGTGCTCCACCGCCTCCCGCATCAGAGCCGGCGATTCCGGCGGGTAGAGCAGACCGTTGTGCCCCGGCCGTACGAGGTCCAGCGGGCCGCCCGCGGCCGCCGCGACGACCGGGACTCCGGCCGCCAGCGCTTCCTGCACGGCCTGGCAGAAGGTCTCGTTGGCACCCGTGTGCACGAACACATCGAACGAGGCGAGGATCCGCGATAGGTCCTCGCCGGTGCGTAACCCGCAGAACACCGCGTCGGGGAGTCGGCGGCGCAGCGCCGGCGCGGCCGGGCCGTCCCCCACGACGACCAGCCTGACGCCCCGCAGGCCCGCCAGCTCGGTAAGCAGGTGCACGCGCTTGTCCGGAGAGAGGCGGCCGACGTAACCGACGATCACCTCGCCGTTCGGTGCCAGCTCCCGCCGCAGCCGCTCCGAGCGGTGGGCCGGGTTGAAACGGTCGAGATCCACGCCGCGGCCCCACAGCCGCAGCCGGGGAATCCGACGCTCGACCAGCTCGATCATCGTCGCGGTGGAAGGAGCGAGCGTGCGGGCCGCCCTGCGGTGGATATGTCGCAACCAGGACCAGATCATCGCGTCCATCCCGCGCACGCCGTACTGCCGGGCGAAACCGGCCAGGTCGGTCTGGAAGACAGCAACGGCGGGTACGCCAAGCTGGACGGCGGCGGCCACGCCCGCCGCTCCCACGACCGTGGGGGAGGCCAGATGTATGATGTCGGGCCTGAACTCCTTCAGCACAGTGCTGATCCGCCGGCTCGGCAGCCCCACCCGGAACGACCGGTAGAACGGCGGTTGGAATGCCGGGGTGGCGTGGACGGGGAACCCGGCGTAGGTGCCCGGTTCACGGCACGGGGCGATCACGGTCGCCTGGTGGCCCCGGTCCGCGAGATGCTCCAGAACCCGGCAGACCGAGTTCGTCACCCCGTTGACCTGAGGGAGAAAGGATTCGGAGACGATGGCGACTCTCATGCGGGTCTCCCTTGGTCGTGCCGTTCGGTGAACGGATCTGCGACTGGCGCGATCGCGTCCGTGGGTGGGTGCTCATGCCGGGGGTAGGCAGATGCGGCGCAGGACGGGCTCCAGTTCCTCCCGGAACCGGTCATCCAGCACGGTCGTCCGCCCACGCACGGCGTGCCAGGCCTCACTGAGGACGAGCGCGCCAAGCCGGGGCAGGAAGTCCCTCGCCCGTCGGACGATCCAGCCGGTGCCCTCGACCGCCATCCAGCGGGCGCTCGCCCACGCCGTGGCGCTCGCCCCGGATGGTTCCTCCTCCGGCATCGCACGGAAGGGGACCCCGCGACCGGCCAACTCGGCGGCGAACAGCCGGGCCAGCAGATGGTGGCCGCGCACGCTTGGATGCAGGCGGTCGACGCTCCACATCCGGCGTTCGTACAGGGCGGGATGGGCGGCCAGGTCGACGTGGACCGTCCCGTACGTCTCCGCCAGCCCATCAAGGATCATGTTGATCGCGCGCATCCGTCGTGTGAGCGGTCGTCGTACGAGGTCGGGGACGCCGAGCATCAGGCCGGGGTCGGGCAGGCGGGCGGTGAGGACGGTAGCGCCCGTACGGCGTAATCCGCCCACCACCGCCTCCAAGTCGTGGGCGATCGCGGGCAGCGAGAAGTCGCCCCGCAGGGTGTCGTTGACTCCGGCCAGCACAGAGGCCAGCGTCGGCCGCAGGGACAGGGCCCGGGGAAGCTGGCCGGTGGCGAGATCCCGGCAGGTCGCCCCGCTGTGCGCGAGGTTTTCGAATGCCACCTGCTCGCGGGGGCCGAGCGCATCCGCCAGCAGCCGGGCGTAGCCCCGCCAGCCGCCGCCGGGCAGCGGGTCGCCCAGCCCTTCGGTCACCGAATCACCAAGCGCGACCAGTCGCGTCGTCGTCATCGTCAGCTCTGCCATCGCCGTCGTGGTCACTGTCGATCTCCGATGAACACCGGGAGCTCCGGGGGGACAGGCAACTCGTGAGCCTGCAGGAACCCGGCCGCAGAGGAGGGCCAGCCGAACCGTGTCGCCTGGCGGCGGGCCGCGGTGCGACGGTCCTCCTCGTCGCGGGCCAGCAGCCGCTCGATCGCGTCCGCGTACGCCTCAGGACCACCTTGGACGGCGATCCCCGCGTCACCGATCACCTCGGGAAGGGCGCTGTGCGCGGACACGACGACGGGCGTTCCGGCGGCCAGGGCCTCCAGTGCCGCCAGGCCGAACGTCTCGACAGGTCCGGACGCGATGGCGACATCCGCCCCGGCCAGCAGGCGTGCGACCTCGTCACGGTCGGCGACGTGCCCGAGGAACCGGACCGGCAGCCCGCCGGCCAGCTTTTCCAGGGCGCGCCGTCGGGGGCCGTCCCCGGCGACCACGAGCACCGCCGGCACGCCCCGGCGGCGCAGCTCCCGCAGCGCCAGGATCGGCTGGTCCGGCCGTTTCTCCGGGGAGAGCCGGCTGCAGTGCACGAGCAGGTGCTCGCTGGGGCCTGCCAGTGTTCGCCGCAGCGCCGGATCGCGTCGGCTGGGGGCGAAACGGGTCAGGTCGACGCCAAGCGGCACGCGAACAAGGTTGGGCACACCCAGCCGCCGAAACTCGGCGGACGCCCAATCGGTGGTGCAGATCACCACGTCGAACGAGCCGGCGGTGGCCAGGTTGAGCCGGTCCGTCAACGTCCGGATGAATGGGGCCGGCGGGCCGCCCGGGTCGCGTACGGCACCGCCGATGCCGGGGAGGCGGGGAGTGAACAGGCGCAGCAGGCCGTCGAGGCTCTCATGCGACACCATGGCGGAACGGACACCGCGGGAGCGCGCCCAGCCGCCCGTCCAGCGGAGGGTCGTACGGTCCGACACCTCCAGCCGGTCGGGCTTCAGATCGTCGAGCAAGCGGACGAGCGGTCGGCGGGCGGTGATGACGCGGTATCCACCGGTGGCCGGCACGACCGGCCCAGGCACGGTGACGACCAGCCCGGCCCGGGTCTCCCGGTGTCCGGGACGATCGCCTGGAACGACCAGGACCACGTCGTGCCCCGCGGCCGTGTAACCGGCGCCCAGCTCTTCAAGGGCTGTCCGGAGGCCTCCCGAGCGAGGAGTGACGAAATTGGCCAGCCTTACGATCCTCATGGTCCATCCGGGCGTTGGGAACGGTCACCTGCTCCGATCGTGGACAGGACTGCCGCCTGGACAGATAACCCCGTATGGCCTGATCCCCAACCTTCTCCAAATACAGCTGTCGATTCCGTCATGGCATGGGACGGATGAGGCAGGAGCCGTCTTGATCAAACGGTGCCGACGATGGTTTCCGCTGGTGATTACCATGCGCGACATCGGTACGAGCACACCATGGGGGTGTGCATGAGTGACTCCACCGCTCCGTGACTGACCGGGGAGCGATGGCCCAGGCCGAGCCACGACCGCCGCCAAACCGTGCCAAGTCTACGATTTGCTATGTGAACGACGAGACGGGCAGCGCGCCGGGAGACGATACGACGCTGGCGGCTGCCGGTATTGGCCGGGCCGACCTTCATATGCATACCAACTTGGGTGACGGCTGGATCAGCCCCGCGCGGTTGGTCCAGACGGCGATTCTCAGGCAGCTCACGTTGATCGCGGTAACCGATCACGACCATGTCGAGGGTGCGCGGCGGGTCGAAGAACTGCTGTCCGAACAGAACTGCACGGTGAGGATGATCACCGGAGTTGAGGTCTCGACCCGTCACGGTCACCTCCTCGGCCTCTTCGTCAAGAAGGCGCCCAGGCCGCTGCGCCCAGTTCAAGAGAGTATCGATGCCATCAAGGAGCAGGGAGGCCTGGTGGTTGTGCCGCACCCCCTCGGGATGCTGGTTCCAAGCCTGAGCCGCCGGAGGATCGATTCACTGCTGGCCGCGGGGTACGAGATCGACGCGATTGAGACGTATAACCCCAGTCCGGCTAACTCGGCTCAACGCGCCGCCGTGCGCTCGGCCAACAAGGACTGGGGCCTGGCCGAGATCGGTGCGAGCGACGCGCACTTCTGGCAGCACATCGGTGCCGCCTACACACGCTTCCCCGGAACCGCACCCGATGATCTGCGCCGAGCCATCATCGACCGCACCACGCGAGCCGGTGGCCAGGACCAGCGGCCCGCCCGCCTCAACCCGGCCGTCTATGCCGCACAATGCGCCTGGAGCTGGTTTGTGGATCCTCCGCGCCGTATGATCCGCCGACGCCGCGAGTCCCGTGTCGAGAACCGGGCTCACGAAGGTTGATCCCGGTGCCGTCACGCACCTTGCCAGGCTCGGCACTGGTAGAGGCGCTGGCCATCGCGCTATGCAGACCGGCACCGCGCCCGCCGCTTCTATGTGGGTTCTATATGGCAATCGCCTTGGTGGCATCCGCTTCGGGTGCCTCCACATCGGCCGGCCAGAACCGGCGGAACATGAACCACTGCGTCGGGCAGTGCCGTACCACCTCTTCCTGACAGGCGAACATGTACTGCGTCAGGCGCTGTATCTCCTGCGTTCTCTCCGTGTGGTTGCTCACCGCGCGCGGGAAAATCGGCGGGAACGCTCGAATGTAGAAGCGATTGCGGGGCGCGTACCAGACATATCCCGGCACGATTGACGCGCCCGATTTGACGGCCAGCGTGGCCGAGCCGGCGGGCACGTAGGTCTTGTGGCCGAAGAACGTCACCTCCACGCCCCGTTCCCTGGTCACCGGTCGGTCGATGACGATCGCCACCGCTCGACTCGCGACGAGTTCCTGCATCACGCGGCGGACGGCACCCGACACCGGGATGATGTCGACGCCTTTCTCTCGTCGATGCCCTTGAAGGAGGCTGTTCAGCCGCGGGTCCTTGAAAGTGTCCGCAACAGCCGAGAGCGGGACGTGGCGCGCGGCGATGGCACCGGCTAAATCCCAGCTTCCAAAATGCCCCGTAGTGATGATCGCCCCCTTGCCGGGTGCCATCGCCAACCGGACGCATTCTTGCCAGGTCATGCCTTTAGTCAGATCCTGAGTGCGCGCATCGACATCCAGCATGTCCATGTAGGGCAAGCAAATCAATGATGCCGCGGTTCGGCCGTAGTTGCTCCAGGAACTCAGAGCGGCGCGCTTGACGCGAGGGTCGGAGGCGTGCAGATCCAGGACCTTGGCCATGTTCTCCCGGGTTACCAAGCGCTTGGAGCGCCACCCCAGGTAGGTCACCGAAGTAGCGGTTGCGGCAAGCCCGTGCCTCACACGTCGCGGCGTCTTACCCGCAACGGCAATGCCGGAGCGCGCAAGCCAGTATACGGACGACACTGTTCGGTCTCCCTACGTCCACCCAATTCCATCATCAAGACGGAGACCGAAGCAGACAATGCGGACATCTGAAACCTGCATGACCAGGCGGTTAATTAGATGGGTGAACCTCTCTGGTCTTAGAAGGTGGACACCGCGCCTGCGCCTGGCTGGCTTTCTGCGCGACCAGGTCGACGCACTTTACTGGCGTGCGACTTTCTCGAGGTCGGCACCTTGACCTGGGGGGATGCGAGGCGGACCGGCCCAACCATCCACCAGCGCGCTGCCTCCCATCCGGGCCATCGTCAAAAACGGCCACCGGGCATGTCCGTCCCCAAAGCGGGCGGAACCATCATTTGAGCCGGAACACGGGCAGCGGGTCGCCCTTGACGTCGATCCGCTCCAGGCGGCCGACCTCTGCCGGCAGCGGAGGCCAGTCCCGGTAGGGCAGGTACGCGAGCCGCCAGATCCAGTTCACCCGCGAGAAGAGAACCTCCCGCCAGCTGAGCGACACCCGTTCCCCGAACGCGATCCCGACGACCGCGTACGGCGTCGCCACAATGAGAATCGCAAGCACCAGGGACGTCAGATCGTCACCCGTGGCCGACGTCCTGCCCACTGCGAGCCCCACCACGAACGGCACGCCGATAATGGCCAGCCAGATCGCGGTCGCCCGGATGCGCCGGGCCAGCCGGGAACGAGGGGGCCGCTCGTCCGGCCGCAGCGAACGACGCGGAATGTCCTTACTCCAAAACCCTGACAGCGGCTCCTGCTTCACCGAACGCTCCTGCTGTCCGTGGCCATGCAAAAGTGGGCCAGACCCACACGCACTCGGCCGTTGACAAACATGGCAGACCATCATGCCGTGGCGACAACATCCCCTTAGGCTGCTTGACGACCATGGGAGGATCCCGCGCTGCTGCTACACCCATCTACGCCAGCGCCCACCCATTCCCTCTTCCCATCCGCGCCAGAGCCTGAGTAACTCATCCATCAGCAGGTAGGCGTCAGACGCGTCGGAGTGCGCTCCTGCCGGGCGGGGGCGCCGCCGAGGAGGGCCCGGGTGAGGGCCTGGGCGTCGCCCGACATGGCCTGCAGTGCACTGTCGAAGTGGTCGTCGGTCAAAGCCCGCTCCCCCGCGCGCAGCGCGATCAGGACCACCCGGCGCAGCAGCTCCTTGACGAACGACGCCGTCACGCCGTCGGTGGCCGCGACGACCTTCGCGACGTCGGCCTCGATCGCGCGGTCGCGGGCGTACAGGCGGATCAGCCGCTCCCGGGCGTCGGCGTCTGGCTTGGGCACCTCAACCGCGAGGTCCACCCGGCCGGGCCGCTGCACAAGGGCCGTCTCGAGTGACTCCACCCGGTTGGTGGTGAGCACGAACGTGACATCGACGTCGCCGGCGATCCCGTCCATGGCGTCGAGCAGCGAGAACAGCAGCGGCGACGTCTCGTGGTGACTGCGGTCCTCGGCGATCAGGTCCACATCCTCGATCACCATGACCGACGGCGCGAGCTTGCGCGCGAGGGCCACCGCGTAGTCGACGTACCGCATGGCCGGGCCGGTCATCAGGATCGCGGTGTGGTCCTTCAGCGCGCCGATCAGGTAGCGCGTGGTGTGGGTCTTGCCGGTGCCGGGCGGACCGTATAGGAGCAGACCGCGCCGCAGGTGCTGGCCTGCCTCCAGCAGCTGCCGGGCCTCCCGGGCGATGCCGACGACGTGCTCCTCGATCGCCTCCAGGCGCCCGGTCGGCAGGACCACCTCGTCCTGGGTGAGTTCGGGGCGCGGCAGGAAGGTCAGCAGCTCGTTCTCGCGGTGCTCGCTGAAGCCGAAGCTGAGCACCTTTCCCCGGAACGGGTCGTGCTCGCGCTTGAGCCGGTCCACCTCGTCCCGTACGGCTCCCGCTGCCGCCCGGTCGGCCGCGATCACCGTCATCAGGCACAACTTGCTGAAGTCCTCGCGATCGCTGATGCCGAGGATCACCGGCGTGCCGTCGGGAGCGTACGTGGCGACCATGCCGAGCTGGAGGACCTCGATGGTCGCGTCATGGTCCACCGGCGCGGTGCCGTAGTCGGGCAGGCCGAGCAAGCGGCTGCCGTCCCGCATGGCGCCGAGCAGCATGTTGATCACGCTCTCCCAGCGCCGTTCGCCGCCGACGACCCCGAACCAGCGCGCGTCCGGCGTGTGTGCGCGCAGGTAGCGGTCGGCGCCGGTCTGCAGGGCGACGTGCTCGTAGAGGCGGTACTTCTCCTCGACCACGACCACGTCGCTCAGCGGGCAGCCCAGGTGCTCGGTCACCTTGGCCACCAGCGGAGAGCGGGCGTTGTCCTCGGTGATGCGCTGGGCAACCGCGTCGTACACCTGGCGCAGACTCTCGGCGAGGGCCCGCGCGTCGTGTGGCTCGATTTCCGTCACCTGTCCATGGTGCGCCACGCAAGGAAAGTTTGCGCAGTATCGGCAGACGAGGCAATATCCACCAGCACCGCTTCCAGAGGCTTCTTCGTCCACGCCTCCTTCAACGCTCGTGGCACACGACCTGACGGATGAATAATCGGCCCCCGCAGAGCCGGACGTCGCTCCGCTGCGCCGTACACGCGAATCTTTATGAGGGCAGCGCCTCAGAGCAGTTCGGCGAGGAGTGTCGCGGCGCGGGCGGCGCCGTCGGTGGTCACGGGACGGTAGACGACCTCGCGGCCGATCTCGGCGGCGATCGCCTCGGCGAGCGAGTCAGGCGTGATGTCGTCGAAGTCCATGCGGCGACCCGCACCGTGGCGCCGCAACCGATGCGCGACATGGAAGTTCTGCTCGAAGTGGTGGCGCAATGGCACATAGATGAACGGGCGGCCCGTGGCGGTGAGCTCCATGCAGGTCGTCAGACCACCCTGGACGATCGCGAGATCGCAGGCGGCGAGGTGGCGGTATAACCGGGGCACATAAGCGTGAATCTCCAGCCCCGCCTGCCGGGGCAGCGAAGCCGGGTCGATGCGGGGGCCCGCGACGACGACCATGCGCAGCCCGGACACGCGTCGCGCGGCTTCGGGGAACGCGGCCACGATCCGGCGCAGGAGATCCTCGCCCACACCAGAGCCGCCGACGGTCACCACACAGACCCGCTCGCCCGGGTGGAAGCCGAGCTCCGCGCGCAGCGCCGCACGGTCGGCGTACTGCTTCGGGTCGAAGCCGGTGACGTAACCGGCGAAGTCGTAGTGCGCTTCGGTCCAGTCGCGGATCATCGGAAGGTCGCGGCCGAACCGTTCGTCCACAATGTCCTCCGGGTCGCCGACGAAGACGGCCCGATCGCGCAGACGCGGGGAGCGCGCGATGTGGTCGATCATTTCCGCGTTGTAGTCCGCCGCGACCAGCGCCTCGCGGTCACCGCCGTCGGCGAAGGGCAGGTAGCCGACGAAGTCGGTCATCCAAGCGTAGGTGAACCGCTTGAGCTCCGGGTTCTCGTGCAGGAAGTGGTCGACGTCCCAGGCCTCGTCGCCGACGACCAGGTCGTACGTCTCCTCGGTTACCAGGTCGTTGAACACCATGAAGTTGGACACCAGAATCTCGTCCATCCGGCGCAGCGCCTGGAAGCAATGCAGGTCGTGTTCGTCCGCCTCGCTCTCGATGTGCGCCGACTCGTTGGCCAGCCACCGGCTGGCGGGGTGTACCCGCTCCCCGGCCTCGTCGAGCACGCGGGTGACCGGGTGCTGGGTGAGCCAGTCGATCCGCACGTCCGGATGCAGTTGGCGCAGCTGGCGGGCGATGGCCAAATCACGCTGGGCATGACCCAGACCGATCGGCGAACACAGGTAGAGGACCCGCTTGCGCCGCCGGTCCCATCGACTCCACGTCCGCCGTCGTGGGGTGGGCGGGCGGAACCGCTCGACGAACTCGCTGATCAGCAAGTTCACCCGGACGGGATCCCGGGCAAGCGGAATGTGGCCGCCTCCCTCCAGGAGGACGAGCTCACCGCCGGTCCTGGCCACGAGCTGCTCGCTGCGCTCCATCGGGATCACGTGGTCCTGGTCGCCGTGAATCGCCAGCAGCGGGCTCCTGATCCGGGAACACCACTCCTCCAGATGCTCCTTGCTCGGTCGCTGCGCCTCGCTCTCCGCCACAAGGACGGCTCCGCTCGTCTCGCGCCCCCAACCGACGCCGTCCTCGATCGCCTTCGTCGAGTGCGGCTCGCTGAAGCACTGACCCATAAAAAACCAGAGGAAGTCGTCGTAGTTCTCCAGCCAGTATTGCCGGTTGTACTTGGCCCAGTGTGCCTGCGGATCAGTGTCCCCCTCCGGCACTCGGGACGCTTCGAGGTTCGGTGCCGGATGGTCCAGCGCCGCCCTGCTCCCGGCGATCGCCGGGCCGATGACGATCGTGCCCAGAACCCGGGACGGGTGGTCGGCGGCCAGTTCGAGCGCCCAGTTGGCGCCTCGTGACAGGGCAACCACGACCGCCTGCTCGGTCTGGGTGGCGTCCAAGACGGTCAGGGCGTAGGCCATCTGGGCGGACTGGCCGTAGGAGTCAGGGCTCAGGGACCGGTCGGAGCGCCCGTTGCCGGGCCCGTCGTAGGTGACCACCCGGTAGTGACGCGCCAGATACGACAGCTGCATCTTCCAGAATCGCTTGTGGATGATCGTCCAGGTGGGCAGCAGGAGGATGGTGGGCCCGCCGTCGCCGTGCACCTCGTAGTGGATCTTCACTCCGAGATGCTCGATGAAGCCCTCCGCGTCCGCGAGTCTTGCCTGCATCGCGCCTCCGCCGCCTCCATGATGCCGCTGTACTCGGCGACAGCCCTCGAGCCGTACGCCATGCGATCAGTTTGCAATGCGGTAATGTCGGTCGATCGACCGACCGACTGGAAGGAAAGTATCATCCGATCGACCGAACGACAAGAACATGTGTCTAAGGGCAGGAGGCGCGACCGTGGGTGACCAGACCGGCGTTACCGCGACCCGGATCCTCGAGGCGGCCCGGTCGCGTCTGCTCGCCGAGGGCTACGCCGGGCTGTCCACCCGCAGAGTCGCCGACATCGCCGGCGTCCCGCTGAGCCAGATCCACTATCACTTCGGCGGCAAACAAGGGCTCGTGCTCTCTCTTCTCGACCATGAGAACAGCCGTCTCGTGGATCGGCAGCGGCGCATGTACAGCGCGGAGGCACCCCTCTGGAAGCGCTACGAGCAGGCCTGTGACCTGCTTGAGGAAGATCTGGCGTCCGGCTACGTCCGGGTCCTTCAGGAGATGATCGCGGCAGGCTGGTCGGATCCCGACTTGGCGCGCCAGGTGCTGGGGATGATGCGGTCGTGGTTCGACATCCTGCAGGAGGTCGCCCGCGAGGCGGAAGGCCGTTTCGGCAAGCTGGGCCCGTTCGCGGCCACCGATGTCGCGGGGCTGGTCGGCCTGGCATTCCTCGGCGGCGAGGCCCTCATACTGCTCGGTGACGAGCAGTGGGGCCGGCAGGCCCGGGCGTGGCTGCGCAGCATCGGTGACCTCATCCGGCAGGTCGAGGAGGCCTGAGCGTCCCGTAGAGCCAAGACACCGGAATCCGATGGGGGCTGCCAGAATCCCGCCGTATCCGCATCCTCGGCGCCACCGCGCACCCCACCGGAGCGTGGGTCACCCAGCTCGCCCGCAACCTCGTCATGGATTTAGAGGAGGCAGGCAGCATGGCCGGATTCCTCATCCACGACCGCGACACCAAGTTCACCACCGCCTTCGACGCCGTGCTCGTCGATGCCGGCGTGAAGGTCATCAGGACCGGCATTCGGATCCCGCGAATGAACTCGATCATGGAGCGGTGGATCCAAACGTGCCGACACGAGCTGCTGGACCACCTGCTCATCTGGAACCAACGCCACGTGCTACACGCCCTGCGCGAGTTCGAGACGTTCCACCAGACGGCCAGCCGGACACGCCCCTGCTCGCTGATGACTTGGATTAACGACGCATCCGGCGAACGGATGCTCGGCGACCTCATCAAGTAGGTACAGCTAAGCCATCGGTGGGTCGTCAGCTGCCGGGCGTGAGCCGGTAGACGAGGCCGGCGTGGTCGTCGGTGACGTAGATCGAGCCGTCAGGGCCGGGCACGGCGGCGACGGAACGGCCCCATCGGGAGCCGTCCGGGTTCTGGAACCCGGTGACCAGCTCGGTCGGCACCCCGAGCGTGGCCGTGGCGTCGTCCCATGCGCTGTAGGCGATATACGGCGGGCGAGGTGGCTGCCGGTTCCAGGATCCGTGCGTGGTGATGAGCGCCCCGTTGCCGAGCGTTCTGGGCAGCGCGGAGCCGCGGGTGAAGGCGAACCCGAGCGGAGCGCTGTGGGCGGGCAGGCCGACCATCGTGTGGCCGATGCTGCCACAATTCAGAGTCCGGCCGTCCGGGTTGTTGATCGGGTCGTTCACGAACGGCAGGTCCAGCAGATCCTTGCGGCCGCGCGAGTCCGGCACGCAGTACGGCCAGCCCAGGTCGGTCCCGGGCGTGATCCGCGAGATCTGGTCGACCGGGTTCTCGTTGATGTACTCCCGCACCGTCTTCGCGTACTGGCCGGTGTCGTCGCGGAACGGGTAGGGCTGGTTGTCGGACTGATTGACCGCGACGAACAGGGTGCCGTCCGGCGCGAACGACAGGCCGAAGCCGTTGCGGACTCCGACGGCGATCATGCGGTTCCCGGTCCCGTCGAGCCCGACTCGCCAGATGGTGCCGCGCTCGGGGGTGGAGGTGCGATCCACCGGGTCGCGGTTCGTGCCCGAGCCGATGTTGTAGTAGACGACGCCGTCCCCCACGGCGACCGCTTTGCTGCCGTGACCACCGCCGGGCAGCCCGTCGATGATCACCCGGCGGTTCGTCACGGCGCCGCCGGCGTAGTCCCACGCGACGAGCCGGGTCGCCTCGCCGACGACCAGGATCGTGCGACCGTCCTGCTCGGTGAACACCACGCCCTGCGGGTTGGCCAGGCCGTCCAGCAGCGTCGTCACGGTCGGCGCCCTCCCGGCGGAGGTCGGCGCGAGAATCGACACCACACCGCGACGCCCGGTGGAGACGACCAGGCGACCGTCCGGGCTCCATGCCGCCACCCGAGCGTCCGGCACATCGGCCCATACCTCTGCGGTCCACCCCTCCGGCAGGTTCAGCGAGCGGCCGCTCGCCATGCCCGCGTCGGCGCCGCCGGCGACCGTGAGGGGCACCGGGGACAGCGGACCGATTCCCCGCCCGGCCGCGAGGGGCTCAGGCGAAGCGGCCGCCGGCGTGACCGCCGGCAGGCCCGCGTCGCGACCGCCCGCCGCACTCGCGCACGCGCCGACCCCAAGGAGCAGCGCTCCGGCAACGACGCGCACGCCGATCGTTCGCAGCCCCAAGCTCATCTCCTGCACGGAGTGGAACGTCTGCATATCCTGACGGTAAGCGTTCTGGCCGCTCAGACGGGGACCGACACTGCCCCTCAGCCTGGGAGTCGGGAGTCGTCGATCCGTCGCCGAGGGCATGTCGAACGTCGGCGGCCGGCGCAGGGGATAGAGCCGTCCGGCCCTTCTGGCCGCGATGACGCCGCCGTCGATGAGGATATGGCCAAGCCCGTCTTCAGGCCGGAGGACCGGTTCCTCCTGTCTGGACTGCTCCACCATCTGCCGATAGACAAGCTCCAGCAGCTGGCGCCGGTGGTCCGCCCCGACACGATCATGCGCTGGCACCGTCACCTGCTTAACGGCGACACGCCCGGCAGCATGGCCGGATTCCGCCATTATTCTTAGTGTGGTTCTGCGGCAGTCTCATGAGGGCGCATGGTTGTCTTTTCCGGTGATAGACCGGTGTATTTTCCGGCGAAGGCAAGGATGTCTGCGGTCAGGGCGCGTTCTTTGCTCGCGGGAAAGGCGGCGTGGGCGGTATCCGGTTCTCGGCGCATGAGGATCGGTCGATCACTGCCGGTGGCATGTTGGAGGGCCGCGCACATTTTGGTGACGTGGGCCTCCCCGGTCTGCAGATCGATTACCGCGCCGGTGAGGAGGAATGCGGGATAAGGGGCTCCGGGCGTGATGTTGTGGTAGGGAGAGTATGTGAGTAGCCATTGGAGCTGTTCGGGTTGGGAGGCGGTACCGAATTCGTCCGTCCACGTGCATCCCAGGCCGAAATTCTCGTAGCGCACCATGTCACACAGCGGGCCTTCGGCGATAATCGCGGCGTACAGGTCTGGTCGCTGTGTGGCGGCGGCGGTGACCAGTAGTCCGCCGGCGGATTGGCCAAAGATCGCCAGTTGGTCGCGGGTGGTTCGACCGGTGTCGATGAGCCAGGTCGCGGCGTCGTTGAAGTCGCTGATCGCGCGATGTTTGTGTGGTCCGCGACCGGCGTCGTGCCAGTGCTGGCCTTCTTCGCCGCCTCCGCGTACACAGGCGATCGCGTAGGTGCCGCCGGCGCTGACCCATGCGGCGGCCAGGGGGAAGAACCACGGGCGCATCGGCATGCCGAAACTGCCGTAGCCGTAAAGGAGGGTGGGGCGGGGGCCCTGATGTTCTTCAGCTGGAGTGAACAGGAGCAGCGTGATCTCGGCACCGTCGCCGGCGGGATAGCGAACGCTGCGGCTGCGGATTTCTGGAGTACGTCCGGCTATTGTGGTGCCGGTTTCTTGTTCCGTCTTCCCGCTGGCGGCGTCGTAGCGATAGATGGTGGGGGGTGTTGTCGCGTCGCAGTAACTGAACCGCGCGTGACGTCCGGGTGGGATGTTGGTGCGCAGGGATGACACGACGCCCGCGCCGGGAAGGGGCAGATCGGTGAGCAGCCGACCGCTGGCCAGGTCGTGCAGTGCCAGGGCGGAGGTGCCGTGGCGGGTGCGTGCCACCAGCAGGAGGGGCCGCGGAAGTGCCGGGTCGTCCAGGACCAGACACTCGTCCAAGGGGGCTTGTGGATCTTCGGCTACCAGCGTCCGCCATGTGGCCGGGTCGGTGTCGCGCCAGTGCGCCGTACAGATGCGGCCACACGGGGCCTGGTAGTCGGTGACCAGCAGCAGATTGCCATCCGTGAGGAAGCGTGGGAGAACACGGGCGCGTATGGTGCCTCCGTCCACGATCTTGATGAGACGCGGGGCTTCGGGATCGACGAGCTCGGCCACGTACACATCGTTGTGCGAGGCGGGCCCAACCGTCGCCGTGATCGCCAGATAACGGCCGTCGGCGCTGACCGTGAGCCCGTAATAGTGGTCTGGGGCATCCTCGCCGCCGAACACCACCGCGTCGGTCTGCCAGGGCGAACCGATCCGATGCAACCGCACCCGCCGTTGCAGACGCATGTCGCCGGGGGCTAGTTCCTCATCGGGAAGACGGCTGACGTAGTAGAACGCGTCTCCTCCCGGCAGCCAGGCCAGCGAGGTGTTACGGGCGCGTGGTAACGGCCCGTCCACCGTCTCGCCGGTACGCACGTCCAGCACCATGATGTCGCTGCCGGGCTGCTCGGCGACCTCCATTTGAACAGCCACACGTTCGCCCTCGCGCGATGGCCACCAGGAATACAGCCCGGTATGGCCGGACGGATCGATCTCTGCCGGATCGACAAGCACCCGCCTGTTCCCCTCGGCGTCAACGACGAGCAGGCGCTGTTGCTCATCCCCACGGAGCTGCTCGGCAAGAAACATGACCGAACCACGCGCCATCGGAGGCTCCGACACGCCGAAGGATGACACCTGATCCACCAAAGACGCCCACGATTGCCTTTCACGCCATCCGGCGCGATACGCGTGGAAGAGGCGATCCTGGGCCTTAGCCCAATCCCGCACACGCGCGTCATCGCCGTCTTCCAGCCACCGGTAGGGATCGGAAACCGGGAATCCGAACAGATCCTCCACCACATCGCCGCGCCAAGCAGCCGGGTAAAACAATCGCGCCACAAACGCCCCCAACGCATCGCGTCGCCTGCCATGGGCGAGGTACTGCGGCCTATACGCACCGCAGTACCTCGGCCCACTCAGTTATGACTCGCCACGAAGAATGTTGGCCAGCCAGCCGCGTACGCCCCCAATGCGAGCAGCCGGACCGGTCTCGCGATACGGTAGGTGTCCATTCATGCCAGCCTCCCGGATCTGTTGATTCACCCAGAATGGGTGATTACGACACCAGCGTTCCCGTGCCTGCGATTGATAAACACAGGCGCCGCTCTTAGATCCTCGATAAATGCGGACTGGAGGGCGGGTCGGCCATATTGACTATTCTCCTGCTAAAATTTATGCAAGAGAAGAAGGTATCTGGTATGCTATGTGAAGATCGATCCCGCGCGATGCGAGATAACACCCGCTATGAATTCCTCTGGCCGTGTTGCCCGTCGATCCGCCGGTGCGGGCGATGCGGTGGGAGTCGATGGAGATGGAGTTCTCGACTGTGCGGGCGAATTGATGGCATTTAAGATGACAGCTGGGAGAGCCCGCTCTCAATGCCGATCGGTCAGGAAGGCTGGCTCCAGCCGAGACCGCTGAGGGCCTTGACGCTGAGCCTTTGGGAGCCGTCGAGCCCGCCGTTGGGAAGGATCTCCAGTTCTCCGTGGCCGTAGACGCCAGGTAAGCCCGCGATGATATCGGCGCGGTAGTCGCCGCGGACGTTCGTCAGCCGCAGGGTCGTGCCGTATCTGCTCTCGTAGGTGTAGTGCGAGTACTTCCAGATCGGCTTTGCGCCTACGCCCGTAGCGGTTCCGGCGTACAACACGGCCCAGTCGTGGTCGCCGTCGGTGGCGAAGTGAACGGCCAGGTCGGCGCGGCCGTCGCCGGTGACATCGCCGAGGGTGAGGTTGGACGGGTAGCCGTCCTCTGGCGGCAAGCTCTGCGCCGGGTCAAAGCCGTTTCCCTGGCTGAGCTGGACGAGTACCCGGTATGTCGGGTCGTCCCCGTCGGTCGAGGTGATCCGGACGAGGTCGGCTTTCTGGTCGCCGTTGACGTCGCCGACGGCGAGGTCGCGGGCGGCCCGCTCGGTGGGAGTGATCGACCAGGCGCCCTGGAGCGAGAGCCCCGACGGGGAGCCGGGCACGACCGTGATCCGCTGCGGCCCTACGGCGTCGGGCCAGCTCACGCGGTGCTCAGTGGCCACGAGGTCGGGACGCCGATCGCCGTTGATGTCGCCGATTGCGAGTTTCGCGCCGAACTGCGGGGCGCCGTTGGTGAAGCGTGCGGCCACGCGCAGGCCGTACGTGCTCCCGCGCAGCACAACGATCTGCTTGTTCCCGGTGACGGCCACGTCCGCGTACCCGTCACCGTCGAAGTCGGCTGAGGCCATGGCGGGTGTGGTGGCGGGCCAGGGGATCACTTTGGCGTCCTCGCCACGCAGTCCGTTCTTCGAGCCGCGGAAGACCACGAGCTTCTTAGCGGCGGACGCCAGGACATCGGCGTAGCCGTCCTTATCGAAGTCGCCCGTGGTGAGCGCCCGCCCGAGATTCTCCCTGGCGACGGGAACGGGGAGCATGACGATGTGTTCCTTGCCGGAGACCTTCTTCGAGCCGCCGAAGTAGACGAGGACTCCGCCGGCCTCACTCTTGCCCCTAGCCTTCAGGAGGTGGAGCCCCGCGATGACGTCAACCCGCCCGTCCCCGTTGACGTCCCCCGCTTTGGCCGGCCCTGAGGGCTTGGCCGCGGCGGGGGTCGCGACCCCCGCCAACCCGACCGCGACGGCCATGACGAGACCCTTCCACATGCTGGCAGTCACGCGCATGACCATCTCCCTCGGCACCGGCAGGGCTGGCGGACGGTTGATCACGTAGGGCCGCTGGCTCTTGATCAGCCGCCACGTCGGTGAGTGCGGATGAGCGCCTCCCGGCTGAGGCCCGACAAATCCTATGAAGAACTCGCGGGTCAGACCTCTCCGTCAGCCGAGCCAGGTGGTGAGCTGGGTCATCGCGGTGGCAGACCATCCGAGTTTGAGGTGGTTGAGGCTGAGCGTGGTCGTACCGGCTCCAGTGGTGATGCCGTCGGGGGCGGTGCAGCTGGCGACGAAGACCGCGCCGTCGGAGGGGCCGGTGTGCTCATTGTGCAGCAGCGCCATGTCCGGAGAGTTGCCGCACAGCTGGTAGACGGCCACGCTCGCCGGGGTGCCCGCGGCGATCAGCGGGCTGACCAGGGAGCCGCGGTCGATGGCCCACTGGATGCCGCGGCCGTAGGTGTAGAAACCGGTGCCGCCGTAGTAGGTGGTGTACCAGTCCTGCTCGGTGACGGGCAGCGGGTAGACGTCGTCCCAGCGGTAGAGCATGTCGTCCGAGCCCGGGTAGGCGTTACCCTCGTAGCTCAGCTCGGGGTGGTTGCGCCACAGGCCGTAGCAGATCATCTTCGAGTGCGGGGCGGGCGCGTTCAACGTTCCCCCACATTCGGGAAATATCGCGAAATCGTGGGTCCAGCCGTGCCGGTAGCCCCAGTCGAAGCCCTTGTTCGGACCGCCCACCAGCAGCAGCTTGCGAACATCGCCCGCGTACGGCGTGCCCCACGGCTGCCGCAGCGAGGAGACGTACATGCGCGCGTTGAAGGCCCCCTTCGACCAGCCGATCACGTCCACCTGCGCCGCACCGGTCTTGGCCCTGATCTTGGCCACCGCGTCGGCTATCTGCTCGGCCCAGTAGTGGCCATCGCCCGTGACGTGCGGGAACCCGATCGCGAAGACCTTGTAGCCGCGTGCGTCCAGATACTGCATGAGCCCCGTTGTGGGACAGCTGGCCTGGCCGCAGCCGTAGGCCCCGCGGGCGTTGGGGTTGGCCCAGGCCAGGTCGGCCGTCTGGTTGGCGCCGTGGACCAGCAGCACCGGGGTGGCCTTGGTGCCGCTCTGCCAGCCGGGCGCGTGGTAGAGCAGAAACCTGGAGGAATGCGGCCGGGCGACGTCGCCGAACAACCGCCTGGTCTGACCAGTGTGATCGCCCCGACCGTCGGGAGGATACGTCTCGGCCTGGAACCCGGAGGAGTTGTCGCGGTAGCGCTCCACCAGCGCCCAGCCGTTCTCCAGCGAGGTCGTGTAGCTCGCCTCCAGCGTCACCGAAGCGGAGGCGTCCGCCGGTAACGCCGACACCAGCAGGCCCGCCACCAAGGTCGTGGCCGCAGCGATTCGCCTGAGAATCATCACATCTCCCGTCAGCCGATCGTGATGTCACCTTCTTCCTCGCAATTGACCGGTGCAATATGGGCCGCGCCCACCTCGCGGCCCACCGATATGTGGAGATCCAGACTGAGAAGAATGTGTGGGGAGGGCTACAGCCGGGGCCGTCACAGTGAGAGATCGCGTGGCGACAGCGCAGCCCGACGGTGCCGGCCGCCGGGCGGGCGGTTGGAGCAGGACGCGCAGGCCCACCAGCGCCACGAGCAGAGCCACATCTGTAACCAACGTCCCTCCTTGATCGGGATACTTCCGTCCGGCTTCCTTGCAGCGGCATCGAATGGCGCGTACAGGCCGACCGCGTTATGTTCTGGGAAGCGGGATCGGCAGATGATCTCCGGCGACTCGCCCTCATGCGTATGACTTGGTGTAGTGCTGGCGGGGGTTGTCCGGCACCCCGTACGGACGGTGCCGGAATGTGACGGCGACCTGCGTGTTCTGTGGCCTGCGGGACAGCCACGGACGGCTCGCGCTGGACAATGCAGGGGGTCTGGTTTCGCCCAGGGGGTGATCGGGATGCCACGTCCAGAGCGGGTGATCGATCCGGCGGACGGTGTCGTTGAGCGGTTCGCGGTCGAGTTGCGCCGGCTGCGCCGCGGTGCGGGCAATCCCGGTTACCGGGAGCTGGCGCGGCGGGTGCACTACTCGGCTACGACGCTGGCGGAGGCGGCGGCGGGCAACCGGCTGCCGACGCTGGCGGTGACGCTGGCCTACGTGCGGGGCTGCGGCGGGGACGTCACCGCGTGGGAGGCGCACTGGCACTCCGCCGCGGCCGAGCTCGACGCGGTCAATGGCGCGGACAGGCGTCCTCCCTATCTGGGACTGGCGGTCTACGCTCCGCAGGACGCCGACCGATTCTTCGGCCGGGAGCGGATGCTGGCGGTGCTGGTCGAGCGTCTGGGCCGGCAGCGGTTCGTGGCGGTGGTGGGGGCGTCGGGGTCGGGCAAGTCGTCGTTGCTGCGCGCCGGGCTGCTGCCGTCTCTGGCGGCGGACGACCGGTTCACGCTGCTGTTCACACCTGGTTCGCATCCGCTGCGCGAATGCGCGGTCCGGCTCGGTGCCGAGTTGGGGCTGGCGCCGGGGAGCCTGGTCGCCGACCTCAATGATCATCAGAGCAATCTCGGGCTGGCGATGCGTCAGCTGCTGCTCGCGCGGCCGCCGGGCAGCGAAGCGCTCCTGGTCGTCGATCAGTTCGAGGAGGTGTTCACGCTGTGCGCGGACGCCGGGGAGCGAGAGCGGTTCATCGCCGCGCTGGCGGCCGCGGCGTCTGACGCCGACAACCGGGTCAGGGTGGTGCTCGGGCTGCGCGCCGACTTCTACGCCCACTGCGCCCGCCTGCCCGTACTGGTGGAGGTGCTGCAGGACGCGCAAGTCATGGTCAAGCCCATGAACGCCGACGAGTTACGCGATGTGGTCACGCGACCGGCCACCGGCGCGGGGCTCACCGTCGAAGACGGTCTGGTGGCCACGATCCTCGCCGAGGCCGGCGAGCAGCCCGGCGCGCTGCCGTTCGTCTCGCACGCGCTGTGGGAGACCTGGCAGAATCGGTCGGACGGAGCCCTCACGCTCGCGGACTACCATGCGCGCGGCGGAGTGCGCGGCGCCATCGCACAGACCGCCGAGCGCGAGTTCGACGGGTTCGGACCGGCGGAACGACAGGCCGCCCGGCGGATCTTCCTCAGGCTGATCGCGCTCGGGGACGGCACCGAGGACACGCGCAGGCCCATCGACCGCGCCGAGCTCGACGGAGTCGCCGATCCACCTGTCATCGCGGGCGTGCTCGACCGCCTCGTCGAGGCGCGGCTCGTCGTCCTGGACGAAGACACCGTCGAGGTCGCCCACGAAGCCCTGATCCGGGCCTGGCCACGCCTGAACCACTGGCTGACCGAAGACCGAGCCGATCTGCTGGTGCACCGGCGGCTGACCGAGGCCGCCCTCATCTGGGACTCGCTGGAACGCGATCAGAGTGCGGTGTATCGCGGAGCCCAGCTGGCGGCCGCGGCGGCGTGGGCCGAACGGCATCCCGAGGAGCCGAACCTCCTGGAGCAGGCGTTCCTGCGGGCCGGCCACGAACTGCGGGAGGCCGAGGAACGCACCGCGCGGCACCAGATCCGCCTGCTGCGCCGGCTGCTCACGGCGATGGCGGTGCTGCTGGTCCTGGCCCTGGTCGGCGGTGTGGCGGCCATCTGGCGCGGCGTCGAGGCGCGTAACCAGCAGGTGATCACGCTGGCCCGGCACCTGTCCGGAGAGTCGCGGCTGCTTTCTTCCTCCGATCCCGACTTGGCCGCGCTGCTGGCGATCACCGCCTTCCGCCTCAACCCCGACGCCGACAGCAGGGGCAGTCTGCTCAGCGCCGCGGCGGTGCCGCGCAGGGTGGAGCTCGACAGCGGCTCGTCAGCCGTCTACCACCTCGCCTTCAACCAGGACGCCACGCTGCTCGCTTCCGGGGACGCCAGTGGGAATGTCATCCTGTGGTCGCCGGTGACCCGTACGAAGGTGGCCGCATTCCCCGGACGCGGCGGCTACATCTCCCGCGTGGCCTTCAGCGACGACGGAACCCTGCTGGCCGCCGCGAGCGTCACCGGCGCGGGCGGGTTGATCACCGTGTGGGACGTGCCGACCCGTCGCAAACTGGCCGAGAGGACCGTTGCCATCCCCTCACCCGCGCTCGCCCTCAGCCCCGACGGAGCAACGGTCGCGGTCGGCGCCACGAACGGGGACATCGCCTTATGGGACTGGGCCCGCGACTCGTGGGCCGCACACGGGCACAGCGGACGGCCGAAGCAGGTACGGACGCTCACTTTCAGTCCCGACGGGCAGCTGCTGGTGTCGGTACGGGTGGGCGAGAAGCCGGTGGTGCTGAACGCGACGACGTTCACGAAGCTGGCCGAGCTCGACGCCGACGAGGTGCACGCGCTGATGTTCGCCCCTACGGGCAGGACGCTGGCCACCGCCTCCTACCGCGGGGGCGTCCGGCTGTGGGATCTGGACGAACCAGCCGCGCCCAAGCTCGCCGCGAGCCTGCCCGCGCAGCCGACCTACGCCTGGAGCATCTCCGCCCCCGTACATGGCAAGATCGCCGTGGCCGACGAGAACGGGACCGTCAACATCTGGGACACCACCCGCCGTGAAGTCCTGTGCACCTACCAGGACAGGGGTCTCACCGAGACCGTGTCGCTCGCGCTGTCCAGAGACGGCACCACCCTGGCTTCCTCCGGATTCGGTAGGTTCATCGCGCTGCGCACCCCTGTCCTGCCGCCCTTCGCCGGGCACGCCACACCCGTGAACGACCTGGCCGCCGACGGGCGGACAATCGCCTCGGCCGGGGACGACGGTACCGTGCGGCTGTGGGATCCCGGCGGCCGGCAGGTGGCCGTACTGCCCGGGCATGATGACCAGCTGCTGGGCGTGGCGCTCAGCGGGAACGGCCGCCTGCTGGCGGCCCTGGCGCGGGACCACGCCGTCACATTGTGGGACGTCGACGCGCGCCGGCGGCATGGGTCGGAGATCCGCTTCAGCGGCTTCGGCGCCTCCACCGACGTGGCGCTGGACACGACCGGGGACCGGATCGCGGTGGCGTCCCTGTACCGGTTCCTGTGGCATCGGGGCATAAGGGTCTCCTTGGACCCCGCCGTACCCAGGACAGCCTCAGCGGTGGCCTTCAGCCCTGACGGGCGGCTGCTGGTGTCCGCGAGCCCGACCGGCAGGCTCGTTATCCGCGACCTGACAACGAGCGAGGACGGCAAAGTGATCGAGACGGGGCAGGGTGCGCTGCAGGACGTGGCCATCAGCCCGGACGGCCGGCTCGCCGCCACGGCCGGAGCCGATCGCACCGTGAAGCTCTGGTCCCTGTCCGACGGCGGACTCGTCGCCACGCTGAGCGGGCACAGCAAATCGGTGTCGGCGGTCAGCTTCAGCCGGGACGGGCGCCGCCTCGCCTCAGCCGGTGAGGACCAGACCGTCCTGGTGTGGGACATCAGGAGCGGGCAGCGTACGGAAACCCTCTCCGGCCACCAGTCGGCGATCCGATCGCTGGCGTTCACCGCCGACGGCTCGCTCATCGCGGGCGCCGACGACGGGCGGATCATTCGCTGGGGCTTCGACACGGAAGCGGCCGTGTCGGCGTTGTGCGCGGCGATCGGGCGGGATCTGACGGAACGGGAGCGGCAGGAGTACGGCCCATCGATTCCGCGTGAGCCCACGTGCTGACAGGTCTGTTGGAAGCCCCGCCGCTTCCTGGACGTGGCTGGGTCGTAGCCGCGTAGAGCAAGCACGCATTTCAGGATCGAGAAGCCGCAACCAGACCCCCTGCATTGTCCAGCGCGAGCCGCCCGTGGCTGTCCCGCGGGCCGCAGAACACGCACATCGCCGTCACATTGTCCGCACGTTGTCCGGCACCGCCCGCACAGGGTGCCGGACAACCTCCGCCAGCACTACACCAGGTCATACGCAACAAGTCGCGGCATTCAACGGAGGAACATTCATGGTCAAACGTGTCGTTAGGGTCATGCTGATGGTCGTGATGGCCGGCATATCGCTAGCCCCGACCTCGGCTCAGGCCGCGTCGCAGGGAACGGGGGCTGTGCTCGTGGGACGGGTCTCCAATGGGACCTCGTACGACATCACCGCCGTACGATTCAACACGAGCGTCGATCACACTGATTGCACCGTCTGGAACGGTGTCAACGGCGGCCCCGCGCGAAGTGAGTACACATTCACGACATGCCAGCGCTACAACATCGGGGCTGGCACCATCTCCGGCACCCTGCTCGATCTAGACGGCTTCAGGCCCGCCTTGAGCTACCCCCCGAGTTACTACATGGTCAGATTCGGATCAGGCGCCTGGCGAGTGATCGACTGGTACCACTACACCCGCATCACCGACAGCGAGTACGTCGGATGCAAGAACGGCTCCGTCTACATGGAGTGCACGATCTACGGCTAAGGGTTGGACGCAACGCACCGGGACGCGGGCCTCCTGAAGCAACGTCCCATGAAGATCGGTTTCGTTGCGATAGAGGCAGGGCTGACCTGCGGCCGACCTCGGCTACAACGACCTCGCCGCACGGACAACGGCGATGGACGAGGATCGCGGGTACGGCCTGATGCGGGAGATCCTCCAGCGCGCCCAGCGACCCGGGGAGTACGGGCCGACGTCACACTCGCTGACATGGCCTTCGTAGTCTGAGGAGCGGCGGAGACCATCAGAACCAGCCACGAGGTGGCGCCGGGAGCCGGGCGGCGCCACCTCGCTCTGCATTTCCTACCACTCCGGACGATGCTGGTGCTTCCGCACCGGAACGGGGTGGGGTATCCCCGCTACAGCAAGTTCGGAGGAAGCCCTCACCGTTTCGCGGCCCGCCTGCGTGGCTGCAAAGTATCGGATGACCGACGAGCATCAGGCCGTGAAATTGGAGGCCATACGCGATCGGCTGGTTGTAGCAGCGGCCGGGCGATCTGCCAGCGCAGCACAGCGACCTCGCGCCGCACTATTGAT
>NZ_BLAF01000013.1:0-92284 GCF_009687885.1 Acrocarpospora pleiomorpha
AGTCAGCGGCACCGCCCGCGCACAACAATTGGCTGGTCTGGCGCTCGCAGACGAGGCTCGGCAGCAAATCGCCGAAGAGGCGATGCTGGCCGCCCTGCATGATCAGGGGCAGCTCGACCGACTCCCGGAGATCGGACTATGTCACGGCATGGCCGGGCTGCTCCACTCGGCCTGGCGGATGTCCGCCGACGCACGAACCGCGCGCATTGGGAACGAACTCCCCAGACTCGCTGTCCGGCTCACCACGCAACTCTCCCTCACCACTCCACAGCCTGGGCTCCTCGACGGCATGGCAGGAGCCGCGCTCGCCCTACACGCCCTCGGCGCTGGAGCCGTCGCGGCGAGTTGGGACACCGTCCTGCTCTTGGCCTGACCCGGAGGAAACCCCGTATGGATCCCCGTCCGTGGTGGCAAGTCAACGTCGCCTTCCCCGACTGGGCCACGGCCGAGCACACCGCCGTGACCCATCTCGCTCCGCTGCTGATCAAGGCCGAAGATGAGCAGCTCATCAGCGCCTGGTTCTTCATGCGCAAGACGCCCTGTTGGCGGGTCCGCTACGTACCCACCAGCGGCCGGACCCAGGACTACCTTCGCCACCACCTGAACGACCTCATCGGGCAGTGCCACATCGACGCCGCGACCGAGGTCATCTACGAGCCCGAAACGCACGCCTTCGGCGGCGGCCAGGCTATGACGTGCGCCCACGACCTGTTTCACATCGACAGCCGGCATCTGCTCACCTATCTCGCCTCCTCACCCTGCGTCGAGCAGCGCCGCGAACTGTCGATCCTGCTCTGCACCGCCCTGCTGCGTTCCGCCGGGCTGGACTGGTATGAGCAGGGCGACGTGTGGGCGCGGGTAGCCGACCACCGCGATCTCCCCGAACCAATCCCTATAGACCGGCGGCGCACCCTGGAGGCTGGCCTGCGACGGCTGATGAGCGTGGACGCCGACCCTCTGATGCGCGACAGCGAACATCTGGCGTTCGCCTGCGAATGGGCCGCAGCCTTCGCCGCCACCGGTCACGAACTGGCTGCCCTGGCGGCTCGCGGGCTGCTGTACCGCGGCCTGCGCGCCGTTCTCGCCCACCACATCATCTTCGCGTGGAACCGGTTCGGCCTCTCCCACGCCGCCCAGGCTGTCCTGGCCCATACCGCCAAGCAGGTCGTGTTCGGATGCGATCCCTCGACCATCCCCGATGCCGATACCGCTAGGAGCCGACGAGGATGAACGCCTTGGAGCGGATCGCGCAGCGCTTCCCTCTGGTCGCGCGTCCTCGTCCGGCGTGCCTGTCCCTCACCGCCCGCATCGCCGAGTTACGCGATCTCGCTGATACCGCCGCTATGGGCACGAAGGCTGCCCACCTTACGGTCGCCGCTGAGGTGCTGAACAAGGCGGCATTGGTCGCCAGTGACTGCGGCGTCACCGCCCTGGCTCGGTCCCTATGCTGGCGCCACTTCGCCGCCTACCTGCCCGCCTGGCCACTGGACGCAACCCAGGCACGCCATGCCCTGGAGCCACTCGTCAATCTCGCCCGGCTGGCCATCCGCGAACGCGACGGAGCCCGCGGCTACCTCCTGCTGCGCACCCTTTTCCAGACCGTCAGCGACGGCGGCACGGCCGACATCAACGGCCATCGCGTCCCGTTCGACGGCCTCGCCAGGTCAGCGAACGATCTCCACACCGTACGCAAATGGCTGTGGGGTATCTTCCTGGCCGAAGGCATCCGGGCGCTCATCAGCGCGGGCCAGTGGGACCAGGCGGCCGCCCACGCACAGCAGTATCGCGGGATCGGACAACGGCTTCTGGACGGCCGACAAGCCACGATCGTCGCGCACTGCCTCGCCGGGCGCACCGACGACGCACAGAAGCTCGTTGCCGACAGCGCACCCGAACAGCCGTGGGAACATCTGGTGGCCGAATGCCTGGACGCGCTATGCAGCCGTGCTATCGGGCTCTCACCCGGCAGCACCGACGCCCACCTTCAACGCCAGTTACTGGAACTCGACCGCGCGCCAGGACTATTGGTCTTCCGCACGCGACTCGGCTTGACCATCCTGGACCTGACGACCGAGACCGACGGGCCCTTGGCCGACTGCATGTTCACCTTCCTGATCGGCGACATCATCGCCACGGCGGACGGGTACGCCGCGCGAGAAGTCCTGACCCACGAGCGGACCCGTGCGCTGCTCAGCCTTGCCGAGCAGCGCGAACTCAGCTCAGCAGTACAGAATGCCGGGCTCGGACTTGGCACCATCCCCACCCCGTTGATATCCGACCTCTTCTCAGCCGTGAAAACGAGCGAGACGGTGATAGCGGCTGGCCTGAACGTGCCCGCCGAGTCCATCAAGGGGCATGCGTCCACCTAAGTTCCCATCCCGGCCGTGGTTGTCGAGCGCAGGACCCCAACCACGGCGCGGAGGCGGCCAACCGGAGCGCCTGATCCAATGCCGAATCAGACTTCTCGGTCGAGCCGCATCTCGCGACCAACAGAAGGGAACTAAAGAGTGCAATGTACGCAATATGCACAGCAACAATGCTGGCATATGCGACCCGTGCACCATCTGCAGGGGTCCAAATGTTAGGAACCCGTCACACATTCGCACAAACTATCGAACTGGCCCCTACCGTGCGATATGAGAACCTCTCATATATGGAGTTTTAGGATCAAATTGTCCCGAGGACTCCCGATGCACAATTTTGTCGGGGGTGTTGATTATCTTTGCAGTATGGGCACCTCGCCGTCGGCGGACCGATTCGCCATCCCCGACGATCACCTGCGTTTCATGGCGCTGCAAGCCTCCCTCCTGGCCGCGGATGCCCTGACCGAGCCAGCCATGAGGAGCGACAGCCGAGCAAATGCGCTGACCAGGGCGTACGGGCTCGTGATGGCGTTACGTGGCCCTGCACACTCGCTAGGTTTCGCCGAATTCCGGACCCTGGTCAGAGGCCCTGTCGCCGGACTCCTTCCGCCCGGTTGCCCACCCGAGGGACTCGAGGCCATATACGCGATCAATCCGAAAACCGGCGAACGGAATGTCGAGCTGGAAGCCCTTGAAGGCGAATTCGGCGAGGTCGCGCGGGAATGCGGCGTTCTGCCCTACTGGCCTTGGCTGCGCCAGGAGCTGACGGAGCACAAAGCGTACGCGCTGTTCCGTAAGGGCGGGAATCAGGCAGCCTACATCCTGAGGAGGAGCTTCGTCATCCGTAACGCGGCGGGAACGCAGGCGATGTTACAAATGATGCCCAAAGAGCTCAATGACCTATATGGGCGGGTGCCAGAAGACCGCGTGTACGACCGCCGCTGCTTCCTCTGCCCGTTGTGCCGATGGCCGATGCAAGTGCTGCCGAACGGACCGATCGTCACGGTGTCGTGCGCCAACCGCGATCACCGAGATCGTGGCGCTCGATACCTGTTCGACGATGACGGGCTCGACCGGGCTCCCCGCCTCGTCAGGACCCGCGACGTCCGCGATCGGCTTCTGGCTCCTGCCGCGAGCGACGCGATCGTGCACGAGGCCGCCCGGGTCCTCATGGTGGACCCTGCCTGTTGGCGCTCACACGTCATCCCCGGGCTGCTGGAGACAGCTCTTCATGACGAGTTGAGCTCCCGGGGCGTACAGGTCGAGCTCTGGCCGGAGATGGATCGTTACGACCTGCGGGTCATCGTTGCCGGACGCCAACCTCGCGTGTGGAAGATCGACGTGAAGGACGTGCTCTCCGTCGATGCCCTCATCAACCGACTGGACAGGAAGAACGCCGATGGCACCGGCCTGCACCTAGTCGTCCCCGACCGCCTCAGCAGCGACGTCCCGCTGCTGAGACGCCGGCTCTCGAGCACTGGCTGGAAGGTGCGAACCGCCTCGCAGCTCGCCCGCGAAGTCTGCAGGGCCCAGGGGGTGCCATGGCGATAGGGCGGCAGGAGTCGGACACCGCGATGAAGGCCGCCGAGCTGGCCTTGGTGCTCGCCGCATACTACTTCCCCGGCGCGGACGGCGAGGAGGCGCGGTTCACGGACGCGGCCTTCCTCCTGTCCGGCCACCTGCACTGCTGGGACCGCTGGCAGGGCCTGCCGTACCCGGAGAAGCAGCGGATAGCCCGCCTGCTAGCCATGCGCCCGGAACGCTACGCCAACCCGACGGTTTTCGCGCGGACGATGCGGCATGTGCTGTCCTTTCAGGGCGAACGGCTTCCCTCGTTCCTCCTCTCCGCTGACCAGAACGGCGCGCGGCCGATGCTCGGCGGGGATCTGGACGGGTACGCCTCCCGGCTCCTTGCCGAGTTGGGCTCCACGCCTTCGCGCGCTGGAACGATGCAGACCGCGCAGCCTGGCGCCTGGCTGATCAGACACAAACCCGATGGCCGCACCGTCGAGGTGACTGTGCCGCACTTCCAGGCCGCGAAGGCGCACCTGGTCAAGCCCCCAGCCGTCCGCAAGGCGCCTCGGCGCGGAGAACTCCGCGTGAAGATCGAGGATCTCCTGGCTCTCGCCCAGCGATTAGACGCCTTCAGACCGAGTTCTCGGCGATTCCTACATGCGACGCTGATCAAGCTAATCGCGGGGCTACGCGACGTGGACGGTCCGCTCAAGGATGACATCGCCTTTGCGAGTGGAGTGCTCCGGCTGTTGAATGCGCCCACGGGGACGGGCAAGAGCGTCCTGATGCGCGTACTCGCCGTACGCCTCGCGCTCGACGGCGTGCGGGTGGCCGTGGTCGTTCCGAACGTCGAAGCGAGCCTCGCCACAGCGCAAGAGATCGACGACGACCTCGCGCTGCTCGGTGACTCGTCGGCCTGCACGCCGCTGATGTCACCTAACGGGCTGAACGAACGGATGGAAAAGACTCTGGAGGGCTCGACCACCGAGGACGGTTGGGGCGAGTCGCTCGCCTGGCGAATGAATCAGCTCGCATATGGATGCGCCCTGCTGGAGCTCATCGATCCCGCCTCCAGGCCTGAAGCGGGGAAGGAACCCTGTGACGGGCTCTTCCGCCCAGACGGCAAGGGTGGCACGCACCGAGAAACACGCAGTTGCCCATGGAAGCCGACGTGCCCGAAGTTCGCACAATCACGTGCCGCGATTACCCATCGCGTGGTGGTCACCAACCATCGCAACTTCCTTGTGGGCAAGCTGCAGGTCACGGTGGAACTCGACGGCCGGCTCCGCAGCCGGATACCGATCTCCGAGTATCTGCTGACCGCGTTCGACGTCGTGATCATCGATGAGATCGACCAGTTCCAGTCAACGGCGGTGGAGACCTGCGCCCGCGAAATGCTCCTGTCATCCCGCGGCCGATGGGACGAGGTACCGCTCAAGCGGCTGGACGACGACCGAGCACGTATTCCCGTTCGTGACTCCTTGCGCATAACGCCCGCCCTGAGCAAGCTGCGCGCGCTCTCCGATCAGCTTGTCAACTTCGTGGCCGACGGCTCTCTGCGGATCCCAGACGTGACACCTGGGCTACACACGACGAAATGGCAGCTCCCGACCATCTACGACCGCACGTTGATCGGCGCCCTCTTCGACGTCCCCGGCGACGCGCCAGCGAGTCCCGCTATCTACCAGCGGCTCGACGCGTTGTTTCCCGACTACGAGCCCGACCGCGTACCCGGGGCTCTGGAGGAACCGCTCGCAGCGGTCAAGGAGGTTCTCCTGACCTTGCTAGGGCACCCCGACGAGAGCTCGCTGAACGAGGCGCGTTTGCGGCTCGACGCCATACTCTCCGCCAAGGTGGAGCGGCCAGAGGCCAGAGCTCAGCTCGTCACCATGATGGTGCTCAAGGCCTGGTACGCCGCCCTCCAGCATCACGTGCGAGAGCTCCAGGGAGAGGCTTCGCGCCTGCGTTCCTTCGATCTGTCATCCGCGCGAGAGTTCACCGACGGCCTCGCGGCGCACACTCTTCAGGGTCCCTTCCCGTATGGCCCGCTTGGCTACCCCCTGGTGGGGTTCCGTTTCGCTGGGCTCAATGACCCGGAGAAGTCGACTGAGCTTTCCCTTCAGACGATCACCGGGGATCCGCACGCCTTTACGACTCAGCTCGGCGGCTTGGTTGCACTCACCGTGTGCGGTCATGAGCGGATCGTCCTCGGGCTTTCGGCTACCGCCTTCTTCCCCGGGGCGGTCCGCGAGCACATTCACGCCCCGCTGACGTGGTGGATGACGGATGCGGACGAAGACGCCATCACCGTCAGAGACGGCAGGGTGCGCAAGGGGGCCGAGTACGTGCAGATCTCCGGCCAACCCAAACAGAACAAGCGCTATGAGCTGATTGAGATGGGCGAGCGGCTCCACGAGACCCACATCCTCAAGCACCTGCAGCACATGCGGATAGTTGATCAGGACCGCGCGCGGGTAGCTCTTGCTGTCAACTCCTACGAGCAGTGCCTCCATCTGGCACGCGGCATCCTCCAGGCTGCCGGCTACACAGGTGGTCTGTGCGTCGCCGTCCCTGCCGACAAGCAACGGCGGGAGGAGCTTCTGGCGCAGTTCCCGCTGCCCCGCGGTGTGAAGACGCTGACGGCCGACGAGTTCGAACGTTTCCCCGAGCACGGCGACATGCTGGTCGCGCCCATGGCCAGGATCACCCGAGGGCTGAACATCGTCATCGGCATTCGTTCGGCGCTGTCCGCCATCTTCTTGTGCGTCAGACCACTCGCGCTGTTGTCGGAGCCGGCTGAGATGTTCGCCAGCATCAACGCGGCGGGTCACAGCGGCATTGAGCCCTCTGGGCGTCCGTCCGTAGCATTGGCCGCCGCGCGGCGACGATCTCGCGATCGCCTGTACCTGGTCTTGCGTGCCGCCCCGCACTTCCGCGGGCAGGACGACACACTCCAGGAAGAGGTCGTCGCGGGTGTGATCGTCGACTTGATCCAGCTCGCCGGACGCGCCAGGCGCGGGGGGACGGACATGCGCCTGTATCTCGTCGATCACGCCATTCACGACCAGACTTGGCGGAGCGATATGGGCACGATCATCCGTCGTATGTACGCGACCTGGCCTGCCGGTACGCGGACGATTATGGCCGCCGTATACGGCTCTGCCCTCACCTCCCTGCTCAAGGATGTCGCCGGGATCAACCCCGACGACCTGTCCGACGAGGAGCGGCCGACCTTCCGTCTACTGGCAGGTGACGAATGACCACGCCGAGCGCGGGGGCACGCAAGCTTGCTGCTCTGGTTACCGCAGAAGGGCTTGACCTGGCGGAGTTGCTACGCCGCGCCCGCGAGCGCTTCCCGCGCCAACCCGAGACTCTGCTGTCCCGATTCGCCGAGGAGGCGGTATCGGCAGGGCTGCTTGTAGCGGAATCCGGCAGGCTGCGGCATGCGAGCGGCGAACCGCCAGCCGCCGCCCAGGAGGCCCCCAGGGTTCTGCGCGCTGTCGCCGTCGACGTCGAGTCCGTGGTGCGCACCACGGACCGCGAGCCATACACGAGCCGGAGAATCTTCCAGATCGGGGCGGTCCGCATCGGTGCCGACGCGGAGTGGTCCGCGACGAATCGCTTCACGCGCTGGCTGGAGCTTCCTCCCGGAGAGGACTGGCCGATCCTGTCGGAGGAGATGCGCGTGCGGCACGCCGCAGCAGCCGTTCCTGCCGCCGAAGCGCTCTCGGATCTTCTCGCCTATTTGGACGGCGCCAATCTGATCGTCGCCTACAACGGCACGGACGCCGACTTTCCCATGCTGGCGGAGGCCCTGAGCCGCGAAAATCTCCCGGCCCTGCCCGGCACACAGGTGGACGCCTACTATCTAGCCTTGGCGCTGTGGCCTGGTGCCCCCTCCCACCGGCTCGCGAATCTGGCAGAAGATCTCGGCGTCGACCGCGCCGGGCTTACCTGGCACGACGCCGCAGATGATGCGGAACTGCTGGGCAGGATCCTCGAAGCGGGAGCGTCCGCCCTCAAGGAGTGGCCCTCGGACCTGGTTGATCTCGTCGCGACCGTCTGTCCGGACTCCATGGCCTGGCGACTGCTGTGGGAGGTGACGGGTAGCGGTGTCCCCTATGATCGCGGCCAGATCCGCCACCACGCTGACGTGGCCGAACTCCTCAGTCGCCTCCTCGCTGACCATCAACCACGGCGCGGCCCGGCGCTGTCGCCCATTCCGGACACGTTGTCCGTACCGGCGAGTCTTCGGGGAGAGGACGGCCGGGTTGATCCTGCAGCACTGGCCGCGATGAGTCACGGTGCGACGGTGGCGCGGCGCCCGGCCCAGGACCAGATGGCGAAGGTCCTCCACACTTGGGTGGCGGAGGGCGTCAGCGGAGCGGTCGAAGCCCCCACCGGAACAGGCAAGAGCTTCGCGGTGATCGCCGCCGCCCTGGACTGGCTGGCGGCGGACCCCGCGAGAACGGCCATCATCACCACCTTCACCAAACAGCTCCAGGCCCAGCTCGCTCATGACCTCGGCACGCTGGAAGCGGAGATACCCGGACTGCTCGACCTCACCGACGTCGTCAAAGGCAAGGCCAACCGGCTCTCTCTCCGGGCCCTACTGATGGCTATCGCCGACGCCACCGCCCCTCGTCCGGTACCAGTACGCCTCGGGTTCCGCGAGTTGCTGATCTATCTTGTCCTACGCTTGCTGGACACCGGTGCCCTGCCGCCTTGGGCGACACGATCAGTGGACCCCGCGGACCTACCGCCCTTCTTCGCCGAATACCTGGGCCCAGCTATGCCGGTCTGGCTGGCAGCACTCTCACAGGCCGAGTGCGGAGACTACGCGCTCGACCCGGATAAGCCGATCTCGCTCCACACCGACACGGTGCCAGAAGCGATCTCCAGCCGGCGGCTCATCCTCGCCAACCACGCTCTGCTCCTGGCCCACCTCGAACATCTCGAACTCCTCGGCGAGAACAGCCTGCTGATCATCGATGAGGCCCACGAGCTGGAGAACACTGCGACCTCCGCTCTCACCGCGACCCTCCGTTACCCGGCGATCGAAGACCTGCACGCCGAGCTACGGATCTGGTCCAGAGACGCCGCCTCTAACCGTGCCGGGCAGGCGGCTCGCGAGGCTATCTCCAGCCTGGGCAGGCTCCTCGACCAGGAAAGCCTGCCCAGGGTCGTCAGTCAGGCGTTCGACGCGCGTTCGTCAGGGACCGCCGCAGGTACCCGCACGGCTACCCTCGCAGCGCCCTTCGGGGGGGTATCAGGGCTGGGACCGGTGCGCACGCTACAGGGACTCCTCTCTCGGCTGGCCGGCATTTGCGATGCGGTGGTCGGCGCTATGAGCGCATACCGCGCAGATCACCCACTGGACTATTACGGAGCTGAACGCATCGGCACCCTGATCAGCCGTACCGCGTCGGCTCGCTCGACCGCTCTCCGCATCGTCGCCGATCTGGAGCTCGTTCTCGGCTCCGTACCGGTCCAACAGTTCGACGGCGAGAAAGCGGGCTCTGACACTGAGGCGGACATCGAGCCGGTGGAAGAGGCCGAGAGCGACAAGCCGACGGTCTCCGGCGAGTGGGGCGAACTCCCCCCTGGGACTCCCAACCGGATTGTTCACGCGAAGGAGGATGGCCTGCCGAGGGCGGGCCTGCGCAACTATCGGTTCAGCCTCGCCACCTCGCCTATCGAACTCGCCGAGGACGCTGACTGGAATCGGTTCCTCACCGCTTTTCGCCGCACTTACCTAGTCTCGGCGACGCTGAGAGTAGCGGGCGAGTGGCAGTTTCTCCGTTCCCGCCTCGGCCTGCCGCGAATCCTGCGCACCCTGGAACTGGCAAGCCCCTTCGACCTCGCCCAGCAGATGCGGTTGGTGTGCCTGGCCGATTTCCCGTCCTGGGCGGAGCAGGCAGACGGCGCCAGTAGGACAGTCGCGCACCAGCTCGCGGGCTACGTCGCCGAGATGGTCCACCCCGCCAACGAAGAGCGGGGAGGCCACCACGGTGGGGCGCTCGTCCTCACCACCGCCCGTTCGACCGCAGGGGGGATCGCAGATCGGCTCGTCACGGCGCTGCGAACCGCTGGTAACCCCACTCCAGTGTTGTCGGCGCTCGTACTCGGCAACCGGCAAGGGGTTGAGCGGTTCACCGATCCCTCTTACGGGGGAGGTGTCCTCGTCGGCACCAAGGGGCTGTGGCAGGGCGTCGACATCGCCGACCCCGACCGCCTCCGGCTGGTCTGGATCAACAAGCTGCCTTTCGCGCCCTTCGCCGATCCGGTGATCCAGGCTCGGCGAGCGGCGGTGGCGGTACGAGCCGAGTCGCTGGGCGCTGACGATCCAGAAGCCGCCGCCACGGAAACGTACTACCTGCCGCTTGCCGCCTTGCAATTGCGCCAGGCAGTCGGCCGGCTGATCAGATCGGAGCGCCACCGTGGAGTCGTGGTGATCTCCGACAGGAAGCTCGCCGGGGCGTCCGCATTGAGACGCACCTACCGGCGCGTGTTCCTCGGCTCCATGGAACCCGAGCTCCTGCGCGGCGAGCACGGTGCGGGCAACGTCGAGATGATGATCGATGCCTGGCGCGGAATCTGGCGTTTCCTGGCGGACCACGGCCTCATCTCCCCCAGTCGCACCGATGAACTGTGCGCGGGTGAGGCGCTCGACAGGCAAACCACGCTCCCACAGACGCGTGCGATCAGGCTGCTCGAACTCGGCCACGAGGAGGCGGAGCAGCTCCGCACGGGAGGTGGCCTCGCCGACGAGGTCGTGAGACGGTCGGCGACCATCGCTGGGCTGCTCCGGCTCCAGGACGGGCCGATGGAACTGAAGCCAGCGCAGGAGAAGGTGATACGCGCGGCCGCTGAGGGCAGAAATGTCCTGGGCCTGCTCCCTACCGGTTATGGGAAGAGCTACTGCTTCCAGTTGCCCGCGCTCGTTCTGCCTGGCGTGACGCTGGTGGTCTCCCCGTTGATCGCGCTCATGCATGACCAGGCGTTGGAGCTGAACCGCTCCATCGGCGGGGCTGTCCGTGCCCTGATCGGACCGATGCGCGAGTCGAACTCCCGGGCCGGTCGTACCGAGGTGGGCGACCAGCTCCTGCGGCGAGGTGACCACCGTATAAAGATCATCTATGTGTCGCCCGAGCGCCTGTGCCAGCGCAGGTTCCGCGAACTCGTACGGTCAGCCGTACGCGATGGTGTCATCACCCGGATCGCGGTGGACGAGGCGCACACCGCCATCCAATGGGGAGACGACTTCCGGCCGTCCTTCCGCCGCGTCGAACGGTTCCTTGCCGAGCTGCGCGCCAACTACGGCCTGGCGGTGACGGCGCTGACCGCCACCGCCAACCATGCTGTCCGAGCCGGTCTCAGAGAGCGCATGTTCGGTCTAGGTCCCGGCGAGCCGGACGGTGACCTGGTGACCGTCCAGGAGAACCCCATCCGGCCCGAGCTGGCGATCTACCGGCGGGTGATCGCCACCGCCGGCCCGTCCAAGGTCGCCAAGCTGATCGAAGCGGTCGTGCGCGAGTTGGACGGTCACGCGATCTTCTACTGCCTCACTGTCAAGGAGGTCGTCGCGCTCCATGCCCACCTCCGCGACCACTTGGGCGAGGGCTGTGTTCACGTCCGCAGGTTCCATGGCCGTCTCACCGAGGCGGAGAAGGCTGCGGTCATGACCGAGTTCCGCGAGGCCCCCGCACGGGACGAGGACGGCTTCGTTCCCCTTCTCGTGGTTGCCACGTCGGCGTTCGGCCTGGGTGTCGACCGCAAGGACGTCAGGACGGTGTTTTGTGTCTCGCCGCCCACCGACCTGGCGGCCCTCTACCAGCAGATGGGGAGAGCAGGCCGTGACAGTGCCGCCTCTTCGCAGGAGAGCGTGGTCAACGCAGGGCTGGCGCTGGCCACGAACCGGAGCATGCGAACCGTTCAGTTCATGACCGACAGGGATGTCTCCGCCCTCCTTCTGCGGCGAATGGCCATGGCTGTCCTCGGGGCTCGCAACTACGTCCTGGACCCACCTGGCCTGGCCGACCGACTCATCGCCGAGGACCTGGCCGCGGGCCGCATCGACCCGGCCACGGCGCGGGCAGGGAGCACGCACGACCGCTACGTCGAGGCTGTCGCGCGGGTCTTCGCCACCCTGGCAGACCTCGGCGCGGTTGAGGATCTCGGAGACTTCCCGCCTTGCGTTTCCCTTGGACCAGGCGAGCTCGTAGACCCGTCAAGCGATCTGAACGAGGTGGAGGAGCGACTCATCACCGCCGTACTGGAGCTTCCCCCGCGAAGAGGTGACCTGCACCGGTCGGCGTTGTCGATCGCCGCGCTGGACCACCATCTTGCGGAGCGAATCGACGGGTACCGCGCGATGGTCGAAGGTCCGGCCGAAGCCTGGCAACTACTCTCCGACCTGCACGATCGAGGGCGCCTGGATGTCTCGGCTGCACCGTCGCGACACTTCGTCACAGGCGTCAGGCCACGCTCCGCCCGGCTCCCCGACGGCTTCCACGACGCCCTGTCGGGACGCACCGCGAGAGCGGCTGCCGAGCTCGAACGGCTCCATGACTTCTTCGACGACGTCGGCACCTGCGCCAACCGCAAGTTCGCCGACTACTTCGGGGTCGACCTCCTGCCGGAAAGCTGCTGCTCAGGTCCAGAGAACCGGTGCTCCGCCTGCTGGGACCGCCGACTCGACATCCCCAGAGGGGAACATAGGCCAGGCGTTGGGCACGCGCTCTACGCCCCCGTCCGTCTGGACCACGACGACTCTGGGGCGGGTGCCAGACTGCTCGGCCGCCAGATCTCGGCATTGCTGTGGCACGTCTCACGGGGGCTCAACACCGACCACCTGCGCCTGGCCCTGCGTGGCGAGGACTCCTGGTTCCACGCGGGCGCCAGACAACGAGTACGCCTGCCGCGCACGATCACCACGAGCCGCTATTTCGGCGCCGCGCCAACCGTGACCCGGGCGATGGTCGAGCGGATCCTCGCGCGGTTGGAGGAGGAAGGAACGGTGTTCTTCGACGGTGGCCGATGGCGGGACGCCGGCAACGTCCGACGCGAAGCGGCCCGCCGGACAAGGGAGGGTCGATGAAGCCCTGGCACCCTTACGTAGACGACCCGCTCTTCACCGCCGAGCTAATTCTCGGTCACGACGCCTTGGCGGCGGACCAGGTACAGCGGCTGACCGCGTTTCTGGAAGCGTTAGCGGCTCATCGAGGGGTCATTCACACCGCGACGGCCTTCAACGCCGTCTACTTCGGCTACGACCTGGAGTATGGCGGCTATGTCGGAGGCCCTATCGACTTCGACGACTTTCCCGGGGTCGAACCGGCCATGGCGCCCGTCGGCGCGCTGGTGAAACTCGACGCCGGATCCGCGCCCCTCTACGGCGAGGTCCTCTACAAGGAGGGCGCGCACCCGGCCTTGCGGGCAGACGGGGAGACACCAGACTGGCTGTCCGGAGCCCCTCCGGGAACCGCCGGGCCTGATCCCGCGGCTGCCCCGATGGACCGGTTGATTCTCGACTTCGACGCGTTCGGGCCGGGCGTGACAGTGGCTTGCGAGCGGCTAGACCGGCTTCGCCACCGCGGCCGGGTACTCGACCAGTTCGGGCACCTGATCCTGCCCAGCGCTCCAGACCATGACGACTTCGTGCGGTACCTGACCGGGCCCGCCCGCCGGAGCCTGATCCGCGGACCGCTCCCCTTGCTGCTGTCGCACGATGCCGATGACGCCGATCTGGAGGCGGGCGTGCGGTCGGCTCTCCAAACGCTCGACAAGATCCTCCAGCTCGCGCCTGGACTCCGTCGCTGGCAACGCTACGCCTTCCCCCGCGCCGCCCTCGCAGCCCGGCTCGCGGACGGAGGCGAGCTGGGCGGCGGCGACATCCGATCGATCGTCAGCGGTCTCACACAAACCCCGGACCGACGAAGGCGGTTCCAGCCGACCAAGGTCATCAGCTATACCGCCATAGGTTCCCGCATCGCTTCCATCGTCCGAACCCGCACCACTCTGACCGGCATGGCCTACGCCGCGGCGGTGTGCCACATCAACACGGCCGTCGCCGACGTCATCAGAGGCGAGACAGACGAACGCGGGCTCTTCCCCTCGGGCGGCCATCTGCGACTCGACGACTCCTTTCAGGGAGGCGGAATCTGGCGGATGTCGTTCCCTGGCGGAACTCACGCCACCATCGACCCGCTCCGCCCACTCGGCCTCGGCTGGATCGGCAGCCTCCCGCCTATACCAGAGCAGGAGCCTCCGCTCGCCGAACCCGTTCCAGATGAACGGCTCACCATCTCCGACTCCCAAGTGAGCTGGACCGTACCCGTCCGGCTGTGGCAACTGCGCGAGCAGGTCATGCCGCTCCCCAGGCTGCCGGAGGGGGAACGGCTCCCGGCCCTGCTCCGTCTGAGGTTGAATCACGACGGCCACCAACTCGAGCCCGAGGAGTCGGATCAGAACGTCCTGGTCGTCTGCGACCGCGACGAGCTCCGCCTCACAGGGATCTGCTGGCCCCTGGAATACTTCCCCGGCATCCTGCTCACCTTCTGGTGGCCCCGCGGCGCTCCAACGCTCAACGGCACTTCGACCAGGCTCGACGTGCCCAGGCTCGTCAACGGTGAACTGCTGAGCCACCGATACGACCCGGCCATCGTCACCCGTGACCGAGCCCCCAGCGGAGCGGGGCTCAAGGAGCGAATTCTGCGAGCAGTGCGGCACACGGGCCTGGTGCGGCCAGATGGGACGGCCCTGCTACCCGAACGGGCGCTGGCTCCCACCGTCCTGGAGCCGAGCGAAACGGATCATGCCTTACTCGCGCCCGCCCTGGAATCGTTAATCGCCGAAGGTGAGCTCAGCCGAGCCAACGCCGGCCTCACCTCTGACGGTCAGCTGGTCTTCCCTGTTGGTGCGGAGCCGTCAAAGATCGGTGTGCTCCTGTGGCGGCCCGCCATCTCGACCCCGACGGTTCGACTTGGCACCTACGACGTTCAGTCATTCCTGCGCCGACTCCCCGCAGGAACCCAGGCATCTGAGGCGAAGCAGGCGGAGTATCGCGAGCTCAGCGAGCGCTTCGGAGTCGGTTCCGAGCTACCCCCGGGCTTCACGCTGGTGAGCGCCCACACACGCGGCGTCGCAAGAGGAGAGGAGAAGCACTCATGAAGTCGGGTCACACACACGGCGGAGGCGCATTTGCGGATGCCCTCGCCCTGATGGACGATCCCATCGGCTCAGCTGCGGCCGAGCTGACCGCTTATGACCTCCGGTTCGCCGCCACACGCTCTCAGGACCAGGACAGGAACGCCGTCCTGCGGTACCTGGGCCTTGGCAACCTCAGGCCCAGACAGTGGGGCGACTCACTGGCGGAGAACGTGCTCCGTCGCCTCCGCAGACCTGACCGCTTCGACCTGCGGTCCATCGGCCTGTTGCTCACCCAGCCGCTGGAACAGGTGCTCGCCGACTGGTTCGCCGGAGGCGCGGCTGACCTTCCTGACGAGTGGCCAGACGCACTCAAACGGCTTGCCGTGTGGGCGCGGATGTGCCCATGCCCGGGCAGCGAGCGCCTGCTCATCCGCGCCGCCGAACATTCCTGGTGGCTGCCTCCGGCGACCCCGGCAGAGCTCGGCCAGGAGGTCATCGAAGCAGCACGAACCCTGGCTGAGGCAGTTTCCGATCACGATACGGAGAGGATCATGATCCCCGAGAATCTCGAAGACGCGCTAACCACTGCGCAAACCGAAGCGATCATCGAGGCCGAGCGAGTCGTCGACGAGTTGCGGGCGGGGCATCTCCCGGATAACCGTCTCACAGCCGCCTTGGCGACCCTTGGCGAGGTCGTCGAACAGGTCGAACTTCACCTCGCCTCGGCAGGCACCTTGCCGGGAGATCATTCCGTACCCGCGCTCCTCCAAGCCCTCGGACAGGTCCGCGAAACCTCGCTCCAACGTGACCGACTGAGCCGACTCACCGAGCTCTCCGGAGACACGGAAGTCGAAGAACTGGACGTTCTCCGGGCAACGGTGGAGGAACTGCTGACCGCACAGGCTTGGGAGGAAGAGCAGTCCGCACTCGCGGCAGCCCTGCTCGCGATCGGCGACATCGTCGAACTGGTCGAGGCCGCAGACGGTCAGATGCCCGCTGATCGGGACCAGCTCTTGGGATGTCACGAACGCGCTCGCGGCCTGCCAAGCAATCTGGCGCATTTGGTGAGCTACGCCCTCATGGGCGCCGTGCGATGGCGTTCGTCAACGCCTGAGGCACCAGCCCCGCAAGCCGAGCTAAGCGTCATAGAGGCGCCCTCGCGCGCCCCGGCCTCAGAACCGCACAGTGCAGAGCCGCAGAAGATCACCGAAGTCGCTCCTCGCGACGTCACCGACGCGCTGGCCGACCTGGTGGCCGAGCGGCGCTTCTCAGCGGCGTACACGGTGGCGACCGCCATCGGCCGGCCGGTCGGCGAGCTGTGGGCTTACCGCGTGGCCGCACTGGCGGAGGCCGTACGCTCGGACACTGGCCCCTGCGCTGCCCGGCTCGCGACCGAGTACGAAGCAGTGACCGAGGTAACCCCGGAGCCCCTACCGCTCCTGCTGGCCGTTCCCGCCCTGATCCGTGCCGCGCTCGTCACCGGTGAGCACCGTGCAGGCGCGCTACTGCTGGACGCGGTCGGGCACCTCGACAAGGATCTCGGCAGCGTCGCGCACCATGTGGGCACCCGGGTGCTGCAGGGAGTCCTCCTCCACGCCCCGCTCATTGGTGTGCTGGCGGACGTGACCGAACTGGAGAAACGCGTCGATGACGCGCGGATGGCAGCACGCAAGTTCTCCCAGCGGCGGCGCAAGCTGCGATTCCAGCGGGCAACCGAGATCGCGAACGCATGGCTCGCGCCCGACGGGATTCTCGGGAGTCTCCTTCACGCCGCCAGTGCCGACGATCGGGCGTCAGCACCGCAGATCGCCCAGATAGTCAAGAGATTGAACGACCCGGTCGCTATGAACAAGGAGATCGACCTCCTTGACGCCACATACCGGACGAGCGCCAAGAAGCCCATCACCGGCGCCGCCCGTCAGAACCTGCTCACCCTGGCTTCGGGCGCCCTCACGACGGTTGGAGCCTGGCTGGAAGCCGTGGCGGCGTTGGGCCGCCAACTGAGTCAGGACAAGTCATGGGCGACCGACGAGATCGCTGACATGCGCGCCGGGATCCTGGCACTGCGTAGCCCAATTCTGGCCGGCCTCCAGCCGCATGCGAGCCTCGACCAGCTCACCCGCGCCGCGACTCAGGCCGCAGTCACCTCGCTGACGTCCGTCTTCGCGCTCCTCGACGGCTCTCAGACGCTCCCACCCGGCGAAGCCCAAGCCGACCTCGCCCTGACGCTTGAGTGCCTCAAGGTGCCCGGCGCCTTGCTCGACAGCGAGACCGGAAGAGTTGACATCCGCGCGAATCAGCACGACACGGACGTCTACCTGGAGGCATTCAGCCTCTCCTGGCAGGGTGCCTTCGCCCGCCAGGTCGCCGCGGAGAACTACGCCGCCGCCCACGAGATTGTGAACGTCGCGAGAAGCGGACTGCTGCCGCGCGAGTCCGTCGAGTTCGCTGCCGAAGCCGACATGCTCACGGCGGAACAGAACACTCGGGTACGACTCCACGCACTGCGGGAAGAGGTGCGACTGGAACTGCAGCGCGCCAGACTGCAAAACCATGTGTCGGAGGACGAGTTCGAGCAGTTGTCCACAGCACTCCACCACGCCGCCCCAGGAGAGCGCCCCGACCTCGACGCGGTTCGCGATGAGCTCCAGACGCTCGCGGAGTTGCTGCCGAACTACCGCTCTCTGGCAGCTGAGCGACTTCGGGAACGTCTCAAAAAGCTCGCGGATCGTCCCAACACCACGAAACAGATTGAGCGGATCAGCCACCTGATCGACGACGGCAAGCTCGCCACCGCCGAGGAATTCGTCAACTTCGTGGAACTCAAGCAGGATGTCCCGTCCCTGAATCCCCGCGATGATCTGAGGCGCTTCTTCCCATCCGTGCCCAACGCGCTCAGCGACGGCATCACCAAGGAACTCGTCAACGCGGCACGATCAGGGCACCGCTATGGTGACGTCCCCGCGCTGGACTACGCCGACCTGCTGGACGCTCAGGCCAGGCAGCGCGCGGCCGACGCGCTGGACGGCTGGCGCCAGCTGGCTTCCACACCACCCCTCGGCCGCAACAACCTGCCGCTCAGGGACTGTCTCTTCCCCGCTCTACGCGCAGTGGGGCTCGGCGTGGGACGGATCGAGGTCCTCAGAGACATCCCCTTCGACAGCCAGCGCAGGTTCGTCGAGGTCTCGGGCGTAACCATCGTGGGCAAGCGCTTGGTACCGGAGTTCGGCACCAATCTGGGCGTCGATTCGCCAGACAGCGGGACCCTCCGCATCCTTCTGGTGTGGGGACAGCATCCGGCCGAACTGCTGATGAGCTGGGCCGACCAGGACACCTCGGGCCGTCCACTGTTGATCGCGCACTTCGGCACCATGACCGTGCAGAACAGACGGATGCTCGCCGTACGCTCCAGGAGCACGCGAGCTCCCGTGATCGTTCTAGATGACGCCGCCCTCGCGTATCTGGCGAAACGCGGTGACAGCCGCATCGAAACCCTGCTGACGATCACCTTGCCGTTCTCCTCTGTGAACCCCTACAGGAAGGAGAAGCGAGGGCTTGTTGCCGAGGAGATGTTCTACGGCCGCGACGAGGAACGGCACAGCGTGGAGGACGCCGACGGCACCCAGCTGATCTTCGGCGGCCGAGGCCTCGGAAAGTCCGCCCTGCTACGGGACAGCAAGCGGCGTTTCGAGCGGGTGCCGCAGCACGTCGCCATCTACCTCGACCTGAAGACGTCCGGAGGTGCCACCAGCGGTCGGGGAGCCAGCGCCGTCTGGGACAGGTTGCGGCAGGAACTCGTACAGGTTGAGGTGCTCCTCCGTCCAAAGGCACGAGGAGAGCAGGACACGAGTGCGTACGAAGCCGTCCGCCAGGGGGTTCAGGCCTGGCTGGCGGAAGACTCGCGCCGTCGGCTGCTGATCCTGCTCGACGAGGCCGACAGGTTCTTCGAATCCGACCATCACACGTCCTTCCAGGAGACTCAGAGGCTCAAAGAACTCGGGCAGGAAACCGGCGACCGGATGAAGGTAGTTTTCGCGGGCCTCCACTCCGTTCAGCGATTCAGCAAGATCAGCGGAAACGGGCCCTTCTCTCACATGGCACAGAAGCCGACCGTGATCGGACCGCTGGCGCCCCAGCACGCGCTCGACCTGATCGCGCAACCGCTCGAGGCGCTCGGATTCGTTTTCGCCCCCACTGACATTGACCTCGTGACCAGGATTCTGGGTTACTGCTCTTACCAGCCCTACCTCATCCAGAAGTTCGGCCATCAACTGGTTGATGTGTTGCAGTCCCGGCGGTCACCACAAGACGCCGGCCCGCCATACACGATCACCTCAGCGGATGTCGACGCGGTCGAGTCGGACCCGGAACTCAAGAGCGAGATAAGCCTCGCCTTCCGCGACACCCTCTACCTCGACCCTCGCTACAACGTGGTCGCGAATGTGCTGGCCCACCACGCGCGCGAACACGGCATGGCCGCGCGCCTGTCCGACGTCGAACTCAGCGACGAATGCGAATACTACTGGCAAGCGGGATTCGAAACCCTGGATATCGAGGCCTTCCGCGCCTATCTCCACGAGATGGTGGGGCTCGGCGTTCTCATGCCCAACTACGACGGCCTCGGCTGGCGCCTTCGGTCCCTGAACGTCCTCGACAGGGTGGGGACGCACGACGAGGTCATGGCCCAGCTGGACCGAGCGGCCAGAGATTCCATCCCGCACGAAGACCTGGCTGAGGAGACACGCCAGTTGCTGACCGGCAGGACGACCCGGTCCCCGCTGACGGCGGCCCAACTCGACGATGTTCTCGGCAACTACGGAAACCAGGTCAGGCTGGTTCTGGGGTCGGACGCGACAGGGATCTCCATGGTCTCAGATGCCATTAGGGCCATCACCGATGACCTCGGTGGTCGCTTCGACGTCGACTTCGTCACCAACCGCCGCAGATTCGAGGAAGCCCTGACCAAGGGGGCGCCGAACAAGCGAAGAGTAGTGCTGTCCGACCTAGCCGCGGCCAACACCAAGCCGGATGGGTGCATCGAGAGCCGCGACCTCGCTCTTCGGCTGCGTCCCGACACGCCGGGGGTCACCCGGTCGGTGATCCTCGTGGCTTCTCCCACGTCGATGCCCTTCTGGGCGTCGACGCTCACCGCGAACCTTCCAAGTCTGTCCGTGGTGCACCTGCGGCGCTACACACTGCGCACTCTGAAGATCTGGGCGCTGGACAACGAGGCGTTCGTCGAACGAGTAGACGAACTCTATAAGGCCACCTCTGGCTGGCCATATCTGGTCGACCAGGCCTTGGACCTCAAATCCTCCCTGTCAGGCGAGTCTGCAGCCATCAGCGCGATCAGGGACGACCTCACCACGCCAAGAGGACGTCAGAACCTAGTCGACAAGGTCGGCATCGAACAAGACACCCAACTCGCGAGCGCCTTCCACGGCATCATCTCCCTGGCGGACGGCCCAGATGGGGCCTTGTACACCGACCTCATCACCGGGGCTGGCTACTATCAGCAGCACCCCGACCCCGCTGCCGCCGTCGAATGCCTGCTCTGCCTGGAAGTGTTCAACACGGACCGAAAGGGGCGCTACCGAGTCGAACCGCTTCTCGCGGAAAGTTGGCGCATCCTTCACCTCCCCAACGGTTGACACAGGCACGCCCCTGACGCTGGGACCAGCGTCAGGGGCGTGGGGCATCCACCCAAGTGAAGGAACCCCCAACGTCGGCCGGGGTGTCCATCGTCCGAAGAACGCGCCTACCCGGGCGCTCAACTACGGTTCACCGACATCGACGGGCACCGCTTCACGTGTTTCGTCACCGGCACCCGGCGGCGGCTGTTGCTGGGAGCAGAGCTCGCACTCTGGGAATGGCGGCATTCGGGTGGTGGCCCGGAACGCCGGAGTCCATGAGGTCACCGTGTCCACTGGGAGTCGATGAGCTGGAGGTGGGCGCCGAGCCGCTGGGCCGCGCAAACGCCGGCCCCCGTGGGGCTGGCCGTGCGGCAGCGCTAACAACCGTTTCAGATACTGCGGCGGTACGAGTGCCCACCTCCCGGACAGGGACATCCGGGGGCGGGCGCTCCCGTGCACTACTACATGTTGCGGTACTCCACCCACGCCCGTCCGGCGGCGGCAGCGCGGGCACGATGCTCCCGCGCTTCGGCGGGACCGAATTCCGCCTTGTAAACGCGGAACAGCGTCCACAGCGCGGCCAGCGCGGTGACCGCGCGAGCGGGCGCGTCCTGCCATCCGGGCAGTAGGCCAAGAATGCCTTCGGCCTGCTCGGGGGTGTGTCAGGCCTCGATGAGGCGTGGCGCGAGCATGACGCCGTCGACCCACGCCGCGCCGCGGGAGGCGAACGACCAGTCGATGACGTGCACATCATGGCCTGTCATGCGCAGGTTTCCAGGGTGCAGGTCGTAGTGGAGCAGCGTCTCCCCGGCAAGGTCCTCGACGTCGAACCCGTCCAGCGCCCGCTCGTACATGGCCCGGTCGGGGACCATGTCGGCCCGTGGGCTAGTTTGCGGACACGACCTGGGAAGAGTTGCGGTGAACTGTTCACCGGGCTTTGCTGGTAAGCATGACCCAGCGCTCGTTCTCCCCGTCTGCGTTGGCCAAGCAGCGCGAGCTCAGAGGAATAAGCGTCAGGGAGTTGGCCGCAGCCGTCGGGGTGACCAAGCGTGCCGTGATGTACTGGCAGGCGGGCAGAAGCGTGCCAGACGACCGATCGTTCGGACGGCTGTTGAAGGCGCTTCGGTGCGATGCGCAGGACCTGTCTGGGCGGCAGCGAGGAAGCGAAACCTTGGCCGACCTGCGGCGCGATGCCGGCATGAGCGCGAGCGACGCCGCAGCAGTTTTGGCTCGGAAGCGGTACGCCCAGGGACTGAAGATCGATAATGAGAAGATCCGCGCTTTGGAGCTTGGCCGCTCGGTTCCCGGGTGGGGGACGATTTCTCCAGACAAGGCCGGGCGTTTGGCGCGCATGCTGGCACAGATCTACAGGGTGCCAGAGCGTGTCCTGATGGATGCCTGGCGCCGCAGTCGCCCCGAAGACATCCCGCCTGTTCTACCCGAGCGGCGGTCGCAGACGACTGAGGCCCGGACGACCGTGTGGGAGGCGTTGAACGACCGGCAGCGAACGTATCTGTCGTGCATCTTCTGGCAGGACCTGGAGGAGGAGAAGAAGAGCCAGGGTCGCCGGTCCATGGGAGGTCAACGGCCTCCGGCCATCGAATGGCGGCGGATGCTACTGGCTGTGCATGCCCCACCAGATCTTGTCGGCTACACCCGGATTCAGGAACGCCTACGGGTGGAGGGAGTACACGATCCCGGCGTCGGGTCCTCGGTCGCCGCGTTGGAGCGTCGCGGCTTGGTCATCACCTACCGCGATCGGGTGCGAGTCGACGGTGAGGGGGAGGTCCCCCGGACACGCGTTGAGCTCACGCGCCATGGGCGTGCCGTGGCGCGTGCCGGATTGGAGGTGTCCCGGGACTCGGGACCACCAAAGCCGCTGCTATCGCGCTGGCTGTGGCGGATCCTGGTACGTGTGGCTCGCGCCGACGGAAATGGTTTGGACGGGTCGCTGGCCGGGCGGGGCCCTCATGCTCTTGCGGTAGGGCGCAGCCCCGACAGAAAGAACCCCAGCCGAGGCTTCATCGTGCTGCGCCATCCGGACGGGGTCGACAGTGGCGCCTACTTCTGGTTCCTCACCGAAGATGGCCGACGCCATATAGCCGACTATTTCACCCTTTATCAGGATTTGTACCCGGATGTAGATACCTCCGGGCTTGAGAACGTGGCCGGGTGACTTCCTTCTCGAATTCCGCTAATCGGTCTATCGCACTGCCCTAAAGTGGGCACTTGTGAATAATGAGCAGGCGGTCGGTGATGCCGAACTCAGGCAGACCGAGGCACTGTTGACAGCTGCGATAGCGTTCGCAATCTGCGGTGACGCGCTCACCCGTGCCGATCTGAGCGGCCCCGGCCGCCTAGCACGGATCGTGGAGGCGCAAGGCGCTTTGATGGCTGCCGCCGGTCCCGGGCACCACATCCGGTTCGCCGACCTGCTGGACCGGCTGGCTGGTGAGCAAGTTGGTGCGCTGACCGGGCTGATGCCGGAGTGGGCGGACCCGGGAAGCTTGGAAGGGTTCCGGCTCCTAGATCCCGACGGGGTGATAACGAGCGAGGGCTTCGACTTCCGTCTGGAGGCCGAGCTAGTCATTCGGTCCGCGAAGAAGGTGGGGCGTTTCGCTGGCGGGGTCACGTATTCGGCGCTGGAGGGTGAATATAGCCAGGAGGCGGTGTTCAGCGCGATCAAGGGTCCTTTCTATGAGCGGCATCGTACGAGCTTGATCGAGTACCCCGTCGTCTTGATGCAAGAGCTCGAGGGGGAGCAATCCGGCGAACTGACGCTCGCGGACTTGAATCTCCCGACCCGGGCGCTCGACTTCTACCAGCCGATTCCTCAGCACGCGCGTTACCAGGGCTGGTGGTTCCCTTGCCCGGCGTGCCGGTGGCCGATGAAAATCTCGGTTTCCCGGTTCGGGGCGAAGGAGCAGGGGTCAGCCCGCTGCCTGTATCCGTGGCATGAGCGGACCGGTGCGTCGTACTTGTTTCGGCCGACACCGGGGGAGCCGCCGGTGCTGCACCCCGCGTTCGAGTGCCGTGTACCGGACCGCCCGCAGGCAGCATTGTGGACAGGATGTGTGCCCAAAGTGCCGAAGGCACGGCCGGTGGCTTCCTACAGTGCGCTGGTCAGGCAGGTCTGGCGGTCTACTTGTATCCCCGGCTGGCCGGAGCTGCGGCTGCACCGCGCGATCAATGCTGCGCTGGAGGGAACCACGTGGCGGGCGGAGCTGTGGCCCGACGGGGACCGCATTGATCTCCACATCGCCACCGGAGAGGGCTCGCGCCGCAAGGAGCTGTTTCCGGCGGACTTCAAGGACTACACCTTCGTCACCCACCTGATCAACAAGCTGCACATGGATGCCGGAGACAAAGGCGACGCCGAGTGGCTCGTCGTGCCCGATCACCGCCAGGAGCAGATTCCCCCGCTGGATTCAACCTGCCGCAAGTACCGGATGCGGGCGATCACAGCGAGCGAATACGTGCAGATGGTGATATCTGCAGTTCGAGAGGGGCGAGCGTGAGCGATGAATTGACGAGTGGCGAGGCCGGGCTGGTGGCAGCGCTCGCTCTGGCCTCACACTACTTTCCGCGCAAGGACGACGAAGGCAACATCTTGGCGTCCTTCCGAGATGCCGCGTTCTTCGCTCACGGCAAGCCGCAGGCATGGGACCAATGGGCGTCGCTGCCACTCGCCGAGCGGCGCCTGTTGCGGCAAGTGACGCGACTGATGTCGACGGAGTGGTCCGATCCCAAGCGGTTCAAGTCTGCCGCGTTGGGCTTCCTGGGAAAGCTCACACCTGACGGGGAGGGGAAGGATAAGTCTGGCGGGTTGATCACTCTGGTCGGTGACGATCCATATCAGGCCGATGCAGCCATTTTGAAAGTGGGAAGCGACTTCCTCGGACACGCAGAGCGGATCACCCGAGGATTCTTCACCTTCGGCAAGCGACCGAAGGCGCCCGCGTTCGCCGGTCCAGGCTTATGGAAGACACGCAGCGCCTACCTCGGTAAGGAGCATGGGGTCACCAGCCGGGAGATCGAGTTCAGGGCCACGCCTCTGTTCGCGGAGGCTCCGGGCCACGAGGCGCTTCCGCAGCTCACGACGACGCTCCCCCGAGATCGTGTTGCGCCTCGTCTGGAGGAGCTTCAGGAGGTCGCCGGGTGGCTGGCCGAACGGGACGAGACAGTCGGCTACCTGCACGACGTGCTTGTGAAATTCCTCCAGCAGCTCAAAACCAGCAGCGGTCGTGAGTTGCACGAGTTGGAGCTCATCTCCGGCGTGCTGCAGATCCTCAACGCGCCGACCGGCAGTGGCAAGACAGTTCTCGTACGAGTCCTGGCCTCATGGGCGGCCATCCACGGACTGAAGCTAGCCCTGGCGCTCACCGACGTGAGAGCCACCTTGAGCATGGCATGGGACATCAACAACGATCTCGCTTGGCTATACAAGATCGGAAAGCTCGACAAGCCAGCGCACTGTGCACCGCTGATGGCTGCCTCCGGAATGCACCGGCGGGCGATGGACTACGCGGCGCTCACCCCGTCCACAAAGCTGACCGAATGGGACTTACGAGGTAAGCGGGACATCGCTCACCTCGCCTATGGGTGCGCGCAGCGATCACTCATGGACCCACCTGATCTCTATCCGGCAGGGCAGGAGAACTGCCTGACGCTTGCCAAGCCGACCTCGGACAACAGTGGCCCATCGCGAGCCTGCCCGTTCATTCCAGTGTGTGACAAGTTCCGGCCCGTCTACGAGGCTGCCAACGCAGCGATCGTGGTTACCAACCACGCCAATCTCCTCGAAGGCACGTTGCGAGTCGGGGCGGTGATTGACGGCCAGCAGTGGCGCGACACCCCTCGTGGCACTGCAGGGCTAAGCGTGCTGGAGCTAACGCTGCGATCGTTTGACGCGCTGGTCATCGACGAAATCGACGCATTCCAGAAGACCGCGATCGGCCGGTGCACATCGCAGACCGTTTTGGCCTCACGAAAGCGCGAGAGCGTACTGCGGGAGATCGACCAGGACGCAATGCGGCTGCCGACCGCCCACGAGGAAGGAGTTCTCTCTCCTGTCAGTCACTCTCGGTTGATGGCAGAGTTCCTGCTCCTCTGGCTGTGCTCCCGTGCCCTGAAGCTGAACCCGGGCAACGAAGCCGAGGCGTGGGGTGCCGCCGGCCGGGACAACGATGGGTGGAGGCTGACGCACTCCCGCGACCGGGAGATCCTGCAATTACTCTTCCCCGATCAGGCTCCCGGCCCCGATGACATCCCCAGACAGCTCTACCTCTTCCTTGAGCGAATCATGCCCGAACGCTGGGACGATCCCGAGCTCCGCGAGCCGCCAGATCTCCCCACCGGGGCTGATTGGGATGCGATCCAGCGCGCCCTCGCCGCCCTCGCGGCACCCCGCAGTGAGAACTACCTCAACTCTGTGCAGCAAAGCCTCCACGAGCTACTCGCCGAGACGATTCCCGAAGCCAACCGACGCGCGGCGGTGGTGAATCTCCTGGCAACCCGCACCATCCTGCGGGAGCTGGATATAGCAATGGATGGGTTGCGTCGCCAGGCGACCAGCCTGGCGCACCTGGATCTGGTATCGGTACGCAAGATCCTTGAGGGCCTCAAGAAGAGCACAGTCACCACCCTGTACCCGCTGTCGACGCTGGGCCAATCCATCAGCGGCTACCAGATCCGCGGCCTCGAATCGGCGGAAATCGAAGCGGAGCTGCTGTCACGCAGCTTCGAGGGCGATCCGCATACCTTCGTGTCCGAACTGGGCGGCCTCACCTCACTCATGGTCGCCGGTGTCCAGCGGCCCGTGCTCGGCCTATCGGCCACCGCCTACTTCCCCCAGGCCGTTCAAGAGCATGTTCACGCACCGGTGAAATGGTGGCTGCCCGATACCCGCCCGAAATCCATCGTCACCCGCGCCACCCCTGTGATAGATCCAAATGCCGGGGAGGGCGGCGAACCGATACGCGTCGGAGGTATCTGGGCGGACAAGAAGCCCGCTGTCCTGCGAGATCTCGGACGCCTGCTGTACGAGCAACAGTTGGACAGGCGGCTACTGCGTCTGGAACAGAAGGAACGGGAACGGGATCGGGCCCGGGTGATTCTGACCGCCAACTCTTACGAGCAGTGCGCCTACATCGCCCATGGCGTCGCCCAGGCCGATGGGCTACGTCATCGGGTATGCCTGCTGGTGAAGGACCACCGAAAGCAGGACTACGAACAGCACCTTCCTTCCCATGTCCGCCGAATGGTGCGCGAGGAGTTGGAACAGTTTCCCGAACACGGGGAGATCCTCATCGCCCCACTGTCGGTGATCGCCCGCGGCCTGAACATCGTGGTGGGTACCAGATCAGCGGTCCGCGAGATCTTTCTGTGCGTTCGGCCAGTGCTCAGCATTGAAGACACCGAGTGGATGCACGGCTCGGTGAACGCCGCCGGGATCAACACCCTGCCACCCGGAGGATGCGCTGACCCGATACAGGCCATTGAAGAAGCTCGCATCGTCGCGTGGCGTCAACTTCACCGGATCCTGCGATCCCCCTCGCGTTTCTCGCAAATGGCACACGAGCTCCAAGAAGAATTAGTCGCCGGAATGCTCGTCCAGCTCGTGCAACTTGCCGGCCGCGCACGTCGCGGCGAGACGGACATGACCCTGCATATCGTGGACCACTCCCTCCACGACACCAAGTTCAGCTCCGATCTGGCCACCATCATCAAGCGGATCTACGGGAACTGGACGCCGGAGCAGCGGGCAGTCATGAACGAGCTCTACGGCCAAGCCCTGTACGCCTTTTTGTCCTATGCCGGCGTACCTGAGGGAAATCTTTGACCACATCGCTCCTTGCACCGCACCCGGCGACACGACGAAAAGAGAGGTAACCCACAATGGGGCGACGCGCCACCGCACGCGATTTGACCGCGCACACCACTGCGATCCACTGCACCCCCAAGTTGCTCGACGGGATGAGCGCGGTAGTTTGGGAGTTCGATAAGGACACCCAGAACGCCTGGCGGGCGCTGGGAGACATCGCTCGGAAGAACAAGAAGGCGATCCGAGGGGAACGTGAGGAAGACGTCTTCCTAATCCCTTACTCCATCGTTGTTACCGTTCTCCAGCAGTACACCGATGGGTACGTTTATCTCGACCGCGGCTTGCGCTTCATGGTTACCCTGGCAGAGGTCCAGCCAAAGATCCTCAAGAAAGTTTTCACGTTCCTCGAAGGCATAGTCTCCAAGGTGCCGCTCGACGAGATTCCTTTCACTGTTACCTCTCGCGTCGCCGACCGGATCGCTGCCACGCCAGCGCAGCGGTTGCCTCTGGCCGAGTACATTCTCGCCAAAACCGAAGAGGGCGTTGCCAATCCGCCCGCATGGGCATATGAAGCAGTGAAATGGCTAGTCGCGAAACGTCTCGCGGCCGTTCCCTTCGTTGATCAGGCTACGAAAAAGATCACCGCAGAGTACAAGAACGACGAGGGAGAGGTCAAAGAAAAGTTCGCCGGGTGGGAGCTCGATAACAGCGAAGGTGCTCTTGCGGAAGTAAGGTACCGGCCCGCGAGTGACGGCAGCCTTATCGCCTGGGATTACCCAATCGGCCCTCCCTTCGTTGGCCGTGGTCACCCCATCGAGCAAGACGACATCACCCGGGACTGGCCGAGCAATCCCAAGCCCAGTCAGGTCCAATACGCGATGTCCCGCCTGTCGATCAAAATGGCCACCTACACCGCCGTCGATCACCCGATCCTCAACACCGACGCACATGTGCGCCGCGTCAACAACACACTCATCCATGCTCGTACAGCCCTGGTCGACCAAGGCCAAGAGCGTCCCTTGCTACAGGTCACCTTGGACGGGCGGGGTCTCAGGCAGACCAACGCCTACGCGCTGGAGATCCTCGCCAAACTGGACGCCGAGCGATCCTCTCTCAAAGCGCTGGAAGATCGAACCCATCGTGAGCAGGAACTCTGGAACATGCGGGATGAGAACGGCAACCGTCTCCAAATCCTCACTCCACCGCCCGGCACGGTGCGGCCCACGGTGCCCAAAACGCCGAGGTGGTTTCCGGTTGGAACCGGCGCCGGCATTTATCACCTTGAGCTACTCCACAAGCACATTCAAAGAGCCTTCGGTGATTCCGTACGTTTGCTGGAACTGAAGTCCAGCGGAAGCATCTTCACGCCACGGGCCTTCGAAGTAATCACAGATGCAGAAAAGAAGACAAAAAAGAACAGCGGAGACTACCTCGATCTGGTTGGACTCCCATCTCCTGCCAGCGTCCAGCGTTCGATCGAGGCCGCAGGATATAAAACACTGCGGTTCACATGCCTTTGGTATCTCGATCAGACTCGCATGCGCATGCTCCACGGTCTAGCACATTCGTACGGAATCGACCCGTCCACCTTAGACCCAGCCGATGGCGACATCGTCGCTCTCGCCCCTGGAGTGGAAGTTGTCTTCCACTTTGCTGAGGCGCTTTTGGCCCACGGGCCCAACATCAATCGGGCTGGCGAAACACAGGCCATCCTCGACTCTTACGGCGAACTAGGTGTGCTCTTAGCGGCTTGGTGCGAGACCGAGGTCCCCACCCGCGGCGAGGAGCACCAGGGCATGAAACCGGACCAACTCGAGAAAGAGTTGGACGATAACGACGCGAAATTTCAGTCTAAGCGAACCATGGCGCAATCCGATATGCCTACCCAGTACCTCATCGGTCGCTACCATGACGGTTTGAATGGGATCAAGATACGCACCGTCCCGCAGAAGGCCTACGAGGACCACCGCGTATTCATGGGGCTTCTAGACATCTATCGGTCCTGCGGCATCATCGACGACCGTTTTGAAGACGCCCTCTACTCTCCGGACGATGCTTACCCGCTTGCACGGCTGGCTTGGTGCGGCATCCACATTCGGAAGCAAGCCACCGAGTTTCGGTACAAGGGCGAGCCCAAGCGCATCGTCTGCGCCACAGCAATCATTCCCTCGGTCGAGCCACATGGCGCATGGCGCATGTTGGGCTGGAGTAACCTGCACCCCTATTGGGAGCACTACCCCATCGCCCAAGCTCGCTTCCACGCCTCGAACTACCCACCACACAGGGCTGATGCGGAAAATGAGTTCCAGCGATGGACTCAGGCTGGCCATGATGTGAAACTCGCACTTCAAGATCTCGCCGACGAGCTCGATGGTCTCCCCTACGCTCTGCTCCTTGATGGCCACGCCTGCCGTCGTGTCTGGCCCGGTCTGCACAACAACAAACAGGGCCGCCAACCGGACCCCGACGACCCGCGACTGTGGCTCCCGGGTACCGGCCTGTCCGTCGATGAGAAACCAGCTAGCATCATCCGCATCAACTGCGCGCAGGAGGAACTACCCCGCCTAGCCTATGTCACAGTGAAACAGAAAAACGGCACTGAAAAAGTTATCAAGACCTCCAGCGACCTCTATTATCCGGCCGATCGCCCAGAAGGTCACTCATGGTTCCTCTACACCGAGCCCCGAAACTACGGGAAGAAGCGACACGGCCAGTACAAGAGTCGCTGGCGCGCAGAGGCGGGTAAGGCTTCAGATAGGGCTGACGAGCGCAAAGAGAACGAGTTGAACTCGCCGTGGTACGCGATGACCACCCGCGAGATCACCCCTATGTACACGCAGCCCGATTTCGACCGCGCAGCCCTCGCTGTCGCCACCGCTCGCTTAAGTCACCATGCTCTGTCGTGGTCTGACCGCACCCGTTACCCGGCACCTCTGCATGCGGCGCTCCAGATGGACCTTGACCACCCACAGTTCCGCCGCTCCGTTCCCAAGGATGCTGACGCTCAGAAGATCCTTGCGGACGCGACGGGCGAGAACTTCGGCAGCGAAGCCTGAGCCGTCCGGAGAACCATCGACCTTCGCCCTGCCATGACGCCCCGACACGGGGCCGGCGGTGCGGGATGATGAGGGGACTGCCAGAACCTCGACTCTAAAGACCCAGATGACGCTCACTGGTCAGGGTTCACTGCGTACCCAGTTGGAAGTTGCACATGAACCGCCAGCTCACGGTCAACCTCGTCACGGACGCCCGGCTCATCGCCGACAACGCCGAGCAGATGGCCCACGAGGTGCGTCGGACGGCGGCGGCCATCAAGGTAACCGTCCATAACCTCACGGTCATCTACAACGCCGTCAGGCCCTTCGTCGAGTGGCTCAAGTCCAAGCAGGCCGACCCTCAGGCCAAGGTCCACGTGCTGGTCTCGACAGAGAGAATGTCCTAAGGCATCACGATGTCTGCGCGACGTTCACCGCGCACGCCGTTTCCTTCCCTACGTCAGCACATGGCTGTGGGGCTTGCTCCGATCGCTGCCTTCACGAATCAGCTCCCTGTGCCGGGCAGAGCGGGTGATGCGGTTGCTCATCGGCACGCGATACGGGGCAACATTCGCGCACCACAAGCGGGGATTTTAACAGCGGCGAATCCGGACGGTCAAATATAAATGGATAGCTTACGGTATTGGACGACACTAAGATTGCCGACTTTAATCCGTAGGTTCAGGATTCGAATCCCTGGCGCCCCACCACCTCACATACCAGATCGCTTTTGTCCAAAGCGGAAATGTTACGTGGCGTCACCTTTTCCATTGAGGAAGGAGGATCTCTTGCTTGTCGGTGACATATCCACACGAATGATGCCGTTGCTTCGGACGTACGAATCATCTGTCACAAGTGGTGTTCAGCTGCACGCGCCCATGCCCCGCGGACCCCAAACTGATTTTGGCGCCAATCCTGGGTCGCGATAAATGCCTTATCGCGACCCAGAACCTTGATCGTTTCAAGATGGGAGACCGCCCGATGATCGAGCTGGACGGCTGGAGGACGACCAGACCCCCCGTTACCGATGTCCTTCACTACCCGCCTCAGGCCGCGCTCGTGCCGGTCGAACGAGGACCTCCCAGCGGCGGCACGACACTTTCCGAATCGGCCACCTCGACACTCTTCGCCTCGATGGCGTGGGCCCGCTCCTTCTCCACCTCGGCGATGATCTCCTGGGCCTCACGCTGTTCCAGTCCCCACCGGCTCATCAGCGGGCGTCGGCCGACCCGATGATTGCCTTCACTGAGGCTCTCGATATAAGTGAGCCGCGCCGCCTCGTACCGGTCGGTGGGCAGCACCGGCATCACTCGTTCCACCTCGACGAGAGTCTGGGCGGGCTGGCACATGTGGTCTTCGGCCAGCGTCTCGATGGACGGTTGCCGGGTGTTCCGGACGATCCACATGAGCAGTTCGTACGCGCCCGCGAAGGCCAGCGGTGCCAAAGCGCTGACCAGGCGCGATCCGAGTCCGCCGGACCAGCCGTGCGCCACGTTCGCCGCCAGCGTCACTGCCCCGCCCAATGCAAGTGCCACCCACGCCAGCACTGGCACACGTAGCCGGCGGCGCGAGCAGTAGACCATTACCAGCGAGGCCATGACGATCACGCCGTCGGACATCGCCGGATACAGGATGGCCATGTCGTGCCGCTCACCGAGAGCTATCGCCAGACCGTAGAAGTGGTGGTACGAGACGTAGGCGGCAGCTCCGGCGACCGCCAGCAGGACGGCCACCGCAAAGCCGAGGATGATCCGGTCCCCAGCCTGATCTCGCTGGGCACGCTCTACCCAAGCCCCTTCGATCGACACCACCTCCCCGGCAATTGCCAGCGTGGAGGGGCGGCGCATGGCGTGTTCAGGTTGCCGGGATTCAGGAAAGGGTTCGGTGTGGCAATCACCAAGGCCCTGCCCCTTTACCACCGCTGTCCTAGGCGCAGCTGAGATTGTCTGCTGAAGGCCCTGGGCTGGCGGTTGCTGTACTTTCCCGGCATGGGCGTGTACCGCGGAGTGAGGGCCGATCTCATTGAAGTGGGTGCGGGCATCGCCTCCCTGCGCGCCTATTCCGGGCATGAGATGTCCAGCCATGGAGCATCAGTGCTGCTCAGGAGATGGGCGAACGGTTCAAGTCCCCCCTCGGACACCAGATCAGTCCCGACTATGTGCAGGTCACAGATTCGGGACGTTCTCATGTTCGCCCTAAAACGACTCCCTGATACTGCTCTGATACTTCGCGGGTCACTGTCGCTTTCCGACCTTGCTCTCAATCGCCGCATGGAGCTCAGCCGCGATCTCGTGTCGCAGGTTGATCCGAAGGCGACTTGTTGGTTCCCCTCGTTCTACGAGCACGGCCTTCTCTTGCGCGATGCGTTGTTCCGCTTCGGGTGTGCTCGCCAGAGATAAGTAGGCCCTCAGAAGCGGAATCAGCTCTGGGGACACCATGGCGGCAAGAGTCCGAGAGTGCCGATCGAGGCCTGGTCGAGGCCATTAACGCGGACAGGTACGCGGACGGCGGCATGGTCGGCCGGACCCACTACGCCTCGGGCGGGGAGGTGAAGATCGGCGGAACCATGGTCACCTCCGCCCAGCTCCGGCGCCTCGCCGACGACATGGGCAGGAGCTTCGCCCGCGCCGCACGGCTCGCCGACGTGGCTGACCGGCGGGCTGTGCTCAAAGAGACGATCGCGGAAGCACGCCAGTACGCGGCCGGGGTCACCACGTCGGCGAAGGGGTTCGCCGGGTTGGGCTCGCTGGCCGGCCCCACGAACGCGAGCCAGATCCGGCAGGGCTTGAACATGAAAGCTGTCCGATCTGACCCGCTTCACGAATGTGATCAAGAAGCTGAAGTCCAGAGGGCTGTCCGGGTCGCTCCTCCGGCAGGTCCTGGACATGGGACCGGAACAAGGCCTCGCGTACGGGGAGATGCTGCTGGCCACCGATGCCAGCACCTTCCGCCAGATCAGCACCGTCCAGACCAGCATCGGCAAGGCCGCGAGCTCGCTCGGGACGACCGGCTCGGACGCTCTCTACGACGCAGGGAAGAACGCGGGTGCGGGCTTCCTGGCCGGGCTGAAGACGGAGCTGACGCAGCTCGACAAGACCATGGCCAGCCTGGCGAAGACCATGTACGCGAGCATCAAGAAGTCGCTCAAGATCAAGTCCCCGAGTCAGCTCCCGGAGATCCGCTACTCCGGAGCCATGACCGTGGCCGGTATCGCCGCCGGGATGGACCGAGCGCTCCCCGAGCTCGACGCCGCGTCCCAGCGCATCGCCAACCGGCTCACCCGTTCGGGCTCGCATGGGTCTCGGATGGCGCCCGCGCTCGTCGGCCCGGGTCACCGGAGCACCGCCGCGGCGAGCAGCTCGGGGAGCTCCCCGAGCGTGAACGAGGTCCGGGTGTTCATCGGCGGCCAGGAGGTCCGCGCGGTCGTGCAGTCCGAGACGCTCCGGTACGGCCGACGCAACAGCAACATCGGCCTGGACCGGCTGATGCCCGCCTCCCGCATGACTGGCCCGCCGTCCTGGGGACGGGCGGCTCTTTCGTTCGCACCAGATTGAGCCGGTATGCAATAGTCCTGAAGCGTGAACAGCCCACCATCCGACCTGATGGCACCAACCCGCAAGGGCTATTGCGGCCACTGCAACACGCACAGCAACTTCACCCGGCGATTTACCCGGCTCCTCCACCCACGTCCTCGTGAATTCCAAGGATTCCCGTCTGAGGCATTCGTGATCGACGAGGCATGGGAATGCAACTTCTGCGACGGCGCCACAGTGGAGCAGCTGATCTACGAGGAGGGAATGGGGCCCCGTCCACCAGTAAAGGTCCGACAGACGTGGCCGCTCAAGCAACCGAGAGACCTGGATCAGTCGGTGCCCGCAGCGATTCGTAGCCTTTTCCTCGAAGGAAGCGTGTGCGAGGCGGCAGGAGCGATGCGAGGGGCAGCGGCGATGTATCGCGGCACTGTCGAGGAGCTGTGCAAGGATCGGGGTGCCGCTGGCCGAACCCTGTATGACCGGATCGAGAGCCTAAAGGCTGGCGGGCTCGATCCTGAGGTCGTCCAGTCCCTACATGAGGCCCGAATGCTCGGCAATGACAGCATTCACGATGGGCTCATCTATGCCTCGAATGAGGTCGCCGATGTGGCAAACCTGATTGAAGAGGCGGCGATCATCTTGTATGTCCAACCTGCGCAGCGTGCAGCCCTGCGTGCCGCGCGTCAGGCCCGGAGATCCCCCTGATCGGCACCCCCCAAGGCCAGGTTCGCGCGCGCGTAAAGCTGCGCGTGGGATGCGCGCTCGAGAATTTTGATCTTGCTGCCACGGGTGCCACGGAGGGGTGCCAGAAACCGTGGCACCCCCTCTGACCTGTAACCCTCCCTCCAACCTCCCGCCCGGGAGCGGCCGGAGGGTGCCACGCATTGCACCCTCGCGGAGGGGAGGGGGTGCAACGGGCGAGGGTGCTACAGGTCAGATCCTCGTGGCACCCCCGTTGCACCCGGGCGTTGCACCTCCCGTTGCAGGGGCCTCACGGCACGCGTGCAGTGGGACACCTACTTCCCGGAGACCGCCCGCTTCGGCGGCCCGGCCGCCATGGACGCGGCCGAGGCGTACTTCGCGGCCGACTCGGCCACCGCCCTCATCCAGTTGACGGCGATCACCTCCCGGGTGGGGCCCGACCTGCGCGCCATGACCGCCGCCAGCCTGCTCGACATCGCCGCCGCCTTCCTCGGTGATGCCGACACGGCGATGCGCTGGCTGATCAGCCACACCCAAGCCGACCCCTCCCCACCGGACCGGGCCATCTACGACCAAGCCGTACGCCTGGCCCAACCCGGCGTTCACGAAGCCCTTGCCGGGAGTAGGGCCGTAGACCGGGGGCGAGCCTCCTGTTGGATGCGCAGAACGCCTCGCCACCGAGGATGTGGCGGGGCGCACTCCCGCCGGGCATGCGATCGTCACGAATCCGATGGGGTTTCCTCGCGCTGGCGCCCGTCGCCAACTGCTATGCCGAACGCTGGGTGGGCACAGTACGCCGCGAATGCACCAACCGCATGCTGATCTTCAGCGAACGGCACCTGCGGACGGTCCTGGCCGAGTACGTCCAGCTCTATAACCGTCATCGGCCGCACCGATCCCTGCACCAACGCCCGCCAGACCCGCGCTCTGAAGTGATCAGTTTGGACCAGGCACACGTTGCCCGGCGCCAGGTCCTCGGCGGACTGATCAACGAATACTCGCAGGTCGCCTGACTGAAGACGGATTCTCGGACCCCGCACCTACCGGTCGTGGGCTTCGTTCCTATTCCGGGCATCCACCTACGGCATCATGGACGATCGCGATCCCCAGGCGCAGCGCGCGTGATCAGTCAGCAGCGGCCGCTTACTCCTCGTCGTCGAGCTCGTCTATGTTGGCGCTTTCGGGAAAATCATCGGGAAATATGGGGCATACCACTTCCCGGGTCAGCGTGCCTACCAGGAATTCCGAAAAGGATCCCTGGTAGTGCCACCAGTCGCCGCCATTGGTGATGACCACCGTCCACTTTTCCGGATCCGGATCCGTAAGCCAGAGCAATTTGTCGCCGTTGTCGGTCGCCCCCCATGGGTAAACTCCGCCGCGATCAGGGTAGATGGGAAATGGCCTGGCCCTCCTCGACCCGCCGTCCTCGTCCCTCATCCAGATGAAATCGCGCTTCGTCCCCAAGTGACGGAGGGACCTTAACGTCCGGAGCGCCTGCTCTCGCACGGAAAGATCCTCCCCTCTCTTCAGATGGTAGATGTAGAGGAACTCATCCACCTGCACGTCGGGGTAGCGGGCCTGCCACTGCTTGTAGTCGTCCGGGAATTCCAGTCCCACGTCCGACTCGATCTCGGCCCAGTCCACGGGGGACGGCTGCCTGAACGGGGACCCGATCATAACGAACAGCTCAGCAATTCTGGCCATAATTTGTCTGCACCACCGGCTGATTTAAGAAGCATGCATTGACATGCAAGCCATCATTTTCTCCGGATATTGCTATCATCCGGATCCGATCTGGCTTGTCGCTTTGGTCTGAGTCGTATTCAGGAATTACCGTATAGCCGATATTCTGCCCATCTTCGACGGCGGCTCTGATATCGTTTTCGATCTCCTTCATATATTCGTTGTTGACCGGCTTCTGATAGCAGGTCACGAGATTGTCTCTACCGGCATCCCGCTTACCGGCGCCACCTAACTGGCGTGCGATGAGGTGACATCGGGCAAATTCGTATTGGCTTCCTATTAGCTTGTTCTTCTTGGGCCAACCTGGCGGCTTGATATACTTGGCGGCCTCCTCGTCGTCGGGAATCTGCTTATTACAGTACATTGCCGAGGCCCCCGTCGGCCGACCGAATCTATTCCTGCCCCAGGAGTTAACGAACGGCTGGCAGTCGTCAGCACCTCCATTTCCCGGTCCTCGCCCCGGTCCTTGCCCCGGATCCGGCTGGGGCTCTGGGACCGTTACCGGGTCTCTCGTTGGTGGTCTTCTAGAGCCAGGATCGAGATCGACGCCGCGGCCGCCGGTATCTACGTGGACGTTGATCGATGGACCGCATTGGTCCTGCGGCATGATGGAGCAGACACCATACGTATAGTCATCCGACAGCGCGGGCGTGGCACCGGACCATGCTGGCGATCTTCACGTCGTATGGCCGGATGACACGCCGACCGTTATCAACCGGTATCACCACTTCTCAAACACGCTCTAAGACCATTGACTGGACTGCGCAATATCTGTCCGGCGTCATGCGGACGGGGCGGCCCAGGAACTTCGGCGGAATGGCGGGGCGGGCAATGGGCGGAGTTACCCGAGGTCGTCGTGCGGAGATCCAGCGGGAGGCATCTCGGATCCGTGCTCAATGCCAGCGTGACGGGCATGCCCAGGAGCGAATCGTCACCACCCTTCGATCGGCGCTGCCGGAGCTCACGGCCCTGGAGGCATGGCGTCTGGCACTGGGATGGTCACGACCCCAAGCCATCCGAGAGGTGGCCGCCGCCTACTTGGCCGACGGCCTGCTGCCACCGGGCCTGACGCCCGCCATGCTTTGCCGGTACGAGCACGGGCAGGAGTAGCCGGGCGAGGAGTACCGGTTGATGATCTCCCGGGCTTACGGAGCCCGCCCCGACCAACTCGGCCTGGCGACAAGCTGCCTGTGGTGCAGCACCTGCACGTCCTCGTCTCCACTCCACTACGGTCAGCACCAGCGCGAGGAGACGACTATCAGCCGAAGGAAATCCATGACGACCGCCAGTGGGCTACCCGCCATCCGCGAATCCGTTCAGTGGGCTGTCCTGGACGCGCCGGAAGGTTCCCCAGCCCTCGTCGCCCTGGCCGAAGCCGCCGTGGAGCACTACGCCCTCAACTACAGCAAGCATCCTCCGGCGGTCCTGCTGGAAGAGGTTCAAGGGACCCGCAGCCTGCTCTCCACCGTGGTAACCGCAGCCGACCGCGAAACCGCACAAGGCATTCGGCGGCAGGTCGGCTGGCTGTCAGCTCTTCTCGGCAACCTCGCCTACCACTTGGACGATCGCACCGGCGCCCGAGCCCACCTCACTCTGGCGAGTGCCCTCGGAGAGTCCACCCAAGAGAAGCCCCTAATCGCCTGGGCCAGTGGCGCGCTGGCCATGGTCGCCATCGCCCGGGAGGACTGGGAGCATGCCCGCAGGCATGCCGAATACGGCCTCCAGCACGCGCCCCAGGGCCTGCGCCGCGGTCAACTCCTCGGCTGGGCCCTGCTCCCCACGTTCGCCGCCCTGAAGCGGGCACCGGAAGCCGACAACGTCATCAGCGAGAGCGACGAGATCATGCGATCCGCCGTCGAACTGCCGGGACGCTTCGGGTACGACCGCGCCGAACATCGACTGCACGTCGCCGAAGCCCACCTGACCCTCGAACGCTTCGACCGGGCCGCCGAGGTCGCCCGCGAATCCATCGCCGCCGCACCCGCCAAAACACCGGCATGGGCAGCCGCAACCCTCGTACTCGCACTCGCCGAAGCCCGTGACGCCCCAGACCAGGCGGCTGGCCGCGCGCTGGGCGTGCTCGACCTCATCCCCCCGGCGCGGCTTCGAGCGACCGCCCGCGATCGCCTGGCGCGGCTCGGACGCCTGCTCGACGGTTCGACGGTCGCCTCAGCAACCGAACTCGCCGAGCGCCTACGGACCCTTCCGGCTCCGATCCGTGCCGACGGGACCGCCGCATAGTCGCCGCTGGTCTGTCTTGATTGAAGACAGACCAGCGGAGGATAGCTGGACTCATGTAGACGGCTTTGGAGACGTTCTGAACTGTTGACCGGAAGACAGCGGTCGGTGATGAGCAGGCAACAGAGGCCATGGCCCCGACGGCAAGCCACGTCGATGAGCGGAGAACCAAGTCGGGATGAGCCTCATGAGGTCTCGACGACAACCAAGGTACCGATCTTGCCGCGATGATATGTGGCGTGCTGAATCGGTGACTACTGCTGGCCGTTTGGTTCGTTCTGACTCTTTATCGCGAACACCTGGTTCAACCTCGGGCAACGCCACAATTGGTGTCAGTTGGGTGCTATCGAAATCGGCGAGCCACGATGTTCGGCTGCCACCATGCTTTCATGGGTAGTCCCGTCAAGCGCTCGATCAGCCGCCTCACCGTCAGCCTGATCGCCGTGGGGGTCGTTTTCGGGTTTGCGTTTCTGATGGTCCTCAAGCAGTACGACCCCGCCGTCATCACCACTGTCGTCACGGGCACGAGTCTCGCCGCAGCCGAACTCGTTCGTCGCCTGCAGGCGCCATCGCTGGATCAGTCTGACCTGGGCCGCGTCCGTCAGCCGGACCGAAACTCTGAGCTGGACGGGACCGCCGATCAGGCTCCCCCCTCCTCGCCCGGCCGTACTCCACCGGACCAGTCGTGATCCGGCCGGCCGTCGCGCTGATCGGGAGCTTTCGGCAGCACTATCCCCACGTCCTGGCAGCCGCACAGGTGTTCCTGGACAACGGGATAGCCGTGAAGTCACCACCGATGTCCTGGATCACCAACCCGGGACGCGAGTTCGTGCGCTTCGCGTCCGATCCGCCGCGGTCTTCGGACCATGCCATTCAGGCGGGGACTCTGGAGAAGATTTTCGCTTCGGACTTCGTGTACGTCGTTAATCCCGGCGGATACATCGGCCGTACCACCGCCTACGAACTGGGACGTGTTCGCGAGCGGGGCCTGGCCGTCTTCTACGCGGAACCGCCGGAGGATCTCCCGATCGATGTTCCCGAAGGAACCGTGGTCAGCGCGCTCGATCTGGCGATCGCCATCGGCAGAGGCACGGGCGTGCGGCCAAGGCCGATCAGACGGCCCCGGGTCGCGGCACTGCCGACCGCCGACATCGTCATTTTCACCATCCGCTTAGGGCGACTGCACGTCCTGCTGGTCAAACGCGGCACTGACCCGTTCCGCGGAAAGCTGGCCCTCCCCGGTGGGTTCGTCCGGCCGGGCGAGTCCTTGGAGGACACCGCGATGCGGGAACTAAAGGAGGAGACCGGCCTGGACAGCTCCGGCATCCGGTTGCGGCAACTGCACACCTATTCACATCCGCAGCGCGATCCCCGAGGCCGGATCGTCACGACCGCGTTCCTGGCGATCGCCCCGAACCTGCCCGAGGTGACCGGTGCGACCGACGCTTACCGGGCGGACTGGGTCGAGGTGGAGGAGTCGCTGTGGCAAAACGGCGGCCGCCTTGCCTTCGATCACGGCGTGATCCTGCAGGAGGGGCTCGAACGCGCCCGGCAGTTGCTGGAACACACCACCGTCGGGCTCGACTTCTGCGGGAAGCACTTCACCATCAGTGAACTGCGCGAGGTCTACGAAGCCGTGTGGGGCGTCAAGGTCAACCCGCAGAACTTCCAGCGCAAGGTCCGCAACACCACTGGCTTTGTGGTGAAGACCAAAGAAAAGCGTACCTCCCGGCCCGGAGCCCCAGCCGAATTGTTCCGCAGGGGCACAGCCCACATCCTGTACCCGCCAATGATGCGACCCGGGCAGCAGCAACGGACCAGACGCGAGAACCAGCCCACGAACATGGTTTGAGGGGGTGGAACGCCGTATATTCGTCAGCCGAAACGTCACGATTATCCCTCACGGAGATGCTGTTGCTACTCCGGTGTGGCTGGAGAAGGTGCCACAAGCCGACTCCAGCGCGCGTGGTACACTGCAGTCGGCCGGATGCGTGGCCTTGCCGTTTTGGGACTCCCGGACTGATGTTCCAAGTAGGGCGGCTGAAGGGGTTTATAACTCTCGCAGTCACAAACAGCAACGATTCTGTGGCACCTAGCAGATCTCGATTGCCGCTGGCCGGGTAGCGGAACGGGAGATGATCGTGCCGCCTGTTGATCTTGTTTCTCTGCCCGGGGTTGTGGTTCGCCCGCTTGTGGTCGCAATCGCCCATCTCCCGATCCTCATCGTGGCGTTCTGCGCAATACCAGTGTGGACAATGGCGGTCATACGACCGGCGACTCACGGTGAGCTTGCCTTCCGTCTGCTCAAAGAGCTCCGCACCTGGAGCCGCGACGTGATCGGCGCGGTGCACGGAGCCCAGCGCCGATGAGCCGAGACAACCGAAAAAGCGACGTAAGGCGGAGAATCCACTACACAGGTGAGGCGTACGTACAGGCCCTCCATGAGATTGCAGGCCTCAACGACAATCAGCCGTTGACCCTGGACGCAAAACACCCTGCACAGCAGCGGGTTGAGTCGGCTGTGTTGCACCGGCTACTGAAGGGGGCGCGGGCGCAGTGGCCAGCTAATGTCCAACCCGCGTACCCACTCTTCGTTGAGTCGGCGCGTCCATCGACAACGCGGCTGCGCATGGTCGTTCCGGTCTGTGATGCGGCGGCCTTTGGCGCGGCGCTGGCCACGCGAGGGACCGCTGATACTGTCCGGCCGTCAGCTGATGAAATCGAGATCCGCCGCCGTGCGAAGGGCGTCCAGAGCCTGGTCATCGTAGATGATGCTCCGGGTGTGGTCGACCTGGAGTGCTCATGGAACGAATTGCGTAGAGCAGTCGAGACGGACCCTCACGTCTCGACGGTTTCTGCCGTAAGTCTGCGCTTCAGCACTGACTCCGTACCGCGACTACCACCCGACAAGCGTGCGACCCTCAGCAGTCTGCTGCGCAGGATCGCATTGTTCTCCGAGCCCAACGCCCTCGATTGGTTGTTCATCTGGCACGAGTGGGTGATGCGAGAACGCAGCGGGGTGATGCCGCGGCTACCCGACAGCTTGATAACCGATTTGACCGATGAGAATTTCGGACTGCATCCCATACAGCTTCAAGCCCTAGGGATCGACCGCCCGCGATGGTCGAGAGCTACGAGTGAGAAACGCGGTTCCAAAAGCGGCGACGAGAGTTCGACAACGCACAATGGGCGACGCGACCCGAGCACTGCGGGGGCGCCGGCGACCCCGGCCTCGGAAGCATCCGATGAGGCAGCCGTATCTGCTGGAGAAACACGCCCCTATCAGGAAGCGCGACTGCGTGAGAGCGGACGCCGCTACAACCACCTGGCCATCACCGTCCTGCGGCTTGACCCCGAATACCCAATCAAGCGCGAGTTCTACTCTCTGGGCTTCCCCAGACGATGGAAGGAATCGTTACGCTTGCTGGCGACAGCCAGCCGCGACGGTGGTGAGTTCCCCGCACGCATCCCGATCGCCTCGCTGAATGACGCTATCAGCGCTGTGGTTCCCGACTGCATAGTGACACGGCCCTATGCCACCGACGACGCCAGCGAAGACTGGCTTCTCGCCTACAACCCAGTGAATCCAGAGGCGATCTTTCGCCTGGTCACCGCGTGGGTCCGTGCGCAGAAGGCCGCACCGGAGCAGATCCAATCGACGCTGTCACAGCTCAGCCCTAACGATCTCAACTGGTCATCGGTCAGCATCAGCCCGGACTTGCCCTTCTCACAGCTCACCCGCCTAATCCCGATGGAGGTGGCGGCCAAGCTGTCGCGGCCCGATGCTCAGATGCCTTTCGGCAACCTGCGCTTCGTGCATTGCCCGACGAAAAACGGCGCCGAGCTCATGTCCTGGCCGCCGGAGCGGATCGAGGACGGCGAGCCATTCTCCGTAACGATCGGCATCTCGGCGCAAACGATGCCGTTTAGCAGCGAACTGTTGATCTATCTATCCTTTGGGGTCCGCCGGTGGATGCCGTCGCGCGGGAGACTGACGCTCGGCCAGCGCTATCCGGCCTACTTCGAGCCCACACGCTCCTCTCTGAGCGGGTCTACTCCACGGCATCTGGGCACTGCCAAGATCGAGCTCGCCCGGTTACCACTGGAGGGCGGACGCAACGCCTGGTTGCCGCAGTGGCATAGAGGGTTGGCCAGGGTGCTCGATCAGGCCGGGTATCTCAATCAGATACCAGATCCAAGGCAGCTAATTGCCGAACCGTCGCAGCTACTGCGATCCCCGGATCCGACGGCACTGGTCTATAGCAAGAGGATGCTCCCCTGGCCGAAGGTCAGCGAAGGCCTGCCGGTGGTTGACCGAGCTGAGCTCATGTCCTGGGTCGTTGGCGAGCTCACGCCCTCCCTTCGACCAGCCGGGCCGTTGCGTCGGGAAAAGAGCACGATCTACAGAGGCCTCACCGTCGCCGCGAAAAGTGTCATCGCGCCGGACGCTCTCCGCACTGCGATCGGGCCGCGCCTGACTGTCGAGTTGTTCACAGAGTCCGAGTCAACCGCCCAGCATGCCCTCGACCGCCTCGCAGCGCGGCTTGGACTAGAGCTCCCTCAAGCAAACGAGCTTAGCGAGGCGGAGGTTCTAGTAGATCTTGGGGTGGTGTCGGTTGGTGTGCGGCGCATGGCCTTCCCGAGCATCGACTTCGCCGGAGATCGGCGTCGTAGGCAGGCGGCAGTCGAGGCACAAATCGACCTCATCACGGGTCCACCAGGTCAGGCCACAAACCCAACGATTGCCTTGATGGAGGTTTCGAATCCGGATCGCGATATAGGTAGAAATCACAACGCTGGCTTCAAAGCTATGCTGCATCGCAGATTGGCGAGCACCGGCCGACTCAGCCAGTTCGTGACTACAGAATTTCACGCGCAGAGCTCCTCCGGCTTGAGCGACGACCGAGAACTCAGCCGCACGCGAATTTCGGCCGCCGTCGACGATCTGTTCCGACAACTCGGTGTGCGGCCAGTGGCCCTACCGCTGCCCGTATCCAAAACGCTGACCTACCGCCCTGCCCTGCTGGCGATCTGGATCCTCCGTCCAAACGGCCGCAGCGGCACAAGTTTTCAGGGGCAAGTACCCGTCGCTTTGCTCTCCGATCCGACTGGCCAGCAGGTGTTGGTGCGCACGCCCGAGATGGGCTGGAAGCCGTTGCACTCGGGGCTACTCGAAATCGGCCAAGATAACGGTGCCGCCGATCAGCGATACGGCACGAACAACATCACCAGGTTCATCGACGACACCACGCGGTTTATCAAGGACGTAGTCGAAGACGCCGTTGCGAACCATCCCAACACGCTACTGCTAACGCACGCACAGAACCTACGGACTGTATGGGGATTCCTGACGAACAGCCACCTATACATGGACACCATGGGGTCCGACGTCGCATCGAGGCGGCCGATCGCTACGATGCCTGGCTTGCGGCATGTGCGAGTGCGCACAGCAGACTACGGAGAGACGCCAGAATGTTACGGAATCAATGGCGATGGTGTCGGGCAGCCTACGGGTCTTTGGCGACACCTAGAGGAGCCGCGGCTATTCGCCAGCACGGCTGGCAAGCCAGCGACACACGTAAACGCGTCGGTGAGCGTCTCGAAACTCTCGCCGGGGGAGCGTAACGGCAAGTCCATTAGGATGAACACGAAGGCGCAGGTGTGGAATGAGCAGGTCGTCGAGTTGCTTGTTGCAGGGCTCCAGGACGGTGACCGTCCAGAACATTGGGCAGCGCTAGCGCACAACCTCCGCAACGCGGAGCCGTACTCCCACTGGATGACCACGTTGCCGTGGCCGCTAAGCCTCGCCACACAGATCGAAAAATATATATCATGGGAAGATCCTGGCATTTCGCCCATTAGGCAGAGAGGCGGATAGTGCGCCTGCCGGAAAATCCATGTATGCGGCCATGCTCGCAGTCATGCAAGAGAGCTTATATCGGCGCCCATTTCCGTCGAGCTATCATCGCGGGATCTACAACGTTTGAATCCGTTGATATTCACTGGCCGGCCGTCCCACCGATGAGAAGGCCAACTTGGGCGTAAGCGTGACGTAGGCGGGCGAATGGAATTCCGAGGCTTTCAGCGATTTCTTGGACTGATTCGCCGTCGTGGAATCTTGCCGCCGTCGATGCAGCCAAGGCGTAGAGGTCGAGCTCGTCGTCCATGTGCGACACCACGGACGCTTGGCCTAGCAGATAACGGTCGATCGACTGGACAACCTCAGTGATCTGGTCGTCGCTTACCCCCTTGTTGGTGAGCTGGTCGTTCACGAGCCGAGCGATCTCTTCTCCGAGGCCCGCCTGGAAGACAGCAGGAGCAAACGAGGTCAGCCACCCTTCAATGGAACTGCGGGAGGTGGATCGGATTGTCATGACAAAAGATCGAATTCGCAGTACTAGAGGAATGGGGACGTCCCAATCGAACGCCGCACTGGTTGGCCTCTCGACTCCCCGCCCCCAGGTCTCTGCATATTTGCGGGCGGCGTCGGGACCCATCTCCTTATCACTGGAAAGCCATTCGACATAGGAATCGAAGGCTTTCTCATCTCCCGTCAAGCCGTCCAGGCGAAGCCAGTCGAAAAGCAACCTGGCCCGCAGTACCTCCCGTTGACTTGTCAGATCCCCGATCTCTGCCCTAAGCAGATGGATCTCTTGGTTGCGGAGAACCTCGATGGGCTGACGCAACTCGTCAAGCGAGAGCTTGAAGACCCTCGCGAAGGCCACGGCCTCATCGACGCTGATGGACCGGCGTCTCTCTCTGGGCTTCACGATCTTTGAGATGGACGACTGGTGCATCGGGCAGCCGACGTCGGTCATCTCCTTGGACAGCCGCTCTTGCGACCATCCGCGCTGGATCATCTCCCACTCGATGCGACGGGCGATGTTCTCCTCGTCGCTGGCCTGGCCTTGGCTGGCTGGGCCGACCTGCATGGGCTACACCTCTCATTCATTCGGAATGAAGTCTATACCGTTCTGATTGCCGGTTCATCACAGTGTGTGCGATCCTGAACGCTCGCATAGTCATTCGAATCGAATGGCTTGATGTGGCACGTTCCGGCACGCGGCCCGCGTTGGCCCCGACAGGAAGGCGAGGTCCCTAATGTCAGGCGTCCTCATCAGCGCGAAGACCGACGCCGACCTTGAGAGGTCGACCCAGATCGCCCGGGAGGGCATGAGCGTCGCCGAGCTTCTCGAACTCGGCGCGGCCCGTGCCCCTGATCATGGCGGGCCAAGCCCTGGGTCAAGAACTACGACCGGTCGGAAGACTCGCCGGCATTTCTGATCCACTCCGCCTGGGGTCAACCAGCACGCAGACCGACCCCGCAGGCAGCCCCAAAGCCCCTTCACATATGACACAAATCACAGCTCGGCCACCCCACCGGAGCGATACGCAAGCCCATCTTGAAGTCCACCATCACCTCGAACCACGCCCCTATCAGGCGATTTGACACTAAGGCGGCAACTCGCCACCCTCCATCCACCCGAAACGATCACGTCCTCCCGGGGGAACCGATGCAGCACCCTGACCTCGACCGCGTCATGAGCGGCCTCGCCTGGATCCGCGACGCCCGCGAGAACCTCCTGGAGGCCCTCTACCCCGGCACCCCCGTGCCCGCTCAACCCCTCGACCCGCTCGGGCTCGACCTCCAGGCCCTCCGTGACGCCGAGGCCCGTGTGGAGTGCATGGAGCGCTCGGAGACCACCCTGGGCGAGTCGCCCGCCCCGATCCGCCTCGACGTTTTCGACGTCCTGGTGGACATCACCCGCCGCGCCTACCTCAACGCCTGGGCCGTCCATCAGGCCAGCGGCCATCCATGGCTCTACAGCCCCGACTCGACCATCACCGACCCACAGCCGTGGCTCGGCTACATCCACTTCGGCATCAACCAGCTAGGCCACGAGGAGAAGCACCACTGGCTCGTTGACGAGATCGGCCGCAACGCCGACGAACTCATCTCCCGCATCATCCGCGTCCTCGGCCTCATCCACGACGGGCAGACCATCGCGGCACGTGTCCCTGGTGTCAGGGCGAGTCCACCTGGCGGGTCCGCGCCCTTCCGGGCGGCCCGGGGCGCGATCGTGTGTGAGTCGGGCACATGTGAGGCCTCGACGAGCAAGTGGTGGTGGAGGAGGCCAGTGTGGCCGATCAAGGAGTGAGGGGTCCTGGCGAAGCGCCTGCGCGCGGACGGTCCGGATGCGGCAGGATCGGGCGCGTGAGCGTTCCAGACTGGGTCGAATGGGTCAACGCGGTCGGCACCATTACCGCCGCTGCGATCGCGGCCGGCGCCTACGTACAGTCCGTCCGGTCGAGCGCAGCCAACGAGCGGGCTCTAGTTCGAGAACGCCGCATCAATTTCGAGTTGGACAAACTTGGCGAGATCGCCGAGGCGATCACTAGCTTCGATCTAGGTGGCAGTTCCTACCGTCTTATCGGGCTCAGAGTGGAATGCTGCCCCCGGATGAATTCCCGCTTCTAAGGGCCACGTTGGGCTACCCGGCCACACCTCAAGCAAGGGCGTTCGTCGAAAAGAAGACCGAAAACATAGCTGGCAGCGGGCAGACCCGCTGGGACGTTATGAGTGCGGACTTAACTATTGAATTCCTCGTAGCGATGCGCAAGCGCATAAACGACCGCGGGAGCAGCAAACTCTGAATCAGGCACGCGTACAGTAGCGGGGATGGCACGACCAACGTCCAGATGAAGGCCGAGGCTTCTGGGCAAGGTCGGGTGTATCAGGCAGGCGCGATCAGACCTTCAACGAGCGGTGAACGCACCATCGGCCGATCAGGGCGGGGATACCTCCATCCGGCTGGAAGGCACGGCAACAGGCGATGGCCGGGTATACCAGGCCGCCCGTGACCAGACCATCAACCAGATGGTGCTGCCGGCCGTGGCGCTACGGCCGGTGGAGCAGGTCGGGAGCGAAGCGGTATAAGCACAAGAACGACTTGCTGGATGAGTTCATAACCAGGGGATTATGTGATGCTCGATAGCGGCCCTGTGCCCGGGCTCGAGCCCTGGTCGTACGCCTCTAACGGAGGGTGCCGTCGAAGATCGCCTGATTTCCCCGCTGCCAGTGTGGAAACTGCTCGACCTTGGTGATCCGCCACCCTCGATCCCGGACCAAGTGGTACTCGTAGTAACCGACCTGCTGCTGGAACTCACCGTCAGTCGCCCCCGCGAGGTAGTGAGTCGCATTCAGCGTCGACCAGACAACCGCGCTGTCGCCGTCGATGGTCACCTGGTGGTTCGCACTGATGTGTTGAGTGGCCGTGTAGGACTCGAACGCGCGCCGGAGCACCGTGATGACCTCGGGAAGCTCGAGGCGCACCCACCGGCCTGTCCTGATCGTGTTGAGCTCGATCTCGTCCACGAAGCAGCTCGCCAAGTCATCCCAACGACGTCGATCGATGCTGACGGCGAACTTGCACACGACGTCGATGATGGAGGTTCGGTCCAGCAGGGTGTTCAACTGCTCCTGAACAGACTTGTCCGACATGCCTCTGTCTCCTTCGCCGACTTCGCCGGCCCGCAACTCTGGGCGGCACAGGGACTGCTGTGCCTGCTTCCGTCTCATCTCGTCGTGAGGGTCACGTATCCAACCTCATGCTAAGACGCTCGGATCGCAGTCGTTCACCCCGTTCTGGTGGCAGGAATCGTCTCGACGTCGGCCTCCGCGACCCGGACGCTCAGAACTGACCAGATGAACGGAGCACTCACATGACTGCAATCTCGTCCGGGCCGCTGGCGGGCAGACGGGCGCTGGTGACCGGGGGCTCGCGAGGCATCGGAGCCGCGATCGTGCGCCGCCTCACAGCAGACGGCGCCCACGTTGCCTTCACGTTCAAGTCCTCGACCGCTGCCGCTGAGGACCTGTGCGCAGAGGTGCGCGAGTCGGGCGGCGTGATCGCCGCCATCGCGGCAGACAGTGCCGATCCCACCGAGGTGGGAATCGCTGTCGACAGTGCGGTCGCTGCGCTCGGTGGGTTGGACATCCTCGTCAACAACGTAGGAGCTGGACACATCGCCCCCATCGACAGCTACTCGCAGGAGAAGTTCGACGAGATGGTCGCCATCAACCTCAGTGGGACCTTTGCCTTCATCCACCACGCACTTCCTCACCTCGCCGAGGGCGCACGGATCATCAACATCGGCAGCATCAATGCCGAGCGCGTTCAGAGCCCAGGGCTCGCGGTCTATGCGATGACAAAGGGGGCCATCGCTTCGCTGACCCGAGGAATGGCGCGCGATCTCGGCCCGCGGGGCATCACGGTGAACAACGTTCAGCCTGGACCAGTTGCCACCAGCGCCAACCCGGACGAAGGTGACCACGCCGACCTGTCTCGATCGATCATGGCCCTCGGTCGGTACGGCGCCACCGACGAGGTGGCCAGCGTGGTGAGCTTTCTCTCTGGCCCCGAGTCCGCCTATGTCACAGGCGCGAACTGGAACGTCGATGGAGGATTCACCGTCTGAGATCGTGAACCCAAGAACATCTCAAGACCACCTGACTGCTCCGTCGAAATCTGGAGGCCATGCATGAGCGCAAACGACCCCGAAGCCTCGTCCCATAACCGCATGGCCACGCTGAACAGCTTCTACGATGCCGAGCAGCGCTACGTGGCGGCCGGTGGTGCCAAGGCAGGCGCGGACTTCAGCGAGATGGCGGCGCATCTGCACCCCGAGGTTATTGCGCGTCAAGGCCCTACCGTGCCGTATCCCGGTGACTGGCACGGCATCGCCGGCATCGAACGATTCTTCGCCGTGTTCACCGAGACGTGGTCGACCCTGAATCTGACGGAGATCCAGTACTTCGCCGGCGAGACGGGTCTCGCCATCCAGATGCGCATGCAGGCCACCTCCGTCGCCACAGGCAAAAGCCTGGACACCCTGGTGGGCCATTTCCTCATCTTCGAGGACGGTCTGATCCGGGAATTCAACGTCTTCTATCACGACCCCGTCCAGGTGCGGGAGGCGACGCAGCCTTAAGTCGCTGGGGCGGCGCGCCTTCTTTGAGGCACCCCTCTTCCGTGTCGGCCCTACGAGAAGCGAAGTTCCAGACCTCGGCTACGTCAAGGCGAAGCCGGGCATCAGGTTCAACGCGTTCGAGCCGGGCAACTGATCTGGTGAGCGCATCGATCGACACATCGTCATCGCCGAAGCAGCGTCCCGGGCCGGAGTTGTCTCGCGCCGCCTCGACGCCATCGGCCACGCTCAGCGCATATGACTTCCTCCGTCCGTGACAAGGACTTGGCCCGTCAGAGCCTCGGCGCCTTCCGAGGCCAAAAAGGCCACCGCATGGGCGGTGTCCTCTGGGATGAGTGCTCGCTTGATCGCCTGACTCGCAATCGAGGCGTCGAGCGCTCCCTCAGCAACGACGGCTCTCGCCGCCGGAGTGTCAGTGTGGCCCGGCGCCACAGCGGTCACTGCGATGCCGCTCTCGCCGTATGAGACGGCCAGGGTGCGCACAATCCCGAGAAGCGCGGCCTTGCTCACGACGTAAGGGAGGAAAGTCTCGTTCGGTGGCATCCACTGCCCGTCCGAGGAGATGAGGATGATCCTGCCGAAGCCGCGCTCGACCATCCCCGGCACAAACGCCTGCGCCAACCAGAGCGCGGCCTCAACATTGACCGCCATCAGATTCCGCCACCGCTCCAGGTCGAGATCGGCGAGAGTCATTGGGTCGAGGTAGCCGGCGCAGTGGACGAGGACGTCGCACCGCCCGTAACGCTCCAGAACCTGTCGAGCGGCCGATTGGGTCGCCAGCGAGGAGGCCAGATCACACACCACGTCGCCACTTCGATCAAGTACGACTGTGACGTGGCCAGACGCTCGCAGCGCGGTCACGATCGCCGATCCGATGGCTCCTGCGCCGCCTGTCACGACCGCAACACGTTGGTCGACCATGATGCATTCAACCTTCTCTCGGGCGGCGCTGATGGATCTCGCCTCCGCTGGCCGGCTTCACGCCGCCACGACGTAAGTGCCATGCCCGGGTCGACCCGCCTTTCTGTCGGCCGATCCGGGGATCCTTCCCGACGGACTTCCGACTCAGGCCACTCTTCGACGGCGCGCAATGGTCGAAATGACGAGCGCGATCAGCAGCGCTGCCCCGTTGAACACATCCTGAATGTAGACCTCGGCACCCATCTGGTTGAGACCGGTGATACCCACGCCGATCACATAGACAGCGATCACCGTCCCGGCGACGTTGTAGCGTCCCGGCCTGAAACAGGTGGCCCCGAGAAAGGCTGCAGCGAACGCCGGCAACAGCGAGCCGAGGCCGATCACTGGTGACGAACCGCCCAGACTCGTCATCGATATGCATCCCGCCACTGAGCACAGGAACCCGGCGGTGATGAAACTCTGACGGATCTGGCGGTCAGCGTTGATCCCCGACAGTCTCGCCGCCGTGGGGTTCGCGCCAACGGCGTAGGAACGGCGCCCCCACACCGTCAACTCCAGCAATACGAACAACAAGACGGCTGCTACAGCGAGATAGATGAACGGCAGGGGGACGCCGGCGACTCGCACCCTCCCCAGGTCGAGGAACCAAGCAGGCGCCGGACCAGTGATCACGTGATTCTGTGTCAACCATTCGGTGAGTCCAAGAATAAGCATGCCGGTTCCGAGAGTCGTCGTGAACGACGGCAGGCCAAGTCGCGTGATCAATTGACCGTTGACGATCCCGATCACGACTCCGATTCCCACCACGACGACGAGCGCCAGAAGCGGGGGCCACTGATGTTGGATCACAAGCACCGCACAAAGACTCTGTGCAAGACCGAGTTGGAATCCTGTGGACAGGTCGAAGTGGCCGGCAACGAGAGGGACGACTACGGCTAGCGCCAGCAGTCCCGTCATCGCCTGTACGGACAGGATCGTCTGCAGGTTCGATGTCGTGGCGAAGACCTGAGGATTGTTCAGGCTGAACGCCACCCAGAGGAGCACCAGGACTCCGAGCAAGGCGAATCTGGACACGAACTCGGAGACCAGGTGAGTACTCCCCCGACGTCTCGACTCTCGTGGTTCCTCACCCGCCGCCGAGTCCGCTCCGATCGCACCCTCGCGGTCGAAGACCGAGCGTGGCTGTATGTCGACACGCGTGCTTTCATCACTCACTTGGTACCCCACAGTTCGCGGAACATCGACTGGTAGTCAAACTCAATGTCCCAACCCTGCTCGAACGCTTCTTCGGGGGCGGCGCCGATGTTCTCCGCGGTCCAGATGCGCTGCGGAAGGACCCAGAACTTCTCTGCTGGCTGGCCAGCCATCAAGCGAGCGAGGCTGTCGATGGCCAGCCAAGCCGAGTAGGGAGTCGGTGACGCCAACTCGAACGCCATCTCCCCGGTCTTGATCTGGGTCATCTGCTGGGGATAGCCCGTCATCGACATGAGCTTGACGCTGCCGGTCTTCCCGGCCTGCTGAATGCCCTGCTGCATGAAACTGACGCAACAGTCATCCGATCCCCAGATGTAGTTGATATCGGGGTGCTGCTGGAGCTGAGTCGTGACGAGCGGCGCAAGGCTCGTCCCCATGGTCGCTGCCGTGATGTCCGCCTTGTAGACGACGCAGTCGCCGCAGTCGCTGTCAAGCTTTTCGGCGATCGCCGCGGTCCGCTGCTGTACGTTCGTGAAACCCGGAACGTCGAGCAACAGCACGTGCGCCTTGCCCCCGGAGTCGGCCGTGATCCACTCGGCAACATCGGCCCCACCCACCTTTGGGTCCGGCGCGATGTATGTGTCAACTCCCTCGACGTCGTCATCCCCCGGGGTTTGCTGAGTGAGCACGAAGGGGACGTCCTTTGCCGCCACCGACTCCATTGCGTCGCCGAAGAGGTTCGGGTCCGCCGAGACTGCGACAATGCCATCGATACCGGACGCGACCGCCTGCTTGACGGTCTGGTTCCACACCGTGGGATCCAACTTGCCGTCGATCATGTCGACAGTCCATCCCAACGACTCTGCGACCCGCTTCTCTTCCTCTGCCTCGTTGACACACCCTTGGCCGGCGCTCCCGCAAGGCATGATCAGGATGTGCTTGCCGGTTGGCGGAGTGAACTTCTCCGTGGGGCCATCAACCTCATCGACCGGCCCCATGGCGTCCGTTACTACCGCTGACTCATCGCCGACGGCGCTGCCATTGTCTGTGCCGACGTCGTTCGAGCCCCCTGAACATGCTGCCAAGGTCAGGACGGATGCGGTTGCGATTGCTCCCCAGAGCATTGCGCCACTTCGGCGCAGAACGCGCCCGCCTTGTCGGTTGATACTCACCGTTGTGCCCTCCATCTTGTTAGAAGAATTCACGCGTGGACGACCCGAAGTCGCATCTGTGGGATCCTGACCACGTCGTCACAACGACGTGCATCGCGGACTGCTGTGTCAAGAGAGTCGTGACTGAACCCGATTCACGACCTGGCTTGGTCTTCCAAGGAACGTCCGGTTCCCGGCAGACGAGTGGTCGGCGCGACTGCGTAGCTCGCCTCGGCCAGCCGGTCTGCGCTTACTTCCCTGGCATCGGGGAACTCCGCGGCAATCAATCCGTGGCTAAGCACGAGCACGCGGTGAGACTGAGCGGCCACCTCTTCGAAATCGGTGCTAATCAGCAGCACTGCCGTGCCTGCGTCAGCTGCCTCATGGATGAGGTCATAGAGGACCTCCCGAGACCCAATGTCGACCCCCGCGGTCGGATCCTCCAGCACTGCGATCTCCGGGCGGTCCGCAAGCGCGCGTGCGAAGACGATCTTCTGTTGATTGCCGCCGCTGAGCTCTGAGACGTCGCGATCGGCTCGATCTCGCGGAACCACGCCAAACGCTTCGCACGTTCGAAGCACGGCTTGCGTCTCGCGACCAGGACTTCGGAATCCAGCGCGCGACCAGGCCCCGAACGCTCGGCGAGTGGGGAGCAGGTTCTCTCGCAAGGCAAGGCCGGTGATGATGCCCTCGCGCTGACGATCACCTGGCACGACCGCACACCCGCGGCTTGCCAGAGCCTCGGGACGACCGAGCGGGAGCCCTCGGCCGTTCAACTCGGCCGTTCCGCCGGTTGGCTTGTACGCCCCGGCGAATGTCTGCGCGAGTTCTCGCGTACCGCTGCCAACCAGGCCGCAGATCCCGAGTACCTCGCCGGCGTGAACGTCGAAGGAGATCGGTCCGGTCATCACGTCTGTGGTCAGGTCACGGACAACCAGCTTTGGTACGCGTCCGTGAGCCGAGTCGTCTTGTGGTCGCGCGCGCCGGCGAGATGCGCGGACTTCGGCTCCAACGATGTGCCGGACCAGGGCGTCGTGAGAGAGATCGCTCATCGCCGCCGTCACTACCTTCTTGCCATTGCGCAGCACTGTGACTCGGTCGACCAGTCCGGTCAGCTCGTCGAGCCGGTGCGTGACGTACAGGAAGGCCGCGCCGCCGCGACGCATGCTTCTGAGCGAGCGCGACAACCGCTCGACCTCAGGCTTGGGAAGGCTGGCGCTAACCTCGTCCAGGATGACGATGCGGGGCTCCAGCGCAAGTGCGCGAGCGACCGCACACAGCACCTGCTCGTCCCTCGAGAGCGAGCTGACCATGCGGTCCGGAGCGAACTCGGCGCCGATAGTCGCGAGCACGCGAGCCACCCGAGCGGACGTGGCGCGACTGCTGACGAGACCGAACCGCTTCTCGTAGCCCAACTGCAGAGCAATGTTGTCCGCGACGCTGATGTCCTCCACGAGGCCGAGGTCCTGGTGTACGAACGCGATCCCTGCTGCCCTGGCGGCCTCGGGGTCATGGCCGTGCCCGTGGGCGGACTCCAGTGGCACACCGTGGACCTCAATGCTGCCCGAGTCCAGGCTGTAGACACCGGCGAGGATCTTGATGAGGGTCGATTTTCCGGCTCCGTTCGCACCCAGGAGAGCGTGGATCTCCCCCGGCGCGACGTCGAACGAGACGCCTTGCAGCACTTCGCTCTGCCCGAACCGCTTGGTCAATCCCGAGAACCGGAGAGCCGGGGGCTCAAGGGCCCAATCAGCACTTGCCTCGCTCATGCGCAGGACCTCCCTGGATCAAACCACCATCGACGTCGTAAATTCGACGTAAAAGTAAACTCACGCTACGCGCGGCCATGCCGTGTGTCAACGGTCACAACCAGGCGAGGCGAGGCGATTCCGACAGGCAGAAACTCCCTGCGCGGAGAGAGGCATTTGGACCGTACGCCCGTGACTTCACTACACAGTCAATACTTTGACGTGTACGTTGGAGCGCGCCTAGGCCTCTCGCGTGAGGGCCTGGCTCACTGAAACGCAGCGCGGGTGGGGCTTTGTTGCCAGCCTCACTAGCCGACGACGTCACGGCGAGGAGCATCGGTATGTGATGGCGAGCATGCACATTCTGAATGTGCCGTGGGTCGAGCCGGTTGACATCAGCCATGCCGTCCTATGGCTCGCCTCGGACGAGGCTCGCTATGTCACAGGGTCGACTGTTCCCGTCGATGCCGGCGCGTTGGCTCCGTTCACCATCCCGCACGCAACCAGCGAGAGCTGACCAGATCGTCACGAAGTCAGGAGATCCAGATGTCCACTTCCCATGGCACGGGGCGCCTTGAGGGCAAGGTCGCCATCGTCACAGGCGCGGCGAGCGGAATGGGGGCCGCCGAGGCCGCCCTGTTCGTCGCAGAGGGCGCCCATGTCGTGCTGAGCGACGTCAATGACGAAGCGGGCATGGCGCTGGCTGAAGACCTCGGACCGAACGCGGCGTACGTGCACCACGACGTAGCTGACGAGGCGAGCTGGAACAAGCTGATCGGTCTTGTCGACTCGACCCACGGGCGCGTCGACATCCTGGTCAACAATGCTGGGCTCTCGCGCACCGGGACCCTTGCCGACCTATCTCTGGACGACTTCGACGCCATGGTGCGCGTCAACCAGCGCGGTGTGCTTCTCGGCATGCGCGCCGTGAGCCCAGCGATGCGGCGCGCGGGTCGTGGCAGTATCATCAACATCGCCTCGGGGGCAGCCTTGCGGGGCGTCCCGGGCCTCTTGGCGTACACCGGCACGAAGTTCGCCGTCCGAGGGATGACCCAGGTGGCCGCTCTCGAGCTCGCGCCCGACCAGATCCGGGTCAACGTGATCCATCCGGGTGCGATCGACACCCCGATGCATCGCGAGAACACCCCCGAGAGGCAGACCGAGCTCCTCGCCCTCATGCCGCTCAAGCGGCTCGGTGACCCGAGGGATGTCGCCGAGATGGCCCTCTTCCTCGCTTCCGATGCCTCGTCGTACGTGACCGGAGCCGACTTCCTCGTCGATGGCGGGGCCATGCTCTGACTCCCTGAATCAAGAGTAGCCCTGTTCGCGTAGGGCGGTGATGGCCGCGTGGCGTTCTTTCGTCTTGGTGACGATCTTCAGCTCATGGGCCGGAGTCGTCTGCTTGGGCATTCATGAGCGTGGCGAGCAGGTCGTCTCGAGCCCGGGCACAGGGCCGCCATCGAGCGGCACATAATCCCCTGGTTATGAACTCATCCAGCAAGTCTTTCTTGTGCTTATACCGCTTCCCTTCCGACACTGTTTCGGTACCGCCGGAGACGAGGGAGCCCCATGACAGCGATCGACACGACCACGGGCAACAGCGGAGCGGGGAACCAGGACCCGGACGGCGTGCAGATGCGAACCGGCCTGTCACCCAAGCTCGGCCCAGCGGCGGCGCAGATCCCGATGCGGCCATATCCGGAACACGCTCTGCCCCCTGGGGCGCATCCGAATGTCGTGGCTCCCGAGCACTTCCCACGGCTCTCCGCCGCAGAACGCGATCGGCGTTGGGACGGCCTGCGCAAGCGCATGATCTTCGGGGGTGTGGACTGCCTGATTCTCCTGGGCACGGACATGTACTGGGACATGGGCTTGGCCAACCTGCGCTACGTGACGGGCGTCGGGGCAAAGATGGGCACCAAGGGCTTGTTCTTCCTCGACGCGGATCCGATCGTCTACAACGCGGTTCCGCACATGAGCCGACCCTTCCATGCCCAGCAGACCGTGCAGGATTGGATCAGCGACATCCGAATCCTCCGCGGGCCAACGGAGATCGCCGCCGAGCTCCGTGACCGAGGGTTGGACAGGGCGAGGATCGGCATTGTCGGGTTCAGCTCCGCGATCCTCTCCGCGAGCGTCTTCGTCGACGCCGAACTGCAGGCTCTACGGGCCGCACTCCCAGAGGCGAGATTTGTCGACTTCGGCTACGCGCTGGAAGAGATGCGCATGATCAAGAGTGAGGAGGAGCTCGCCCTCATGCGACAGGGTGGGCAGGTCGCCCGCAAGGTGATCGACGCCATGGTGGAGGGAGCCCGCCCGGGCGTTCGGGAGGCGGAGCTGTACGCGGACATGGTGCGGACGCAGATCGCCAACGGCGCTGAGCCAAACATCTTCAACCTGATGACGTCCGGTCCCGTCGAGCACCCGCCCACCGAGATCTGGCACCTGCTGCACGGGAGTGACCAGCCGGCCTCGCCCACCATGCGTCCCTTGGCCGAGGGTGACAACGTCATCTCGGAGTTCCACACCAAGTACGGCGGCTACCTCGTGCACACCGAGTACACCGTCCACGTCGGGTCCCGCGTTCCCGCGCGGCTGCAACGGATCTGGGACGTCGCGGTCGAGTGCCTGGACATCAGTCAGGACATGATGCGTCCGGGGGTCACCGTCAGGGAGCTCCTGGAGGCATTGCGGCGACCCGTGGCGAAGGCACGCCTCGAATGGGTTGAGCTCGGGTTCCACGCCATGGGGTTGGTGTCGCCGGAGTTCCCGACGGTCGTCTATGAGCCGGGCTTCGGCATCGACACGGCGAACGGGAGCAAGATCGGGGATCTGGAGCTGGAGGAGGGCATGGCCTTCGGCAACAACATCGACCTGTTCGATCCCACCTGGAAGCCCGACGTCGGCTGCGTGCTCTCCGACTTCATGGTGGTTCGCGAGGGTGGAGCAGAACTCCTCGTGGGCACCCCCCGCACTATCGGACTCGGCGGCTGAGACCCGGCCTCCGGGCTGACCTGGATTCGATGACATGAACTCGACTGCCTTGAAGACGCCGCCGTCCTATGCGATCGCCAGCGTCGACCACGCCTTGAGGCTGGCCACCGTGCTACAGCTTGAGGGAGGTCTGACGGTGACCGCGGCTGCTGAACGCCTCGGCGTCGCCCGATCGACGGCCCATCGAGTTCTGCAGATGTTGGTCTACCGGGACTTCGCTCGGCAGGACGAGGAGCGCATCTACCGGCCTGGCCTCGTGCTTGAACTCGCCGCCCACTCGCCGTCTCGCACAGCCGCACTCAGAAAGGTGGCGCTGCCCTACCTGGAACGATTGAGCGCGACGTTCGACGAGTCGGTCAATGTCTCGATCCGGGCGGGAGAGACGACTCGATTCATCGCGAGCGTGGAGTGCCAGCGGGCATTGCGGGTGACCTCCAGAGAGGGGATGGTATTCCCGCTTCATCGCACGACTACCGGCATGCTGTACCTGGCCTCGCTGCCGGATCAAGAGTTGCGGCAGTATCTCGATCGGCATCCCGATGGTCGTGGTGCTCAACGGCGCAGCGTGCTACAAAGCGTCGGCCAAGCGCGACGCGACGGATTCGCGCTCAACCTCCATCGGTCGGAGAAGGGCCTCGTCGCCATCGGCGTACCCGTCCCCTGGGACGGAAGTGAATTGTTCGCCGGCCTCTCGGTGTCCTTGCCGAGCACGCGGTACGACGAGCGACGGGTGGACAGGTACGTCTCGGTTCTGCGATCGGCCAGCACCAAACTGGCACAGCACCTGGCGGCCTGGGGATTGCTGACAAATGAGAGAACGGTGAGACAGTGATTGACTTCGATCCCTTGGCGAGCATCCAGCGCTTCTATGACGCTGAGAACGAGTTCGTCAGAGCCGAGCCCTCCGACCGAGACATCAGTGTGATGCTCAAGGAACTCGATCCTGACGTGGTGGTGCATGTGCCGGATTCGTTGCCGCACGGAGGAACATGGCGAGGGCACGAAGGCTTCGAGAAGCTGTTCGATGTCGTGACAGAACGCTGGCAGGAGTTCGAGGTCGTCTACAACGACGCGAAGTGGCACCAGATCGATGACCGGCGAGTGCTGACCGAGGGCCGCCTGCGCGCCGTCTTACGGGTCAACGGCCTACACGTGGACATGCCGGTCGTCTCGATCTTCACGTTCACGAGCCGAGGCCTGTCACACCTGGATCACTTCTACAAAGACACTGCGGCCATCGTGTTTCCCGCAACCTGAGTGACCGATACGCGTCGGCGCCGCGGTGTCCCTCCGACGGGGGCTCTTGCGACCCCCGGCGGCCTGGCCGCGAACGTGACGACCGAAGACCCCGACAGGGCGCGCCACATCGCGGCGCCCGCAGGATTCAGGCCTGAGCCTGTATCGCCGGGAAGAGGACCGTGGCCACCCAGCCCTCCGGGTGGAAGCCCTCAACCACGGGCTGCTTGCTGGTCAGCATCCATCGCCCGTCAGCCTCACGCCGGAGGGTGTCCCGCCACCGACCCCAGTGGTCGGGCTGGGCGAGATCGGTGAACGCGATGTAGTAGCTGTCCGCAGTCGCCGTAGTCTCGCTGGTGAACTCGATGTGGATGGTCGTGAGGTGGTGTCGGATGAAGGTCGCCTCGTTGCCGGCCACGATCTTCTCGATCTCCGTCGCGGGCACTACGGTGCCGTCGAGCAGGATGAACTTCCCATCGGCGGTGAACAGGCGGGCCATGCCAGCGAAATCGGCCTCCTCCACGGCCATGTTGGCGTAACGCTGCAGGATCTCGGTGATTTCGGAGCGGGCGACTGTGCGCGCCATCGCCTCGGTGCTGGGGGTTTCCTGAATGCTCATGGCGCTAGTCTCGCGGTCGCGGCGGGTGCCGAACAGGACATTCTGTCCGTTGGAATCCCAGCAGTAGGCCTCAGATGTTCAGGGCGTCACTTGTCTCTTCTGACTCGGCCCCCAGCTCACGGCGAATCTCTCCCATCAGCCTCTGCTGGAGCTTGGAGAAGACCTTGTCAGGACGCCACACCAGAACGATGCGCTCCTGCAGGTCGAGCCCTGGGACGTGAACGGTGGCGAGAACCCCTGAGGCCACATCCGCGTCCACCACGTACCTCGGGAGGATCGCGGCCCAGCCGTGGTCGACCACCGCCTGCTTCGTCGACAACGCGTGGCCGAGCCGGATGACGAACGTGGGCTCGGTATCGCTCAGACGTCGCAGCTGCGAGATCATGCTCCGTTGAGCCGCAACGACGCGAGGGGCCCCGACGAGGGGCAGCCGCAAGGCGTCTTCCAACGTCAGCGACCCTCCCTCCGGTCGGAGATCTGCGCGGACAACGATGACCAGTGGCTCGTCACGGAGGATCAGCGACCGGATGTCGGCTCGTGTCTCGTCCGCGTCCCATGTCGTGACCGCGAAGTCGGCTTCCCCTGTCGTGATCTGTCGCAGGGCCTCCTGGGGCTGAACGACGTTCAGAGTGATGTCGGCATCGGGGTGGCCCTCGCGGAAGCGCGTGAGCACCCCGGGCATCAGGTAGCTGCCCACTCCCATGCTGGCTGCGGCGACGGCGGTCCCCCCTCGCCCGGACTCGATGCCTTCCACATCGCGGCGGAGCTCTGCGGCACTGGCCAGAATGCTCCTCGCCCACGCATCGGTCCTCTCGCCCGCCTCCGTGAGGATGAGCTGGTTCCCTCGCCGGATGAACAGCCTGGCGCCGAGCCACTCCTCGAGGGCTCGCAACTGACTGGAGACGGCCGGCTGGGCGATCATGAGGAGCGACGCCGCGCGGGTCACACTCCTCTCGTCGACAACGAGCCGGAAGACCTCGAGTCGCCGGAGAGACAACTGTGGCTCCATCGGCCCCTCATAATGTTTCGCTTATAAAGCCATCGCGTAACTAGTTCTTGTATTTATACCAGCTCCGTCACGACACTAACTCCAGTGGCCCCGGCGTCGAGCGAAGTCCCTGACAGCAATCAGCCCACGTCGGCAGCGAGGCGGGGAACCGGGTCAAGCGGCGGCTTGGCGGGCTGCGAGGTTGCGCGGTCGACCCCTCGCCGTGCTCGTCTGGACTTGTAGGCACAGGAGGCAGGCCCGTGCAGGGACTCATGCAGGACTTCCCCTTGACCGTTGGATCCATCTGGGAACGCGGAATCTCGTACTTTCCCGAGAGCCGGATCATCACGCGGACTAAGACCGCCGTCGTTCGGACCACCTATCGGGACCTGGGCACCGAGACGCGTCGGTTGGCGAACGCACTGGATCGGCTCAGGCTGGCTCCCGACGCGCGAGTCGGCTCGTTCGGCTGGAACACAGCCCGACACCTCGCTCTGTACTTCGCCGTGCCGGCCACCGGGCGAGTCCTGCACACGATCAATATCAGGTACTTCCCTGAGCACATCCGCTTCTCGATGGACCACGCCGAGGACGAGGCGATCTTCGTGGACTCCTCGCTCCTGCATCTCTTGGCTCCGCACCTCCCGCATCTCCCGCGCGTTCGCCATGTGGTCCTGATGGACGACGGTGGCGGGGCGGGCGACGTCCCCGACGACTCGAGGATCGTGGGCTGGGACGAGTTGCTCGGCAGCTCGGACGAAACAGATCTTCGCGACCGGGTCGGCGACGAGCATCGGGCTGCGGCCCTGTGCTACACCACCGGTACCACCGGGAACCCTAAGGGCGTCCTCTACTCGCACCGTTCGATCTGGCTCCACTCCAATGCCGGCGTCTCGGCGTCCGTGACCGCAGTCACGGACAGGGACGTCGTGATGCCGGTCGTGCCGATGTTCCATGCCATGGCCTGGGGGCTGCCGTACACCGCGTTCCAAGCCGGCGCGGACCTCGTGCTGCCTGGTCCCGACCTGTCGCCCGCCGCCGTTCTCGAACTGATGAGCCGGGAACGGGTCACTTACAGCGCCGGCGTTCCAAGCATCTGGATGGGCGCCCTCCCGCTACTCCAGGACTACGACCTCTCCCAGCTGGATCGCATCCTTGCAGGAGGCTCGGCAGTCCCCGTCGCCCTCTCGGAGGGCTACAGGGAGGCGCTCGGGTTCCCGATCACCCAGGCCTGGGGTATGACCGAGGTGTCGCCCCTCGGGTCCATCGCCCGCCTTCGACCCGAGATGGAGGAGCTCGGGGAGGACGAGAAGGCCTACTGGCGCAGCACTGCGGGGATGCCACTTCACGGCGTCCAGGCACGCATCGTCGACGACGAAACCCATGAGGAGTTGCCCTGGGACGACACCCACCGTGGTGAACTCGAGGTCCGCGGCCCCTGGATCGCCCGGCGATACTACCGCCGGGAGGGTGACCAAGAACAGTTCTCCCCGGATGGTTGGCTACGCACCGGCGACGTCGCGTGTATCTCGCCCTCGGGCTTCATCAGGCTCGTCGATCGCACCAAGGACCTGGTGAAGTCCGGCGGTGAATGGATCAGCTCGGTCGAGCTGGAAAACCTGATCATGTCCCATCCCTCGGTCGCGGAGGCAGCGGTGGTGGCCGTCGCGCACCCACGATGGATGGAGCGGCCGTTGGCCTGTGTGGTCGTCAAGGACGGGGGCGCGCTGACCAAGGATGAGGTCATCGACTTCCTGGCTGCTCGGCTGGAGCGCTGGCAGATCCCGGACGACGTCGTCTTTCTGGAGGAGATCCCCAAGACCAGCGTGGGCAAGTTCAGCAAGAAGACGCTGCGCGATCAGTTCGCCGACTACGTCCTGCCCTCGGCATGAGAGACGCAACCCCCGAGCTCGACGGGCTCAGCACCGCACGGGTGTCCCGAGCTCCGCTGCCGTTGGTCCGCATCGGCCGGTCGCCCCCGTCGTCCAAGGTCTGCCGTCGAGCGGCGGGCAATGCTACGGTTGCGATGAAATATTGACGTAGACGTACAGAAGCGAGCGCGATGCGGGTCAGGCAGACCGCGCGTCTGCGCAGCAAGACCGAAGAATTAAGACGAGAGTGTGTTCACCCAGACAGGGAGATACGTCATGCAGACGTGGCAGGTCGGCAACTTCAAGATCACGAAGGTTCACGAGCTTCCGATCGAGGTCGGATTGCTTGATGGGCTCATCCCGGAACTGACACCGGAGGCCGTGCGAGAGATCGACTGGTTGTATCCGGACTACGTGAACGAATCAGGCCAGATTCTCGCCGATCTCCACTCTTTCGTCATCGACAACGGCGAGCACGTGATCCTGACCGACGCCGGCTGTGGCAACGGCAAGAGCTATCCGATGCAGCCGATCTGGAGCGACCTGGACACCCCGTTCCTGGAGAGGCTCCAGGAGGCGGGCTACGGCCGCGATGACATCGACATCATCCTCTGCACACATGCGCATCTCGATCACGTCGGGTGGTTCAGTATGCGTGACGAGGAAGGCAAGTGGGTCCCCACCTTCCCCAACGCACGGCTCGTGATGGTGCGCGACGAGTACGAGCGCCACCTGAGCCAGATCGTCGAGACGGGCGAGGTCCAGGACGTGTCGGACGCCGCTGGCGATGACGACGTCGATCTCATCGCGCGGGCCTTTCATCCGGACACCTCTGCTCTGTCGAACCAGACCAGACTGATCCAGGAGGAGTCGTTCCAGCCGATCGTCGACGCAGGTCGCCTGGAGCTTGTCCCGACAGACGGGCAGGTCGTCCCGGGGGTCCGGTACGAGTCGACCCCGGGCCACACCACCGCTCACCACAGCATTCGCTTGGACTCCGACGGTGCCACCGCGTTCGTGACCGGAGACGCCTTCCATCACCCAATCCAGATCGCTCGCCCTGACTGGAGCTCGCAAGGCGATTGGGACGGCGGGGCGTCCGCGCGCAGTCGACGCGCCGTGCTCGAGTCGTGCGCTGGAACGGACCTGCTGTTCATGGGCACGCACTTCGCCGGCATCACCGCCGGCTACATCGTCGAAGACGGCGAAGGCTTCCGCCTGGTGGAGAGCCGCCCGCCTAGTGTCGAGCGTCGTTGAGGGTTGGGTGACCCGGCAAGCGCCTCAGGGTCACAGCCACGGCCCCAGGTCGGGTGCGCCCTCGAGGTGGTGCGGGCGGCCGGTGAGCCATGCGGCGCGCTCGGTGAGCGGACCGTCGACGTCGGGAACTGCGCCGCGCTTGGCGAGGACGTCGGCGCAGAGCGCCTCGAGAAAGTCGTCTGGCAGGTCGGCGAAGGTGACACCCAGGTCCAGGTCGACCGCGTGCACACACACCTCGCGGGCGCGTAGCCAAGGGATCTCCGTGGCCGGCACGGTGCGGCCCTGCGCGGTGACGACCTCGGCCACCCACTGCTCCTCGGTGAGCCGGCGCATCGACGAGGCCAGGGTCGCGGCCGATCGCCGGAGCCACGCATCCAGCTCGCCGGGTGACATCGCGAGTCCGCGTTCGATGCCCACCGCGCGGGCCTCGGGCGAGGCGTACATCGGCTTCGGCTCGCCGGTCGCTGCCCACTGGATCAGGTTGCCGAGCGCATCGGCGTTGGCCGCGACGTGGGCGGTCAGGTGCTTGCGGGTCCAGCCGGGCAAGGTGCTGTCGCCGTCGTATGCCACTGCGTCGATGAAGAGCTCGGTGCCGTGGTCGGACCAGCGACGGGCGTCGTCGAGCGTCCTCACTTCTTTACGACCTTGTTGACGCAAGCGCCGAGGCCCTCGATCTCGGTCACGACGGTTTCGCCGCCGACCAGGTAGACCTTCGGGTCGCGGGCGTGGCCGACCCCGGCAGGCGTACCGGTCGCTATGAGGTCGCCCGGATTGAGCCGGACAATCGTGGAGACGTACTGCACCAGGTGTACCGGGTCGAAGAGCAGCGTGCCGGTGTCGTCGGACTGCATCAACTGCCCGTCGACCGTGGTCGTTACCCGGAGCGCCGGCCGGACACCGCCGATCTCATCGGGCGTCACCAGCCATGGGCCGACCGGCGTCGAGGAGTCCCAGATCTTGCCCTGGGTCCACTCGATCGTGCGGAACTGCCAGTCGCGCACCGACACGTCGTTCATCACCGTGAACCCGGCGATCGCAGCGACGGCCTCCTCCTCGTTCGCCCGGCGCACTGACGCCCCGACGACCACCACGAGCTCGACCTCCCAGTCGAGGGCCTCGGTCTCGACCGGCTTCACGATGTCGTCGTGCGCGCCGATGAGGGTGTCCGCAAACTTCGGGAAGAGGGTCGGGTACGCCGGCAACTCGCGCCCCATCTCTTGGATGTGGTTTCGGTAGTTGTGGCCGACGCAGACGACCTTCGACGGGCTGGGCACCACCGAGGCGAAGTCCGCGCCGTCCACCTCGTACGTCGCCCCACCGGTCGCCTCGGGCGATCCGGCCGCGAGGTAGGCGCCTACATCGGCGTATCCGACGTCGACGAGGGCATCACCCTCGCGCCGGACCGCGCGGGTGCCGTCGATCGTGCGGATGGTGGCGAGCCTGGTCATCGGTCGTCCTTGCCATTCGAGTGCTGGGTACGGTCGAGCCGGAGCGCCTCGAACACGGGCGCGTCGGAGAAGCGGAAGAGGTCGAGGGCGCCGGAGTCCGAGTCGGTCGCGCCGGCCTCGGAGCGCGCGGAGAATGGCTCCCACGACGGCACGACGAACAGGTCGCCGCGGCCGACCGTCCAGGTCCGGTCGCCGACCATGACCGTGCCCGAGCCGTCGAACACCTGGTAGACCGACGAGCCGGTCTCGCGGACTGGCGCGGTCTCGGCACCGCGGACGACCCGATGCATCTCGGCCCGGACCGTCGGCAGTACGTCGGCGCCCGTAGCAGGGTTCGCGAAGCGGACCGCCGCGTGGCCGGGCTCCACGGTGCCGCCGTACCCCTCGACCTCGATGGCGAGCTGGTCGGCCAGCGCGCGATCGGTGAACTCCCACTTATAGGCGAGCAGCGGCGAGGGCGGCGTCAGGCTCGTGGCCGATAGCGGGCGCAGGCCGGGGTGGCCCCACAGCCGCTCGGAGCGCGAGCGGTCCGGCGTGATCCGCTCTTCGTCTGGGATCTCGTCGCGCCCGAACTCGAAGAACTGGGCCTCGGTGAAGTACTGCAACGGGATGTCCAGCCCGTCGATCCACGCCATCGGCTCGGCGGTCGCGTTGTGGTGGGCGTGCCAGTTCCAGCCCGCCTGCGGCAGGAAGTCGCCGCGGCGCATCGGCACCGGATCGCCTCCGACGACGGTCCATACGCCTGTGCCCTCGACGACAAAGCGGAACGCGTGCTGGGTGTGCCGATGCTCGGGCGCGTCCTCGCCGGGCATGAGGTATTGGATCGCGGCCCACAGTGTCGGTGTCGCGAACGGCCGGCCGCCCAGGCTGGGATTCGCCAGCGCGATAGCTCGACGCTCACCCCCGCGGCCGACCGGCACGATCTCGCCGGCCTGCCTTGCGAGGGCACGCAGGCTCTCCCACCGCCATAGGTGCGGCACCGCGCGTGACCGCGGGTGCTCCGGCATCAGGTCGCCGATCTCGGTCCACAGCGGGATGAGCAGCTCCTGCTCGAAGTCGCGGTAGAGCTGCTCCAGGGCCGGCGTGACGTCGGGCTGGTCGGGAGCAGCCACAGCCCGCAGCCGCACAGGGGTGTCAATCCTCATGGAAGTAGCCTGCGGCTTGCCTCGGGACGTGGAACAGGAGTTTCCGTTCTACAGAATGAAGACTCCGTCGCCGTACGCTCTTGTTCGCGGACCGCACTTTTGCGCGCTGTCGCACCCCCGGTGCCTCGGGGCTCTGGGTGGCGGTGGCCGACCTACCTAGCGTCGAAGTCAGCGACCTTCGTTCGATCCATTCGGGGTCGACTCAACAGATGGGATTAGCTGATGACGAATACCGACGACCTTCGTGAGTGGTACCTGCGATACGTGGCGGACCTCAACGCCCACAAGTTCGACGGGATGGAGCAGTTCATTGCCGACGACGTCGTCCTCAACGGGGAGCCCGGTCAGCGGGAAGACGTCATCGCGGTCCAGAAGCACGACATCGAAGCGGTCCCAGACCTCCGCCGTGGTGCGCAGCGTCGGGCTCGGTGTGCGTGCGCGGCTGATTACGGCTTCTTGCCGATGCCGTAATAGCTGGGCTGGCCGCTGCCAGCATCGCCAAGCTGTCCGGGGCCACGGCCGGTGTCGAGTATTTGCAGGCCGTCGAAGAACTTCGTGACCTGGGCGCGAGTGCGCATTGTCAGGGGTGTGTCCGACAGTTCGTTGTAGCGACGTGCCCCTTCGGTAACCGTATCGGTGCGGATGTCGCTCGCCCCGTGCACCATGACGAGGAAGCTGCCGGGCGGCACCGCATCCATCAGGCGGCTCACGATCGCGTGGGGGTCGTCGGCGTCTGGAATGAAGTGCAGGACGTTGATCAGTAAGATGGCGATCGGATGGCTGAAGTCCAGGGTGTCGGCGGCCTCGCCGAGGATGGTCTCGGTGTCACGCAGGTCCGCCCGGATGAAGGCGGTGCCTCCCTCTGCATGGTTGGCAAGCAAGGCCCGGGCATGGGAAGCCACCACCGGGTCGTAATCCACGTAGACGACGCGGGAACTAGGCGCGGCCTGCTGCGCCACCTCATGGACATTGCCGACTGTGGGCAAGCCGGACCCGATGTCCAGGAACTGGCGGACGCCGTGATCCTCCGCCAGGGTGCGGATTGACGAGGCGAGGAATTCCCGGCAGCGCCGTACTGCCTCTGGCATCCATGGCAGCAGTTGCATCACCTTCTGCGCCGCTTCCCGATCGGCGGCGAAGTTGTCCTTCCCGCCAAGCCAGTAGTCCCAGATGCGCGCCGGGTTCGCGACGGTGACGTGAAAAGACGGGAGATCCCCGCCTACTTTTCCGCCGCGCGCCCCGCCCCGTGGCGCTTCCTGATCCTCCGACGGCCTTACAGTCATCCTCGCTGTCCCTTCACCCATCCGCCGCAGCTGCCGGCAAGCCGTCGTCCTGACCAGCTACCCGCCCGCGTCCGCCACCCGCACCTAAACCCCCGGACGACTGGGCCCGAGACCGGCAATACCGCAAATAGTAAGGCTAACCGGATACCGGGCGGAGGCCTTCTGGCGCCGGTGCGCACAGACGGGAAGTCGGAGAGTTCCGCCTCCGAGGTCGCGGTGCAGGGTGCGCGTGCTGACCCAAGTTCCGCGGCGAGGCTGACCCCGGTCGTGTGGTCGCGCTCGGCCAGCAGCGCCTTGACCGCACCCAGGCGCAGGACCTCATCGCCATCTTCAGCCCGCCGCGCGTGGACTTCTCCGCTCAGCGGGGCGTGGGACCGCCGGCGTCTGGCTGTCCCACGCTCATGCCGTTCGGTGGAACGCACTCACCCGAGTTTGCTCTACGGTGCGATCGACCAGAGCTGGCAGGTGTTGTTGAGCCACATCCACAGCCGGGCCGGCGTGCCGTTCGCCGTGCCGCAGTTCTGGTCGTCGAGCACCATGCCGCTGTTCTCGACCACCAGCTCATATCGGCCGTTGCCTGCAGGGATGACCGCCCACTGCTGGCACGTGTTGCCGAGCGGCTCCCACAGGTTGACGGCCGTGCCGAGGGCCAGCCCGCAGTTGACCGCGTCGAGCACCTTGCCGGCGTTGACGTTGGTGATCGTCCACTTGTTCGCACCGACGCTGTTGAAGCGCCACTGCTGGCAGGCGTTGCCGAGCGCCTGCCACTGGTCGATCTGCGTGCCGTTGGCCGTGCCGCAGTTGACGGCGTCCAGCACCTTGCCGCTTGTGAGGTTCGTGAGCCGGTAGGTGGCTCCGTTCACGGGGAAGGGGACGCTCTTGCCGTAGCCGACGGAGACGACGTTGGCCTGCACGGCGTTCTCCGTTGCGTCGCTCGGATAGCCGCTGGTCATGACGCCTTCGAAGAACGATCCGACAGAGCCGTTGCTGTTGTCGCCGCCGATGCCGAGGATGATCGCGCCCTGCTTGGTCATCGGGCGGTAGCCGGCCTGGGTCGGCAGCGCTCCGTTGTACCGCGTCGCCAGGCTGCCGGACTGCGCGTTGCCGTCCTTGATGGCGTATGTCGAGGTGCCGTTGTTCTTCAGCATCGCCGTCACGAACGCGGAGCTACGGCCGGTGTTCGAGGTCCAGGAACCGTTGCCACCGGCGAACAACCCGTTCTCGAGGTCCGCCGCGACGCGCGGCCCGCCCGCACACGGTGAGAACCAGCAAAGTGTGCCGAAGTAGATCGCGTCCATGTCGCCGTTGCCGGTGTCCATGTTGTTGGTCTCGGCGTTGCCGTAGTCGAAGCAGCACCGGTTGTTGACGTGAGTGCCCTCGGTCACCATGTACATGCCCTCGGGCTGGCTGCCGGTGGCGACGCCGTTCGTCGCGTTGTTGCGGTAGCCGTTGCCCGCGGAAATGTAGACGCCGTAGACCTTGTGGCCACCTGCCGTCACGGGCAGAGCCGCCGCGTTCGCGCCTTGGTCGGCGGTGGGATTGGCGCCGCCGCCGGGAGCGATCGTGAGGTCGTTGTGGCGCGACGTCTGGTCGTAGATGCGAACGATCGTGCAGTACGTGCCCGAGCAGAAGGAGTCCTGGGTCGCGGCGTTCGCGTAACCCCCGGCGCTGAGCACGCCGATGTTGGTCGTCGCACCGTCGGACCAGCGCCGCACCTGGTAGAGCGCCCCGTTGTAGGAGCCGAAGAGCGCACGGGTGGTGCTGTGAGCGGCGACGCACGGCGTGCCGCCGCTCGCGTAGATGTCGCAGGACAACGTGCCGGCCGCCTGTGCCGTGCCTGGTACGGCGACCAGCGCGGTGGCGACGAGCGCCGCGAAGGAGGCGACGGTGAGGGCCGTTCGCCGCCAGTGGCGCGGAGACCAGAAACCCATGGTGTGCCTTTCGTGTGCAGCGAGGCAGCGCAGTGCCGGTGGTGACCATTCGAGGGAAGGTGCATGTTAGCGTTAACATTTCTGCCAACAGAGTCAGAATGTTTGCGCTAACATTAATATCTACACGCGTTCCTGTTATCAACGGGCAATTGCACGGTTCCTTGGTGTGACACCGTCGGCATGGCTCTGCGCACTGCGACGTGCGCCGCAGGTCAATCGCCGACGAGCACCCTGCTATAACACGCAGGTTTCCGCTGTGTTTCGACCAAAGTGTCATCAACGATGCGGCGACTGTCAATACCCGGCGAAGATCAGCTTCAATTCATGGACCCATCCCGATACCTAGGTAGTGAGGCGCCGGGTCCGGCTGGGAGCCGGACCCGGACGCGTCGTCCGTCAGGAAAGGATCAGCTATCGGTGCTGCCCAGGCGCACCGGTCCCTGCCAGCCGACCACCGGGGGTCAGAAATGCTCGGTCAGGGTGCCGCCGAAGCCGTAATACACCTCGGTGTTGTCGTTGTTCGGGTTGTACACCACGGGCGGGGTGCCTGTGATGCTGCCAGTGTGGTGGCGGTGAGAAGGCTGACAAGGCGGGAGAGCAGACGCGGGCGCGTCGTGCTCATGGGAATTCCTTTCCAGCCTTTGTGTTGGCCCCGGAATGACTCCGACCACATTCTGAAACTCTGCTGAATGACGTCGTCTACTGGATTGCGGCGGCGGTGAGCTCGCGATACTGGCGGGAGCCGTACTCGTGGAAGGGATCAGGCGGGACAGAACAGAAATAGCTGACATTTGGCTGAGGCGGCTGGCGACTATCGAGTAGCACCAACAAAGGGATATGCAACAGGAAAAAGGTGCCAATTGCCGTTTCTGGCTCTAGCGAACGGTAAGCAAATCCCCAGAAGAATGGCCCGCCGACGTTCCCGAAACGACACTCGCCCGATTCGGGAAATGTCCGAAATTTCGGGACTGCGGCACGTTCCAGGGGGAGAGTATGCCCAAGCGTTCCAATATTGTCTGGTTTCTTGCGATCGGCGCCGCACTAACTGGTGTGACCATGCCCATGGGCACTCCTGCCATCGCCGTATCCGCCGTCACGACCCATCCCACCCAGAAATCGGACCCGCTGAGTGACACCGCTGCGGCCATGCGGGCTTACCTGCAGGATCTGGCCGCGAAGAAGCAGTTCACCGGCACGGCGCTGGTAGTACGGCGCGGGGAGGTGCTGGTGCGTGCCGCTGCCGGCGCGGCCGACGCAGAGAAGCACATCCCCAACCGGCCGGACACGGTCTTCCGGATCGCCTCGGTCACCAAGCAGTTCACCTCGATGATCGTGCTGAAGCTGCGCGACCGTGGGCTACTTGACCTGGACGACCAGGTCTGCCCGTATCTCATCCCGGCATACATCAGGACCTGCCCGCAAGCGTGGAGGCCCATCACGATCCGCGAGATCCTGACGCACACCTCCGGCATCCCCGACATCCAGCAGCTGCCCGGCTTCTATGCCAAGCTCTCGCAACCGACCACGACCCGGAAGCTCATCCAGCGGTTCGTGAACAAGCCGCTGGACTTCAAGCCCGGCACCAGCTGGAAGTACAGCAACAGCGGCTACATCCTGGCCGGGGCGATCATCCAGGCGGTGACGCGCAAGCCGTACGGCACCGTACTGCACGAAGAGATCACCGGCCCGCTGAGCCTTCGGCACACCGGCTACAGCAGAGGAAATCCACCCGCCGGGTACGCGAAGGGCAACTGCACGGTCGGATCACCGGCCGCGCCCATCAACGGCTCCCAAGCGTTCTCCGCGACCGGCATCTACGCCAACGCCGACGACATCGTCCGCTGGGACCGGTCGTTCGGCGCGCACCTGGTCGCGCCCCCCGCCACCGTCAAACAGGCGTTCACGCCACAGGCACCGTGCCCCTCCAGCGGCTGCCTCAACCTACCGTCGAGCGCATACGCCTTCGGCTGGCTCGTCGACCGGCTCCACGGACACCGGCTCCGGTACCACCCAGGTCTTCTCCAGGGCTACGCCGCGAGCAACATGTACCTGCCCGATGATGACATCGCGGTAGTCGTGCTCAGCAACGTGGAAGACACCGATACCAACGGCATCGCTCGCCACCTCGCCACAATGGCCCTCAAGTCTGCGAGTGCTCACGATCGCTAGCTCGATACAACCCTCCGAGCAGCGACTGGCATATAAGCGTAGTGCAAGAAGGAGCACATGACTTATATTTGGAGGGTGAGCTGGCTGACCGAGCTGCGCGCTGCCGGGTGGGAGGCGGAACTCACAAGCGATCTCCTGATCGTGGGAGACCGGGCCTTTCGGGTGGTACGGCGGGCACGAGCGCCCTGGCCACGCGAGGTGGTGTCCCCACCAGGACCGGACTGCCTGCTCATTGTCCCGTCGATCACCGGTGGCGCCGCACAGGCGGTGGAGGCGGCCGGCTGGTCGTGGGCAAGCGACGACGGCCGGATCTACCTACGCGGCATGACCCGCCTACCGAAGCTCGCGGTGACGACCAAGCGACCAAGCCGGGTAAGCATGGCCGCCGGGCCAAGCGCCATAGCGCGGGTGCTGCTGGAAGAGGTGGCGCCGCTCACTCAGACCCGCATCGCCGCGCGGGCCGGGGTAACCCAGGCCCGGATCTCGCAAGTACTGGCCGACATGCGCAGCGACGGCCTGGTGGTCCGGGCGCGCGGCGGTTGGCGAGCCGAGGAGAGGTTGCTGGACCGATGGCTGGACGGCTATCCGGGACCCGGCGGGGTGCAGACCCACTGGTTCGGGCTGGACGACCTCTACCAGCAGGTGTCCCGGGTCCCGGGCCGAGTGTCGGCCGATCTCGCCGCCGATGTCCTCGCGCCCTGGAGGCGGCCCACCCACGTCACCGTGTATTCGACCGCCAACACCGATCTTGAGGCCCACGGCCTGGTGCCCACCGGGCCAGACCAGGCAACGCTGACCCTCGTCACACCGGCCGATCCGAGCATTCTGGCCACTCCCAGTCCGGTCACTGACAGGATGCTCAGCACCCCGGCCCCCTGGCCACTGGCCCCCGTCACTCAGATCCTCTGGGACCTGCGACAATCACCCGCCGCCGACCGGGACGAGGCGATCGAAGCACTGCGGCAGCGCTGGCAGGAGGCACGATGATCATCATCCAGAGCAGCTATCGGGCCGAGGACGCCGCCTACCTGGCACTCGCCGACGCCGCGACGATCGTGCCACACCAGGAGTGGCGGGTTATCGGCGGCCACATGGTCAACCTGCATGTCCTGCACGCCGGCCTCGACCTCCCGCTCCGCGCCACCCGCGACGCCGACCTCGCGGTGGAGGTCCTCACCGTACGGCAGGGCAGCGTAGTGGATCACCTACACGCGCTGGGTTACACGAACACCTCCAACCGCTTCACCCGGATTGTGGGGGCACACGAACTCACGATCGACCTGCTGGTGCCATCCACGTCGACCCGGCACGAGCCCAACGTTGACGTTGGCCCCATCGTGGCCGACGGGGTGCCCGGCCTCAGCGTCAGCCTCGCCCGACCCGGCCTACGACTGCCTCTACGCATCACGCTGAGCACCGGAACCGAACTCCCGTTCGATGCGATCATCCCCGATCTAGCCTCTGCACTCGCCCTCAAGATCTTCTCGTACGGCTCGCGCTTCGCCACGCGCGACGAGGAGGACATCAAGCGCCTCTTGAAGATCGCACACGCGACCGGTCTGAACTGGCCCTCCAGCCCTACCTTCCGTGATGCGGCCAGGGTAGTCCACCGGTACATCGACACGCGCGCCCAGCGCGACGCCGAACTACGCGCGCTGGCCCGGACCATCGTCGGCAGGGCATGACCAAAGAAGGCATCGCCGCCTATTAATACGCCGTGTGATAGGGAGTAGTTGGGGTTTCGCCCTTTCTCGGTTCCCCCCACACACGCGAGGTGATCCTGTGAGGAACCGACGGGCTAAACCATGGCCAGCAACACCGGAATCGCCGCCCAGAGCATCAAACTATCCAAGCTCTCTGGCAAGCCCCGCTGACGACGTCGTTGCGGAACTTCACATGGAGCAATCAACGGGCGGATCAGGCTGAGCGCGATGGCGGAGTGCCTGCGTCGCGTTCGATCATGTCCGCCATACGGCCGGCGTTCGGTATGACGCGACGTGAAGGTCAAGGCGAGCATTCCTCGCGACATTCCCGAGTCCTGGCGTGGCCAGAGGCGGGTGGTGCGGTACCGAAAATTCCGTTTCCCGCGTGGACGGACGGCGCTAAATTCTATGGAAAGACACTTCGCGGGAGGCCGTAGTGAAACTGCTCAGCAGCGTGCGGTCGGATGGCGCCGACCTGGCTCACCTGGCCGCTGAACTCGACATCCCGACGATCGCCGGATTGCAGCATCAGGGCGACGTGTCCGTGATCCCCGCCGCGATGGCGTCAGAGGACCACCAGCACCCGATGACCCGAGTCCCGGCGGCTGGCGTCGCCGTGGTCCGTGGAGAGGCGGGCGGCCACACGCACCTCCTGCTCGCCTCCGGTGACGTTCGGTACGACGCTCGCGACGGCGCGGCGGACGACATCACCCTCGGGTCGCTGAAGGTCGGCGACGGCGCGACCGCGTGGCTGGACCACCCGGAGCACGGCAACACCGGAATCGCCCCCGGCCGGTACGTGCTGCGCCGCAAGCGCGAACTGGCACCGCCTGTCATCGACCCTGAGACTCGCCGCAAGCGCGAGCAGGCCCGCAAGGAGGCCCGAAAGCAGGCGACACGGGCGCAGGCAGCCCGTGAGCAGGCGGCGCGTGAGCAGGCATGGAGCGCGACCGTCCGCTTCGTTGCGGACTGACGGCGGACTGACGATGGCGGACCTGCGGCCCGCGCACGGCCACGGTCCGCCACCACCGGCACCGACCGCGGAGCAACAGGCGCTGCTGCCGTCGGTGCGGGACGAGTGGGTGGGTCACGGGCTGGCCGTGGGTCCGGCGGACCGGGCGGCGGCCGAGGCGGGCGTCCAGGACGTCTATCTCGGCGCCGGTCGGCAGCCCCCGGAGCACGTGATCTGGCTGGGCTCGCCGATGGCGGGCAGCATCGGTGCCGACATCCGCGCGGGCCGGCTTTCGCTCGTCACCAGGCGGGCCTGGCGGACACTGCCGGAACCGACCGTCGACACCATCGTCGAACGGGTGCCGGAGGACCCTCCAGAGACCGACCTGATCATGCTGGACCTCGACAACCTGGAGCGGGACCCGCGATGGGGCGGGTTGCTTGGCCGGCTCGGCCTCGACGTGACCGCTGCGGTCGAGACAGGGCTCGGCAAGGCTGTCGGCGCGGCCGTCGACCAGGTGGCTCCGACCTGGCAGGACGCGGAGCAGCTTCCCGAAGTGGCGGCACTGCCTCGGCTGGGCGCATTCCGCCCGCGGATGCTGCGGCAGCTCGCCCAGCTCGCCTTCCTCGCACAGTGCGGTGTACGGGAACCGGACCGCCACAGCCGTGGCCTGCTCCAGGTGGGACGGTCGGCCGGGGAGTGGTGGCCGATGCGGAACAGCGTGATCCTCACCGAACGCCCCACCGAACTGCACCACGACGCCGAAGGCCGGCTCCACCATCCGAGCGGACCGGCGGTGCGGTACCCCGACGGCTGGTGTCTCTGGGCGTGGCACGGCGTCACCATGCCGCGCGAGATCATCGAAGACGGCGTCCCGATCTCCCGTGCGGTGTCGCTGCGCAACTCGGAGCAGCGGCGCTGCGCCGTGGAGATGCTGGCCGGGCGGGCCGGCTGGCGTCAGGTCGTCAGCGAGGCAGGATGGCCACGGGTCGGTCAGGAGGCACCGGACCCGGGCAACCCTGGACAGGTCCTCAGCCTCTGGTGTGTCGAGGCGCTGTACGACGACCACCTGCACCTGCTGCTGATGACCAACGGAACGGTGGAGCGGGACGGCACCCGACGGGAGTTCGGCGAGCTGGTGCCCGGCTGGATCCGGGACCCGGTGCAGGCCGCCGCCTGGCAGATCGGTCTCACCCCCAGGCAGTACCGCGAGACCGTCCGGCGGACCTGAGCGTCAGTTGTCCTGGGAGGCGAGTTCAGCGATCTGGTCGGCGGCTTCGGCGAGGGTGGCGACGCTCTCGCCGGTCCAGGGCCCGGTCGTGATGACGGTGGCGTGGTCGATGCCCAGTTCAGCGAACGCCGAGCAGCGGGTCACGAACGACAGTGTTGACTCGCCGGGCTGCAGGCGGGTGGAGATCACCTTCTCGATCTGCTCGTACGGCCGGCTGGCCTCATCGCACAGCCCGCGCAGCACGCCGAGCTTGTGCCGCACCGTCGCGCCGCCGTCCGGCAGGTCGAACACGTTGCACGCGTCCGCGTATCGCGCGACCAGCGGCAGGGTCCGCCTCTCACCGGTGCCGCCGATCAGAATGGGCGGGTGCGGACGGGCGACCGGCGCAGGGCTCCCTACTGGAGCCCAGTGTGCCGAGCCGTACGCGCGAGGTCCGCGCGGCGAGGTAGCCGAGCGTGGTGTACGCCTCGAGCATCTCGGTCTCGCCGGGGCGGGCGCCGTAAGGGTCGGCTTGCAGCAGATGGTCGGAGACCCAGACGCCGTAGAGGCCGCCGCGGTCGGCCGCCTCGGCGATCTCCGCGAGCTGCTCCCCCAGGCCGCGGCGCTCGTCCCGCCACGAGAAGTTGGTGATGCTCATGCTCAACCGCATGGCAGTTCTCCTACGATCACGCGATAGCGGATGTGGGTGGCAACGCGTCGAACAGCACTTCACTTGCCTGTCCGTACGCGGTCGATCAGGCGGTTCCAGGCGATCAGCGGCTTGACCAGCGTCTGCTTGAAGTCCGTGCGGTCGTCGAGCAGCCGCTTGGCGCGCTTGCGGACCGGATTGGACGCCTTGCTCAGATGGCCGGCGTCGAAGGGCGGTTGCGGGTCGTATTCAATGGTCAGCTGGATCGCCTCAGCCAGTTCGCGGCCGGCGATCTCGCCGACCAGCCAGAGGCCCAGGTCTATACCGGCGGACACGCCGGCCGCGGTGACGACCTTGCCTGCCCGTACGATCCGCTCGTCCGGGCGTGGCGTCGCGCCCATCATCTTCAGCGGTCCCATGGCGACCCAGTGCGTGGTGGCCGGCTGGCCTTTGAGGATTCCCGCTGCCGCCAGGATCAGCGCCCCGCTGCACACCGAGGTGGTCCAGGTGGTGGTCTCGTGGACAGTCCGCAGCCAGGCGAGGATTTCCTTGTCCACCATGGTGGTCGGCGTCGTCATCGCGCCCGGTACCAGCACGAGATCCGGCGTGGGCGTCTCGGCGAGCGTGTGCGTGACGCCGAGCAGCAGCGCCTCCCCGTCCGCGACCAGCGGGCCGATCTGCTTGCCCACGAAGCGGATTTCGGTCTCGGGCATGCGGCTCAGCACTTCGTACGGACCGACCGCGTCCAGCGCGGTGGTGCCGGGGTACAGCAGGATCGCGATCTGCATCTAGCGACTCACCCGCGGCCGGTAGATCAGAGCGGCGAATACGAGTCGTGGCATATCAGGCTGCCCGCTCGTAGACGAGAAGGTGGACGCCGTCGCTGAAGTTCCTCGTCTCGGCCAACCGCAGGCGCTTCGTCGCGCTGGTGTCGTCAAAGAGGCGTTTCCCGGCCCCTACGATGACGGGATAGACGAGCAGGTGCAGCGCATCGACGAGGTCGTGCTCGATCAACATCTGTGCGAGCCGCGCGCTGCCATGCACGAGGATGTCCCGCTCGAACCGCTGCTTGAGCTCGGCGACCTCGTCGACCACGTTCCCTCCGATGACCGTCGTGTTGTTCCACTGCGGGTTCTTGAGCGTGGTCGACACAACGTACTTGGGCATCGAGTTGAACTTGTCGGCCAACTCGCCCTCGTACTGCGGCCAGGCTGCCGCGAACGCTTCGTAGGTGGTGCGCCCGAGCAGTTGGGCATCGGCGGCCAACGTCTCGTCGGCCTTGAACTGGTCGCCCTCGGCGCCACGGGGGATGTCGTCGATCCAGCCGGCGCGTTTGAACGTCTCGGTGCCGCTCGGAGCTTCGATGACACCGTCAACGGAGATGTACTCGGTGACTACGATCCTGCCCATCAGAATTCTCGCCTCTGTTGAGTCGTGGTGCCCGACCAGTGGGAACAGCCACAGCGCGAGCACGGCGAACGTAACGACCGGCCACCTCGGCAGACAAGGCGCAGCGGTACCCATGGCCGGAATACTGGGAAACGTGTCCAGACGGACGACGCCACACGCGTCTACCATGGCCGCCATGCGAACATCGCGATGGGCGATCCGAATGGCGACCAGATGTTGGCCGGGACTGGAACATGTCCGGACAGACGACGCGCACGCCTAGCATGGGCGCCGGGCACGAGCGGCGCGTGGTTGTGGTCGGCTATGACGGCATCGAGTTGCTGGACGTCGCGAGCGTGACGAGTTGTCTTGACCTGGCCAACCGGCTCGGGGCCACGCCCGCCTACGACGTCCGGTTCGCGACGCTGTCGGGCGGGGCTGTGCGCTGCGACTCCGGGCTTGAGCTGCACGCTCAGGTGGCGCTGCGGAACGTGCCCGGCGCGGTGCACACGCTCGTCGTCTCCGGCGGGCTCGGGCACGCGGCGGCTGCTGCGGACCGCGGGCTTGTCGGCCAGGTCCAGCGGCTGGCCCGCAGCTCGAGCCGGGTGGCGTCGGTCTGTACCGGCGCGACCGTGCTCGCCGCTGCCGGCCTTCTCGACGGCAGACGGGCCACCACGCACTGGAACTACGCGGACGAGTTGGCCACCGCGTACCCCGCGGTGCGGGTCGACCCGGCGCCGATCTTCGTGCGGGACGACCACGTGTGGACGTCCGGCGGCGTGACGGCGGCGCTCGATCTCGCCCTGGCGTTCGTGGAGGCCGACCACGGCGCCGAACGAGCCCGCTGGGTGGCCATGGGCCTGGTCACCTACCTGCAGCGCCCGGGAAACCAGGCACAGATGAGCATGTTCGTGCGCGCCCGCCGCCCAGAACACGACGTGGTGCGCCGCGTCTTCGACCACATCACGGCGCATCCCGACGCGGACCTGTCCACCATTCGCCTGGCCGCGGTCGCCGGTGTGAGCGAGCGACACCTCACCCGGCTGGTGGTGGAACACGCCGGCCAGACCCCGGCCCGGATGGTGCGGCACGCACGGCTGGAGGCAGCGGCCACCGCGCTGGTCACCACGGACCGGCCCGTCTCGTCGATCGCGAAGGCGACCGGGTTTCGGTCCGGCGAAACACTGCGCCAGGCGTTCAACGCGTGGTTCGGCATCTCGCCGACGCACTATCGGAATGCGCACCGCCGACGCTAGAGGCCAGTCTGCCGAGGAGGTAGTGGATGGCCGGTGACGGCGCGCGGCAAGCGTTCCTGCCCAGGCGCGTCTGGATGATCCCCACGGCGTTCCTCTGCCTCCTGCTCCCCGCCCGAGCCAGCGTCGCGGTGGACTACGGAAACGGCGCGACCGGCGCCGCCATCGCGGTCGCCCTGTTCGTGCTGCCGCTGCTGTACACCGTGCCGCGCGGCCGGGCGGTTTGGAATCGCCATACGTGGTGGCTGCTGGCCGCGCAGGCCACGCTGACCTACGTCCCGTTCCTCATGTTCGGCCAGACCTGGGTGGTCGGATTATCGGGCCTGCTCGCTGGGCTGGTGCTGCTGGCCGTCCGCGCTCCGCTGTCGTGGCTGCTTCTCGGGGCCATCATCGCGGCCGAGGGTGTGTTACGCATCGGCGTGTACGGCATCTATCCGACGCCGGGCTCCCAGTACTACACATGGGTGTTCGTCGTCCCGATCGACATGGCCCTGCCGCTGTTCGGTCTCGTACGCCTATCGGATCTGGTCGCGGACCTGCACGCGGCGCGCACCGAGCTGGCGGGGCTGGCGGTCACTCGGGAGCGCTTGCAGGCCGCGGAACGCCTGCAAGCGGCCGTCGGGGACCGCCTGGCGACGGTCGGCGCGCGCTCCAGGGCGGCCCTGGCGGCGGTGCAGAACAGCCCGGACCAGGCCCGCGCATACGTGACCGAAGCCGGCGGCATCGCGCGCCAGGCGGTGGAGCAGGTACGGCGAACGGTCTCCGGCGAACGGTGGGAACATAACCGGCCAGCGCCGTGGCGCACCGTAGCACCGCGGCTGGCTCTGCTCGTCCTCGTCGCCGACCTGGGCGCGTTCGCGATACATCACCTGATGATCGTCGTGGACTCGCCGGCGGGTCCCGTGCTCACGGCGGCCGCCGTCGTCGCGATCGTCGGGATCGTCGTGCTGCAGCTCTACCATTCCCTCGCCGGACCGCAGGGCGGCCGCCCCCGCCGTTGGCACCTGACGTTGCCTCTCCAGGCGCTGTTGCCGTTCACCGACTATGTCCACGCATCCCTGCTCGGATTGCCCGGATTCCCGGCCGGCTCAGCGCTGCTGCTGCTCACCGGCAGGCGAGCGTGGGTCGCGTTCGCCGCCATCAGCTCCAGCATGGCGGCGTACTGGCTGCTGCTGGAGCCGGGAGACCTCGAAGGGGCTCTGTATCTATTCGGGGTGTCGGCCTCGACCGGCCTCGCGGTCTACGGACTGTCCCGGTTGCGGGACATGGCCGAAGAGATGGAGGCCACCCGCCGGAAACTGGCGCGGGCGGCGGCAGAGCAGGAGCGGCTGCGGGTCGCTCAGGACACACACGATCTGCTCGGTCTGGGCCTGTCGGCCATCGCGCTCAAGTGCGACCTGGCCGGGCGGCTGATCGCTCGCGACGACGCCCGAGCGCAGGCCGAACTTCACGCGCTGGTACGCCTGGCGGCGAAGGGGCGCGCCGACATTCGCGCCGTTACCTCAGGGGACCACGGCCTGTCGCTGCGCACCGAACTCGCCGCCGCCCGCGATGTGCTGGCCACCGTCGACGTGCGCGTCGAGGTCCGGGCGGCGACACCCGGCGAGCCGCTGCCGCCGGACGTCGACGCCGTCCTCGCCACCGTGCTGCGGGAGGCGGTCACCAACGTGCTGCATCACTCCCTGGCCACGTGGTGCGAGATCGAACTGATCGTCAGCGCGGCCACGGTCAGCCTGCGCGTGGTCAACAACGGCGCTAGCGGGAAGCAGCCGGCGACGCTACGCGTGCGGAAACAGGAGCGGCGTACCGGCGGTCACGGGCTGGCCAACCTAGCCGCCCGTGCTGCCGCTCAGGATGGACGCCTGATGACGCGCACCGAAGGTGGCCGGTTTGAGCTGACCGCACAGATCCCCCTACCGGCGGTCGTATCAGGCCGGTCGGATGGGGAGGAACGCCTCGACCCGGACAACCCGACGCAGGGCATGGGCGAGGTAACCTGACACACCGGCGGCAACCTCCCGGTGCACGTCGTCCGAGACGGCGCTCGCGGACGGACCGCAGCGAGCCGAGGCGGATTCGAGCGTGTGCCGAAGCATTCGGCTGAAGGTGGGATGGGCGCGCTGCGCTTCACGGAGTGGTAGCGTCGATGAGACTTGTCGATCTGTCTGATAGGCGGCCGGAGCCCTTCATGAGGCTGACAAGTGTCGACCTCAATCTTCTCGTTGCGCTGGATGCGCTGTTGACCGAGCGCAACGTCACTCGGGCGGCCAAGCGAACGTCGGTCGGGCAGCCCGCGATGAGTGCCTCACTGGCGAGGCTGCGTAAACATTTCGATGATCCACTGCTGGTGCGGGAAGGGCGGAGCCTGCAGCGAACGCCGCTCGCCGATGCGCTGGTCGGGCCGGTGCGGGAGGCGCTGAGCGCCGCCGAGGCGGTCTTACTGCGCTCGCCGAGCTTCGACCCGGCAAAGGACAAGGCCGCGTTCACGATTATGGCGGCCGATTACGTCACGATCGTGCTGCTGAGCCCACTGCTGGAATCGATCGCCATGGAGGCGCCGCACATTCGAATCTGTATGCGTCCGGTCGATGCCGATTTCGCCGACCAGCTCCGCTCGGGAGCGGTCGACATGGTCATCATCCCGACCAAGCTCGCCGACCGGAAGTTCCCCTTCCCCCACGAGCCGCTGTTCACCGATCGCTACGTGCTGGTGGTCGATCGGAACCACCCTGACGTGGGCGATTCGGTGACACCCGAACAAGCCACCTCACTCCGGTACGTCGCCTTCAGCGGGGGAACCATCTCACCGATCACCAACGTGGATCTGGAAGCGCTGAATGTGCACATTCCGGTCGAGCTGACCACGGAGAGCTTCGTGGTGCCGCTGCTCCTGCTCACCGGAACCAGGCTGGCCACCATCGCGCCCGAACGTCTGGCTCTCAAACTGGTCAACGTGGCACAGCTGCGGATCGTGGAATATCCGTTGTCGCTGAGCGCCATCCACGAAGCCATGTACTGGAACCCTCGCGACAACGACGACCCCGCGCATCAGTGGCTCCGCCGCCGGATCATCGACACGGCTCGCACCATCTGAGGTGAAGGTGGTTCAACGGTTCTCCTCCGCCCACGGGAGAATGACTTTCTCAAGCGCGTTCAGTCCATAAAAGAGAACGATGCTGATGATGCCGAGCAGGGCCATGGCGGCGAAGGCGAGCGGAGTGTCCGCGCTCGCGCCTGACTGCACGATGACGTAGCCGAGACCGGCGTCAGCACCGACGAACTCCGCGATGACCGCCCCGATGACCGCCAACGAGATCGCTGTCTTGAGACCCACCATCACCTGCGGCAACGCGTAAGGGAAACGAACTTTGAAAAAGACCTGCAGACGACTGGCGTCGTAGGAGCGGACCAGATCGGTCAGCTCGGCGGGAGTGGATTTCAGGCCGGTGGCCGTTGAGATCACGATCGGGAAGAAACAGAGCAGGAATACCATGACAATCTTCGGAAACTGCCCGAAGCCCATCCAAACCACAAGGATCGGCGCGATCGCAATCTTCGGTACGGCATTCACCGCGAGCAGCAGCGGATAAATCATCTTCTCAAGTAACCGCGAACTGGCGATCAACATCGCCGTGGAGATTCCGACGACGACCGCGACCGCGAACCCCTGGACTGTCTCCAGCAGGGTCACCCAGGTCTGCTCCATGAGGAAGCCGGCCTGGCCGATGAAGGCCTCGACCACGTCGTCCGGCGCGGGCACCAGGAACTTCTCGATCGAGAAGACGATCGTGGCCAGCCACCACAGGGCGACCAGGGCGACCAGCCCGAGGACAGGGAGACCCCAGTCCACCAGACGCCGCGTCAACCGCGCGCGCGGTCTGGCGATCATGCGGCGCCCTCCGATGCCATCGGCGCCGGCATCAGCAGCTCGTGCAGTTCGGCGCTGACCTCGGCGACCCGGTCCGCGTACGCGTTGCGCCCGAGTGTGCGCGGGCGCGGGATGTCCACGTCAACGATCTTGCGGAGCCGGCCGGGCCGCGGGCTGAGCACCGCCACCCGGTCAGCGAGCAGCACCGCCTCCTCGATGGAGTGGGTGATGAAAATGACGGTCATCTCCTGCTCCCTGCGGATGCGTTGCAGCTCTATCGACAGCTCCTCGCGAGTCAGCGCGTCGAGCGCGGAGAAGGGCTCGTCCATGAGCAGGACGAGGGGATCCTGGATCAGCGAACGGCACAGGGACGCGCGCTGCTGCATGCCGCCCGACAACTCGTGCGGCAGCCGCTTCTCGAAACCGGCGAGGCCGACAAGTTCGAGCAGCTCATGGGCCCGCCGGCGCTTGGCCGCCCGGTCCAGGCGGAGAATCTCCACCGGGAGCAGAACGTTGTCCAGCACCGTACGCCACGGCAGCAGGGCCGCACGCTGGAACATGAAGCTGACATCCTGCCGGGGTTTGCCCATCGGCTCACCGGCGACCGTGACCGTTCCCGACGAGGGCCGCAGCAGCCCGGCGACCATCCGCAGCATGGTCGACTTGCCGCAGCCCGAGCGGCCCACGAGCGTCACCAGCTCGTTGCGGCGCACCTCGAGGGTGATGTCGTCCAGCGCATGGACCTCACCCTGGCTTCCGGCGAAGACGTGCGAGACGTGCGAAAGCTTGATCATGCAATCTCGCCTAGCCCTGCGGCGTCAAAGACAGGTCGATGACCTGCTCGGGAGTCATTCCGGCCGGGATCGCACCCGACTCGGTGAGAAGCTTGATGTTCGCCTCGACCTTGGCCTTGCTGACCACGCCGATCGTCTGGCCCTGCGCCGCGACGTAGGGAGCCATCGCCCGGATCTCCGCGGCCGCGACCTCCGCGTTCTGGGTGGGCTGGTACTTCTTGAGGATCTCGCCGGATTCCTCGGGGTTGGCGAGGGAGTACTCCAGGCCCTTGAACAGGGCGGCGATGAACTTCTTGACCACCTCGGGCTTTTCCCTGGCCATGGTGTTCGAGGTCAGCAACGCGTTGCCGTACAGGTCGGGCAGGACCTCGCCGTAGGGGAGGACGATGGCCTTCTTTCCCTGCGCGGCCTTCTCGATGAGCCCGCGGCCGACGACGAACTGGCCGATCGCGTCCACCCTGCCGCTCGCCAGCAGCTGCGGTAACGCGGGCGGGGCGCCCGGGACGAACTTGACCTTCGACGCGTCGATGCCGGCGGCCTTGGCGTAGACGGGGAAGGTCACCTGGACGGTGGAACCCGGCTGGTCGCCGATGGTCTTGCCCTCCAGGTCCTTCGGCGTTCTGATGCCGCCTTCCTCGAGCGCGATGATCGCGGCCAATGAGTTCTGGTGCACCATGCCGACCGCGATGACGGGCAGCTTCTCCTTGGCCGTCGTGATCAGCGTGCCGGTGAAGTCGCCGATGCCGAAGTCGGCCCGGCCGCCGGCCAGCAGCTTCATCGCGTCGACGGTGCCGGTGCCCGGCTTGATGTCGACGTTGAGCCCTGCTTCCGTGAAGTAGCCCTTCTCCAGCGCCACATAGGCGTAGGCGTCGCGGCCGAAGGTGTTGAACGAGGTCAGATAGCGGACCGACTCGACGGCGCCGGCGGACGGGCCTTCGGTGCCGCCTCCTCCGCCGCCGCCACACGCGGCGATCATGAGCACGACTCCGGCGGCCCCGGCGATGCGGGTGAACCAGGTGGCCTTCATTGTTCCTCCTTGTTGGGTCCTTTGAGTTCGACCAGACGGCAGCGGTAGCGGCCCTCGCCACGGTTGGTGAGCATGTGGATCTCGCCGGGATCGCGGTAGACGACCCCTCCGACCGGCTCGTGCACCAGGCGCGGGTCGCCCCCGTGGATCGAGTCGATGCGGTTGTCCGCCGCCTCCAGGGCGATCACCAGGTAGGGGTTGAGGTGGTGGTGCCACGGCTGCGACTGGCCGGGCTCCAGCACGATCTCCCAGACCCGCACCTGCTCGTTCTCGAAAACGATCTCCTGGCCGATGGGGCCCAGTTCGACGGGCTGCCCGTCGTGGCCGAGCACGCTGGTCATGCTTTCTCCTCGAAACGAATCGGAGCGCGTCCGGCGATGCGCTGATAAACGGCCGCGGCGACGTCCTCATCCGACGTGGGAGCGAAGGGCAGGATCGCGGCCACGTGCGCGTCGGGCCTGAGCAGGACGAGGGTGTCGGTGTCCACGCCGAACCGGCGGCGTACCCGATCGGCGGGGTCGAACAGGGCTCGCTCCCGCAGCCCGGAGTCGTGCGGCGCGTCCCAGCGGGAGACGGCGAAGCGCCGCAGCGCGGGGCTGTCCTGAGCGGGAATCCGCGGGCGCCGCCTGGTGTCGGTGAAGTAGAGCGCGACAAAGGACTCGGCGGCGAGATCGTGCAGGTGAACCTGCCCCTCGGGGCCGAAGAGCGGCAGGTCGGGAGCGCGGTCGCCGGTGCGTACGGGCAGCGGGGCCGAACCGGTCCTGACCATCGACCAGTCGCCGGTGCCGTCGACGTCGAGGCGGACCCCGAGCAGGCCGCGCGTGAACGCGTTGCCCCAGTTGCCGTCGGTCATCGCCGCGACGGCCTCGCCCTGATGGCTCATGGCGGCGCGGGCCGACTCGGCCATCTGGCCCGAGCCCTTGATCGCGACGGGGGCCTGCTCCACCTCGTAGCCGGTGAGCAGCGACTCCTCCGCCCAGCCGCGCAGCACCCAGGCGAGCCGCCACGGCAGGTTGCTCGCGTCGAGCACGCCGGTGTTGAGGCCGAGCGCCCACATCGGGGTGATCAGGTGCGCGGCGTCGCCCATGAGGAACACCCGGCCCGTACGCCATTGCCCGGCCACGCGGTGGTGGACGGAGTAGAGGTTGGTACCGAGCACTTCGATGCCCTCGACCTCGCCGATGAACCGGATGGCCTTGTCGCGCAACTCCTCGTGCGTCGGCTCGGCGGACTCCTTGGGCAGGGGGTAGAGGAAGCGCCAGCAGTGCGGCTGGCGTACCAGGATCATCCACTCGGAAGGGTCGGAGAAGTAGGCCAGGTAGGGGTAGTCGCGCGGGTTGGCGATATCCAGATCCGCCTTGAGGTCGACAAGCATGTAGCGCTCGTCGAGCGTGTGCCCCTCCACCGTGATACCGAGTTGTTCCCGCACCTGCGAGCGGCCGCCGTCGCAGGCCAGCAGATAACGGGCCTTGACCTGCCGCTCGCCGTCCGGGGTGGCGAACGTCAGCTCGACGTGGTCGTCGTGCTGTTCGAAGGTGGTCAGCCGGTGCGACATGTGCAGGGTCGCCTGCTCACGTGCCGCGAGGCAGTCGCGCAGGACCGGCTCGAGGTGATGCTGGGGGATGTTGATGACGAAGGGAAAGCGGGTGTCCTCGGTGAGATCTCCCGTGCCCACGCTCAGCGTGGGCTTGTTGGTGGCCCAGTCGATCTCACCGATCTCGTCGATGCGCAGCGAGGCGCGCAGCACGTCGGGCAGCGCGCCGTACCGGTGCAGCACCTCCAGGGTGCGGGTGAGCAGGGTGCCGGCCTTGGTGTCCAGCGAGAGCCGGTCGTCTTCCTCGAAGACGGCCACGGGCACGTCGTAGCACGTCAGTCCGAGGGCGGTGATCAGGCCGACCGGGCCCGCGCCCACCACCGCGACGGGAAGGATCCTGGATTCGGTCACGTGCGGGCTCATTCCTTCGGGTAGGCACGGTCACGGTCCCGCGTCGAGGACGGCGTCTTTCTCAGGTGAAGGCGCGTCCTCCGTTGACGAAGAGGTTCTGGCCGGTCACGAAGTCCGAGCCGTGCCCGATGAGGTAGAGGATCGTGCCCACCAGGTCGTGCTGGTTCATCTCGCGCTTGAAGGCCCGCTCGTTGATGATCGCGGCGCCCATGGCGTCGTCCTGCTTGGCGACGTAGGAGGCGTCGTGGGGCACGTAGCACGGTGAGATGGTGTTCACCGCGATGCCGTACTGCGCCACCTCGTGGGCGAGGGAGCGGGTGAGTCCGACGATCGCCGACTTCGACGCGACGTAGTGCAGGAACATCGGCGTCGCGGTCGGAACCACCATCGAGGACGTGTTAATGATCTTTCCGTAGCCCTGTTCGCGCATGACGGGAAAGACGGCTTTGCAACATAGCCAGGTGCCGAGAACGTTCACGCGGAACGCCTTCTCCCATTCCTCGGCCGTGAGTTCGTCGAACGGCGCTTTCCGGATGGCCGTGAAGTAGGCGGCGTTGTTGATGAGGCCGTCGATGCGGCCCCACCTCTCGGCCACCTGCCCGGCCATCGCCTCGGCCGACTCCGGCGAGGCGACGTCGACGGCGACCGCGAGGGCCTCGCCACCGTTGTCCACGATCTCGGTGACGGTGCCGGCGGGGTCGGTGATGTCGGCGATGGCCACCCGGTAACCGGCGGCGGCGAGCGCGTGCGAGTAGGTGCGGCCGATGCCCTTGGCGCCACCGGTGACGATGACGACTTCACCATTCGGCTTGTTCATTGAGTTTCTCCAAGAACCTTCCAAAGCGCGTGCGTGCGAGGCTCTGTGCGTACAGCGATCAGACGGCCGAGGGCTCGTTCACGTCCCATTCGATCGCGAGCCGCTTGAATCCGCGCGCGAAGAAGATGGTGTCGCGCACGGCGGTGTCCGCACCCGCGGCCAGGCGGAGATTCCGCAGACGCTCGAACAGCCTGGGTAACGCGATCTTCAACTGCAGGCGGGCGAGCGGGGCGCCCAGGCAGGCATGGACTCCCTTTCCGAAGGCGACGTGGGTGGCCACGGAGTCGCGGGCGACATCGAAGACGTCAGACGTGCCGAAAACCTGCTCGTCACGGTTGGCCGACGCCCAGTGGACCATCAGGTGAGCGCCGGCCGGGATTTCCACGCCATTGAGCACGGTGCCCTTCCGGACGGTACGGAAAAGTCCCTGCGCGGGTGACTCGAAGCGCAGGATCTCCTCCACCATGGTCGGAACCAGGTCCGGGTCGTTCAGCACGGCCTGAAGCTGATCCGGGTGCGCCAGCAATGTGGTGAGACCGTTGCCGATGCTGCGGGTGACGGTCACATGTCCGGCGATGAGGAGGTTGATTGTCACGCGCATGGCTTCCTCATGCCTGATGGGCTCGCCGCCGGCCACGCGGGCGTCCAGCAGGCTCGACATGAGGTCCTCTCCCGCCTTGCCCGCCCGCGCTTGAACCGCGTCCATGAAATACCGCTGCATCGTCACGACGTCGCGTGCGCAGGCGACGAGTTCCTCGACGCTGTCGGTCGCCTGGAGGATGCGCAACCAGCTGACGCTCCACCGGTGCAACGTGGGGATGTCATCGCGGGGGATACCGAGCATGTCGGTGAGGGTGAACATCGGAAGGTTCCACGCGAACCTCTCGATGATGTCCGCGCGGCCGTCATCGGCGAACTCGTCGATGAGAGCGTCGACGTTCTCCCGGATGCGGCCTTCCAGCTCGGCGACTCGCTTGGGGGTGAACGCCTTGCTGACCAGCAGGCGGAGCCTGCGGTGCACCTGCCCGTCGCTGTCGGTGAGCGTCGGCGACATGGGCCAGCCCGTGGCGAGGACGTCCAGGACCGGCTGCGGAAGCGGTCGCACGGAGGCACGGACCGCATTCTGGGAGGAGAAGGTCTCCGTGTCGCGCACGATCGCGAGCACGTCCTCGTACCGGCTGACGACCCACAGCCCGTGCGCCTCGGCGTAGAAGACCGGGGCCTCACGCCGTAGCCGAGCGTAAAGCGAATACGGATCCGCCAGTTGCTCCGGCGAGAGCGGGTCAAAACGGATTGGACAGCTGGTCATGACGGACGCCATCTCCATTCGATGTGACGGCAGTGCCTGGCAGCGCGCTGTTGAACCAGCGTAAGTACGCGAATCGATCTACAGAAACGATTGTCATCAATGGGATTCATCGATGGTCTCGATCTGATCAGTGGGTGTTGCCCGGTTCGGGCTCCAGCGTCGCTCGTAGTGCTGTGCGCTGGGGGCGGGGCCGGGGAGTGGTCCGGCGTCGCGGTTACGCAGGCCGTCGAGGCTGATGGCGAGCAGCCGTCGGCGGACGGCTTCGTCCTCGGTGCCTGGTGCGGCCGGGCCGCGCCGCCCGAAGAACTCCACCAGCCAGGCGACGTCCAGTGCCGTGACGCCGGAGCGCAGCACACCCTCGCTGTGGGCCAGGGCCACCACCTGCTCCAGCAGGCGACGGCCCCGCCTGCTGGTCTCCCACATCTCCGGGGTGGTCTCCAGCGAGCCCGCCAGCGGAGCGAGCGCACCCGAACCCCGCGCGACGGAGGCGTGCACGTAGTCACTGAGGCCCGTCCAGGCGTCAGGGGCGGCGAGTGCGGCCTCTGCCGCCTGAATGGACTCCTCCATGGCCTGCATGCAGAGCTGCCGCAGCAGGTCGGACTTGCTGCCGTACCGGCGATAGAGGCTGCCCATCCCGACCCCGGCCCGCTCCGCGATCTTGGCGACCGTGGCGTCGGCGCCGTGCGCGGCGAAGACCTCCCGGGCCGCGTCCAGCACGCGGCGGTCGTTCCGCTCGGCTTCGGCTTGCCTGCCCCTCCGGGAGCGGTGCTGCGGTTCTGCCACGAGCGAAGCCTAGTTCATTCGGAGCAGTACGCTCCGATAAGGTGAATCGGAGCATCTCGCTCCGATAGCCCTTGGGGGTACTCATGTTCGCTGTGGTGTTGTCGGAGTTCGGCCCGCCGACCAACCTCACCCTGACTGAGGTGCCGGACCCGGTGCCAGGTCCGGGCCAAGTCCTGGTCGACGTGCACCTGGCGAACATCACGTTCGTGGAGACCCAGGTGCGTGCGGGCCAGGCGCCGAATCCGGCGATGCTGCCGCCGCTGCCCGCGATCCTCGGCAACGGGGTCGGCGGCGTCGTGACCGCCGTCGGCGATGGGGCGGATCCGGCACTGGTGGGCCGGCGGGTCATCACGACGACGGGCGGTCGCGGCGGTTACGCGGAGCTGGCGGCGGTCGACGCGACCGGGCTGATCGACCTCCCGCCGGAGCTGAGCCTGGCCGACGCCGTCGCGCTGCTCGCGGACGGGCGGACCGCGGTCGGCCTGATCCGTGCCGCGGCGTTGCGGCCCGGCGAGACCGTGCTGATCGAGGCCGCCGCCGGAGGAGTCGGAAGCCTACTGGTCCAGCTCGCGCGCGACGCGGGAGCCCGCGTGGTGGCCACGGCGGGCGGCCCGCGCAAGGCCGGAATCGCCAAGGACCTCGGAGCCGACGTGGCGGTGGACTACACAGCCACCGGCTGGGCCGACCAGATCAGAAGCGAAGTAGGCGAAATCGACGTGGTCTTCGACGGCGTGGGCGGCCAGATCGGCAACGCGGCAGCCGGCCTGCTGCGCACGGGCGGACGGCTGTCGTCATACGGCATGGCCAGCGGATCGTTCACCACATTGCCCGAAGGAAAGGACATCACGCCGATCCGAGGGACGCCGCCGACCCCGCCACAGATGCGCGGGCTGACCCAGGCCGCCCTCACGGCGGCGGCCACCGGCGCACTCAAGCCCTTGATCGGCCAGAGGTATCCCTTGGCCCGCGCCGCCGACGCCCACGCCGCCATCGCCTCCCGCGCGACCGTCGGCAAGACCCTCCTCCTCGTGCGATCTCTCGAGGACATCTCCATGGGTGGAGGTGGTGTGCAATGAAACGCCTGTCGATCGGGGTGATGTTTCCGTCGTCCCGGAGCGAGGCCGTCGATGTCCGGGCCTGCGCGCGTCACGCCGAGGACCTCGGCCTGGACGCGCTGTTCACCGGTGACCACCTCGCCGCCAGCGTGGGGACCAGGGAGAGCACCCTCACCCTCGCCACCGTGGCCGCGGTCACCGAGCGTCTGCGGATCGGGTTCGGGGTGATGGTCCTCGCGCTGCGCCACCCGGCCTGGGCCGCCAAGCAGATCGCGACTCTCCAGCACCTGTCCGGAGACCGGGTCATCCTCGGGGTCGGCTCCGGCGGCGCGGTGCACGGCAGCACAGCCTGGGAAGCGGTCGAAGTCCCGTACGCCGAGCGCGGCCGCCGTACCGACGCCGCGTTGGAAGTGCTGCCCGACCTGGTCACCGGCCGGTCGGCGGTGCTGCGATCCGGCGTCCCCATCACCTTGACCCCGGGAGCGACCATGCCACCCGTCTGGGTGGGCGGCGGTTCCCGAGCGGCACTGCGCCGCGCCGCCCGATACGCGGACGCCTGGTTCCCCTCAATGATCACCGCGACGGCGGTCGCCGAAGGCCGCCGCGAGCTGGCTGAACTCGCCGCCACGTACGGACGCCCGATACCGCATCTCGCCGTCGGCGGCAGCGTACTGCTCGGCCCCGCCCCGTCCCCGTCACTGCTCAGCGACGCCACGGCCGGACTCACCCAGTACGGCGTGCCTCCCGAGGTCGCCGCCCACCTGCCGATCACCGGCCCCCCGCCCCAGGCGGCCGAACGCTTCCGCGAGTACGCCGAAGCCGGCGCCGACCACCTGGTCCTCGGCGTCATCGGCGACGACTGGCAGCACCAGTGCGAACTGATCGCCGAAGCCCGCTCACTGGCAGAACTGCCCTGATCAACACCGGCCCGGCCGCAGTCTCAGACGGCTCGGGCGATGCAGATGCGTGCGTTCAGCCGTGGGCCGGCCTCGTAGAACATGTAGCTGACGCCGTCCTGGGTGCCGAATGACGGGGCCGCCACTCTGCCGTTGTCGGAGGCGATCGGGGAGTGGAAGACGCCGAGGTGCGTCTCCCGGTCGAAGGCGTTGCCGACCTCGGTGAGCCGCATTCTGCCGTCGTTGCCGTGGTAGGCCACGTAGGTGGTTCCGTTGCGCTTGACGAGGTGCGCGCCGGAGATGTCGGTCAGGCCGTCGGGTTCGGGGTTCACCAGCGGGGTCGCGCTGAACTGCCAGTTGTCCCAGCCGTTGGGGGACCAGCCGTAGAAGATGCGGCGGCCGTTGCGCACGCCCATGAAGATCATCACGTACTTGTTGCCCCGGCCGGGCAGTGAGTGCTCGAAGACCCTCGCGTAGGAGGTCTCGGAGGTGCCGGGCACCAGGCGGGTGCTCAGGATCGGGGTCTCGTTGGTGAAGTTGATGCCGTCGGTGGAGCGGGCCACGCGTGTGGTGTAGTTCTCGCCGTGGAAGTAACAGAAGAACTGCCTGGTGGCGGCGTCCCAGGTCACGTGTGGTGAGGACACGTGGGAGACCGTGGTGGTCGGCAGGCGGTTGTCGATGAGCGGGTTGCCCGAGTAGTCGTCGAACGGTCCGGCCAGGGAGTTGGCGAAGGCCACGCAGATGCCGCCGGGGTCCTCGTGGGGGGCGTAGTACAGGTAGTAGCGCGCCCGGGGGTTGCTGAGCTTGTCGTACATCCCTCTGATGCAGGGGAAGATGAACTCCCCCGTGGGGTTGTGGCTGAGCGGTAAGGCCAGCGCGTCGCGCAGGTAGCGGTAGGTCGGCATCCCGGCGGGGCCCGCCGCCGCGCTCGCGGGCGATCCGAGTCCCAGGCTC
>NZ_BLAF01000013.1:92772-165469 GCF_009687885.1 Acrocarpospora pleiomorpha
GGCGCCCGCCGCCGCGCCGAGTAACACAGTCCGCCGTCCGATCAGTTGCTGGGGGGTTTCCACGTCAGCTCCTTCACGCTAAGTCGTGGTGAGGATCACACGTTCATCCCACGATGAATACCGCGTCAAGGTGCTAATGCGAATTACTTCAGGAAACATCGGGTCTTGACAGCAATGGGGGGCCTTGCCCAGGATGGGACCCCACCAAGCAGCTAATGCGCATTACCTGATCATGAAGGACACGGACGGTGACTACTCAAGGTCGGCGTCTCACGCAGCAGGACATCGCCAGGATGGCCGGCGTGAGCCAGACGACGGTCTCGCTGGTGCTCAACAAGCGCGGCGACGCCGACGTGCGGATCGCTCCCGAGACCCGCGAACGGGTCCTGCAGGTGATCAGGGAGACCGGCTACGTGGCCGATCCCGCCGCGCGGCGGCTCGCCTACGGGCGCAACCGCATCCTCGGCGTGTTCACCTACGAGGCGGTCTTCCCCGCCGAGAGCGCCGACTTCTACCACCCCTTCCTCGTCGGCATCGAGGAGTGCGCCCAGGAGATCGGCTGCGACCTGCTGCTGTTCACCAGCGCCAAGGCGGCCTCCGGCGCGCGGCGGCGGATATTCAACGAGGAGAGCCGGGTACGGCTGGCCGATGGCTGCGTGCTGTTAGGCCGAACGGTCGACCGTGAGGACCTGGCCCGGCTGCTGGCGGAAGGCATCCCGTTCGTCTCCGTCGGCCGCCGCGACGACGCGGGCGGGCCCGTGCCGTACGTGGGGGCCGACTACCCTCCGGCCGTCCTGGGGCTGGTCGAGCGGGCGGTGGCCCTCGGTCACCGGCGGCTGGGCTACGTCGGGGCGGGGACGGGCGGCGAGTCCATGGCCGACCGCCTGCGCGGATTCCATGAGGGTGTGGCCGCCACGGGCGCCGACGGCCGTCACTTCACTCCGGACGTGCCGCTGGGGGACGTGATCGCGTCCGGGGTGACGGCGGTCTTCGTCGAGGAGTACGCCGACTGCGTCGCGATCGCCGCGGCCGCAGCGGAGCGCGGCGTCGAGGTGCCCCACGACCTGTCCATCCTCACTTTGGGCGCATTCACCCGGCCCGTCCAGATCGACAGAGACTTCACCGGGTTCCGCATCCCCAGGCGAGAGATGGGCCGCAGAGCGGTCCAGCTGCTGGCCGAAGTTCTGGAGACCGGCGGAACCCCGCAAGAACTGCTGCCCTGCGAACTGGTCGACGGCACCACGCTGGCCCCGAACCGCAATCTGACAGGAGATTTCCCACGTGGTTGAGATATCGGCAGACGCGGCCGTCGTCGGCGGCGGACTGGGTGGCGTCGCCGCCGCGCTCGCCCTGTTGCGCGCCGGCCGTACGGTGGTGCTCACCGAGGAATTCGACTGGCTCGGCGGGCAGCTCACCAGCCAGGCCGTGCCACCCGACGAACACTCCTGGGTGGAGAGGTTCGGCGTCACGGCGAGTTATCGGGCCCTGCGCGAGGGCATCCGGCGCTACTACCGCGACCACTACCCGCTCACCGAGGGGGCGCGGGCGCAGCGGGAGCTGAACCCCGGCGCCGGGCACGTGAGCCGCCTGTGCCACGAGCCCAGGGTCGCGGTCGCGGTGATCGAGGCCATGCTCGCCCCCTACCGGGGCTCGGGGCGGTTGCGGGTGCTCCAGCCGTACCGGCCGGTGGGCGCGGAGGTGGACGGCGACCGCGTCACGTCCGTACGGCTGGCCCATCGCGACACCGATGAGCAGGTCGTGCTCCGCGCGCCGTACGTGCTGGACGCCACCGAGACCGGCGAGCTGCTGCCGCTGACGGGAACCGAGTACGTGACCGGGTTCGAGGCGCAGTCCGAGACGGGCGAGCCGAGCGCTCCGGCCGAGGCGCAGCCGCTGAACATGCAGGCCGTGTCCGTCTGCTTCGCGATCGATCACGTCGACGGCGACCACACGATCGACCGGCCCGCCTCCTACGACTTCTGGCGCGCCTACGAGCCGCCGTTCTGGGGGGACAAACTGCTGTCGTGGCGGTGCCCGAACCCGCGCACGCTCAAGATCATGGAGCGTTCCTTCACCCCCAACCCCGACGACCACCCCCAGCTCGTCGAGGCCGACCAGCGGGTCAACCCGGGCGATGCCAACCTGTGGACCTTCCGCAGGATCGCCGCCCGCCGCAACTTCACCGACGGCGCGTACGCCAGCGACATCACGCTCGTCAACTGGCCGATGATCGACTATCTGGAGGGACCGATCATCGACGTGCCGGACGCCGACCGGCACCTGGCGGCGGCTCGCGAGCTGTCGCGCTCGGTCTTCTACTGGCTGCAGACCGAGGCGCCGCGTGCCGACGGCGGCACCGGCTATCCTGGCCTGCGGCTGCGCGGCGACGTGACGGGCGGCGCCGACGGCCTGGCGCAGGCGGCCTACATCCGCGAGTCCCGCCGCATCCGGGCGTTGTGCACCGTCACCGAGCAGGACCTGTCGCTGGCCGTGCGCGGTGACAAGGGCGCGGTCTCCTACACCGACTCGGTCGGCATCGGCATGTACCGCATCGACCTGCACCCCTCGACCGGTGGCGACAACTACATCGACGTGGGCTGCTCACCGTTCGAGATCCCGCTGGGCGCGCTCATCCCGCGCCGCATGACCAACCTGCTGGCCGCGGGCAAGAACATCGGCACCACCCACATCACCAACGGCGCCTACCGGCTGCACCCGGTGGAGTGGAACGCGGGCGAAGCCGCGGGCGCGCTGGCCGCGTTCTGCCTGGACCGGGCCACCACCCCACACGCCGTCCGGGAGAAGGAAACCCTCCTGGCGGACTTCCAGCAGCGCCTGACCCGCGACGGCGTCGAGCTGCGCTGGCCCGACGTCACCGGCTACTGACACATGACCACTCGGGGGAAGCCATCCAAGGAGATCACCCCATGAAAACAACCGGGACACTTGCCGCCCTCGCCATGGCCGCCCTGCTCACCGTCACCGCGTGCGGCGGCGGCGGGCAGACACCTGCCGCGCAAGGCCCGCAGCCGCTGCGCATGACGATCTGGACGTCCAACGAGGCCCACCTGAAGCTCTTCAACGAGATCGCGGCCGAGTACAAGAAGACACATCCGGACGTCGGCACCATCACCTTCGACTCGATCCCCTTCGAGAGCTACACCACCACCCTCACCACGCAGATCGCCGGCGGCAAAGCCCCCGACCTGGCCTGGGTGCTGGAGAATTCCGCCCCGGACTTCGTCTCCTCGGGCGCGCTGGCGCCGTTGAAGGGGGCGCTCGGCAAGGAGCAGGGGTACGAACTGTCCGACCTGACGCCGGCCGCGACCAAGTTGTGGGAGCAGGACGGCGAGCTGTACGCCTACCCGTTCTCCACGTCCCCGTTCGGCATCTTCGTCAACGACGACCTGGTCAAGAAGGCCGGGCAGAAGACACCGCGCGAGCTTATCGAAGCCGGTGAGTGGACCTGGGACAACGCCGTCAAGATGGGCGCGGCCGTGGCGAAGGACGGCAAGGCGGGCCTGGTCGTCCGCGACTTCGACTACAAGAACTGGGACAACCTCGCCTCCGTCTGGGGAGGCTGGGGCGCCAGGGCATGGAGCGAGGACGGCAAGACGTGCGGCTTCAACAGCCCCGAGATGCTCCAGGCCATGACGTTCCTGCACAAGGCGATCTTCGTGGACAAGGCGCTGCCGGGCCCCGGCACCACCGTCGACTTCTTCGCCGGTGACGCGGCGATGACCATCACCCAGATCTCCCGCGCCTCCTTGCTGGCCGAGGCGAAGTTCGGGTGGGACCTGGTGCCGCTGCCCGCCGGGCCGACGGGCGACTACGCGGTCATCGGCCAGGCCGGTCTGGGCGCACTGAAGAAGTCCCCCAACGCCGCCCAGGCCATCGACTTCCTGGCCTTCTTCACCAACCCCGCCAACTCCGCCAAGCTCGCCGCCTACTTCCCGCCGCCGCGGGCCTCCCAGCTCACCACCGAGACGCTGGCCAAGTCCAACCCGCTGCTCAAGCCGGAACAGCTCAAGGAGGTCGTGATCGACGGCATCGCGAAGGCCGTCGTCAAGCCGAGCCACATCGGGCAGGCCGAACTGTCGCAGACCGTACGGGCGGAGCTCGACCCGCTGTGGAAGGCCGACGCGGACGTCAAGGCGGTGCTGGACGGAGTCTGCGCGAAGATCCAGCCGATGATCGGCGCGTGACGTGACCCTCACCCGGACCAGGGGGACGACGGCCGGACGCCGGGCCGTCGTCTCCCCGTACTGGACGATCCGCCGCCGGGACAACCTCGTCGGCTACCTGTTCATCGGCCCACAGCTCGTCGGCAGTGCGCTTTTCGTGCTGCTGCCGCTGGGGCTGGTGGTCTGGTACAGCCTGCACGAGTGGAACGTGCTGGCCGGGACCTTCGAGTTCACCGGCGGCGACAACTACGCCAAGCTGCTGGACGACCCGAGGCTGGGCGAGGTCCTCGGCGGCACCGCGATGTTCTCCGTCGGACTGGTCGTCCTCAACCTGAGCCTTGCCCTGGTGCTGGCCATCCTGCTCAACCAGCGCCTGCGCGGCACCACGTTCTTCAGAACCGTGTTCTTCTCCCCGGTCGTGGTCTCGCTGGTGGCGTGGACGATCGTGTGGCGGTTCCTGCTCCAGGCGGACGGCGGCGTCAACGGCCTGCTCGGCTCCGTCGGCATCGACGGACCCAACTGGCTGCGTGGCGAAACCGCGGCGATGGCGTCGGTGATCGTGGTCCAGGTGCTCAAGAACGTCGGCCTCAACATGGTGCTGTTCCTGGCGGCCCTGCAGGGCGTGCCGAGCCAGCTGCACGAGGCCGCCCGCGTCGACGGCGCGAAGGCGTGGACCCGGTTCACCCGCATCACCGTGCCGCTGATCAGCCCCACCATCCTGCTCACCTCGATCATCACGGTCGTCGGCTCGCTCCAGGTGTTCGCTCAGATCGCCGTCCTCACCCAGGGCGGGCCGGGCTTGTCCACGACCGTGCTCGTCTACTACCTGTACCAGCAGGCCTTCCAGTTCCACCACTTCGGTTACGGTGCGACCCTGTCGGTCCTGCTGTTCGCGATCGTGGCGGCGCTCACCCTCGTGCAGTGGCGCATGCGCAGGAAGTGGGTCTTCCATGAGTCATAGACTCAAGCTCACCCTGTACGGCCTGCTCTGCGTGCTGTGCGTGCCCTTCGTCTTCCCGACCTGGTGGATGGTCACCTCCTCGTTCAAGCCGATCGGTGAGATCTTCGCCTTCCCGCCCGCCCTGCTGCCCTCCTCCTGGGACACGTCGACCTACCGGCAGGTCTTCGAGCTGCAGCCCTTCACCACCCAGTACTTCAACAGCCTCTACATCGCCCTGCTGGTCACCGCCGGGACCATGGCGATCTCGGCGATGGCCGGATACGCCTTCGCGCGCATCCGTTTCCCCGGCCAGAACGTGCTCTTCGGCGTCGTGCTGATCGGGTTGCTGATCCCCAGCGAGGTGACGATCGTGCCGCTGTTCCAGATGTTCCACGGACTCGGCCTCACCGACACCCACTGGCCGCTGATCCTGGTGCCGACCCTCGGGGCGCCGAGCGTGATGGCGACCTTCATCATGCGCCAGTTCTTCATCAGCCTGCCGAAAGAGCTGGAGGAGGCCGCCCGCGTCGACGGGCTGGGCCGCTTCGGGACCTTCGCCAAGGTGGCGCTCCCCCTGGCCCGCCCCGCTCTCGGCGCGGTCGCCATCTTCACGTTCCTGCACTCGTGGAACCTCTACCTGGAACCGATCGTGTTCCTTTCCACGCCGGAGAAGTTCACCCTGCCCCAGGCCCTCACCCAGTTCGTCGACGCCTACGGCGGACCCATGTGGAACATCCAGCTCGCCGCGGCCTCGCTGACGGCCCTGCCGATCCTGGTCGTGTTCGTCCTGGCCCAGCGCCAGTTCATCGAAGGGCTGGCGCACACAGGCTTGAAGGGATGACGGTCCGCCCCCGCCGCTGACGGGGCAAGGGGGCATTCTCGAAGGTGCGAGGCCTACTCAGGCCCGCACCTTCTTGCTTTGTACAAGTGCTCCGACCTGCGCGGTTACCTGTCAGATGGCGCGTACGCCCGTACGGAGAAGCCTGTCGAACAGGCTGACAACACCGATCTTCTTGTGGACACGCGAGCGATCCGAAACGTTGGATTCGGCCGCACAGGAATCGGCCCTCAGCGCCTGAAACCAGGAGTAACGATGAAGCTGCCCTCATGCGCCGCTGCCCTCATAGCGGCCGTCCTGCTCGCTTCGCTGGCCGGAGCGTCCAGGACGTCGGCGGCACAGGCGGCCGACGTCAGGGCCCTTCCGAGCGTGAACATGGAAGCCACGGTCAAGGCGGCCCAGATCGACCCGAGGCGGCCTGACGACACGCTGACCCCGGGCGCCAAGGCCAGCGTGCTTCTCGTTGAGCGGGCGCTGCGCGACCGGCGCCTCCTCGACGCGAAGTGGGTGGACGGTTACTTCGGCACCACAACGGTCGCCGCCTACGCGAAGTACCAGAAGTCGCTCGGCCTCACCGGTCTGGACGCCAACGGCCTGCCGGGCAAGACGTCGCTCACCAGGCTCGGCGCCGACCGCTTCAAGGTCACCAACATCATCGACCCGGGCACCCGGGTGTCCACCGGCGGTTTCGTCATCAACACCCGCACGCGAAGCATGCTGGCCGAGGCGCAGCGGCTGCTCGGCCGCGACCTCGAGCTGGATCAGGGTTCGTACAACCCCGGCGGCGACCCCACGTCCGCGGGCACCCACGACGGCGGCGGCGTCGTCGACATCTCGGTGACGGGGATGAATTCCGCCACCCGCACCGCGGTCGTCCGCGCGTTGCGCCGGGCCGGCTTCGCGGCATGGGTGCGTAGCCCCAGGCAAGGCGACTGGCCCTGGCACATCCACGCCGCCGCCATCAGCGACACCAGCCTCTCCAGCCAGGCCCAGCACCAGATCGGTGACTACTACCTCGGTCTGAACGGGCTCACCGGCCGTGGCCCGGACGACGGCCCGAAGGTGACCATCCGCACCTGGGAGGAGTACCAGCGCCGCTGACTCATCCGATCCGCAGACCATCCGAAACGCAGGCTCCGCAGACAGAAGGAGAACAGCATGAGAACGCTCACCAGGATCCTCACCGCGACGACCGCCGCGATGACGCTCGGCGGGACGGTACTCGCCACCGCATCCCCCGCCTCGGCCGCCAACCGCGACGGCGTCTGCCAGGCCGGCGAATTCTGCTACTACTTCAACAGCAACAACCAAGGATCGGTCTCGGACTTCACCGGATCGGTCGCCGACTACGCCACCAAACAGCCCTCCTGTTACGACTTCAAGGGACCCGGCAACGGCAAGGGCAAATGCATCAAGAACGCCGCCGCCTCCGTCTGGAACCGCAGCAGCAAGACCGTACGCGTCTACTACAACAGCGGCCACACCGGCACATACCAGGACTTCGGCCCAGGCACCAAAGGCAACCTGAACTCCACCCTCAAGAACCAGAACGCCTCGCACAAGTTCAGCCCGTCATCATCATCGCGCAGCGCCATGTCGTTCTCGCTGTACACGGCCAGCGGCACGATCACCTGCGGCTTCGACGGTTACAGGTCCACCTCCGGCCGGCACGAAGGCATCGACATCGCCCGCGGCGTGGGCGCGAATGTTCACGCCCTGGTGGGAGGCCAGGTCATCAACCTTGTGCGCGGGACCACCGGCAGGGCGGGACTTTCCACGATCGCCATCTACAACGCCGCATTGAACAAGACGGTGATCTACCTGCACTCCGCTCCGCTGTCCTCCTTGCGCCTGGGCCAGCAGGTCAGCCGCGGCCAGATCATCGCCAAGGAGTCGTGGAACGGGGTGTCGCGCAAGTCAACCGCACACACCCACGTCGAGATGCGCCCCGGACGGCAGACGCGTGCGGCCAAGAGCGTCGGCGACCCGCACCTGCAGAACCCGAACCCGACCTCGTTCTGGATCTCCCAGGGCTACAGCATCCGATAACGCACCGCGGCCTCCAACGGAGAAGACAACAGTGCATCCACGAACTGTACGGCTGATCTCGCGGCTCACCGCGATAGCGCTCGGCGGGACGGTACTCGCCACCGCATCGCCCGCCTCGGCCGCCAACCGCGACGGCATCTGCCAGGCCGGCGAATTCTGCTACTACTTCAACAGCAACAACCAAGGATCGGTCTCGGACTTCACCGGATCGGTCGCCGACTACGCCACCAAACAGCCCTCCTGTTACGACTTCAAGGGACCCGGCAACGGCAAGGGCAAATGCATCAAGAACGCCGCCGCCTCCGTCTGGAACCGCAGCAGCAAGACCGTACGCGTCTACTACAACAGCGGCCACACCGGCACATACCAGGACTTCGGCCCAGGCACCAAAGGCAACCTGAACTCCACCCTCAAGAACCAGAACGCCTCGCACAAGCTCCTGAGTTCGGCACCGCCGACCGGGTGCAAGACCGACGGCACGGACACCAAGCTGCCCACGACGATCCTCGTGTACCGCAAGTCCCTCAATCGCGTGGAGCGGGTGGCGTTCAAGACGTACGTCAAGAACGTCCTGCCCAACGAGTGGGTGTCGAGCTGGCCGAGGGATTCCCTCAGGGCCGGGGCGATGGCCGTCAAGAACTTCGGCTGGTACTGGGCGCTGCACTCGAACCGCAAGACGGCGAGCGGCCAGTGCTTCGACGTCTACGACCACACGTCGAGCCAGGTGTACAAGCCCGGCTCCGCGAAGGCGGTGACGAGCGCCGCGGTGGACGCGACGTGGGGCACCCGGCTGACTCGCAACGGGAAGATCTTCCGGGCCCAGTACTGCGCGACGACGACGGCGTGCGGCAATTGGGTCAACGGGGACTGGATGTCGCAGAACGGCTCTCGCGATAAGGCCAGAGCGGGCTGGAGCTACTCCAGGATCCTCCAGCACTACTACACGGGGATCGCTCTCAGCTCGTGAACCCCTGAGACTCTGGTTCCCCGCCGTGTCATGGACGGCGGGGAACTAGAGTCCGTCGACGATGATCTGGAAGTTGACCGGCCGGCTTCCGGGGAACACGACCGTTCCCGAAGCGTCCACCATTTTGAATCGCACGTAGCACAAGCCCGGCTTCCTCGGCGTGGTGATCACGGTCCGGATGTCGACCATCTCGCCGGGTTGCGTGTCATTGATCGGCACGTCGGGAATGGTCTGGCATTGATCAGCTTGCTGCGTGAGGTCGAGGCGACGCAGCGAATATCCCTTCCACGGCACGGTCCCGGCGTTCTTGAGCCGCCATACCTTGGTCATGGTCTTGCCGGCGCCGACGCGCGTGCAATCGGGGAGCGTGACGTCATCGATGAACACGGCCGCATCGCCCTTGTGCACCGGCGGGGCCGGAGGCGGGTTGGTCGAACGCACCGGGCAATCGGCTGGCGACAGCGCGGCAATCGATGGGCTGCCGGACGGGTTCAGGCTGTGTCCGTCGGGCTCGGAGCCGCGATTGACGACGGCCACGATGAGGACCACTGCCCCCGTAGTGACGGCCGCTGTTACGAACGTGGCCGGGCGCCGGAATCGCCCGCTGTTCCCCGGCGCAGGGAGCAGAGGCCGGCCGTCGCCCGCAATCTCGTCGGGCGGCGGCGTAGGCACGGATGCCGAGGTCTCGCCAGCCGACCGGGGCGCTTGCGACCCGATGGCGAGGTGCACGGCAGGGGGTTCTGCGGCGCCTGTGTCAGAGTCTGCGAGATTGTCCGCGCGGATTGAAGGATCCCCGGCGCTCACAGTTCTGACCGCCAGATTCGCTCTCTCCCAGCGTTCGCGGTACGCGGCTGGGTCCGCGCCACACGCCTTGACGAACTCGACGGTGGTCTCCCAACTCGCGAGCCGGTTACCCTTCGTGGCTTCGTGCAACGTCGTGTGGGAAATCGCCCCCGACCGACCGGACATCTCCCGAAAAGGCGGGTTGCCGACCGAGTTGCGCAGTTCCCGCAGGATCGCCGCGAAGTCCTCGATCGCCTCCGTCCGTGCACGCCTGTCGTCCACCGTGCGAAGCTAACAGCACCCACGGTCTTCACTCAACTCGAACCGGTATCGACGCGAAGCCGGTCAAGATGAGCGTGCAGAAATTGCACGAGGTTCTGCCGGGGGCTAGTCGGCGACCCGCACGCTGGTGAAGTCGTAGTCACCGACCACCGGCACCTGCCAGCCGGTCACGCCCTTGCGGAACGCGGCCACGTAGGTCAGGTTGCAGATCGGGATCACCGGCGGGCCGTCCTTGATCACCGTGTTGAAGGCCTCCTGCATCGCGGCCCCGCGCTCCGTCTCGTCCGCGCTGGCCCGCGCCTTCGCCAGCAGCTCCTTGCCGCCGGGCAGCTCGTAGCCGCCGGAGTTGTACGGCCCGCCCGGCAGGTAGAAGTCGGCGATGAACTGACTCGGGTCGGGGCGCCCGGCCTGAATCCCGGAAACGACGGAGGTGAACTTGCCGGTCCGGCGCGCGTTGATCATCTGCTGGAACTCGAAGACCTGGACCGACGCGTTGATCCCGACCTGCTTCAACTGGGCCTGCAACACCTGCGCCATCGCCTGGAAGGAGGTGGTGGTGCCGGACGCGATCTCCATGTCGAAGCCGTTGGGATAGCCGGCCTCGGCCAGGAGCTGCTTGGCCTTGGCCACGTCGTAGTAGGGCTTGGCGTCCTTCAGGTCGGGCGTGGCCGCCCAGTGGCTCTGCGGGAACGGCTGCACCGTGGGGACGCAGGTGCCCGCCTCCAGGCCGTTGTTGATCGCCTCACGGTCGATCGCGTACAGCAGCGCTTCCCGGACCTTGGGGTTGGACAGGGCCTTGACCTTGGTGTTCAGCAGGAGGCCCATGAACCGGGTGTTCGGCCCGCTGACGATCGAGAGACCGGCCGCCTCGGCCTCCTTGATCTGCTTGCCGGAGATGCTGCTGCCGTCGACCTGCCCCGACTTCACCGCACGCAGCCGGGTCGGCTCGTCGTTGAAGACGATCATCTCCATACCGCCGATACCGACCGCCTGGACGTTCCAGTAGCCGTCGAACTTCTTGAAGCCGGCCTTGCCCTCCTGCAGGGCGGTGAGCGTGAACGGCCCGGTGCCGACCGGCTTGGTGCCGAGGTCGGGGGCGTCCAGCGCCTTCGGCGAGACGGCGATGCCCGCCTCGCCGGCCAGCACGTTGAGCATGTACCCGGCGGGCTCCTTGAAGGTCAGCTTCAGCTCCAGCGGCCCGGTCACCTCGACCTTGTCCAGGATCGCGAACTGCCCGACCAGGGTGCCGCCCTTCTTGAACGCCTCGATGGACGCCTTGGCCGCCTCGGCGTCGTACTTCTCACCGTCGTGGAACCTCACCCCATCGCGCAGGGTGAAGGTGAGCACCTTGTTGTCGTCGCTGAACTCCCACTCGGTGGCGAGGCCCGGGCCGAGCTCGCCGGCCGGGGTCCGGTTGATCAGGCTCTCGTAGACCGCGTCCAGGAAGATCGGGTCCAACGGCGCCGACATGCGGGGGTCGAAGGAGGTGGGCATGCCCGGCACCGCCCAGGTGAAGACGGCGTCGCTCTTGGGGGCGGCCGAGCTCTGCGTGGACGTGCCTCCGCCGCTGTTCCCGCCACCACCACAGCCGGCGAGGACGAGACCTGTGGCGAGAGCGAGGACCCGACGGATTTAACCAATGCTCGTTTCACGGCGTTCTCTCCATACTTCAGAAGCGAACTTGACTCGATTGGTCGATATGTCGCGGTGTTGTCCGACTCGGTCCCCGATGAATGTGCTCGAGCGGATGCGGAGCTCGGTCGGGATCGGCTCGCCCGCCTCGGCCGCGGCGACGGCCTCGACCGGCGACGGTATGGTCGCGGCCACGTCGGGCGGACCGAAAAGACGTCCTGAACTGGGCGGCGTGCTTCCCGTTGTCCGCCTGTTGTGCGCTGAGATCAAATCACCCGTTGTCCAATTATCGGACAAGACGTTTGATAGTTGTTACGCCATGGTGTACCGGGGATAACTTGGCGTCAAGGGGGCCACCCTTGCGTAAATCCCTGAAGTCGGGATTGTTACCAACCACGCCTGATACGTCATGGTGTTACCAATGCAGAGCTGCCGATCACCGGCTCCCCGCCGCAGGCGGCCGAGCGGTTCCGCGAGTACGCCGCAGCCGGCGCCGACCACCTCATCCTCGGCATCATCGATGTGCCTTCGCCGCTCAGCGGTGCTCAATAGACTCGATGATCTAGGTTTCTCGTGAAGAGGGGTGTTTCGTGCCTGGGACCGCTCGCGAAAGACTCGCCGAGTTACTCGGTGAACTGGCGGAACTTCCCGCGTCGAGTGTCTACCGCAAACTCTTCATGACCGACCTGTCGGTGGCGGTCGACGGACTCGGACCACTTCAGTTTCCTGTCTCCGAGGAGCAGGCCATCCGATTGCGTGGGCTCGGCCACCGTGCGCGGTTCGGGCGCGGTGAGCAGACCCTGACCGACCCGGAGGTCCGCGATACCTGGGAGATCCCCAAGGACCTGGTGCGCATCGAGTGGACGCACGCGTTCGAGGCCGTCCTCGAGGTGATGCGCGACGAGCTGGGACTGCCACCTCACTGCGAGCTCACGCCGGACTTCCATTCCATGCTCCTGTACGAGACCGGGCAGTTCTTCGTCACACATCAAGACTCCGAGAAGGACGACTCCATGGTCGGGACCTTGGTGGTGACGCTGCCGTCCGCGCACACCGGCGGTGAGCTCCTCATCGAACACCTCGGCCAGACCGCGGAGTACCGGGGGTCGAAGGTCGCGGTCTCCCTGGTCGCCTTCTACGCTGACTGCCACCACCAGGTCCTTCCGGTGAAGACGGGAAACCGGATCACCCTCACCTACAACCTGCTCTTGGCGGGAGACAATGGCGCCGCAGTCGAGGACACGCTGGCCGGCGAGCTCGCGGCCTGTCTCGACGAGCACTTCGCGACTCCGGTCACGCTCCCGTACGGCGGCGGCCGGGCCGATCCGCCAATGCGGTTGGCATACCTGCTCGATCATGAATACACCGCCCGAGGGCTGAGCTGGAACCGGCTGAAGGGTGCCGACGGTGACCGTGCCGCCCTGCTGAGGGCGGCAGCGGACAGGGCGGGTTGTGACGTGGTGCTGGCCCTCGCGGAAATCCAGGAAACCTGGGATGCCATCGATTCCGATGAGGAGGATCCGTACGACGACTACGAGGAATCCGACGATGCCGACGACGGGCAGTACGTTCTTCAGGACTTGATCGATTCCTCCATCACGCTCGCCCACTGGGTCGGTCCGGGGGGAGGCCGATCCGAGGAGATCTCGCTGACCCTCCGCGACGCGGAGGTGGCCGCGACGACCCCATCGGCTGGTCTTACGCCCTACGCCTCGGAGTACGAGGGCTATATGGGCAACTATGGCAACACCCTGGACCGCTGGTACCGGCGAGCGGCGCTGGTCATCTGGCCCCGGAACCAGGGCTTCGCCAACCGAGCCCAGGCGTCCGCAGTCTGGGCGCTGGACGAACTCGGCGAGATGATTCGCGCTGGAGACGTCAAGAACGCCCACGACGCGGCACAATCACTGCTGCCGTTCTGGGACGCCACTGTCCGTTCCGGTCCGCAGGGCGAACTTCTCGGAAGGGCACTCCGCACCGTCGAGGGACTGGATGACGCGGAGACGGCCGCGATGCTCCTCCACCCGTTCCAGCTTGAGCGACTGGTTCCTGACCACGCGTCAGCGCTCGCGGACCTGGCCGCGCGCTACGGCGAAACCTGGATGGCCGCTCTCCTGCGCGCCTGGTCCAAAAAGGCGCGAACATACAGCTATTCCCCGGAGTCGCTGGAATGGCTCTCGGGTCTCCCACGGCTGTGCACAGCGTTGCTGGCCACCGGGAGCGAGGGGACCACGACCGCCCGCCATGTCCTGGACCTGTCGTGGGAGTGGTTCGAGGGTGAGGTCCGTCCCTTGCTCACAGGGCCATCCACCAGCAGCCGAGACAAATGGCTGGCCGACCGTGGCCAACCGTTCGCCGGCATCCTCACGGCTGCGGCTCAGACCGGGTCGGCCGTCGTGCTGGAGGACGCCGCCAAGCTCGGACATGCGGACGGCGATCAGGCGATCGTGCTGGTGATGGCCGCGCTGCGGGCTGCCGGGGCCGTACCAGCAGGCAGCGGTTATGGCCACGGTTTCGACGAGCTGGCCGTCGGCTGCGCCGAACGAATCCGGACGTCGCTCGCCCAGCCGCGGCGCGCACCCGACGACTGGTCGATCGAGCCGCCCACCGGATGCACGTGTGATCTGTGCGCGACGCTTGGCGCGTTCCTCCAGGACCCGGAACGGCGTACCTTCGAGTGGCCGCTCGCACAGGCGAAGCGAGCGCATGTCCACGCTCGGATAGAGGGGGCCGAGTTGCCGGTCCGCCACGAGACCAGGCGGCAGGGCCGGCCGTTCACTCTCGTGCTGACCAAGACCGAGGCTCTCTTCGAACGAGAGCGTCTCGCCCGTGAGCGTAACGAGGCAGACCTCGCCTGGCTCACCAAGACCTGGAAGATTCCCGTCTGATCCGGCTCACGGTTTCTCGTGACGCGCGTCAAGCAGACCGAGATAGCCCTGGACCGCCTCCCACAGGTGATGTTCGGGGTAACGGCCCGAGCCGCGATGCTCCAGTCGCCACTCGCGATCCCAGTAGGCCCCATGTACGGCGCGCAACCGCTCCAGAGCAACCCGCAGCTCCTCGGCCAACTGTTCCCGTTCGTCGGCGGGCGATGGGACAACCCGGCGCAGCTCCTCGAATCGGCGTTCGGCCAGAGCCGCCAGCACGGCCTCGTCCGGCCCCTCCAGCGACCAGAACCGTACCGGCCCGCGGATCACGTGATTCCACACCGGGTCCAAATGCGAACGCCACCAGTAGGCGATCCCGCCCTTGTCCAGCCGCAGGACATCGACCAGCCACCCGGTGCCGTGTGGATGCGACTCCCAGGGCACGTCCGCAGGCGGCAGGTTCAGCACGAAGGCGACCTCGACGCAGTCGAGAGGATCAGCACCCGCAAGCACGTCGCCGAACACGTACGCCTCACGCAGAAACGGCTCCTCCGACGGCAGCCGCTTCGTGTGCTCACACGCCTCGGCCAGGATCTGCAACTTCTCCACCGCCCTGCGATAACGCATCGGTAGCCACCTCCGGCATGGCATCGTGGCGGGACTCTACTCGCTGCCCAACCCGACAGAGCTGGACAGCACCTTCTGCAGCGAGCACTTCGCCTTCCAGATCGTGGAAGACCTGATACGGCGCCTCCGCAACACGGACGTTCCTCTCACCCAGGGCCGAAGTCGCGGGCGTCGCGCCCGACTGGTTCGAGCCGGAATAGCGCAATGGCATCAGTCGCGGAGTGCCGCGGCTGATTCCACCAGTCCGGCGCGTTCGAGGGCGTCGAGGATGGCCGCGAAGGTCTTGGGCGGTCGAGTCCTGCTGTTGGCGATCTCGTGGACACAGTTGCGCACAGTACCTTCGTCGAGATCAAGCTGGTCGAGGACGAAGTCGTCAGGGCTCTTGGCTTCGATGCCGTAGACCGCGAGCACGTCGGCGGGGAAGTCCCTCAGGTTCGAGGTGACGATGACCTCCGCACCGCTCTTGATGGCGGCGGCGAGAACATGACGGTCGTCGGCGTCGGGAAGCTTGAGGCTCTCGATCAGCGCCTCGTAGTTTTCCACCAGCGCGCCGGGGAGCGCGGCATTCATCCGCTCACGCAGGATCGACACCTTGTCCGGCGAGATGTCCGGCCGGTTCTCGGCGAGGTTGCGAACCACTTCGTCGAGAATCTCGTGGGTCCAATGCGCCCGGACCGCACCGGAAAGGGCGATCCGGATGAGCAGGTCGCGGACCTCATTGCCGTACAGCACATTCGCGTCGTACACCACGGCGAACGCCATCAGTACAGGTCCAGTTCCTCGCTGAGGGCGATGAGGTCATCAGCGGCCTGGCGCCTGTCGGCATCGTTGTGGCGCTTGTAGGCCATGAGATCCTCGAACCGGACACGCCGGTGCCGCCCGACGAGCCGATGCGGAATCTCTCCCGTGTCGAGCAGCCCGATGAGGTAGGGCCTGGACACGTTCAGCAGGTCCGCCGCCTGCCGTGTGGTCAGCTCGGCATGGTTGGGCATCGCCGTCACGCCCCGCCCCTCGGCGAGCTGCGTGAGCATGTAGGCGAGCATCGTGACGACATCACGGGGCAGGACGAGGGCCTCATCACCGGCCAGCTCCCCGGTCACACGGATGTCTTCAGTGCCGGGGTGGGTGGTCAGGTAGTCCTTGATCCGCCGCATGGCGCGGGCCGCGTCCTGCGCGTCCACCCGGCCGGGCTCCAGGGACTTCGGGGTTCGCACGGTCATTGCCACCCTCCTCTCCATTACATTATGTGCAGCAAACGCAATAAGTGCAAGCACCCGAGAGTGTGATCCGGCATCCGACGGTCTCCGCGTCCCCGACGCCAGCGACCCCAACAAGCAGATCGGGAGAACGCAATGGCGATCGCTGCCCCAAGGCAGGGCCCCATCGGGAAAGCCGGATAGCTTGAGCCAGCGTCAGGCTGGGCAACAGCTCACCCCTGCCCCAGCAGGAACTTCCTGGTCTGATCGGTGAGCTCGCACCCGAGTGCGCCCCGCGTCGTCGTCGGCGGGGGTCAGCCGCAGCCTTCGAATTGGGGGACGGTGAAAGTGAGTGCTAGGCCGGACTTCGCGAACCACTTCTGCAGGAGCTTCTTGGCGGTTCCGTCCTGGTACATCTCGGTGATGGCCTTGTTGACCGCCTCGCAGCCGTCCAGGTCGCCGGCCTGGATGCCGACGCCGTAGCGCTCGTCGGTGAACGGGGCGTTGACGATCTTCAGGTCTTCGGTGGCGAAGCCGGCCAGGATGAGGTCGTCGGTGGAGACCGCGTCTACCTTGCCCGCCTTCAGGTCGGAGATGCACGCGCTGTAGGAGGGGACCTCGACCAGCTTCACGGCGATCTTGCGTTCCTCCTTCACCCGGCGCCAGGAGTTCGAACCGGTCACCTGGCACAGGTTGCGCCCCTTCAGGTCCCGCACGTTGGCGATCGCGCTCTCCCCGGCCCGTACGAGAGTGTCCTGGTGGGCGACGTAGTACGGCCCGCCGAAAGCCACCTTCGTCTTGCGTTCCGCAGTGATCGAATAAGTGGCGACGACCAGATCCACCGAGCCGTCCATGAGCACCTTCTCCCGCTCGGACGAAGGGGTCGCGACGAACCTGAAGCTCTTGCCCAGCTTGCCGGCGATGTAGGTGGCCACATCGACGTCGAAACCGGCGAATTCGCCGTCCGCGTTCTTCATCCCCAATCCGGGCTGGTCCGGCTTCACCCCGATGACCAGGACATCCTTGTCCAGGATCGTCGAGCCGGCGCCGCAGGCCGACAGCAGTGCCAAAAGCAGCACCAAGGCGATTGAACGGCCCCTCCCGGTCAGCGCGACCATGAGCATCTTCCCTTCACCGGTATTCGGCGAGCCGGGGCCGGACTCCGACCAGGATCAACAGGGCGGCGGCGAGCGCCGCCCCCGGCAGCAGCAGGTTCCAGCCGTCGAGGGCACGGTCGCCCGCCGCCACGGCGGCGTCGAACGCCTGGCGGTGCAGCGCGGTCAGCTCGACCAGAGCACCGTCGTAGGCCCCGAACGACGTGCCCGTGGCCGCCCGTACGGCGTCCCTGTCCTTGCCGGTTGTGGCGAACTGCCGCATCTGCCGGTCACCCTGCTGGAACTGCTGGTAATGCGTGAGCACCTTGGCCAGTGCCTCGCGCTGGCCGGGCAGGGTGACGCGGTCGGCCTCCGAGCCGTAGAAACCGAGGAAGTCCGCCTTGCCGGGGAAGGCGGCGACGCTGAGGTCCACCGCGGCGTAGTACTTGTCCAGGTTCCCGCCGGGGACGTAGAGCACCGACTGTGACTTGTCCAGGTATACCTGCTCGTAGGTGTCCGCCCGCTGCGGGTCGAGCAGATACCTGCTCTCGTCACCGTGCAGGCTGTTTCCGATCGCGCGTGCCCGGGACAGCACGAGAACCGAGTCGAAACCGTCCTCCTTGGCCGTACGCAGCTCGTCGGAGGCCCGCTGCAGGACGAGCACTCCCGCGACGGTCAGCACGCCGACGACGACGGTGGCCGCCAGCAGCGCCGGGTTGATCACCCGGCGGAACCTGCGGGCCAGGAAGACCTGCAACACGACCAGGACGGCCACCACGAGCGCCCCGCCGAGCGCCACCCAGAACCGGCCTGCCAGCACGGCGGACGACTCGTCCGCGTACGCGTGCCTGACGATGGTTCCGCTGTCGAGCGTGAGGTTGTACGCCTTGGGCAGCAGGTCCAACCGCATCAAGTCAGTGGCCTGGCGGTAGACGTCGAGAGCCGGCCGCGAGGGTGGTCCTGGGGCATGCCGGGCCTGCTCGTCCAGGAGCAGGGCGCGCGCCGCGAGCCGCTCGTAGCGGCCGAGCCCGTCGAGCACTGCCCGCACGGTCATCTGCCCCGTCGCGTCGCCGCGAGCCAGGTCGGCGGCCTGCAGCACGGCGCTGCCGGCCTGCGCGCGGCGCTGGTCGTAGCGATCCAGCGCGGCCTGGCGGCCGGTCCCGCTCTCGTCGCCGGCCAGCAGCACGGTGGCCACCTGGGTGTCCATGTCGCTCAACGCGAAGTACAGGTCGGCGGTGGCCACCACCTGCGGGCCGGCTGTGTGCCCGATCGACCGCAGCCCGTCCTCAGCGTGTCCCAGGCCCACGGCCATCAGCGCGGACAGCAGGCCGACGGCGAGGACGGCGACGCCGGCCCCGGCGCGGATCCGCCCGGGAACCGTTCGCAGCCGCGGCGTAGGAACGAGCGCGGAGCCGTCGGCGGTTGGGGTGACTACGGCCATCTCAGCCCTTCCGCACCGTGATGCTGGTCCACGCGCCGACGTGAATGCGGTCCCCGTCGCCGAGCGGGAGCAGCGCGTTGTGCTCCACCAGCTTGCCGTTGAGCAGGGTTCCGTTGGCGGATCCGGGGTCGACGAGCTCCCACGTCCCGTCGGGCTGGGCGAGCAGCACCGCGTGCAGGTGGGAGACGCCGGGATCCTCGGGCGGGCCGGCCAGGTCGATCTCGGGGGCCAGCGCCCGCGACTTGCTGCGCCGCCCGATCCTGACCTCGGGCCCGGCCAGGGGCACCCGCCGCTCCGGGCAGTACGGCGGGAACGCGACCCGCGCCGCGTCGGGGCCGCCCTGCGCGATCATCATCTCGTAGTGGCCACGGTCCGCCGCGATCACCGCGACCCACGCGGAGGCCGCCGTGGACGGGGTGGACGGGGTGGACGGGGCGGAGGTCCGGCTCCCGCCGCCGAGGACGAAGTCGTAACCGCAGCTCTCGCAGAATCGCCCGCCACGTGGCGCCCCGCAGTCGGGACAGTCGTCCAGCTGGTCGGCGTCGGGGCGGACGGCCGGAGCCGAAGGGGCGCCCGCGAGCAGCGCGCCGCAGACGTCGCAGTACTCCTCGTCCGCGGAGTCATGCCCTTCCGGACAGATCGCCATGCTCAGGCCTCCGGGTCCTTGCGCATCCGGACGGTGCGGACCGATCGGGTGTCGAGCGCGATCTCGTCCGCCTTGTCAACGTCCCGCCGGAGGCGCGCGGTTCCCGTCTCAGGGTCGACCTCGATCACCTTGTCGAGCAGCTTGGCGGTCTCCTCGTTGCCGGCCTTCTCGGCGATGCCGCGGGCCTTGCCGAGCCGGGCGGTCGCGGTGTCCAGGTCGCCGTCGTTGCGGGCCTGCAGGCCCTCCTGGATGAGCGAGGCGAGTTCCTGCTGGCCGGTGTAGTGGGCCACCCGGGGGTTGATGCGGGTCGACTGGACGGGGTCGTCGCTCCACTGCGCCAGGATGTTCCCCTTGGCCAGCACCTCCCCGGAGTCGGGCAGGACCAGCCGCACCAGGCCGGCGCGCATCTCCTGGCCGACGTTCCCGACGGGCACCCGCAGACTGATGTGGTACTCGCGGGATTCACCGCCCCAGGCTCCGGTGGGGTAGTCGCCGGTCAGCTCGTCCACCTCGGTGCGGCGGCCGGTCAGGTCCTCCAGCGCGGGCGAGACCTGCTTGACGAAGTTCAGCGTCGCCGCCCTCGGCCGCCACAGGCGCAGCGCCACGTCCGCGACCGTCTTGCCCATCGCCGCCTGGGTCATCGCCCGGAAGTCGGCCTCCAGGTCCTCGGGCCGCCGGATGTCCATCACGCTGCCGAGCAGGGTGGAGGCGATCTGGCGAAGCTCGGCGACCACCCAGTCGACGCCCACGCCACGGCAGTCGCAGACGAACTTCCCCGTGCAGTACGACAGGTTCGCGGCGAACTCAGGAGCGCGCTCGTATTCGTTCTTGCCGTCCGTCAGCAGGATGGCGTGCTTGATCGCGCCGGGGTAGGCCCGCTGGTACTCGCTGAACAGGTCGGCGGCGCACCGCAGCCACCGGCCCATCGCGGTCCCCCCGCCGGCCACCAGCCGGCCGACGGCCTCCTTGGCGGCGCGCCTGCTCTGCGGGGTCGCCGGCGCCAGCATCGCGCGGTCGGGAAAGACGATGTCGGCTTCGTGGGTGCCCGCGATGACCGCGAAGTGCACGCCGTCGCGGAGGGTGTCGATGGCGGCCTGCGCGGCCTTCCTCGCCTCGACGATCTTGTCGTACGACATCGAGCCGGAGGCGTCCACGATGATGATCTCGGCGGCCGCGACCGCGGGGGCACGCTCGATCGGGCCGCTCGCCTCGACCGTGACGATCGCGTGCACATCCTCGCTTCCCGCCGGAAGGTACTTGTTCTGATCCACGCGCAAGGTGAAGTCGGTCACTGCTGCTCCTTCGGGAAGACCACGGTGGTCTCGGCCTGCTCGCCCTGTCCGAAAGGGATCACCAGGACGGTTATGTTGTCGTGTCCCCCGGCCTCCAGCGCGAGCCGTACGAGCCGCTGGGCCGCCGCGCGGGGGGTGGCGTTCAGGGCGACGGCGGCGAGCGCCGCCGGCTCGGGGTAGTAGTTCCACAGGCCGTCGCTGCACAGCAGGACCACGCCAGGCCCGTCCGGGGTGAACGTGCGGATGTGCGGCACGACCTGGCCCGCGTCCGCGCCCAGCCAGGCGGTCAGCATGTGCGTCCCCGGGGTCGCGTCGTCACCGGTCAGCAGGTCGGACCCGGTTCCGAGCCAGTAGGCCCGGCTGTCGCCCACCCAGCCGATCGTGACCTGCCGCCTGCCGGCCGCCGCCGACACGTAGGTGCAGGCGGGCGCGTCCTCGCCCGGTTCGGCCAGGGCGGCGACGGCTTCGGCGGCGAGCCGGACCGCCTCCCGGGTCGCGGTCTCGGGGTCGGCTCCCTCCCCCAGCTGCTTGGCGAGGGCGGCCGCGGCGGTGTCGGCGGCGGTCTGGGACGCCTCCTCCGGGCGCGGCGAGGTGGACACCCCGTCACAGACCACTCCCACGGCCACCGTGTCCGCCGCCGTCAGGGCCATGGCGTCCTCGTTGCGGCTGTGGCGCAGGCCGCGGTCGCTCACCCCGGCCGCGACCGCCAGCTCGATCTCGACGTGGTCGCGGCCGGAGGGCTGGAGCATGCCGCAGTTCTCGCAGTAGCCGTCGGCCCCGACCGCCGCAGAACCGCACGCGGTACAGGCGGCGGCTCCCAGGGCGTGGCCGCACTGCTCGCAGAATGCCTCGCCCGCCAGGACGAGCGTCTCGCAGGCGGGGCAGGCGCCGCTCACCACAACGTCCTCGGGCGTACGGAGTTGGCCAGATCGACGAAGTCGCGCCGTTCCGCGGTGGATCGCGCCGATCTGGCCAGCGCCCGGTAGACGCGCTCCAGCTCGGCGCGCACGCCCTTCTCGTGCAGCGGGGTGCCCAGCAGCGTCGCCTGCCCGGATAAGGCGGCCTGGCCGAGGGCGCTCCGCAGCACCTCCGAGAGGAGTCCGTCGCGGTCCCTGCCGTCGAGCTTCAGGTTCCGCAGCCGCTCGCCCGCGGCGACGAGCTCGCCTTCGGCGGGGTCCTGTCCTCGTACGGCCGCCGCCACCGCGGCCGCCTGTGCCGCGGTGCGGTGGATGGAGGTCGCGGGCACCTCGTCCAGGCCGGTGGTCGCCCCGGCGCGGTCGCCCGCCGCCAGCCGGAGCCTGGCCAGGCCGAAGCCGGCGCTCACATAGGACCGGTCGGTCTGCCAGATGGCCGCGTAGTGGCGTTCAGCCTCCTGGCTCGCTCCGCCGGCTTCGAGGGCGAACGCGAGGGCCAGCCTGGGCGCGGCCTCGCCGGGGAGCCACGAGTAGAGCCCGTCGAAGATGCGCGCCGCCTCGTCCGGGTCCCCCGAGGCCAGCTGCCCGATCCCCCGATACCACCAGATCCGCCAGTCTCCCGGCAACTGCCCGGTGGCGTTCGCGAGCAGCTGGTCCGGGACCGGACGGCCGAGTTCGCTGAGCACCCTGATCAGCGCGAGCGTGGCCTCCGGGGTGGCAGGGGCGGATTCGAGCACCGCGACCAGCTCGTCGGGATTTCCCGACGTGAGGCCCCCGAGCAGGCCGGCGGCGGGGTCGAGCGGATCCACCAGGGGCACGGGCAGCGCGGACACGGCGTCGAGGCGGTCGAGCGGGCCAAAGACCTGCCCCGTGGCAGCCGGGGCGAGCTCGGTGCCGACGACCTGCCGCTCCGGGCCGAACATTCTGGACTGCGCGGGGTGCGGGGCGCCCTCCTCCGCGGCGCGCACTTCCCTGAGCACGCCGACGAGCTGGTCGGACATCTCCGCCGTGTTCTGGAACCGGCGGGCGGGCTCGGCGTCGGTTGCCCGTTCCAGGAACCGGCGGTAGGACTCGTACTTCTGGTCGATCGCCGGCAGCGGAGCGGCGGAACCGCCGCTGACGGGACTGAACGGGAAGCTCAGCACGGCGAGCGTGCGCCCCACCGTGTAAAGGTCGGAAGAGTCCGAAGGACCGTCGGCGGCGATCTCCGGCGCCTGGTATCCGACCGTCCCGTAGATCGAGCTGTCCGCGTCGTCGATCCGCCGCACGGCGCCGAGGTCGATGAGCTTGAGCTGCTCCTCCACCTGGATGACGTTGGCCGGCTTCAGATCGCAGTACAGCAGGCCTTGATCGTGCAGGTAGCCGAAGGCCTTGAGGATCTCCAGCCCGTAGGCGATGACCTGGGCGATCGGGAGAGCCTCGCGGTTGTCGCTCTCCCGCAGCCGCGCGCGCAGCATCTCCTGGAGCGACGCGCCGCCGATGTACTCCATCACGATGTAGCCCACCATCGTCCCGGTGCCGGGATCGGGGTGGGTGACGAAGTTGAAGATCTTCACGATGTTCGGATGGTCCATCGCGGTGAGGAAACGCCGCTCGGCCTCCGCCGCGGCCAGCGCCTCCACGTCCCCGGTGTCGAGCAGCCCCTTCAGGACCACCCACCGGCCCTCCAGGTTCCGGTCGGCCGCCAGGTAGATCCAGCCGAGACCACCGTGCGCCAGGCAGCCCTTGACCTCGTACTGCCCGCCGACGAGGTCGCCCTCGGCGAGCTTGGGCGTGAACGAGAACCGCCAGCCGCAGTGCGGGCAGAACCCCTCCGTCCGCCCCGGCTGGTCACCTCTGCGGCGGCCCACCGGCTGGCCGCAGTCGGGATTGCCGCAGAAACGCCGGTCCTCCGGCACCTGGGCGTCGGCCAGCACCACCCCGGCCGGGTCCCGGTACGGCACGGCCGGCACCTCGACCAGGCCCATCCCGAGATGGCCTCGGCTCGACCTGCGGCTCGACCGGCTGCTTCCGGTGCTGGCCGTACCCGACATGTCGAGCCGGACGGATGGCCTGGTCAGCGGTGCCGAGGGCGGCGCCGGGTCTGCCTGTGGGGCCAGGCCGCAGAGGTCGCAGTACCCGTCCTCCACCGTGCCGCCGCAGCCCGGCTGGGCGCATTTGATCACCCTGCCACTCCGATCCGGCTGATCGCCCGCTGGTAGGCGGCGATGGCGACGGTCGCCTGCCGCAGGTCGCACGGTGCCGTCCAGAGCAGGGCTCGGGCCTCGCCGTACAGCGCGCCGAGCGCGGCGTCCTCGGCGTGCCCGAGCCGGACCACCTTGGCGTGGTAGGCCTGCAGCCGGCCGCGCAGCTCGTCGCGACGGCCGATGAGGCCCGCCATCGATTCGGTCGCGGTCCGCGCCAGCTCCAGCGCGTCGTCCACGGCCCGCTCCAGCTCGGTCAGCCGTTCGGCCAGCTCCAGCCAGCGGTCGCGGGTCGTATCCAGCGCGCCCAGCCGATCCAGCAACACGGCGGCCTGGGCCGGCAGCGCCGGCAGCGCGGGTGAGGCGATCTTGGCGAGCACCGTGTCCCGGATCGAGCGAGCCTCGTGCTCGGCCTCGGCGACCTGCGCGACGCGGTCGCCGAGGTGGCGGACCCGGTCGCCGTACTCCGTTCGGATCCGGGCGGCCTGCTCCAGCAGCCCGCGACGGGCGGTGAGGTCGGCAAGCAATCCATCGAGCTCGCCGACGGAGGCAGCCGAGCCGAGCGGGTCGGCGTTGACCGCCGCGCGAATCCGGTCGATCCCGGCGCCGATGCGGTCCAGATCCGGGTCGCCGCCGTCCAGGTCGCGCAGCAGGTCCTGAGCGGAGCTGCGGGCGGCATCAGCCTCGTCGAGCCTCGGGAGCAGCGCGCTCCAGGCGTCGTCCGCGGCCGCGACCGTCTCGGCGACGTCGCGGTAGGCGGCGTCCATCCGCGCCACCACCGTGTCCAGCGTGATCCACTCGCCCGCGGCCCGCAGCAGCGACCGCTTCTCGACGGGCACGTTCTCCGGCTTCAGCTCCACCGACGGGCCGGTGAGCAGGCCGGTCAGCGCGGCCAGGTCAGGCTTACCGGCGGCCCTGAGCTCCTGCGCGCGATCGAGCGCTCCCCGGTAGGCGTCGAACAACCACCACAGGGTCACCGCTCTGGCCTGTGCCTCGTCCCAGCGGCGCCGGGTCTCCCCGGTCAGCCGCGCCCCGTTGAGCAGCTGGTAACCCGGGTGCGAGTCGAGGTCGAGCAGGTCGCCCGAGATCCTGTCCCGTTCCTCGGCACGGCGACGCAGCGCGAAGTCGACTTCTTCGATGCGCATCGGCGGGCCCCCGGCCCTCGGCATGGCCAACGTTGCTGCGCCCCCAGCGTGGAATGGACAAGATTGTTATCACCCATTCTTTACACAATTTCGGGATTCGCGCGCTACACCCCCCGCCGGTCGGTGGTCTAGATGAACAGCTGGGTCTCTGGTGTGTACTCGCCGCGCAGGACCAGGCCGAGGTAGCGGCCGCAGTTGCGCAGGAACTGGTCGGAGCCGGCGACGGCGCGGTCCAGGGCGGGCAGCGCGGGCAGCGCCGCGGCGCCCAGGTAGGTCAGGGCGTTGACCGCCTGCAGCCGGACACGGATGTTCTGGTGGTTGTCCAGGGTGTCGGTGAGCCAGGTGACGGCCGGGCGGTCGGAGCCGAGCTTGCTGAGCAGCTCGCTGAGCACCACCTTGACGTGCGGGGACTGCTCGGTGTCCCAGCACTGCTCGATCTGCTGGCGGTACGTGCCGCATCCCGCGCCGAGCATCAGGAGACCCTGGGCCGCCCAGAATCGCATGATCTCGTTGTCGCCGGCGAGCTCGCGGACGAAGTGGCGGGCGTTCCCCGGGTCCCGGGTGATCGCCCTGTCGGCGAGGTTCTTGACGCGGCGCAGCGGATAGGCGCCGGGGACCCTGGAGTTCTCGTACCCTTCCGCGGGCGAGCCCTCCGGGATGAACCCGTTGTCGTTGACCTCGATCATGTGGTCGTCGAGGGCCCGCCTGAGCCGGTTCAGGTGACCCCGGTGACGTGGGTCGTCGACGAGATTGCGCAGCCCGTCCCGGTCGGTGTGGGTGTCGTAGAGCTCTTCGGCGGGCCGTTCCCGCCAGAACCGTTCCTGGACCTCGTCGAGCGTGCCGGCCAGGTGGGCCCGGTGCCAGTCCTGATAGCTCTTGAGCTGCCAGGCGTAGGCGTTCACCTGGCCGTACGGCCGTTGGGGCACGTAATTACGGATGTAGCGGAACCGGCCGTCGGAGACCGTACGCACCAGGTCATACCGCTCGTCCATCCTGGCCCGCCCGCCGAACGCGTACGTCCGCGGACGGCCGCGCCGGGAACCGGCGAGCACCTGCCCGTCGACGTGGTCCGGGACGGAGAGCCCGGTCAGGGCGAGGACCGTCGGGCCGAGGTCCATCAGCGTGACCGGTGCGTCGAGGACCGAACCCGGCCTGGCCGGTGCCAGATGGGCCCATTTGCGAGGGAACCTGATGATAAGCGGGACCCGGAGGCCGTCGTCGCGGGCGTGGCGTTTGCTCCACGGCAGCACGCCGCCGTTGTCGCCGTAGTAGAAGACGATCGTGTCCTCGGTGAGGCCGTCGGCGTCGAGTTCGGCGAGCCTGGCGGCGAGTTGCGCGTCCATGGCGGCCATGCGGTCGTACTGGTGGGCGCGGTCGCGGCGGATGCCAGGGGTGTCCGGTAGGTATGCCGGCACCCGGACGGCGTCCGGGTCGGTCGGGCCGTCGGTGGCGGCGAAGAGTTGCGACTCGTGCGTGGTCATGTAGTTGAAGACGGCGAAGAACGGCGCGCCGGAGGGCCGGTTGCGCCAGTGCGCGGAGCCGCTGCTCTGGTCCCAGGTGGCCGCCATGTCGATGGTCGTGTTGTAGTCGGTCTTGCTGTTGTTGGCGCAGTAGTAGCCCGCCTGGCGCAGGTACTCGGGGAAGCCGCGCATGAAGCCGGGCAGCGTGCTGCTCGCCCGCATGTTCTCCGCGGGGCTGATCCGCTCCGGGCAGACTCCGGTGATGATGGCGAACCGGGACGGCGCGCAGACCGGCGTGGTGGAGAACGCGTTGCGGTAGCGCACCCCGTCGCGGGCGAGGGCGTCGATCGTCGGCGTCTGGGCGAGGCTGTCGCCGTACGCCCCGATGTAGGGGTTGTTGTCCTCGCTGACCAGCCAGAGGATGTTGGGGCGGCCGGGAGAGCTCCCCTCGGCCCGGGCCAGTCCCGGCATCGCGGCCGCCGTGACGGCCGCACCGGTGGTCGCCAGCAGGCTTCGGCGGGAGAGGCGTTGTGGTTCCAAGGGACGTCTCCGATCGCGGAACGAGAGCAACCTAGGGGTTGTAGAAGAGGCGATCGAGGGCGACGGCCGCGCTGCCGATCACGCCGGCGTTGATGCCGAGCGTCGAGCGGTCGACCCTGACCACCTCGCGCAGAATGGGGAAGGCCTTGTCGTGCAGAGCGGCTCTGACCTTGTCCAGCACGCTCGCGGGCGCGTCGTCGAAGATTCCGCCGAGCAGGATCAGCTCGGGGTTGAGCAGGTTGACGGCACTCGCGAGCGCGGTGGTGAGATGGTCGACCAGGTCCTCCAGGATGGCCAGCGCGCGTTCGTCGCCGCCGTCGGCGAGGGCGGCGAGATCCCGCATCGGCCGCGACGACGCCTGCCCGGCGATCGTCGACAGCTGCTCGACCAGGTACGGCTCCGACACCACGGTCTCCAGGCAGCCGATCGCGCCGCACGCGCACCGGCGGCCCTTCTCGACCACCCGGAGATGGCCGAGCTCGGTGACCCCGTAGGTGCCCGACCGGAACGGCTTGCCGCCGATGACGACACCCGCGCCGACACCGGTGCGCACATAGACGTACAGCAGGGGGTCCACGCCGCGGGCGTTCCCGTAGCGGGCCTCGGCCAGTGACATCGACCGCACGTTGTGGTCGACGACCGTGGGGGCGTCGAGCTCCCGCTCCAGGATGTCGCTGAACGGCACGTCCCGCCAGCCGAGGTTGACCGACAGCACGTTCCGGCGGTGGGCCGGATCGACCGGGCCCGGCGCGGCCACCCCGATGCCGAGCAGCTGGTCGCGCGGCACTCCCGCGCGGGCCAGCAGGTCGGTCGCGGCGTCCGCGATCCGGGCCACCACCCGTTCCGGCTGGTCCGACATGCCGAACGTGAACGCGGCGGTATGCCCCACCTGTGCCGTCAACCCGCAGAGTCCCAGCTGGACGAACCCCGCGCCGACCTGGACTCCGATCACGCGCCGGGCGTCCGGCTGGATCCGGATGTGCACGGACGGCCGCCCGACCCGCAGCCCGGCTCCCTCGTGGTCGCCCTCCGCGACCACGCCTTCGTCGAGGAGCTGCCCGACGACCTTGGTCATCGTGGTCGCGGAAAGACCGAGCCGCCGCGCCAGCTCGGCGCGCGGCTGCGGTCCCTCGTCACGCAGGCTCTGGAGGACCAGACCGCGGTGCAACCGCCGGACGTCCTGAACGGGGGTACGTCGCCCAGCCATCGCCGTCCTCCAATTACTAACTAGTGATTACGAAGTAATAGCCAGCAACGCCGCCGCGTCAACCCGTCGTAACATAATCGTGATTTAGTCGTGAAAATCGCCTACTCCCGTGCCCCAGACCCAAGGACTCGCCTAAGTTTGTCACGGTTGTGTTACGGCCATTGACCACCATCTCGCCGAAATTTAAATATCTAACCCTGAGTTATCAACAGACCCAGGCACCATTCCGTCCGTCGGTCCAGGCGGTTCTGCGCCGCCGGAGAGGCTTCACCGAGCAGTGGATGCGCCGGACCGGGGACCCGCAGCTCGCGACCTACCGGCAACTGATCGACGCCGCCTGAACTTCGGAGATGCCCATGGCACACCAGACGCCCACATGCTGCGGACCGGCGGCGCGTCGGGCCGCGCCGGCCGCCACCCGGGGCGCGGTCGACGCCGACCCGGAGGCCGGCCTGCGACTCCGCCGCCGGTTCGTCCGGCTGCCTGGTGGCTCGTACGCCATGGGCAGCGAAGACCCGGACGCCCACCAGGAGGACCGGGAAGGACCGGTGCGCGACGTCACCGTGGCGCCCTTCGCGATATCCCCGACCGCGGTGAGCACCGCCCAGTTCGCGACGTTCGCCAAACGGACCGGCTACCGCACGACAGCGGAGGTGATCGGCTGGAGCTACGTCTTCCACGCCTTCCTCACCCCGGGGCGGGCGCAGCGGGGCGTCGCAGACGGCACACCGTGGTGGATCGCGATCGACGGGGCCTCGTGGCGGCATCCGGAGGGCCCCGGGTCGCATGTGACCGACCGGCAGAACCATCCGGTCGTGCACGTCTCCCACCACGACGCCCTGGCGTTCTGCGCGTGGTCGGGAACCCGCCTGCCGACCGAGGCGGAGTGGGAGTACGCCGCCAGAGGCGGCCTCGACCGGGCGCGCTACCCGTGGGGCGACGTCCTGTCGCCGGGCGGACGGCACCTGTGCAACATCTGGCAGGGCACCTTCCCGTCCCACGACACCGCGGCAGACGGGTACGCCGGCACCTGCCCGGTGACGGCGTACCCGCCGAACCGCTACGGCCTGTTCAACATGGTCGGCAACGTCTGGGAATGGTCGGCCGATCCTTGGGAGCCGTCGACGGAGGCGGGCGAATGGGCGATGCGCGGCGGTTCCTACCTGTGCCACGACTCCTACTGCAACCGCTACCGGGTCGCCGCCCGCACCCGCAACACGGCCGACGCCAGCACCGGCAACCTCGGCTTCCGATGTGCGGCATCGATCTGACTACGGCCACGGCGAGACCATCAGGAACAGAGCCGACAGCCCCAGCAGGATGGTGGCCGCCGCCGTGACGGTCACGGTCGTCCCGCCGAGCCCCAGCGCGGGCTCCGCGCCGGTGAGGGACCGGTGCGCCCGGCGGTACCTGTACGTCGCGGTCAGCCAGGCGACGGCCGACAGCGCCAGCGCGACCAGGCCGGCCATCGCGGCGGGCAGATCGAGGCCGCCGACCGTCACCCGCACCGCGACCGCGCTGCCCACGGCGAGCGACAGCGAGGTGCGCCGCCAGGCCAGCAGCGTTCGCTCGGTCTGCAGCCCGGCGTCGAACGGCTCGTGCCCGCTCACAACAGCAAGCCCAGGCCGACGAGCCCGGCGGCGATGACGACCCCCACGGTGACCACGGCACCGAGTGAAGGACCCGGCAACGCCCGGTTCTCCCGGAGCGCCCGCTCGGCGCGCACCCAGCCAAGCCACCCCTGACCGGCAGCCAGCAGGCCCAGCGCCACCAGCAACACCGTGGACACCACCTGAAAGCCGGATGCCAGCGGCACCCGCACCGCCTTCAGCGCGACACCGGCGGCGACCAGGGCCAGCGACGTGCGGATCCAAGCCAGGAAGGTGCGCTCGTTGGCCAGGCTGAACCGCGGATCCGGTTCGGCGCCCCGCCCGTACACCCAGCGCGGAAACCTCACCTCACACCTCTCATGTGTAGAAATAACGGTCGAGCGCGATCGTCGCGCCGCCGACGATGCCGCTGTCGCCGCCCAGGACCGACCGGCCGACCCGGACGGCCTCCCGCAACACCGGAAACGCCTTGCGGTGCACGGCGGCCTCGATCCGGTCGATGATCGGATCGGGGGCGTCGTCGAACATCCCGCCCAGCACGATGAGCCGCGGGTTGAGCAGGTTCACCGCGAACGCGAGCCCGATCGCGAGGTGCTCCACGATGTCGTCGACAGCCGCGATCGCGCGGGGGTCGCCGTGCGCGACCAGGCGCGCGAGCGGCGCGTCCGCAGGGCTGCCGAGGCAGGCGAGCCGCTCAGCGATCCGGGGTTCCGACACGATGGTCTCCAGGCACCCGTCGGCCCCGCACGCGCAGGCGCGGCCGTTGTCGCTGACGCGCATGTGGCCCAGCTCGGAAACGCCGTGGGCACCCGAGCGGAACGGCGCGCCGTCGATGACGATGCCCGCGCCGACGCCGGTGCGCGCGTAGACGTACAGGAGCGGGTCGGCGTCCCCGTGGCCGCCGTGGCGTGCCTCGCCCAAAGCCATCGCGCGGACGTTGTGGTCGACAATGGTCGGGATGCCCAGCGTGGCCTCCAGATGGTCGCTGAACCCAACGTCGCGCCAGCCGAGGTTGAGCGCCAACAGGTTCCGCCGCTGATGGCGATCCACCGCTCCGGGCACGGCCACGCCCACCCCGAGCACGCCATCGGCCGTGACGCCCACCTCGCGCATGAGCGCGTCGAGGTGGGCGACCAGCCGTCCCAGGACCACGGTCGCCTCGGTGCCCGCCGCGTCGAAGTCGAACCGGGCCCGATGGCGGGGCCGCCCGAGCAGATCGCACAACCCGATGTGCACGGTGCCGACGCCCACCTGGACGCCGACGACGTGGGCCGCCGTCGGCACCAGGGCGACGTGCATCGACGGACGGCCGACCCGCAGACCGGGCCCCTCGACACCGGATTCGGTCACCACACCCTCGTCGAGGAGCCGCGAGACCACCTTGGTCACCGTGGTCGGCGAGACATTGAGGCGGCGGGCCAGCTCGATGCGCGGCTGCGGTCCGCGGTCACGCAACGCTCGCAGGACTGAGCGTCGTGGCATCGATCCCCCGTCCTGACTCATGACCGGCGCATCATGCGGGCAGGGTGACCGCTTCCCACCCGCGGCTGGCCATCGAGCGGTAACCGGCGTCGATGACGGCGTTGTCGATGACGCCGTCGCGCAACGTCTGCCGGGGCTCGACCCCGCGCCGGAAACAGTCGACGAAGTGCGCGAGTTCGGCGTGGTACCCGTAGGTCCACGGTTCATCGGGCACCGGGATGATCCAGCCCTGGTCGGAGCCGGCCTTCTCGACGACGTATCCGGCCGGTCGGCCGGTGAAGCCGACCACCCCGGTGCTGCCCGTCTCGTCGGTGCCGATCCACCCGTGCGATCCGTGGATCTCGTTGCGTACGTCGAGCCCGGCCACGTGGGTCCAGCCGACCTCGACCTGCAGCATCCTGCCGTCGTCGAAGCGCACCAGCATGACCGCGCTGTCCTCGGCGGTCACGTCGTCCCGGACGAGGCGATCGCCCCACGCCATGACCTCGGCCGGCTGGGCGCCGTCGAGGAACCAGCGGCCGATGGCGACGCAGTGGCAGCCCAGCCCCCGCAGCGGCCCGCCTCCCATGCGCCGCTCATCGCGCGCGTGCGGGTGCGGGTTGCCGTGGGCCTCCCGGGCGCGAACCCAGGTGACCCGCCCGATCGCGCCGGCGTCGACGAGCTGTCTGGCCTTGACGATTCCGGGGGCGAACACCTCGGTCTCGGCGTAGCCGTGCCAGACGCCCGCGCGCTGGACCGCCGCCAGGCAGGCCTGCGCCTCGCGGGCGTCGCGGCCCAGCGGCTTCGTGCAGACCACCGCCTTACCGGCCTCGGCCGCCGCGGTAACGGCCTCGACGTGCAGGTCATGCGGTACGGCGACGAGGACGAGGTCCACGTCCTCGCGCCGGACCAGATCCCGCACACCGGTGACGGCGGCGGGCACGCCGAACCGGTCGGCCAGCGCCTTGGCGCGATCGGGCCCGTTGCCGGAGACGACGGTCACCTCGTGCCCGCGGACGTGTTCGAGCGCCCGCAGGTAGAGGTCGGCCACGAATCCGGCGCCGAGAATGCCGATCCGGACCGGGGGCCCGGACGCGGGACCTGCGCTCACTTCAGGCTCGCCTTGGCCGCGGCGAACATGTCGACGTTGACCCACTGCTCCACGGGGGCCTCCGAGGTAAGCCGGCCCAATTGCAGGAACAGCTTCTGCAGCGCCGCGTACCGCTCCCGGGTCTTGCCCGAGCCGTTGTCGGCGAGCATCTCGTCCGAGGTGTACCACTGCAGGTTGTCGACCTGGCCCTGCAGCTGGTTGGCCGGGGCGCCGGACGCGGCGGCGGCCAGTTCGACGGCCTTGGCGGGGTTCGCCTTGCGGTAGTCGTTGGCCTGGATGTAGACCTCCAGGAAGCGCCGCACCTCCTCCTGCTTGCCGGTCGCCGCGCCGGGCGATGCGACCCAGGCCCCGAGGAACGTGGTCTCGGGGAAGTCGCGGTTGTTGGCGAGCACGACGGCGCCGGGCACCTTCTCGCGGATCTGGTCGCTCAGCGGCGAGAAGATCGCGGCCACGTCGATCTGCCCGCTCACGAACGAGGACACCACCGCCGGTGGGTCGAGCGGCACCCGCGTGATGTCATCCACGGTCAGGCCGGCCTTGGTGAGCGCGAGGTTGAGGATCATCTCGCCGGAGCCGCCGTCCGGCACGCCGACCCGCTTGCCCTTCAGGTCCTGCACCGTCTTCGCCCCGGAGTCGGGCGAGGCCAGCAGGAAGTCGCCGAAGGTCGCCTCGCTCGGGGCGATGATGACGGCCTGCCCCGAGGCCGGCATCCAGGTGGCGCCGCCGCCGATATAGCCGACGTCGAGCGATCCGGCGGCCATCGCCTGGATCTGGGTCGGCCCGTTGGTGAAGGGGGTGAGCGTGACGTCGATGCCGGCCTTGTCCCAGAGCTTGAGATCGTTCGCCACGGAGATCAGGCCGACACCGTTGATGCTGGTATCGATATAGCCGACGTTGAGTTTCACACGTTCGCGGCCGCCGTCAGTGCCGCTGGTGGTGCCGGGCGTGTCACCCCCGCCGCAACCGCTTACCGCCAGAACCAGACCGACGGCGGCCACCAGGGCCGCGGTGGCGTTTCTGAATTTCATTTGAGGGCTCCTTCACTTACAGGAGTAGCTACTGCAGGGGGGTGGTGCACACCGCGCCACACCCGGCCGCGGATCTCCGCGAACTCGGGGGAGAGGCGCATCTCTTCGGTGCGGGGATAGGCGAGTGGAACGTCGATGACGTCGCTGATCCGGCCCGGGCCCGGGCTCATGACGATCACCCGTCCGGCCAGATAGACCGCCTCATCGACATCGTGGGTGATGAACAACACGGTGCGCCGCTCCTGCTGCCAGGTGGCGAGCAGGTCGTCCTGCATCTGCACCCGGGTCAGCGCGTCCAGCGCGCCGAACGGCTCGTCCATGAGCAGCAGCGACGGATGCACGGCATAGGCGCGCGCGATCGCGCACCGCTGCTTCATGCCGCCGGAGAGTTCCTTCGGCAGCGAGGACCCGAAGGCGCCAAGACCGACCAACTCCAGATAGCGCTGGGCACGTTCGCGGCGTTCCTTCTTCTTCAGCCCTTGCAGGCGCAGCCCGAACTCGACGTTCTGGAGCGCGGTGAGCCAGGGGAAGAGCGCGTACTGCTGGAAGATCACGCCGCGGTCCGGTCCCGGGCCTTCGACCGGCTCGCCGTTGACGAGCACCTCACCGGTGGTCGGCCGCAGCAGTCCCGCGACCAGGTTCAGCAGGGTGCTCTTGCCGCACCCGCTCGGGCCGACGAGCGTCACGAACTCGCCCTGGGCCACGTCCAGGTCGACCTGGGACAGGCTGGTCACCGGCCCGCGCGAGGATTCGTAGGTCTTGCTGACCGACCTGATCGAGATCACCGTGTCCATCAGCGGACCTCCTGCCAGCTGGTGAGCCTGCGCTCGACGATGAGCAGCAACCGGTCCATGGCGAAGCCCAGCGTGCCGATCATCACGACGCCGACGACGATGCGGTCGGTCTGCAGGAACTGCTGGGCGCTCTGCATCATGCGCCCGAGCCCGGTGGGAGCCGCCAGCAGCTCAGCCGCGACCAGGGTCGCCCACGACGAACCCAGCGCGACCCGCATGCCGACGAAGATGTATGGCGTGGACGCCGGAATGACCACCCGGGCGAAGATCGTCCCGTCCTTGGCCCCCAGCACCCGTGCCGCGTTGATGTAGGTCAGATCGACGTTGCGTACGCCCTGGAAAGTGGCGATGACGCAGGACAGGAACGCGGCCAGGAAGATGACGAACACCTTCGCCGACTCGCCGATCCCGAGGAAGACGATCACCAGGGGGATGAGCGCGAGGGGCGGCACCGTCCGGAAGAACTGCACCCACGGTTCAAGCATCCCGCGGGCGACGCGATACCACCCCATGAGGAAACCGGCCGGAATGGCCAGCAGCACACCGAGCACGAAGCCCGCGGCGACCCGGCCGAGGCTGGCGATCGTGTGGTCGATCAGCCAGCCCTCGCGCAGGCCGTCCCCGAGCGCGATCACGACGTCCGGCGGCTTCGGGGCCAGCGCGTTGTCGGTGACCTCGGCCACGATCCACCACAGGGCGATGCCCAGCACGAAGGTCGCCACGTACATCCAGGCGACGGAATCCGCGCGCCCGCCTCGCGCGCGCCTGGGCCGGGCCGCCGGGGTGGACGCCGCCGGGGGCTCCGGCGTGGCCGGTCGCGCTTTCTGCAGGACCGGCTTACCCGGACTCGGGGACATGGATCTGCTCCTTCTGGTGCTCAGACGCTCACGGCGCGCCGGGCCAGCCGCAGTTCGTGCGCGCCGTCGGGCCTGGTCGTCTCGAAGTAGATCCACCATTCGCCGTCGATGACGTGGGCGTCGACGTAGCGCACCGATCCGGTGGCGTGGGGGGCGACGGTCCACGGGCCGTCCGGCGTCAGGCGGTGCCAGGTGAACAGGTCGGGCGACACGGCGAGGCCGGTCCGCTCCTCGTAGTTCTCCTGGTGGCTGGCGGAGCCGTCGTAGAAGCCAAGGTAGCCGCCCCCGTCGAGCGCCACCACGGAGTTGATCCGCGCCTGGTATCGATCCCAGCCGTCGCCGACGCCCAGGACCTCGCCGTGCCAGCTGAACTCGCGGCCGTCCACGCTGGTGGCCAGGCCGGTCGGGTGGGTGGTCACCCCCACGTTGTAGATGTCGGCGGTGGCGTGGGCGGCGGTGGCGCCGTCCGCGGTCGGCAGACCGGCCGCGTAACTGGCGATCAGGTACGTCACCGGGCCGCGCCGCACGACATAGGGATCCTTGACGCCCTCCGTCCCGGTGGAGGCGGCGGTCAGGACCTCCCGGCGCGAGGCGATGTCGAAACCGTCCACGTCCTGGGCTTCCAGCAGGTCGATGCGCCAGCGGTTGTCGGCCGGGTCGACGTAGCTGATGTAAAGCTGGTAGCCGCCGTCGACGGCGATGACGCTGAACCGCTCCATCGACGGCGAGCCGAGCTCGCGCTTGTTCACCGACCACACGTCGGTGAAGGTGACCCCGTCCTCGCTGACCGCGACGGCACAGCGGTAACCGCGGTCGCCGCCCGCGTGCCCGCGGGGACGGCGCTGGCGGTAGGTCAGCACGAACCGGTTGCGCAGTGGCTCGTGCAGCACGGACGCGCAGCCGATCCAGTAGCCCGGCTCGTCGGCCTCCGGGGTCAAGACCACCGTGGAATCCAGGGGATTCAGGTGGCGCAGAGGCAGATCAATACGCGCCGTCGCAATGGACATCAACAACTCCTCATCCCGTTGGTCTGATCCAGCGTGGAGCCGCATTTTTTGCTCACGTGGAAAAACTCCTACAGCCGACGGTTCGTTGTCAACGGGTTGCCGCGAGATTTCCGCAGCGTGAACCTGGTCTCGCAGGCCAGGCGCGATGACGCTAGGTGATGCTTTGAGGTCGTGCCGTGAGAAACGAGGTGGGGGATCGCCCGGGTTGCCACGGTCTGACCGGCCACGAGAGCACGCGAACCGGGCCACGACATCCGCCTTCATCTGGCCGTAACAAAGCGGCAACCTCTTGACCGTGGTCGAATTGCCTGCTTACTTTCTCCCGGTGAAGGAGTAACTCGTCTTGCCTGCCGTCACACCCCTCTCAGACGGCCGGTCTGGCGCCCACGGTCCGTTCGCGGACGAGCCGGCGCCGATCTCGACTCCGACACGCCCTTATGACCAGGAGGATCCATGTCCCGTACACCATCCGTCCGGCGTCGCCGCCGCGCGGGGCTCGCCGCCGGCGCCGCCCTGGCTCTGGCCGCCACCTGCGTGCTGGCCGCGCCCGCTGCCGCCGCGTCCCCCGGCGGTGACCGCAAGGACTGCGGGCACCGGGCCGTACCCGCTTCGAAGATCTCTTTCCAGCTGTACACCTACCGCAACTGGATCGCCCAGATCGGCCAGGACGCGGTGTTCGCCGAACTTGCCGATATCGGGTACAAGCAGGTCCAGCCATACGTGGCCACCTACAACACCCCGGCGGAAGAGCTGAAGGCCCTGCTCAAGAAGCACCACCTCAAGGCGACGAGCGGGCAGGGCAACGTCAACGAGGCGACCTTCGACCCCACGATCGAGTACGCCAAGACCATCAAGCAGCGCTACATGGGCTCCGGCGGCTTCGCCGCGCCCGGAATCGGCAGCTACGAGGACACGCTCGCGACCGCGGCGACGCTCAACCGGCTCGGCGAGCGGTCGGTGAAGGCGGGCGTGGGCAAGATCTTCGGGCACAACCACACCCAGGAGTTCACCACCAAGTACCCCGACCCGGTCACGGGCGAGCTGAAGAGCGCCTGGCAGATCATGATGGAGAACACCGACCCCCGGTACGTGGTGTTCGAGGTCGACATCTTCTGGGCCGAGGACGCCGGTGTGGACACCGCCGCCCTGCTCAGGAAGTACGGCAAGCGCATCGAACTGCTCCACATCAAGGACGGTTTCCTCAACGGCGACGAGCGTGGCGTGCCGTCCGACGTCGGCGAGGGCGAGCTCAACTGGGGCCCGATCCTGGAGGCCGCGCGGCCGCACGTGCAGCAGTACATCGTCGAGCGGGACAACGCTCCCGCCAGCCGGGAGACCGCCGAGGACAGCTTCCGCTTCCTGACCTGCGGCAAGTAGCGAACGCGTCGCCCGCCGTCGCAGCGGGTGTGCCATACCCCGCGGTGGGCTGGTGCGGCGTGCGCCGAACATGCCGCACCGCCGGTGCGCCGCGGTGAACCGAGCGGTGCGACGTGCGCCGACACGTCGCACCGCTCGAATCGCCAGCACGCGGACCCCCATAGGTCCGAGCGAGAGGAACAGCATGAAACCCCCCCAAATAGTTGTCGCGTTCCTGGTTGGGGCGCTGGCCGCCGCCACGGTCTCCTTACCGGCGGCGGCGCATCCCGGCCATGAGGTCCTGGAGCCGCCACCCGCGGCCAACTTCCAGAAGGTCCCGCTCAACACCGACGTGACCCAGCCGATGTCGCTCGCCGTCGCCCGCGACGGGCGCGTCTTCTTCGTCGAGCGCACCGGCGGCATCCGCGTCTGGAAGCCGGACACCGGCGCTACCCTCACCGCCGGGGCGATCAATGTCGACACCCGGGGCGAAAGCGGCCTGCAAGGCATCGCCCTCGACCCGGACTTCGCCGCCAACGGCTGGCTCTACGTCTACTACTCCGCCATCGAGGCGCCCGAGAAGCGGCTGTCCCGTTTCCACATCGACGGCGACACCGTCGACCCCGCCAGCGAGGTCGTGCTGCTCACGGCCCCCACCACGTTCCCGCCGCGGCCGTCGCACGTCGGTGGCTCCATCGAGTTCGACCTCGACGGCAACCTCATCCTGTCCACGGGGGACGACACCCAGCCGTACGAGTCCTCGGGCTACACCCCGATCGACGAGCGCCCGGGCCGCGAGGAATTCGACGCCCAGCGCTCGTCGGCCAACAGCAACGACCTGCGCGGCAAGCTCCTCCGCATCACCCCCACGGACACGGCCGCCGGTGGATACACGATCCCCGAAGGGAACATGTTCGCCCCCGGCACGGCGAAGACGCGCCCGGAGATCTTCGCGATGGGCTTCCGTAACCCCTTCCGCATCGCGGTCAACCCGAACAACGGCGACATCCTCGTCGCCGACTACGGGCCCGACGCGAACGCGGCCAACGCCAACCGGGGCCCGGCGGGCCACGTCGAGTGGCAGACCGTCTCCGAGCCGGGCTTCTACGGCTGGCCGTACTGCCACGGGCCGAACCTCGCCTACAACGACTACGACTTCGCCACCAGCCAGTCGGGGCCCCTCTTCGACTGCGCCAACCCCGTGAACGAGTCGCCGAACAACACCGGCATCCGCGAGCTACCGGCGGTGACCGCACCGGAGATCGCGTACTCCGCGAGCACCCCGGACCCCGACTTCCCCGAGCTGGGCACCGGTGGCGCGCCGATGGCCGGACCGGTCTACCAGTACGACCCCGACCTCGACTCCGACCGCAAGTTCCCCGAGTACTACGACGGCAAGGCCATCTTCTACGAGTGGGGCAAGCACTTCCTGGCGACGCTGGACCTCGACGAGAACGGCAGCCCGGTGCACGCCACCCGGTTCCTGCCCGACATGGTCTTCAACGCCCCGATGGACATGACCTTCGGCCCGGACGGCGCGATGTACCTCGCCGAGTGGGGCCGCGGCTTCGGCCGTAACAACCCGGACGACGGCATCTACCGGATCGAGTACGCCCCGCCGGGCGAGCGCGCCCCGCTGGCCGTGGCCACTGCGGCACCGGCCAGCGGTAACGCGCCCCTGCAGGTGGCGTTCTCCAGCGCCGGTTCCGCCGATCCCGACGAAGGGCAGACGATCACCTACAGCTGGGACTTCGGCGACGGCGCCCACTCCACCGAGCAGAACCCCAGCCACACCTACGCCCAGAACGGCAACTACCAGGCCGTCCTGACCGTCACCGACCCGACCGGCCGCACCGGCTCGGCCAGCGTGACCGTCACGGTCGGCAACACGGCCCCGCAGGTCGAGTTCGTCACTCCGCCGGACGGCGGCTTCATCGGTGAGGGCGACACGGTTCGTTACCAGGTGGCGGTCACCGACGCCGAGGATCAGGAGATCGACTGCTCCCGGGTGGTCGTACAACCGGCCATCGGGCACGACGCCCACGCTCACCCTCTTGAGGAACTGCACGGCTGCGAGGGCACGTTCACCACCTCCGCCTCCGGCCATGGGGCGGACGCCAACATGTTCTACGTCGCCACCGCGACATACCAGGACAACGGAGCTCCGGGCAGCGCGGCCCTGATCGGGACCACCGACATCATGCTGCAGCCCAAGCACCGCCAGGCCGAGCACTACAGTGCGCAGTCCGGCACCTCGGAATCGCGTGACGACGCGTCCGCCGAGGGCGCCTACCGGGTGGCGAGCATCTCGACCGGCGACTGGATCGCGTTCGACCGCATGAACCTGAGTGGCATCGACGCGATCGGCTACCGGGTCGCGGGCACCGGCGGCGGCCAGATCGAGCTGCGCGCGGGCGCGCCGAACGGCGAACTGCTCGCCACCACGCCGATCGCCGGCACCGGCGGCGCCGCCACGTACGTGAACACGCCCCCGGCGTCTGTCATCCAGCTGAGCGGCACCCACACGCTGTACCTGGTCTTCACCGCCGCGCAGGCCAACGCGTACAACATCGACGCCATCGACTTCATCGGAAAGGGCGTCGCGGCCGACGTCACGGCCCCTGAGGTCGCGGTGACCGGTGTCGAGGACGGCGCCGTCTACAGCGACGCCGAGACCCGGACCATCTCGTGGACGGCCATCGACGACGAGACCGAGGTCGTGACCACGTCCGCGACGCTCGACGGCGACGCCGTCCAGAGTGGCACGAGCCTCGAGCTGTGGACGCTGCCGCTCGGGGAGCACGAGCTGGTGGTCCGGGCCGAGGACGAGGCCGGAAACGTCACCACCAGCACCACCCGCTTCGAGACCCGGGCGAGCCTCGACGGTCTGCGGCAGCTGATCACGCGGTTCGCGCAGGACGGCGCCATCGACAACAAGGCCAAGAAGAGCCTGCTCAAGAGGGTCGACAAGATCGCGGGCCACCTTGACGACCCGCCCAGGGCCCGCCGCGACATCGACCGCTTCGTCCGCGACGTCCAGCGCGACGTCCACGACGCCGAAGTCCGGACGGTCCTCATCAGGGACGCCCAGGCGTTGCGGCCGTAACCTGATCGGGTGGTGGCGCAACACCGCGCCACCACCCGATCAGCTGTAAAACAGCTGGTCCAGCGCGATGGCGGCGCCTCCGTTCACGCCGGCGTCGAGGCCGAGGCACGATCGCTGGAGGTGGACGGAGTCCCTGATGACCGGGAAGACGGCTTCCCGGGTCGCCTCGGTCAGCCGTTCCAGGAACGTGTCCGGCGCCGCGCCCAGGAAGCCGCCCAGCAGGATCAGCTCCGGGTTCAACATGTTGACCAGGAATGACAGTCCGGTCGCGAGATGCTTGGTGATGAGCTCGGTCTGGGCGGCCGCGGCGGGATCCGCCGCGGCGATCTCCAGCAGGGACTCCAGCGGGTTGCGCGGATCGGTGGGACGGCCGAGCGCGGCCAGCGCATGGCGCAGGGCGCGCTCGGACAGGACCGTCTCCAGGCAGCCCACACCCCCGCAGATGCACTTCTCGCCGCCTTCGACCACGCGGGAGTGGCCGAGTTCGATCGCCCCGTGCATGCCGCCCTGGAACGCCTGACCTTGCACGACGAGCCCCGCGCCCACCCCCATGCGCACGTAGATGAAGGCGACGCTGTTGACACCCTGACCGGCTCCGAACCGCGCCTCGGCCAGGGCCATCGACCGGACGTTGTGTTCGACGATCACGGGCACCCGGAGCACCGACTCCAGCCGGTCGGCGATCGGCACGTCCCGCCACGCCAGGTTGATCGGCAGCAGGAGCTTACGATGATCTCCGTCGACCGGACCCGGGACGGCCACGCCGACCCCCAGCAGGCGCGCACGATCGAGGTCGGCGCCCGCGAGCAGCGCCGGCACCGCACCGGCGATCATGTTGAGCACGGCGTCGGCGTCCAGGTCCGGATCGAACTCGAAGCCGACCGACTTGCGGATCGTCCCCACCAGGTCCACCACCCCGAGCCGGACCGTGCCCACGCCGACGTGAACCCCGATGACGTAGTACGCCATGGGCTCGATGGCGAGTTCGGTCCCGGGCCGTCCGGTGCCGATACGCGAGACCTTGCGGGTCTCGGTGACGCACCCTTCCTCAAGAAGCTGGCCCACGACCCTGGTCATGGTGGTGGCGGAGAGCCCGAGGCGGCGCGCCACTTCGGTCCTGGTCAGCCCGGGATCCTCCTGGAGCAGCCGCAGAACCTGCCCTTTACGCCCAGAGTCCTCGTAAAGCGGATTTTTCGGCACATGCCCGCGTTGCATCTGTGCAGTACGCCTCAGGTCCCCTGTCCACGCGGGTTCTTTTCTCACAACTAGAAAATAGCGCACTACGGCACGAGTGAGGCGTGGACGGAGCCGAGCAGGCGCAGCGCGCGGGCCTGCCAGAGCGTGGCGCCGATGTCGCCGAACACGCCGGCGGACAGGGTGAGCTGGCTGATCGCCTCGTGTGGCACCTGCGCGTGCAGCGGCAGCTGAGGTCCCCCTACGGCTGGTACGACACGCACACGTACTACGCGATCCAGTCGATCAGCTGCAACGGCGGGGTCGGATACACCTACATGGTGCCCAACTCCGGGGGCGAGGACGACCGCTTCCGCGCCTGCGTCTCGGTTCTCCCCACGACGTCGCCCGCCACGATCCCCGAGTCGGGGTGGACCTGCCACAGCTGGCACGTCTTCTAAACCCGCTCAGACGCAATAGCCCGTGACCTGCAGAACAGGTCACGGGCTATTACCTCAATATCGTCAGGCCCCGAACGTCTCGCATCGGTCGCTGACGTTGGCGTTGGTGCCACGACCCGGCCGCGCCACGTCCACGCCCGTACCACAGTCGATGGTGTCGTCGTTGTTCCCGGTCGTGATGGTGTCATCGCCGGCGCCGGCGTCCACCAGGTTGTCGCCGTTGCCCGCGTCGATCCAGTCGTCGCCGCCGGTCGTGATGATCTCGTCGTCGCCACCTTGCGTCGCGACGCAGTCGCTGCCGCCGTTACCGGTGACGTGGTCGTTGTCGTACCGCCCGATGATCAGGTCGTTGCCACCGGTGCCGGAGAGCGGGAGGTTAGCGCTCGTGGCGACGATGACGTTCTGGATCTCGATCCCGGCGCACGCGGTGGCGGGCAGGCCGTTCGCCCGGATGCCGACGCTCCCCGTCCGCTGGATACCGGTCAGCCCGGCGACCGTGCCGATGCCCGGCACCTCGGTGTAGGTGAGGGATCCGCCCGCGCCGACGGTCATGGTGATCGGCGTGCCGTTCACCGTGACGGTGACGACCGCCGGCTCGCCGATGACCGTCCTGATCGTGCTGGTCTTGCCGGAGGCGGTGAGCTGGTAGGAGCCCTGTCCCAGCTCGATCGTCCCGAAGTTTTCGGCCAGCTGGAACCGCGCCGGGAGGGCGCCCGGGCCGGAGCCCACCAGGACCCCGGCGGGGTTGTGGGCGTCGGAGACCGTGAGCGTACGGCCGTTGCGGTTGAGGATCTTCCCGGACGTGGTGCCGCCGAGCAGCCTGTCGGAGAACGTCTGGTTGCCCGGGTTGTTCGCCTGCGAGGCGCCCGGCGGGAACGTCACGTCCACGTTGTCGTTGATGCCGTCGTCGTCCGCGTCGAGGTCGGCCACCGTGCAGGTAAGGGTGCCGCCGCGCAGCGCGTGGCCGCCGGTGTTGCTGTCGTCGGACCAGAAGACGGGCTTGTGGCCGTCCACGCACTCCGACTGCGGCGTGATCGTGAAGCCCTCGTTGTTGATGTTGGGCATCGAACCCGGACGCTCGTAGCGGGTGCTGACGGCGAACTTGCCGGTGGCGTCGATGTCCAGGATCGCGGTGCGGCCGTTGCAGGTGTCGTCGCACACCACCCAGAAGCGCTTCGACTCGGGCTCGAACTCCAGGTCCATCACGCCGGGGAACCCGCTCACGATCGTGGCGATCCGGGTGAATCCGCCTCCGATCTGGTCGAGTGCGTACGCGTAGACGCTGCCGTTGCCCTCCAGGCCGACGAAGAACAGGCCGTCGCCGTGGCCCGGGTAGCCGGCCGGGTCATAGGCCGCGCCGGTGTGCTCGTCGAGGAAGCCGCGCGAGGTCAGGAACGAGTCGGGGATCCAGGAGATCGCCTCCAGCCCGGCGTTCGCGCCCACCGCCGGCAGGTCCGCGGTGAGGTTCCATTCCTTCGTGGCGGTGAGGGTGCTGCCCGTACCGGACGGGTCGAAGCGGACAATGGTGGGGCGGCTGACGCCGCTGTTGCCGTTGTCGCGTTCGGTCGAGACGAACACGCCGCCGGCGAGACCGGCTCCGGTCAGGGTCACGCCCTCGGCGTCGGGGTCGCCGGTGCCGCTCGGGTAGCGCAGCGTCTTGCCCGCGTTCCAGCCGTCGGTCGTGGCGGGCGCCCACGTGGCGCCGTCCCACTCCAGCCGGTACATCATGCCGGGGCCGTTCTTGACCGCCCAGAGCACGCCGGGGGTGCCGTCACCCGACGGCTCATAGGCCAGGCCGCTCATGTTGCCGCCGAAGACGTTGGCGGCGTCGGCGGTGGCGACAGCCGCGCCACCCGGCCACGGCGAGGCGGGAACCTGCCCGGCGCACGTGTTCGCCGCGCCCTTGCTCGGCGTCGTCGTCTCGGCGAACTCGCCGGTCCCGTCGGGGCAGCGGCCGTAGGTGGTCGTGGCGTGCGTGGTCCAGGTGTAGGAATCCATGAGGGTCAGGCCGTCCGACAGGAACAGCCGGGCGGAGTCCGCACTGCCGAGCCCGTAGGACGTCTCCACGTCCAGCGCCAGGAACGCGCCGGGGGCGATCGTGGTACCGGGGGCGATCGCGAAGATGTGGGTGTCGTCGTTGTCCTTGACGAGCCAGCCGGACAGGTCGACGGGAGCCGAACCGGTGTTGACCACTTCGACCCAGTCACCCGGCGTGCCGCCGCTGGACTCGACCTCGTTGACCTTCACGACGGACGCCGGCGTGCCGCAGTTGTTCGCCGCGCCCTTGGTCGCCTGAGCGGAGTCCGCGAACGCGCCGACACCGTTCGGGCAGCGACCGTAGGTCGTCGCGGCGTGCGAGGTCCAGCTGTACGAATCGACGAGAGTGAGACCATCCGCCAGGAACAGGCGAGCGGAGTCCGCACCGCCCAGACCGTAGGCCGTCTCGACGTCCAGCGCCAGGAAGGTCCCGGGAGCGATCGTGGTACCGGACGGAATCGTGAAGACGTGCGTGTCGTCGTTGTCCTTCACGAGCCAACCCGACACGTTCACCGGAATCGGACCGATGTTGACCAGTTCCACCCAGTCGCCCGGCGCGCCGCCGCTGGACTCGACCTCGTTGAGCTTCACGAAAGCCGAAGGCGTGCCGCAGTCGTTCGCCGCGCCCTTGGTCGATGCCACGGTGGGGGCGAACTCGCCGGTCCCGTCGGGGCAACGGCCATAGGTGATCGGGGCGTGCGTGGGCCAGGTGTAGGAATCCACGAGGGTCACGCCGTCCGGCAGGAACACCCTCACGGAGTCTCCGCCGCCCAGACCGTAGGACGTCTCCACGTCCAGCGCCAGGAACGCGCCGGGGGCGATCGTGGTACCGGGGGCGATCGTGAAGATGTGGGTGTCGTCGTTGTCCTTGACGAGCCAGCCGGAGAGGTCGACGGGAGTCGTCCCGGTGTTGACCAGTTCGGCCCAGTCGCCCGGGGTACCGCCGTTGGACTCGACCTCGTTGACCTTTATGGACGGAACCGGTTCCGCCGCCGAGGCGGGTGACACGAGAAGCGGAATAGCGGTCAGGAACGCGATTACTAAGGTGGCTGTCCCACGCCAGTACTTACGCAATTTTGGGCCCTCTTCACAGGTCGCCGCAGCAGACCACTAGCAGTAACGTGCTAGCAGCCTTGTGGATCTCGGCGACCGGCAGGCAAATGTCGAGCGAACAGCGAGTGAGTGCGCGATGGCCTGGAACGGGCCAATCCTGGGCCACCGGCATTCTCACCCGAGATTCTTTGTTTAGGAATTCATCCTGACGCCGCTATTAGAGAGCGGCGGCCGACCGGGTTGGAGCCGGTCGCCGGGTGCGATCCGGGAGCCGTGCCCGACACCGCCAAACGGCTGGCAGAGCACACGCGTCCTAGATCCAGAATCTCGCCGTGTCGGACGTTACCCCCGCCCATACTTGGGTAAAGTGGCCTTCCCCACTGTTCTTGGAAGGGCTGAATGATGGCCGACGAACCCGCCATGGAGGACAAGCTCAAGTCGCACGTGCCGCACACGGCACGGATCTGGAATTACTGGCTGGGCGGCAAAGATCATTTCCCCGTGGACCGGGAGGTCGGGGACCGGGTTCGGGAGATCTTCCCCGTGGTGATCGAGCTGGCGAGGGCCGACCGGCTGTTCCTGGGGCGGGCGGTACAGTACCTGGCCGCCGAAGTGGGGATCCGGCAGTTCCTCGACATCGGCACCGGACTGCCCACCCAAGACAACACCCACGAGGTCGCGCAGCGGGTGGCCCCAGAGTCGCGAATCGTGTATGTCGACAACGATCCGCTGGTGCTGGTGCACGCGCGAGCCCTGCTGACCAGCTCCGCGGAGGGCGCCACCGACTACATCGACGCCGACTTACGCAACCCGGACACCATCCTGCGGGACGCGGCCAAGACGCTGGACTTCTCCCAGCCGATGGCGATCATGCTGCTGGGCGTCATGCATTTCATCGGCGATGACGATGAGCTGCAGCAGATCATCGACCGGCTGCTGGCCGCGGTGCCGTCCGGGAGCTACGTGGCGGTGGCCAACACCACCACGGCGATCAACGGCGACACCACCGCCGAGGCGGTGCGGGTGTGGAACATCGACGCCCAGCCAAAACTGAAGCTGCGGACCCCCGAGCGGATCGCCGAGTTCTTCGACGGCCTTGAGCTGGTGGAGCCGGGGTGGGTCTCGTGCTCGCGGTGGCGTCCCGAGGTGGAGTGGGACGGCAGCCTGCCGGTCGAGGTCGACCAGTGGTGCGGGGTCGTACGCAAGCCGTAAGGTCCGCCGCGCCGCTGAAGCCCTCGCGCGCTCAGCCGCGCTCGTACGGGATCTTCTCGCCGGCCTCGATCGCGACCGGCAACCGGTTCTCGGCCGGCGGCAGCGGGCAGGTGGCGAAGTCGGTGTAGGCACAGGGCAGGTTCGTGGCCCGGTTGAAGTCGAGCACCACGCGACCGTCGGGGTCAGGTGCGTCCAGTGCCAGGGCGCGGTTGGCGGCGTAGGTGGTCACGCCGGACGTCACGTCGGTGAACAAGACGCTCAGGCTGCCCGGTGTGCGGCCCTCGAACGCCGTCAGGCTCAGCGCCTGCCCGTCGATCTCGAACTCGATGCGCCCGGGCGCGTGATACACGTGCTGCAGCCCTTCCACCGCGGCCCCGACAGTGGTCGGCCGGGGGTGGTCGAACGGCACATAGCGGCCGGCGACCGCCCACCGCGGATGCGGCGGAAACGTCGGCGTGCCGGCGTACTCGGCCCGCAGCGGATGGTCCGGATGCCGCGGCCGGACGATGTCATGCCCGCCCCGCTTGGCCACCTCGATCACCGCGTCGCCCCAGGCGGCGTTGATCCCGCCGCGCTCGGGGATAACGCCGAACACGTACCGCCCCCGCACCACCGCCCCGTCCACGACCAGTTCCTCATCCGCGTCGAGGGTCACCTCGACCCCCTCCGCACCGGTCGACCACTCCCCCGGCGCGCCGGGCAGGCGTTGTGGCTCGGACGTCAGCCAGTGCAGGCCGGTGACGGCGAGAAACCCATGCGGATCGGCCAGCACCGCCGTATGCCGCCGATGCCACTCGTGCCAGTCCCGGATGAACACCTCTGCCACGCTGCCGTCGACGACGGGAAGGGTTCCGGTGGTATCGACTGCCATGTCTGCTCCTCCAGATCGTGGTTGGTGATTCAAAGCTAGGTATCCCGATGAGATAAGTCAATAATTCCTACCTGATTTACATAGATTATCGCGCGGCTCCGGTCAGTGTTCCGCCCGGGCGGCCTTGCCCAGGTGCGGGCCGAGGCCGAAGTAGTGGCGGAAGTTGTAGATCAGCGGGCTCCACACGGTCGGGTCGACATGGGAGGTGCCGTCGATGACGATGCCGGTGTCCGCGTGCACACGGACCGCCGTGGCTTCGACGATGATGAATTGCCCGGATGCGTCGGACCGTAGATTGGTGACGGTGGCCTCGATCTGTGCCGGGCACTCGGTGATGCGGGGCGGGCGTACCAGCTCCGATGGTGTCGGGTGCCATCCGGCCGCGCCGAACTTGTCCGCGGCGAAGCGGCACTCGGCCGGTTTGCCGGCCGGGACCGGGTCGGCGCCGGTGAGCAGGGCGAGGCGCTCGACCTGCTGCCACTGGTCGGGCGAAGGGAAGTTGATCACGAGTTCGGGTCTGGCCCGGAGGTTGTGGACGGTGTGGCCGTTCGCGCCGAGGCCGAGGAGGAAGACGTTGCCCAGCGCCCACGCGGAGGAGATCGGCGCGAGATTCGCGGTGCCGTCCGCGTTCTCGGACGACAGGACCACGACGGGCGTGCCGAAATACAGGATGCTGGGCGTGATCACGCGGTGCGTGCCCCGGTCTGTCAAGGTCATGGGCCCATCGTGCGGGCGGGTCTGTTCGGTGCCGCCCGAAACGATGGGCGGATATTAAGGACGCATGAGTGTTCGTGTGGACGCGGCTTCGGGGATAGCGGAACTGGCGGCGATCTTCGCCGATCGCTCGCGGGCGTCGATGTGCGTGGCCCTGCTCGACGGACGCGCCTGGACCGCGGGCGAGCTGGCCCGATACGCCGACATCGCCCGCTCGACGGCCACCGAGCATCTGAACCTGCTAGTCGCCGCCGACGTGCTCGCCGAGGAACGCCAGGGCAGGCATCGCTACCTGCGGCTGGCCAGTACCGAGATCGCCGAGCTGATCGAGACTCTGGCCGCGCACACCCCGCCCAGCCGCGAACACCCGCGTACGCTCCGCACCGTGACGACGCAGGCGGCTCTGGCCCGCGCCAGGACGTGCTACGACCACATCGCCGGCTGGCTGGGCGTCGCCGTCACCGACGCGATGACCGACCGGGACATGCTCACCCGCCATGACGGCTGGACGCTCACCGCCAGCGGTCTGGCCTGGCTCCGGGAGTTGGGCGCGGACACCGAAGCCCTGCGTCAGGCCCGCCGTCCGATGGTTCGCAGCTGCCTGGATTGGACCGAACGCCGCCCCCACCTGGCCGGAGCCGCCGGAGCGGCCGTCTGCACCCGCTTCTTCGAGATCGGCTGGACCGAACGGATCGGCTCCGACCGCGCGATCCGGCTCACCACGACGGGCGAGGCCGCACTGCTGGACCAGCTCAACCTACGCTGGAGCGACCTTTAAGGCGCACCGGGGCCACAATCTAGTCATCTGGTGCGTTTCATCCTGAGTGCCTTAACGTCATCCCCGTGATGGGGCTCTTCGGGCGGGACGACGAGCGGAGACGGCTCGACCGGCTGCTCGGCAACGCGCGCAACGGTCACGGCGGCTCGCTCCTGATCACCGGCGAGCCGGGCATCGGCAAGACGGCGCTGCTGGAGGCCGCCACGACGGGCGCGGCCGGGGTGACGATGTTCCGCCTCGACGGCTTCGAATCGGAGATGGAGCTGCCGTTCGCGGCCATCCAGCGCCTGACGATCCCGCTCAGCGACCACTTCCCGGCCCTGTCCGAACGGCAGCGCGAGGCGATCAGGGTCGCGTCGGGCATCGCCGAAGGTCCGCCGCCCGACCGGTTCCTGGTCGGCTTGGGCGTGCTGGGCCTGTTCGCGGCGGCGGCCGCCACGACGCCCGTGGTCTGCGCGGTGGACGACGCCCATCTGCTCGACCAGGAGAGCCTCGACGTGATGGCGTTCGTGGCCCGCCGCATCGCGGTCGAACCCGTCGCCCTGCTGTTCGCCGCCAGGGATGAGAAGGACATCACCACCCGCCTGGCGGGGGTGCCGGAGCTGCTGGTCGAAGGGCTCAACCAGGAGTCGGCCACCGCGCTCCTGCGCCGGTCGCCGGCCACCCCGATCGACCCGGCGACGGCGGCGGCGATCGCCCGTGCCACCGGCGGCAACCCGCTCGCACTCATCGACCTCGCCGAGGAGCTGTCGGCGCGGGACCGGACCGGACTCGGCTTCGGCGCCGATCCGATCCCGGTCGGCCGCCGGCTGGAGGCCCACTACGCCCGGCGGCTGGGCCAGACCGACGCGCAGGTCCGGCGGTGGGTGCTGCTGGCCGCCGCCGACACCACCGACAACGTCGACCTGATCACCTCCGCCGCCGGCGAGCTGGGCCTCGACGACGACATCTTCGACCGGGCCGAGGCCGCGGGCCTGGTGGAACTCGACGACACGATCCGGTTCCGGCACCCGCTGGTCCGCTCGGCCGTCTACAACGCCGCCTCGGCGGCCGACCGCAGAACGGCCCACCGGGCGCTGGCCAAGGCCGCGGGCGACCTCGGCATGGTGGAGCTGGAGGCCTGGCACGCCGCCAAGGCCGCCGTCGGCACCGACGCGCAGGTCGCCGACCGCCTCGAACACACCGCCGACCTGGCCGCCCGCCGTGGTGGTTTCGCCTCCAGGGCCAGCATTCTCACCCGCGCCGCGGAGCTGACCCCGCCTGGCCCGGTCAAGGACTCCCGCCTGGTCGGCGCGGCCGAGGCCGCACTCGCGGTGGGCGCCGTGCAGGTCGCGGGCGAGTTGCTGGGCCGCATCGACGAGGCCACCGCCGACCCGGTCGAGCGCGGCCGGGTGATCGTCGTCAGGCACGCCCTCGGCCTGTTCTCCGGAGATCCGGAGGTGCTGCTGCCCTCGGCGGCCGAGCTGGTCAGGGCGGCCGACGCGTTCCACGGGCACGACCTCGAACGAGAACGCCGCACCCTGCTGAAGGCCTACGAAGCCTGCAGCATCACCGACCGGTTGATGACCGGCATCACCCAGCGGGAGCTGGGCCGGCGCATCGAGGCCGGGGCGGTCGGCGGCGGCCCCGACGCGGAGATCCTGGCCGGCATCGCCGCGCTCATCCTGCGCCCCTACGCGGAGGCGGTGCCGCGCGTCAGAGCGGCGTTCGACGCGATCATGGCGCTGCCCGACCACGAGATGATGCAGATGGGCTCGGCCATAGCCGCGCTGGGCGCCTTCCTCTGGGACGACGCCGCCCGCCGCGCCGGTCTCACGCGGGCCGCCGCGGCGGCCCGGGAGGTGGGCGCGCTCCAGGCCCTCGACACGGCGCTGTGGGTCACCTCCCTCGCCGAGCTGATGGGCGGCGCGGTCCGGCTCGCGGAGGAGGCGATGGCGCAGGTCCGCGAGGTCCGGCTGGCGATGGGCTACGACGCGGAGAACGTGATCAACGCCGCGCTGATGGCCTGGACCGGCTCGCCCCGGCACGTCGTGCTCGCCATCGCCGACGGGGCCGACGCCGTCGGCTTCGGCGGCGTCGGCGCCACCGCCGTCGCGGCCGTCGGCCTGCGCGACGTCGCCGAGGGCGCCTACCGGGACGCCTACGACCGGCTCAAGCCACTGATCCAGGACCCGTTCCTGCAGGTGACGCCCCTCGAATACGCGGAGTTCGTGGAAGCTGCCGTACGCAGCGGGCACACCGCCGAAGCCCGGCCCATCGTCGACCGCCTCGTGGCGATGGCCGAGGTGAACGGCTCGTCGTGGTGCCGTGGCGTGGCCGTCCGGTCCAAGGCGCTGGTCAGCGACGACACGGAGGCGGAAGGCTGTTACCTGGCCGCCATCGAGGCCCTCGGGCGGACCTGCGCCGAGACCGACCTGGCCAGGGCCCATCTCCTCTATGGCGAATGGTTGCGCCGCATGCGCCGCCGCCGGGAGGCGGGAGAGCAGCTCCAACTCGCGGCCAGGCAGTTCGAGCAGAGCGGCGCGCACGTGTTCGTGCCGAGAACCAGGGCGGAGTTGGAGGCGGCCGGGCTGAAGGCGGCGGCCGTCCCGGCCGATCCCGGCCCTCCTGGCCTGACCCCGCAGGAGCTGACCATCTCCCGCCTGGCGGCGCGCGGGCGGACCAACGCGGAGATCGCCGCGAATCTGTTCATCAGCGTCAACACCGTCGACTACCACCTGCGCAAGGTGTTCCAGAAACTCGGCGTCTCCTCCCGCCGCCAGCTCTCGGAGAAGCTCGCACCTGCCTGAACGACCAGGCGAACGGATCCGGTCGGTCGTGCCGATCGGATCCGTTCGCCGGTCAGGGGGTCAGGGGCTGGTGCAGGTGGCGGTTGGGGTGGCCGCAGTGCCGTTGGCGGTGAAGCCGAAGGTGGTGGAGGAGTTCGCGGCGATGGAGCCGTTGTAGGGGGCGTTGCGGACTGTCACGGAGGAACCGGACACGGTCTGCACGCCGTTCCACAGGTTGATGAAGGTCTGGCCGCTGGGCCAGGTCCAGCGGACGGTCCATCCGTTGACCGGCGTGGTGCCCGCTCGTACCGTCACGGTCGACTGGAAGCCGCCCGGCCAGCTGTTGACCGTGGCGAACGTCGCCGAGCACGCCCCAGGAACCGGGGACGGTGAAGGCGAAGGTGTCGGAGTAGGCGAAGGCGTCGGAGTGGGTGTCGGGGTGGGAGTAGGACTGGGGCTGGGGTTGGGGGTGACGGCGTTGAGGGCGTTCAGGACGGCGGTGTAGGCGGGTTTCTTGGTACCGCCGCTGAACAGCAGCGGGGTGTCGCCCGAGCGCCAGGAGTCCTGGTCGCGGACGCCCCACACGGTGATGCCGTTGCAGCGCGGCACGGCCAGGCAGTCGTTCACGACGTTGGCGTAAGTGGTCGCCGAGGCGCCCTGGATGTCCAGCTCGGTGATCTGCACGTCGACGCCGAGGGCGGCGAAGCTGGAGATCGTGGTGCGGAAATTGCTGTTGTACGGGCTGCCGCTGTTGAAATGGGCCTGGAGGCCGACACAGTCGATCGGCACCCCGCGCTGCTTGAAGTCGCGCACCATGGTGTAGACGGCCTGGGTCTTGGCCCAGGTCCAGTTGTCGATGTTGTAGTCGTTGTAGCAGAGCTTGGCGGCCGGGTCCGCGGTCCGGGCCGTGCGGAAGGCGACCTCGATCCAGTCGTTGCCGGTCCGCTGGAGGTTGGAGTCACGCCGGCCGCCGCCGTTGCCGTCGGCGAAGGCCTCGTTGACGACGTCCCAGGCGTAGATCCTGCCCCGGTAGTGGGCCATCACGCCGTTGATGTGGTCGATCATCGCCTGGCGCAGCGTGGTACCGGACAGGGACTGCATCCAGCCCGGCTGCTGGGAGTGCCAGGCCAGGGTGTGGCCGCGTACTCGCTTGCCGTTCTGCACGGCCCAGTTGAAGACGCGGTCGGCGTTGGTGAAGTTGAACTGGCCCCGGTTCGGCTCGGTGGCGTCGATCTTCATCTCGTTCTCGGCCGTCACCATGTTGAACTCGGCGTTGGCGATCGAGGTGTACTGCGAGTCGCTGAGCTTGCCCGCGTTGATCGCGGTACCGAAGTACCGGCCGCTCTGCTGTGCTGCCGCGCCGAGCGTGCTCTCCGCGGCATCGGCGGAGATCGGCGCTATCAGCGCCATGCCGAGCACCCCGACGGCGCCGGCGATCAGGGCCTGGCGCAGACCGTTGAAGCGTCGCGGGGGTGATAAGGCGTTCGTGCCCATGCCTGAGCCTCCATAACTGAAACACGGAAGAGGAGAAAACGCGGGAGCATCCCGCAGGATCGACGCCGCGCCCTATCACCGGAACGCACACCACCAGGGCGTCGCGGACGGCGACCCGCTGCCGTGCACCACCGACCTGGCAGGGGAGACCGCTCGGAAACTCAGGGTGGAGAACCACCCGAAATTTGTCAATATCTCCCTGAAAGTTTCGGCCACAGGTCCGGCGATACGCGCTTTGCAGGCGCGCCAACGGCCGACCTTGCCCATGAAATTTTCGGCGAGCTCGTCATCCGGAGCGGGACATCGTCGATGGAATTTTCATTGCGACGTCCTCGCCGATCGAGGCGGGCACTCGGAGAGCACCAGATGAGCCGCGCCTGGCCCGCACATATCGCGGAACACCAGGGGCCGACCCTTGACGGCAGGTCCCCACCTCGTATTTGCTCCGCCCACCACCACTTCCAACCTCCCGACAGAGAAAGGAACACGATTGGCAGAGGGGTGTTAACGCCAACGGCTCTCCCCAACGGCACCGCATTGAACGATCACGCTGCATGTCATTTCTGGAGGCGGAATCTGAGATGTGTGATCATCGGAGAATCGATCACTGAGACCTTTTCCAGGCTGGATCGTCCGGCGGCGATTGGATCGAACAGGCGGATCCCCTCACCGATCAGCACCGGTGCCAGAGCGATCCGCATCTCGTCGATCAGGCCGGCCGCCAGGCACTGGCCGGCGACGTCCGCGCCGCCCGCCACGACGATGTCCCGGTCGCCCGCCACCGATTTCGCCATCCGGACAGCGGCGTAGATGCCGTCGGAGACGAAGGTGAACGACGTCTCCCCCTTCGCGGGCTTTTCGGGGCGATCGTGGGAGAGCACGAAGTGTTCCACGTCGAAGGGGTTGTCGAGGAAGCCGTCCTGCTCCGCTCCGAGGTCGTAGGTGCGCCGACCCATGATCACGGCTCCCGTGTTCCTGATGAGGTCGGTGATGACCTGACGGTCGCCCTCGGCAGGGGAGAACCACCAGTGGTGGAGGCCGCGATCCTCGCCGTTCGGCCCAGCGATGAATCCGTCCAGCGACATCGTCATATCCAGCAAGATCATGCCCATGATGACTCCGGTGAGATGAGGGTTCGGATAGGTTCAGGCGGCGTCGGTGTCCCCGCCAGGCCGTACCTGGCGCAGGCCCACCGCGGCCAGGACGGCCAGCGCGAGGAACAGGCCCGCGCCCACGACGGCCGAGACGTTCAGCCCGGCGGTGAACGCCCGCCGCGCGGCATCCAGCAGTTCGGGGCCAAGACCGCCGGTCAGCCGGGCGGCCGCGGCCGTGGCGGCGGTGATGCTCTCACTCGCGGTCTCGGCCACGCCGGAGGGAACGCCCGCGGGGACGGCCAGTCGCGCGGAGTACACCGCGGCGCCGATGCTGCCCATGACGGCGATGCCCAGCGCGATGCCGAGATGGTTGCCCGTTTCGGAGATCGACGCCGCCGAGCCCGCCCGGCGCGGTGGCGCGGAACCCACGACCAGGCCGGTGCCGAGTGCCCCCATGGGACCGGCGCCGAAGAAGGCCAGCACGAAGCCGCCCACCAGCAAGGGCATCCCGCCGGGCCGTACCTGGCTGAGCAGCAGGTATCCCAACGCGGTCACCGTCAGGCCGGCGGCGATGACGTACGCGGGACGAAAACGCTGCGCGAGACCGGGAGCCAGCATGGAACCGATGACGATCGCCACGGCCGAGGGCACCAGCCACAGGCCCGCGCGCAGCGGCGAGAGCCCCTCGACCGCCTGCAGGTAGAGGCTGACCAGCAGGTAGATCCCGCCCGTGGTCACCGAACCGAGCAACAAGATGAGCATCGCGGCGCCAAAGGTACGGCTGGCGAACAGCCGGAGGTCCAGGAGCGGGCTGGCCAGCTTCCGCTGCCTGCGTACGAAAACGACCCCGAACACCACTCCGGCCAGGACGGCCAGCAGGGCAGCCGGGCCGTCTTTGGACAGTTCCTTGATGCCGTACACGACCGGCAGGATCGTGGCCAGGGACAGCACGACGCTGGGCACATCCAGTCGGCCGAGTGTCGTGTCCCGGGACTCGGGCAGTAGCACCGGGCCCAGGACCAGGAGCAGGGCCATCACGGGGACGCCCATGAGGAAGACCGAGCCCCACCAGAAGTTCTCCAGGAGCGCCCCGCCGACGACCGGCCCGAGCGCACCGCCGACCATCAGGCAGCCGAACCACGCCGCGATCGCCATGCCCCGCTGCCTGGGTTCGGCGAACATGTCAGTGATCAGCGCCAGGGTCGACGGCATCAGTGTCGCCCCGGCGACGCCCATCAGCGCCCGGGTCACGATCAGGAGCTCCGCGCTGGCGGAGTAGGCGGCGACCACGCTGGCGACGCCGAACGCGGCGGCCCCGATCAGCAGCAGTCTCCGGCGTCCGATCCGGTCGCCCAGGGTCCCCATCGTGACCAGGAAACCCGCGAGCATGAACCCGTAGATATCGATGATCCACAAGGTCTGGGTGCTGCCCGCCGCGAGATCCGCGCTCAAGTGCGGCAGCGCGAGGTACAGCACACTCTGGTCCAGGGACAGCAGCATGGTCGGCAGAGCCAGTACGGCCAGCCCGCCCCACTCCCGCCGTCCGGCGATGGGCCCAGCGCCCGTCAGCGTCGCGTCACGCATATAAAGATCCTTTGAGCTTGCCCGTTTTCCTGGGATACAGACCACGGGCAATGGCGAAAGTCGCCGCTCAAGCGATGAGATTTTTCCTCGCATAAGGTCGGTACGAGAAGAACGTGCCGGAGGGGTTGCGGTGGAGACACGAGTCGAGGAGGACTTCGACGTCCTGGCCACGCGTTTCCGGCCCGAGCTCCTGGCGCACTGCTACCGCATGCTCGGCTCCGTCCACGACGCCGAGGACGTCGTTCAGGAGACCTTCCTGCGCGCGCTGCGCTTCCACGAGGCGTTCGAGGGCCGGGCGTCCATGCGTACCTGGCTGTACCGGATCGCCACCAATGCCTGCCTGACCGCGCTCAACAGCCGCGGGCGGCAACCGCTGCCGGTCGGCCTGGGCGGCCCCGGCGAGCACCACGTGGTCACGTGGCTGGAGCCACTTCCTGACGCCATGATCAGCCCAGGCGACCCCGCCACGATCGTCATCGACCGGGCGAGCATCCGGCTGGCTTTCATCGCCGCCCTGCAACACCTCCCGGCACAGCAGCGCGCGGTCCTGATCCTCCGGGACGTCCTGCGCTGGCGAGCCGCCGAAGTCGCCGAGACCCTCGGCACCACGACCACCGCCGTCAACAGCGCCCTGCGCCGCGCCCGCGCGCGCCTCGACGAGGTGGCCCCGGACCAGGACAAGATCACCGAACCCACCGCCGCGGCACAGCGCGAACTGCTCGCCCGCTACGCCACCGCGTTCGAACGCAAGGACATGACCGCGATCGCCGAGCTGCTGTCCGGCGACGCCATCTGGGAGATGCCCCCGACCACGCTCTGGTTCCAAGGTCCGTACGACATCGTCCGCCACCTCGCCGGATCCTGCCCCGCCGGCCCCGGAGACCTGCGCCTGGTGGCCACCCACGCCAACGGCCAGCCCGCGTTCGCGACCTACCTCCCCAGCGGCGGCCACCACGTGCTCGCCACCCTGCAGGTTCTCACCCTCACCACCGCCGGGATCAGCCACATCGTCGCCTTCTCCGCCCCGGAGATCCTCACCACGTTCGCGGCACCTGTAGGCGTCACTTTTCCGTGAGGAGGGGGAGTCGCACGTCGAAGCGGCCGCCGCCGTGGGGGGATTCCCCGACGAGAATGGTTCCCGAGTGGGCGTGCACCACGTCGTTGACGATCGCCAGGCCCAGGCCCGTGCCCCCGCGGTCGCGGCTGCGGGCCGTATCCAGCCGGGTGAACCGTTCGAAGATCCGCTCGCGATCGGCCACCGCGATTCCGGGACCGTCATCGCTGACCGTCACCAGCGCGCTGTCGCTGTCCCGGTGCACCTCGATGTCGACCAGGTGCCGGGCGTGCCGCTGCGCGTTGTCCAGCAGGTTGGTCAGCATCCGGCTGAGCTGGCTGGGCACGCCCTCCACGGTGACGCCGTCCTCCAGGCTCGATCGGATGGGCGGGGTGCGGGCGCGTTGTTTCAGTTCCGCACGCGTCAGGGCCGCCAGGTCGACCCGCTGACGTTTGGCCGCCGCGCCGGATTCGAGACCGGCCAGCATGAGCAGGTCGGACAGGATCGCCTGCACGCGGTCGACATCGTCCAGCGTGTGCTCCAGCAGCCCGTTCAGGTCGATGTCCCGCGGGTGCATCTGGGCTTCCTCGAGTTTGACCCGCAACCCCGCCACCGGGGTGCGCAGCTCGTGCGAGGCATCGGCGACGAACCGCCGCTGCTGGTGCGTGGCAGTCTCCAGCCGCTGCAAGGTCTGGTTGAGGGCATGGATCAATCTGGAGATCTCATCGTCTCCTGCCGGTTCGGCGATGCGATGGCTCAGGTCACTGAAGGTGATCTTGGCAAGCTTCGACCGGATGGCGTCCACGGGCTGCAGGATGCGCCCGGTAACCGCCCACGTGAGCCCGGCCACGCACGAGATCAGGACAATGGCCTGCGCGGCCACGATGGCGTCGACGAAGCCGGTGGACAGAACGGTGTTGGTGCGACGGGCGGCGACCACGACCGGGGAGTCGGCGCGGGGGTCGGCCCGGAGCACGCTGTAACGAAGGCAACCTCGTTCGGGGTTGGAGCAGGTTTGCAGATCCTGCAGTGGATCGTTCGGCTCGGGCCGGGCGACGCTGATCGGCGGCTTGTTCCTGGCCATCGGAGATGCGGCCAGGACACGCCTGTCCGGCGCCACGACCTGAACGAGGTCGACGCCCGGTACGGTCGGCGTGATCACGCGCGGCAAGGAGCCCCCACGGATGGCCGCCGCTATCAAGATCGCCTGCTGCTGCGTGTCGTGCCAGACCACATCAGCGAACATCTGCGAAATGACCGTGCTCATCACCGCGGCCATCGGAATGAGGATGACCAGGGCACACACGACGCTGAGCAGCGTGAGCCGCCCGCGAATCGACCGTGGGCGCAATCTCAACAAACACTTACCCACAGTTCCACGCTAGCGAGGGCACCCCTTGCCACCACGAAGCCAGAGGAAAGCCTCAGCCAAGGACTGTCTCCCCGATTCAAGCGAGGTCAGGCTCCTGCCCGTACCAGGTCGAGGCCGGCGGGTGTGTCGACCAGCCGATGGGCGCCGGCGCGGCGGCCGGGGACGGCCAGGACGACGAGGGCCGCGAGCAGAGCGGCGCCGCCGCCGATGAAGAGGCCGACGCGGAAGCCGTCCTCGGAGGGGAGCGTCACCGGGCCGAGCTTGACCGTCATGGTGCCCAGGACCGCGCCCAGCACCGCGCTGGCGCTGGAGGTGCCGATCGCGCGCATCAGGCTGTTGAGGCCGTTGGCGGCTGCCGTCTCGGTGGGCGGCACGGCGCTCATGATGAGGGTGGGCATGGCCGCGTAGGCGAAACCGATCCCGGCGCTGATCACGGCGGAGAAGATCAGGACCCCCCAGGCGCTGTCCATCAGGGCCAGGGCCAGGGCGTAGCCGGAGGCGATGACGAGCGTGCCGAGCAGCAAGGAGATCTTGGGGCCTCGAACCGCTGACAGGCGTGCGGCCAGGGGCGAGATCGCCATCATGACGAGCCCGGCCGGTGCCATCCACAGGCCGGCCTCGACCATGGATTGGCCCAGGCCGTACCCGGTCGCGGCGGGCAGCTGCAGGAGCTGGGGGGTGATCAGCGACATCGCGTACATGGCGAAGCCGATGACGACGGAGGCCAGGTTGGTCATCAGCACCTGGGGGCGCACGCTGGTACGCAGGTCCATCAGGGGTGCGGGCGAGCGCAGTTCCCACCATCCCCACAGCAGGAGGATCGCGGCCGAGGCGGCGAACATGCCGAGCGTGGTGCCGCTCGTCCAGCCCCAGTCGCTGCCCTTGGAGATGGGCAGGAGGAGCAGGACCAGACCGGCTGACAAGCCGACCGCGCCGACGAAGTCGAAACGGCCCGGCGACGTGACCCGGGACTCCGGCACGATCAGCAGAACCAGGACGCACAGCAGCAGGCCCAGACCGGCCGAGCCCCAGAACAGCGCGTGCCAGTTCAGGTTCTGGGCGACGAGCGCGGCGGCGGGCAGGCCGAGCGCGCCGCCGACGCCGAGTGATGAGCTCATCAGCGCGATGGCCGAGCCGAGTCGTTGCGGCGGCAGGATGTCGCGCATGATGGCGATCCCCAGGGGGATCACGGCCATGCCGAGCCCCTGGAGCGAGCGGCCGATGACCATCGGGGTCAGGGAGTTGGCGGGCGCGCACACCAGGGAGCCGATGGCGAGCAGGAGCGCGCTGGCGACGATGACGCGGCGTTTGCCGTACAGGTCGCCGAGGCGTCCGGCGACGGGCATGGCGATCGCGCCGGCCAGGAGGGTGGCGGTGATCGCCCAGGAGGCGTTGGCGGCGGTGGTGTGCAGCAGGGTCGGCAGGCTGGATATCAGTGGCACGATCAGGGTCTGCATCAGCGAGACCGTGATGCCCCCTGCCGCCAGCACGCTGATGATGGCTCCGGTGCGCGGCGCGGCGTGCGAGGGGCTCATGGGTTCTCCGCATCTGTCAGCTTTGTGCATCATGCATATGATGTGCATAGTACATATAGCCTGATGGTGGGGCACCTGACCCCCCGATCGGAGGGTTCCATGCACGAGGTGATCGCCGATATCGAGCGTGAGTTCATGCTGATCGGCCGCTACAAGGAGCTGGTGGCGACGGCCGACGGCGCCGAGGAACGCCGGCTGGAGCGCAGCAGCTACATCCTGCTGCGGCGGCTCGAAGTCAAGGGGCCGATGTCGATCGGCCAGCTGGCGCACGCGTTCAGCCTCGACACCTCCACCGTCAACCGGCAGACCACAGCCCTGCTCCGCGGTGGCCTGGCTGAGCGCATCCCCGATCCCGACGGCGGCATGGCCCGCAAGCTCCGCATCACCGAGCAAGGACTGCGCCGGGTCGACGAGGAGCGCACGTGCCGGCTCAACGGCCTCGCCAGAGTCCTGAAAAACTGGACCCCGGAAGAACTGGCCGCGTTCGCCGACGGTCTGGCCCACTTCAACGCCAGCATCGAGAGAGCCGTCGAATAGTCGTGGCCGCGCACTGAAATATTCATACCCCCGCTGAATCCTTCATGCCCAGGAGCAGGTCGTGGTACGGCCTGGGGAAACATCCTGTACACACCCGCGAAACAGGCCAAGCATGGGAGCGCTCCCAAATCGGGCGCTCCATCCATGGAGGCTTGAAGATGAAGAAATTACGTTTGTGGATTGTGTCCACAGCGGCCGTGCTCCTGGCGGCGATCGGGGTGGCCGTCACCCCGCCCGCGGCCCACGCGGCGGTCGCCTGTTCCGTGACCTACGCCAAGGCCTGGGACAACGGCAGCGGGTTCGGCGCCAACATCACGATCAACAACCTCGGCGACCCGGTCAATCCGTGGACGCTGCGCTACACCTGGCCCGGGAACCAACAGGTCACCCAGGGCTGGGGCGGAACCTGGACTCAGTCGGGCCAGAGCGTGACCGTGACCGCTCCGTCGTACGCGCCCGGTTTGGGAACGGGAGCGAGCGTCACCATCGGCTTCAACGGCAGCTATAGCGGCGCCAACACCAACCCCACCGCTTTCACCGTCAACGGCGTGGCCTGCGGTGGCACCCCAACGTCCACACCGACGCCCACGCCAACGCCGACCCCGACGCCGACCCCGACGCCGACACCCACCCCGCCGCCCGGTAACGCGCGCGCCGTCGTGGCCGCGATGCAGCCCGGCTGGAACCTGGGCAACTCCCTCGACGCCACCGGCTCGGGCGAGACCTCATGGGGCAACCCGCAGATCACGGCGGCGCTGCTCGACAACATCAGGGCGCAGGGCTTCAACAGCATCCGGATCCCGGTGACCTGGGGTCAGTACCAGGGCGGGGCGCCCAGCTACACCATCAACGCCACGCACATGAACCGGGTGAAAGAGGTCGTCGACTGGGCCCTCGCCGACGGCTTCTACGTGATGATCAACATCCATCACGATTCCTGGCAGTGGATCCAGAACATGCCAGGCGACCGGACGAACGTACTCGCCCGATACAACGCGATCTGGACCCAGATCGCCAGCACATTCCGGAACTCCTCACCCAAGCTGATATTCGAGAGCGTCAACGAGCCGACTTTCACCGGCAGCTCCGGAGACGCCCAGAACGCGACGCTGCTGAATGACCTCAACACGTCCTTCCGAACCATCGTGCGCCAGTCGGGCGGCAACAACGCGACCCGGTTGCTCGTCCTGCCGACCCTGCACACCTCGGCCGACCAGCCCAGAGTCGACGAACTCGTCAGCACGTTCAACGCGATGAACGACCCCAACCTCATCGCGACGGTCCACTTCTACGGATACTGGCCATTCAGCGTCAACGTCGCCGGCGGCACACGCTTCGACGCCACCGTCCAGCAGGACCTGACCGACTCCTTCGACCGGGTGTACAACGCCTTCATCACCCGCGGCATCCCCGTGATCATCGGCGAGTACGGCCTGCTGGGCTTCGACCGGCACACCGGCACAATCCAGCAGGGCGAGAAACTCAAGTTCTTCGAATTCCTCGGCCACTACGCGCGCACCAGGCAGATCACCACCATGCTGTGGGACAACGGCCAGCACTTCGGCCGGACCTCCTTCCAGTGGTCCGACCCCGAACTGTTCGCGCAGATCAAGTCCAGCTGGACGACACGCTCAGGTACGGCCTCATCGGATCAGGTATTCAACGCCAGAGCATCCGCCATCACCAGCAAATCGCTCACCCTGAACCTGAACGGCACCTCGTTCGCAGGCATCCGCCAGGGCAACACAGATCTGGTACGCGGCACCGACTACACCGTCTCCGGCAACCAACTCACCTTCACGGCATCCGCACTCACCCGCCTGACAGGCTCCCGAGCCTACGGCGTCAACGCGACACTGTCGGCTCGGTTCTCCCAGGGCGTCCCGTGGCGAATCAACATCCTCACCTACGACACCCCGACCGTGCAGAACGCGAACGGAACAACGAACTCCTTCGCCATCCCCACCACATTCAGGGGCGACCAACTCGCCACCATGGAGGCCAAGTACGCCAACGGCACCAACGCCGGCCCCCACAACTGGACGTCGTTCAAGGAATTCGACGTCGCATTCGCCCCCAACTACAGCACTAACACAATCACGCTGACACCGGCTTTCTTCGCCGAAGTCAACGACGCCGCCCGAGTCACACTCACCCTCCACTTCTGGAGCGGCACGACCGTAACCTACTTCGTCACCAAGTCAGGATCCACAGTCACCGGCACCACAACCTGACCAAGCCAGGCGGGCCACGCTCTCTTGGATCGTGGCCCGCCTGTATCCCAGGCGTGGCCCGGCGAGCGAATGGACGCGCCGGGCCACGGTCACCTCAGACCGCGTCCAGATAGGCGCGGACCATGCCCGCGATGGCTTCCTGGCCCTGCTTGGTGGGATGGCCTCGTTGCTGGCCTCCGCTCAGGCCGATTCGGAAGATCCATGAGTCGCGAGAGCAGGCCTCGTGGCCGTCGAGAGCTTCCAGCACGGACACGAATTCGACGCCGGCCTCCTGCGCGGCGCTTCGCAGCGTGTCATCGAGTTTCTTCGCCAGTTCGTTCAGTTCACGGCGTTCGGCATTGCTGAGCCAGAGGCAACGTTCCTCGCTCTTCTTGTCCGGGAACATCCGCGGGTATCCGACGATGACGATGCGAGCATCACCCGCCGCTGCCTTGAGGTCCTGGTACCCCTTGATCGCCGTCTTTTTGAGCTTGGGCAGTCGTTTCGCGGCTTGGCCCAACGTCGAATCGCCGAAAAGCGGCTTGTAGGTGCAGTTGTCGATGTAGCAGGCGGTCAAGACAGGGCTGAATCCCAGGTCGTTTCCTCCCATGGTCATGGTGATGACGCCTGCGGGCTCCGCCATCTGCTTGAGCTGGTCAAGCTGGGCGGGCTCGTTCTTGAATTTCTTCTTCAGCGCCTCGAACTTCGCCCCCGAGCAGGCGACGTGCGCGCCCATGACGAGGTCGGACCGCTGCTCGTCCACCAGCCGAGGCCAGGCCGTGTCGCTACGGTGGCACCCACCGGACGCCTTGTCGTACGGACCGCTGCCCTCACCGGAGGAGTAGGAGTCGCCCAAAGCGGCGAGCGTCTGCTGCTGCTCGAAATCCACATTGTCGATGGCGAAACCGGCGTCCTCTTGACTCACTGAGGCGACCTTGAAGGACGCGATTCCCTCATGCGCGACGGTGATGGGGACAATGCCGACGCTGTCAGCTGAGGTGGTGTTGATGACGGCGCCCTTGGCGTTGAACACGGTGATCGCCACGGAGCCGGGATTGTTGATGTATCCGACGTCGAGGCTGAACTTCCGCATCGTGCGCGGCTTACCGTCTGGCGTGACGAATGTTCCGGTGATCGCTCCTTGGAACCGCGGCGTGCCGGACAGGACCGGCGTGGTTGGGTTGGAGCCATCGGAGGTGATGAAGGGAGCGTCTCCCCCGAAGATGATTCCCTTGTCCTGGTATTGCGTGGCTATCGCCGTACCCTCCGGAAATTCGGAGAAGGTGATGACTGGCGATGCCGCAACCGCCTTCGCGCGCACGCTGGGCTCAGTCGCGGCGTTACCGCCACTTCCTTGATCTGGTTTTGGAGACGCGGCTGCCGGTCCGATCATCGCGAGAACGACGAACACGGCAACTGTGCCGCATTTCGCCAGCGCGGCGACGCGTAATTTTGACACCGATTGATCCCCTTATTGCTTGATTAAATAGACGTCAAGCGTAGGACGGCAGCCTCGAGATCACGGTTTACGCACTCCACAAATGAAGTTGGAATACCCATTCGGAAGAATTGCGAGCGCATAAGACAAATGGAGCAAGTTTGCGGCAACGTTGACCAGGCTTGCGGAACTGCTCGACCATTCCGGCGTTCCGGGGCCGGAAGAGGGTCGAACGCATCGAGTGAAGGGACCTTCGGCCCTCTACCGGCGGGGGCCGGGGTGCCAGCCTGGAGGTATGAGACTTGATTCGGCCGGACTGCGGGTGCTTTCGCGTCAGGAGTGTCTGCACCTGCTGTCGCTGACATCGCTGGGGCGAATCGTCTTCACCGATCATGCCCTGCCTGCCGTGCAGCCGGTCAACTTCCATCTGGACGGGCAGAACATCGTGATCCGTACTGCGACCGGCTCCAAGCTGGCCGTCGCCACCCGCAATGCGATCGTGGCCTTCGAGGCGGATGACATCGACCTGCGTAGCCGTACGGGCTGGTCGGTCACCGCTGTCGGGAGCGCGCGGGCGGTGACGGATCCGGCGGAGGCGCGGCGCCTCGCCGAGTTGCCGTTGACGCCGTGGACGCCGGGGCGGCTCGATCACTTCATCGTGATCCATACCGAGCAGATCTCCGGGCGCCGCCTGTGGTCGGCCACGAGTCAGGCGACCAAGGTCCTTCACTGAAAGGGTCGTCCGGCTCTGTCGTGCGGGTCCGGCCGGAGGGATGGTGTCTCGTGCCCCCCGTCCCGGCGCGAACTGGAGATCTCCATGTCTGAGGAATGCGACGTCCTGCTGCGCAACGGCGACATCGCGCACGTGCGGCCCCTCGCGCCCGGCGATCTCGCTCAGCTGCACGAGCTCGTCGACCGCACTTCCCAGCGTTCGGCCTATCTGCGGTTCTTCACCGGGGGGCGGTCGAGCGCGCACGCGTACATGGAGCTCCTCACCCGGGCTGGCTACCAGGGCCACGCGCTGATCGCGGTCAAGCACGGCCAATTGACGGGGGTCGGCGAATACATCCCGACCGCTGATCGCGCTGTCGCCGACATGGCGATCCTGCTCGACGACCGGGTGCAGGGGCAGGGGCTGGGGACGATCCTGCTGGAACATCTCGCCGACCACGCCGCCCGGCACGGCATCCGGGAGCTGGTCGGCGAGGTGCTGGCCGAGAATTCCGCGATGCTTCGGGTGCTCCGCGACATCGGCCTGGAGGTGGACTTCCACTACGACAACGCGACGGTGGACGTGCGGATCAAGCTGGATCGCACGCCGGAACTGCTGGCGAGCATCGAGGCCCGGGAACACGAGGCCGAGCGGGCCTCGCTGGCGAGGATCCTGGCACCGGCGTCGGTGGCGGTGATCGGCGCGAGCCGTGATCCCGCCAGGATCGGCCACAAAGTGCTGCGCAACCTGCTGGACGGCGGCTTCCGCGGCGAGCTCTACCCGGTGAATCCGAAGGCTTCGGAAGTGGCCGGGATGCAGGCCTATCCGGCCGTGCCTGGACCGGTCGACCTGGCGGTGATCGCGGTGCCCGCTCCGGCCGTGCTGGATGTCGCCCGGGACTGCGCGGCGGCCGGGGTGAGCGGGCTGGTGGTCCTCTCGGCGGGGTTCGCCGAGAACGACGGGCGGGACGCCGAGCGGGAGCTGCTGGCGATCTGCCGGTCGGCGGGCATCCGCCTGATCGGCCCGAACTGCCTCGGCCTCGTGAACACCTCGGCGCGGCTGAACGCCAGCTTCCTCCCCCTGGCGCCCACCGCCGGGAGGATCGCGCTGATGTCGCAGTCGGGCGCGGTCGGGGCGACGCTCATGGCTCGGCTGGCCGTCTCCTCCTTCGTCTCGGTCGGCAACAAGGCCGATGTGAGCGGCAACGACCTGCTCGAATTCTGGGAGGACGACGACGCCACCGACGTGATCGCGCTCTACCTCGAGTCGTTCGGCAATCCCCGCAAGTTCGCCAGGATCGCCGCCCGCGTCGGACGCCGCAAGCCGGTCCTCCTGGTCAAGAGCGGCCGCTCGGGATCGGGTGACCGGGCGGTGCGCTCGCACACCGCGGCCGCCGCCACGCCCGACATCGCGGTGGACGCTCTCGTCCGGGCCGCCGGCGTGGTTCGGGTGGATAGCATCCGCGACCTGATCGACACCGCCCGGCTGATGGCTGCTCAGCCGCTCCCGGAGGGCCGCCGCGTCGCCATCGTCGGCAATTCCGGCGGGCCCGAGGCGATGGCCGCCGACGCCTGCGAACGCCACGGGCTGATCGTCCCCGAACTTCCCGCCTCTGCCGCGCTGGCCGCGCGGGTTCCGGCCGCGGCGGCACTCGCCAACCCGATCGATCTCACCGCCGACGCCACGGCGGAACAGATCGGCCTGGCCATCGAGGCCTCCCTGGCGGAACCGGGGATCGACGCGGTCCTGGTGATCTATACCCCGCCGTTCGGCTCGGGTATGGACGCCACCAGGAAGGCGATCGCCGAGGCGACCCGGAGGGCGAGCAAGACCGTGGTGGCGTGCGTGATGGGCTACGACGGCATGATCGACGATCGGGTTCCCAGTTACGCGTTTCCTGAGCAGGCCGTAGAGGCGCTGGCGCGAGCCGCCGCCTACCGGCAGTGGCGGCACGCGCCCGAGGATCCTCCCGCGATCGCGAGCTGGGCGGACGACCGCTGCGGGCGTCAGATCGTGCGATCCGAACTCAAGCTCCGGCCGGACGGCGGCTGGCTGGATCCGGTGACCACCGACCGGCTGATGCGCTGCTTCGACGTGACCACCGTCGAGTCGATCACCGTGGACGGTCCGGAGACCGCCGCCGAGGCGTCCGCCCTGCTCGGCCTGCCCGTCGTGCTCAAGGCGACAGGCCCCGTACACAAGAGCGACGTCGGCGGCGTCCGGACCGGCCTGAACACGCCGGCCGAGGTCCAGCAGGCCTACCGCGACATGGCGGCGCGGGTCGGGCCGACAATGACCGGAGCGGTCGTCCAGCACATGGTCCCCGACGGCGTCGAGATCATCCTCGGCGGCGTGAACTACCCGGCCTTCGGCCCGCTCGTCATGGTCGGCATGGGCGGCGTCACCGCCGACCTGCTCGCCGACCGCAGCTTCCGCGTCCCGCCGCTCACCCCGGCCACCGCCGCCGAAATGATCGCCGACCTGCGCTGCTCCCCCCTCCTGTACGGCTACCGCAACCGCCCCCGGGCCAGCACCACAGCACTGACCGACCAGATCGTCCGCGTCGGCCGCCTCCTGGACGCCCTCCCGGAAGTCGCCGAACTCGACCTCAACCCGGTCATCGTCACCCCGCGCGCCGCCATCGCCGTGGACGCCCGAATCCGGCTGGCTCCCGCCGACCCGCCGCCCTCCCCCTTCACCCGCCGGCTGCGCTGACCAACGGCACCACTGCGGGGACCTCCGGCCCTACGCCCGGCACCCCACCCGGCGTGGGATGGAGACGAAAAGAACAAAGACCACGGAGGTGGCAGATGACCACACTCACCCGCAGGCAGCCGAGAGGATTGTTCCCGGAGATCTTCGACTGGCTCGAAGCACCCCTGGCCGGATTCGGCCCCGCGATCCGCTTCGAGGACTACATCAAGGACGGCAGGTACGTCCTGCTGGCCGAACTCCCCGGCATCGACCCCGACAAGGACCTCGAGATCACCCTCACCGACGGCGTGCTGGCCATCCACGCCGAACGGCACCACGAGGAGAAGGACGCCCACCACACCGAATTCCGGTACGGCGCGCTCACCCGATCCGTCGTCCTGCCCCCGGGCGCGGACCCCAAGGACGTCAAGGCCGTCTACGACAAGGGCCTCCTGGAGATCAGCGTGAAGCTGGACGACGCCAAGAACGCGGGCATCCGCATCCCCGTCGGGAAGCCCCGCACCACCAAGTGACATCACCCGCGGGCCCGTCCGCGGACGGGCCCGCACCCATCGGGAGAGGACCCGCCATGCGCACCACCGTAGAAGCCGTCATGACCAGGACGGTCGCCCTGGTCACCGCAGACACGCCCTTCAAGGAAATCGCCGAGATCCTCATCGCTCGCGGGGTCAGCGCCGTTCCCGTCGTGGACGGGGAGAACCGCGTCATCGGCATCGTGTCCGAGGCCGACCTGCTCCGCAAGGAGGAGTTCCGCGAGCTCTACTACCGCGAGGGCTACCAGCCGCCGCTGCGCGCCCGCCTGCGGCACCGGCTCAACCGCGAATCCGGCCACCCCGAGGCCAAGGCCCACGGCGACACCGCCGCCGAGCTGATGACCGCCCCCGCGATCACCGTACGGCCGCAGCTCTCGACCGTCGCGGCCGCCCGGCTCATGGAGAAGCACGGGATCAAGCGGCTGCCGGTCGTCGACGAGAGCGACCGCCTGGTGGGCGTGGTCAGCCGCCATGACCTGATCAGGGTCTTCGTCCGGCCTGACTCGGATATCGCCCGCGATGTCCGCGAGGACGTTCTCGGCCGCTCGCTGTGGGTGGACACCGAGCACATCCGCGTCAAAGTCGACCAGGGCATCGTCACCCTCGGCGGCACCATGACCCGCCGGAGCGAGGCCGAGATCGCCGCCCGCATGGTCGGCCGGGTGAACGGCGTGGTCGACGTGATCAACGAGCTGGAATGGAAGGACGACGACGCCGACTGGAAGAGCGCTTGACACACCGGGAGGTGCGCATGGTCCCGCCAGGTGTGGACCAACGCCTCTAAGCGCGAGCGCCCGCCACTCGCAGAGTGGAGTAAACGGCGAAACCTGGAGGCGACCATGCAAGCAGCAACCGTCATCGCGTTCGACCAGCCCCTCGTGGTCCGAGAGACGCGCGTTCCCTCGCCGGCGCCCGGCCAGGTCCTGGTCCGCATGGAGGCCAGCGGGCTGTGCCACACCGACATCCACGCCGCCCGCGGCGACTGGCCGGTCAAGCCCCACCCGCCGTTCACCCCTGGACACGAGGGCGTCGGCATCGTCCAGGAGCTCGGCACCGGCGTCACCGGCCGGGCCGTCGGCGAGCGGGTCGCCATCCCGTGGCTCGGGTCGGCGTGCGGCACCTGCGGGTACTGCGTCAGCGGCCGGGAGACCCTCTGCGAATCGCAGCGCAACACCGGCTACAGCATCGACGGCAGCCACGCCCAGTGGGCCGTCGCGGACGCCCGCTACGTGGTCCCGGTGCCGGCGGGCGTCTCACCGAGCGAGGCCGCGCCCCTCACCTGCGCCGGGGTGACCTCCTACAAGGCGGTCAAGGTCTCCGGGCTGCGCCCCGGCGAGCGCGCGGCGATCTTCGGGATCGGCGGGCTCGGCCATCTGGCCCTGCAGTACGCGGGCATCTTCGGCGCCGAAACGATCGCCGTCGACGTCACCGAGGACAAGCTCCGGCTGGCCGGTGGCCTGGGCGCGACGCACACGGTCAACGCGGCCCGTACCGACCCGGTCGCGGCGATCAAGGACCTGGGCGGGGCCGACATGGCCGTCGTCCTGGCGGCCGACCCGCACGTGCTGGAGCAGGCCCACGCCAGCCTGCGGCGCGGCGGCCGGCTGGTGCTGGTCTCCCTGCCGAAGGGCAACACGATGCAGCTGCCGATATTCCAGACAGTCCTGGGCGGCATCAGCGTGATCGGCTCCATCGTCGGGACCAGGGCCGACCTGGCCGAGGTCTTCCGGCTGCACGCGGCGGGACGTACCGAGGTCAGGTACGAGACGCGGAAGCTCGAGGAGATCAACGAGGCGATCGAGGACGTGCTGTCCGGCCGCGTCGACGCGCGCGTGGTCTTCGAGTTCTGACTGGTGAGCGCCGCCACGGCCACGGCCATGACGGCGCCCCCGCTCAGGCGATCGGGAGGGCCAGTCGCTCGTTGATCGCTTCGACCACGACCTGCCGGTTGGTGACGACGAGCCAGGTCTGGCCGCCGCCCGGACTGACGAGCCCCGGTCTGATGATCAGGGACGCGGAGTAGCCGGACCCGGCACCGGGGTGCCCGGCGACGTCCTTGGGCAGCACGAGCCCCCAGCCGAGGCCCGTCTGGCCACCTGGGCTGTCGCCCCGCTCGGCCTGCGGCCTGAGCGCCTCGCGGGCGAGCGCGTCGGGCAGCAGCGAGGACCAGCCGAGGCCGAAGCGGACGAGATCAGCCGCCGTGGTCCACAGACCGCCCGCGGCCGGCACGACGGAGATCTGCGTCGGTACCCGCTCGAACAAGCCCTCGTCCGTGAGGCGGTGGCCGATGGCCACGCCGGTGGCCGGAACGCTGCGCGGGAACCACGAATCGCTCATCCCGAGGGGTTGGAGCACCATGCGGGAGACCGCCTCCTCGTAACTCGATGCGGTGACGTCGGCGATCAGCTGCCCGAGCAGCGCGTACCCGCCGTGGCCGTAGGCGAATGTGCCGCGTGGGCCGCCGCACGCCACGACCGGCCCGGTGACCGAGACCAGGTCGGGGACGTGGTCGTCGAACATCGGCGCGAGGTTGTCGACGCCGCCGGTATGGGACAGCAGCTCCCGTACGGTGACGGCGTCGTCGGCGAGCCGGATGGTGCGCAGATACGCGTTCGCGGGCTCGTCGAGCCGTACGCGCCCGTCCGCGACCAGCCGCAGGACGGCGACCGCGGTGATCAGCTTGGTGATCGAGCTCGCGGGAAACCGGTGTTCGGGCAGCAGCGCCTCATCCTGGTCGAGGCTCGCCCAACCCTGCGCGGTCACCCACACCGAGCCGTCACCGGTCGCGCCGGCCACGATGAGGCCGACCAGCCCCAGCTCGGCGAACGATTCCGCGGCCACCGCGGCCGCCTCCTCCGGCACCGCACCGAAGGTACGCGTCGCCGGCGCCGCCACGCGCGGGTCCTTGACCTTCGTCTCCAGTGGATACAACCGCAGCGTGCGCAGCCGGTACGGCGGGTCGGCCTCGGTCGCCGCCTCGACCCGCAGGTCGGCGATCCGCGCGTGCAGGCGCAGCGGCTCGGCCCGCACGTCGGCGAGGTCCTCGCGCAGCTGCTGCGCCACCGAGCTGAACACCTGGATCAGCGTGTCCGGCGGCAGGAGGCTCAGGTAGTGGTCGTCGAAGTGCCGGCGCAGTTCCTCCTCGTCAGGGGGTGTCCACTCCGGGGTATCGGCCGCCGCGAAGCGGGACATGAACCACCGCACCTGCATGAGGGCGTGGCTCGCGGCCTCGATGTGTTCCTTGAGCGCGGTCCAGCTCGGCAGCCCGTGCTCGCGGGCGATGGCCAGCTGGGCCTGGTGAAGCATGGCGAATTCCCCGGCGGAGAGGCGGCGTTTCGCCTCGAGCTTCAGATACCGGAGACTCGGCCGGTCGGGGAGCGCGCGCGACTGATCGGACAAGGCAGTCCTTCCCTCGGCGCCCGCGGATCCGCGACATCGGGCGGGGAAAAGACATGCCGTCGATTTGCTTGGCGAACCGGTGAGCTTGCAGCTCTGCCCGCGGACCCAGAGGCGGCCGGAAACCGCCACTGACGACCATACCCCTGGCCCCGGTCATCGCCAATCCGATTTTCCGCCCAGTCGGTCGCGGCTCCCGCCGGGCGCTTTCGCCTCAGGTGCTTGCCATGGCGTCGGCGAGAGACTCGCCCCACTCGTGGGCGCGCCGCAGTTCGGTCTCCTCCAGCGGGCCCTTGGTCCCGGTGACGTAGAAGTTCATCGGCGGGGCGGCCAGGCGCAGGTGGTGCCTGCGGAGCGCCTTGTGCGCGCCCTTGGCCGCCGAGCCGGGCATGTACGCGGCACGGATCTTGGTGTCGAACGCGGCGGCGGCGATGGGGATGGTGACCCGCAGGGCGGACAGCCACTCGCGTATCCCCTCGCCACGGGAGATCAGGTCGCCGTCGGCCTGCTGCTCGGCGGAATCGCGGGTGCTCGCGCGCGACATGCCGAACGCGTGCGTGGGGCCGCCCACGACCAGCAGGGTCACCTCGTCGGGGAGCAGTACCGGCGCGGTGCCGACCTCCAGGATCTCCACGGGCATGCGGGTCGTCAGGCCGCGCGCCACCTCTTCGGCGATCTGCTTGGTGTTGCCGAACATCGATTCGTACACGACGAGCGCGCGCATGGGCGCTCATCTCCTCTCACTAGGTGTGGTGGATGTCCGTAGCGGGGCGGCGGGGCGCCCGCGGGACGAGCGGTCCGTAGCCGAGCCTGATGATCATTTGCGGGTGGCCGCGGCGGTGCCGGGGATCGCTGCGCCGGCGCATGTCCCGCAGGTCCAGCGGCTGGTTGAGGAACGAGGTCGACAGCCCGTGTGCCGTCGCGGTGAGCAGCACGCGCTCCAGCGCCTGCCCGGCGCACAGCCAGTCGACGGGCCGGTCGCCGCGCGTGGTGAGAACGGCGAGCTGCGGCCGCGGCTCGAACGCCGCGACCCGGCCGCGTTCGCCAAGGCGCCGCGTCACGGGCGGGTCCCCCGTCGGCACCGGGCCGCGCACGAACCCGGGCAGCGCCCAGCGGGCGAGTTCGGCCCGGTAGTCAGGGTCGGCAGCCAGTTCGTCCTCGGCCATGGCGGCGTATTCGAGCATCTCGGCGACGGCCTGCCCGTCCAACGGGATCAGGCAGGCGCCTTCGCGGCTCGCCGCGATCCGCAGCTCGGCCATTACCGCGGGCGGGACCGGCTTCCCGTTGTACGGCTCGCGGTTCGTCCTGCGCGCGGGAATCGCCTCATACAGGCGGG
>NZ_BLAF01000013.1:165891-285145 GCF_009687885.1 Acrocarpospora pleiomorpha
GGCGGGCGCCCGCCGGTCCGGCCGGGCCCGTCTCCGCCATGCGGACGGCGGCCAGCAGCCGGGGCTGCACGGCGAGGTTGGGGCGCAGCCACACCAGGGGGCGGTAGCCGGCCCATTTGATCGCCAGGCGGAGGTTGAACAGGGCCGCGCCGCAGCTCACGTACATGGAACGGCCCCGGGGGTCGCTCACGGTGAGCCGTCGCTCGGGGTCGGCGAACATCTCGACGAACTCCCGGCGGACGACGCGGAACCGCCACGGCTGGGTGTTCAGCACCGACGGCGCCGCGGCGGCCGCGACGAGCAGCCGCCGTGCGCCGAGATCGGTGGCCAGCGGAGCGATCATGGCACGCCTCCTTCGTACGCTGTGCCGTCAGGCTCCCGTTCGCGCGTACGCGGGAGGCAGAGCCGGACGGCTCACCCCGGAGGGACTTTGGTCCCGTAGATCGGGTCAGGGCCGAAAGTCCCACTGGGGACGGGCCTTGCGGGCCCCGCGCGCGAGTCCTCCAGCCCTAAGCGCCGGCCCGCCGAACCGGTGTCATTGAGGTGCGAGAACAAGACAAGAACCGCTCTCCAAAGGGACTCACCATGGCCACCACCGAAGGACGCCCCACCGTCCACACCCCCCACCCCCTCAACTCGCAGTCGCGCACGGTGGACTATGTCTGGGCCGTCGCGCGCATCTCCCTCGGCTGGGTCTTCCTGTGGGCCTTCCTCGACAAGGCCTTCGGCTGGGGCCTGGCGACCCCCGCCGCCCGCTCCTGGATCAACGGCGGCAGCCCCACCACCGGCTTCCTCAAGGGCACCGGCGAGAACGCCCTCGGCGGATTCTTCTCCAGCCTGGCCGGACAGGCCTGGGTCGACTGGCTGTTCATGCTCGGCCTGCTCGGCATCGGCGCCGCCCTCATCACCGGCGCAGGAATGCGCATCGCCGCCGCCACCGGCTCCCTGCTCCTGATCTTCATGTGGGCCGCCGAACTCCCCCTCGCCAACAACCCCTTCCTGGACGAACACCTCATCTACGCCGTCGTCCTCATCGGCCTCGCCCTCGCCTCCGCCGGCAACACCCTCGGCATCGGTGCCTGGTGGTCGCGCACCGCGATCGTCCAGAAGTACCCGATCCTCAAGTAGCCGGCCCCGCCAAAAGACGCCCATCCGCAACGGATGGGCGTCTTGGCATTACGGGCGGACGACGGCGACGGGGCAGGACGCGCGGTGGAGGACGCCGTGGCTCACCGAGCCGAGCACCGCCGAGCCGAAGGCGCCCATCCCGCGCGAGCCGACCACCACGAGGTCGGCCAGGCGCGAGGCCTCGGCCAGCGCGGGGATCGGGTGGCCGGTGAGGAACGACTCCTCGACCTTGACGTCCGGATTCCGTTCTCGCCACGAGGCCAGGCGGTGGTGCACGTCAGCCACCCGATCGTTGAAGACGCCTTGCAGGATCTGGCTGTAGCCGACCGCGTAGGGGGAGAAGATGAGCTCCTGCCAGGTGTAGATCACCTTCAGCCCGGCTCCGCGCCTTCTCGCCTCGCCGAAGGCGTACTCCAGCGCCGCCTCGGAGTGGTCCGATCCGTCGTATCCCACGACGATCTCCCCGTACGAGACCGGGGCCGGCCGTCTGACGACCACGATGGGCCCGGATATGTGGCCTGCCACGCCCAGCCCTACCGATCCGAGCAGCAGACCGGCGAATCCACCCATGCCGCGGCTCCCCACCACGAGGCAGTCAGCCTCCGCGGATTCGGCTTTCAGCTGTTCCACGATCTGGCCGGGGACCATCCTGGTGACCACCTCGAGGTCCGGGGCTCGCTCGCGGGCCCGCTCCTTGGCGGCGGCCAGGATGTCCTCCCCGTGCCGGGTGGCGGCCTCGGTCAAGTGGTCCAGGCCCTGCAACGCCAGGTCTCCCGACCAGGGGTCGCGTACATGGACGATCTTCAGAGTCGCCCCCCTGCGCACCGCGTCGTCCACCGCGTAGTCGACGGCCAGGGCAGCGGATTCCGACCCGTCGAGGCCGACGACGACCAGTCCAGCCATGATGATCTCCCTCCAGACGTGAGCTCTCCTTCATGCGATCCTGCCGACCCGACCGTACGCAGCGGGCGAACGTCACTTCCACCAGGGACCTTCGTTAGTCGGCTGGATCGGCGATGCGGTAGCCCACGCCAGGTGTGGTGGTGATGACCGGTGGGTTGCCCAGTTTGCGGCGTAGCCGGCCGATGGTCACGGTGACGGTGTTGGTGAACGGGTCGGCGTTCTCGTCCCAGACCTGTTCGAGGAGTTGCTCGGTGCTGAGGAAGGCGGGGCCGGCGCGCAGGAGGGCTTCCAGGAGGGCGAACTCCTTGACCGAGAGGTCGAGCCGGCGGCCGTCGCGGGTGGCCGTGCGCCGGGCGGGGTCGAGTTCGAGGCCGCCCGCCCGCAGGGTCCGGGTGCGGGCGGAGGGTCGCCGGCGGGCCAGCGCGCGGACGCGCAGCACCAGTTCCGGGAAGTGGAACGGCTTGGCGAGGTAGTCGTCGGCGCCCAGGGTCAGTCCGCTGACCCGGTCTCCTGGGGAGCCGGCCGCGGTGAGCATCAGGACCATGGTTCGGTCGTCACGGTCGGTGATCATCTGGCAGAGCGTGTCGCCGTGGATGCCTGGGAGGTCCCGGTCCAGGAGCACGACGTCGTAGCTGTTGAGGTCGAGCTTGGCGGCGGCGGCCAGGCCGTCGTGGGCGACGTCGACGGCCATGCCCTGATCCCGTAGCCCCTCGGCCAGGACCTCGGCGAGCGAGAGCGCGTCTTCGACCACCAGGATCCTCACGCCGCGCCCGCCGGCAGTGAGATGGTGACGCGCAGGCCGCCTTCAGCTCGGGCGTGCAGGTCCAGGTGGCCGCCGTGCGCGGTGGCGATCGCCGCGACGATCGACAGGCCGAGGCCGGTGCCGGAACCGGTGCGGTCGGCGGCGAGCCGCTGGAAGGGCTGGCCGAGCCGGGCGATGTGCTCCGGATCGAGAGCCGGTCCGCCCGTCTCCACGATCAGCCGCACCGCGGTGCCGTCCGCTGTGGTCGCGACCCGGATCCAGCCGCCGTCCTGGTTGTGGACGATGGCGTTGTCGATCACGTTGTCGGTCATGCGCGTCAGCAGCGTGAGGCTGCCCTGGGTGCACGCCGTACGCTGAAGACCGCCGTCTTCGGCGGTCAGGTTCTTCGCCGCGAGGTCGGCGGCGCGGGCGTTCAGGGCCTGTGACACCAGGTCGCTCAGTGTGACGGGGTCGCGGTCGGGGAGCTCGCCGTGCTGGGCGCGGGCCAGGACGAGCAGGCCCTCCAGGAGGCGATCGACCTGGTCAAGCTCGGTACGCAGCCGGTTGGCCAGCGTGACCGTCTGGGGTGGCGGCGGCTCCGGTTTGGCCAGGGCCACGTCCACCGACGCCCGCATGGTGGCCAGCGGGGTGCGCAGTTCGTGGGAGGCGTTGGCGACGAACCGGCGCTGGGCGGCGAAGGACGCCTCCAGACGTTCCAGCAGGCCGTCGATGGTGTCCGCGAGGTTCTTGACCTCGTCGGCGGGGCCCGGCACGGCCAGCCGCTCGTGCAGGTTCTCGGCGGAGATCCGCCGGGTCGCGGCGGTGATCGTCCGCAGTGGTCGCAGCACCCGACCGGCGATGGCGCTGCCGAGCAGGACCGAGACCGCCGCCATCACGACCAGCGCGATCAGCGAGCCCATCAGGAGCTGGCGCGACTGCATCGACAACTCTGTCTCCAGCTCGTGGATGCGCTGCTGCGCGGCCCCGAGTCCGGGCTGCCCGACGGGTGCGGTGCTGCTCGCTTCGGTCAGGCCGATGGTGAGGGCCAGCAGGCCGACCCCGGACATGCGGCATCACCGCGCGCCTGACCTCGATGACGGGCATCATCACCTACCCGCCACCCGACCACGACGAGATCGTCCCCGGCCTGGTGCCCTGGGCGAAAGCCGGCATCATCCTCAAGGACGGTGTCGCCCAGGGCTCCTCCTACGCGGCGCTCATGCTCACCGGCAGCCACGGTGTCCGCATGCAGTACGACTACACCCACGATGTGGCCGGCGCCGCCACGCAGTCACCTCGCTGGCTGCGCCTGACCCGCGCCGGCGACACCATCACCGGCCACGAATCGCCGGACGGCACACACTGGACGAAGGTCGGCACCGCGCACCTCCCCGGCCTTCCCGCCACCGTCCAAGTAGGGCTGTTCACCGCCTCCCCGGGAGACCTGACGATCACGCACACGGGTCTCGGCGCGAGCCTGTCAGCCTCGCGCTTCACCCAGGTCACCGCCACGTTCGACCACATCAGCCTAGACAGCGCACCGGCCGCCGCCTGGAGCACGACCCCCGTGGGGAAAATGGGCCATACCGACTGGGAGCGATATCACCGGGCTCCCGGGCTCGTCGAGTCGAACGGCACGTTCACCGTCACCGGATCCGGCGACATCGGACCCCTCACCGACGCGCCGCGCAGCACCGTGTCCAGCACTCTCGTCGGCCTGACCATCGCACTGATCATCGTGATCGTGGTGGCGGCGCGGTTCGCGACAGGCGCGTCCAGCGGCCGGATCCTGGCGGCGAAGGCCGTCGTGGTCGGCGGGGCGGCCTTCGTCGCCACTCTGGTCGGCGCGGGAGTGGTCGTGCCGGCCGGCTCGGCGCTGCTGCGGGCCGAGGGCATCAGCGTCCTGGCCGTGTCCGCGCTCACCCACCTGCGGGTCGTCGTCGGCGTCGCCGCGCTCCTCGCCGTCGCCGCCGTCTTCACCCTCGCCCTCGCCGCGCTGGTACGGCGAGCCTGGGCGGCGATCCTCGTCGCGATCTCGGTCATCGTGCTCCCCTACCTGCTGGGAGTCCTTCCGCTGCTGTCGGATGAGGTGTCGAGGTGGTTGCTGCGGATCACCCCAGCCGCTGCCTTCGCCGTCCAGCAGACGGTGAGAGAGTATCCGCAGGTGGTTGCCTACTACGCGCCCATGAATGGCTATTTCCCCCTGCCCGGGTGGGCCGGGTTCGCCGTGCTCTGCGGCTACGCCATGGTCGTGCTCGGCCTGGGCGCCTTCCGGCTGAGGTAAATGGATTGCCTGTCGCGGGATTCCGGCGGGATGCTCGCGGGATGCGGAAGACAGCGACCGACCCTCAGGGTGTGCCGGTCATCACTTACCGGAAAGGCGTCCGGGACGGGCTGCCCTGGGCGGACAACGTCGAGGTGGTCGGGCCCGAGCCGGCCAAATTGATTATGAGTGACTTTGTCGGCTGGGCGGTTTCCGTGCAGGTCGATCTTGGGACAGAGCTCATCGAGAGTGGTGCTCGGCTCAGCCGGCATGCGCACACGATGTACTGCGATCTGACGGGAACCTTGCCTCCCGCTGACAGTGCGGCGCCGCCGGGGTTCGGGTTCGCTCCGGCGCATGAGCATGAGGGCAGGGAGATGGTGGCGGCCATGGTGGCCGCGTATCCGCCCGGGCATCCTGATCATTCCGGGCGTGAGCCTGAGGATGCGTACGAGCAGGAGCTGGCTCCGCTGATCAGCGGGCAACTGATCGGCGAGCTGCTGCCGTGCAGCTCGGTCGCGGTCGACGGCGGCGGTGCGGTCGTCGGCGGGGTTCTGGTCAATCAATGGCGGGACGTGGCGTGGATTTCCGAGGTCTTCCGGCATCCGGATAAATCCCCTCCTGGGTTGGGTGCCCGGCTGATTCGGCATGTGCAACTTCGGGGAGCGGCGGATGGTTTGCCCACCATAGGGTTGGCCGTGTCGTACGCGAACCCCGCCAAACACGTCTACGCCAGACTTGGCTTCGCCATCGCGGACACCATGATGACGGTGATTATCGACCCCTGACACTTGTGCCGGACTTGACATTCGGTCGGCGATCCTTGGCCTCTTGGGATACGGATCCTGCCCCCTAGTTACTTTGCGTAACTAGAATGTTCCTATATGTGCCCAAATACTCCCTGGGGGGCAGGTGTATAGGTCAAAGGAAATTCCGGGGTCATCGCAGAGCCAGTACGATCTTCCGCTCGTGGATCCGGAACGAACTCTGGGCCACTGCTCGGCGAGCGCCCTCGCGGCGACGCTCGGCCTCGACCAGGCATGGCACCAGGTCCAGGAGCGGGTGGCGGCCGAGTCCCTGATGGACCTGGCCGTGCACGGCCGGGGGCACAATCCCTTTCCCGTACGGCCGGCGCTCGCCGTCCTGCACCCCGACGCGGAACCCGTACTCCGCCGCCGGGTCCAGGGTCTCGTCGAATGCCTGAACCAGCTGGTCAGGCAGTATCCCGCCGACCGGGAACTGCAGGATTTCCTGGCCATTCCCGCACGCCTGCACCGCTGGATCATGATGGAACCCGCGCCGGAACAGCTGCGCGTCGACTACTGCCGCCTGGACCTGCTGGGCAGCACACTCGACACCGTCCGGGTCCTGGAATTCAATCCGAGCAGCCCTGGCGGAGTGATCTCCTCCGGGATGGTCAACCGATTCTGGCGTACCTCCAAGCTCGGCCCGGCGCTCGCCGAATGGGCACCACACGCCGCCCCCTTCGAGAGCGAGGACTGGTTCGCCCGCTGGCTGCTCCGTTTCGGCCGCGAGCACGTGGGCGATCAGGGGCGCATCGCGCTCTTCCACTCCCACGAGAGCACGAAATTCGAACTCGACCAGGTACACAGACAGCTGGCCAGGTGCGGACGAGAGGTCGTGGAAATCGAGCCGTGCGACATCGATTCCATCGAGGACGTCCGGCTGGGCTATCTGAAATACATTCCCCTGGAGCCAGACGAAGTGCGGCGGTGGGATCATTTCTGCGCCCGCCTCATCGAAGGCACGCTCGTCGTGCCCAATCCGCTGGGACAACGATGGGTCGCGGAGAACAAACTCTGCCTCGCCGCGCTTTCCGATCCCCGATTTCGCCGGCTCTTCGGCGAGAGAAACGTGGATTGCCTGGATGCCCTGGTGCCGTACAGCCGCAAGCTCGGGGACGGCATCGAGGGGGACGAAGTCGTCAGTAGGCGGGAGCACCTGGTGTTGAAGGCGCCCTACAGCTTTCACGGCAAGGACGTGTTCATCGGTTCCGAGTACGACGCGCGTTCCTGGGCCCGAGTGGTGGGCGAACACGAGGGCTGGCTGGTTCAAGAGCGCGTGCGGGCCGCGTCCGTGGAGACCCATGACGGCCCTTACCTGCACGATGTGGTCGTGCCGGTGCTCGAGGGGAAGGTGATCGGCTATTCCGCCCGCATGAACGACGGCCTGTTGCTCAACGGCGCTCAGGGCGGTGGGGCGTACGCCATCTTCAGCCCACATGCCCTCAACTGACCCGCGCAGGTGGATATCACCTGCGCGGGTGGCGAGAGGCGGTCAGCCGCGCGGGCCCTGGTACTGCTTGGGCAGCTTGTAGCCCCTGCCGGCGAGGACCGCGCGCAGGCGGTCGGGATAGTCGGTGATGAGGCCGTCGATCCCGTCGTCGATGAGCTTGTTCATGGTGGGCTCGTCGTCGACGGTCCACGGGATCACCTTGATGCCGAGGCTGTGCGCCTCGTCCACCATCGCCTTGGTCACGTACGGACGGTAGCCGGGGTCGGTGACCTTTCCGTTCTGCGGGAACCCGTGGACGGGCGAGAACGCGCCGGCCCCGAAGGACTTGATGGCCTTGAGCGGGTTGCCGCCGAAGTCGTCGATGTCGATCCCGCCCAGCCAGGGCGACGCGCCGGGCTGGCCGGTCTGGAGGAAGTCGACGTTGGTGAGGGCCACCAGCGGGAGCCGCGGCTCGACCTGGCGCATGCGCATGAGCGAGCCCCAGTCGAAGCTCTGGATGGTGACCTGCTTGAGCATGCGGGCTCGGCGGATCTCCTGGACGGCGACCTGGACGAACTGCTCGCGCGGCGCGGTCTCGGTGGGCGCTCCCGCCTCCACCTTGGTCTCCACGTTCAGCATGACGTCGTGCGCGCGGAAGCGCTTGACCAGGTCGAACACCTCGCTCAGCAGCGGCATCCCGGCGCCGGGCGCGGGCCGCTGGCCGGGGAAGTCCGGCAGCGTCTTGGTCCCGCAGTCCAGCGTCCTGACCTGGGCGAAGGTGAGCGTGTTCACGTACTTGCCGACGTAGGGGAATTCGGGGTCGTTCGGGGTGACCGGGCCGGTGTCCTGGCACTTGCGGCCGTCCACCCTGCGGTCATGGGTGACGACGGCCTTGCCGTCCTCGGTGATCTGGATGTCGAGTTCAAGTGTGCTCACGCCGACGCGCAGCCCGTTGGCGAAGGAGTCGAGCGTGCTCTCCACCACGAGGCCGAGCCCGCCCCGGTGCGCCTGGAGGTCAAAGCTCTTGCGGTGGTGCTTGCCGTACGGGTCGGGGTCGGCGAGTGCCGGACCCGAGAGGGCCACAACGGCCGCTCCGGCGAGTAGGGCCACGGAGGAGCTACGAAATAGGGTCATGTCATCTTTCCTGTTTCGCCCGCACGTAGGTGATCAGCGGAACGGGGATCTGGACAAGACGGCCGCGGATCAGAACCCGGGTGCGGCCAGAGTCCAACCTGCCGATGATCTGTGACGTCCGAGGAAACGCTCAACAAAGGCAGGACCACCATCTGGAACAGGGAGGCCGCCTCCGCAGGGCGATGTCGGCAAGAATTCACCCGATCCCTGGCAGCGGGCCTCATCTGACTGCGAACTCCGGACGTATAGCGGATGGGTCGCCACTACACCGCTATCGGAGGGGCGCTGTGGGAGTTGCGCAGGTGTACCAATGGCCGCTGGCTGGGCGTCAGGCGGAGCTGAGCACGATTGAAACGGCGCTGGCGAGCGGCGGCCTCGCCCTGATCGGCGCGCCCGGGATGGGCAGGACCAGACTGGCCCGCGAAGCGCTGGCCCGATGGACGGCGTCAGGTGGCGTGGCCGAGTGGGTGGCGGCGACCCGCGCGGCGGCCTCGATCCCGTTCGGCGCGCTCTCCCACCTGCTGCCGGGCAGCCAATGGCTGGCCGAGAGCCGGGTGGAACTGATCGCCCGAGTGGCGGACCGGGTGGCCGCGCGCACCGCCGGGAAGCCGACCCTGTTCGTCGTGGACGACGCCCACCTGCTGGACGAGGCCTCGGCCGCGCTGCTGCGCCAGCTCACGGCCCAGCGCCTGGTGATCCCGCTGATCACCGCCTGCTGCTGCGAGCCCGCGACCGACGCCGTCGCCGCCCTCTGGAAAGACACAGCGGTACGACTAAGCGTGGGCCCGCTGCCCCCGAAGGCGGTGGATCGCCTGCTCGACCTGACACTGGACGGCCGCATCGATCCCCTGAGCCGGCGGCGCCTGCACCGGCTCGCCGACGGCAACCCGCTGCTGCTGCGGGAACTGCTGGCCGACACGGTGGAGACCGGTGCTTTGAAGCGCCGGGACGGGCTCTGGCGCTGGCGCGGCGGCGTGCCGGCCAGGGCGCGGGTGGCGGACCTGGTCACGGCCCGGCTGCGCACGCTGGATCCCGCCGCCCGCGAGGTGCTGGAGATGATCGCCTGCGGCGAGCCGCTCGCGCTGGCCGTACTCCAGCGCCTGGCGGACCAGCAAACCATCGAAGCGGCGGAGCGCAGCGGGATGGCGGTCGCCGACCAGTCCGGCGCGAGGGTGACGCTGCGCCTGGCCCACTCGCTGTACGGCGAGGTGCTGCGAGCGGGCCTCCCGGTGACCCGCGCCCGGGCGATCTGGGGACGCCTCGCCGGCGCGCTGAACGCCGAGCCGATGCGCCGGCGCGACGACACGCTGCTCGCCGGGGTATGGCAGCTCCAGTCGGGCACGATCACACGCCCGGACCAGGTGCTCGAAGCCGCCAGGCAGGCCATCGGGCGGTTCGAGCTCGACCTGGCCGAACGGCTGGCCCGCGCCGCCGGTCCGGGGATCGACGCCGACTGGCTGCTCGCCCGGATCCTGTCCTACCAGGGCCGCGGCCGGGAGGCGGAGGCGGTGCTGCCCGCCGAACCCGAGCCGACCAGCGAGCCGCCGTCCATGCGGGCGGTCACCCGGGCGCTGATCCTGCACTGGGGTCTCGGCCGGACCAACGAGGCCGAGCAGGCGCTGGACGTCGGGTCAGGCCAGGACCTGACCGAGGCGACCCGCTCGTGGATCATGCTGTTCGACGGCCGGAGCCGGGCGGCGCTGCGATCCGCCGAGGACGTGCTCAGCCTGCCGGAACCCGACGAGCAGGCCGTGATCTGGGCCGCCATGAGCGGCGCCATGGCGGCCGGCCTGCTGGGCAGGCCCGACCGGGCCGCCGCCATCGCCGAACGCGGCCGCCAGGTGGCCGACGCCAACGCCGAGCGCTTCCCGTGGGGCCAGGCGCAGGTCGGATACGGCCTCTGCATGTCCCTGCACACCGCCGGAAAGCCGATCGAGGCCGCCCGGGTGGCCGAACGCGGCTACCGGAGGGCGGTCGCCAGCAACTCCGCCATGATGACGGCCGTCTGGGCCTCCTTCCGCGGGATCGTGGCCAAGGCAAGAGGTGACCTCGGCACAGCGCAGGCCGCCCTGCGGGAGGCCGTCGCCCTGCTGGAGGAGGAGGACGCCTACGGGCTGACCCGGGTCTGCCTGGCCGAACTGGCCGGAGCGCTCGCCCTGACCGGCGATGCCATCGGCGCCGAAGACCTGCTGGCCCGCGCCGACGAGCACGTGGGCGACCACAACCGCATGTTCGACGCCTGGATCCAGCTCAACCGGGCGTGGGCCGAGGCCGCTGGGGGCATGCTGTCGGCGGCGGCGGACACGGCGGCCCACGCGGCCAAGCTGGCCCGCGACACCGAACAGCCCATGATCGAGGCGTGGTGCCTGTACGACGCGGCCCGCTTGGGAGCCGCCGTACCCGATCGCCTGTCGGCGGTCGCGACAGCGGCCCCGCAGAGTTTCGCGCCCGTCCTCGCCGACGCGGCGGCCGCGCTGGCCACGGGCGCGCCGGAAGCCCTGGACCGGACCGCGGGTGTCTTCGCCGAGCGCGGGCACCTGCTGCTGGCGGCGGAGGCGGCCAAGCTGGCGGCCAGGGCGCGGATGCGCAACGGGCGCGGTTCTGAGGTGCGTGTGGCGCGGGAGCGGGCCACCGCGCTGGCCGAGATGTGCCCGCAGGCCCGTACGCCCCTGCTGGAGCTCAACGACTTCAGCGCCGTGCTCACCCCGCGCGAGCGCGAGATCGCCCGGCTGGCCGGTTCGCTGCCCAGCCGGGAGATCGCCGAGCGCCTCGGCCTGTCGGTCAACACCGTCAACAACACCCTCGCCCGCGCGTACGCCAAGCTGGGCGTCAGCCGGCGCGGCGAACTCGCGGCGATCTTCGTCACCGACGGGGCGTGAACGGCGGCCGGCGGCGGGATCTGCCTGGGGCCCACCGCCGGCCGCCTGCTCGATGGCGCCTACGGGAACGACACGGTGGGGACGGGCTCCGGGGTGCAGACCGCGTCCGGGGGGCAGCCTGTCGGCGACGGCAGCGGGATCGGTGTCGGCGTGGTTCCCGCGTGGGCCGCGGTGGCCACGGCGATGACGCCCGTGCCAAGCAACGCGGCCACCATCAGGGCCGCCCGGCGTTTGTGCATGATGTCCTCCTGAATCACGGAATGGCTGGGACCACGAGCAGGACCACCGACTCGGCGTTGATGGGCGCGCCGGTGTTTCCGGCGGTGTAGCTGGCGCGCAGCAGGTACTGGCCGGGCTCGGACGCCGAGAGCGAGCCGATGCTCACCTCGTTGTGAACGCAGTTCGACCCGGTGAGCCGGAAGGAGTTGCTGGTGTACCAGTAATCCCCGAATTTGGTGATCTGGTAGAAGATCTGGGTGTCCTTCTTCAGCCCGTTCCCGCCGATGGACAGCGCGAGCGAACCGTAGGGCGAGAGAACGACCACGGGGACGCCGAACTGCTGGTTCCCCTCGTATCCGGACTGGTGGAGTCCGGCGGCGGATCTCACGTAGACATGGCCCGCCGTCGCGCATCCGGCGGCCTGCACCGGCTGCGCCGCCACCGCGAGCGACGCCATCAACGCCAGGCCGAACGGGACGAGCCCCCATCGGCGAGGGGTTGCGAGTGTGGACATAGCTCCCCTATGAGCTGGGTATGGGGCACTTGAGGGCGAGCTCCCGCTCGAAGGCTCGCTGTGCGTTGGGATTGGAGCCCCAAGGACCGGAGTGGTCGCCGGGGAGCTTGCCGGTCAGGTGGGCGACCTCGTGCAGGACGAGCAGCGCGCGGATCTGATCGTTGCTGTAGGTCCTGACGACGTTGTAGAGCGCGGTGAGCGCGGGTGTGTTGACGAGGGCCTTGTACCCTTCCACCCGGGATTCGTTGAAGAACGGCTGCCAGAAGGTGATCTCGCTGGCGCCCTGGCCGTTCCGGGAGCCCGGAACCGAGGCCAAGGCGTCGGCCGCGTCCGGGTTGGTCCGGTCGGTCTCCATCTTGATGGTGCTTTTGTGCAGCACGTCGGGCACCTGGTCGGCGGTGATCCCCGCGTTCGCCAGGAAGTCTTTGCAGCTCTGCTTCTGGATCGCCTTGGAGGCGACATTCCAGGACTTGGACGTCTTCTGCCCCGGCGTGTCGGTGCGCGGCGATGTGGGTGGCGGCGGTGGCGGCGGATCGGGCGGGTTGATGGGCGGGGGAGGCGGCGGCGGGTCGATGGGCGGCCAGGGAGCGGTCGGGACGGGGTCATCGGGCGGGGCGGTGATGGTGCCCCCGCCGATGTCGCTGCACCACACCGATCCCGTCGAGGTGTTCACGGTGCAGTTGGCGTAGCTCGGTGGAGCGGCTACCACCTGCACCATTCCGACGAAAGCCGCAGCCGCCGCGAGGGCCGCGGCGGTGATCGCGCGGGACTTGCGTGAGCGGCGTCTGCGCTTATTGGTCTGGTTACTTGCCATACGTTCTCTCCTTTCTTCCACTTCTGCCGAGCAGGACCTGAACATTGGCGGCCGACATCACTGCCAGGTCCGCCACATACCGGCACCAGAACGCGCGGTCGCCCTCGCGGAAACGGCGGTGCGCCTCCAGGAACCGGGGCATGTTCGCGGCGAACAGCAGGCCCAGCGGCGGGACCAGCGAGGCGACGAGCCCCCGCCGCTGGGGAATCACCTGCATCAGACATCGGCCAAGGCGTCCGTTGCCATCCAGGAACGGATGGATGAACTCAAGCTGGGCGTATCCGACGGCGGCCTGCTCCAGCGGGCTCACGTCGTCGCGGCGCAGGTAGGCCAGCAGGTCCGCGATCAACTCCGGGACCAGCTCGTGCGGCGGCCCGACGAACACCGCGTCAGCGGGTGCCGCCGCACAGAGCCACACCAGCCGCTCGCGCAGCCCGCCGAGGCTCGGCACGAGGGTGGCGTGCAGCCCCGTCAGCCAGTCGAGCTCGACAGCCAGCGCGGTGGCGCCAGCGGCCACGGCGCGGCGGAACGCGGCCATCGCCCGGTGGGGGTCACGGCCCAGACGCACCTGCCGCCCCACGGCCAGCGCGTTGACCTGCGGGCTCGGCAGTGACTCGGCATGCAGCAGCGAGGTGACCAGCTGGTCCCCGCGGCGGTGCCCCGACACGATCGCGTCGCACTCGCGCGCCGCCTCCTCGGCCTCAGCGAAGCCCCCGCAGACATCCGCCGTGGCGATCGGCGGGGGGATCAGCGCCGCGTATCCGCGGCCGTCGGACCACACGCCGTGCACCACACGCGTCGCCGCCACCGGCCCAGCCATCGTTTGCTCCCGTCACCGGCCGACTGCCTGGGCGAGGAACGCTAGTGAGGGGGCGGAAGGCGTACCAGATCAGCGGGAGTCACCAGATTTACGCCAGGCATGACCATGACACCGGCGCCTTGACCGCACGCCAGTGCCATGTGTTCGGAATGTGCTGGTCGGGTGGATGGTGGTGGTTTCGCGTATTCGCCTATGCGAGCCCCGACGAGATGGCAATGTGCGGGCGTACACGTTCATGTTCACGGGCGAGGGAGTTACGTGACACAGACGCTTCGGGCTGTTGAGGTGGCCGGGTTCCACCGGTGGCGATGGGTGCTCTCCGCCGATTCCGGGCGGGTCCTGGCCGACCACCAGGTCGACCTGGATGTCAACGCCGCCGAATACGAAGCGTTCTGCGATCTTTTCCGGCATCTGGCCCGGCACCGGTTGCCGCACGATCGTGTCGGGTCGGAGGCGGAGGCCGTCGACCGGGTCAGCGCGTGGATCAGCGAGCAGGTGCTGGGCAGGACGATCTTGGCGAGGCTTTCCGGCACAGTCCGGGTTCTCGTTCCCCGTGGTGCGGAGTTCCTTCTGTCGAGACCGCTGGAACTGGCCAGAGTCAGCGGGGTTCCGCTGGCGCGCAAGCAGGTCAGTCTGATCTACGAGCTCGACGGCCACGCGAAGCCGTACGAAAAGGAGGACGTGGCCGGGAGCGTGCGGATCCTGGCCCTGTTCTCCATGCCCGCGCGTTCCTCGGTGCTCGCCCTGCGTCGCGAGCGCTACGAGCTGACCAACACCGTGCGCACCATCGCCACCAAGTCCCGGAAGGCGATCGAACTGCGCGTCCTGCAGTACGGCGTGACACGCGAGCGCCTGGCCGAGGCCGTCGAAGAATACCCAGGCTGGGATGTGCTCCACGTGTCCGGACATGGCGACGTCGGCACGTTCCTCCTGGAACAGGCCAACGGTGACCCTGACCCCATCTCCACCGGAGAACTCGTCGAGTTGCTCGCGCCCGCCCGGAGCCGCCTGAAACTGGCCGTGCTCTCAGCGTGCCAGTCGGGCGCGGCGGAAGCGGCGAGCACGCTGCTCACCCTGGGGCTGCACGAGCTCGCCGAGCAGGTCGCGGACGGCTCGAGCTCGCCAGGCGACCAGGTCGGCCTGGCGCGCGGCCTGGTCGAGGAGCTGGGCGTGACCGCGCTGGCGATGCGCTATCCGGTCGCGGACGGTTTCGCGGTCGCGCTCGCCAGGGAGCTGTACCCGCGCCTGCTCGGCGCGGGGCAGCCGGTCGACCGCGCGGTCGCGCTCGCGTTGCCGAAGGCGGTTGGGGAAAGGCCGACCGCCGCGGTGCCCGCCGCCTCGATCGGAACCCCGATGCTGGTCGGCGCGGGGACCGTCGGCCTGCGGGTGGCGCCACCGCCCGGCCAGGCGATTCTGGATCCGTACGCCGAGCGTATGGCGTGGTTCAAGCCTGAGCCGGAGCGTTTCGTCGGCCGTACGAAGGCTCTGGTCGAGGCGAGCGCGGCGCTGGCGCCCGAGAGCGGCCGCACGGGTGTGCTGTTCGTCGGCATGGTGGGCGCGGGCAAGTCCTACTGCGCGTTGGAACTGGCCCATCAGCATCGGGGCAGATTCGGTGCGCTGGCCTGGTGGGGCGCCCCGGCGGAACCCGACGAGTTCGACCAGGCGCTCACCGACTTCGCCGACGCGCTGGAGACCCAGCTGAACATCCCCATGCGGCACGCGGTGGGCAGCGAGGCCGAGCTGCGACGGTTCCTGCCCAGGCTGGCCGCGGTGTTCCGGGAGGAGGCGGTGCTGCTGGTCCTGGACAACGTGGACACCCTGCTGTCCGGCAACGGCTCCTGGCGTGACCCCATGTGGGGACTGCTGATGGAGAGCCTGACCAGCCACGGCGGGCTGTCCCGCGTGGTGCTGACCAGCCGGGTCGCACCCGCCGGCCTCGACCCTCGCCACGTGGTCGTGCTGCCGACGCATGCGCTCTCGGTCGCCGAATCGGTGCTGCTCGCCCGCGAGTTGCCGCACCTGGGCGCGCTTCTGCAGGACGAGCCCACCGCCGAGCGTGCCCCGGCACGGTCCGACACCAGCCTGCAACTCGCCCGCAGAGTGCTGAACATGGCCCAAGGCCACCCGAAATTACTCGAACTCGCCGACAAAGCCGCAGCCGAACCCGGCCGTCTCGAAGCCGCGCTGGCCGCGGCCGAGGCGGCGGGCCGGGACGCGCCGGTCACCGCTTTCTACACCACCGGGGCCAGCGCACTCGACGGCGGCCAGTTCATTCGCCTGCTCGGCGCGTGGACCAGCACGGCGCTGTCGGGCCTGCCGGCGCCCGCCCGCGTCCTGGTCGACCTGCTCGCCCACATCGAGGAGGGCGAGCGCCGGTCGTGGATCGTGAGCGAGGTGTGGCACCTGGTCTGGCGGGAGCTGTACGACGAAGAGCCGCCCCCGCTGGAGCTCGCCCTGGAACCGCTGGTCTCCGCCGTGATGGTGGAGGTCCAGCGGATCGACCGCCAGGATTCGCGCATTCCTCGGCAGATCTACCGCCTGCATCCCGGTGTCGGCGAGGCGATCCGCGCCGGCATCGATCCGGCCTTCGGCGCGGTCGTGGACGAGATGACGATCTTCTGTCTCGCGGCCGTCTACGACCTCGCGCACGAGGAGGAGAGCCAGGGCGGATCGGGCTGGGCGATCCCCTCCTCCGGCCTGGCCACGGCCCCCTACCTGCTGCGAAGCGGGCGCTGGGAGGAGGCGACCGACATGCTCGAAACCGTCACCGACCGCGCCCAGGACCCTGCGACAACGAATCGGGCGCTCGGCTACCTGCGCCGCATGGTGGAGCACCACGACGGGCTCAACCGGCCAACGGTGGCGACCCTGTATGCCAAGCTCCTGTCCAGGAGCGACCCGCAGGCAGCCGCGGAGATCCTCCAGGAAGTCAGCCAGAACTGCTATGGACTCCAGCAGTTCGACCTGGCCTCGCACGCGCTGTACCTGTGCGTGCAGCTCTGGCGCGATCATGGCAACGTGCACGTCGCGCTCGGCCTGACCAAACTCCTCGAGCACATGACCGAGCGCGCGGGCTTCGGTCCATGGACCCAGGCAGGCGACGAGTGCCTCCGGCTGACCATCCTGAGCGAGCTGGGTAAGTATGACGAGGTGGTCGATCGAGCCTTCGCGCTGGTCGAGCTGGTCGACATGCTGCCCGATGACTCCGGCGCGCCGGAACGGGTCACGCCGGTGAGCGTCCGGGAGGTCGTCCTCAGCACCGCCCTCGGCGCGGCCGTCCAGGTCAAGGACTTTCATTTCGCGCTGGACATCTGCGAGCGCATCGAGGAGTCGCATCTGCGCCGGGGCGCCTCAGATCACGAGCGAGCCCGGTTGCGCCTCAACAACGCCACGATGCTGCTGTGTCTCGATCGTTTCGACGAGGCGGAGGACGTGCTGCGTGAGTGTCAGGCCATCTTCGAGGACGACGAGGACTTCGCCCTGCTCAGCCAGGTGTTCCGAATGCGAGCGCAGATACAGGCCGAGCTCGGCCGCACGGCCGGCGCGCTCACCATGGCCCAAGCCGGGCTGCGCTACGCGTATCAAGGTTCCGGGCCGGGTGAGTTGGCCCGGGGCCACGACGACGTGGCCTCCTACCTCGCGGACAACGGGCACCCCACGCAGGTCCACCTCGCGCACCGGATGGCGGCGGTCATCCTGCGCGAGGCCGTCGAGCGCGCCGCGAGCGGGGCGACCGTTACGGATTTGTCCTCCCTGCTGGAGTACGGTTCCGACCTGTTCCCTCGCTCCATGGAAGAGCTCAACGACACGGTGGAACGTATACCGGGCGTGCGGTTCGACGACGTCCTGCGAACCCTGGTGCCGGACGAAGCAGACCGCGCCGAGCTGTACGACTCCACTGTGGGCGCGTTTCGCACGCGTGCGGAGATCGCTCAGGGTGCTCTCGCGAACTACCGCGAGGAACGAGTGGCCCTGATGGACGCCATCCACCGTGCGGCCGAGGGTGAGGTCGGTCCGAGCCTGTTCGACGGCTTGGACGAGGCCAGCGCCGACCTCGTCCGGATGTTCATCCATGGGCAGGCGTCGAATGATCCGTGGGATCAACGGGATCTACCCGCTCCGAAGCGGCTACCTGGTCGATGGCTGGATCGTCTCCGCTCTTCTCTTCGCAGGCAGTAGCTCGCACTATTTGTGGGGTTCGACCGGTTGGCGTTGCTCTGCCAGGCGGCGGGCCGGTGGGAGGGTGAGGGTTGCCAGGACCGTGGCGGCCACGAGCAGGAGTGCGGTTTTGGCGGAAGTGAGTTCGGCGAGTGTGCCGGCGAGGGCGGCGCCGGCGGGCTGGCCGCCCCAGGCGATCATGCGGGCGGTGGTGTTGACCCTGCCCTGGAGGTCGTCGGGGGTCTGTTCCTGGCGTTCGACGATCCCGTTGAGGCTGACCAGGGTGTTGGCGGCCTGCCAGCAGGCCAGGATGGGGAGGGCGAGCAGGAGCCGGTCGGTGCACGCCCACACGATGAGGAGCAGCCCGACGGAGGCGAGCCCGGTGAGGGAGATCGCGGGTGTGCTGAAGCGGTGGCGCAGGCGGGGCAGGGACAGACCGGCGAGCATCGCGCCGGCGGCCGCCACGGCGAACAGCAGGCCGATCCGGCCGTCGCCGGAGGAGAGGCCGAACCGTTCGACGGCGACGACGACGAGCAGGCCGAGGACCGCGCCCTCGGCGAGGCTGTTGCCGATGCCGAGGAACGTCAGCGAGTTGATCATGGGGTGATTGCGGATGTAGCGGATGCCGTCGCCGATTTCGGCGCGCAGGTTCCGGGCCTGCGCCGGTGGTGGGGGTGGCAGCGGCAGGCGGGAGAGCAGGAGGGCGGCGGCGGCGTAGCTGAGCGCGTCCAGGCTCATGGCGTGGGGAGCGCCGGTGACCGCGATGAGAACTCCGGCGAGCGCGGGGCCGATCAGGGTGACCAGCGTGCTGAGTGTCATGAGCGTGCTGGTCGCTTTAGCGATGCCCTCGCGTCCGACCAGGGCGGGGAGCGCTCCGAACGCGGCGGCGTCGAAGAACACGAAGGATGCGGACGAGCCTGCGGCGACCACGAACAGCTGGGGTGTCGTGAGCAGGCCCAGCGCGGCGGCGACGGGGATGCTCGCGATGAGAAGCGCGCTGGTCCAGCTGGTGAGGACGAGGGTACGGCGGCGGTCCCACCGGTCGGCGAGCGCACCGGCGGGCAGGCCGAGGAGCAGGTACGGGACGGCTTCCAGAGCGGCGAGCAGGCCGCTGAGGGCGGCGCTGCCGGTGCGCTGGTAGAGCAGCACCGGCAGGGCCACCAGCGTGATCGACGAACCGATCCAGGAGATCACCCGGGCCGTGAGGTAGCGGAACATCGGAACACGGACAGGCGCAGGGCGCGAGCCAGCATCTGGGTGTCGTGGAGGAACGCGGCCGGGCGCAGGCCGTGAACCAGGATCTGGGTGCCGTCGAGGACGCGCAGCGCGGAACATCAGAACACGGTGGGGTGCAGTGCGCGGGCCAGAGTCTGGGTGCCGTCGATGGCGCGCAGGGCGGAGTAGTCGGCGGCGGGGGTGCCGATGAGGCGTCCGTTCCTGACGGCCTTGGTCTGGCCGAGGTGCTCGCGCAGCCACTGCTCCGAGGAGGCGCGGTCGGTGTCGTCGGTGTAGTGGTAGACGATCGTGTCGGGGTCGGCCTTGGCGACGGTCTCGACGGAGACGACGTCGAAGTTCTTGCCCGCGGGGACCATGGCGTCCAGGACGTTGGCGCCGCCCGCGGTGCGGACGATGTCGGAGTAGAGGCCGCCGGCCAGGCCGTACAGCTGCTTGTCGAAGATCTGGACCATGGCGGTGCTGACGGGCGGCTGTCCGGTCAGGCGCTCGCGGAGGTCGCCGAGGGCGGTGTCGACGGTGGTCTTGGCTTTGGCCGTCTGGTCGGGTACGCCGAGGAGGGTACCGAGGGCGTCGAGGTCGCGGCCGGTGTCGGCGAGGGTGGCGGTGCCGGTGGTGTCGGGGCAGAAGGCGGCGTCGACGTAGACGGGGACGCCGAGGGTGGCGAGTTCGGCGATGGTGGGGAGTTTCTTGCCGTCGAAGTTGTATTCGCCGTCGGCGAGGATGAAGTCCGGGCGGGCGGCCAGGAGCGCCTCCCGTGAGATCTCGCCGGAGGCGAGGACCTTCACCGAGGCGTAGTCGGCGGCGTAGGCGGGTTTGGGTGGTGACTGGTCGGTCCAGACTTGCCCGGCTATGCGGTTCTTGAGGCCGAGGGCGAGCAGGAGTTCGGTGTTGGAGGGGAAGAAGGACACAATCCGCTGCGGGGGCTGGTCTACGCGTACGGTGCGGCCGCAGTTGGTGACCTGGGCGGGGAAGGCCGTGGTGGAAGGGCCGGCTGCGACGGCGTCGGGCTTCGAGGTCGTGGCGCAGGCGGCGGTGAGCGTGAGCAGGGCGCACACGGCGATGGAATTGATCTTCATCGAGAGTCTCCGGGGGCGAAGGTGAGGTTGGGGCGGCCGGTTAGGGGGTTGAGGCCGAGGTGGGCGCGGACGCCGAATACCTCCAGCAGGAGTGCGGGGGTCAAGACGTCGATGGCGGGGCCGTATGCGACGACCCGGCCAGCGGCCAGGACGTAGAGGCGGTCGCAGTAGGCGGCGGCGAGGTTGAGATCGTGCAGGGCGGCCAGTGTGGTGATTTTCAGCTCGTGGACGAGTTCGAGGAGTTCGAGCTGGGCGGCGATGTCGAGATGGTTGGTCGGTTCGTCCAGGACCAGCACGTCGCCTTGCTGAGCTAAGGCGCGGGCGAGCAGGACACGCTGACGTTCCCCGCCCGAGAGCGTGGCGTAGTGGCGATCCGCTCGGCTGGTCATGCCTACGCGTTCCAGCGCGCGGGCGATGATCTCCCGGTCGGCGGCGGGTGCGGAGCGGTGCGGGGTGCGGCCGGTGGCGACCAGTTCGGCGACGGTGAAGTCGAAGCCGTCTGTGCTGTGCTGGGCCAGGACTGCCGTACGCTGCGCGGATCGGCGGGCGGTCAAAGTGCGCCAAACGTCGTCGCCGTCCACCCGTACGGTCCCGGCGTCGGGACGCCGGGCGCGGTAGAGCGCGCGCAGCAGGGTGGACTTGCCGCTGCCGTTGGGACCGACGATCCCGACGAACTCGCCGGGCTCCACATCGAGGTCTACTCCGGTCACGCCGCCGATCTCGACGTGGATGCCGGACAATTGCACGCGCATCAGGCCACCGCCGTCTCGCGGCGCAGCAGCCAGAGGAAGAAGGGCGTGCCCAGGATCGCGGTGAGAATGCCGAGCGGCAGTTCCAGCGGCGGCGAGAGGGTGCGGGCGGCGAGGTCGGCGGCGACCAGGAACAGCCCGCCCGTCACCGCGATCAGCGGAAGCGTCCGCCGGTGGTCGGGGCCGACGAGCAGCCGGACGGCATGCGGGACGATCAGCCCGACGAAGGCGATTCCCCCGGCGACCGAGATGACGGCGGCCGTCACCAGCGCGGCCACGGCCAGGAGCGCCAGCCGGAAGCGGTGCACGTGAACGCCGAGCGCGGCGGCGGTCTCGTCGCCGAGGAGCAGCGCGTTCAGCCGCCGCCCCTGTAGCAGCAGCCAGCCGGTGCAGGCCACCACGATCACGCCGGGCGCGGTCAGGTCGGCCCAGCGGGCTCCGGCCACCGAGCCCAGCAGCCAGAACAGGATCCCGGCCAGCTGGTCGGGCTGGGCGCGCAGCTGCAGATAGCTGGTGGCCCCCTGAAGCAGGTAGGACAAAGCGACCCCGGCCAGGACCAGCCGGGTGGGGGTGAGCGCGCCGCGGCGGCTGCCCAAAGCCAGCACCAGCGCGAGGGTCGCGCACGCTCCGGCGAAGGCCGCCCCTGACACGCCCAGTCCGGCGACGCTCCCGAGGGTGATGACGGCGACGGCGGCCAGCGACGCGCCGGAGGTGACGCCGAGGACGTAGGGGTCGGCGAGCGGATTGCGTACGACGGTTTGCAGGATGGCTCCGGCGACCGCCAGCCCGGCTCCGGCGATCAGGGCGAGCACGGTCCTGGGCGCGCGGGAGTTCCAGATGATCTCGTCGTCGATGCCGCTGACGTCGGCGGGCGGGCGCCCGGTCGTCAGGTGGGCGGTGATCACCCGCCACACGTCGGCGGCGGGAAGGTCGACCGCTCCGTAGGTGACGGCTGCCACGAGCAGGACGGGCACGGCTGCGAGCAGCAGGACGACCAGCAGCGGGTAACGCCGTCCGGAGATGAGGTGAGGGGAGCGCAACGGAGGTCTTTCAGTGCGGGAGGGGCAGGGCACGGCGCGGACGGCCGTCCAGGCTCGCCTCAAGCCGGGTCCCGCCCAGGAACGGCAGCCCGGCTGCGGTGTTGGAGTAGGTGCCAGGGGCGATGACACGGACTACGTGCAGGCCCGCGCCGCGCACGTCGGCGGTGGTGAGGTCGCTGTAGAGGACTTCGGAACCTAGCCGTAAGGCCAGCTCAGCGACGTTTCCCGGCGGCGGCAGCGTGACGGTGGGCCGGTATTCGGCGAGGGCTTGGGCGAGTTCGTCCTCGAACTTTTCCTGGATCGCAGGATCGAGGAACAGCTGCAGATGGCAGCCGTAGTCGACGACATCGGCGAGGTCGGCCCGGTAGGAGGATCCATAGGCGCGGTCGGATCGCCAGGGTTTGAGCGGGCTGCGCGGATCGGCCGCAACCCGGCAATAGGGCCCGTCCGGGTCATCCAGACCCGCGACGAATAACTGCAACTGCAGGGCCTCGCCGTAAGCCTTGATCATCGATTCCTCCGCACTGGCGCGTACGCCCATGCCGAGGGTCAAGTAACCACTCTCGCGATCGCGGACCAGCGCTCCGGTCACGCACAGGCCACTCTGATTCGGAAACTCGAGAAACCGGACCTCCAGCCGTCGTCGCGGCCCTTTGGCGAAGGCGGCCAGCCACGGTGGCGGGGTGAGGGCGCGAAGTCCGGCCCTGCCATGCCAGGCCAGGGTCATGGCGTCCCGTTCGACGATCTCGCACAACCCGCCCCACACGGCGAACTCCAGGGTCGGCCCGGCGGCCAGCCCCGCCTGAATGACCGGATTGGTACGTGGCGTCGGCGGAGTGAGGTCAGCGGAGAAGTACGACACCCACACCAGACCGGCCGGAACAAGCCTGCCCTCGCCGGTGACCAGGTCGGTGGCCGTGGTCCATTCCACTGGCAGTGCCGAGGTGAACTCGACGAGCGGAAAGCCCACCTGCGCGTACTGGTCGGCGGAGTACAGGGCCAGCGACGCCGGATCCAGCGCCTTCGGGCCGAGTTCGCCGTAGGTGGCTGTGAGCAGTCCGGCGGGAACGAGGTTGCCGCAGTACCGCTCAGCGGCCTCGCCAAACGCCGCGCCGCGGGCGGCTTCGGGATCGGCGAACGCGTATCCGGCCCCGGCGGAGTCGCTCGGCCAAGGGCTGAACCGGGTGGTGTCCGACAACAGGGCGGTGACCAGCTCAAACGAGCCGGGCAGGTGAGCGGGAACCTCGGTGTGTATGAGGTCACGGACGATGCCGATACGAGCATCCAGGAGAGAGTCATACATGGTTATGCCAGGCCATTTCGATGCCCTTGATCAGGCCGGACCAGGAGAGCGCCAGAGGGAGGGGGTGCGGGAACAGGTCGTTTTCGGTCAGGACACGGTCGGTGAGCCCGAGCAGGTGGGGCGTCTCGTACAGGCGGGTGCCGCCGCGCAGCGGGAAGGCGGGCGGGGCGTTTCCCACCAGCCCGGGAACCAGGACCCGCACCACCGACAATCCCGCCGCGGCGATGTCGCTAGTGGTCAGGTCGACGCTGTAAGCGGTCAGCCCAGCCTCGGCCAGCCGATCCACATAAGTGGCAGGCTCAGCGGAGGGCAGATCCGCCAGCGCGGGCCCTGGCTGGCCGCGAAGCCGGTCGATCGGCGCGCCCTGCATGCGGGGGTCAAGGTAGAGCTGAGCAATGGCGGGCAGGTCGGTGAGATCGCGGTAGTCGGACCGAAAGGCGTCCCGATAGGTCCTGTCGGCGCGAAAGGGCCGGAACACATGCGGAGCGAGAGCGCCTCGGGCCACCGCTCGCCACACTTCACCATCGGGGTCGGCCAGTTGCAGAGTCAGTGAGTACAGACCGAACGCCTCGGCCAGCGCCTTCGCCGCAGCCTCATCGGGATTACTGCGACAAGCGCTTCCAAATGCGACGATCCCCTCGTCCTCCAGGAACGCGGCCATCACCGGCACGCCGAACGGCGAAGGAATGACCAGCAGCCTGATTGAGGGACCGTCGCCGCCCAGCGTTGCGGTCACCCGCTCCGGGTCGGACACCGCCTCAGCGCTGGCCCCGCTCGACCACCAGATCGTGGTCGCGTCCCGTTCGAACAACTCCTCCAAGGCGGCCTGCTCAGCTCGCCTCCTGCTCGGACCTGCCGCGATCCCCGAGTAGAACAACGAATGCGTGGCCGGTTCCGCCGCGCGCGGCCCATGGAAGTAATCAAGCCAGGCCATCGACGCCGGAACCAGCACCGATCCGCCGGTCCGCAGGTTGGTGGCGGACGTCCAGGCGATCTCCAGATCGCGGGTGAGCGGGACGAACGGAAACCCAGGCTCGCGATACTGGGCGAGCGAATACAACGGGATCGTTTCAGGATCGAGCGCAACTTCGCCAAGCCGCCGCCAGGAGGAGCTGCGCAGATTCCCTGGAATAGCGTTCCCGCAATACCGCTCCACAGCCTCACCAAGCGCCGCACCCCTGGCCCTGACCGGATCCGCAATGGCCGCGCCAAACCCGTGCCGGTCGGCCGTCCAGCCCGCGAACCTGCGCGTGTCGGATACGGCCGCCCCCCACCCGGTCCAGAAACGGGGCACACCGGGAGGTCGGGCCTGGGGTTCGAGCGCGGTCAACACTCCAGTACGCGGATCAACCAGCAGCTCTTCGGGTCGGTTCATGAAGTCTCCAGGACGAGCCTTGCGGCATGCACGTGCTGCCGGACGGAAGCGGTGGCGGTGGTGGTGTAGCGGTCGGCCCCCGTACCGAGGACCAGGGCGAGACGAGGAAAGTCGCTACCGGAGATCTCCAGCCGCAGCCGCGACCCGGCGAGCAGAGTGGCCGCGACGGGACTCAGAACCAGGCGGCCGGATCCGCCTGCCCGGCCGCGGGCCAGCTCGAAGACCCGTCCGTCGGCGGTGTGCTCAGTCAGCCGAACGATCCAGTCAACGTCCTCGACCGGAGCGGTGACCTCCAGATGCACTTCGGCCGCGGTGAAGGTCAGCGGGTCCGGGAGCGACGGTGTGGCGAAGCGGAGTACATCGGAGCGTTCGTCGAGCGCCTTGCGGTCGGCGCCAGGCGCCAGCGACGGGTACGGATCCCCAGGATCGTGGACGAAACCGCCGAGGGTGGCCTCTGGCTGGCCGGGGTGGAGGGATCGGTCCGGGTGGCCGTACAGGACGAGCGTGGTTGTGTTCTGCGGCCAGGGCAGCCAGTTCGTCCCGCCGATCGGGAGGATCTGCTCCTCTGCTCGCGCGGTGCCGTCGAGGCAGTCCCGGAGCCAGGCGACCTGGAGCGCGCCCAGGTCCAGCAGCGAATGCGGGCCGTGGTCTCGGTCGCCATATCTGGTCCTGCCGGTGAAGGCCAGGTCGTGACCCCAAGGGCCGATCACCAGCCGCTGGGGTGGGCGAGGGGTGAGGGTGCTGCCCACGATGCGCCAGTGCAGCAGGGTTTCCTCGACCAGCAGGTCATACCACCCTCCGATGTGGAGCCCGGGGACCGGCAGTGCGGCCAGTTCCCGTTCGGTGATCTCCTCTTTCGGCTGGTGATGCGGTCCGTCGAGGACGACGTCCGCCCATCCGGGAAGGTTTGCTCCGATCCGGTCGGGCAGCCCGATCACCGGCAGGTGGGCCAGCGCGCCGGGATCGGCGCCGAGCAGGAGCGCGGTGAGGCCGTCGCGGCTGGTACGCCCATCGGCGCGCTCCAGCCACCAGGCCGCGTGCTCGGCCAGCCGGAGGACACCGTCCTCGAACTTGGTGCGGTGCAGCGCCATCGACGGCCCCATGCTGACCACCGCCGCGACAGCTTCCGGCCGCTCGACGGCCAGCGCCCAAGCGGTGTATCCGCTGTAGGAGCCGCCGTAGCCGATAAGACGTCCGTCGCTCCACTCCTGCGCACAGATCCAATCGGCGAGCGCGGCGCCGTCACCACGTTCGTTGCGGTAGCACTCCCAAACGCCGTCGGAGTCATACCGCCCGCGCACATCCTGAACCACGTACGCAAAGCCGCGCCGCGCCCAGCCGGTTCCTTCCACTAGATGCCGGTTCCGCCCGTACGGCGTGCGGGTGACCACCGTCGGGACAGGCCCGTACAAAGCGTCGGGAAGGCGGACATCTACCGCCAGCGGGGTGCCGTCCCAGCCGGGCAGCCGCAGGTTGAACCGGTTCATGCGACCGGCAGCGGCAGCACAGGATGCCGATCGAGACCGCCGGTGGCCGGATCCACGACGAGCTGGTAGGAGCCGCTCGCGGGAAGACCCGTGGCACGCCAGGTCAGCACATCGTTGACGAGCAAGCCCGCCGCGAGCGCGACCGCCCCCACGTTCGGCCACGGAACCGGCGGCAGCGACACCGCACCCGCTGCACCCACGCCCATCGCACCCACGCCCGTCGCACCCGCGTCCGTCGCACCCGCATCCGTCGCACCCGCGTCCAGGTAGGACCACAGCCCTGCGAGCTCGTCGGGCAGCGGCGCCGCCGCGAGCCTGCGGCCCCGCAGATCCCGGTAGCTCGCCGTCCGCCCCGGCACCGTCATCGGCCCGAGCACCAGCCGAGTCCCCTCGACATGGCAGCGATGCCACACCCTCCCGACCGCATCGATCCGCTGCCAGCGCTCGTCCGGCAGCCAGCCCGCGCAGGCGACCAGCACATCGGCCGCATCCGGGTCACCGTCGACGAGCACGGTCACGACCCCTTCCAGCAGGCGCGCGACGTGCAGGGCCACCGGACCATCCCCGCTCACGCACACCCGCAGCTCGCGCTCCGCGACCTCGGGCACCATGGCGAGCACACCCCGCTCCCGCAGGACGGCCGCCAGCGGCTCCAACTCCTGGTCGTTCCCACCCTGATAGGCCTGGTCGCGCATGCGCTCCAGCAACGCGGCCGGACCAGAAAGCCGCGCGAACCGCTCATGCTCGTCACACGAGCGCCAGGCCCCGTCGGGACCGAGGTACAGATGATGACCGGGGGCGATCGACTCCATCGGCTTTCTTCTTCTCCAAGTTGCAGGGTTAAGGAGGGACGGGCGGCCCGCCGGGGAAGCGGACCGCCCTGCCGGAACTAGGCGTTCCAGGCGAACGGCGAGTGCACCAGCGCGTTGGTGCCCGGACCCTGCAGTGCCGGCAGCGGCGCCTCCGCCCCCAGCTCCTCGAACCCGAACGGCGTATGCACCAGCGCGTTGGTGCCCGGACCCTGCAGCGCCGGCAGCGCCGACTCAGCGGTCAGCTCCTCAAACGCGAACGGCGTGTGCACGAGCGCGTTGGTGCCGGGACCCTGCAGCGCCGGGAGCGGTGCCTCGGCATCCAGCTCAGCGAACCCGAACGGCGTGTGCACGAGTGCATTGGTGCCCGGACCCTGCAGTGCCGGCAGCGGCACCTCCGCCCCCAACTCCTCGAACCCGAACGGCGTGTGCACGAGCGCGTTGGTGCCCGGACCCTGCAGCGCGGGCAGTGCCGCCGCAGGGGCCAGGTCCTGGACCTCAAGGATGTGCATGGACTCTCCCATCGACAATGAAAACGGTTGTCGTTTCCAAGCGAACCTTAGACATGCCCATCCCCCGGGCGCAAGTGACAATTTCCGGAAAAATCCGGGCATGGGAGAGGCCGCCTCGGCATGACAGCTCGGGCGGTCGTTCGGAAGCGCGGTCAGAGGGTCAGGCGGGAGGATGCTCCACGGCCGTGTACTTGCGCAGGTCACCCTCGCTGTACGGAGTTCCAGGAAGGGGAGATCCCCCGCCAGCGCGCAGGCCGCTCAGCATGATCTCCACCACGCGGGCCATGGCCTGCTCGTCGGGCATGCTCGGCGGCGTGTAGATGTGCACGGTCATCAGCACAGCCACATCCCCAGGACCGATGTCGTCGCGCAACGCGCCGCTCGCCTGCGCCTCCTCGGTCATCCGAAGGATGCCGGCGATCACCCGCTGCCGCAGCTCGTGCAGGTCCTGGCCGATTCGCATCCGCTGATGCAGGTGCGGCTCCAGCTTTGCCGGCAACACCCCCAGCCGCAGCTCAGTGCAGGCGCGCAGGAAACGACACAACGCATGCCAGGCATCGGGCTCCTCCCGCAAGGCGTTCTCCACCAGGTCCACCAGCCGCCGCAGGCTCTCCTCGCCAACGGTGCGCAGCAACGCGTCCCGGTCAGGGAACCGTCGATACAGCGTGCCGATGCCGACACCCGCCTCCCGCGCCACCTCCTCCAGCGGCACGTCGACGCCCTCCTCCATGAACAACTTCTGGGCGGCCGCGACGATCAGGTCCCGGTTGCGGCGCGCGTCGGCACGCAGCCCTTTCTCAATCTCCACAACACCTCAAATTGGACGATTTTCCTCCGCTTAGGATACCGTGGAGAAAAGTGGAGGAAAATCATCCGGTTAGTGAGGCATCATGAGCACAGTTCTGATCTCCGGAGCCGGCATCGGCGGCCCGACCCTGGCCTACTGGCTGGCCCGACACGGCTTCAACGTCACCGTGGTCGAACACGCCGAAACGCCGCGCTCCAGCGGCAACCCGGTCGACGTCAGAGGACGCGCCGTACACGTCGCCGAACGTATGGGCGCCCTCCCCCGGCTGCACGAGGCCGCCACCGGCTCGACAGGACTCAGCTTCGTCAACGCGACAGGCAAGCGGGTCGGCCGGATGGACATGCGCGCCATCCAACAGCCAGGCGAGGTCGAGCTGCCACGCGGCGACCTCGCCTCGATCCTGTACGACACGAGCCGCGCCCACGCCGAATACCTCTTCGACGACTCCATCGCCACCCTCGACCAGGACGACCACGGCATCGAGGTCACCTTCGTCAACGCCGCCCCCCGCCGCTTCGACCTGGTGATCGGAGCCGACGGCCTGCACTCGATAACCCGCCGCCTGGCGTTCGGAACAGAAAGCGGCCTCGTACGCCACATGGGCCTCTACGTCGCCACGACCCCCCTCGGCGGCCCACCCAAACCCGGCCGGGACGTCCTCATGCACAACACCCCCGGCAAAGCGATCGCCGTCCACCCCGCCCCCAGCGGCGACCTGGCGTTCTTCCTCCACCGCAGCCCAGCCGAACCCGACTTCGACCACCGCGACACCGCCCAGCACAAACGACTGCTGACCAGCGCGTTCGCGGACGTCTCCTGGCGTGCCCCCGAACTACTCGCGCACGTACGCACCACCGACGACCTCTACTTCGACTCGGTCAGCCAGGTACGCCTGCCGCGCTGGTCAACCGGCCGCGTCACACTCCTCGGCGACGCCGCGTCCTGCGTGTCCCTGTTCGGAGACGGCTCCACCCTCGCCATGATCGGCGCGTTCACCCTCGCCGAGGAACTAGCCGCCAGCCCGAACGACCCCCAGGCAGCCTTCCGCCGGTACGAGAGCGCCCACCGACTCCTGGTGGACCCCAAACAACGCGCCATCGAACAGGCTTCCGCGCTCATCGTCCCCGCGACCCGGCTGGGCATCCGGGCACGGAACCTGGCCACCCGCCTGTGGCCCGCCGTAGCTGCGGCCACCCAACTGAGGCGTACATTCAGCAAGCCGCGCGACATGGCGGATCAGGTGCGGTAGACGCAGGCGCGGGTGATCGACCGGCGGCTTCACCTGTCCGGTGATGTCTACACGGCAGCGATGATCGGCGCGGCACTCGAAGCAGAACGGCCGATAGTGATCCCCGCCCTGGTACTCGCCCGGGCATATCGCGAGGCCGTGCCCGGGCCGGCCCGCGAGCGTTTGATCGGTCTTGTCTCCGTGGCCACCGAGCCCGAACCGTTCGACGAGGTCGGGCATATCACCGCGCGGGACATCGGCACCCTGTGCCAGCTCACCGCGATCGACGACCTGTCGATCGGCCATGCGCTGTGGACTGCCCTGGAACGCCGCAACCAGCCTTATCCCCTGTACGACTGGGCCATTGTGACCGAGCATCCGGAGGTCTACCACAAGGCGGTGCCGAGCGTGCCGACCGGTTGGCGCTGAACACGGTTCACATGATCGGGCGACGCGATCCTACGAGGCCGCACAGGATTTCGAGGAGTTCGGTGTTACGGGTGCCCGGTTCGGCGTGGAAGACCACAAGGATCAGGTCGTCGGTGCCGCCGATGGTGAGCTTGTTCTTCAGGAGTTCGATGTCGCCGACCTGAGGGTGGCGGAGCCTGACGGCGCGGCCGCGTTTGGGCTGGACGTCGTGGCGGTCCCACAGGCGGCGGAAGGTGTCGCTGAGGACGGACAGCTCGTTGACGAGTTCCGTCAGGCGAGGGTCGTCGACGTCGGGGCCGACATGGGCCCGCAGGCCGGCCACGCCTTCCTCGATCACCTCTTCCCAGTCCTGGTGGAACTCCCGTTGGGACTCGTTCAGGAAGGCCGCCCGCAGGAGGTTGCCGCCGGGCGCGAAGTTCGGGGAGAGGGCGGTCGCCAGCGCGTTGGCGGCGAGCACGTCGGTGAACCTGTTCTGGACGAAGGCCGGGTTGGTGGTCCAGCCGTCGATGAGCTGGAGGACGCTGGCCGGCACAGTCTCCGGCTGCCACCGGCGCCGGGCGTCGGCCGGGCGGGGCCTGGTCAGGCTGATCATGTACGCGGTGGTGTCGGCGTTCAACCGCAGGACCCCGGCGAGCGCTTCGAGCACCTGGACGGACGGGTTGCGGTCGCGGCCCTGCTCCAGGCGGAGGTAGTACTCGGAACTGATGCCGGCGAGCATCGCCACTTCCTCGCGGCGCAGTCCTGGAACTCGTCTGAGCCCACCGCCGCGAAGCCCGGCGTTCTCGGGCCGGACCAGGGCTCGGCGGGCGCGTAGGAACTCCCCGAGGGCATTCGTTCCGTCCATATTTCAACCTTAGGCGTGGATGTCCCTGTTGCTACCAGGAACAACGGGGTACTGCCACCGGGACAGGCCGCCACCGACGATGGGTCATGAGGACGCCGCTCGGAACGGCGTTCATACCGAAATACGATGAAAGGCTTGTCATGCCCCAGAGCGGTTTTCTCACCCCCGCGGCGGGCCTGCGGCTCAGCCGCATGGGTTACGGCGCCATGCAGCTGGCCGGGCCGAACGTCTTCGGGCCGCCCAAGGATCGCGACCAGGCCGTGGCCGTGCTGCGTGCGGCGGTCGACTCCGGCATCACCCACATCGACACCGCCGACTTCTACGGTCCCGTGGTCGTCAACGAGTTGATCAGGGAAGCGCTGCAGCCGTACGCGGAGGACTTGCGCATCGTCACCAAGGTCGGCGCCCGGCGGAGCGAGGACGGAAGCTGGGTGCTGTCGCGGGATCCCGAGGACCTCAAGGCCCAGGTACGGGAGAACCTTCAGCACCTGGACGTGGAGACCCTGGACGTGGTCAATCTGCGTGTCGGCGGGTACGAAGGACCCAACGACGAGCCGGTTTCGGAGCAGTTCGGCGCGTTGGCCGAGCTCCAGCGGGAGGGACTGATCCGGCATCTCGGGCTCAGTTGCGCTTCCGGCAAGCAGCTCACTGAAGCGCAGGGCATCGCGCCGGTGGTGACCGTACAGAATCTCTACAACCTCGCCAACCGGCAGGACGACGCCCTGGTCGACCGGTGCGCGGCGGAGAACATCGCTTTCGTGCCGTTCTTCCCGCTGGGCGGCTTCACCCCGCTGCAGTCCGCCACACTGACCACGGTCGCCGAGCGGCTGGGCGCGTCCCCGCAGCAGGTCGCCCTCGCGTGGCTGCTCCAGCGCTCCCCTGCCATCGGCCTGATCCCCGGCACCTCCTCGCTGGCCCACCTGCGAGAGAACATCGCCGCGGCCGACCTGACCCTGCCGGCCGACGCGATCGCCGAACTGGACACCATCGGTCAGTAGGTCGAAGGTGTGTAGCACTTCCCGTACGGTGCCGTATCGAGGCTCTTCATCGCGGAAAAGAAGGACACACATTTGAGTGCTAAAACGCCGCTGGACTACTACTTGATCTTCCCCGAGGGTGACTCAGCGGCCCAGCCGGAGGGAATCGCCGTCGAGGAGTTCATGCTCGCGGAAGACCACACGGCAACCGACCTGGCCAACGCCGTGTGGACCGCGACCGATGGCGACTGGTGGAGTTCGTCGGCCTTCAGCCGCGCGATCCGAACCGATCCGAGGCTCCGCGTCCGAACCATCCCGGTCCGCAGGGAGGACGCGGAACTGGCCTACCGCCGACTGGGGGCAGGCGCGCTGCCCGACGAGGCAACATTGCGAACCTATTTCCACGACCACGCGGCTTTGCCTGGCTCGCCCCCGCTGCAACTTACTCCTCCAGAGATCCCCGAAGGATTCCGCGAAAAGCGCCTCTACCGGATCCTGTTCGCCGGTGAACTGCGCAAGGACCGGCTGGCGAACCTGCAACAGATCTGGGGAATGACCCTCGCCGACGATTACACCGACCCACAAGCCCGCGTACTCGGCACAGCCCAGCTACGCGTGGCCGCCGACGTGTTCACCTGGGATCTTCGCCAGATCGGCCCAGGCGTAGCCTCCTGCATCGACCTGACCGCCTGCCTGAACGATCCACCACACGACACCGTCGGCCCGCTACTCCGGGAACTAATGACGATCACCCGCTACCAGGGCCTGATCCCCGTAACGATTGAACGCCTCTCCTAGTACGCGGACTGGCTGATCACTGTTTCGACCACTGGTATGGCCAGGGACAGCCCGCCGCGTTCGTCACCGACGACGTCCCCTTCGCCGCAGCTCGCCGGGGCCCATGCTGGAACACCAGAAGCGCTGGCCGAGCGCAGCATTTGACGAACGTCCAGGAACAGCGATCAGACGTTCGGCGGCTCGAAGTCGAAGTCGAGCCGTAACCCGCGCTGAACGGCCACCACATCTGGATAATTATCGCCCAGCGCGCGAAATCGATTGATCGCGTCATCTTTCAGGTCGGCCGCCCGATCGGTCTCTCCAAGCACGCTGAGGTCAAGCGCCAGATTGGCCTGGCAGGCGAGCGAGTGCGGATGATCCGGGCCGAGCACCTTGCGGAAACGTGCCAGGCTCTCCTCGCCCAGGCGTCGAGCCTCCGCGATGTCCCCGAGATCCGCCAGCACGCTGGCGAGGTTCGTCACGCAGGTCAAGGTGTAGTGGTGGTCCTCGCCCAGGCTTCGCGTCAGGCCTGCCAAAGCGCTCTCGATGAGCTTCTTGGCCTTCAACGGCTCACCGATCAGGCGGTGAGCGATGGCGGTGTTCAACGCCGAGCCATGGGTGAAGGGATGGTCGGCGCCTCGCATCTTGGCATATCGCGCCGAGGTGTCCGCGGAGAACTCCGCGGACTGCGCGTGATCTCCAACCAGCCGTTGCGCGTTCGCCAGGCTCACCGCCGCCGCGAGCGTGCCAGGGTGGTCCTGCCCGTAGGTGTCGCGGTGACGATGGAACACGGTCCGGGCGAGTTCGATGGCCTCATCGAAGGCACCGGCCTTACGCCGGGCCACCGACAGTTCCCGGGCCTGGAGCAGCACATCGGTGTGATTTTCGATGAGTGTCTTCTGCCGGACGATATCCGCATAGATGGTGAAGGTTCGCTCCCCTTCGGAACGCGCCTCGGCATAACGCCCGAGTAAGCGAAGATCTCGGGCGATCGCGTTCCGGCTGAAAGCCACCTGGAAGTGACCGTCGTTGCCATAGTGGTTCAGCCGGCCTTCGTAGATCGCCTCATCCAGCCGGAGCGCCTCCTCATACTGGGTGGCCAGCGCGTTGTCGATGGCGAGGTTGTTCATAGCCCGGAAGGTGTTGGGGTGCTGGCTGCCGAACACCTGGGTGTGCAACGGCACCGAGCCTTCGTCCAGTTCCAGCGCGCGGACGAACTCGCCACGTGCACGGAGGATTCCGCCCAGCACGTTGAGCATGATCAGCGTCTCGTCATGCTCCTCTCCGTGCTCCTGGCGAAACAGGCCGAGCGCCTCATCGCCAAGGGCGAACGCCTCATCGAAACGGCCTACCTGGAACAGCAGTGTGGACAGCAACCGCTTAACGATCAGCAGGTACAGATCGGTTGGCGGGAACTTGTCCGTCCACTGTTCCAGGGCACGGCTCAGCCATGCCTCACACGCCTTGAAGTCACCCTTGACCAGCAGGAAGCGGCCTACGTTCGTGGCGAGCCTGCGCACGTCGGGGTCATCGCAGTAAATGATCGCCGAGGGACCGACATGAGCGACCAGGTTCTCGTAGTCCGGCCATGCCTCGTAGTCGTCTGGCCGGTCCGGGTCCGCGGCGGCGAGCAGCAGGTGAACATCGTGCCGCGCCGTCTCCTGCTCTTTCTCGTTCAGTTCCTCCCGGATGAGCTCCTGGATGATCCGGTGCATCTGAAGCGTGCGGCGCAGATTGTCCAGGCGGGCCAGAGCGTAACGGCCGATCTCACGGACCACGTCGCTCATCCGGTACGGATCGCGGATCGTGTCCCGCAGATTCGACGGGGCCAGCACGAAACGCCCGAGTTTGATGAGATCGAGCGGGATCGGCTCAGGCCCGAAGTAGGCGATGCGGTGCAGCAGAGCCATGGCTGATGGCATCTGGTCGCGCACCCGCTGGAGCGAGATGCTCCACGCGGCCGCCATCGGAACCGGATAGTCGAGCACGGTGCCCTGCCCGAGGACCTTGCCAGCCTCCTCGGACAGACGGTCCAGATAGGTGTCGACGCTCATGGCCGTCTCGAACATCAGCGCGCCGGCCTGCTCGAGGGCGAGCGGCAGGTCTCCCAGGCTCTCGGCCAAGCGGTAGGCGTCGGCCTCGCTGATGCCGGGCACCCGCCGCCCCAGGAATTCCTGGCTCTCCTCCCGCATGAACACGTCGACCTCGAGTGTCTTGGCCGTCGCCTTCCAGCGGTGGTTGCGCGACGTGACAAGCACATGCCCGGTGCCGTGCGGGAGCACGTCCATAAGATCCTCGGGCTGGTCGGCGTTGTCGAAGACCACCAGCCACCGCCCATACGGATCGCCGCGCCTGAGGGCGCCTCGCACCGCGCTGATCGCTTCATCAAGCTTGTCCGGCGGAAGACCGGTAATGCCCAGCCTGGGAGCCAGTGCCGCGAGCGCGCTTCGCATCAGCGGTTGCTGGTCCGATGGGACCCACCAGATGACTTCGTAGTCCCGGGAGTAACGATAGATATATTCGATCGCCAGCATGGTCTTGCCCACGCCGCCGTATCCCTGAAGCGCATGAAGCACCACAGCGTCCCGTTGCCCGGTGAGATGCTCGCGGAGCTGATCAAGCAACTCCGACCGGCCCGTGAAACTGGTGTTTCGCTGCGGAACGTTCCCCCATACCTCGGGTGCAGAAAAACCAATCCCCGCCGGACCCTTACCATGCAGGTCAGATTCAACCACAAACGCCTCCGGGTAACTGAGTGACGCTCCACTGAGCCAACACAATCGACCGTCGCCCCTACATTCGGCCAACCATAAACCGGATTAGATCGCAACCGCCGACCCGTTATGCACTAGCTCGCATTCTCCTCTATTAACTAGGGCGCGACATACGAGAGACCGATCCGGGGAAGGCCTGAATGACGGCCTCCCCGAGTTTGTTCGTGGCGACCGACACGCCAACGAGCTTTCGCGCTCTTCTCGCTCCTGAGGCGCGTCGGCTTCCAGCAACCGCACCGTCTCACTCACCGTCCGCCACGACCAGTGGTGTACGCATCGCCAGGGCACACACGCGATGGCCCATCGATTAGGGCGTGGGAGCGTTGGCGGGTCTGGTGAGGATTTCGGCGAAGGCTGTAGGGGTGATGATGGGGATGCCGTAGCTGCGGGCCTTTCTGGCTTTGCCGGAGAGGGTGTCGGGGTCGGCGGCGATGAGGAGGCGGACCTTCTTGGTGATGTTGGGGTGGGGGATGTAGGAGGCCTGGCGGGCGCGTTCTTCCCAGGTTTCGCGGGCGCCGTCCATTTCGCCGGTGAAGACGACCATGTCGCCGGGGTTCAGGGTGAATCGGGTGAATGGTGTTGACGGTTCGGTGGGGTTGGCCAGTGCGTCCCGGACCGTGGCGGGTGGGAGGTCGAGGAGTTCGGCTACGAGGGTGATTTCGCGGCGTTCGGTATCGGTGACGATGCCGTCGGCGTGTGCGGCCTGGCCCAGGGCGGTGAGGTATTCCTTGTGCAGGCGTTCCACATCGGCGCGGCATAAGCCGAGAGTGGTTGCCATTTCGACCAAGGCGTCGGCTTCGGTGGCCGAAATGTGGTGGTCGAGGAGGACCTGGTCGAGTAAGGCCAGATAGGGGTCGGCCCGGGTGAGGTCGGTGGCTCTAGGGAGACGATCGAGGAGTCTGGCCAGGAAATGGCTGTCCCGTTCGGCGGAGACGCCTCGCTGTACCCAGGGAATGTCTGTTTCGGGGAGGGAAGGCCACTTTGCGTGGGCGGCGTCGTGGAGTGCGGTGTTCCAGGTGGAGCCGGCCAAGGGGAGATAGTAGCGGAGAAGTTCGGCGGCGGCCTTTGCGTCGATCAGGGCGTTGTGGTGGCCAACGAGGGGAATGTCGGCCACCGCGCAGCAACCTGCGAGGTTGCGTGGAGCGTGGGGGAGGTATCGCGCGGCTTCTCGCATGGTGCAAATGCCCAGGTGGCTGGTGGGGAGGGTCGGTATGCCGATTCGGTGGAACTCGTAGTGCAGGAAGTTCAGGTCGAAGGCGAGGTTGTGGGCGACCGGGATACGACCGCCGAGGAGCCGGGTGAGGGTTCCGGCTATATCCGGAAATGTCGGGGCATGGCGGATGTCGGCGGCGGTGATGCCATGAACTTGGTGGGGTCCAAGGTCTCGTTCTGGGTTGATGAGAGTGTTCCATTCACCGGTGATGGCTCCGGTGGGGCTGAGATGGACAACTCCTATCTCTACGACCCGATCGCGCCATGAGGGCCGAAGGCCCGTTGTCTCCAGGTCGAGAACCGCGTAACCAATCATGCATTGGAAGATCGCATGTTCGGCTTGTACGGGGTGGGTGGATTTGCGGAGCGTGATGATGATGTGACACAGGTGCGCGGTCTGCCTCTTGATTGATGCATGAAATCCGGATAATCCAGGCCTGGTCGTACGCCGGTAATAAAGTTGGACCCATTTGGCTTGGACATCCGGGCGGCTTCGCGATCTTATATTCCCGATCCATTGTCGGGGACGAGGAGAGTCGCGTGCACATTCTGGGGAAATTTGGAAGAATCGCTGTGGCGGTCGTGGCCACGGTTGGTTTTGGGGTCGTGGATGTTGGGGCGGCCGCGGCGGGCGCCGATCGGTCGGGGGTTCGGATTACCCGGTTTCTCGGGGAGCATCGGTTGCCTCACAAGATGCAGGTCGATGGAACCACGCTCGGTGGTCTGTCCGGGATTGACCGGGATCCGCGTACCGGCACCTGGTACTTCATCTCCGACGACCGGTGGCGATACCAGCCGGCGCGCTTCTACACCGGGCGGCTGTCCATCAATCGGACGACGGGTGCGTTCACGGGCGTGCATGTAGACGGGGTGACTATGCTCCGGCGGCCGGACGGCAGTCCGTATCCGGCCTATGGCCAGGGCGAATCGGCTGATCCGGAGACCATCCGGTATAACCCCTGGAATCGTAGCCTTCTGTGGGGGCATGAGGGTGATCGCCCGGATGAGAGGAATCCGAACATCCCGATTTCCGACCTGTTCGTACGCTGGGCCGATACGAATGGTAAGCACCTTGGTGAGCTCCCCGTCCCGGCCAACCTGCGTCTGACGGGAACCGACAATGGGCCTCGACGCAATTTCGGGTTCGAGGGTTTGACCTTCGCGCCGCATTCCATCGCCGCCGTTGTCGAAGGTCCGCGTTTCGAGGACGGGCTGCCGCCGACCGTCGATCGTGGTGCGCCCGCTCGCATCACCGTGTGGAATCGCAGGGGCCGTACGCTCGGGCAGTACGCGTACCCGCTTGACCCGCTCCCGGCGGCGCCGATTCCGCCGACCGGACACACCGATACCGGGGTATCCGAAATCCTGGCCATCGATGATTTCCGCTACCTCGCCCTTGAGCGTTCCTGGATCGAGGGTGTCGACTATCGCGTCAAGCTTTATGAGATCGACTTGCGACGGGCGACGAACGTGCTCGGTCAGGATAGTTTGGCGGATGGTCGGCCGTACCAGCCGGTGGAGAAGAGGCTGGTGCTCGACTTGAGCAGTCGGCACCAGCCGACCCAGAATCTGGAGAGCCTCGCCTGGGGACCCCGGCTCCGTACCGGCGAATGCACCCTCGTCATGGGCTCCGACGACAATTTCGACGAGCGCGAGGTCACCCAGTTCCTCGCTTATGCCGTCCATGGGTGCCCTGCCGCATACTGACCTCGAATAACCGGTGCCACCACTCTGCCGGTGGCACCGGTTATTTCGCGGCGAGGGTGAGTTCCGCGTAGACGGCTCGGTGGTCGGTTTCGGGGAGGAGGTGGGTGGTGAATTTGTGTACGGCGGTGTGCTGGTCGACGACGATGTGGTCCAGGGTCACCGATGGGATGGGCAGGCCGTGGAAAGTCCAAGGAGTGGCCGGCCACGTGGTGGTGAGGCCGGAGGCGGTGGTGTCGGCGGCGTCCTGGTAGCCCGTGGCGAGGAGAGCTCTTACGCGGGCGTGGTCGAGGGTTGCGTTGAAGTCGCCCAGGAGGATTTTGGGTGTGTTGTCTGGGTTGGGTAGTGCGGTGAGGCCGTCCGCCCAGCATTGGTAGAGGGATTTCTGCGAGGGGGCGCAGGGGTGGACGGAGACCACGTCGACGCGTGCGCCGGGGAGTTGCACGGTCGCTCTGGCCTGGCCGAATCCGCCGAAGTCGATGAGGTCGGTCAGTTGTAGTGGGTGGCGCGAATAGATGCCGGATCCGCCGACACCGGCGCGGGCTTCTCCCGCGTAGAAGGGGAGGAGTTCGCCGAGTCCGGCCGTGCGGAGATTCTCGGCGGCTGTCGGGGTGAGTTCCTGGACGGCGAGAATGTCGGGACGGAGGTCGCGGACCAGAGTGATCAGGGCGTCCGGGGGAACGGATCCGACCTTGAGATTCGCGGCGAGGACCCGGAGCGGTGGGCCGGATGCGGCGGAGTTCGATCCGGGAAATGCGCGAGGAAGCACCGCCGTCGCGAATACCGCGCACACCGCCAGCCCTGCGGCCAGGGCGATCCATCGTCGGAGCAGCAGCGCGAGGATTGGCGCGATCAGGGAAAGCAGGGCGACCGTCGGCGTGAACGCCACCAACTGAACCCAGGCGAAATGCACGTCCCAGGGAAGTAGCCGGAGCGCGGCCCACAACCCGAACACGGCCACGACCAGCCAGACGCACACGGTCACCCAGCGCCGTCTCGGTCTGGCGACCGAATCGGACGCCGCGGCCACCTCTTCCGTGTCGAGAGCCACCGCGATCACCCCCCTTTGTCCGGCAGCTTAAGGCGGGCCCGAAGCAGACACACGAGAACCACCGGACATCAGGCAGGCCCGAACCAGATGCCGACCAGCACCTGTGGGCGGCCCTGCGTGAAACCGTGGCCCTGCGTGAAGCCCGCAGCCCTGCCTTAATGAATCGCTAAGAAAATATGCAGATAAGGTGCCCGGCGCGTGTGAAAACGCCCGCGCCGGGCCCGATACCTCTCAAATAGGTCGCAAGATCCGGAAACCGCTTGTCAGCCGCCTTCCCGTAGGCCAAAGTTTCGCGAGATACCCGATTGGCGGGCATCCACGGGGAAAACCGGATCCGACACGGAGGGCCTCACATGAGGCGTTTGATCACGGTGATCATGTGCATGGCGGTAACCGCCGCACTGACATCGGGAGTCGCGCAGGCACGGGCGGTCGATCCCGTCGCCGCACTGGCAAAACAGCTCAAGAGCGGACACGGCGTTCATTTCACGTCCGTCTCCAAGACCAACCCGAACTACGGCATCAAGACACGCTCGTACGGTGACCTGCAGTTCGGCCGCTCCCAGGTGGCCGCCAGCAACATCATCACCACCGTCGACTACGGAACCATGACCAAGGCGGCCGAGCAGGTCGCCGAGATCCTCGGCCTGGACCCGGACAAGATCACCGGTTCCACCCAGACGATCACCCTCAAGGACGACAACTACGTCACCGGCGGGATCACCGACATCTTCCTGCCCGAGGGCAAGACCTGGCTCAAGTCGGAGAACGTGCTCACCCAGCCGGGCCTGGGCGGATCCGCGATCAACGTGCTCTCGCCGCGCGAACTGAAGACCCTGCTCGCCAAGGCCCAGGGCAAGCGGGCCGGAGGCACCGTCGACGGCGTGGCGACCACGCTGTACAACGGCACCGAAGCGTTCCGCCTGAAGCTGGAGGGCGACACGTTCGCCATCAAGCTCAACTGGAAACTCTGGATCGGCACCAACGACGGCCTGATCCGGCGGGTCGCCTCCAACGAGAACCTGGTGTTCACCCCCAAGAAGGGCAAGCCGATCAAGCTGCAGCTCAGCAGCGACACCTACCTCTCCGGCTGGGGAGACAAGGTGTGGATCTACGCTCCGGACGACCGCCTGGTCGCCGACCTGAAGGAGATCCTCCTGCTCCCGCCGTCGGTCCTCGGCACCATCGACCTCGGCGACTGATCACCCCGTACTTCGGCCGCGCCGCTGTGAACTCCACGGCGGCGCGGCTTTTTCACGGGGTCACCACCCCGCGACCACAACCTTCCCCACCATCCCCGACCCCTCGACCAGCGCGTGCCCCTCCCGGAGCGTGGCCGCGCTGATCGGCCCGAGCCGCCGCGTCATCGTGCTCCGCACCTGCTGCCCGTCCACCAGCTCCGCGACGACATTGAGCAGGTCATGCTGGGTGGTGTCATGCGGCGCGAACAATGGCCGGGTGAACATGGACTCCCAGTGCCAGGTCAGGCTCTTGGCCTTGAGCGCCCTGATATCCAACCCTTTGGGATCATCGATCGCGGTGATCTGTCCCCCCGGCTTGAGCATCTCCGCGTACGCATCGACATGCCCCTCCGAATACGGACTGAAGACGTAGTCCACCCCATCCGGCGCCACCGCCCGCACGGCCGCCGCGAGATCACCCCGATGATCGACCACATGGTGCGCCCCCATCTCCTCGGCCCACTCCCGCGACTCCACCCGCGAAGCCGTCCCCACCAGGGTCAGATCAGGACAGTGCCGCCGCGCCAGCTGCAACACCATCGACCCGACACCCCCCGCCGCCCCCACCACGACCAGCGTCCCCCCGCTGTCCTTGGTGAGCCGAAACCTGTCATGCAGGGCTTCCCACGCCGTAATCGCCGTCAACGGCATCGCCGCCGCCTCCGCGAAATCCAGAATGTACGGCTTGCGCCCCACGATCCGCTCATCTACCAGCTGAAATTCGGCATTACTCCCCGGCCGCCCGATAGACCCCGCGTAATACACCTCATCCCCCGGCGCGAACAGCCCGACCTGACTCCCCACCGCCTCCACGATCCCCGCCGCGTCGTACCCCAGAACCCACAGCTCCCCCTGGGTATCCCGCCCCTGCCGCACCTTCACATCCACCGGATTGACCGAAACCGCCTGCACCCGAACCAGCAGATCCCGCCCCTGCGGCCGCGGCACCGGCAGTTCCGCATCCACCAGACACTCCGCGTCCTCAACCGGCAGATTCTCCCGAAACCCAACCACCCGCATCATGTCCACCGCTGCCCCCTTCGATTCGCTCACTCTCCGTGATAATCCCATTCCAGCACGCCGGAATGCCGCGATCGCGGACGGTGGCGTCAGCCGTACAGGAATTCGCGGGTTCTGGGGTTTTGGGGGGCGTCGAAGATCTGGGCTGGGGGGCCGTGTTCGAGGAGGGTGCCCTGGTCGAGGAAGCAGATGGTGTCGGCGATGTCGCGGGCGAAGGACATCTCGTGGGTGGCGAGGATCATGGTCATGCCGGACTGTTTGAGTTCGCGGATGATGCCGAGGACCTCGTTGACGAGGGTGGGGTCCAGGGCCGAGGTGACCTCGTCCAGCAGGAGCAGGCGGGGGTGGGTGGCCAGGGCCCGGATGATGGCGACGCGCTGTTGCTGGCCGCCGGAGAGGCGGTCGGGGTAGGTGCCGGCCTTGTCGGCCAGGCCGAAGCGGGCGAGCAGGTCACGGGCCTGGGCTTCGGCCTGGGTGCGGGGCACGCCGTGGACCTTGCGGGGGGCGAGGGTGATGTTGTCCAGGACGGTCATGTGCGGGAACAGGTTGTAGGCCTGGAAGACGATGCCGATGCGCTGGCGGATCTGGTCGGGGTTGGCGCGGACGTCGGTGATCTCCTGGTCGTCGAGGTAGATGGCGCCGTCGTCGACGGTTTCGAGCAGGTTGACGCAGCGGAGCAGGGTGGATTTGCCGGAGCCGGAGGCGCCGATCAGGCAGACGACCTCGTGCGGGTCGACGGTGAGGTCGACGCCGCGCAGCACGTTGTGGTGCCGGTAGCGCTTCCAGACGCCGTCGATGGTGAGCAGGGCCATCAGCCGCCTCCGCGCTGCCGGGCCGCGCGGGCGGCGAGGTGGTCGGTGAACCGGGCCAGCGGGACGGTCAGCGCGACGAACAGCAGCGCGGCCGCCAGGTACGGCGTGTAGTTGAAGGTCTTGCCGACGTGGATCTGGACCTGCCGGAGGGCTTCGAGCGGCCCCAGGAAGGCCACCAGGGAGGTGTCCTTCTGGAGCGAGGCGAAGTCGTTGAGCAGCGGCGGGACCACGCGGCGGATGGCCTGGGGGACAACGACGTGCCGCATGGTCTGGGCGTGGGAGAGGCCGAGGGAGCGGGCGGCGGCGCGCTGGCTGGGGTGGATGGAGTCGATGCCGGCGCGGAAGATCTCGGCCACGAACGAGGTATAGGAGAGGACCAGAGCGATGATGCCCAGGGTGACCGGGTCGCCGGGCGTGCCCTGGAGTTCCAGGGCGGGAATGCCGAAGCCGACCAGGTAGATGAGCAGGATGACGGGGATGCCGCGGAAGATGTCGGTGTAGAGCACGGCCAGCGCGCGGAGCGGGAAGAACACGGGGGCGCGCAGGCCGCGGACGAGGGCGACGCCCAGGCCGAGAATGAGAATGATCGGCTCGGCGATCATGAAGAGCATGACGTTGAGCAGGAAGCCGCGCAGCACGTCGGGGAGCGCGGTGACGAGAGCGTCCCAGTTGAAGAACTTGTCCTGGACACGCGGCCACCCGGGCGCGGCGGTGATCAGGACGACCACCACCATGACCACGACGATCGTGGAGATGGTGGCGGCGGAGAGCGACCGCCGGCCGCGGGCGCGCAGCAGCGCCTCGCGCGCCAGCTGGCGGTCGCTCTTGACCCAGTCGGTGCTCACGAGAGTTCGGGGGCGCCCGCCGTGGAGGTCAGCCACTGGCCTTCGATCTTGGCGAGCTCACCGGAGGACTTCAGCGTGCCGAGCGCCTGGTTGACGCAGCCGACGAGCGGGTTGCCCTTCTCGAAGAGCAGGCCGAACTCCTCGGGAGCGCCGGAGGTGGCGGCGAACTGGCCGACGATCTTGGAGCCTTCGATCTGGGCGGCGGTGACGTAGAAGGCGGTGGGCAGGTCGAGCACGATGGCGTCGATCTGCTTGTTCTTCAGCGCGGTGACCACGTCGATCTGCTGGTTGAAAACGCTCGGCTCGGCGTCCGGCTTGATCACGTCCTGTACGGCCTGCAGCGCCGTCGTCCCCACCTGCACGCCGATCTTGGCGCCCTTGAGCGCGGCCAGCGAGGTGGCCCCCGCGACCGAGCCCCCGTCCAGGGCGACGACGGCCTGCTTGACCGCGTAGTACCCATCGCTGAAGTCGACGGCCTTGGCCCGCTCGGGGGTGATCGAGACCTGGTTGATGTCGAAGTCGAACTTCTTCGGCCCGGGCGCGAACGAGGAGTCGAACGGCACGACCTCCCACGCGACCTCGGCGGGGGTGAAGCCGAGCGTGGTGGCGACGGCCGCGGCGACCGCGCCCTCGAAGCCCTGCCCGTTGGCGGGGTCGTCGTCCTTGAACCACGGCTCGTACGCGGGCTTGTCGGTCCCGATGGTGAGCTTGCCCGGGGTGATGAGCTTGAGCTGATCCTTCGCACAGGGGGCCGACGAACTGGCGGGCGCGGCGGCCGTGGCGGTGGCGGTGGCGGTGGACGGCTGGTTCTCGGGCGCGCAGGCGACCGACGCCAGGGCGAGGACACCGGCGGCCAGGAGCAGTGCGGAACGGGGCAAGGTGGCCTCCGGGGACGCGCGGGGGAATTTCCTACCGAGGATGTCGGAATACTCCGGCCTCGGCAAACCGAGTCTGGCATGACTACGGCCTCGCCCTCAAAGCGGACGGTCAAGACACCCGCCAGGAGGTGTAAACAGATAGTGGCTGGTAATCTACTCTCAGTAATCGTCGCAGGTGGTTTGGGCAAAGGGGGAGCGCAGGTGGAGGCAGGATCTTCGAGCGGGGTGGCGTGGGTGGCCGTCGCGCTGGTCTCGCTGTCCACCCTCGGGGGCGCGTGGATGGCCAGGCGGCATTCTCGCCGGGTCACCGTCTGGCTGGCCATAGCCTCGGCGCTGATGCTGGTCACCGCCTTGATCGACCTGCTGCCCGACGCCTGGCGGGAGTCGGTCGAGAAGGGCGTGCCGCTGTGGGCGATGGGCGTTTCGATCGCCGTGGGCTTCGTGGTGGTCACCTACTTCACCCGGAAGGAACACGCGCAGGTGTCAGGACCCGGCGCCCGGCACGCGCCCGGCCTGCATCGGCGGGTGCGGGAGTGGGCCGGAGCCGCCCTGTTCGGCGGCCTCGGCACGGCCGCCGCGCTCACCGTGCACCGCGCGATCGAGGGAGCCACCCTGGCGTTGAGCGCCTCCGCCGTCGTCGTGATCGCGCTGGTGGTGCATTCGGCCAGCGAGGGCCTGGCCATGGTCGCTCTGCTGGACATGGCGGGGCAGCGCCTGGCGCCGCTGCTGGCGGTGGCGTGTGTCAGCCCGGTGGTGGGGATGGTGATCGGCACGCTCAGTCCCGTGCCCGGCCAGGTCGTGCCGATCCTGCTCGCGGTGGCGACCGGAATCCTGTTGCGTACGGCCATACTCGGCGTTCGGCTCGCGGCGAGCAGGCACGAGGACCGCCGGGTGCCGAGGCGGCATGTGCTGACCGCCGCCGGGGTGGCCGCCACGGTGGCACTGGCGATCAGCGCGTTGCAGTGGATTCCCGGGCAGCCGAACCTGGCCGAGAAACAGGTGCTCGGACGTGTCATGGCCCGGCCCAGAACCGTGCCGACCCCGCTCCGGCCCTCCCCCACGCCGTTTCCACTTCGCGATAGAAGGCAGCTGCGTGCCGCTTTCGCGTCGGGCGCGCTGAGCCTGGCGCAGGTGTTCGCGCGGACCGATCGGCTGACCCTGCGGACCCGGGTGGCGTGGCTGCTGGACGGCCACCCCGGCTACCACCACGACCACATCGCCGACTTGTTGCACGTCAACGGCATCACGCCCGACCACACGGTCGGCGACCTGAACGAACGGCAACGCGCCCGCCTGCTGGCGAAACTGTCATAGGGCGCTTCCCGAAAGGAGACCCCTCATGGGCGAGGGATACGACCGCGTGCTGACCGCGGAGGACGTCCGCAACCGGGTCTTCTCCACCAGCCGGCTCCGGGAGGGTTACGACCTCGCGGAGGTCGACCTGTTCCTGGGCGAGGTGGAGCTCAGTCTCAACCGCCTGCACCGGGATTACGAGCAGCTGAAGGCGCGCTGCGGCCTGTGCAGCACGGCGCTCGCCCCCACCTGGCAGGGCGGGGCCGAAGTGATCGCCGCAGCCCAGCGGCAGGCTGAGGCGATCATCGCCGAGGCCGAGGCCCGCGCTCGCGACCTGGAACTCGAACTGCGCGAACGGCTGCGCCGGGCCGCGGAGATCCTCATGGTGACCGAGCAGGAGCACGCCCGCGACCTGGAGGTCCGCCGCCAGCAGGCCGACCGCAGGCGCGCCGACATCCAGGACCACCTCTCCTGGATCAACAACCTCGTCGGCGACCACCCGTAACCATCACTTGCCCGGCATCCACACCCGCATAGTGGCCGGACCGCGATTCCCCCACCGGTGGTACGGCACCAGCCGCAACGTCGACTCCTCGGCCTCCCCGAGGGTCGCGGCCCGCACGTCGAGCTCCACAACGCCGTCCACGACGTCTTCCTGAGGGGCCACGTCGGCATCGACCTGGAGGAGTTCCAGGGAAGGCCCGCCCTCCGGCGACTCCGCGCAGTACACGAGCGGGCCGCGTTCGACCGCCACGCACCCGCGCACCGCGTCCACCCGCGGATCCGGCTGAACCCACCGAGGCTGGACATCGAAATCAACGGCGAACACATCCCCAGGAGCCCAGACCCGCAGGTCCGCGTGCTCGCCCACGCTGATCCGCCGAGGCTCGGCGGGCGCGGACACCACATGCACCGCGACCCCGCCCTCCCACGGATATCCGGTTTCGACCCGCAATTTCAGCCCATCATGGGAAATTTCGCTCGGGGTCGGATGATGGATCTGGATCCCCTCGGACGTCCCCGTCGCCAGGTACGCCGGCAACGACGCGAACGTCCGCGCCAGGTTGTTCGGGCAACACGACACCGCGAACCACGGCGCACGCAGCGCCCCCTCGGCCCGCGGGTTCACCCCGTCCGACGCCTGCCCCGGCACCCGAACCTGCAACGGATTCGTATAGAAGAACGACCTCCCATCCGAAGCGGGCGACGCCGCGATCACGTTGTACAACGTGCGTTGCGCCTGCTCCGCATACCGCCGCCGCCCGGTCGCCAGCAACAGCCGATGGGACAACATCACCGACCCGACCGCCGCGCACGTCTCCGAATACGCCCGATCCGGCGGCAACTCGAAATCATCCCCGAACGACTCCCCGGAATGCCGCGACCCCATCCCGCCGGTCAGATGCGTACGCCGGGCGATCGTCCTCTCCCACTGCGCTTCGACAGCGGCCAGCAATTCGCTGTCCCCCGTCTCCACGGCCACATCCACCGTCCCGCAGGCCAGATACATCGCCCGGACGGCATGCCCGCGAAACACCTCCGCCTCACGAACCGGCACATCGTCCTGGAAGTAAGCCCGCCCGAACTCCACCTCCGCCAGCGCGGGCCCACCCCGTCGCTCGACGAAACGCCGGGCCATTTCCAGATAACGTTCGGTCCCGGTCACCCGATAAAGCTCGACCAGCGCCATCTCAATCACGGGATGCCCGCACACCTCGGCACTGTCCATAAAGCGCCGGCACACATGATCGGCCACGCGCCGGACCGCATCGGTGAACGGATGCTCCCCCGACGTGCGCCACCGCGCCACCCCGGCCTGGATCATGTGGCCATAGCAGTAAAGCTCGTGCCCCCACTCGAAATCCCGATACCGATCCCCGCTCCACCGCGTGTTGAGATAGCCATCGGGCTCCTGCGCCGACACCACCGTCTCGGCCAGCTCGTCGAAACGCGGATCGCGCGCCCACGCCATGCCTTCGAGCAGCTTGTACACCTCGGAGTCGGCGAATTCGCGCCCGCGCGCGGGCTCGCCGCGAAAGTTGCCGATCCAGCCGAGCTTCTCCATCCAGTCCTGGCAGTGGCCGATGATCACTTCTTGGTTGAGTTCGCGCAGGTGCCCCCAGAAGCCGGGCGACAGCCGTACAGCGTCGAGGCCGAGGGGGGTGAGCACGCCATTGGATGGAACGACTGGGTTAACCACGCAAAGCTCCCGACATGAATCCGCGCACGTAGTAGCGCTGGAGGAGGAGGAAGATGGCCAGGCAGGGTAAGGCCATGAACACCACGCCGGCCTGCATGGTGGGATAGTCGACGGCGCCGAAATCGTGCAGGCGCATGTTCACCACGGCGACCGGCAGGGTGAACCGATCATTGGAACTGATCAGGATGAGCGGGGCCACGTAGTCGTTCCACGAGGCCAGGAACGCGAACAGGCCGACGGTCACCAGGCCGGGCACGACGGCGGGCAGCAGGACCCTGGTCAGCGCGCGGAAACTGCCGCAGCCGTCGATCATGGCGGCTTCGTCGAGGGTGCGGGGCACCGATTCGAAGGCGTTGCGCATCATGAAGACGGCGAACGGCAGCTGGAACATGATCATGACGAGCGCCAGGCCGATCAGCGAGTCCTGGAGCCCGAACCAGCCGAGCATCACGTACAGCGGGATGAGGATGGTCGGGTAGGGGACCATCAGGATGGCCAGGATCAGCACGAACAGCAGCCCCCGGCCGGGGAAGCGGAAGCGGGCGAAGGCGTACCCGGCGAAGGTGGCGACGATGAGCGTGCCGCCCACGGTGAGCAGGACCAGGATGACGGTGTTGGTGAGGTAGGTCCCGATGCCTTCGCCATAGTTGGCGAGCTTGCGGTAACTGTCCAGGCTGAAGGCGTCCCCGAGGCGGATGGACGACCAGCCGCTCCACACGATCGGATAGACGAAGAACAGCGAAATGATGACCATGCTGACGTAGTACGTGGGTCGTTTCATGACGTCTTCCGCCGGATGAAGGCGAGCTGGAGCGCGTTCAGCAGCACCAGCGCCGCGAGGACGAGCACCGACATGGCCGCCGCCGAGCCCAGGTTGAAGCGGATGAAGGCCTCCCGGACGATGACCATCACCACCGACGTGGTGCTGCTGCCGGGGCCGCCGCGGGTGAGGATGTAGAACTGCTCGAAGCCGAGCAGCGAACCGGTAATCATCAGGCAGAGCACCAGCGCGATGGTGGGCCGCATCAGCGGCAGCGTGATCCGGCGGAACGCGTGGCCGGCGGACGCGCCGTCCACCCGGGCCGCTTCATAGAGCTCGGTGGGGATGGCCTGGAGCCCGGTGAGCAGGATCAGCATGTTGAAGCCGGCCCACCGCCAGATGACCAGGGTGACCGTGGAGCCGAAGGCGACCCCCGGATCCCCGGCCGTCCACGACACGGGCGCGTCGATCAGGCCGACCCATTCGAGGATGTCGTTGAGCGGGCCGATCTGGTCGCTGAGCAGGCCGAAGAACAGCAGCGTCGCCGTCGCCCAGCCGACCGCGGCGGGCAGGAAGAACGCGCCACGGAAGAACCCGACGCCGGGACGGCGGTTCTGGATCAGCAGCGCCAGCCCGAACGAGATGGCGAACAGCAGGACGGTGACGACGGCCGTGTATTTCAGGGTGAAGACCACCGCGTCCAGAACGAGCGCGTTGTCGGCGACCTGAGCGTAGTTGGCAGGCGCGTTGAACGAGGGCGGCCCGAGCAGGGGCCACTTGTTCAGCGACATCCACACGACCAGCCCGAGCGGGAGCAGGAAGAACAGGGCGACGATCACCGTTGCCGGGGCCGCGTAGGCGAGCCCGGCCAGGCCGGGTGAGCGGCGGCGCCGGGAACGGGCGTGCGTGGCCTGGGCAGGCCGGACGCGTTCGAGAAGGTTGGTCATTCGTTCTCCTGCCGGCGCCCCGGAGAATCCCGGAGCGCCGGCGAGTCCGCTACTGCTGGTTGAGTGAAGCCGTGATCGTCGCCGCGCCCGCCTTCAGCGCCGCCGCCGGATCCGTGCCGAACAGCGCGTCCCGGAGGGTCTTCAGCCACGGGCTCTGCGAGTCGTTGTAGGACTCGTTGAACTTCAGCGCGTACGGCGTCTTCCCCACCGCCATCACTTCGTTCATGGTCTGCACCCGGGGGTCACTCGCGGTCAGGTCGGTACGGGCGACCGTGGTCCTGCTCTTGGTCTGCAGGTCGCTCTGCACCTGGTCGGAGAGGGTGAAGGCCAGGAATTCCCACGCCGCGTCGGCCTGCGTCGTGGTCGCGCTGATGCCGATCACGTCACCGCCGACGAACGTGGAGGTGCCGCCGTCGACGCCGGGGATGGGCGCGACGCCGACGTCGATGCCCTTCTCCTCCAGCAGCCCGAGCCACGCGGAGGGACCAGGGGCGACGCCGATGTTGCCCGCCTGGAGCGCGCCCAGCCAGGTGGTGCCGTTCTCCTCCTTGGAGCCCGGCGCGGCCACGCCGTCCTCGAACAGCTTGCGGTACACGTCGAACACCGCCCCCATCGGACCCGCGTCGACGGTGGACTGGGTTCCTTCGGGGTTCATCACGTCGCCGCCCCCGGCCCACACCGACGGCCAGAACGTGAACAACGTGCACCCGCCGCAGTTGCCGCCGAAGTAGGTGCCGTAGGTGTCGCCGCCCACCTTCTCCCGGATGGTGGTGGCCTGCTCGGCCATCTCCTTCAGCGAGGTCGGCGGCTTCTCCGGGTCGAGGCCCGCCTTCGTGTACAGGGCCTTGTTCAGGAACAGCACGGAGGTGTCAACCGTGTGCGGGACCGCGTAGATCTTCCCGTCCACGGTGGCTTCCTTGATGTGCGCGGGGGCGACCTTGTCCTTGAACGGCAGCGCGCCGAACCGCTCGGTGACGTCGATCCACAGGCCCTGCGAGACGTAGTTGGGGGCGAACACGACGTCGGAGGCGAACAGGTCAGGCAGGTTCTTGCCGCCCGCCGCGGTCGCGATCTTGGCGGGGTACTCCTCGTTCGGGTACGCCGTCACCTCGACCTTGTTGGTGTGCGACGCGTTGTACGCGTCGGCCAGGGCCTTCGTGTGGGACTCGGTAGCAGCCCGGGTCCACACCTTGATCGTCACCGGGGCCTGACTCTGATTGGCCGCCGGTGGACTCTCGGCACCGCCGCCACCACCGCACGCGGTGGCCAGCAGCGCGGCGGCGAGCAGCGCGCCGAGGCGTCGAGGCATATCCATAGTTCTCTCCTCTGCATCCCCCGAAGCACACTGAAAAGGTTTTCGGAAACGTAAACGCAACATGAGACAGTGTCAAGGGGTGTCCGGCTTGCCCGCAAGGCCCAACTGGGGTTATGGTCTGCGAAATCGGGCTAGGATAACGATCCCATACCAACAGAAAAGGCTTTCGCTGATGACTCCTCCCCGACCACGAGCGGCCACGATCAACGACGTCGCCGCCCTCGCTGGCGTCTCGATCGCGACGGCGTCCAAGGCGCTCAACGGACGCGGGCAGGTGCGGGACGAGACCAGGCGGCGCGTGCTGGTAGCCGCGGAGGAGCTGTCGTTCCAGCCGAACGCGCTGGCCAGGAGCTTGATCTCCGGGCAGACCCGGACGGTCGGGCTGCTCACGAGCGACAGCGTGGGCCGTTTCGGCATCCCGGTGCTGCTCGGCGCCGAGGACGCGTTCGGGGCCGGGGAGATGTCGGTGATGCTCTGCGACGCGCGCGGCGACTCGATCCGCGAGCAGCATCACCTGCGCACGCTGCTGGCCCGGCGGGTGGACGGTCTGATCGTGGTGGGCGAGAGTACCGACCCGCGCCCGTCGATCAGCCGGAACCTGCCGCTTCCGGTGGTCTACGCGTACGCGCCTTCGGACGATCCCGACGACGTCTCGTTCGTGCCCGACGACGTGGAGGGGGCGAAGCTGGCCGTGCAGCACCTGGTGACGCTGGGTCGGCGGCGGATCGCGCACGTGACCGGGCCCACCCACTACCGGGCGGCGCAGGACCGGGCCGAGGGCACCCAGGCCGCGCTGGCCGAGGCCGGGCTCGAGCTCGTCGGCGGGCAGCCGCTGTTCGGGGTGTGGTCGCAGCGCTGGGGCCGGCAGGCGGCCGAGATCGTGTTGAAGCACGAGGTCGACGCGGTGATGTGCGGCAGCGACCAGATCGCGGCCGGGTTCATCGAGGCGGCGCGGGAGCGCGGGCACCGGATCCCGGACGACATCGCCGTGGTCGGCTACGACAACTGGGAAGTGCTCTCCGCGGAGACGCGCCCGCCGCTGACCACGATCGACATGAACCTGGAGCGCCTCGGCCGCACAGCCGCCCAGCACCTGTTCGCCGCCATCGACGGGAAGGCCACGCCCGGCGTGCACCGCATGCCCTGCCGTCTGGTCATCCGGGAGTCGAGCTTGACCGGTACGGTGTGACACTTTACCGTCCGCGCCTGAAAACCTATTCCGCGACGGAAAGGGTCTCAGGCCATGAGACGGCTCACCGTGGTGGCGACCATGCTCGCCGCCTTACTCGTGGGGGTTCCCCCCGCCCACAGCGCACCAACCGCGCAGGTCATCGACCTGTTCGGCCGCAACGTCAACAGCTACGGCGTCAAGCTGGTGGACTGGCAGGGCTACCTCGCCAACCCGTACGTCGAGCTGACCGTCCGCCCCCCGGCTGACGTGCCGTTCCCGGTCTCCATCGAGCTCCGGGCCGAGGGCACCTCGCGCCTGATGATGGACCTGCCCAGCCAGCTCACCGCCACCGGCGCGATCAAGACGCTCACGTTCGCGAACGCGTCCGAGCAGAAGATCTTCCGGCTGGCGATCCACTCCAAGCGCGGCCCCGGCGCCGATGAAAGTTACACGCTGCGGCTGAACATCAGGGACGGGAGCGGCACGACGTACCAGCAGTCGATGCCGATCCGGGTGCAGCAGGACGAGAAGACCGCGATCCAGCCCACGATCCCGATCAATTTCGACTACCGCTTCGACACGATCACCGGGTACTTCGGCAACGCCGCCTTCCGGACCGCGGCGGAGGAGGCCGTCCGGGACTGGTTCCGCTTCTTCGACCTGCAGCCGTTCGACACGGTGGCCGCCGGGGCGGACAACAACCACCTGCCGGGCAACGACTGGCAGAACACCATCAACGTCACCAACAACGCGGCCTTCACCGGCATGTACGTGTACTTCCGCGGCATCCAGACCCCGTACTCGACCGGCTACCCGGCGAACAACGGCCGCTATCACACCAGGAACGGCACGCAGGTCCCCGGCCCGCTGCACCGCTCCACCGCGATGATCTTCGAGTACGACGAGGCCGGCAAGCAGCTCTTCACCTCGCTGGCCGACGAGGACTGGTATCGCACCAACATCCAGGGCCCGGTCCTGGACGTGCACGGCCTGGTCATGCACGAGTACGGCCACGCCGTCGCCTTCCACAGCGACTGGGCGGGCATGCGCTCCTACGTGGCCGGCGGCGGGAACGACCCGGACGTGGTCGCCTACCAGGGCTACCCCGTGCCGCTGGACAGCAGCTACCACATCCCCGGTGACCAGCGTTATTGGGACCGGCTGAGCGGGCAGAGCGGCGGCTGGACGCATCTGTTCCCGACCCGGAGGTGGATGCTGACCAAGCTTGCCCTGCTGGTGGCGGAGAACGCGGGCTGGAAGATCAACCGCAACCTCACCCCGTTCCTCGCGCCGGCCATCCTCACCACGACGGTGCCGCAGGCCACCCGGGGCAGCGCCTATCAGCAGACGCTCGCCGCTCAAGGTGGGGTGCCGTTCTACGACTGGCAGGTCGTCGGCGGCGCGCTGCCGGCCGGGCTGAGCCTGGACCGGTTCACCGGCACGATCAGCGGCACGCCCACCACCGCGGGCACCTCGAGCTTCACCGTGCAGCTGCGGGACTACGACCGGCAGAGCGCTCCGGTCACCCGGTCCTTCCAGCTCACCGTGTCCGGCGGCGGGACCACCCCGGTCAACCTGGCCGGGACCGCGACGGCGTCGGCGTCGTACACCTCGCCGTGGGAAAGCGTGGCCGCGGTGAACGACGGCGTCGATCCGGCGCTGTCCAACGACACGGCCAATCCGCGCTGGGGCACCTGGCCGCAAACCGGCGCGCAGTGGGCCCAGCTCACCTGGCCCGCGGCGCAGCAGGTCAGTTCCGCGGAGGTGTACTTCTTCGATGACGGCGGCGGCGTCCGGGTGCCGGCCTCGTGGAAGCTTCAGTACTGGAACGGGACCGCGTATGTGGATATCCCGGGCAGCTATCCGGTGGCGCTCAACGCGTACAACCGGGTGACGTTCCCGGCGGTCAGCACGACCCGGCTGCGGGTGGCGCTGCAGAGCGGCGCCGGCTCGGTCGGCCTGCTGGAAGTCAAGGCCTACTCCTGACCTGTAGGCCTTGACGCGCGGTTACGAAAACCTTTTCCATCCGCAGCCTTCACTAGGGAGGCTGCTCTATTGACAGCCTCCCTAGTTAAGTTTATGTTTCCGAAAACCTTTCATCCCACTTCCTTCATGCACCTCCCCAAGAATGTTAGCGCTAACATCTCGGCAAGGAGCACCCCCATGAAACGACGATGGGCCGCCCTAGCGGCAACCGTTGTCCTCGTCCTCACCACTGGTGCGCCGGCCATCGCCGCCGCCCCGATCACCACCGCGATCTACACGGCCGATCCCTCGGCCCTGGTCGTCGGTGACACGCTCTACCTGTACACCGGCCACGACGAGGCCCCCGCCGGCGGCGGGAACTTCGTCATGCGGGACTGGCACGTGTTCAGCTCCAGCGACGCGACCACCTTCACCGACCTGGGCGCGAAGCTGTCGCTGGCCAACTTCCCGTGGGCCGGGGCCGACGCCTGGGCCGGCGAGGTCGAGCGCGGAGCCAACGGCCGGTACTACTGGTATGTCCCGGTCAACGGCAACGGCGCCGGCTGGATGGACATCGGCGTAGCCGTCGGCGACTCGCCCACCGGCCCGTTCACCGACGCCCGGGGTGGGCCGCTGATCACCGACAGCACCCCGAACTCCTCCCCGCTCAACATCGACCCGACCGTGTTCACCGACGACGACGGCCAGGTCTACATGTACTGGGGCTCCTACTACGGGCTGCGGGCCGTGCGCCTCAACGCCAACATGACCCAGACCGTGGGCTCGGTGATCACCCCGACCGGCGTCTCCAACTTCTGGGAGGCGCCCTGGATGTTCAAGCGCAACGGCACCTACTACCTGGCCTACGCGGCCAACGACTCGGCCTGCTCCGCCCCTGGTTACGCCTGCATCCGGTATGCCACCGCGAGCAACCCGCTCGGCCCGTGGACCCACCGGGGCGTCGTGCTCGACCAGGTCAGCTCCACCACCAACCATCCGGCGATCATCGAGTTCAAGGGCCAGTGGTACATGGTCTACCACAACGCCGCGGCCCCGGGCGGGGGCAACTTCCGCCGCTCGGTCACCATCGACAAGCTGTTCTGGAACGCCGACGGCACCATGCAGAAGGTCGTGCAGACCAGCGGTCCGCCCCCGGCGGGCGGCAACCTCGCGCTGACCGCGACCGCGTCCACCTCCTACGTCTCTCCGTGGGAAACCCTCGGCGCGATCAAGGACGGCTTCACCCCGACCAGCTCCGCCGACCACAGCCACGGCGCGTACGGCAACTGGAACCACCAGGGCACCGAATGGATCGAGTACCAGTGGCCGACCGCGCAGAGCATCCGGCGGATCACCACCTACTGGTTCGACGACAACCAGGGCATCGACCTGCCGGCGTCCTGCCAGGTGCAGTACTGGAACGGCAGCGCGTACGTGAACGTGCCCGGCCAGTCGGCCTGCGGCGTGGCCGCCAACACCGCGAACGTGACCACGTTCACCCCCGTCAGCACGACGCGGCTGCGGCTGAACATCACCTCCAGGACCGGTTTCTCGACCGGCGTGCTCGAATGGACGGCACATTCATGAAACGGATCAGCGCCGCCTTACTCCTCGTCGCGGGTTTGATCGTCGCGGGGCCGCCCGCGTCGGCCGCGCAGACCATCGGGTTCCCGACGTTCAGCGGGCCCGCCATCCCGGCCGCGCCGGGCAACTCCATGCAGGCCATCTACGACGCCGAAAGCGGCGGCACCGACTTCTGGATGGACCGCCTGCTGGCCAGGCCGGGCAACGATCCGGCCGGGACGTGGCTGATGACCCGAGGCCGGGCGGTCTTCATGAAGACCCACAATCCGGGCACGCTCGGGTTCGGCGGGCAGGTCGCGTACTGGGAGAGCATCAGCAACAACAACGCGTTCACGGTCGCGATCACGCCGGGCACGTTCACCGAGCAGGTGGGCTCCCGCTGGCAGGCGCCGAGCCACTGGCGGAGCGTGCACACCAGCGGGTCGATCACGGTCAACCAGACCAAGTTCATCACCGAGAACAACGTGGCCGTGGCCAACCTGTCGATCACGAACAACGGCTCGTCGTCCTCGACGCTGCAGCTGCGGGCGACCTCGCCCTACGCCACCAGCGGGAGCGGCAACACGCTGACCGGGCAGGTCAACGCGTACAACAACCTCACCACGATCCTCCCCCGCCTGACCGGGGACGGATTCACGGTGACCAGCGGGGGCCTCAACCGCTCGGTGACCGTCGCGCCCGGGGCGACCGTCACCGCGAAGGTGGTGATGGGCTTCGTCACCAACGAGATCCCCGAGTCGCTGACCGAGTTCAACGCCTACGCCGGATACAGCAACGCGACCGCGTTCGCCACGCACGTCCGGGCGTACAACCTGTGGTGGGCGCAGAACCTGCCCTACATCGACGTGCCGGAACCGGCCATCAAGAAGAACATCTACTACCGCTGGTGGCTGATGCGCTTCAACAACCTGGACGCCGACATTCCCGGGCAGACGTTCCAGTTCCCGACCTCCACCGAGGGCGTGCTGGGCTACAACAACGCGATCGCGCTCACCCAGCCGATGCACATCGACGATCTCAAGTACCTGCGCAACCCCATCTACGCGTACGGCGACTGGCTGAGCGTCGGGCAGATCTCCAAGAACGGCCGGTTCCTCGACAATCCGGGTGACCCGGAGAACTGGTCCAACAGCTACACGCAGTACATCGCCGAGGCGGCCTGGAAGAGCTACCAGATCCACGGCGGCCAGCCGGCCATCGCCGGGAACCTGGCCCGCTACGCCGAGCAGGACGTCAAGGGCCAGCTCGCCTTCTACGACCACGACAACAACAAGCTCATCGAGTACGACTGGGGCGCCCTGACCGGCAACGACGCCGACGCGGTGTCGTTCCACTGGAAGCCGGGCAACATGGACCGGGCCGAGTCGGCCTACCAGTACAGCGGGGCGCTGGCGGCGGCGCAGGCCTACGAGGCGATCGGCAACACGGCCAAGGGCACCGAGATGCGGACGCTGGCGACGCAGATCCAGAACGCCATCGTCAACGTGCTGTGGAACCCCAACCGGCAGCTGTTCGAGCACCGGCTGAAGTCGACCAACGAGTGGGTGCCATGGAAGGAGATCAACAACTACTACCCGTTCGCGGTCGGCGCGATCCCGAACACGGCGACCTACCGGGAGGCGCTGCGCCTCTACGACAGCCCCGCCCAATACCCGATCTTCCCGTACTACACCGCCAACCAGGTCGACAAGGCGGCCGCGGCGGCAGCCGGGAACCCGGGGTCCAACAACTTCTCCACCATCAACTCCACCGTGCAGTTCCGGCTCTACTCTTCGGTGCTGCGCAACTACCCGAACGCGTGGATGAGCGCGACCGACTACAAGAAGCTGCTCTACTGGAACGCCTGGGCGCAGTATGTCGGCGGCAACACCCAGTGGCCGGACGCCAACGAGTTCTGGGCCGACTGGAACGGCTCGTCGATCAACTACCGGTCCTGGATCCACCACAACATCCTGGGCAGCTCCAACTGGACCGTGATCGAGGACGTGGCCGGGCTCCGGCCGCGCAGTGACGCGAAGGTGGAGCTCTCGCCGATCAACATCGGCTGGACCCACTTCACCGTCAACAACCTGCGCTACCGGAACACGGACCTGACCATCGTCTGGGACGACCCGGCCGACGGCATCACCCGCTATCCCGGCGTGCCGCAGGGCTACTCGATCTTCCTGAACGGCACCCGGGTGGCGACGGTCAACTCGCTGGTGCCCTTCACCTGGGACGCCGCCACCGGGGCGGTGACCACCAGCGGAACCGTCGCCTTCAACCAGGCCTTCCCCAGCCTGCAGACCCCCACGCAGGTGTCCCAGTCCAGCCCGCGCATGGTGGACATGCTGGCCAAGGCGGGCGTGGACCTCACGGCCAACCTCACCAACCTGGCCGCCGGCGCGACCGCCACCGCGTCTTCGACCGCGTCCGGCAGCAACGTGGCCGGAGCGATCGACGGGTTCCCCACCAACGAACCGTTCTGGGGCGGCAACACTTCCGCCTCCGACTGGTACGAGGTGAACTTCGGGGCCGCGCGGACGTTCAACGAGGTGCGCGTGCACTTCAAGGACAGCCGTCCGGCCAATGCCACCTATCGGGCGCCCGCGTCGTACAACATCCAGTACCTCAACGGCAGCACCTGGACGAACGTGCCAGGTCAGAACAAGACCCCGGCCGCGCCGCGGGCCAACTACAACCTGGTGCAGTTCCCGGCGATCAGCGCGCAGCGGGTGCGGATCGTGACCACCAACGCCTCCGGGTCGCGGAGCGGGCTCACCGAGGTGAAGATCTTCAACCGGGGCGGAGTGGTGCAGCCGCCGAGCAATCTGGCGCAGATCGCCACGCCGACGGCGTCGTTCACGTCTTCGTGGGAGAGCGTGGCGGCGGTCAACGACGGGATCCAGCCTCCGTCGTCGAACGACACGGTCAATCCGCGCTGGGGTTGCTGGCCGAACACCGGCGAGCAATGGGTGGATCTGACCTGGCCGTCGGCGCAGACGCTGAACCGGGCCGAGGTGTACTTCTTCGACGACGAGCAGGGGATCGACATGCCCGCGTCGTGGAAGTTGCAGTCCTGGAACGGCAGCGCGTATGTGGACGTGCCCGGGGCTTCCGGATACACGCTGACCAAGAACGCGTTCAACAACGTGACGTTCACGGCCACCAGCACGACCCGGTTGCGGGTGCTGCTCACCGGTAACGGGAGCAACTCCGTCGGGTTGCTGGAGGTCAGAGCGTACGCGCCCTGACCGAACCGAGCAGGGGGCGTGCCCGACCCCGGCACGCCCCCGTCACGGCAGGTAGCGGTAGCCCATGCCCAGTTCGGTGATCAGATGGACCGGGTGGGCGGGGTCGCGTTCGAGTTTGCGGCGCAGTTGCACCATGTACTGCCGCAGGTAGTGGGTTTCCTTCAGGTATTTCGTGCCCCAGACCTCGGTCAGCAGCTGGCGCTGGCTGACCAGGCGGCCGGGGTTGCGCAGCAGGATCTCGAGGATGTGCCATTCGGTGGGCGTGAGCCGTACGCCGCCGGAGACGGTCTTGTTGGTCAGGTCGATGGTGTGGTCGCCGAGCTGGACGGCGGCCAGTTCGGCCTCCTGGGCGCGTGTCCTGCGGGTCACGGCGCGGACCCGGGCCAGGAGCTCCTCGATGTTGAAGGGCTTGGTGACGTAGTCGTCGGCCCCCGCGTCCAGGGCCTCGATCTTGTCCTGGTTCCCGGCCCGGCCGGACAGGACCACGATCGGCACCGTGGTCCAGCCGCGCAGGCCGTGGATGACGTCCACCCCGTCGAGATCGGGCAGGCCCAGGTCCAGGAGCACCAGGTCGGGGTGCCACTGGGCGGCCTCCCGCAGGGCGGCGCTTCCGTCGGCGGCGAGGGCCACCTCGTACTGCCGGGCGACCAGGTTGATCCGGAGCGCGCGGAGGATCTGCGGCTCGTCGTCGACGATCAGGATGCGGGTCATGCGGCCGCCATCGGCATGGTCACGATCATAGTAAGACCCCCGCCGGGGGTTTCATCCGGATTCAGCGCGCCACCCATGGCCTCGGTCAGCCCGCGGGCCAGCGCCAGGCCGAGGCCGACTCCCGAGTGGTTGTCCCGATCGCCGAGGCGCTGGAACGGCAGGAAGACACGCTCGTGGGAGTCGGCCGGAATGCCGGGCCCCCGGTCGATGACGCGGATCTCCACATGCTCCTCGTGCCAGCTGCCGGAGACGAGCACCTTGACGCCCGGCGGGCTGTGCCGGATCGCGTTGGAGATCAGGTTGACCAGCACCCGTTCCAGCAGGCCGGGATCGGCCATGATCTCCGGCAGGTCGATCGACACGTCCGTCTCCACCTGGTCGCTCAGCGGTCCCAGGTCGTCGATCGCCCGGGGCACCACCTCGTCCAGGGCCACCCGCTGGAGCGAGACGCCCAGCGCGCCGGCCTGCAGGCGGCTCATGTCGAGCAGGTTGGCGATCAGCCGGTCCAGCTTGGCGAGCGACTCGTCGGCGGTGGCGAGCAGCTCCTTACGATCCTCGGGCGACCAGTCGATGGCCGTGTTGCCCAGGCTCTCCACCGCCGCCTTGGCGGAGGCCAGCGGGGTGCGCAGATCATGGCTGACGGCGGCCAGCAGCGCGGTGCGCATGCGGTCGGCCTCGGCCAGCGGCTTGGCCCGCTCGGCCTGCTCGGCCAGCCGCTGCTGCCGCAGCGCGACCGCCGCCTCGGCCGCGAACGCCTCCAGGATCCGCCGGTCGGAGGCGTCCAGCAGCCGCCCGCGCGCGGCCAGCACCAGCTCCTCGTCGATGACCACATCGGTCTCGGCCACCGCCGGGCAGGTGGCGGGCTCCCCGCCGGAGGTCGCGACGATCCGCCAGGCCGCCGGATCGCTCTGATCGTCTGGGGTCGCCGCCGCGCCGCGCTCCAGCAGGGTGACCGAGGTCAGGCCGAACATCTCGCGGAGCCGGCCCAGCAGCGACGGCAGCGCGGCCTCGCCCCGCAGCACGTATCCGGCCAGGGCCGAGAGCGTCTCGGCGTCGGCGCCGGCCCGCGCCGCCTCCCTGGTACGGCGTGCCGCGACGTCCACCACCATGCTGACCATGATCGCGACCAGCACGTAGACGCAGAGCGCGAACACGTTCTCCGGATCGGCGACGGTGAGCTGATTCGTCGGCGGCGTGAAGAAATAGTTCAGCAGCAGGAACCCCACCACCGCCGCCGTCACCGCGGGCAGCATGCCGCCGACCAGCGCGACCGCCACCACCAGCACCAGGAACAGCAGGATCTCGCTTGGCAGTGTGATCATGTCCCGGACCGGGAGCAGGGCGGCGCTGAGCAGGGGCAGGCCGAGCAGGGCCAGCGCCCAGCCGCCGATCCGCCGCGTGCGGGTCAGCGCCGCCCGCTGCCGCGCGCCGGATTTGCCCTTCTTGATGTGCGGGTGGGTGACCATGTGCACGTCGATGGAGCCGGAGCGCGAGGTGGTCTCCATGCCCACGCCTCGGGCGAGCAGCTGGGCGAACCGACCGCGCCGGGACGCGCCCAGGACCAGCTGGGTGGCGTTGACCCCCTTGGCGAAGTCGATCAGCGCGCCGGGCACGTCGTCGCCGACCACCTGGTGGTAGGTGCCGCCGACGCTCTCCACCAGGGCGCGCTGCCGCACCAGGTTGGCCGGGTCGGCGTCGGCCAGGCCGTCGGCCCTGGTCACGTGCACGGCGAGCAGGTCGGCGCCCTTGGAGCGGTCGGCGATCCTGGCCGCCCTGCGGATGAGCACGTCACCCTCCGGGCCGCCGGTGAGCGCGACGACGACCCGCTCGCGCGCCTCCCACGTGCCGGCGATGCCGTGTTCGGCGCGGTAACGGTCGAGTTGTTCGTCGACCTTTCCGGCGACCCAGAGCAGGGCGAGTTCCCGCAATGCGGTCAGGTTGCCGACGCGGAAGTAGTTGGCGAGGGCGGCGTCCACCTTCTCGGGGGCGTACACGTTGCCGTGGGCCATCCTGCGGCGCAGCGCCTCGGGGGCCATGTCCACGAGTTCCACCTGGTCGGCGCGGCGGACCACCTCGTCGGGGACGGTTTCCCGCTGCGGCACGCCGGTGATGGCCTGGACCACGTCGTTGATGGACTCCAAGTGCTGGATGTTGACCGTGGAGACGACGTCGATCCCGGCTTCGAGGATCTCCTCGATGTCCTGCCAGCGTTTGGCGTTGCGGGAGCCCGGCACGTTGGTGTGGGCGAGCTCGTCGATCAGGGCGAGCCGGGGGGCGCGGCGGATGACCGCGTCCACGTCGAGTTCGGTGAAGGCCGCGCCGCGGTGGATCATGGCGCGGCGCGGGATGATCTCCAGTCCGTCCAGGAGGGCGGCGGTACGAGGGCGGTCGTGGGTTTCGACCAGGCCCACGACCACGTCCCGGCCGCGTTCGACGGCGCGGCGGCCCTCGTCGAGCATGGCGTAGGTCTTGCCGACGCCGGGGGCCGAGCCGAGGTAGACGCGCAGGCGCCCGCGGAGCATGGCCATCACCTGGCCTGGTCGAGGGCCAGGTTGAGTTCGAGCACGTGCACGGCGGGTTCGCCCAGGAATCCGAGGGCGGGGCCGGTGGTGTGCGCGGCGATCAGGGCGAGGACCTTTTCGACGGAGGTACGGCGTTCGCGGGCGATCCGGGGAGCCTGGAGGCGGGCGTATTCGACGGAAATATCGGGATCCAGTCCGGAGCCGCTGGCAGTGACCGCGTCCGGGGGCACGGCAGCACCGCTGAGGTTGCCGCCGAGCTTGCCACCGACGTCGCCACTGACGTCGCCGCTGCCACTGCCGCTGCCGCTGCCACTGCCGGTGACGTTGCCGCTGCCGCTGCCGGTGCCGGTGACGTTGCCGCTGCCGCTGCCGGTGCCGGTGACGTTGCCGCTGCCGCGAACCGGAACCGTGCGTCCAGCCGCGTAATCCTCGCCCGGCCGGGCACACTCCACCGCCATACCCCGATATTTCGGAATAAAGGGGGTGGTGGGGCAGGGCTGGTTGACACTCACCACCCGGTGGGGAAAGACCTTAAGCACCGCACCCACCCCCTCGTCCGTGCAGTACGGCCGTGCGCCGGACACCCCTTCGAGCTCCCCCGCCGCCCTGCTCCGGGCGCAAACCTGAGTCAGCAGGCTCTTTCGGCCCGCATGACCTGGCACGGGAAGGGCGTCCACAATGTCCTCAGGGCCCAGATTACTGGCCGCGGTGGACAGCATGTCGTACCCCTCCCCGGCCTCCGACGGGCGAGTCTGAAAGTAGCGGGCGAGCGGTTTGCCGTCCTTGCCGGTGAAAAGTTGCCCAACGAGCGCACTGCCAACGGTCTTGCCCTCTTTCCGGACAAGCGACCCGTTGGCCTGATGGTGGAAAAGGACCTGGCCGACGCCCATCACGAGCAAGGGGTAGATCACTCCGGTGAGCACGGTCAGCACCACGATCGCGCGAATGGCAACCAGATGCGAGCGGGTCCAGTGGGGCAGGCGTTCCATTCACGACATCCCTGGAAGTCGGCTGGGGCTCGGGCAGTTCGAACGGCGCGGGCGTGGGCGTTGCATTCACGTCGTCCCTGAAAGTCAGCTCAGGCTCGGACAGTTCGAACGGCGCGGATGTGGGCGTTGCATTCACGACATCCCCGGGAGGTGCTGGAGCATGAGGTCGATGAGTTTGATGCCGATAAAGGGGGCGATGACGCCGCCGAGGCCGTACCGGTAGAGGTTGCGGGAGAGGAGGTCGGCGGCGCTGGATGGGCGGTAGCGGACGCCGCGTAGGGCGAGCGGGATGAGGGCGACGATGATGATCGCGTTGAAGACGACCGCGGAGAGGACGGCCGACTGGGGGGTGGCCAGGCGCATGATGTTCAGGGCGTCGAGGCCGGGATAGACGGCTGCGAAGATGGCCGGAATTATCGCGAAATACTTGGCGATGTCGTTGGCGATGGAGAACGTGGTCAGCGCGCCTCGGGTGATCAGGAGTTGCTTGCCGATCTCGACGATCTCGATGAGTTTGGTGGGGTTGGAGTCGAGGTCGACCATGTTTCCTGCCTCCTTGGCCGCCGAGGTGCCGGTGTTCATGGCGACTCCGACGTCGGCCTGGGCCAGCGCGGGGGCGTCGTTGGTGCCGTCGCCGGTCATCGCGACCAGTCGCCCGCCCGCCTGCTCCTTCCTGATCAGGGTGAGTTTGTCCTCGGGGGTGGCCTCAGCCAGGAAGTCGTCGACCCCGGCCTCGTCGGCGATGGCCTTGGCGGTCAGCGGGTTGTCGCCGGTGATCATCACGGTTCTGATGCCCATCCGGCGCATCTCGTCGAAACGTTCGCGCATGCCCTGCTTGACGACGTCCTTCAGGTGGATGACGCCCAGCACGCGGGCCTTGCCACCGGTGATCTCGCCGACGACCAGCGGGGTGCCGCCGGTGGCGGAGATGCCGTCCACCAGGTGACCGACCGCCTCGGTGGGACGGCCGCCGTTGTCGCGGACCCATTTCATGACCGCCGCCGCCGCGCCCTTGCGGATCTGCCGGTCGGCGACGTCCACGCCGGACATCCGGGTCTGGGCGGTGAAGGGCACCCAGCGGGGCTGGATGAGTTCGCGTTCGCGCAGGCCGAAGGCCTCCTTGGCGTACACGACGATGGAGCGGCCCTCGGGGGTGTTGTCGGCGAGGCTGGCCAGCTGGGCGGCGGCGGCGAGTTCCGCCGGGGAGATGCCGGGAGCGGGGACGAAGGCGGCGGCCTGCCGGTTGCCGAGGGTGATGGTGCCGGTTTTGTCCAGTAGGAGGGTGCTGACGTCGCCGGCTGCCTCGACCGCGCGGCCGGACAGAGCCAGCACGTTGCGCTGCACCAGGCGGTCCATCCCGGCGATGCCGATCGCCGACAGCAGCGCGCCGATGGTGGTCGGGATGAGGCAGACCAGCAGCGAGACCAGCACCACGCCGCTGACCCCGTTCGCGGTCAGCGCGAGCGAGTCCGGCACGCCGGGGTTGATGTTCCTGGCATGGATGGCCATCGGCTGCATGGTGGCCGTGGCCACCAGGAAGATGATCGTCAGCGCGGCGAGCAGGATGTTGAGCGCGATCTCGTTGGGCGTCTTCTGCCGGTCGGCGCCCTCGACCAGGGCGATCATGCGGTCGATGAAGCTCTCGCCGGGCTTCTGGGTGATCCGGACGATGATCCGGTCGGAGAGCACCTTGGTGCCGCCGGTGACGGCCGACCGGTCACCGCCGGATTCGCGGATGACCGGCGCGGATTCGCCGGTGATAGCCGACTCGTCCACTGAGGCGATGCCCTCGACGATGTCGCCGTCGCCGGGGATGATCTCCCCGGCTTCGACCACCACCAGGTCGCCAGGGCGCAGGTCGGAGGCGTTGACCACGCCTCCGCTCTCGTGGAGTCTGGCCGTGGTGTCCCTTTTGGCGGCGCGCAGGCTGGCGGCCTGAGCCTTGCCCCGGCCTTCGGCGACGGCCTCGGCCAGGTTGGCGAACAGCACCGTCAGCCAGAGCCAGACCGCGATGGCCCAGGCGAAGAACGACGGCTCGGCCGCCGCCAGGATCGTGGTGGCGAGCGCGCCCACCTCGACGATGAGCATGACCGGGTTGTGCCACAGGGTCAGCGGGTTGAGCTTCCTGACGGCGTCGGGAATGGAGGTGAGGAGCTGCCGAGGGTCCAGAAGCCCGGCGGCGACCGCCATCAGCGCACTCCTTCCGCGAGCGGGCCCAGCGCCAGGGCGGGCAGGAAGGTCAGCGCGACCAGGATCACGGTGACGCCCGCGACCAGGCCGACGAACTGCGGCCGGTGTGTGGGCAGCGTGCCCGCCGACACCGGTACGGCCTGCTGCCTCGCCAGCGACCCGGCCAGCGCGAGCACGAAGATGATCGGCAGGAACCGCCCGAAGGCCATGCAGAGACCGAGCGCCACGCAGTACCAGGGCGTGTTGACGGTGACCCCGGCGAAGGCCGAGCCGTTGTTGTTGGCGGCGGAGGTGAAGGCGTAGAGGATCTCGGAGAAGCCGTGCGGGCCCGAGTTCAGCATGGCCGCCAGGCCCGCCCGGTTGGCCATCGCGACGCCGGTGCCGGTGAGCACCAGGACGGGGGTGACCAGAAAGTAGAGGGAGGCCAGTTTGATCTCCCGGGCGCCGATGCGTTTGCCCAGGTATTCGGGGGTTCTGCCGACCATCAGGCCGGCGATGAAGACGGTGATGACGGCGAGGATGAGCATGCCGTACAGGCCGGAGCCGGTGCCGCCGGGGGCGACCTCGCCGAGCATCATGTTGAGCAGCGTCATCATGCCGCCGAGCGGGGTGAAGGAGTCGTGGGCGGAGTTGGTCGCGCCGGTGGAGGTGAGCGTGGTCGCCGCCGCGAAGGTGGCGGAGTCGGCGACGCCGAACCTGGTCTCCTTTCCCTCCATAGCCGCGCCTACTGCTTGAGGGACGGTGGCGTCGCCGCTGAGTTCGAAAACGTTGAGCAGGATGACGCTGAGCACCGCGAGGGTGGCCATCACGGCGAGGATCGCGTAGCCCTGGCGGAGCTGGCCGATCATCCGGCCGAAGGTGCGCGGGAACGAGAACGGGATCAGCAGCAGGAGGAAGATCTCGATCCAGTTCGTCCAGGTCTGCGGGTTTTCAAAGGGGTGGGCGGAGTTGGTGTTGTAGAAGCCGCCGCCGTTGGTGCCGAGTTCCTTGATGGCCTCCTGGCTGGCCACCGGGCCGCCGGTCAGGTGCTGGGTTCCGCCCGCGAGGGTGGCGATCTCGTGCGGGCCGGTGAAGTTCTGCACGACGCCGCCGGCCACCAGGATCAGCGCGCCGATGAACGCGATGGGCAGCAGGATCCGTACGGTGCCCTGGATCAGGTCCGCCCAGAAGTTGCCGATGGTCTCGCTGCCGCGCCGGGCGAAGCCGCGGACCAGGGCCACGGCCACCGACATGCCGACGGCCGCCGACACGAAGTTCTGCACGGCCAGGCCGGACATCTGGACCAGGTGGCCCATGGTGTGCTCGCCCGCGTACGCCTGCCAGTTGGTGTTGGTGACGAAGCTGATCGCGGTGTTCCAGGCCACGTGGGTGGGGACCGCGTCGAAGCCGAGGGAAAGCAGGAGGTGGTGCTGGAGGCGCTGCAGGCCGTACACGACCAGGATGGAGATCAAGGAGAAGGCGAGCAGGGCTCGGGCGTAGGCGGGCCAGCGTTGTTCGATGTCCGGGCGCACACCGAGCAGGCGGTAGAGCACTCGTTCCCGGCCGGGAGGGCGGCTGTAGACGCGGGCCATGTAGTCGCCCAGCGGCTTGTGAACGAGCGCGAGCGCGAGGATCAACGAGGCGATGAAGAACATCTAGAACCGCTCGGGAAACAGGAGCGCGGCGACCATGAAGATCGCGAGCAGGATCGCGCCGACGAGGCCGATGGCGTTCACGGCGCTCACAGCCGTTCCACCGCCTTCACGACGAGCCCGAAGACCACGAAGATCACGATGGTCAGCATGAGGAAGATGAGGTCGGCCATCCTCGTTCCTTGGCTAGTCGGATCATGTACATGACCAGCAAAGACCGTGAATCAGGCGCCAATGCCCCACTTGACGCTTCCGATACAGCGTCCCCTCATGTCTTGACGTTACTCTGACGTCCGTGAACACCCACTGCTCCTATTGCGGCACGGCTTTCGCGCCGGATCAGCCGTGGCCGCGGGCGTGCGCGCACTGCGGTAAGACCAGCTATCGCAACCCGCTGCCGGTCGCGGTCCTGCTGCTGCCGGTGGACGATGGCCTGCTGGTGCTGCGGCGGAACGTCGAACCGCACATCGGCGCGCTCGCGCTGCCGGGCGGGTTCATCGAAGTGGGCGAGACCTGGCAGGAGGCGGCCGTCCGGGAGCTCCGGGAGGAGACCGGGGTGGTCACCGCGGTGACGGGGGTGCGCCTGTTCGACGCGTTGAGCGCGCCCGACGGGACCGTGCTGATCTTCGGGCTGGGGGCGTGGACGCCGGGCGTCGCGCTGCCGCCGGTCGCGGCCACGGCCGAGGCGAGCGAGTTCCTGGTCATCGACAAAGCGCAGGAGCTGGCGTTCCCGCTGCACACGCAGGTGGTGGCGCGCTACTTCACCGGAGGGTGAACGCCGGGGCGGGCTGAGCCGTACCTTCCAGCGCGGGGCCGACCGATGTCCCGCGTCAGGGAAGTGATCTCATGACGGTTCTGCGCCAGGTGGTCAGCCGGTTGTGCTGGACGGTAGCGCTGGTGGGCTCGGTGCCCCTGATCGCCGGGTCCCTCAGCGGCAACAGCAGCGCGGCCCAGCTGCCCGCCGGGCCACACCAGCATCATCAGGCCAAGCCCGCAGGCGGCCCGGCCACGTTGGAGGAGCTCGCCACCAAGATCGGGTGTTCGCTCTCGATCCAGGGCAAGGGCAAGGACATGCGGCAGGGGTCGTGCGCCGGGACCGGCAGCCCGTTCACGCTGGTGTCGTTCGACACCGACGCCGGGCAGAAGGACTGGCTGACGGCGGCCGAAGCCTACGGCGGGACCTATGTGATCGGCACCCGGTGGGTGGTGGTCGGCCTGCCCGAGATGGTGGAACCGCTGGCCGAGAAGCTCGGCGGGCGGCTGGAGCAGGCGGAGCACGGCGGCGGGCACTCCTGATCATGAGGAGCCGACTGGTCGGATTCGGGGTGCTGTTCGCCGGGTTCGGGGTGTTGCTGGTCGCGTTCTGGTTCGGCGGGGATCGGAATCTTCCGGCCATCCGGGGGTTGCCGTCGCCGGGGCCGCTGACGTCGTGGGGACTGCCGGTGATGCGGCTGCTGCACGACCTGTGCGCGGTGGCGACCATGGGGTCACTGCTGGCGGCCGTGCTGCTTGAGGACGGGCGGTCGATCCTGCGACGGGCGGTGCCGCGCTGGGCGCTGGCCTGGGCGGCGAGTGCGGCGGCGACCGTGCTGCTGACCTTGTCCGACTTCGTCGGGGTGCCGGTGGGCGAGGCGTTGCGCTCCGGGGCGCTGTCGACGTTCCTGCTCTACGTGCCGCAGGGGCTGGCCTTTCTCATCGTGTACGGCCTGACGCTGGCGATCACCCTGCTCAGCTTCCTGCGCGCGAAGCCGTGGTTCCTGCTTTTGTTGGCGCTGGTGGCGCTGCTGCCGCCCGCGTATGCCGGGCATTCGGCGTCGGCCGCCGACCACGATTTCGCGATCTCCAGTCTGATGTTGCATCTGACGGCGGTGACGCTGTGGGTGGGCGGGCTGTTCGGGTTACTGGTGTTTCTTCGTAAGTCGGAGCAGCCTCTCGCGGCGGTGCGGAGGTTCAGCACGATCGCGTTGTGCTGTTACGGGGCGGTCGCGATCTCCGGGGCGGTGAACGCGTGGGTGCGGCTGGGGTCGCTGTCGCAGCTGTTCGGGTCGCGGTATGGGCTGCTTGTGGTGGGCAAGATGGTCGCGCTCGTCGTGCTGGGGTTCTTCGGGTGGCGGCATCGGAGGTCGACGATCGTCGCCATGGAGGCGGGGGTGCGGGCGCCGTTCCTGCGGTTGGCCGGAGGTGAGCTGGTGCTGATGGCGGCGGGGATGGGGTTGGCGGTCGCGCTGTCGCGGACGCCTCCGCCGCCGGGTGGGGACAGCACGCATGCGGTGCTGGGGTTCGATCTCGCGCCGTTCACGGCCTGGGGGCTGGTTTCTGAGATGCGGTTGGATCCGTTGTTGCTGCTGGTCGTGGTGGCGGCGGGGGTTGGTTATGTCGTGGGGGTACGGCGGATGCCGTCGTGGCCGCGGTGGCGGACGGTGGCGTGGTTCGCCGGGCTTGTTGTCGTCGCGTACGGGATGGTGGGCGGGGTTGGGGTTTATGCGCGGGCCATCTTCTCGGTGCACATGGTGCAGTACGCGTTGGTCGGGACGGTTGGGCCTGTGTTGCTGGCGCTGGGGATGCCGCTCGCGTTGATACGTCGACCTATACGGATTTATCCGGCGGTCGCGGCGGTTGCTTACGCGTTGCCGTTGCCGTTGCTGTTCCTGACCCCGTTGTACGAAATTTCGCAATCCGTACTGGTCGTCCGGCTGATCGTGATGATTTATCTGGCTATTTCGGGCGCGGTGTTCTTTGTGGTCGTCCGGCCGTGGGCGGCGACGGGAGTGGTCGCCGGGGTGCAGGGGGTCGTGGCATTCCTGCTGCTCATCGGCCCGATCCAAGGGCAGGCGTGGTTCTCAGGGCTGGAGCTCGAATGGCTGCCGGCGGCGCAGGCCGACCAGAGGCTCGGGGCGCTGCTCTACGCCGGAATCACGCTGGTCGCGCTGCTGGGAATCACCCAACCGGCCTGGTCCAGGCGCGGGGGTCGGAGAGATTCGGAACGGAATCCGGCGTTAACGCGGATCCCGGTGGTCAGCGAGTCCGGCACTGTCGGCGGCTGATGCCGAGCAGACGCGCTTGCGTCGGGGCCGACGATCCTTCGATGCATGCGGGTCCCGTCGCGAAGCTGCGAGAGCCGACCGGGTGGACGTTACGGTTCTCGTTCGCGGTCAGGGGGTGACGATGGCGAAGTCCGGCGTGGGCTCCTCCAACACGGCGGTCAGCCGTTGCAGGACGGTCATGTCGCCGTCGTGGTCGATGCCGTCGGCACCGGCGTCTCCGGCCAGCAGGCCGAGCAGGCGCTGCCTGGTCAGCCGGAGCGTCAGGTCCGCGCCGTCGCCGGCCGGCGAGTTCTCGTGGATCAGGGCGCCGTTGGACATCGTGGTGCGGTGGTGCTCGTCCAGGTCGGTGAGATGCCAGTCGATCGCGAAGCGCTCGTTCCAGGCCCTCGGTCCGTGCACGCGGATGGCGATGGAGTCGAAGATCTGCTCCGCGGTCAGCGCGCTGAGCATGTCCGGTGAGGTGGTGTCGGTCACGCGAGCCGAGGCGCGGCCGGTTAGCTCGGTGGCGCCGGTCAGGAAAAAGTTGCGCCAGGTGGCGTTCTCGGCGCCATGGCCCATCCGCGTGTAGACCTGGGCCAGAAGCCCGCGGGCCGCGGAGTCGTTCTCATTGGCGAACACCGCATGGTTGAGCAGGGTTGCCGCGAAGCGCAGGTCGCCCTCCTGGACGTAGCGCTCGGCCAGCCCCACCACTGCGGAGGCGCCGCCAAGGCATTCGACGTAGCGGCGCGCCTGCTCGACGGGCGGGTGCTCCCACAGATGGGCCGGGTTTCCGTCGAACCAGCCCAGGTAGCGCTGGTAGATCGCTTTGATGTTGTGGCTGACCGAACCGTAGTAGCCATGGGTGTGCCAAGCCTGCTCGAGAGCGGGCGGCATCTGCATGACCTCGGCGATTTCGGGGCCGGTCATGCCGCGGTTCAGCATGCGCACGGTCTGGTCGTGCAGGTAGGCGTACAGGTCGCGCTGCTGGGACAGGAAGGTGACGATGGCGTCCCTGCCCCAGGTAGGCCAGTGGTGGGAGGCGAACGCCACGTCCGCCTGGTCGGCGAACAGCGCGATGGCCTCGGTCAGGTAGCGGGCCCAGATGTGGGTGTCGCGGACCAGCGCGCCGCGCAGGGTGAGCACGTTGTGCAGGTTGTGGGTGGCGTTCTCGGCCATGCACAGGGCGCGGCGGTCGGGGAACAGAAAGTTCATCTCCGCCGGCGCCTCGGTGCCGGGGGTGAGCTGGAAGACGATGCGGACACCGTCGACCGTCTCCTCCTGCCCGGTGTGGGCGATGTCGAGGGTGGGCGGGATGAGCGAGACGGTGCCGGCCGAGGTGCCCATGCCCAGCCCGCAGCCGAGCTGACCTTCCGGAGAGCGGGGCAGGAGCTGGCCGTACATGTACAGGGCGCGGCGGTTCATGGCGGTGCCGACGTAGACGTTCTCGGAGACGGCGTGCTCCAGGAAATGGGCGGGGGCGATGACGGGGATGTCGGCGCCGTCAGTGACGCCGCGGGCACCCCCGAAGTGGTCGGCGTGGGAGTGGGTGTAGATCAGACCGGTGACCGGGCGCTCACCTCGGTGGTCGCGGTAGAGCCGCAGCGCGGCGGCGGCGCACTCGGTGGAGATGAGCGGGTCGATGACGATGACGCCGCGTTCGCCCTCCACCAGGGTCATGTTGGACAGGTCGAGACCGCGCACCTGGTAGATGCCGTCGGTCACCTCGAACAACCCTTGCTTGGCGCAGAGCCGCGCCTGCCGCCACAAGCTCGGATTCGCGGCCTGCGGGCAGTCGCCGCTGAGGAAATCGTAGGAGTCGTTGTCCCAGATGACCTTGCCGTCGGCCGCCTTGACCACACCGGGGGTCAGTTTGGCGATGAAGCCGCGCTCCGCGTTGTCGAAGTCGGTCCGATCGTGAAAGGGAAGGTCTGCCATGGGACGGTCGTGCCCCGGGCCGCCTCCGATAAGGCAAGGAGAGCCTCAAGAAAGAACGGGTCGGCCTTTGCCACGACCGTGCCGTTACCGTGCCGTCGGCTCTGACGGCACCGGTAGTCGCCGTTGCGCTGGTCATGCTGAACGGTCATGCTGAGCGCGATGACCCAGCCCACCCACGATGCCCTGGAGCACGCCGAAGGCCACCACGCGGAGGGTGGTGGCGGCCCAGCCGGCTAGCGATGATCACCACGCCCGAACCCGCCGGATAATGGGTCAGCATGGGAGTGGACAGCAGCCCCATCAGCACCCCGCGTACCCGATCACTAGGAAGACAGCGATCAGCAGCGCGAGTTGCGCCGCCGAGCCTGTTGACCAGCAGGAACCTCGTTAACGCCAATCTCTCTGACCCCCGGCGCCTTGCGGGCACCTCCGAGATTCACGTTCCGTATGCGGCGAGGAAGACTCGCACGCCCTCGTCGGCGTAGTGCTCGAACTGGGCCTGGGTGAATTCTTCCGGGCTGAACATCAGCTGATTGAGCGGGATCGACAGGACCAGCCAGTTGAAGTGCTGGGCCGCCAGCAGCGGGTCGGGGGTGCGCAGGAGGCCGCGGCGGGTGAGTTCCTCGAACTGCGTGGCCAGCGTGGTGTGGGCGCGGCCGGGGCCTGAGGCGTACCAGGTGGTGGCCAGGTCGGGGAAGCGGTCGGCGACCGCGATGATGACGCGGCGCATCTGGACCAGGTGTGGCTGGAGCACGATGGTGATGTGCCTGCGGGCGAAGTCGCGCAGGTCGGCGGCGATGTCGTCACTGCTCGCCAGGGCCTGCACGTTCGTCTGCGTCTGCGTCTGCGCCTGGGCGATGTCCGCGGTGATGATCTCGATGAACAGGCGTTCCTTGTCGATGAAGTTCTTGTAGACGGTCTGCTTGGAGACGGCGGCCAGAGCGGCGATCTCGTCCATGCTGGTGCCGCTGTAGCCGTTGCGCAGGAACAGGCTGCGGGCGGCGTCCATGATCGCGTGATGCTTGCGAACGGAACGGGACTGGCTGCTCATGTTTGAAGGGTACTAGACTGTCCAGTACCCAGTACTAGTCCCACAGATCAGCCAGGTGAGGGATCACCGGCAACCCCTGTGAGCCCGTCGATAGCGCTGGCGATCAACATACGCGCCGCCCGTCCATACTCAGCCACACTGGTGTAGAGATCAAACATATGCTCATGCTGGCCGACTTCCTCGGACAATGTCAGCGTTAATTCCGCACTGTATGTCTCTACCAGTACAACTCGGCGATCAAGAATCCAAAACCCGTTCAACGGGGTATAGGGCAGCCTGGCCTGCATGGGAATGATTCCTAGGCGGACGCGAGGCATTGCCGCTGCGGCCATGAGACGATCCAACTGACCCAACATCACATCAGGAGTGGCCATGCCTAGCTTAAGAGCAGCCTCCAAAATGATGAAGTGGAACGTCCGAGAGTTGCTGTAGAGGACGTCTTGGCGGCGAAGTCGCACACTCACCCCCTCATCGATGTCATCTGGCGTTCCGTAGAACGCTACAGATTGAGTGAGACGTTCGCGTGCATACTCGCTTGTTTGGAGAAGACCGGGAATAACGCATGGCTCGAATACACGAAAATTCGTGGTGTTCGTCTCCGCTGCCAGCCAACTCTGTTGCTTAACCTTTGTACCGAGCCGCAGTTGCCTACGCCACTCACCGTAGAGGGTGTCCACCGCCCTGAGGGAGGCGATCAGGTCGCTTTCCTCGTTCGGCCGCCCTACTGCATCGCACCAGGCACGAATGTCGTCCTCGGATGGTGTCTGCTTGCCACTCTCTATCTTCGAAACCTTGGAAGGCTGCCAGCCATACCGGGCGGCTAGTTGCCGCCCGGTCAATTTGGCATCAAGCCTCAAACCTTTGAGCCTTGCTGCAATTGCTTGGCGGGCGCGAGCAATATCACGCACGAGCTTCGACAAACTCCTCACGTGCTGTGGAGTTGGCCCATGCAGAATCCCGCCAAGATCGATACTTGTCGACTTCTGCCGGATCGGCGATAATCTCTGCCCCTAGAAGAATGTCGTCTGGTGTGTAATGGACCAGCGCCACGCGCTCATCATCGAACAGCCACCAGTCCGAAACCGGGAGACCAATTTTCTCGGCTTCGACCCTCTCCATGTACCGTATGTGGTCGCCCGCAGCAATGTTGTGTTCTGCTGCCATCAGGCCGAACCGCGTGTAGTCCGAAAACGGACGCGATACCACCCGGACCCGCCGCATAGTGCGACCTGCCTGGACATGCTCGCCTACCAGAGCGATCCAGAACTGGAGCCAGCCCATGTCGACAGGCTCCCCTGCGAGGAAGCAGCGAAGCGGCTCCTCCTCGTTCTTCGCGAGGTGATACCGCTCACGTGACTCCAGTCGGAACGCGGAGACGTTGAAGGAGTGGAAGAGAGCGTCGAAGTTCTCGCCGGACAGCAGGTTCACGTGGATCACCTTAGAAACCGGAACAGCTCCTTGGGAACCTCGACGAACGCTTCCCCGTCGAGGATGTCGCGCGCTTGGGCCAGAGTGGCCCTGTCGGTGATCTGTATACCTTGGATGACCACTGTCCCGCGGTCGGTCTCGTAGATCGAGGGGCAACCACCGCTGGATGAAGTACTTCCGACGAACTCGAGCTTCATGTGCTTCTCCCGTGAGCGAGTTGCTTTGGATTGCTCGAACGCCTGGATCTTTTGCCGGAATCTTCGGATCGTCAACCCCCCATGGCGCGCTTCGGCGCCTTCAAAAGACACCAGAGGCTTCTTCGACGACCCGCATCTGGCCTACATCTCCGCCGCGTCACTGGACGTGACCTCGCGCTAGGGCACCCGGAGCAAACGCCGCACGAGGCAGCCCTATCCCGAGTCCCCGTCTCCAGCCGTCCGCCCTTGCGCTCTCTCAAATCCGGTAATTACAGGTCAAACAGGGATCGAACGACCGTCCCCAAATAGCTTGTCTCCATGGGTAGGAGAAGCGCAGGGCAACCACGGCGACGGCGGGGTCGGGCGGAGCCCGAGGAGAAACGAAGGGAGGGTGGGTGGGAGAAACCACGTAGGCGCTGGCGGCAGTTCTGACCGAGTTCTCCCTGAGTAAGTCATTTTCTGATCAAGTGCCGGAGCGCTTGCCGGGGTGGTAGGGGGTCGGCTTCTTACGCTCGTCCAGACATGTCCACATCTCTGGTTTCGGGGGCGGGGAAGTTGCGAATCATCAGATATCTGGCGGTCTCCGCCATGGCGGGACTGGTGATGATCGGATTCCTGGGCCTCACGCCGGCCGGGGCGGATGAGGGTTCTGGGCCGATCGGGATCCGGCTGATGGACGCGCCGGCCGTGCGCCGGGGTGATCCGCGTGCCCGGATTCACATCGTCGATCACCTGTCGCCCGGTGCCACGATCAGCCGCCTGCTCCAGGTGACCAGCACATCACCGCGCCCACAACGCGTGCATCTCTACCCGGGCGCGGCCAGCGTGGGCAGACACCGGTTCATCTCCGCACCGGACCGCCTCGGCAACGAACTCACCGAATGGGTACGGTTCGACCGCACATCCCTAACGCTTCCGCCCCGCAGCAGCACCACCGTCAAAGCCACGATCAAGGTCCCCCGGACAGCCTGGCGCGGCGAACGTTACGGCGTGCTGTGGGCCGAAGCCGAACCACTCGGAGACATCGAGGAAACCCACCGCGTAGGAGTCCGGATATATCTGGACGTAGGAGCCGGTGGCGAACCACCAACGGACTTCCGGATCGAGCAGTTGATCGCGCTTCGCAGCCCCACCGGGCGTCCCGAGTTCCGCGCGGTCGTCCACAACAGCGGCCAGCGCGCAGTGGACATGTCCGGCACGCTCCGCCTGACCGACGGCCCCGGCGGCGCGAGCGCGGGCCCGTTCCCGGTCAACCAAGGCATCTCCCTGCCCCCCGGCGGACGCGGACGCGTCGTGATCCCCCTGGCCAGCGGCCTCGGCGACGGCCCCTGGCAGGCCACGCTCTACCTGGCCAGCGGCAGAACCCAGCGCAGCGCCGACACCACGATCACCTTCCCCAAAGCAGGCGAGGCTCCGGTGGTGAAACTGACCGGCATACTCGGCACCGCCGTGGCCGTGACCCCGCGCAACGGCGCGCTCGCCGCCGGCGGGGTCCTGGTCATGCTGATGTCAGGCTTCGCCCTGTTCCGCAGGCTACGCGCGAGCCGATGACTCGATGGCATAGTGGACAAAGTGACCAGCGATGAGACGCGGGACGGAGTCTCGCTGACCAATCTCGACCAGCCGCTGTTCGACGGTTCGAACGCGACCAAACGGGATCTGGTCAACTACCTGGACGCGGTCCACGACCGCATCATCCCCGCCCTACGCGGCCGCCCCCTATCCGTGATCCGGGTACGCCCCGGCCAGCCCCCCTTCATGCAGAAGAACGTCCCCAAATACACCCCCACCTGGGTGAAAACCGTCCCCGTCTGGGCAGAAGCCTCCCACCGGGAGATCTCCTACGCCCTATGCGACGACCGCAAGACCCTGCTCTGGTTCGGCAACCAACGCGCGGTCGAATACCATCCCGCCCTCTTCCGCGACTCCCACTTCACCCACCTGATCCTCGACCTCGACCCCCCGGAAGGCGAGTCGTTCCCCCTGGTCATCCAGGCCGCCCGCCTGGTACGGCAAGCCCTGGACGACACCGGCCTCACCGGCGCCGTGAAGACCAGCGGCGCAAAAGGCGTCCACATCTTCATCCCAGTCGCCGACGGAATCCCGATCGAGGACCTGGCCGCCGCCACCCGAGCCCTGGCCGCCCGCGCCGAACGCGTGGACCCCACGCTGGCGACGACGGCATTCATCCGCGAGGACCGCGCAGGCAAGGTCTTCCTGGACTCCACCCGAGCAGGCGGCGCAACCGTGGCAGCCGCGTACAGCCCACGCATCCGACCCGGCACTCCAGTGTCATTCCCGGTGGCCTGGGAGGACCTGGATCAGGTCGTACCAGGAGATTTCACCATCCACACCGCGCCGGACCTACTCGGCGACAGAGATCCATGGGCGGAACGCATGCCGGAACCCCAGCGGCTTCCAGCCGATCTGATCGAGGAGGGCCACACGATCCCGGTCGCCCGCGTACAGGCCATGCACGAAGGCAAACGCCGAGCCCGGGCCCGGCGCGAGGGATAGTGGTTCACGGCAGGCCGGGACTCGGTCTGCCGGAATCGCAAGCGACGGGGTCGCCGATCTGAGGGCGGCCTCGAAGGCGTCGTCTGGGGCACCGCGCCGCATCCACTCCCGATAGGCGTCCCAGTCCTGACCGGCGTTCCACCCAGAGCTTCGCAATTCGGCCATTTAGCACTCAACTATCTGAACGTATACGGTACACGTGTGCACCAGATCACCCCCAGTTTGTAGATGCGCGCCTTCGTCATCACCGGCCCGCGCACCGCCGAGGTCCAGGACGTCGAGCCCCCCGTCCCCGGTCGGGACGAGGTGATCGTGGACGTCGAGCGGGCCGGAGTCTGCGGGACCGACGCCGAGTTCTTCTCCGGCGAGATGGCCTACGTGCACTCCGGGGACGCCCCGTACCCGATCAGGATCGGCCACGAGTGGATGGGCGCCGTCTCGGCCGTCGGCGAGGGCGTCGATCCCGGCTGGCTCGGCCGCCGGGTCACCGCCGACACCATGCTCGGCTGCCGCCGCTGCGCGCGCTGCGCGGCGGGGCGCCAGCACCTGTGCGCCGACCGCTACGAGATCGGCATCCGCGGCGGCTGGCCGGGTGCCCTCGCGGAACAACTCCCGGTCCCCGTCACCGCCCTGCACGCCCTGCCCGACAGCGTCGACGCCACCCTCGGAGCCCTGGTCGAGCCAGGCGGCAACGCCCTGCGCGCGGTCCGCGCCGCCGAGATCGCGCCCGGCGAGCGCCTCCTGGTCCTAGGACCCGGCACGATCGGCCTGCTCACCGCCCAAATCGCCGCAGCCAAGGGAGCCGAAGTCCACCTCCTCGGCCGCGACCTCCCCTCCCGCGACTTCGCCCGCTCCCTCGGCTTCCCGCACGTCTGGACCGCCGACACCCTCCCCACCCTCCGCTGGGACGCCATCGTCGACGCCTCCACCGCGGAAACCCTCCCCGCCCTCGCCCTCGACCTGGTCGAACCCGGCCGCCGGGTGGTCTGCATCGGCATCTCCAGCGACCCCAGCCTGCTCGACACCCGCACCGCCGTCCTCCGGGAGATCACCATCGCCGGTGTGCTCAGCGCCTCCGGCGGCCTCACCGAAACCATCAACCTGTACGCCTCCCGCGCCGTCGACCCTCGCCCCCTCGTCGCCACCACCATCAGCCTGGACACCCTCGCCGACGTCCTCGCCGGATCCCGACCACCCGAATGGGGCAACGCCCCTAAAATCCACGTGGACCCCCGCCGCTGATACCCAACGTCGGCTACGTCAGAAGAGCTACGGTCCTGGATCGGCCTTTCCCGCAGCTGGCGCGGAGCAAATGTGTACACAATCAGGTACACTTTAGGAATGTTGATCGAGACGCTGTCCGTACGGGAGGCCCGCGAGCAGCTACCCAGCGTACTGGAACGGTTCCGCAACGGTGACCGTAGGCCGGTGGGCGTAGGCTCGCATCGCAAGACCGAGGCAGTCATGGTTCCGGTCGAGGTTTTCGACGAACTGACTGCTGAGAGGGCTCGGTCGCTGACGCAAGCATCGGCATCGGTGCGGGCTGAAGGGCTCACGGTAGGCGCCGATGTCGAGGCCATCGCCGAACGGTGGGCGCGCGGCGAAATCAGCACCGTGCAGATGCGTGAACTGGTTCGGCGGCTGTACGACGCACCGTGAGCATCGATCCATACCTCGACCCAGCAAGCGGTGTGCTGCGCAACAACCTCGGCATCTCCGACCTGCGGCGCCTGCGTACGGTGGAGGCGGGCCTGACGCTGACGGCGCTGGCGGACCTGGGCACCCAGGTCATAGCTGCGTTGACCGGTTGACTCATTACTTCGCCGAGGTCAATGCGATCCACCCGTTCCGTGAGGGCAACGGTCGGACGCAGCGCGCCTTCTTCGGTCAGCTCAGCCGCGAAGCGGGTTGGCCCATCGACTGGTCTGGTCTCGACCCGGATGTCAACGAGGCCACATCGATGGCTTCACTGCGCGGTGACAACGGCCCGCTTCGCCACCTCCTCGATATTCTGGTGGTTTCTCGGCCGTGGTGACCGGCTGGAGGGGGGCGTCAAACGGACGTGCGAGCTACCCGGCCACCACGAGGATCTCGAAGCCGTCGCCGCTGACGATTTGGCCGTCGCGGATCTTGCAGCGTTTGCGGAGTTCGAGTTCGCCGTCTACGAGGACGTTGCCCTCGGCGATGAAGTGTTTGGCCTCGCCGCCGCTTTCGGTGATGGCGCAGTATTTGAGCAGGTCGCAGAGGGCGATGTAGTCGGATGCCAGGGTGAAGGTCTCGCGCACCCATCCAGGATAGGTCTCACCAGGTGCAGGCCCAGAAGGCCAGGGCCAGGGCGGCCACGAGCAGGCTGATGGCGCTGAACACGGTCCGGAGCGTGTTCCAGCGGTTCCAGCGGGGGGCGAAGGCCGCCCAGACGTCGGTGGCGGGGCCGGTCGCGCGATCGAGGGCGTTGTTCAGGGGGATGTTGACGGCGATGGTGGGGATGAACGTGCCCGCGAGGTAGGCGGCGGCTGCGGCCAGGAAGAGCACTCCGGGGAGGGGGTGGCCGTCGATCAGCACGAGGACGCCGGTGATGATGCCGACCAGGGGCGTACCCAGGAATGACAGGAAGAAGACCGGGTTCTGGATCTTGATGTTGATCTGGCGCATCACCGGGACGGCGTGTTCCGGACCGGCGGCGTCCATGGCGAGCATCACCGAGACCGAGTAGGCGTAGAAGAGCCCGGCGATCCAGCCGGTGAGCACCACCGTCGCGAATGCCGCGATTGCCGTCAGGGCGAACATCTCGACCAACTCCCCTCGTTTCGGCTAACCCTATGAAACCCGCGTGCCGCGCGCATCGTCCCCGGGGCCGGATGATTAGCGTTGGTATGGGGGGGAACGGATGGCTGGTCGTTCGCGCGTGCCGCGGATGCTGTCGATATGTCTGACGGTGCTCGCGGTGTATTCGGCGGTGATCGCGCTGATCCCGCCGCTGCGGCGAGGCCTGAGCGGTTTGACCGAGTTCGTGGACAGCTGGCTCTTCCCCATCGCGCCCAACCTCGCCTATGCCGCGTTCACCGCGCTGCTGGCCGGCGCGCTGGCCCGGCGCAAACGGATCGCCTGGCGGCTGGTCATGGTCCTGCTCGGCATCTCCCTGGCACTCAGCATCGCGGGCGTGCTGGTGCTGCTCTACGTGCCGGGCGGTACGGTCGAAGGCAGCAAAACAACCCTGGCCGAGACGGCCTTCAGCTTGGTCGTGGTCACCCTGCTGCTGGTGTTGATGCTCTGGTCGCGCCAGGAGTTCTACGCCCGGGTCCAGCCCGCGTCGGCGCGCAAGGCGGTCCTGACCCTGGTCGGCCTGCTGGCCGTCTCGTTCGTGGTCGGATTCCTGCTGGTCACCGCGTTCTCCGGCACCCTGCCCGCGCACCGGCGGGCGGTGTGGACGCTCAGCCACACTCTCGGCGGCGTGTTCGACGTGCCCCACCCAGGCCATCCGCCGAGCTGGGTGTCGTTCCTGATCGGGCTGATGAGCGCGATCGCGCTGATCACCGCCTTCGCGGTGCTGTTCCGGTCCCAGCGGGCCAAGGCCGTGCTGGCCCCCGAGGACGAGGAGCGGATCCGGCAGCTCCTGGGCGAGCGTGATTCGCTGGCCTATTTCGCGACCAGGCGGGACCGTAGCGCGATCTTCTCGCCCAGCGGGAAGGCGGCCGTCTCCTACCGCGTCGTCAACGGCGTCAGCCTGGCCGGGGGCGACCCGGTCGGCGACCCCGAGGCGTGGGAGCACGCGATCCGCGCCTGGACCGACCAGGCCGCCGCGTACGGCTGGACGCCCGCCGCGATCGGCGCCAGCGAGGAGGGCGCCCGCGCCTACCAGCGGGGCGGCCTGAAGGTCCTCGAACTCGGCGACGAGGCGGTCATCGACGTGGCCGCGTTCACGCTCACCGGCCGGGAGATGCGCGGCGTGCGCCAGGCCGTCAACAGGGTCGAACGCGCCGGTTACACGCTGCGGGTGCGCCGCCACCACGAACTGAACCCCGAGGAGATGCGCACCATCATCGGCCGCGCCGAGGCCTGGCGCGACACCGAGACGGAACGCGGCTTCTCGATGGCCCTCGGCCGTCTCGGCGACCCGAGGGACGGGCGGTGCGTGCTGGTGGAGGCGCGGAAAGCGGACGGGGACGAGGCGGCCCTGCTGTCGTTCGTGCCGTGGGGAGCCACCGGTCTTTCGCTCGATCTGATGCGCAGGGACCGGAACGCTGAGAACGGCCTGATGGAGTTCATGGTCGCCGGTCTGGTCGAGGCGGCTCGGGGGCTCGGCGTGGACCGGATCTCGCTGAACTTCGCCGTGTTCCGGTCGGCGTTCGAGGAGGGCGCCAGACTTGGCGCGGGCCCGGTGATCCGGGCCTGGCGCCGCCTGCTGCTGTTTCTGTCCCGCTGGTGGCAGCTGGAATCGCTATATCGGGCAAACGTGAAATATCGCCCCGAATGGGTGCCCCGATTCCTCGCGTACGGGGACACCAGAGACCTGGTCAAGGTCGGCATCGCCTCAGCCGTGGCGGAGGGGTTCCTGCGCCCGCCGAGTCTGCCGCAGCTGCTTCGGCGCGGCGTGACTTAGGGTGGGCTGATGGATCTGACGTTGATGGCCGTGCACGCTCATCCCGACGACGAGGTGCTCACCACCGGGGGGATCCTGGCGCGTTACGCGGACGCGGGGTTCCGTACCGTCCTGGTGACCTGCACCAACGGCGAGGCGGGGGACGGACCCGGGGGAGTGAAGCCGGGTGAGGACGGCCATGACGCCGAGGCCGTGGCCGAGGAGCGGCTGGCCGAGCTGCGGGCGTCGGTCGCCCATTTAGGGATCGGTGACGTCGAACTGCTCGGCTACCGCGACTCCGGCATGGACGGCTGGGACACCAACAAGGACGCGCGGGCGTTCTGGAACATCCCGATCGAGGAGTCCACCGCCAAGCTCGCCGCGCTCATGAAGCACTACCGGCCGCAGGTCGTCGTCACCTACGACGAACGCGGCGGTTACGGCCACCCCGACCACATCCAGGCGCACCGCATCGCGGTCGCGGCCACCGAGGCCACCGGCATCCCGGACAAGCTCTACTACACCGGGATCCCCCGGAGCCGGGCCAGGGCGATGTTCGAGCACATGCGCTCGATCGGCATCGACCTGGGGTTCGAGCCGCCACCCGACTTCGGCACCCCGGACGAGCTGATCACCGCCACCGTGGACGTCACGCCGTACGTGGACCGGAAGATCAAAGCGCTGCGCGCGCACGCGAGCCAGAGCGACAACATCTGGCTGCTCCAGCTGCCGGATGAGGCCCAGCAGCTGGCCCTCGGGCACGAGGCCTTCGTCCGGGTCCGTTGCCAGATCGAGGCTCCTGACCAGGAAGACGACCTGTTCGCGGGTTTGACCGAGGGCTAGCACCCTGTCGAGGCCGGGCCACGCCAGCGGAGACTTGCGGCGTGATTCCGGTTGCGGTGGTCTGGCTGCGGCTCGAACTGGGCAGGCGCCTGCGGTCCCTGCTCGTGCTCGGGCTGCTGGTGGCGTTCGCCGGGGCGACCGTGCTGACCGCCCTGGCCGGAGCCCGGCGCGGCGACAGCGCGGTGGACCGGCTGCTCGCCGTAACGCTTCCTGCCACCGCCTCGGTCCTGCCCAACCAGTCCGGCTTCGACTGGGACGCCGTCCGCCGCCTGCCCGGCGTGGCGGCGGTGACCACGTTCCCCAGCTACACCGAACTCCCCATCGACGAAGCCCGCAGCGTCATCGCCTTCGAAAGCGCCTGCCTGGCCGCCTTCGGCCTCGCCGCCTTCCTGGCCGCCGTCGTCCTCATCGGCCAGGCCGTCATCCGGTACGGCGCAGCCGGCGCCACCGAACTGAACGCCCTGGTCGCGCTGGGCCTGACCCGCCGCCAGGGCGCCCACCTGAGCGTGCTCGCCCCCGGCCTGGCCGCCCTGGCGGGCACGGTCGTCGCCGTCGGCCTGGCGGTGACCGCCTCCGCCTGGATGCCGTTCGGCGCGGCGGCGGCCCGCGAGCCGAACCCCGGCGTGGACGCGGACTGGCTGGTCCTCGGTGCCGGATTCGCGGGCATTCCGGTCCTGGTGGCGGTCGCGGCCGGAGCCTCCGCATGGGCGGGCCTCACCGGTCCCGAGCGGCTGCGGCCCGGGCGGCGGTCGGCGCTGGTGACGGCGATGACCGTGCTCGGCCTGCCGGTGGCCGTGGTCGTGGGAGCCAGGTTCGCGCTGGAACCCGGGCGAGGGCGATATCGGGTGCCGGTCCGGCCCGCGTTGCTGGGGGCGGCGACGGGGGTGCTCGGGGTGCTGGCCGCGTTCACGTTCTCGGCCGGGGTCGCGGACGCCGCCAGGAACCCGGCCAGGTTCGGGCAGAACTACCAGCTGATGGCGGTCTTCGGCTTCGACGGGCGGGACTTCCAGCCGCCCAGGCCGGTGCTCTCCGCGCTGGCCGCCGATCCTGACGTGACCGGCGTCACCGACCTGCGGATGACCGCCGGGCGGATCGGCACGCTCACCGTGATGACGCACAGCTTCGACCCGGTCGGCGATCCGGTCCCGCTGGTGCTCACCGAGGGACGCCCGCCGGTCAACGGCGACGAGGTCGTGCTGGCCCCGACGAGCGCGCGGCGGCTCGACGCGGGCGTGGGCGACAGGGTTGCGCTCACCGGCGACCTGGGCACCCGCGAGCTGATCGTGACCGGCGTCGGCTTCGCCGTGGAGACCTCCACCCGGGGGTACGAATCCGGCGTGTGGGTCACCGCCGACGGCTACGACGGGGTCTTCCGCGGGTTCAAGGAGCACGGCAGCCTGCTCGCGCTCCGGGAGGGCGCCGACCCGGAGGCGGTCGCGGCCCGGCTGCGGACCACCGTGGGCGACGGACTGCTGGTCTTCACCCCGTTCGTCCCCCGCCAGTTCGGGGAGATCAGGAACGTCCAGGTGCTGCCGCTGGTGCTCGGCGCGTTCCTGGCTTTGCTCGCCGTCGGCGCGGTCGGCCACGCCCTGATCACCGCCGTCCGCAGGCGCGGCCACGACCTGGCCGTGCTGCGCGCCCTCGGCATGACCCGCGGCCAGTGCCGCCTGGTCGTCGTCACCCAGGCCAGCGCGATCACCGTGCTCGGCCTGCTCGCCGGGATCCCGCTCGGCATGGCCCTGGGCCGCATCCTGTGGCGGGCCGCCGCCGGGATCATGCCGCTGCAGTACCAGCCGCCCACCTCGCCGTGGACGCTCATCCTGATCGCGCCGCTGGCCCTGCTGATCGCGGCCCTGCTCGCGACCGGCCCCGGGCGGCATGCGGGCCATCGCAACCTCGGGCAGGCATTGCGCGTGCTCGACCGCGCCTGAAGACACCGGCGGAAAGCGGCCAAGCCCGCCGTGCCGGAGACGCGGCCATAAACACCCCGCATTTCCGGAGATGCGGGGAAATTTCTGCCGGGTGAATCTGGTCAAGTCACATGATTTCGTCTGCGGAGGAGGCGTTCATGCCACACATCACCCTCAACTCTGATGAACCTGGAATACGCGGGCTGTTCCGGTTCCGGCCAGAGACCGCACTACCCCTGAACGAGCTGGCGGAAGTGCTGTTGTGCGGGGAGAGCACGCTCTCCCGAGGCGAGCGGGAGTTGATCGGGGCGTACGTGTCGGCGCTGAACGCGTGCCGATTCTGCTACTCCACGCACGCGGCCATCGCGGCCGTACAGCTGGGGGAGGACCTGGTCCTGGTGGAGCAGGTCCGCGCGGACGTCGCCAGAGCCCCGATCTCCGACAAGCTCAAAGCCCTGCTGGCGATCGCCGGCGCGGTGCAGGAATCCGGCCAGAAGGTGTCGGAGCAGCATGTCACCACCGCCAAGGAGGCGGGCGCCACCGACATCGAGATCCACGACGCCGTGCTCATCGCGGCGGCGTTCTGCATGTTCAACCGCTACGTGGACGGCCTGGACACATTCGCCCCAGACGACCCGGCCGTGTACGCGGCCCGCGCTCAGCGCACCGACGGATATTTGGCCGTATTGGCCGATTCCCTTCGTTTGGGATAGTACGCAATGTGCGGCATGAATGGCCGGGGTTGACCAGTACGAGGTGATCACCCACCCTGCGTGTGGAGGCACCGCCTGCTGATCACCAAGGAGTGTTCATGCCGCACATAGCGCTGGGGAACGAAGCACCTGGAATCATCGGCCTGTTCGAGTACCGCCCGGAGACCGCCCATCCGATGAGCGCCCTCGCCGAGGTGCTGCTGCGGGGCGAGAACTCGCTGCCGCGCGGGGATCGCGAGCTGATCGCGGCCTACGTGTCCGCGCTGAACGACTGCCGCTTCTGCTACAACTCGCACGCGGCCTTCGCCGCCGCCCAGCTGCCCGAGGGCATGGACCTGGTCGAGCAGGTCCGCGCCGACCTGGGCGGAGCGCCCATCTCGGCCAAGCTCAGGGCGCTGCTGATGATCGCGGGCGCGGTCCAGGAGAGCGGCCGCAAGGTCGCCGAGGAGCACATCGCCGCCGCCAGGGACGCGGGCGCGTCCGACGTCGAGATCCACGACGCCGTCCTGATCGCGGCGGCGTTCTGCATGTACAACCGGTATGTGGACGGCCTGGCCGCACTCACCCCCGATGACCCGGCCGACTACGCGGTGATGGCCCAGTTCATCGTGGCCGCCGGATATATCCGGGAAGAGGCCTGATGCCCCGCTATCTCATCATCGGCGCAGGTCCCGCCGGTCTCCAGCTCAGCTACTACCTCAAACGCGCCGGCGCCGATTACGTCACCCTCGAACGCACCGAGGCCCCCGGCGCCTTCTTCAAGGAGTTCCCCCGGCACCGCCGCCTGATCTCGCTCAACAAGGTGCACACCGTCGAGGACGAGCCGGAGATCAAGCTCAGGTGGGACTGGAACTCGCTGCTCAACGACTCGCCCGACCTGATGTTCCCGAAGTATTCGAGCGAGTACCTGCCCGGCGCCGACGATCTTGTCAGGTATCTCGCCGACTTCGAGCGCGAGCACGAACTCAATGTACGTTTCATGACTCCGGTCGACCGAATTGAGAAGATCGACGGCCGATTCCACGTGCACACGCCCGCGGAGACGTACGTCGCCGAGTGCGTGATCGTCGCCACCGGCTGGGGCGGTCCGAACATTCCCGATATTCCGGGTATCGAGCTGGCGACCGGCTACGAGGACATGGAAGTCGAGGGTTCCGCCTACGCGGGCCAGCGGGTGCTGGTGATCGGCAAGGGCAACTCGGCCTTCGAGACCGCCCAGGCGATCCTGCCGCACGCGGCCATCGTGCACCTGGCCAGCCCGCACGGCGTACGCCTGGCCTGGCACACCAAACACCCCGGCGACGTGCGCGGCCAGTACGGCGCGTTCCTCGACAGCTACTGGTTCAAGACCCTGCACGGCGTGCTCGAATGCGACATCAACCGCATCTGGCGCGAGGAGGATCACTTCAAAGCGGCCATTACCTACACGCTGGCCAATGGCGAGCAGGCCCTTCTGGAGTACGACTCCGTCATCCGCTGCACAGGCTTCACCATGGATCGCAGCATTTTTGACGACTCCTGCCGACCCGACATGGCCCCCAATGGGCGGATCCCCGCCATCCGCCCCGACTGGCAGTCCGCCAACGTGGACGGCCTCTACTTCGCGGGTACGCTCATGCAGGCCCGCGACTTCAAGCAGGCGTCGTCGGCGTTCATCGACGGCTTCCGCTATAACCTGCGCACGATGACCGCCCTGCTGGCTGAACGCTACGAGAGCACGCCGCTGGATCGCCAGGTGATCCCGCTCGACCACGAGAAGCTCGGCGCGACCATGCTCGACCGCGTGAACTGGAGCTCCGCATTGTGGACCCAGTTCGAGTATCTCTGCGACGCGTTCGTGATCGACCGCGCCAGCGGGCAGATCCAGCATTATCAGGATCTGCCCGAGGACTACGCGGTCGAACGCTTCGGTGACCAGGAAGAACTCTTCACGATCACGCTGCGCTGGGGCCGCCAGAACTACGGCGACGTGTTCGCCATCCAGCGCGACCCCACGCCCGACATGGCCCACGAAAGCGCATTCCTCCACCCCGTGATCCGCTCCTGGCGCCACGGCGAGAAGGTCGCCGAGCGGCACCTGCTGGAAGACCTGCTGGCCGTCTGGCGCAACCCGGTCCGCCACGTGGAGCCGCTCTACGCCTTCCTATCCGAACAGCTGACCTGAGAAATCCCGCACGAGCTCGTCGACCACGTCCGCCGGTGAACCCCGGCGGGCGTGGACGGCTGCTTGCCGGGCCGCCCCCGTCCCGACCACATGCAACCGCGCCACCCGCTCAACCACCAGGTCACGATCCCCGGTCTCCTCCAGCGCGGGGCGAAGATGCGCCAGCAACGCGTCCACCTGCGCGGACGCCGGGAGCAGCCGCCCGCTGACCGGATCGATGGCGTCCCCGGCCAGCCCATCCCTGGCCGCCTGCCAGTACGACGCCCGCAGCAGCTCCCCCCGGATCCGCGGCCCCGGATCACCCCGTTCCACCCGTTCCAGCGCGGTCACCACCAGCGCCCGGACCACCGCGCCGAGCAGCGCGGACTCCCCGGCGGTGGCCGGCACGTCGGTCACCCGGACCTCCAGCGTGGGCAGCCGGGCCGACGGGCGGATGTCCCAGAAGATCGTGCCCGGGTCCACCAGGACCTTGGCCTCGGTCAGTTTGGCGATCACCTCGTCGTACTCGGCGGCCGAGGTGAAGTACGGCGGCGGCCCGGCCACCGGCCACTTGCCCCAGCTGAGCGTGCGCCAGCTGGCGTAGCCGGTGTCGCGCCCGCACCACAGCGGCGAGTTGGCCATCAGCGCGATCAGCGTCGGCAGCCACGGCCGCAGGTGGTTGCTGACCAGCACGGCACGTTCCCGGTCGGGCAGGTGCACGTGGACGTGGCCGGCGCAGATGCTCTGCTCGTCGTGGAGGGAGCGGTAGTTGGCGATGCCGATGCCGTACCGGGGATTCTCGGTGATCAGCGGCGGGACCACGTCGCCGAGCACGGCCGTGCCCGAGGCGACCATCCGCAGCCCCTCGCCGGCTGCGGCGGACGCCACGGCGGCGCGCATCTGGCTTAGCTGGGTCTCCAGCTCAGCGGTTCTGGCGCAGGGGCGGGTCTTGGCCTCCACCTGGTAGCGGGTGATCTCGGTGCCGACCTGCTCGCCCAGGGTCGCCGCCGCCCTGGCCACGACGGCGGCCGACCGCGGGGCCGCCTCCCGGGTCTCGGGGTCGACGACGAGGTATTCCTCTTCCACTCCGACGAGGGGACAGGCCGCGTCGAAGGGCACCACTTGCTCGATATCCGCCGTGGCAGTCATGCCGCTCCCTGTTGATGGCCGTACATATGACGCGCGTAGGGTATCCGCGCGTCCCGGCGCACGGGCGGATTCGCGGCGAGGTGCGCACAAATAGAGGTCCGAATATTGCGGTGCTCACCGACATGTCCGGCACCTATCGTCGGGGGGTGACTGAGACCGTGGCGATGGTGGACCGGCGGGCGCTGGCCGCCGTCGGGGTCACCCTGGTGTTGTGGGCTTCGGCCTTCGTGTCCATCCGCAGCGCGGTGGCGTTCTACTCGCCCGGCGCGCTCGCGCTCGGGAGGCTGCTCGCCGGTTCGGCGGCGCTGGTGGTCATCCTGCTGTTACGCGGCGAGCGGCTGCCGCCGAGGGCAGCCTGGCCGGGGATCGTGGTGTCCGGAGTGCTCTGGTTCGGGGTCTACATGGTGGCCCTCAACTGGGGCGAGCAGGAGGTCGACGCGGGCACGGCGGCGATGCTCGTCAACATCGGGCCGATCGTCATCGCGCTGCTGTCCGGCTTCCTGCTGAAGGAGGGCTTCCCGCGCCCGCTGCTGATCGGCCTGGCGGTCTCGTTCGGCGGGGCGCTCCTGGTCGGCTATTCGATGTCCGGCGCGGGTTCGTCCTCGGTTCTCGGCGTCGTGCTGTGCGTGGTGGCCGCCGTCTCGTACGCCATCGCGATCGTCGCCCAGAAGCCCGCGCTGGCGCACGCGTCCGCGCTGCAGGTGACCACGTTCGGCTGCGTGATCGGGGCGGTCATCTGCCTGCCGTTCGCCGGTCAACTGATCGATCAGGTCGGCTCCGCGCCGCTACCGGCTACGCTCAACCTGCTCTATCTGGGCGTGTTCCCGACCGCGCTGGCCTTCACCACCTGGGCGTACGCGCTGGCCAGGACCACCGCGGGCAAACTGGGCGCCACCACCTACGTGGTGCCCGCGATGGTCGTGCTGATGTCCTGGGCGTTCCTAGCCGAGGTGCCCGGCTGGCTCACCCTCGCCGGGGGCGCCCTCTGCCTGGTCGGGGTCGCGATCTCGCGCAGGCGGCCGTCATAGCAGTTTGTCCAGGGTGATCGGCAGGTCGCGGATTCGTTTGCCGGTGGCGTGGTAGACGGCGTTGGCGATCGCGCCGGCGACGCCGACGATGCCGACCTCGCCGATGCCGAGCAGGCCAAGTGGCATGGTCGGGTCGGGATCGTCCAGGTAGCGCACGTCGATCGAGGGGATGTCCGCGTGCACGGGCACGTGATATTCCGCCAAGCCGGCGTTCATGATCCGGCCGTTGCGCGGGTCGACCTGGGTCTCCTCGGCCAGGGCCATGCCGATGCCCATCACGATGCCGCCGCGCAGCTGGCTGGCCGCCGTCTTGGCGTTGATCACCTTGCCGACGTCGAAGACGCCCAGCCAGCGGGAGATCCGGATCTCGCCGGTGTCGGAGTCCACCCGCACCTCGCAGAACTGCGCGCCGCAGGCGGCCTTCACCCAGCGCCGCCGGTCCATCAGCAACTTGGACATGAACCTGACCTGGCCGGTGATCTCGCCGAGCCGGGTGTCGGAGCCGACCTGGGACTCGATCGAGGGGAGATCGGCTCGGCGCAGGATCTCCTGGTAGCTCTCACCCCGCGAACCGTCGTACAGACCGGCGTCTCTGGCCTGCACGTCCGCGAAGCGGCGGCCGCGCAGGGGAGAGCCCGGCGTCTTCCTCGCCACCGAGAACACCGAACGCCTGAGCTTCTCGCAGGCGGTGATCAGGCTGGCGGCGATGCTCGCCGTCTGCCCGGAACCTCCGGCACTGGGTCCTGTGGGCAGGGCGGTGTCGCCGTACTCCATGGTGATCGCCCCCAGCGGCACGCCCAGGGCGTCGGCCGCGATCTGCGCCTGGGCGGTCGATGTGCCCATGCCCATCTCGTGGAAGCCGCAGCGGATCAGAACGGTTCCGTCGGCCGACAGGCGTACTGTCACGTTGGCCTGGAACTGCCAGGCCGGGTGGTACGCGGAGGCGACACCCATGCCGATCAGCCACTTGCCGTCCCGCATGGAGCCGGGTTCCGGCGAACGTTCGCCCCAGCCGAACTCCTTGGCGCCTACTTCGTAACATTCGAGCAGCATGCGGTGAGCGAACGCCTTGCCGTCGATCGGGTTGCGGGCGGGCTCGTTGCGGGCGCGCAGTTCGATGGGGTCCATGCCCAGCTTGTACGCGAGCTCGTCCACCGTGGCTTCGAGCGCGAACGAGCCGATCGACTCGCCGGGGGCGCGCATGACCGTGTTGGAGAGCGCGTCCAGCTCGACCAGGTTCTGCTGGACCTGGATGTTCGCGGCATCGTAGAGGTGGCGGGTCTGCGAGGTCACCTGCTCCGGGCCGCCGCCGACCTTGCCGGTCTGGGTGATGCTGGTGTGGATGAGCGCGGTCATCGAGCCGCCGGCCTCCGCACCGATGGCCACCCGCTGGATCGACGGGGTGCGCCCGCCCACCGTGCGGTTGACTCCTTCCCTGGTCAGCATCAGCCGGACCGGCCGTCCCGTCACCTTCGCGGCGAGCACGGTGAGCACCGTGCCGGGCCACACCATGCCCTTACCGCCGAACGCGCCGCCGACGAACGGCGAGATCACCCGGATGTTCTGCTTGGGCACGTCGAACCGGACCGCCAGATGCCCCTGCGTCCACGCGACGTTCTGGCTGCCCTCGTGCACGATCAGCCGATCCTCGTCCCAGAACGCGGTGGTCGAATGGGGTTCGATCGCGTTGTGGTTGTGCCCCGGCGTCGTGTACCGCAGATCGAGCGAGAACGGCGCCGACGCCAGCGCCGCCTCGGGGTCGCCCTTCTTGGCTCCCCCCTCCGCGATCAAGCTGTTCTTCTGCGGCGTAGCGTTGCCTTCCTCGGCGGCGAAATCCACCGTGGCGGGAAGCTCGGCATACTCCACCTCGACCAGGTGCGCGGCCTCCCGCGCGGCTTCCAGCGTCTCGGCCACCACCACGGCGATCGGCTGCCCGTTCCAGTGGACTTCGTCGGTGTTCAGGTAGTTGACCGTCGTGCCGCTGGCGAGCGTGCTCAAATCCATCGGGGTCACCTTCGGCGCGGGCTTCATCGGCGGCGCGTTCTCGTGCGTGATCACCGCCAGCACGCCCGGCGTCTTCCGCGCCGCCGCCGAGTCGATCCGCGTGATCCGCCCGCGCGCGATCGTCGAGTGAACAAGAGCGGCATAAGCCACATTCGGGTACGGATACTCCGCCGAATACCGCGCCTCCCCCGTGACCTTGGCAGTGCCGTCAAGCCGATCGACCGGCTGTCCCACGTACGTCATGCCGCGCTCCCCTCCACGTGCAGCTGCCGCAGCGTCGCCGTGATCGCCCGCCTGGCCAGCTCGATCTTGAACGCGTTCTGGGACTGCGCCACCGCGCCCTCCAGCTCCGCGTCGGCGGCCAGCCGGAACCGCTCCTCCGTCGCCGGCGCGCCCATCAGCGCCCGCTCCGCCGCGTGCGCCCGCCACGGCCGGGCGGCCACCCCGCCCAGCGCCAGCCGGGCCTCGGTGATCACCCCGTCCCGGACCTCCAGCGCGGCCGCCACGCTGACCAGCGCGAACGCGTACGACGCCCGATCCCGCACCTTGCGATACCGCGACCGCGCGGCCACCGGAAGCTCGGGCAGCTCGATCGCGGTGATCAGCTCGTCGGCGGCGATCGCCGTCTCGTGCTGCGGGGAGTCCCCCGGCAGCATGTGGAAACCGACCAGCGGGAGCCGCCGCACCCCGCGCACGCTCTCCAGCTCGATCATGGCGTCCAGCGCGGCCAGCGCCACGCACATGTCCGAGGGATGCGTCGCCACGCAGTTGTCCGACGCGCCGAAGATGGCCGCGTTCCGGTTGAACCCGCCGATCGCGTCACAGCCCGCGCCCGGCTCGCGCTTGTTGCAGCGCGCGGCCAGATCCGCGAAATACGGGCAGCGGGTGCGCTGCAGCACGTTGCCGCCGACTGTGGCCATGTTCCTGAGCTGGCCGGACGCGCCGGTCAGGATCGCCTGGGCCAGCATCGGGTAGCGCGTGCGGATCACCCGATGGGCGGCGAGATGGCTGTTGCGGACCAGAGCGCCGATCCGCACTCCGCCGTCCGGAAGCTCCTCGACCCGGTCCAGCGGCAGCCGGGTAATGTCGATCACCGTGTCCGGGCGCTCGATGTTCTGCCGCATCAGATCCACCAGGTTGGTGCCGCCGCCGAGGAACTTGGCCCCCGGCTCGGCGATCGCGCGGACGGCGGTGGCCACGTCCTGCGCGCTCACGTAGGCGAAATCCTTCATCGGCTGCTCTCCTGGATCGCGGCCACGATGCCGTTGTACGCGCCGCAGCGGCACAGGTTTCCGCTCATGCGCTCCCGGATCTCCTCGGGCGTCAACTCGATCTGCTCGGCGGCCAGGTGGCCGGTCACCGCGCTGGGCGCGCCCGCCGCGTGCTCGGCCAGCATGCCGATGGCCGAACAGATCTGGCCCGAGGTGCAGTAACCGCACTGGAAGCCGTCGTGGCGGACGAACGACTGCTGGATCGGGTCCTCGACTCCCTCGATCGTGGTGATGTCGCGGTCGGCGTACTGCACGGCCAACGCCAGGCAGGAGCTGATGCGCTCGCCGTCCACCAGCACCGTGCACGCGCCGCAGGCACCCTGATCGCAGCCTTTCTTGGTCCCGGTCAAGCCGAGATGTTCCCGCAACGCGTCCAGCAGACTCACCCGCGGCTCGAGGTCGAGCTTCTCTATCGAGCCGTTCACCCGCATCCGTACGTCGACCACGACGCCCTCCCGATCGGTATGTCCCTTCTGCCGGACGCTAACAGAACACTGCTCTCTTAACAAGACGTAAAAGAACGGTCGTCTTTTAGTTGACTGTATGCTTGCGATGACATGGCACAGGTGACATTCATCCGGGCACGCCGCCCGGAGCAGAAGCAACTCCGGCGCGAGGCGATCCTCGCCGCCGCGCGCGAGCTGGCCCTGGAGGTGGGGGTCCAGCATGTGAGCCTGGGCAGCGTGGCGGCGGCCGTGGGTCTGGCCAAGTCCAATGTGGTGCGATATTTCGGGACTCGCGAGGAGATCTATCTCGAACTCGCGGCCGAGGCCTGGCAGGAGTGGGCGGACGCCGCGACTCCGCTGCTGCGCGCCGGCGGCGACCCGATCATGGTGCTCACCGAGACCCTGGACGCCCGCCGTCTCTTCTGCGACCTGCTCAGCCAGACCTCCACGACCCTGGAACACAACGTCTCGGTCGACGCGGCCCGCGCGTTCAAGCTGGTCGTGATCCGGGTCATCGCCGAACTCGGCGCCGAGGTGGGCGCCGCCCATCCCGACCTGACCGAGAGCGAGGGCACCGAACTGGTGATGGCCGCCAGCGCCCTCGCCGGGACCCTCTACCCGGTCGTGAACCCCTCCCCGATCATGACCGAGCTCTACGCCCAGGAGCCGGAGATCGCCGCCACCTGCCCCCAGATGATCCCGACCATGGTCCGGACCCTCTCCGCGATCGCGATGGGCCTGCCCCGCCTGCGTTAGGGAAGTTCGGCGAAACGTTCGACGTCCTCGGTAGGGCCGGAGACGATGATGATGTCGCCGTAGGAGAGTTCGGTGTCGGCGGTGGCGTAGGTGAACCGCTCGTCGGGGCTCTTGACGGCCACGATCGTCACGCCGTACTTGCGGCGGAGGTTGGAGCTGCCCAGGGGGATGCCGACGTATTCCTTCGGCGGGTGCGTCTTGGCCAGCGCGAAACCCTCGTCCACCTGCATGAAGTCCAGCATCCTGCCGCTGACCAGGTGGGCGACCCGCTCGCCCATGTCGTGTTCGGGGAAGACGACATGGTGGGCGCCGATGCGGCGCAGGATCTGGCCGTGCTGGACGGTGACCGCCTTCGCCCAGATGTCGTTGATCTCCAGCTCGACCAGCAGCGACGCGGTCAGGATGCTGGCCTCCAGGTCACCGCCGATCGCCACCACCGCCCGGTAGAAGTCCGACACCCCGAGCTGCCTCAGGGCTTCCATGTCGGTGGAGTCGGCGGTGGCGATCTGGGTGATCTGCCCCGCCAGGCCCTGCACGACCTTCGGGCGCCTGTCGATGGCCAGCACCTCGGTGCCGCGCCGGGTGAGCTCCAGGGCCAGCGCGGTCCCGAACCGCCCCAGCCCGATCACGACGACCGGGTAGCTCGACTTCTCAGCCAACGATGACCCTCTCCTCGGGGAGTTCGAAGCGGCGGGTGCGCTCCTTGAGCGCCAGCGCGGACCCCAGCGTCAGCGGCCCGATCCGGCCGACGAACATCAGCACCGCCAGCAGCACATGCACGGCCATGGACGTGTCCGCGGTGATCCCGGTCGACAGCCCGTTCGTCGCGAACGCCGAAATCACCTCGAACAACACCCGATCCAGACTGTACGGCGTGAGCACCAGCAGCACATACGTGGAAACGGTCACCAGGGCCACCCCGACCAGGGTGATCGTCACCGCCTGCCGCTGGGTGGCCTCCGCCAGCCGCCGATGCCCCACGTTGACCTTGTTCTCGCCGCGCAGCTCGGCCCAGATGATGAAGGCGAGCAGCCCGAACGTGGTCACCTTGATCCCGCCGGCGGTGCTGGCGCTGCCGCCGCCGATGAACATCAGCACGTCGGTGACCAGCATGCTGGACGGGTTCATGGCCGCGATGTCGACCGTGTTGAACCCGCCGGAGCGTGGCATCACGGCGGCGAAGAAGCTGGCCATCAGCTTGCCGGGGTCGTCAAGCGCGCCCATGGTCCTGGTGTTGTTCCACTCGGTGGCCAGGTAGATGAGCGTGGCTGAGGCGATCAGGATGACGCTGACGCCGACCGTGACCCGGGTCAGCACCGACCAGCGGCGGGGATGCCGCCAGGAGCGGGCCAGCTCGAACACGACGGGGAACCCGAGGCCGCCCGTGACGACCGCGATCGCGATGGGCAGGCAGATCCACGGATCGCTGACGAAGCCCATCAAGTTGTCAGGCCATAACGCGAATCCCGCGTTGTTGAACGCCGAGATCGCGTGGAATCCGCCCAGGTAGAGGGCGTCGCCGAATGACTCGTCATACCCGATCATGAAGCGGCCGGTGAGGAGGACGGCGGTGATCGCCTCGCCCGCCAGGGCGAACAGCACCACGTTGCGGACCACCCGCCGGACGTCGCTCATGCTCAGCGACTTGGTCTCGGTCTGCAGCGCGATCTTCGCCCGCAGGCCGAGCCGGCCCGCGAGCAGGACGGTGAACAGGGTGGCCAGGGTCATGATCCCCAGCCCGCCCACCTGGATGAGACCGGCGATCACCACCTCGCCGAACACCGACCAGTGCGTCGCGGTGTCCACCACCACGAGCCCGGTCACGCACACCGCCGACGTCGAGGTGAACAGCGCCGTCACCCAGTCCGCCGGCTCCCCCGTGGTGGTGGCCATCGGCAGGCTGAGCAACACCGACCCCAGCAGGATGGTGGCGCCGAACCCGGTAGCGACCACCTGCGTCGGATGATGGAACCGGTCAAGAAGAACAGACCCCCAACTGCGGCGTCTCACAACCGGATGCCCTTGCAACTCACGCTACAGAAGGTAGACCACATCTGGTGGGTTTAGGCACCTTTGATCATCACCGCCACCCGCCTTGGCTCGCAGCGGCTCAGCCTGTCAAGGCTTGGGCGATCATGAGGCCGAGGACTCCCGCACCGAGGCCGGCCACGATGCTCGCGGTGATGTTGGCGGCGGCGTAGAACCGGAAGCCCTCCTGGGTGAGGCGGAGGGTTTCGTAGCTGAAGGTCGAGTAGGTGGTGAGGGCGCCGCAGAAACCGGTGCCGACCAGAGCCGTCACCGGGCCGGAGGCGGGGAGGCCGACCACGAGGCCGAGCACGAATGAGCCGGCCACGTTGACCGCCATGGTGCCCCACGGGAAGACCGAATCATGGCGGGACTGGATGAACCGGTCGGTGAGGTAGCGCAGCGGTGCGCCGACCGCCGCACCGAGCACGACCAGCAGCGCGGTCACCGAACCAGCCAGGCAGTGAAGGTCATACCCGCCCAGGCGGCCAGGACCGAGCCCACCAGCGTCGCGGCCAGATAGATCAACGCGATATCGGCGGAACCCGCGATCATCGCCTGGTGGATGTCCAGGACATAGGTGGAGAAGGTGGTGTAACCACCCAGCACGCCGACCCCGAGGAACGGGCGCAGCAACTTCGCCGTCCACACCTCGGTGACCAGGACCATCAGGACGCCGATCAGCAGGCAGCCGGACACGTTCACCAGGAAGGTGGACCAGGGGAAGCCGCCGGGTGGGTGTGGGAGTGCCACGCTGATGCCGTACCGGCCGAGGGCGCCGAGCACGCCGCCGGCGGAGATGGCGGCGAGCACGGGGAACGGGGTCGGGCGCAGTTCGGCGCGCTCGGCGGGTACGTGGAGGTCGACGTCGGAGTCGATGGGTTCGCGCATTGCCCACCAGCATCGGTCACAGGCGGGGTTCCGCGCAAAACACCGTGCCGTTGCCGGAGAGTTCCAGGGCGCCGTCGGAGGCGGCGGCGAAGACGGCCTCCGCGGGGTGCAGTTTGAGCTCGTCCTGGGCGGCGTTTCGCACGCTTACGACGCCGTCCACGCAGATGAGGATGCGCGGCGTGCCGCCGGGGACGTGGTAGGCGTCGCCGGGGGTGAAGCGGCGGAGCTGGAACTCCGGTGACGGCGTGAGGTAGACGTCGGCCACCGGCTCGATGGCGGCGGGCTGCGCGGCGGGGTCGGTGATGCGGAGGAGCTCTTCGATGTCGATGGGCTTGGGGGTGAGCCCGGCCCGCAGCACGTTGTCGGAGCTGCCCATGATCTCCACGCCGAAGCCGTCGAGATAGCAGTGCAGCACGCCGGCGCCCAGGTAAAGAGCCTCGCCGGGGGCGAGTTGGTGGTGGCGCATCAGCAGCGGAGCCAGGACGGCGGGGTCGTTCGGGTACTGCTCGGCCAGCTGGGTGACCAGGTCGTGGTCAGCCGTCCGTACCAGATCCTGGACCAGGGCGGCACGCTCGTCGGCGGGCCAGCCGAGCAGGATGCGGAGGGCGGCGAGCACGTCGCCGGAGGCGAGGGCGTCGGCGACCGGGGTGAGGGCGGGCAGGCCGAGGGCGGCGACCAGGGTCGCGGCCTCGCCGGGCGGGCGGAACCCGGCGAGGGCGGAGAAGGGGGTGAGTGCGCAGATCATCTCGGGCTTGGGCCACGGATCGGCGTAGTTGTGGTCGCCCCGGAGGAAGCCTTCCGCGGCCTGCTCCAGCGACGGGTGGACCTGCATGGAGAGCGCCCGATCCACCGCGATCAACTTCAGCAGGTACGGCAACCGCTCCCCGAACCGCTCGATCACGGCAGCCCCGAGCTCGGCCACCGGATCCGCGGCGATGACGTCGTGCAACGCCCGCTGCGACCCGTCGCGCGGCAGCAACGACGGGCCGGAGGGATGGGCGCCGAGCCACATCTCCGCCTCGGGACCAGCCGCGGACCGCCCGGTCAGCGCGGCGATGGCCGTGCGGGAGCCCCAGGCATAGTCCTTGATCGGGTTGGTCAGCAGGTCCACGTGGCGTCCTTCGATCTAGAGCGGCTATTCAGCCCTAATGTTGTCAATGTCAAACGAACCTGGGCTAATCCACAGGAACATTCCCCGCACATCGGCGAGGTCCTCCAGTGAACAGGACATGGCCGAGGTGAGATCGATCTCCACGGGAACGACACTGTCCTGATTGGCCCAGGTGAAGGTGGACTGGCACCAGGTGAATCCTGGCCCGAACTGCAGGGCCACCGCCACCGACGTGCCCGCGGGACCGGTCTTCAGGTCCCACTTGAACTGCGACTTGTTGGCCAGGTTCACCGGTTCCGGGAATGTCGCCCCGAACCAGGCGCCGGTGGAGTTGATCCGGAGGCCGGAGACACCGTCGGTCGCGTACGCCGAGGTCTGCTCGACCGACCCCGCGTCGGGCTGCCAGTTGCCGGGAGCCCAGCCCTGCACGCCGTCCTCGAAGGAGAACAGCTTGATCGCGCCGGTCGGGTCGGGCTTCACGGTCACGGTGATGTTGGCCACGTTGGAGGTGCGCCCGGCCGCATCCTTGATCGTGTAGTGCGCGGTGGCGCGCCCGGCGAACTCGGCCGGAGGCGTGTATGAGACCTTGCCGTCGACCAGCGTGAAGTCCCCGGAACTGGTCTGCCGCCCAGCCGTAGCCGGATCCAGGTCGATCGTGCTGGCCTTCACATATGTCCGGTATGCGATGTCGTTGGCGGCCACGTCCAGGGTCGCCCCGGTGCCGAACTCGACAGTCGTGGCATCGTGATCGGCGACCGGCGGCAGGGAACGCTGCCCAAATGCGAGTTCGGTCCCCGCGTTGGTCAGCGTCTGGCAGACCGGCGACGGGCAGTAGACCGTGAAGCCGTCGTAGTCCGGATAAAGCGTGTTGTCGTCCTGGATGCCGGACAGGATCCAGTACAGCCAGCCGGTGCCGCCGGACGACCGCACCGCCTCGGTCCACTCTTGGTAGACGACGTTGCGGGTGGCCTTGTCGCGCAGGCCGAACTCGCCCAGCAGCGATGGCTTGCCGAGCTGGCGGGCCTTCTGGATGTGGCTTCTGATCCACTCGGTGCCCCAGGCGGCGTCCTTCAGCCAGCCGTCCGGGTAGAGGTGGAAGGACATCACGTCCACGGCGGGCAACTTGGTCAGCGCGGTGTTGTCGACGCCCTCGCCGCAGTTGATCGTCCAGTCCGAGCTGGTGGGGTCGGTGCAGCGGAAGCCCTCATCGCCGACGCCGACCAGGTGTTTGGCGTCCTTGGACTTGATGAACCTGGTCATCTCGTCGGCCCAGGTGGTGAGGGTCTGCGGGGTGCAGGTGGGCGACGGCGGGTAGAGGCCGGAGCCCTTGCAGCGCGGCTCGTTGCCGAGTTCCCACATCATGACCGTGGGGTCGTCCTTGTATTTGACGCCGGTCAGCGTGTTGGTGCGGTTGAGGACGTGGTCGATCCAGTCCTTGTACCAGCCGCGGATGGTGGGGTCGGTGTAGAAGTCGTCGTGGTTGTCCAGGCCGGCCCAGCGGACGTACTGGTCGATGCCGCCGAAGTCCGCCCAGTTGTTGGTGAACGGGATGATCAGCTTGATGCCGCTCTGCCGGGCCTTGTAGAGCACGTAGTCGAGGCGTTCCAGGCCGTCCGCGCCGTCGTTGTAGGCGGGGCGGGTGCCGTTCCAGTACTGGAAGTAGACGCCGTCGGCCTTGCCGGCGACCGAGTTGGTGCCGTCCTGGTTGCCGATGTCGAGCCAGCCCCAGGTGCGGATGACGTTGAACTTGGCGGCGGCGGCGTCGGCGAAGACGTCGTCGGTCATCAGGCGTGATTTGTAGTGCAAGTAGTAATTGTTCGTTCCCGAGAAGTGGAACTTCTTGCCGTTCAGCACCAGGTCAGCGCCCTGGCGTTTGACGAAGCCGTCGTTCTGGTGCGTCGCTGCGGCCGCTGGGGTGGCGATCAAGGCCGCCGATAACGCCATGGTCAGGATGGCGGTGAATCTCACGGGTTGCTCCTTCAGGATGGTCGATCCCCGAGAACGAGGGCGGCGGCGCCGTACAGGCCGGCGTCGCGGCCGAGTGAGGTGGCGTCCACGCGCAGGCGGTGCAGGAAGCCCAGGCCCGCCTGGCGCGCGATGGCCTGGCGCAGTGGGACCAACAGGGTCGGGCCCGCCGCGGCGACGCCACCGCCGATGACAACGTTGTCAATGTCAAAGAGGGCGGCGGCGGTGAGGATTGCCGTGCCGAGGGCGTCGGAGGCGCGCTGGAAGGCGAGCTTGGCCACGGGGATGCCGCGTTTGGCGTCGGCCGCCAGAGATCGCGCGTCAACCGCGCGCCCGGCCCAGAAGGCCGGTTCGACCGCCTGGCGCCAGCCGTTGTCCAGCGCCCAGCGCACCATGCTCGGCCCGCTGGCGATCGTCTCCACGCAGCCGCTCGCCCCGCACGGGCAGGCATCCCCATCCCGATCCACACTGATATGACCGATATGTCCGGCATTTCCGGTGGGGCCGAGGAAGGGCTGGCCGTCCACGACCATGCCGCCGCCGATCCCGGTGGAGACGACGATGCCCAGCAAGGTCTTGTACGGCCCCGCGTCCGAGGCCCGCTTTCCGTACGAGCCCTGCCACCACTCCCCCAGCGCCATGCACTGCGCGTCCCCGGCCAGCCGCACCGGCAGCTCGGGCAGTAACTCGCTCACGGTCTTGACCAGCGGGAACTCCCGCCAGGACGGGATGTTGACCGGGCTGACCGTGCCGCCGAGCACGTCCAGCGGCCCGGCCGACCCGATGCCCACCCCGGTCAGCCCCGACTCCCCGGTCAGCCCGGGCACCGCGATCCGGCCGACCAGTTCGGCCAGCGTCGCGGTCGCGTCCGGGCCCACCGGCAGTTCCAGCCTGGCGGTGATCACCCCGGTGGGCTCCACCATGGCCGCCGCGAACTTCGTCCCACCAATGTCGATCGCCAGAACAGTCATGTTCCGTCCCTCCGTTAAGAGAACTTTTCCGGAACCATCCCATATCGGGCGTTACGGCATCACACGTGGGCCTCGTTGACGCAGCGCAGCACCGGATAGGCGGTGAGCGCCTCCGGATCCACGTCTCCGGACACGTGGAAGGCAGCCGTCTCGCCGGGGAGCAGGGTGACGAGCTGGTCGTCCACGGTGGCGTCGGGTTCGAGCCGGTCGGGGAAGATCGCCAGCTCGCGGACGAGGGTCCTGGCGGTGACGGAGACCCGCAGCCCGCCGTCGGCCGGCTCGGTGCTCACCTCGAACTCGGCGGGCGGGAGATCGGTCGCCGGATCCTCGGTGAAGAAACGCAGCGCCCGGGCGTCACCCAGAACGGCGACCAGCAGTTCGCGGGCGGGTTCGGCGGCCGTCAGCGAACCGGGCAGGGGGATGGCGAGGGTGCCGCGCGCGGGCACGGTGACCGGGACGTGCTCCTTGGCGAGCGTCTCCCCGGCGATCGACTGCCGGACCACGGCGAGTTCCCCCGCCCACTCTTCGCCGGTGTCGTTGACCACGACGAGCACGTCGCCGTCCACCCCGTGTGCCGCCCCCACGGACGAGTCCTGAAATGTCAGCAATCGGTCGGCGAAGGCGCGGCGCATGCCGTACCAGAGGGGTTTGCGGCGGGCGTCGCCGTCGACGGCGGCCCAGGAGGTCACCGGCCAGCAGTCGTTGAGCTGCCAGACGATCGTGCCCATGCAGTACGGCGCCAGCGCCCGGAACCGCTCCACCCCGAACACCATCGCGCGTGCCTGGTTGAGCTGGGTGTAGTAGTGCCAGTCGTCGAAGTTCGACGGCTCCGGCAGATGCGAGCCCAGCCCGCGGAGCAGTTTCCCGTTGCCGTCCACGGCCTTCTGGTGGTGCATGACCCCCTTGGACGTGGGCGCCAGCGGCTCGTCGCTGACCGACCTGCGCAACGTCGCGTACGCCGGCGGCCCCTGGAACCCGAACTCCGCCACGAACCTCGGCTGGTAGGTCGCGTAGAACGTGTAGTCCTCCCGGTTCCACACCGTCCAGATATGCGTGGACCCATGCGCCGGATCGTTGGGCGCCGACTCGGGCGACCCGGAATAGGGGCTCCCCGGCCAGTACGGCCGCGTCGGATCCAGCTCCCGCACCACCCGGGGCAACAGCTCGTAGTAGAACCCGGAACCCCAGCTACGCGACTCCAGCTTCTCCTGCCAGCCCCAGTCCGCGTGGCCCTCGAGGTTCTCGTTGTTGCCGCACCACAACACCAGGCTCGGATGGTTGGCCAGCCGCGTCACCTGCTGCCGCGCCTCGGCCTCCACTTCGACCCGGAAGGGGCCTTCCTCCGGGTAGGCCGCGCAGGCGAACGGGAAGTCCTGCCACACCAGGATGCCGAGCGCGTCGGCCAGGGCGTAGAAGTCCTCGCTCTCGTAGAGCCCGCCGCCCCACACCCGCAAGGTGTTCGCCCCGGTTTCGACCGCCTGCTGGAACCGCTGCGCCAGCCGCTCGCGGGTCACCCGGTTGGGGAAGCAGTCATCGGGGATCCAGTTGAAGCCCTTCATGAAGACCGGCACGCCGTTGATGATGATCCGGAACGCGTCGGGTTCCAGTTCGACCGTGCGGAAACCGATCTCCTTCGTCCACACGTCGTCGCCGAGCTGCACGGTGAGCGGGTAGAGCGGCTGCTCGCCGTATCCGCGCGGCCACCACAGGTCGGGGTCCTGGACGGTGAGCGAGACCACTGCCGTGCGTTCGCCGGGCGCGAGCCGTACCTGCTCGGAGACGCCCGCGACGGACGCGGTCAGGGTGAGCGGGGCCTGGGTGGCGCGGTCGGCGGTGACGTGCACCTCGACCTGGCCGACGCCGTCGGCGACCGTGACCAGCGGGCGGACCTCGGCCAGCCGGGCGGTGCTCCAGGTGTGCAGGTAGATCGGCCGCCAGATGCCGGAGGTGACCACCGTCGGGCCCCAGTCCCAGCCGAAGTTGCAGGCCATCTTCCGGATGAACTGGTACGGCTGGCCGTACGCCCCCGGCCGGTCGCCGAGCGCGGCCCGCTGCCGCTCCGCATACGCGTACGGCGCCTCGAAGAGGATCTTCAGCGTGTTCCGGCCCTCCACGAGCAGGTGCTTCGCCGGAAACCGATAGGAACGATGCTGGTTCGCGGTCTGCCCGATCTGCACCCCGTTGAGGAGCACCGTAGCCACCGTGTCCAAGCCCTCGCAGACCAGATCGGCCCGCTCGTCCTCGGTCCCGTCCCAGCTGAACGCGGTCTCGTACGACCAGCCCGTCCGCCCGATCCAGGTCAGCCTGACCTCGTTGTCGTCCAGATAGGGATCGGCGATGATCCCCGCCGTCAACAGGTCGGTGTGCACGCATCCGGGCACCGTCGCCGGGAGTCCCGCCACGACCGGGCGTGACTGCCCGGTCGAGGAGACCGCCGTGACGGCCCAGCCTTCGTGCAACATCGTGATCACACGCCCTCCCACTTCCTGTGCAGTTGCGGCACCGAGGCGAGAAGCTTCCTGGTGTAGGCGTGCTCCGGCGTCTCGAATACCTTCTCCGTCGGGCCGTACTCGACGATCCTGCCCTGGTGCAGGACCACCGTTCGCTCGCTGATGTAGTTGCCGAGCGCGAGGTCGTGCGTGATGAACAGCACGCCGAGGCCGCGGGATTTCAGGTCGGCCAGCAGGTTGAGCACATCGATCCGGGTGGACGCGTCGAGCATGCTGGTGATCTCGTCAGCCACCAGCAGGTCGATGTCCAGCAGCAGGGCCCGCGCGATCAGCAGCCGCTGCAGCTGGCCGCCGCTGAGCTGGTGCGGGAACTTGTTCAGCACCTGACCGGCCTCCAGCCGGACGTCGTTGAGCGCGGAGGCCACCTTGTCCCGCCAGATCCGGTCCGGCTCCTTGGGGAAGTAGACCTCTTTGATCATGCTGAACACCCGGTCGGCTTTGAAGATCGGGTTGTACGAACTGAACGGGTCCTGGAACACGCCCTGGATCTTGCGGTAGTAGGCGCGCTTTTCCAGTTTGGTGATGTCGTCCCCGTCGACGGTGATCGTGCCCTTCTGAGCGGACATCAGCCGGAGCACCATCTTGCCGATCGTGCTCTTGCCGCTGCCGCTCTCCCCGATCAGCGAGACGACCTCGCCCCGGGCGACCTCGAAGCTCACCTCGTCCACGGCCGTCATGGTCTTGCCGCCGAAGGCGCCGACTCTGAAGACTTTCGAGACTTCCTGGAGTTTCAGCATCATGCCTTCCAGCACGCGACGAAGTGATCCTTCTCGACTTCGACGGCCGGGGGCTCCTCGCGGCACTTGTCGAAGGCGAGCGGGCAACGATCCTGGAACCGGCAGCCGACCGGCGGGTTGAGCAGCGAAGGCGGATTGCCGGGAATGCCGGTCAGCTTCTTCTCCGCGTACCGAACCCCGACCTCCGGCAGCGAGGAGATCAGCAGCTGCGTGTACGGATGCCGGGCCCGGTTCACAATCGTGTCGGCGGGGGCCTTCTCGGCGAGCTTGCCCGCGTACATCACCATGATCGTGTCGGCCAGCTGGTTGGTCAGCGAGATGTCATGGGTGATGAAGATCATGCTCTTCACGAAGCCCAGCTCGCGGAAGCCTTTCAGCGTGGTGACCACGGCCTTCTGGGTGGACACGTCCAGCGCCGAGGTGATCTCGTCGGCGATCAGCAGGGACGGGTTGAGCAGCGTGGAGATGACCATCACCATGCGCTGCTTCATCCCGCCGGACAGCTCCAGCGGATATTTGGTGAGCACCTCCCTGGAGAGTTCGACCAGGTCGAGCCGCCGGTGCAGCTCGTCGGTGTCCACCGTGACGCCACGCGAGTCGAGCAGCTCGCGGACCATCCGGCCGATCTTGCGGGTCGGGTTCATCGCGCTCATCGAGTACTGCGGGATGATCGACACCTCGGTGAACCGGAACGGGTTCATCTTGGCCGTGTCGCCGATCGGCAGGTTCTCGCCGTCGAGTTCGACCCGGCCGCCGACGAGTTTCATCCGGCCGTCCATCCGGATCAGCGCCTTGCCGAGCGTGGTCTTGCCACAGCCGGACTCCCCGGCCAGGCCGAGGATCTCGCCGTCCGCCACGGTGAAGCTGACCCCGTCCAGGGCCTTCACGTCGCCGCGAAGAGTCCGGTAATAGACCCTTAAGTCCTGCACAGTCAGGGCCATCTAGAGCTCCCTCAGCTTGGGGTTGAACACCTCGTCGAGGCCGACGTTCGCGACATAGAGGGCGCCCACGATGGCGGTGATCGCGGCGCCTGGCGGGATGAACCACCACCACATGCCCAGATGGAGCGCGCTCCACTGGTTGGCGTGGTTGAGCATCACGCCGAGCGACACGCCGTCGGTCGGGCCGAGGCCGATGAAGTCGAGGGAGGACGCGATCAGGATCGAGCTGCCGAACAGCAGGATGAACGTCATGAACAGGTAGGAGCTCATGTTCGGCGCGATCTCCCGCAGGATGATCCGGCCGGTGCGCACCCCGCTCAGCCGGGCCAGATCCACGAAGTCCCGGCTCCGCAGCGAGAACGTCTGCGCCCTGATCGCCCTGGCCACCCAGGGCCAGGAGGTGAGGCCGATGAACAGGGCCTGCATGCCGACGCTGCGGATGCCCAGGTAGGCGTTGATGATCAGCAGCACGGCCAGGGTCGGGATGACCAGGACCACGTTGGTGATCATGTTGAGGATCTCGTCGGCCAGGCCGCCCCGGTAGCCGGCCACGAACCCGATCACCATGCCGATGAGCGCGGCCAGGCCGCCGGCGAGCAGCCCGACCACGAAGGCGTTGCGCACGCCGTGCACGAACTGGGCCAGCACGTCCTGGCCGAAGGTGGTGGTGCCGAGCCAGTATTTGCCGTCCGGCGGCATCATGGGCTGGCCGACGTACTCCATCGGCGGTCGATCCACCAGGAACGGCCCGATGATGCCGATGAGGAGAAATATCGCGACAATGCCAGCGCCGAGCAGAAGCTTTCCGTTCCGTACGGCGAAGTAGAGGGCTTCCCGTCGCACGGTGACCGGCGGTGTGCCCGGATCCGGCCCGGTGATCGCGGTGATCGGATCGGTGGTGGTCATGTGGTCGCCCCTGCCATTCCCGCCCGGGTCCGCGGATCGACGATCACGTACACCACGTCGATCACGAAGTTGGCGATCAGCACGCCCAGGACGATGAACAGGAAGGTGCCCTGGAGGAGGAAGAAGTCCTGGTTCTGGATGGCCTTGAGGATCAGGCTGCCCAGACCCGGATAGGAGAACACGATCTCGGTGACCAGCGCGCCGGCCACCAGCACGCCCAGCTGCAGGGCCAGGCCGGTGATCTGCGGCAGGACGGCGTTGCGGAAGGCGTACCGCCGGATGAGCCGGTGCGGCGCGCCGAGCGCGGCCAGGTAGTTGGAGTAGTCGGCCTCAAGCTCGTAGATGATCATGTTCCGCATGCCGATCGCCCAGCCGCCCAGCGCCACCAGGAACAGCGACACGAACGGCAGTAGCCAGTGCTGGAACAGGCTCCCGACGAACTCCCACGACAGGTTCGGCTGCATCGCGAAGCTGTAGCCCCCGGCCACCGGCAACACCTGGAAGACGACCCCGAACCCCCAGCAGAGCAGGATCGCGATCCACATGTACGGCATCGCGGTCAGCACATACCCCACCGGAAGCACCGTGTTGTCAAGGATCTTGCGCCGGGCCGCGAGCGCGCCCGCCCAGTTCCCGACGAACCAGCTGAGCAGGATCGACGGGATCAGCAACCCCAGCGAGTACGGCACCGCGTCCATGATCACGTCGGCCACCGGCAGCGGGTACGCCCATATGCTGATGCCGAAATTTCCGGAGAACAGCGCGCCCCAGAAGTTGAAATACTGCGCCACGATCGGCTGATCGAAGCCAAAGAGATTGCTGTAGTACTGCTGCATCGCCGCCACGGCCTCCGGGTCGGAGATCCGCGCCCTGGCGACCATGCTCGCCACCGGATCACCCGGCATGAAGCGCGGGATCATCCAGTTCACGGTGACGGCGACGAAGAACGTGAGTGCGTAGATAAGCAGTTTCCGGCCGAAATATTGTCGCAAACCATCCTCCGGGGGATGTGTCCCCCAGCCTGGCCAGGCGGGGGATGCGGGCGGGCCGTGCGCGGCCCGCCCGATCCACTAGGTCCCGACTACGCGCCGGCGGGCTGGAGTTCGGTCAGCGTGAGCACGCCGCCCAGTTCGAGCCAGTTACGCCACATGGTGGGCGGCGTCTTGGGCGTGCCAGCGGCGTCGGACGGCCAGTTCTTCCAGACCGAGTTGCTGACCTGCGACCAGAGGCCGTTGTACCAGAGCGGGATGACCGGCATGTCCTCCAGCTGGATCTTCTGCAGCTGGGAGGTGATGGCCTTCATGCCCTCGACGTCGTCGGTCTTGGTGGCGTCGAGCCGGCCGACCAGGTCCCAGGCCTTCTCGTTCTCGTACCGGCCGAAGTTCACGGTGTTCTGGAGCTTCTGCACCGGCATGTTGAAGACGTAGTCGTAGTAGCGCTCCGGCGTGTTCGACAGCTGGCGCTCGTTGTTGATGAGCATGTCGAACTTGCCGGTGCTGCGCTGCTCGACCAGGGCGTTGTAGTCGGGGAACTCGGGGGTCAGGCTGATCCCGACGTCCTTGGCGCTGGTGGCAATGACCCGGATGGACTCCATCCAGTCGGTCCAGCCGGTCGGCACGATGATCTTCAGGTCGATCTTCGAGCCGTCCTTGTTGTTGACGAAGCCGTCGCCGTCGGTGTCCTTGTAGCCGGCGTCGGCCAATAGCTGCTTGGACTTGGCCGGGTCGTAGCTGAAGCCCATCGAGCCGGTCACGCTCTTGTCGACGTACTTGTCCCACTGGGGCAGCAGGCCGGTGGGGTCGGCGGGCTTGACCAGGTTGCCGTACACGTTCTCGACGATGCGCTTGGTGTCCACCGAGAAGGCCATGGCCTTGCGGAAGGCGGGGTCGTCCATCGGCTTCTTCTTGGTGTTCAGCACCAGCCAGGCCGTGTTGGCCGACAGCATGAACGGCGCGTCCGCGTAGTAGGTCGAGACGCCGAAGTTGCCCCTGACCAGGTTGGCCACGCCGGGCAGGAAGTTGTTGCTGAGGTCCAGGCCCTTCTGCAGCAGCAGACCCATCGCGACCTCGTTGCTGGAGTTCACGATGTCCACGATGTACTTGGGCTTGACGTCCTTGCCGAGGGCCTTGATCCCCCACCAGTCGTCACGCTTCACCCAGGACTGCCGGTCCTGGTCGTGGCTGTGGTAGTTGTACGGCCCGGTGCCGACCGGGTTCTCGTTGGCGAAGTCCACGACCTCTTCCGGCTTGACCGACTCCCAGATGTGCTTGGGCACGATCGCGCGCTGGTAGACGTGGTTGGCCCACTGCTGGTAGCGGGCCTCCTTGAAGGTGAACTTCACCGTCTGCGGGTCGACGACGTCGGCCGAGTCCAGGAACGTCCAGATGTTGTGGTACGGAACGGTCTCGATCTTGCCGAGCTCGAAGGTGAACTTGACGTCGTCGGCGGTCAGCGGCTTGCCGTCCGACCAGGTGATGCCGGAGCGGAGCTTCAGGGTGTATTCCTTGTCGCCCGTCCACTCACCGCTCTCGGCCAGCCAGGGCTGGAACTTGTCGGTGGTGGCGTCGTAGAGGAAGAGCGTCTCGTACAGCAGGCCCTTGGTTCCGGTGGCCGAGTCCCACTCGCGGAGCGGGTTCCAGTTGGCCGGCGGGCCCCACATCGTGCCGCTCGAGTAGAGCGTCTCGTTCCGGGGGAACGACTTGGAGTCTGCGGGAGCCGCCGCACTCGCCGCGGGGGCGGAACCTTGCGTCGATGGCGTCGTGTCTCCGCTCGAACAGGCGGCGGCAGCCAGGCCGACCACCATGAACGGGATCAGAAACCGAGTTCGGTTTCGCATCGTGTTGTCTCCTTCCTCCTCGCGGGTCAGACCGCGCGGAGGTCCGTACATCAGCAGGCCTAATCCCCGATGGATCGACCGTGAGAGGCGGTGCCTTCACCTCTCCTGGACCGTACGTGGGAGCGCTCCCACGTCAGCAAGCAGCACGCTCCCGGCCCCGAACAGCCTCCGCGTGTCGACTCCTTTCCCGTCGGTACGGGTGGCTGAACCGGATAAGTACCGTGACCGTAAAATCTGCATGACAGGGGTGTCAATAGGGGCGATATGAGGTGTGATGGCACCGAGACATTTGAAGTAAGGTGTGCCCTGTTCAAACAGGGACTAGACCGGTTCAGTGAACGTCAGGGTGGGTGTGTGAGAAGACCGACCATCGCGGACATCGCGCGGCAGGCGGGTGTGTCGAAGGGCGCGGTGTCGTATGCGTTGAACGGACAGCCCGGTGTGTCGGAGAGCACCCGGGCCCGGATCCTGGCGATCGCCGACGAGATCGGCTGGCGGCCGAACAGCGCCGCGCGCGCACTCAACGGCGCCCGCGCCAACGCGATCGGGCTCGCGCTGTGCCGCCCCGCCCGGATCCTCGGCATGGAACCGTTCTTCATGGAGTTGATCAGCGGTCTTGAGGCGGAGCTGTCGGCGCGGTCCTGCGCGCTGATGTTGCAGGTGGTCCGGGATCACGACGCCGAGATAGCGGTCTACCACCGCTGGTGGGGCGAGGGGCGGATCGACGGGGCGATCGTGGTCGACCTGCACATGGACGATCCGCGCGTCCCCGTGCTGGAGTCGCTCGGCATGCCGGCCGTGGTGGTCGGGGATCCGTCCGGGTCGGGGTCGCTGGTGTCGGTGTGGTCCGACGAACCGGCCGCGGTGCGGGAGACCGTGCAGTATCTGGCCGCGCTGGGGCACCGGCGGATCGCGCGGGTGGCCGGGCTGCCCAAGCTCATGCACACCGCGATCCGGGATCGGGCGTTCAGCGAGGCCGGGGCCGGGCTCGAATCGTGCGTGACCGTACACACCGACTACACCGGCGAGGAGGGCGCGCGCGCCACCCGCCGCCTGCTCAGCGCGCCCCACCGGCCGACCGCCATCGTCTACGACAACGACATCATGGCGGTGGCCGGCCTGTCGGTGGCCCAGGAGCTGCGACTGACCGTGCCAACCGACCTGTCCATCGTGGCGTGGGACGATTCCCCGCTGTCCCAGGTGGTACGCCCACCGCTGACTGCGCTGAGCCGCGACATCCCCGCCTATGGGGGACATGCCGCGCAACTGCTGCTGTCACTGATCGACGGCACCGAGGTGATGGCCCTGGAAGACCAGGCAGCACGCCTCAACCCCAGGGGAAGCACCGGTCCGCCCCCCGCCTAATTCACAACTTTTCCTGAATTTTCGGCGTCTAAGTGTGTGCTGGTGTTGTGGCTCGAATCTGGCGTTCAGGATCGGTCGCTACACTGCCGATTCTCGCCGACCCCCCTTCAGGAGTGAGCACGTGAGTGCTGTCGACGTGCGCCCGGTGCCGAAATGGCGGGCGTGGGTATGGGCATTCGTGGCCGCGGCTGTCGGCGTCCTGACCGGAGTGGTGACCTTCCTGGTCACCGGTGTCGTGACGCTCACCAGCAACGTGACCCGCCAGGTGGTCACCGAAGCGGACCTCGGCCCGCGCCCGGTGAAGATCGCCACCGAGGCGATGAACGTGCTGCTGGTGGGGTCGGACAAGAGGGACGGCGCCAACGCCCGCTACGGCAAGTTCGGCGGCGAGCGCACCGACACGATCATCCTCGCCCACGTCTCCCCCAAGCGGGACGGCGCGCTGCTGATCAGCTTCCCCCGCGACTCCCTGGTCGAGCTCCCCAACTGCCCGGCGCGCGCGGGCTTCCCCGGCCAGCGCGCACACATCGGCATGATCAACGAATCGTTCAACTCCGGCGGCATCGGCTGCACCTGGAAGACCATCGAGAGCCTCACCGGCATCCGGATCGACCACTTCGTGAAGGTCGACTTCACCGGCTTCAAGGAGATGGTGAACGCGCTGGGCGGCGTACCCATCTGCGTGCCGGCGCCTGGCATCGCCGACAAGAAGGCGCTGCTCACGCTGAGCGCCGGCCGGCACCTGCTCACCGGCGAGCAGTCGCTCGGCTACGTCCGCGCCCGCTACAGCCTGGGCGACGGCTCCGACATCGGGCGGATCCAGCGCCAGCAGATGTTCCTGGCCTCCATGGCCAAGAAGGCGATGAGCGGCGAAACCCTGACCGACCCGGCGCTGCTGTTCGACTTCCTCGACGCAGTCACTCGGTCGATCACCACCGATCCAGAACTTTCGGTCGGCGTCATGAAGGATCTCGCCCTCAGCGCGAAAGGCATCACCGCCGGTCAGATCAGGTTCGTGACCGCACCCTGGCGCTACTCGCTGAGTAGCCCCGGCCGGGTCGAATGGGTGCAGCCTCAGGCCGACCGCCTGTTCAAGATGGTCGCCTCCGACGCGGTCGCGCGCGACCTCACCACCGGCGAGCAGAAGATCCCCAAGTCCCAGGTCCACATCATCATCCAGAACGCCTCCGGCCGCGCCAGCCTCGGCTCGATCGCCGCCGCCAACCTGGAACAGCGCGGCTACCACATCGTCCGAGTCGAGCAGGCTCCCAAGTTCGCCGCGAAGACCGTGGTCAAATACACCCCCGTGGGCATGGCCCGCGCGTCCCGCCTGTTCCGCGAGATCCAGCAATCTACGACATTACGCATCGAATCCGGCACAACTCCGCGTGTGGTTCTGGTCCTCGGCGGCGACTGGCAGGGCTTAAAGCCGCCGAAGACTCTGGACGACATCGACAGCTTCGACGCAACTCACGACACGTGCGGTTGATCATCCAGGGGCAAGTGACACTACGCGATTAGCCTGTTACTAGCCCCGCGAGGTAGACATAGTGGGGCATAACGGACTGGGAGTGTGGATGGGTGGAAACAGGAGCCTCTGGCGTGCTTTGGGGCTGACTCTGGGTTCCGCCGTGCTCTGGGGTATCGCGCATCTGTGGGTCGGCCGGACGCGCACCGGCCTCGCCCTCGCCGCGATCTACACGCTTCTGCTCGCGACCGCCATCGCGGTCGCGACCAGCTTCCGCTCCACCGTGCTCGCCCTGCTGGTACGGCCCGGCTGGCTGACCGCCACCGTCGTGGCCACCCTGGTCACCGCCCTGGTCTGGGCCCTCGTGATCGTCTCCTCGTACCGGCTGGTCCGGCCGCAACCATTGCACGGCACCCGCCGCCTGTTCGCGGGCGGGCTGGTGGGCGGGCTCTGCCTGGTGGTGATGGCCCCTTTGGCGTACGCCAGCCGGGTCGCCTATGTCTCGCACGACCTGATGACCACCGTCTTCTCCGACAAGTCGGTCTTCCCGCCGGATCGGGGGGATCACTTCGACTACCTGGGCAGCAAGCAGTGGCTCAACATCCTGCTGGCCGGCGTCGACGCCGCGAAGAATCGCCCCGGCGCCCGCACCGACAGCATGACCGTCGCCAGCGTCAACACCAGAACCGGCCAGACCGTGCTGTTCAGCCTGCCGCGCAACCTGCAACAGGTCCCCATGCCGGCGGGCCCCGCCAGAACCGCCTTCCCGAACGGCTTCACCGGCGGCGGCGCCTCACCCGGCCTGCTCAACGAGGTCTACCAGTGGGCCGAGGACAACCCGTCCCTGGTCCCCGGCGTCCCCGACCGCCAACGGGGCATCACCCTGCTGAAAGCCACCGTCGGCGGCATTCTCGGCCTTCCCATCGACTACTACGCGATGGTCGACATGAAGGGCTTCGCCCAGATCATCGACGCCATGGGCGGCGTCACCGTCACCGTCAAACAGGACATCGTCTACGGCGCCTACCGCGAGGGCCTCGTCAAAGCCGGCACCCGCCGCCTCAACGGCGACGAAGCCCTCTGGTTCGGCCGCTCCCGCACCGACAGCGACGACTACGTCCGCATGGGCCGCCAGAAGTGCCTCCTGCACGCGGTCGCCAAGCAGGCCGACCCCCTCACCGTCCTGCGCGGCTTCGAACGGATCGCCACCGTCACGAAACGCTATGTCTCCACCGACATCCCCCAGTCCCTCCTCCCCTCCCTGGTCACGCTCTCCACCAAGCTCAAGCTCACCGAGATCCGGAGCCTCCAGTTCGTCCCCCCGCTGATCAGCACCGCCAACCCGGACTGGACCTTCATCCGCCAGAAGGTCGAGGACACCCTCAACACCCCAGCGCACCCTGAGATGCCCTCGAAGCGCACCCTCACCTTGGCTCCAGCCCCCGACACCGTCTCCCTCGACGCAACCTGCGGCTGACCCACCCCGTTATCGCGCCCGACTCCCGCCGCTCACGGCCCGATAACGAATCCCCACCAAACTTGACGGAAATCTGGGGATCGCTTTAAATACAGATAACCCGACTTATTTAGTAGGAATCAGGGAGAAGCGCATGGATGCTCGCAGGATTCGCGGAGTGGCGGCCGCGTTGGTCGCAGTGGCGGTTACCGCGCTCGCGGCCGCCTGCGGCGGGGGTGGGGACTCCGCTGGGACGACGGCCGGGAGCGGGGAGCCGGCTCCGGCGGCGACAGGGGAGGTTCGGCTCGGCTTCTTCCCGAACATCACCCACTCGACCGCGCTGGTGGGGGTCGAGAAGGGGTTCTTCACCAAGGCGCTCGGCAGCGGCGTCACGCTGAAGACCAGCACCTTCAACGCGGGACCTGCCGCGATCGAGGCGGTCTTCTCGGGGGCCATCGACGCGACCTACATCGGGCCGAACCCGGCGATCAACGCCTGGGAGAAGTCCAAGGGCCAGGCCATCAAGATCGTCGCGGGCGCCGCGTCCGGCGGGGTCTACCTGGTGGTGAAGCCGGAGATCAACACGATCGAGGACCTCAAGGGCAAGAAGGTCGCCACCCCGCAGCTCGGCAACACCCAGGACGTGGCGCTGCGCTACTACCTGGACGAGAAGGGCATCAAGACCGACACCAAGGGCGGCGGCGAGGTCTCGATCGTGCCGCAGGAGAACTCGCTGACCCTGCAGACGTTCGCGACCGGGGACATCGACGCCGCGTGGGTGCCGGAGCCGTTCGCCAGCCGGCTGATCCAGGAGAGCGGCGGCAAGATCCTCATCGACGAGCGTGACCTGTGGCCGAACAAGCAGTTCGTCATCACCCACCTGATCGTCCGGCAGGAGTGGGCCAAGGAGCACCCTGACCTGCTCAAGAAGCTGATCGAAGGCCACGTCGAGTCCACCGCGTACATCAAGTCCGACCCGGCGGGCGCGGCGGCCGCAGTGAACAAGCAGCTGGAGTCCCTGACCGGCAAGCCGCTCAAGCCCGAAGTGCTGGACACCGCGTTCAAGAACATCGAATTCACCAACGACCCCATCGCCTCCTCTCTGATCGGCAGCGCCGACCACGCCATCAAGGTCGGCCTGCTCCAGCCGGTGGACCTGAACGGGATCTACGACCTGACCGTGCTGAACCAGATCCTGGCCGCGAAGGGAGAGACGGCGGTGACCGACAAGTGACCGCTCCTACTCAGGAGCTCGGTTCCGGCCGGACGGATGGGCAGCGGCCCGCCGTCCGGCTGGACGCCGTCTCCAAGGTGTACGGCCGGGGCGCGAGCAGCCTGCTCGCCCTCGACCAGGTTTCGTTAGACGCGGCCCAGGGCGAGTTCGTCTGCCTGCTGGGCGCCTCCGGCTGCGGCAAGAGCACCCTGCTCAACCTGGTCGCCGGCCTGGACCGCCCGACCACCGGCACGATCGACACCGGCGAGCGCAAGATCGCCATGATGTTCCAGGAACCGGCCCTGTTCCCGTGGCTGACCGTCTCGGGCAACATCGAACTGGCGCTGCGCGTGCAAGGCCTGGACCGTACGGCCAGGCGGGCCAGAGCCGCCGAACTCCTGGACGTCGTGCACCTGGGCGGCTTCGCCAAGAAACGCCCGCACGAGCTGTCGGGCGGCATGCGCCAGCGGGTCTCCCTGGCCCGCGCCCTCGCCCAGGAGGCCGACCTGCTCCTGATGGACGAGCCGTTCGGCGCCCTCGACGCGATGACCCGCGACCTGCTGCACGACGAACTCGAACGCATCTGGCGGGAACGCAACCTCGCCGTCCTGTTCGTCACCCACAACGTCCGCGAAGCCGTACGCCTCGGGGACCGGGTGGTGCTGCTGTCCAGTCGGCCCGGCCAGGTCATCGAGGACTATCCGGTACGGCTGCCGCGCCCGCGCCGTACCGAATCGGCGGAGGTGGCCGAGCTGGCGGGCCGGATCACCGAGCGGCTCAAGGAGGAGGTGAGCCGTCATGGCCGTTGACGCGCCCGACCGGCTGAACGAGCAGATCGCCGGTCTCGACGCGCTGGAGATCCAGGTCAAGCGCAAGCGGGGCATCCCGGCCCTGCTGTGGGGCCGGATCTGGCCGATGCTGATCGCGGTCGGGATCGTGCTGGCCATCTGGGAAGGCGTGGTGCTGGCCGGTTTCTGGCCGGAGTACGTTTTCGCCGGGCCTTTCACCGCGCTGCAGGAACTGGGCGCCCGGCTCGGCACGGCCGAGTTCTGGCACGCGATCGCGACCACGATGCGCCGCGGCATCACCGGGTTCGCGCTGGCCATCCTGGCCGGCGTGGTGGTCGGGGCCGCGGTGTCGCGGGTCCGGCTGCTCCGGGCCGCGTTCGGCTCGCTGATCACCGGGCTCCAGACGATGCCGTCCATCGCCTGGTTCCCCCTGGCCATCCTGCTGTTCGGCCTGAACGAGAGCGCGATCACGTTCGTGGTGGTGCTGGGCGCCGCGCCGTCCATCGCCAACGGGCTGATCACCGGGGTCGACTACACGCCGCCGATCCTGCTGCGCGCCGGGCACGTGCTCGGCCTGCGCCGGGTCGCGCTCTACCGGCACCTGATCCTGCCGGCCTCGCTGCCGTCGTTCCTGGCGGGGCTCAAGCAGGGCTGGGCGTTCGCCTGGCGGTCGCTGATGGCGGGCGAGATCCTGGTGATCATCGCCAACCAGCCGTCCCTGGGCGAGCAGCTGCACTACGCGCGGGAGTTGGCCGACTCGGCCCGCCTGCTGGCCACGATGATCGTCATTCTGGTCATCGGAGTGCTGGTGGACGTGCTGTTCGGGGTGGCGGACAGCGCCCTGCGCCAGCGGTGGGGCCTGGACCAGCGGATCGGATGACCGCTGGTGCGCCTGTCGGCACGCACCCAATACGCGCTGCGCGCGGCGGTCGAACTCGCGGCCGCTCCCGGCGGGCCGGTGCCCGCGGAACGGATCTCCGTCGCGCAGCGCATCCCCCGCCGGTTCCTCGACAACATCCTGCTGCAGCTGCGCCGGGCCGGGCTGATCCACAGCCAGCGCGGCCCCGACGGCGGCTACTGGCTGGCCCGCCCCGCCACCGAGATCAGCCTGGCCGACATCATCCTGGTCATCGAGGGTGTCGCCCAGGAGAACGAACGTTTCCCCGGGGTCTCGGAACCGCTGGAGAAGGTCCTTGGCGCGCTGCGCGAACACCAGGACAGCCTGCTCGCCGAGATCACGCTCGCCCACGTGGCGGCTGGTTCTTTGCCCAACCTGTCACGCTGATATGACGGAGTGAGCAGTAGGTCCCGTACGCCCCTCTAGTTATGGAAGACTCCCCATCCAGTGGTATTTGCCGTGTGCAGAGGCAGGCGTGATGGGAACTCCGGGTCAGCTGATCGTCAAGCGATATCGGCTGGTACGGGCACTCGGCCAGGGCAGCACCGGCATCGTCTGGGAAGGCCACGACACGCTCCTCGATCGCCCCATCGCGATCCGGGAGGTGCTCCTGCCCGCCGGGCTCCGGGAGAGCCGGCGGCTGGCCCTCACCCAGCGCGTCACCCGGGAGGCCCGCCACGCCGAACGCCTCCGGCACCCGAACGTGGCCGCCGTCTACGACGTCGCCGAGGACGAGGGCACGCCCTGGATCATCATGGAATTGGTACGGTCCCGGTCCCTGGACGGGATCGTGGCCAGCGACGGCCCGCTGAGCCCGGAACGCGCGGCGGTCATCACCCGGCAGATCCTGGCGGCGCTCACCGCCGCCCACGCCGCCGGGGTCAGGCACGGGGACGTGCGCCCGGCGAACATCCTGGTCGGGCATGACGGGCGGGTGCTGTTAGCCGACTTCGGGGTGAGCGTACTCGCTGACGAGCCGGCCTTCACCGGCCGGACCGGGGAACGTTCCCCTGCGCATGGCGAGGCGGCGAGCGCGACCCGCGGCGTGAGCGCGTTCCTCGCGCCGGAGCGCACCGGCGGAGAGGGGGCGCGGGATTCCTCCGACTTATGGTCGCTGGGGGCGAGCCTGTATCTGGCCGTGACCGGACGGCCGCCCGCGGCGGTGTGGCCGAGCACGAAACCCGGGCAGGCCATGGGTGGGCCCGATCTCTCTGCCGTGCCCGCGGAGCTGAAGCCGCTACTCGCCGGTCTGCTGGCGCGCGACCCGAAGCGGCGCCTGACGCCGGATATGGCCGATCGTATGCTGGCCGAGTTCGAGCCGCCCGCGCCACCGCCGGAGGTCAAGCCACGGCGGAGCCGGACACGGATGATCGCGCTGGGGGTCGCGTCGGTGGTGCTCGCGGGTGCGGTCGGCGGGTGGGCGTTGATGCGCCCGGAACCGGGCGTCACTGAGACGCTGAGCGCGTATTCCTCCAGTCCGCCGCCTGTGGCCGCGGTCTCCGCGTCGCCGACGCCCTCGGTCAGTCCGGTGGCCGCACCCCGGCTGAAGCTGTCGTGGTACGAGGCGCCCACCGGATGGCGGGCGGCCGTGCCGAAAAAGTGGCGGCTCGAGGAGACCGAGTATTCGCTGTGGTGGCTCGACCCCGACGGCCGAGCCCAATTGAACGTTGAAGTCACCAACCAGAGCGGCACCGATCCGCTGGCGGCGCTGCACGAGGCCGAAGCCTTCCTGTATCCGAATGTGAAGAACTACGCGAAGCTGCGGCTGCGGTCGGTGACGACGAAGCACGGCACCGCCGCTGACTGGGAGTTCACCTGGCAGCAGCGGAAAACCTCGGCCGACACACATCTGGTCAAGGGCGTCACCTACCACCAGTACCGGCGGGTCATCTCCACCGGTACCACCACCAGCGTGCTCACCTGGACCACAATGGCCGACGACTGGGAACGCCTCCGCCCAACCCTGGTCCGAGTCTTCCGTCTGTACGAACCACCGAAGGACCCCACCTGACACCGCGATACTCGCGGTGGCTTCTCCGGCGTGACCTCGGCTGTAGTTACTGCCATCGGTTCGATCCACCAAAGGACCCCACCCGACACCGCGATACTCGCGGTGGTTTCTCGTCCTGGCGTGGTCTCGGCTGTGATTGCTGCGATCGGTTCGATCGCGGATTCCTGCGGTTATAGGTCTGTTCTGGTGGGCGGGCCGCGGGCTCCGGGGACCGTGAAGGCCGCCATGCGGGTGTCGGTGTGGGTGTAGGCCGCGTGGCGTGCGATGCGGGAGAGGTCCGCCCTGGCCGTGGTCGAGCTGTGGACAGCGTTGGTCTGGCCGGGGTTGCGGACGTGTGCGTACCAGGTGTGAAGTTTGTTGAGGTCGGTCAGTTTGACGCCCATGAAGGCTGGATCTGGGTAACTGTGGTCGGGTGCTCGGCTGATCGTGGCGTTGCTCCATACCGACGATCGCACGTCCACCCAGAGCGGGCGGTGCGGTGTCATGACCACGACACCGCGGGCCCCTCGAGAGGCGTCCATGTAGTGGGCAGGCCGTTGCTGCGCATACGCGTCGGAAGCCGCCATAAAAGGCAGCACGAAAGCCGCGCAGAAGGTCAGTGACATGACCACGGCCGCCACCATGGTCCGTCTGACCGCTGAGGCGGTGCGCCGACACCGCCCAGCCAATGCCACAACTGACATAGACAATCCCCTATCAACAAACACGCATTCAATTACGGGGGGATTGAAGCTCTCAAGGGCTTTGATGCCCTGGGTTATTGCTGTTAAACACGTGACTGGTGTGACTCAGGTAAAGAACTTCGTTACTGGCGGTGCACGACACCTAAATGGGACCACCCGTCCGAAAGTGAATCCCTCAAAAAGCCGCATGACCGCCCGAAAGGATGAAACTTCCCGGATTGGATTGCGGGAGACCGGTCGTGAATGTTCCAGAATCTGGATGTTCTGCGAGGTACTCGCCAACACCGGTTGCGCCGGTAGTGGCGGTTCCTCACGTACCGTCCAGAACGTCGTTGTTGATTGCGGTGAATTCGGAAGAAGGGCCGGACGCCGGACCGAGATTGCGGAATCGGACATAGCCTGACCAGCCACATCTTCGATGGATTCCGCACGCTTCGGGAAAACGTTGCGCACTAGTTCAACGAGCGTGAGCACGAAGGTCGTCAGCAAAGCGAGGAGGCGCTTAACCCCCCAACCCGCCTGAACTTCCCAGAATCGGTACACACTTCCCCCTTAACGACGTTCACCGCCTGTCGCCAATTCGGGGGTGAAGACCTTCGGCCTCAATTGGCTGACGCATTGCGACAGCGCCAGATCTACCCCACACCCCACACTCAAAACATCGAAAAATAAACGTCCACTTCTATCCCCAATGAAGCCTTTAAAGGCCGTCCGCCCCAGCGTTTTCGTTGATTTCCGACTGCGAAGGCAATTACCGGGATATCAGGCTCGAAGAGATGGTCCCCAAGGCTCCGCAGGGACCCAGGCGCTACGCAGGTTCTCCCACCACCCACCCTCTGCCTCCCCTGGGGCTCCACCCGCCCCGGCAAGCGCCGTTGGTCCCCACACGAAAACCACAGCACCGTGGTCCTCCCACCCCCTCCCTTACTTGCATCCGGACTCCACCCGGCCCTGGCCCACTCCCCATGGCTCCACCCGG
>NZ_BLAF01000013.1:285464-318432 GCF_009687885.1 Acrocarpospora pleiomorpha
AACCGCACTCTCCGCTGGACCGGCCGGTTCCCCACCCAACCCTCTGATTTCCCTCGGGCTCCACCCCAATATCGGGAATTTAGGTGGCGGGGCTTGTTGCCAATTGCCCTGAAACCAGGACAAAGCTCCTGCAGAACGGGATCGACCAAGATCTAGTTCTGCGGAAGCTCCGTATGGGCGAGCTTGCCACGCCGGTGGATGGGCACGTGTTCGATCCGGCGCCTCGCTCGGACCGCGACCTGCCACATCACCATCCACCCCACTTGACACCCGCCCCACGACAGACTTCCCGGCATTGGGGCTCCACCCCAATGCCGGGAAGTTAGGTGGTGGGGTTTGTTGTCAACTGCGCTGAAAGCAGGGCGGAGCTCCTGCTAGAACGGGGATCGACCAAGATCTAGTTCTGCGGGAGCTCCGTATGGGTGAGTTTGCCATGCCGGTGGATCGGGACGTGTTCGATCCGGCGCATTTGGGGGTGCTGACCGATCAGCTTCCGGTGGAGTTGGTCGATGAGGTGCTGGCGGCCTGCCGGCGGGGTGAGCGGCGGGTGCGGCTGCTCCCGGCCCGGGTGATGGTGTTCTTCCTGCTGGCGATGACGTTGTTTCCCGAGCGGGGCTATGCGGGGGTGTGGCGGGCGTTGTCCTGCCGCCTGCGGGGCGGGGTGGTGCCGTCGGCGGCGGCGTTGCGGCAGGCCCGGGCCCGGCTGGGTGAGGCTCCGGTGAAGATGCTGTTTGATCGGGTGCGGGGGCCGGTGGCCCCGGCGGGCCTGGCGGGGGCGTGGTGGCGGGGGCTGCGCCTGGTGGCCTGGGACGGGTCGACCCTGGATCTGGCCGATGAGCCGCCGGTGCGGGCGGCGTTCGGGGCTCCGGTGCACGGCAGCGGGCGTGAAGGGGCGCCGCAGATGGCCTTCGCGGTCACCGTCGAATGCGGCACCCGGGCGATCCTGGACGCGGTGTGGGGGCATCGCCGCACCAGCGAGCCGGTCCTGGCCGAAGGCATGCTGGGATGCCTGCGGCCCGGGATGCTGCTGCTGGCCGATCGCTGCTTTGCCGCTCTGCGCCTGTGGCAGGCCGCGCGCGGGACCGGAGCGCAGCTGCTGTGGCGGGCGCCGGCCCGGCTGTCCGGCACCCTGATCCAGCGGTTACCCGACGGCTCCTGCCTGGTCGAGCGCCGCGGCTATGCCAAAGGAGAACGGCACCTGCGCGTACTGGTGCGCCTGATCGAGGCCGAGATCACGATCAGGCTGGCCGATGGCAGAACCCGCCGCGAGTCCTACAAGCTGATGACCACCCTGATCGACCATCGTGCCTTCCCCGCCGCCGACCTGATGGCCTGCTACCGGCAGCGGTGGGAGATCGAGACCGCCCTGTCCGGCCTCAAAGCCGTCCACAAAGGATCCCTGCGGCCCCTGCGCTCGCGTACCGTCACCGGCGTCCTGCAGGAGTTCTACGCCCTGCTCCTGACCCATCACCTGCTCCGCCGGCTGATCTGCCACGCCGCCCTGGACACCGGCCTGGACCCCGACCAGATCAGCTTCACCATCACCCTGCACACCACCCGAGACAGCCTCATCACCGGCATGGGAACCCGGCCATGCCAGGCCGCGCAGGACTGGGAACACACCCTGGCCCAGATCACCACCCGGCCCGCCCCCGCCACCCGACGCCCCAGAACCAGCCCCCGCGTCAAGAACCGCCCGAAAGTCCGCTACCCCTTCCGCAACACCCACCCCAACCCCAAAACCCAGACCGCGACCTACCACATCACCATCCACCACCCACCATCACCATCACCATCACCATCCTTGACATCCACACCCACCACCTAACTTCCCGGCATTGGGGCTCCACCCGCCTCCGCCATCCCCGTGGTCGGTCGAATGAGGCGAGCCGAGGACCTGTTCTTCGCGGGTTAAGGGTCTGCGGGTCGGTGTCCTGCTCCTGATCGAGCGTGGCGGATGGCTCTTCGGATAGCGGCAGTTAGGTAGATCTTTTGACGAGGCGTGCGACCTGCGGTTTTGTCGCGGATCAAGGCCAGGTTTTGTCATAGCCGCCAGATAGCGTGGGAACAGTTGTTCGGGATCTGCAGAAGCGGAGAGGGGGCGTCTTTCATGCTCGGGTTTCCGTTCGAGGTGCGGGATCCCTCCCGTGCGGGGGGTGCCCGCGGACGCGAGGTGCCCGCGTTCTTGAAGGGCACGATGCTGGACCCGGACTACGTCCCGCCCCAGCGTTCCACCGACGACACCTACAGCGACACATACGGCGACACAGGGCAGCAGAACACAGGGCAGCAGTTCCTCCACGACCGCTCCACCAACACCGTCCGCTCCACCGACTCTGGCCGCTCCACCGACGGTGCCCGCTCGGCGGGGGTGGAGGCCTCGGCAGGGCCGGGGGCCTGTGGTGAGCCGGTGGGTTCTGGGGTGCTGGTGTCGGAGCTGAGGCAGCGCGCGTCCCTGCTTGCGGTGTCCGACTTGCCCGAGGGTGCCGGGTTGTGTGTGGGTGAGACGGAGGAGCTGCTGTTCACGCGGGATCGGCTGGACTCGGCGATCGCCGCGCGGGTGGGGCGGGTGCATGCGACCGGTGAGGCCAGGAGTGCTGCGAGTGGCGGGCATGCCTCGACCGGGACCTGGCTGCGTGCCTCGGCGGGGATGACCGGCGGGGCCGCGTCGGCTTTGGTGCGGCTGGCGGTCCAGCTGGCCCGGCTGCCCGTGGTGCGGGACCGGTTCGCCTGCGGCGCGCTGGCGGAGGGGTCGGTCGAGGCGATCTGTCAGGTCACCGACCGTCTCAGTGATGAGCAGGCGGCGCTGGTGGAGCCGATCCTGCTGGAGTTGGCCGACGGCGCGTCTCCGGCGGAGATCGGCAAGGCCGGGCGGTACCTGCGTGAGCTGCTGGATCCGGGCACTCTGGAGGATGACGCCGAAGACGACTACGCGACGCGTTTCCTGCTGGTCCGCCCGTCCAGCACGGGCGGTGTGGAGGGGGAGTTCCGGCTGCCCCGCGAGGCCGGCGCCCGGCTGCGCGAGTTCCTCACCGCCTACGCACGGCCCAAGGGCAAAGACGATGACCGCCCGCTCCGGGTCCGCCAGGCCGACGCACTGTCGGCACTGCTCAGCAAGAAGGTCACCACCGAACTACTGGTCCTGGTCCGCGCCGAATCCCTCCCCACCGATCACCCCACACACGATCACCCCACCACCGGCCACCCCGCATCTGACGCCGACTGCACCCCTGCGGCCTCCACCGCGGCGTCCGACACCGCCGACGCCGCCACCACCGCGGCGTCCGGCACGCCCGCCACGGGGGGACCGCCATCGCAGAGCACATCCGGACGCGCCGCCACCACTCACCCCGACAACGCCGACACCGCCGACACCGCTGGCTCCAGCGATGCCCGACCCGGGACACCCCAGGCCGGTGACGGCTCGACCCGCCGCGCGAGCGGCCCTCACCACACCGGAAGCACAAGTTCAACCGGAGATGGCACCGGCAGCGCGGACACGCGATCAGCCGGGGCAGGTACCGACAGCGCGGACACGGGTTCAACCGGGCCAGGTACCGGCAGCATGGACACGGGTTCAACCGGAGCGGGTACCGCCAACACGGACACGGGTGCGGGGAGCGCGAGCACGGGTGCGGGGAGCGCGAGCACGGGTGCGGGGAGCGCGAGCACGGGTGCGGGGAGCGCGAGCACGGGTGCGGGGAGCGCGAGCACGGGTGAAGGGCCGGTGCCGGAGGCGTGTAGGATCTGTGGGCACGCGCCGGACCGGCTCGCGCCCGGGCTGCTGATCGCCACCGGGCAGCTGCTGCCCATCTCCGACGTCCACCGGCTCGCCCGCACCTCACGACTGGTCCGCATGGTCGTCGACGCCAAGGGCCGGGTCCTGGACATGGGCCGCGCCGTTCGTCTGGCCACCCCCGCGCAGCGGCAGGCCATCCTGGCCCGCTACACCACCTGCTACCGCGACGACTGCGCCATCCCCGCCGACATGTGCGAAATCGACCACGTCACCGGCTGGGCTGAGGGCGGTACCACCGACCTGGACCAGCTCGCCCCCGCGTGTGCCTGGCACAACCGCGACAAAGCAACCCACCCCGACCGCTACCGCACCCGCCGCAACCACGACGGCACCTGGACCCTGCTCCACCTCGGCAAAAGAGGCCGCTTCGCCGCACGATTCCGACGCTGAACCGGACGAGCACGAGCGCACCACCCAGCCACCACGGCCGGGAACCGTCCACGACGGCTCCCCGCTTGGTCAGATCCGCGGGCCGACTCCCCGTGCCGACTCCGCGGGCCGGACTCCCTGTGCCGACTCTCCGTTTGGTCGGCTCCGACCTCGCAGGTCTTTCGGCGTGGACACTGCGGATGCCCGCGTGATGTACCCCGGTCTTTGCTGAGCCGCTGTGGCCAGTGGCGGTCGCGGCTTCATGCTGTGCGCGGGGGAGGACCGAACCGCGCCATCGGGAATGAGATGCCAGCGGCGGTCCGGGCTTGCGGGGGCGCGTCGGGTTAGTTGCTGAGGTGAGGCTGCCTCCGGCAGGTCGTGTGCTTCCTCTGGGCATGCCTCACATCCGAGGTTGAGCCGTTCCGCGTGGGCTGTTGCCAGGCAACTGGGGTGCTCCTTGGAGCAGCGGAGCAAGCGGAGCCCCGCAGTTCCTCGGTCCGGTGCCGATGTGGGTGGGTGGGGAAACCTGGAACGATCTCTGGCTTCTCCGGGGCAGCCACAGTAAAGGGTGAGGACTCCACGGTGACTCTATGGGGTCGAGGTGTGGCATGATGCCGAGTGACAGTGGAAACGGTTTTCACATTCACTCAGGAGTGCGCTCATGCGTGTGGCGTTCGTCGGTAAGGGCGGCAGCGGCAAGACCACGATGTCGTCGCTGTTCGCGAGGTACGCGACGACGGGGGGTCCGGTCGTGGCCATCGACGCGGACATCAACCAGCACCTCGGGCTCGCCCTCGGCATCGAGACGACGCCCCCACCGCTGGGTGCCGGGCTCACCGAGATCAAGGACTACCTGCGCGGCGACAACCCGCTCATCCCCTCGGCGGCGGCCATGGTCAAGACCACCCCGCCCGGCCGCGGCTCCCGCCAGCCCACCATCGACGACCCCTTCTTCCTGGACACCTTCGCCGTCCGCGACGGTGACCTCCACCTGATGGCCACCGGCCCGTTCAGCGAGGACGACCTGGGCGTCGCCTGCTACCACTCCAAGATCGGCGCGGTCGAGCTCTACCTCAACCACCTGGTGGACGGCCCCGGCGAATATGTCGTCGTGGACATGACCGCGGGCGCCGACTCTTTCGCGTCCGGCCTGTTCACCCGCTTCGACCTCACCTTCCTGGTGGCCGAACCCACCCGCCAGGGCATCGGCGTCTACCAGCAGTACCGCGAGTACGCCGCCGGCTTCGACGTCCCCCTGGCCGTCATCGGCAACAAGGTGCAGTCCCCCGCCGACCTCGCCTTCCTGCGCGACCACGTCGGCGACGCCCTGCTCGCCACGATGACACACTCCCCCGCCATCCGCGCCATGGAGCAGGGCCACCCCTTCACTCTCCACGACCTGGAACCCACCAACCTCACAACCCTGGCCACCATGCTCGCCACGCTCGACGCCCAGGAGAAGGACTGGCCCCGCTTCGCCCGCCAGACCGCCGAGTTCCACCTCAAGAACGCCCACTCCTGGGCCAACCTCGCCACCGGCACCGACCTGACCACCCAGATCGACCCCCACCACCAGTACGGCCCTGCCCCCGCCCACTTCTGATCTCCTTCGCGCCGGGTGAAGCGTGGCGTTAGGCGGATATGAGTGTCGCCTCGCCGACAGGTGGAGGCGCTGAGATGCCGACATAGCGTCGGATCGATCTCTTTGAGAGGAGAAAGCACATGTCGCTGACCGTTTCCAACGATCTGCTCGATCGGGCGAGGGAGGGGGATGTCGACGACGCGGCTTTTGTCGCCTGTGTTCGTGACTCGCTTCCGTATGCCTGGTCGGTGATCAGCGATCTGGTCGAGCAGCGTGCCACCAGCGGCGCCGAGTTCGCCGACAACCTCGTTCCGCCGCCGGACGAGTCCGCCCGCGGCCAGCTCCTGCGCTGCCTGGCCAGCGACTCCATGCGCGGCGCGCTGGAACGCCACTTCGGTATCCGGCTCGCCTTCCAGAACTGCCACCGCGTGGCCGTCTTCCACCCGAGCGCGACCGACGCCCTCGCGGAATTCACCAGCCCCAGGGCTCAGATCCTGAACCAGAAGCCCGAGCTCGTGGACTGTTAAGCGCGTTCCCGTGGCTCCGCCGCCCACCCGGCGGGGCCACCCCGCAATTAGCCGAAGAGCGGCAATTGCCCTTCGCCCGCCAGGGCGTTCCTGTGGCGCTTGAGGTGGCGCCACTGCGGGAGGTCGTCCAGGTAGGACCAGGACAGGCGGTGGTGTGGGGTGGGTCCGAATTCGGCCAGTGCCTGCTGGTGTACGGGGGACGGGTAGCCCGCGTTGTCGGCGAAGCCGTACGCCTCGAAACCGAGGGTGGCCATGTGGGTGTCGCGTCTGACCTTGGCGAGGACGGAGGCGGCGGCGACGGAGACACAGGTCAGATCGCCCTTGATCTCGCAGCGGACGGGCCACGGTGGGCCGAGGTAGTCGTGTTTGCCGTCGAGGATGACCGCGTCGGGGCGTACCGGTAGGGATTCCAGGGCGCGGCGGGCGGCGCGGCGGAGGGCTTCGGTCATGCCGAGGGTGTCGATCTCCTCGACGGTGGCCTCGCCGTGGCCGATGCCCAGGGCCCAGGCTTCGATCTCGGCGACCATGGCGGCCCGGCGTTTGACCGTGAGCATCTTGGAGTCGGTGAGACCGGCCGGCGGCTCGGACAGATCGGTCACCACCGCGCATACCGACACCGGACCCGCCCAGGCGCCGCGGCCCACCTCGTCCACTCCGGCCACGAGTTTCGCCCCTCCGGCGGTGGTGAGCAGGCGTTCCAGGTCATAGGTGGGGGCATCGGTCACGCCGCACAACCTACTGGAGCTCGTCTCCGGCGACGGTCAGATGCGGCAGATCCGCGGCGAGATAGCGGGCGGCCACGTGCAGCGCCCGGAGCACGGCCGCCACCGAGGCCCGCTGCACGCTGGAACCCCGCGCGACGGCATAGATGCGGCGCTCGATCTGCTCCCCGGGAAACTCCCGGACCACCACCCCGCGCACCCCGGCGGCCAGCGAGAGAGCGGGCACCGCCGCGATCCCGATCCCCTTGGCGACCAGGCTCAGGATCGTGCCGAGCCCTTCGAACTCCCACGCCACCGGAGGCGCGCCCCCGACATCGGCGAGCAGCCGGTCCACCGCCGTACGGGACGGTTCGCCTTCGGGGGTGGCCATCCACGACTCGTCCCGCAGGCGTACGGGATCCACCGACGCATCCGGATCCGCGAGCCGGTGGCGGCGTGGCACGGCGAGCACCAAAGGGTCGTTGAGCAGTGGAAACACCGTCAGCGTGGAATGCTGGCGGACCCGCCCCCACCAGTCGTCCACCAGCGCGATGTCCACCTCCCCGGACTCGACCTCCCGCATGCCCCGCCCGGACCGGCTCTGCATCAGCCGCAGCGACAGCTCCTGATGCCGCCGCAACGACCGGGCCAGCGCGGGCGCGAACGCGACGGCCGCGGTGGGGAAGGCGGTCACCACCACCCGCCCGGACGGCGTCGCCGCGTGGCTGGACAGATCCGACTCGGCGCTCTCCACCAGGCTGAGGATGTGCTCGGCGTGCTCGACCAGCCGCCGCCCGGCGTCGGTGAGCTCGGCGCTGCGCGAGGTCCGGTCGATCAGCGCCACCCCGGCCTCCCGCTCCAGCGCCGCCAGTTGCTGCGAGACCGCCGACGCGCTGTATCCGAGCGAGGACGCCGTGGCCGCGATGCTGCCCCGCCGGGCGAATTCACATATCAACGTCAAACGCCGCAAATCAAGCATCGGATCTCCTTATGCCAGGCACCGAAAAGCCTCGCTTGTACCGATGCCTCTCCCGCCTCAGGCTGGGAACGTTCCGAGCGATGGAAGGAAAAAGAAGAATGCACGTTACCCTCTCAGCCACTCTGGCAGCCAACCAGGACATCGAGCGAAGACGCCGCGCCGGGCAACGGGTCCTGCACCTGGCCTTCGGCGAGGCTGGTCTGCCCGTGCACCCGGCCCTGCGCGCCCGACTGGCCGACGCGAGCGGCAACAACGGCTACGGCCAGGTCGCGGGGTCGCCCGCGCTGCGCGAGGCCGCCGCCGGATACTGGACCAGGCGTGGTCTGCCGACCGATCCCGACCTGGTGGTGAGCGGGCCTGGCAGCAAGTCGTTGCTGTTCGGCGTGCTGCTCGCCATCGGCGCTGACGGCCCGGCCGACATCGTGCTGCCCATGCCCAGCTGGGTCAGCTACGCCGCGCAAGCGGAGATCATCGGAGTCCGGCCGATCATGGTTCCGGCGCCTCCCGGCGAGGGTGGGGTGCCCGATCCCGATCTGGTGGCTTCGGCGGTGCTGCATGCGCGCGCGCAGGGGCGTACGGTGCGGTCGTTGCTGGTGACCTTGCCCGACAACCCGACCGGACGGCTCGCGCGCCCGAGCACGATCCGGCGGCTGGCCCAGATCGCCCGCGATCTGGATCTGGTCATCATCTCCGATGAGATCTACCGCGATCTGGTGCACGATCCGGTGGCCGAGTATCTGAGCCCGGCCGAGGTCGCGCCGGAGCGGACGATCATCACCAGCGGGCTGAGCAAGAGCCTGGCCGTCGGCGGCTGGCGGATCGGGATGGCCCGGCTGAGCCACACGCCTGCCGGCTGGGCCCTGCGGGACCGGTTGCTCGCGGTGGCCAGCGAGATCTGGTCCAGCCCGGCCGCGCCGGTGCAACACGCCGCCGCGTACGCGCTGACCGAGCCGGCGGAGATCGTCCAGCGGGTGAACGAGTCACGCCGGCTGCACGGCCTGGTCGCCCGCGCGGTGGCCGACCGCTTCACGAAAGCGGGCGCATCCGTCCACGCCCCTCAAGGAGGTTTCTACCTATATCCCGAAATTTCGGGGTTTGAGAGTGCGGCTGAGTTGGCGCACACCCTGATCGAGCAGCACGGGGTGGGCGTGCTTCCCGGCTCCGCTTTCGGGGACAATCCGCGCGCTCCCCGGGTTCGCGTCGCCACCAGCCTGCTCTACGGCGACACCCCGGACCAGCGCCTGACGACCCTGCACGCCGATGATCCACTGACCCTTCCGTGGGTGGCGGAATCCTTGATCCATCTCGAATCCGCCCTAACCGATCTGACTGCCGCCAGGCAGCCGAGCCAGCGCCGGATCGGCGTCCTCAAACCTGCCCATGCGGTGCGGTGATCTTGTCGAAATCTTTACCCTGAAAAGCGGGCGAGCAGGATAGGGTACACACCGTCTGACCTGCGGTTTCAAGGCCTCGCGTGGTGCTTAACCAGAGTCTCCACAAGATGTCGTGTGTCATTTGGTACCACAAATGCCACTGAGCCCCCATCATGTGCTCATGCCCGCTTTTGTCACCCTGTCCGGGCGCTCTGTGCGCCTGGAACCGCTCAGCCTCGCGGTGGTCGACGACCTCGTCACAGCGGCGAGTGAGGACCGTTCAACTTACGCCTTCACTCGCGTTCCCGCCGGTCGGGACGACATGGTCTCCTACGTGGAGGCCGCCATGGCTGAGCAGGCGGAGGGCCGGTCGATGCCCTTCGCCATCCGGTGGCTGCACACCGATCGTGTGGTCGGTGCCACCCGTCTGATGCACCTGGAGTACTGGCAGGGCCCCATGCCCTGGCCGCCGGGCACCAAAGGCGTGGTGGGCGAGGTCCCGTCCGTGGCGGATATCGGTTACACCTGGCTGGGCGCTTCCGCCCAGGGCACGGGTGTCAACCGGGAGAGCAAGCTGCTGATGCTCTCACTCGCCTTCGAGACCTGGCAGGTTCACCGGATAACGCTTAAGGCAGACGTACGCAACGCACGATCTCGGGCCGCCATCGAGGCCCTCGGCGCACACCTGGACGGTGTGCGACGGGCTGACAGCCGAGGCGCCGACAATACGGTCCGAGATACCGCGTACTACTCGATTCTCCGCTCCGAATGGCCGATGGTCCGAGAACGGCTCCACGCGCGGCTCGGCCTCGTGGAAGCAGCAGCCTGACCCCTTCTACTCGCACACGGAACGGAGCGGCCCGCCCCCTGCCGGGGACGGGCCGCGCTGTGTTTCCTGCCGGGTTAAGGCTTAGTGCTCGTCCCAGTAGTCCTCGTCGTAGCCGTAGTCGTCGTCGTAGGCGTTGTAGATGTCCTTCCAGTACCCGCACTTGTAGGGGTAGCTGCTCCACTTGTCGATCTGGCAGACCTTCACCTGGACCTGCGAGACGTCGTAGCGGGTGAAGGAGAACTTCTTCTCCCAGCCACACTTCTTGTAGCTGACGTAGTCGGTGTAGTAGTCGTCCTCCTCATCGCTCCACTTGGTGTAGCGGAAGACGACGTAGGCGCACTTCTTGTCGCTGTGGTCGTAGTCCCAGAGCTTGCCGCCCACGCGGACCTTGTTGTCCTCTTCGTCGTAGTAGTCGACGTCGATCCAGCCCTTGGACTTGGCCTTGTGGTTCTTGGAGTAGTAGGAGCCCCAGCTGTCGTCGTCCCAGTCGGGAGAGGAGGCGGTGAGGGTGTTCTGGGTCGAGGCGTTGGCGGCGGTCGAGGCGAAACCGACCATGCCGGTCGCGAGGATCGCGGTCGCGGCGGCGACGCCGAAGATCTTCCGGATGCGCATGGGGTGCTCCTGCTGTGTGCTTGAGGACGATGCCCCCCGTTTCGGGGTTGGCCCATTTCTAGGCTCGGCCGCCTGCAGGGCACTTACAGGTTCCTTACGGGACCGTTGCAAGATCCCCCCTACCAGCGAAAAGTCCCTCCCCGACCGGGGAGGGACTCCATATGTAGACGAGGCATGACCGCCCCCGCAGGGGCCATGACTCACATGCCTACAGGATGGCCCCGCCCGTTCAACGACCGATCAACGCCTGATCAATAGGATGAATGACAACCATCGCTGCGGTTAACGAGAGGATCCCGCACTATTGGACAGCCCCAGTGGGATCTATCATTTGGTCGGAAACCTGCCAATAGAGGCCTTCTGAGGATGGAAAATGTCTGGTCGCGGCGCCGAGGACGGGCTGCGCTTCGCCGTGCTCGGACCGGTCCGGGCCTGGCGCGACGAGGTCGAGCTGGATCTGGGCACGCCCTTGCAACGTTCCATCCTCGCGATGTTGCTGTTGCGGGAAGGTCGGGCGGTCACGCCGTCCGAAATGATCGACGCGATCTGGGGGGAGGACGCGCCGCCCCGGGCGCTGGGCGCGTTACGGACATACGTGTCCCGATTGCGTACCGTGCTGGAGCCCGACCGTTCGCCGCGTACCCCGCCGGAGCTGCTCACCTCGGTGGGCCGCGGCTACGCGTTGCGGCTCGCGCCCGACATGCTGGACCTGGCGCTCTTCGACCGCGCGGTCGCCGCCGCCGAAGCCTCCCACCGCGGCTCTGACACCGCCGAAGCCGCGGAAACCCTGCGCTCCGCACTCGCCCTGTGGACCGGTGAGCCGCTCGCCGGCGCCGTCGGTCCGTACGCCGATCACCAGCGGGACCGTCTGATCGAGCGCCGGCTCGGCATGGTCGAGACCCTGATGGACCATGACCTGGCGCTCGGCCGGCACGCCGGGGTCGTCTCCGAGCTGATCGCCCTGGTCGCCGAGCATCCGCTGCGCGAGCAGTTGCGTGCCCAGCTCATGCTCGCCTATTACCGCAACGGCCGCGCCGCCGAAGCGCTCGCCGTCTTCACCGACACCCGGCATGCCCTCATTGAGGAACTCGGCATCGAGCCCAGCGCCGAACTCGCCGACCTGCACCGCCGGATCCTGGCCGCCGACCCGACCCTTACTGTCACGCCGGTACGGCCTCCGGCTCCCGAGGAGCCCGAAACGCTCGTCGAGATGCCCAAACCGGCGCAGCTTCCGGCGGCGGTCACCGACTTCACCGGGCGTAAGCAACTGGTCAACCGCATGCTCACGTTGCTGAGCAGTGGCGATGGTGTGCCTGTGGTGGCCATGTCCGGCATCGGTGGTGTCGGCAAGACCACGCTTGCGGTGCATGTCGCTCACCTGGTTCATGACCTGTTCCCGGATGGTCAGCTTTACGCCGATCTGCGAGGTTATGGCCAGGAGCCGACGCCGCCGGAGACCGCGCTGGTGGCGTTTCTGCGTGCCCTCGGTATCCCGGTCGATGTGATCCCGGACAGGTTGGCCGATCGGTCGGCGCTGTTCCGGTCGCTGCTGGCCGATCGGCGGATGCTGGTGCTGCTCGACAATGCGCGGGATGCCGATCAGGTCGAGCATCTGCTGCCCGGGTCGGCTGGATGTGCGGCGATTATCACCAGCCGGGGGAAGCTCGCCGATCTGCCGTCGGCTCGGCTGATCGACCTGGATGTGATGGAGCCCGACGAGGCTCTTTCCCTGTTCGGCGCCGTCGCTGGTCCTGAGAGGGTGTCGGCCGAGCGGGCCGCTGCGATGGATGTCGTCGCCGCGTGTGGTTTCCTGCCGCTGGCGGTCAGGATCGTGGCTGCTCGGCTGGCTGCGCGGCCGTCCTGGACGGTTGCTTCGCTGGTGCCCCGGCTGGCTGATGAACGGCGTCGGCTGGATGAGATGAAGATCGGCAATCTGGCTGTGTCGGCCACCTTTGCGCTGGGGTACGGCCAGCTTGATGACCGGCAGAAGCGGGCGTTCCGGTTGTTGTCGTTGCCGAATGGGTCGGATATTTCGGTGTTTGCAGCGGATGCCGTACTGGATCTGAGTCTGGTGGAGACTGAGGATCTGCTGGAGTCGTTGGTCGATGCCAGCCTGCTTGAGGCTCCCGCGCCGGGGCGGTATCGCTTTCACGACCTGCTGAAATTGTTCGCGCGGCGGCAGTCGGAGGGTGAGGACGACGCGGGCGAGCGGGCGGAGGCGTTGCGGCGGCTGCTTGGGTTCTATCTGGCGACTGCGCGGTCGGCTCATCGACTCGCCTATGAGGGCAGCGCGGTTGCCGACAATCTTCAGGTCATCGGGCATCGTGGGCATACGTTCTCGTCCGCGGACGAGTCGGTGGCGTGGCTGGCTGCCGAAAGTGAGGCGTTGTTCGCCATTCTCGGCCAGGCCGCGGAGGCGGCGACCGGGGAGCTGCTGCCGGCAGCGGATCTGCTTGTCGCGATGGAGCCGCTGCTGGAGACCGGTGCCACCGGGCGCGAGTTCGACCAGCGTACGCGCGTGCTCATCGAAGCCGCGCGGCAAGTCGGCGATCCGCGGAGCGAGTTGCGCTGCCGGTATGTGCTCGGCCGGGTGCTGTTCGGGGCGAATCGCATGGCCGAGGCGGAAGAGCAGTTTCTGGGCGCTCGTGCGCTGGCCGAGCAGTGCGGCGACCCGATCGTGCTCGGGGAGACGTTCAACGCGCTCGCTGTGGTGTCCGGGCGGCAGCGCCGCCACCACGAAGCGCTGGAATGGTTCGACCGGGCCGGGAAGATCTACCGCGAGGTCGGGAACGTGGCCGGTGAGGCGCTCGTGCTCAGCTACTCCGCGCGCGACCACTTCGGCCTGGGGCGGCCGGAAGACGCCATCGCCGTCTCCGAACAGGGGCTGGCCATCTTCACCGAGCTTGGCAGCGCGCCCGGCGTGGCCCGCGCTCGGTACCACCTGGGCATCGTGCTCTCCGCTGTCGGCCGGCTCAACGAGGCCGTCGTGCATCACGCCGAATGCCTGGACTTCTTCAGGGCCAGCAACCAGCGCGTGTGGGAGCAGCGGGTCTGCGTCCGGCTGGCCACCACGTTCACCGCCGCCGGCCGCTACCAGGACGCCGCCAGGCACGCCGAGCAAGCCCTCATCGTCAGCCGCGAGATCACCCATCCGTACGGCGAAGCGCTGTCGCTGGCCGCTCTCGGCAAGGCGCTGCGCGGCCTGGGCAGCATTACCCGGAGCACCGACGCCCTAGAGAAGGCCCTCGACATCTTCACCCGGCTCGGCTCCCCCGAAGCCGACGACGTCCGCGCCCTCCTCACCCAGAAGGTCGAGACCTAGCTCATCATCCAACCGCGTCATCCTGACGTGATTGATCACCGCGACCTCCCTAGGCGTGCATTCCGTGGCTGTCCAGCTCCACCAGCGTCCCCTTTGGCGACGACGCTTGGTGGCGTCCCCCTCTGTCGCGTCCCTTGGTGCGGCATTCCCCATTGATGGTGGGCGCCCGGCCGGTCGTCAGCTCTCAATCGGCGCATAGGGGGCCCGGCTAACCGGAGCGCCTCATGACAGCTAGCCGCCTCTCTAGGACGACCGGCCGGACTTGACACAGACCCCGAACCCCCCGGGTCCATGCCCACTCCTCACCCTCGCGCACCAAACTCAACGTCCAATCACCATCCGATTGCCGCCCACGCCGTCACGGCGAGAGTTGCCCGGGTTCTCCCACCCAGCCTTCTGTTTCCCTCGGGCTCCGCTCGCCTCCGCCGTCGCCGTGGTTGCCTTGTGCTTCTCTCTCCCCCCACCCAGCCCTTCTGCTTCCCCTCGGGCTCCGCCCGGCGCCGCCATCGCCGTGGTTCCCACACGAACGGCAGTCATCGCGCCGCGGTCCTCCCATCGGCAAGCGATGGGACGAAATCCCGCAATAACCCTTGGTGCCGAGATCCCAATTCCGCAACAACATGGGCCAGGCAGAATTTGCACTTGTTCATTTATTCGGGGAACCGGCGGCGCCTTCCGGCCCACGCAAGATGGGAACATTGAAAGTGCTTGCACATTGCCTTTGACCTGGTCATTGGGTTTGATGCATGAGCAAGTAGGAACACCGAATCCGGCCCCATGCTCGCACCGTTTCGAAGCAAGGTGCGCTCAGCGATGTACTGAGCAGGTTGGCCCGCAGTATGCGACAGGGCTGCCTCTGCTACGTGGAATGAGCCATCATGGTCACGTGAACAGGACGAAGACAGTCTGGCGCTTGCTGGGTGGCGCGATCGCCCTGGTATCGCTGGTGGCACTTGTCGCAGCCGTTATCCGAGCTGTCAATATCGCTGCCGAGGTCAACATCGCGGATGTCGCGGCCGTGCTCCTGGCCGCCACGGGCACGACGCTCGGTGTTCTCGCCTGGGTACGCGGCCCCGCACGATCTGCCGCCGGCTCCGGCACGCCCCGCGGCGACGGTCCCGACATACTGCGCTATGACAGCGAGCGTGAAGCCGACCCGTTCGCCGAGTGGGGCTACCACATAGCCTTCGGAAGAAACAAAGACGATATCTGGCGTACGTCCATCTCAACAGCTGGACGGACCGCGACAATCCGTTCCCTCACTCACGACAGCGTTGGCTTGAACAAGCTCCTCCCATTCATCAGCGGAGCAATCGAGTTCGAATATCAGGTGGTTGAGTCAGATCCGACCGATCGTTACTTGTATTTCGCACTCATTCCCATGCAGCAGTCCCGCTCAGGACTGCGTGAGCTTGGTGGAGCCGTCTGGGCTGATCCGCAGAACCCCAGGTCCCCGTTTCGGATTCGGGAATTCGTACCGCCCAGCCATTACGGCGACGACCAATGGCATACCCTGCGAATGCCTTTCGACTTCGCCAAATTTGGAGACGTTTCATCCACTATCTTCGCCCCGCGGATGAATGAGGGCATCGACCAGCGCGCGAACGGCACCGTGATCATAAGAAAGGTCAGAGTCTGGCAGTCCTGACCCCGATGGTTCGCGCTCAATGGGTTCAGGTTTGGGTGGGGAGGTGGAAGTAGCCTTCGGCGATCAGAGGGCGGAGCGGAGTGGGGGCTAGGTGTTGTTCGCCGAGGATGTCGCCGATGGCGGCCAGGAGGGGGGCCAGGGGGAGTTGTCCGTCGCAGACGCCTGCCAGTGCGGCTTCGACTGTGCCGACAGTGGTGCTGCGGCGCAGGCCTCGGGTCTGGCGCAGGATGATGTGGGTGGGGTCTTCGGCGCCGGGGACGCCGACGCGTTCCTCCAGGACGCCTTTGCTCAGGTGCAGGGCTGTCGCGAGTAGGTCATCGTCGGTCAGGCGGTGAGCGGTTGTGATCGAATCGAGGACGTCTGCCAGGTAGTCGCCGACCGGGAGTTCGACCTGCTGGGAGAGCTCCTCCACGCGGACGACCGGATCAAGCGTGCCGGAGGCGTGCATGGTGATCCAGCCGAAACCAACGCCGGTGACGTTCTGGGCCTCGAACCAGGCCAGCCACTCGTCGTAGCGTTCCCGGTAGGCGGGAGTGCCCTGTTCGGCGGCGTCCTTGAGCCAGAGTTCCACATATTCGGCCGGATCCTGCACATCCCGTTGTACGGCCCAGCCATCGCAACCGGTCTCCGCCAGCCAGCCGCCCACCCGATCCTGCCAGTCCTCACCTTTGACGTGCAGCCAGTTGGCCAGCAGCTGGCAGTGGCCGCCGGGGTTGAGGTGGGCGGGCGCGAGCCGTACCAGCTCGCGGCAGAAGTCGTCGGCCTGGTAGCCGGCCTCGCGGTAGGTGAGGCGAGCATGGGGAGAGATCACGAACGGCGGGTTGGAGACGACCAGGTCGAAACGTTCGCCCTCGACCGGATCGAACATCGAGCCCTTGCGTACTTCCACACCTTCGATTCCGGACAGACCCCAGCTCAGCTGGGCCAGGTCGAGGGCGCGGCGGTTGACGTCGGTGGCGACGATGTGATCGGCGCGATCGGCGAGGTGGAGAACTTGCACGCCGCAGCCGGTCCCCAGGTCCAGGGCGCGTTCGACCGGTTGGCGCGTGACGAGCTGGGCCAGGTTGGCGGACGCGCCGCCCGCGCCGACCACGTGGTCGCGCCGAACCGCAGGGTCGCCTGGGCGCACCTTACGGTCGGAGACGACGTAACCGCCCGTCTCCCAGGGCTGCAGGTGCACGCTGGCCTGCACCGCGTCCCCGACTTTCACCAGCAGACCGCACTGTACGAGTTCGGAGAGCGGAAGGTCGGCGGCTGCCGTACTGACCGGGACGCCCAGCCACCACAGGCGGATCAGCGCCGCGAGCGGGTCAAGATCCCTGGTGGCCCGCAACGCGGGAACGAGCTCCTCCCGGGCCAGCGCCCCAGCGGCTACGTCCCCCAGCCGCTCACGCACCCCGTCGATCGTGTATCCGGTCTCATCGAACCGGGCCCGAAGCCGTCGCAGCAGGTCAGATGGAGCTTTCACGGGAAGCAATCTAGCGCCGCCCGAGAGTGCCCAAGTCCCGCTCCCGCTGCGCGGTCAGCTCGGGCCCGCACATACAGGCCCTTTCGCAAGCGCGCGTGGTCATCCACTGATCGACGGCCCGCTTTGATCGTCTTACCTCGGCCTCGGTGCCGCCGGGTGAATGAGCATGGTCATTTCCATGACAATGCCGCGTTCCGGGAACACAATCCCGTTGTGGAAGGCATCGAGATCGAGCGCGCACTAGCGGACCTGCCCGGCCTGGAGATCACGCGGTCGCAAGACCTGATCCAGATCCACATCCCGGCGATCCAGGACGAGGTACGGCTGGCGCCGGAGGCTGTCCTCCAGCTGGAACCGATCTTCGGACCGCGTGGGGAGAGAGCCCTGGAAATCGTGCTGCTCGACGGCGACGAGGTCCGGCCGCTCATCCTCACCGCCGACGACGCGGTCTTCGAGCCGGCGGCGGAGAGTTCGGTGCTCGACTCCCAGATCGCGGTGACCGTGAGCAATATGCCGCATTTAGTCGCCTACTCGGAGATGGAGCGCGACAGCAGAGCGCTCGCCGTCAGCTGCCAGGAGTCGGCAGACCTCAATCTGGCCTCGCTCGGCGGAACCATGTTGCTGCTCCGATGCATGATCGCAGGTGCGATGAGGCTCGGCATGCGACCGGCGACTTCGGCGGCGTACTGGGACAGCGTTTGGACGGAGTTCGGCGAGGATCTCATGCTTCCGCCGTTCCGGGCCGATCCGCTCTGGGACGAGCTCCTCGAGGATGCCCACTCGATCCCGCTCACCGCCCCCTCGCCCGCCCCGGCGCGGTTCGATCCGGCGAACCTGACGCAGAGCGACTTCTCGGTGCCGCGGGTGAGTTTCGGCCGGATCGACGAGGAGCTGGTGGACGCCTGGCGACAGTGGATCCGGGTCAGTCCAGAGGTCTTCGCCGAGTGCCTGCTCGACGGGCTGCCCGACGCCGAGGCCTCGGTCGCGATCTATCCGGACGGCGGCGGTGAGGCGAGCCTGCGGGTCTACGCCGACGAGACCGCGGTGGGGTTGGTGCAGCTGGGTTTCTCCTTCCCCAACGACGACTTCACCCTGGACGAGATACGCATCACCGGCGCGGGCAAGGGCACCGGACTGTTTCAGCGACTACTCTTCAACACCGAACGCGTCGCCGAGCTCCTCGGCTTCGATGAGCTCCACGTGCACGCCACCGGCATAGGCAGCTACGCCCTGGCCGCCCTCGGCTACCCGAAGGCCCCCGGGCTGAGAAGGAGAACCGGTGGGTGAGCGTCAGCGCGCGAGTTCACGGCGTAGCCGAGCGAGCGCTTCCGCGCCCAGGGTCTGCTCCATGCTCTCCAAGAGAGAGCGGCAGAGCTTCCTCGCCCCGTCGAGCCTGGTACGGGCCGCGCCGATCTCCGGGCCCAGCTCGGTGCCGGACACCCTGCGGATGTCACGGATCTCGGTGGCCCGCACCTGCGCCAGCCGCTCGGCCAGGACGAGCAGGTAGTCGGACCGGTCGAGCTCCATGCCCTGGGCGTTCGCGTGGGACCGTCCGCTTTCCAGAGCCGCACACAGGTCGTCCGGCGGCAGGAAGAACAGGGTGGTCGTGGAGTAGGCGCTGCGCCTGGCCTGCTGGTCCCACCTCTTCAGCAATCCGGACTTGACGTCGACGAAGACGACAAGATCGAGGTAGAACTCGACATCGATCGTCGTCAGCAGGGCGCGGGCGCCCTCCAGCTTCGTTCGCAGCGCTTCGAGGCCGTCGATCTGCCGCTCCAGCTGATCGGCGAACTCCTCATCCGGCTCCTCGGCCAGGAGCAGGATCCGCTCCCCACGTGCGATCAGTTCCTGGAGGGCCAGGATGACGTCGAGTAAGCACTGGGCGACCTTGGCGTCCTTAGCGCCCCGTCTGCCCGTGAAGTATTGCTGGCCATAGGAGGAGAAGATCTCCGCAAGCTTCGACAGCAGCTCGAACATCTCATGCTCCACCTGGGCTGCGAGAAAGGCGGGTGGGACTTGAACCACCCAAGGATAATGTCCCTGGCCTTGTGCCAAGCTGCGACCGAATGCCCTCCGCGAAGTCGTCGCGAACACCGGATGTGAACAGGTCGATGTCCTCGCTGGCGCTCCTCGCGGGGGCCTCTTCTTACATGCGGAGGCTGGCCCAGGCGGCTTCGCTGAGTTCTTTGATCTCGGCTTCGGTGGGCTGGTGGGCGCCCGCGAACCAGAGGCGGCACATTTCCTGCGCCGGACCCAGCCACAGGACGTAACACATGGTGGCGTCCACCGGCTTGAGCAGGCCCGCCTTCGTGTGGGGTCGCCACCAGTCGGAGACCTGGCGGAAGAAGGCCCGCCTGGTCTCCGCCACCTCGGTTCCCCCCGGCTCCTCGCGCCGGGGCGGACGCTCGCTGACCAGCAGCCGGGCTCGTTCCGGATGTTCGCCACACCAAGCCATGTGCAGGGTGACGATGCCCTCGATCCCGGCGCGAGCCTCCTCATGCCGGGTCAGCTCGGTGACGAAAGCCTCCTGATACATGGCCAGCGTCTCCGAGTACAGGACGCCGAAGACATGTTCCTTGCTGGCAAAATGATGATAGAAACTACCGACGCTGACGCCGCTCTCCTCGCGAAGACTGGCCAGCGTGCTCGCGGAGACGCCATCCTGGCTGAACCGGCGCAGGGCGCCCTCGATGATCCGGGTCCGGCCGTCACGACCATTCTTCGCGCTCTTCACACCGTCAATGGTGACGCAACAGAACCTTGTTCTGCAAATGTAAGTTCCGCTCTGACCTGAACAGACCCGGATTCGACGGTCATGGTGGCATCCGGCCAGGCCCGCCGAACCATGGCGAGCACCTTCCGGTTGTCGCCCATCACGTCCATCGCGACCCACTCAGCGCCGGTCACCCGCCGCAGCAACGTACGCACCAGCTGGGACCCCACCCCGACGCCCTGCCACTCATCGGTGACGACCACGGCGATCTCCACATCTATGCCATCCCGAAACGCCATGGCATGCCCGATCACCCGATCGTCCACGACCGCCACAAGCGCGTCCCGTCGCTCGTCCCTGGCCAGTAGAGCCCGCATCATGCTCGCGCTCGGCTTCGTCACCCCGGCGAAGAACCGGTGGGACTGAGTGTGCAACGACAGCCCGAGCAGGAACTTCCGCACGCCATCCTCATCGCCGGCCCGGGTGGGCCGAACCTCCACCTGAGTTCTCTCCATGAACTCAGCCTCCTTGGGCCAGCTAAGTCTGTCAAGTAGACTCAGATGACGTTGGAGGTAATGATTTACGATGCGAGCCATGGACGGCGTGACCGATCGGAGCGCGTACCGGCTGGATAACTGTTCGATCGAACGAACGCTTGCCGTGCTGGGCGAAAAGTGGACCTTCCTCGTCCTACGCGAGGCATTCAATGGAGTACGGCGCTTCGCCGACCTCCAGGCCAACACCGGCGCCCCTCGCCAAGTGCTGAGCGCCCGCCTCACCCGCCTGGTAGAAGAAGACCTCCTCCGAAAAGTCCCCTACCAGGAGCCCGGCCAACGCCAACGCGACGAATACCGCCTAACCCAAAAAGGCGTCGACCTCTACCCCATCCTGGTATCCCTCATGCACTGGGGAGACCGCTACGTCTCCGACCCCGAAGGCCCACCCGTCCTCCTCACCCACCGAGACTGCGGCGCCTTGATCGAACAACACATGCGCTGCACCAAGGGCCACGAGGTAGCCACCCCCCGCGACGTCACCCCCCGCCCAGGCCCAAGCGCCCGCCCCACCACAGCCAGCGCCACGGTCGGCTGACGAGGCACTCGGGTGGGTGCCTAGGCTTGAACTCGTGTATCGGTTTCTGCTGACTCCCCGCTGGCTGGCGCTTCACGTTGTGGTGTTGCTGGTGATTCCGGCGTTCGTGTTTCTGGGGCGATGGCAGTTCGGGCGATACGAGGAACGTTCGTCGGCCAGTGATCGGACCTCCGCGAATCTGGCCGCCGCCGCGGTTCCGTTGGCGGATTTGGCGGCGGTGGGCGGTGCCGTACCGGAAAGGGACAAGTTCCGTGCGGTGACCGTGCGGGGGAGTTATGACGCGTCGCATGAGTGGCTGGTGCGGCGGCGTACCCAGAATCAGCGGGTGGGGTTTTATGTGATCACGCCGCTGGTGACCCCGGCGGGGGCGGTGCTGGTGAATCGTGGGTGGGTCGCGGCGGGGACGGACGCGGACGGGACGCCTTCGGTGCCTGCGGCGCCAGCGGGTGAGGTTACCGTGACCGGGCGGTTGCGGCCTGCGGAGACCGAGGAGACGACCGGAATCGAGGATCGTGCGGGATTGCCCCCGAAGCAGATTCTGCTGATCAACGATTCCGTGCTGGGGGCAGGGCTGCCGTACCGGCTGTATGGGGGTTTTGTCGAGCTCAGTGGGCAGGAGCCCGCGGCGGCGAGCGCGCCGGAGCCGGTGCCGGAACCCGATGCGGGAAGTGGTGGCGGGTTGAATCTGGCCTACGGTGTGCAGTGGTGGATGTTCATCGGGATCGCGATCGGCGGGTGGCTGCTGCTGATCCGGCGGGAGGCTCGCGATCTGCGGGCCGCGCGATCCGCGCCAGAATCCGTGCAATCCATGACGCGCTGAACCCGCATTTCTCCGCCTGCTCGCGCGTTCGCCCGTAAGGTTTAACCAAGCCCCCGATCTGGACGAAAGACCTCAGACGCCCCGGGTGAACGAACGGATACCAACCGGAGACCTCGCAGCTTGTTTGGTGTTATTCCTTGCCTCTACCGTTGACTCCTGTGAACACGCCGCTGCTTCCCGACCCAGAGCCGAGGCGGCGGGACTATGTGATCATCTCAGCCGACGATCATGTGATCGAACCGCCGGACCTGTTCGAAGATCGCCTTCCGGCCAAGTTCGAGGACCTGGCGCCCCGAGTGGTGGACACCGATTCCGGGCACCAGGTGTGGCGCTATGGCGGTGCGACGTATCCGTGCGCCGGCCTGGACGTCGGTGCTGGGCTGCCCAAGGAGCAGTGGACGCTCGATCCTGTCCGGTTCGATGACATGCGTCCGGGTTGCTATGACATCGATGAGCGGATCCAGGACATGGATCGTGCCGGAATCTGGGCGGCGGTCAATTTCCCGGGCATGCTGGCGGGGCAGGCGGGCATGGCGTTCGCCAGGACACGCGACCAGGATCTCGGGCTTGCCCTGGTCAAGGCGTGGAACGACTGGCATGTGGACGTGTGGGCGGGTAGCTACCCCGAGCGGATCATCGCCCTGCAGCTGCCCTGGCTGCCGGATCCGCAGATCGCCGCCTCGGAGATCAAGGCGAACGCGGCGCGCGGCTTCAAGGCCGTGGTGTTCCCCGAGTTTCCGACGCGGCTGCGGTTGCCGTCCATTCACAGCGGGCACTGGGATCCGTTCTTCGCCGCCTGCGAGGAGACCGGCACCGTGGTCTGCCTGCACACCGGCGGCTCCTCCTGGGCACCGGTCCCGTCGACCGACACGCCCATCGAGGCGATCACCACGCTGATCCCGGCCAGCGCGATGTTCGCCTGCGCCGACTGGCTCTGGTCAGGCGTCCCGCTGCGGTTCCCGTCCCTGCGCATCCTGATCGTCGAGGGCGGCGTGAGCTGGCTGCCGATGCTCTCCGAGCGGGCCGACTACGCCCTGGATCACCCGGTCGCCAGCGAGACCAGCTGGGAGGGCGGCCTCAAGCCGAGCGAGGTCCTGCGCCGGAACTTCTTCTTCGGCTCGCTCGACGACACCGCGCTGAGCGCCGTACGGATGGCCGTCGGGATGGAGCACGTGCTCCTGGAGAGCGGATACCCCCGGTCGGAATCGTCCTGGCCCGACACGCAGCGCGCCATCGCCCACCGCCTCGGCAACCTGCCCCCCGCCGACCTCGCCCGGGTCGCGTACGGCAATGCCGCCCGTCTCTTCGGCCATCCGCTGCCCTCGCGGGCGTGGCTGCGAATGGAAGAGCTTTAGGGTAACTGGCGGTTCTTCTCCCAGGTGACGTACCGGCCGCTTTCGCCCAGGAGGGCGGTGGCGAGCCACAGGAAGACGCCGAAGTCGTCGACGATGCCGATGGCGAGGAGGAAGTCGGGGATCGCGTCGATGGGGGAGACGATGTAGAGGATGGCCAGGCCCATCATGCTGAGCCTGCCCTTGCCCAGGTCGCGATACTCACCGCGAAGGGCGCCGCGGACCATTCGCGGCAGTGCCCGGATTCGCGTCATCAAGCCGGGGCTGCCCGGCCGGGAGACGTCCTGGTACGCACGGTAGACCTGCGCCGCTCGCCGCGCCTTCGCCATCGCCGACCTCCAAGGGGCTCAGGACTGCTTTACCCAAGCGTTCCCCCCGATAACGAACGATCTTTTTAAGGCGTTCCGAGGTCGCGGACGATCTGGGCGATCGGCGTCTCGTCGGCGGGAATCGGGGCGAGAACCGGGGTGGTGAGGCCGTTCGCGACGTATTCGGTGATTCGGGCGCGGCAGGTGGCGGCGTCGCCGTGCACGATCAGCTGGTCGACGAGCTCGTCGGGGATGGCTTTGAGGGCGGCTTGGCGGTCGTTGGCCGCCCAGGCCTCGTGCATCGGCCGGAGCATCTCGGCCCGGCCGAGCCAGTCGTGGAACGCCGCGTAGACGGGCACGGTCAGGTAGGCGGCGATCATACGCTTACCCAGGGCGCGGACCTTGTCGGCGTCCTCGCTGACGACCACGAACAGCCGGGCGATGAGTTCGGTATCGTCGTCGAGCTCGGCTCGGACTTTCCGTACGTCCTCCGGGGACAGCCAGTTGGTGATCGCACCGTCGGCTTCGGCGGCGGCCAGCCGCAGCATCCTCGGCCGAAGCGCGGCCAGCACGATTCTGGGTGGGATCCGAGGGGCTCGCTCGAGCTTGAACCCCTTGATGTCGAAGGTCTCGTATGTCGCGGTCACCTTCTCGCCGGCGAGCGCGGCGCGGAGGAATCTGAGGGTGTCTCTGGTACGGGCGAAGGGTTTGACGAACTCGCCCGCGTTCCACTGTTCGACGATCACGAGGGACGAAGCACCGATACCCAGGACAAACCGCTCCGGAGCGAGATCGGCCAGCGTGGCCGCGGTCATCGCCAGCAGTCCGGGACCGCGCGTGGACACGGGCACGATGGCGGTCCCCAGCCGGAGTTCGGGCGCCCACCCCGCGGCCAGCGCCAGCGGCGTGAACCCGTCGCTCCCGTTCACCTCCGCCGACCACGCGTCCGTGTATCCCAGCTTCGGCAGCTCCGCGACAAGCTCGCGATCAAGCACCTGCCCGGCGTACGGAATCGTGATGCCCCAACGTCCCACAGTCCATCCTCACTCTCGAAGCTCGCGGACGACCTCGATGAAGTCCCTGGTCACACCGCGCAAACCGGGCAAGTACGACAACCCGACGAGCCTATCGACCAGCGGCACGGTTCTATCGATCAGGCGGTAGGTCCGCGCGCATCCAGCGGATGTGTCGTGTACCCAGAACAAAACCACGCCCATCGAAAGCAACCACAACAACTCCGGCAACTCCGACCGGAGTTCGGGGTCCATTCGATCCGTACAACCGTCCACAACCTGGCGATAAATCGCGACAGACGACTCCCGCGCCGGCGCGGAATCCGCGCTGAATGGATTCAGCGGATTGCTCGGCTCGGCCGCGTGTTTATAGAATTTAACCGCGAATTCATGGTACGGCTCCGACACCCGCACCCACGCGCACAGCACCCCGCGCAGCCGCGCGGCGAACGACCCCTCGGTGGCCAGCACCTCCGCACACGCCGCTTCATGCTCGGCCTGCGCCCGGTCGTAGTACGCCTGGATCAGCTGTTCCTTCGAAGCGAAGTAGTAATACGCGTTACCCACGGAAACGCCCGCTTCGGAGGCGATTGCCCGCATTGTCGTGGCCTCGAACCCCCGTTCCCTGAACAGCCGGAGGGCTGTCTCCACAATCAGCTCCCTGGTCCTCTCGGAAGCTCTCACACGCGGCTCGGGCACATCGGTCACTGTACGGCTCCCGCCCCCGTTAGGTCATGGACCCACCAGATGATGCGCATCCTGGGGCAAACTCTCACCCCACACAGGGATGGGCGCGACATCCCGGTGGGATTGATCCTTTTGGCAACTCCCCCACGACTGAGAGTAACGGGGGAAACCGAGGTGCAGTTACGTCACACTTTGTGGGGTGCGGCCGGAATGACGATGATTGTCCTGACCACCCTGCCCATGAACAGCAGGCCGGCCGCGGCTCGCCACGACACCACCGCCCAGCAGGACACCGCTGCCCGCCAGGACACCAACGGCGGGACGCCGATCCGGCGTGCTCCGGCGTCATCGGTGCAGATCCGGCCGCCGCTCCAGGCGCTCCGCACGAAAGGCCGGGCCGCCGCCGCCCTGCGCCACCGGATCGCGGCCACGAAAGGCAAGGTGAGAGGCACCACGTGGCACGGCCGCGCGTCCGGCCTGCGAATCAGCGGTAACCGTGCCATGCGCCGCATCTCCCGAGCCGGCCTCGGCTGGCAGGCCACCGGCAGATGCACCGACCAGAACCGCCCGTACTGCACCTCGCTCCACTCGATCCGGTACGGCACACTCATGAAAACCATCGACCTCAAACGCCGCAGCGGCTGCCGAATCGTCATCACCGGCGGCACCGAAACCGGCCACGCCCACGGCGTCTACAGCCACGGCAACGGCTACAAAGTCGACATCAGACACAATGAATGCATCGACTCATATATAACCCGAAAATTCCGTTTCTACCGCACCCGGGGGGACGGAGCCGCCCTCTACCGCAACAAGGAAAACGACATATACGCCCGCGAACCCGACCACTGGGACCTACTACTGCACTAACGACACGGGGACCCTCAACGCCGAGGGTCCCCGGTCTCGTCAGAACTCCGTGGCGACGATGAGTTCCGCGATCTCGGCAGCGTTCAGAGCGGCTCCCTTGCGGAGATTGTCCCCGCACACGAACAGATCGAGCGTGTTCGGGAAGTCGATCGCCTGGCGGACTCGTCCCACATACGTCGGGTCGGTCCCGACCACGTCCGCGGGGGTCGGATACACACCGTTCGCCGGATCGTCCATCACGACCACCGTCGGCGCGGCGTTCAGGATGCGATGGGCGTCCGCGACCGTGACCTCGCCCGCGAAAGTCGCGTGCACGGCCAGCGAGTGAGTGGTGATCACCGGCACCCGCACGCAGGTCGCGGACACCTTGAGGTCCGCAATGCCGAGGATCTTGCGCGACTCGTTGCGGAGCTTGAGTTCCTCCGACGCCCAGCCGTCCTCCTTGAGCGACCCCGCCCACGGCACGACGTTGAACGCCACCGGAGCCGGGAACGGCGACTCCTCAGGCAGCTTGTTCTGGAGGGCCTTCCGGACATCACCGGCGGTCTGGCCGATCGTCCGGTCCCCAGCCAGGGCTTCGATCTCATCGTAAAGACGAGCGGAACCGGCGACTCCTGCCCCGGACACGGCCTGATACGAAGCCACGACAAGCTCCCGCAGGCCGTACTCCGCGTGCAGAGCGCCCATCGCGGCCATCATCGAGAGGGTCGTGCAGTTGGGCGTGGAGACGATGCCGAGCGGCCGGGTTCTCGCGTCGTCGGGATTGACCTCGGGAACGACCAACGGAACCTGCGGATTCATCCGGAAAGTTCCGGACTTGTCGATGGCGATGGCGCCGCGCGCGGCCGCGATCGGAACCCAGTCGGCGGAGACCTCGTCGGGCACATCGAAGATCGCGATGTCCACGCCGTCGAAGACCTCGGGGGCCAGCGCCTGGACGACCACGTCCTCGCCGCGCACCCGCAGGACCTTCCCCGCCGACCGCGCCGACGCGACCAGCCGGATCTCGCCGTAAATGTCCGCGCGAGACGAGATGATCTCGCGCATCACGGTGCCGACGGCACCGGTCGCCCCCACCAGGGCAAGAGTGGGCTTGCTCATCGTCCGGTCCCCCCGTACACCACGGCCTCTACCTGGTCGGCGTCCAGATCGAACGCCGAGTGCGCGGCGTTGACGGCCGCGTCCACCTCGTTCTGCCCCACGATCACCGAGATCCGGATCTCCGACGTGGAGATCATCTCGATGTTCACCCCGGCATCCGCCAGCGCCCCGAAGAACTTGGCGGTGACCCCCGGATGCGAGCGCATGCCCGCCCCGATCAGCGACACCTTCCCGATCTGGTCGTCGAATAGCAGGCTCTCGAACACCACCTGATCCTGGATCTTCTTCAACGCGGTCAGCGCGGTCTGCGCGTCCGCCGTCGGCAGCGTGAACGAGATGTCGGTACGGCCGGTGGCCGCCGCGGACACGTTCTGCACGATCATGTCGATGTTGATCTCGGCATCCGCCAGGGTGCGGAAGATGGCCGCGGCCTCGCCCACTTTGTCCGGCACCCCGACCACAGTGATCTTGGCCTCGCTCCGGTCATGCGCCACGCCGGAGATGATGGGCTGCTCCATCTCGCTTCCTTCGGTCTTGGGATCGGAGAAGACCCAGGTGCCTTCCCTGGTGCTGAACGAGCTTCTGACATGGATCGGGACGTTGAACCTGCGCGCGTACTCCACGCAGCGCAGGTGCAGGATCTTGGCCCCGCAGGCCGCCATCTCCAGCGTCTCCTCGTACGAGAGGTGCGGGATCTTCTTGGCCCGCTTCACGATCCGCGGATCGGCGGTGAAAATGCCATCCACATCGGTGTAGATCTCGCAGACGTCCGCCTGGAGGGCGGCGGCGAGCGCGACGGCCGTGGTGTCGGAGCCGCCGCGGCCGAGGGTGGTGATGTCCTTGGTGTTCTGCGAGACGCCCTGGAACCCGGCCACGATCGCGATGTGGCCGTTCCCGATGGACTCGCGCAGCCGCGACGGCGTCACGTCGATGATGCGCGCCCTGCCGTGCGAGGAGTCGGTGATCACGCCCGCCTGCGAGCCGGTGAAGCTGCGCGCCTCGTGCCCGAGGTTGGCGATCGCCATCGCCAGCAGCGCCATCGAGATGCGCTCGCCGGAGGTCAGGAGCATGTCCAGTTCGCGCCCCGGCGGGAGTGGCGACACCTGCTTCGCCAGCTCGAGCAGCTCGTCCGTCGTGTCGCCCATGGCGGAGACGATCACCACGACGTCGTTGCCGGCTTTTTTCGTCGCGACGATCCGCTGCGCCACCCGCTTGATGCAGGAGGCGTCGGCGACGGACGAACCACCATATTTCTGGACAACGAGCGCCACTGGAGTGTCTCCCGTACAAATTTGGGACGTGGAGCTCACAGTCTAACGGCGCGTCTCACCAGCCCAACTGGTTTAGTCCGCCATCTGGACAGCTCAGACTGTGGTAGTCTCCTCGGCCACATCAAGCCGAGTATGCGCGACCAGCGCCTGCAAGGCCCGCAGCGCCGCCCCGGCGTGGTTCCCCCAGGTGTTGAAATATGAGTACTGCCACCACCACAACGCCTCAAGCGGACGCCCGGCCCGATAGTGGCGCAGCCCGTGAATCAGATCCGCCGCCACCGCCGTCAGATCATCCGACAGCCGGTACGGCGTGACCGCCGTGTCCTTGTACGGATCGAACACCTCGGCGTAATCGTCCACCGGGCCCAGCCGGGCGGCGAGAGCCGTACGCAACGGATCTATGTCGGGATCCTCGCTCAGCGCGGGCTCGAAGTTGCCCTGCAGGATCACGTCCTGCACCGCCGCGAGCTGGGTTCCGGCCAGGCTCACCTGGGCGACCTCGACCAGCAGCAGCGGCAGGATGGCGTTCCCGCCCTCCCCGCCCGCCAGCCGGGTCAGGCCGTCAAGATAGTTCTGCGCGTGCCCGGCAACCCGGTCGGCCAGCGCGTTCCACTCATCAAACATCCAGGAGCCTCCGTCCCTCGAATGCGCGGCCCAGGGTGACCTCGTCGGCATACTCGAGATCACCGCCCACGGGCAGACCGCTGGCCAATCGTGTCACTCTGAGTCCCATGGGCTTGACGAGCCTAGCGAGATATGTGGCCGTCGCCTCGCCTTCCAGGTTCGGGTCGGTGGCCAGGATCAGCTCCGTCACCGCGCCGTCGGCCAGCCGGGTCATCAGTTCCCGGATCCGCAGATCGTCGGGCCCGACGCCGTCGATCGGGCTGATCGCGCCGCCGAGCACGTGATAACGACCGCGGAACTCGCGTGTCTTCTCGATCGCGATGACGTCCTTGGACTCCTCCACCACGCAGATCACCTGGGGGTCGCGGCGCGGGTCACGGCAGACCCGGCACTCCTGCTCGGCGGCCACGTTCCCGCAGACCCGGCAGAAGCTGACCTTCTCCTTGACCTCCAGCAGCGCGTGCGCCAGCCGCTTCACCTCGGCCGGATCGGCCGCGAGCAGGTGGAACGCGATCCGCTGGGCGCTCTTGGGACCGACGCCCGGCAGCAGCCCGAGCTCGTCGATCAGGTTCTGGACGACGCCTTCGTACATGACCGCTAGAACCCGGGGAGCTGGCCGAAGCCGCCCCCGCCGAGGCCCTGCGCGAGCGGGCCGAGCTTTTCCTGCTGGAGTTCGGCGGCGGCCCTGACCGCGTCTCGCACGGCGGCGATGACCAGGTCGGCGATGGTCTCCGCGGTCTCCTCGGGATCCTTCGGATCGATCGCCTTCGGGTCGATCGTGAGCTCGAGCAGCTCGCCACTGCCGTTCACGGTGGCCACCACCATGCCGCCGCCCGAGGTGCCCTCCACCTGGGCGTCGTTCAGCTCCTGCTGGGCCGATGCGAGCTGCTGCTGCACCAGCTGGGCCTGCTCCAGCAACTGCTGCAGGTTCACATCTCCTGGGTTCACAATCGTGCACTCCTCAGCCGGATGGCGACATGCCGTCGCGACCGAGCCTACGGTGTTCGCGGCTCATCTGAACACCGGCGCACGGTGTGTGTTCCGCTCCATCAAGAGCCCCAGGCCGGGTCCCGGCCCCCCTCCAAGCGTCCGAGACCCGGCCTCAACCACTCCAGGTCGGCCGCGGCCCGGTGTGGTGTGCCCAACGTAACTCGCCTAAGGTTGCATACAGGTTGCGATCAATCGGTTACTCATGGAGATTATCGTAATCGGCTGAGGGCCCCCTTCCGGTCCACACAGGCTTGTCCGGGAAGACTGGGATGACAATGCAGGAAACGCGATTCCGCCGGATGCACGAAGCCGTCATGTCCGGAAATATGCCGAACGGGGGAGGCCCCCGGAAGGTCATCTCCGCCTCTTGGCGGCGCTCGCTGGAGGCGGGGATCCACCCCGAGGTGCGGGCCGCGCCGCTCGTCTACGACGCGGGCGACATCGGAGACGCGCGCTCGGCGCACCCGTTGAACGAGGTGCTGCCGCTGCTGAACCACACCCTGCTGCAGATCGCCGACGAGGCCGCGCACATCATGGTGGTCGCCGACGCGGACGGGCACATCCTCTGGCGGGACGGGCACCGCGAGGTGCTCCAGCGTGCGGACACGATCGGGCTGGCGGCCGGCTTCGCCTGGTCGGAGGAGGCGGTGGGCACCAACGGCATCGGGACCGCGCTGGCGACCGGGCGACCGACGCCGGTGTACTCGGCGGAGCATCTGATCAGGGTGCTGCATCACTGGTCGTGCGTGGGGTCGCCGATCATCGATCCGGATACCGGGTCGGTGCTGGGGTGCGTCGACATCAGCGGCACCACCAAGTCGCTGCCGCCCGCGACCGTCGCGCTGGTCGGGGCCGCCGCCCAGCTGGCGGAGAGCCACCTGGCGTTGCGGATGCGCGAGTCCGACGAGCGGATCCGGTCCCGGCACCAGAGCCGGTTACGGGCGTCCGGGCTGCTGGTGACCCCCTCCGGGCGGGTCATCAGCGGGCTTGGCGGCGAGCGGCTCACGCTGCCGGTGGCCAGTGATCGAATGGTGCTTCCTGACGGGCGAGCCGCGCGGGTCGAATCCCTCGGCGACGCCTACCTGATCATGCCGTTCGGCGTCTCGGAACCGCCCCGCCTCCGCCTCACCCTGCTCGGCTCCGAGCGCCCCCACGCCGAACTCGACGGCGCCCACGTGCCGCTCTCCCTCCGGCACGCCGAGATCCTCGCGCTGCTCGCCTCCCATCCGCGCGGGCTCACCGCCGAGCAGCTGTCCTTTCTGCTGTACGGCGATGAGGGCAATCCGGTGACGATCCGGGCGGAGATCCACCGGCTCAGGGCGCAGCTGTCCGGGGCCGTGGCCGCGAAGCCGTACCGGCTGGTCGGGGAGGTCGAATCGGACGTCCTCAGCGTCCGCCGGGCCCTGTCCACCGGGGACCTGGCGACGATCACGCGCCTCTACCAAGGACCGCTGTTACCACGCTCCGAATCCCCCGCTCTTCGCCGCGAACGCGACGAACTAGACGCGCGGGTACGCTCCGAGCTCCTCGCCAGAGGTTCCATCGACGACCTGTGGACCTTCGCCCAGACCCCCACCGGCCATGACGACGGCGAAATCTTGGAACACATCATCACCAAAACCTCCCCCAACGACCACCGCCATGCGGCTGCCCGGGTTCGTCTGAGCGCTGACACGTAGGAGGGCTCATGCTGTTCGGCCGAATAATGGCTGCTGTTGTGCTCTTGATGGGCGTGACTTTCCGGAACGGCGGCGAGTTGGACGGCTTCACGATCGGTCACGTCCCTGTTGGGGGTCAGACCTCCGATTTCGCGTACGAGTGGGAGGACGTCCGATTCGTTTCCCGGGTCTGGGAGCGGGAGAGTGAGGGCGTCTCCCACGTGGACCTGAAAATCGCCATCCTGCGCGGCCCACGGCTGAGCGCACTCCCGGCGTTGCGCGCCTTCTTGGCGGAGTACCACGAGCACGACCCGGAGGCCTGGCACCTGGACGAGTTCCAGAATGGGTCCTATCGGGGGTATATCAACGACTCGGAGGCCTTCTGGCTGACCTCTGCCGGAGTGGCCGTCTCGGTCAGGATCCCGTCCGGCACGCTCACCCCGGACGACCTCCGGACCACGGCTCTGTCCATCCGGCCGACCTGAGAGTCACGTGGTCGGTCGGTACGACGGCTGAATAGAGCGCCGTCCAACAGCAGTGGCAGCAGTACTGCCGAAATACGACGGGATCGTCGACGTAGTCGGCCGAGTTGGCGATGATCTGCGGGCCGGCCTCGGTCGAAGGCCCTTCGTAGACGGTGAGTGTCCCATCAGGGCCGCCGAGAATCTCAGCGCAGTGGCGGCCGGGTCGTCCCATCCTGTACGGCTTCGACGAGGTTGTCGTCGATCCGCCGACTCCAGCCGGATGATCGACGCGCTCGGCGCGGACGACCTCAGCACCAGCACCGTTCGCGGGCTGCATTTCGGTGGCCCCGTCACCGAGGGGGAGCCTACCGGCAACGAGCTGGCAGCCGCCGAGATCACCGACCTGGCTGGCGAAACGGTATGAACTAGCTCCCCCGTCAGCCCAGACGATCAGGGGTGAGAGGAGCTACCGGCAACGAGCTGGCCACCCCCGAGATCACCGGCTAGCCGGCCAAACGGCATTGGCTCCCCCGTCGGCCCACTCCTGACGTCCTGGGCGGTCAGGGGTGAGAGTGGTCGATTTCTTGGATTACTCGGCCGCCGAGTTCCCGTTGCAGGAGGGCCAGGCCGCTCAGCTCTTCGCTGTAGGAGTCTGAGTCGTCGGCGGGGCTGGGGGTATTGCGTGGCGGGATGGATTCTGGCCATGCCTTGCGAGGGCCGGATTGGGCGGCTGTTCGGGCTGCGGATTTGGCGGCGGTGATGCCTGAGGTGGTTCTTGCCGGGGGTGGTGGGGGGG
>NZ_BLAF01000013.1:318923-364021 GCF_009687885.1 Acrocarpospora pleiomorpha
TTCTGGGGGCGATTGGGGCGGTTGTCGCGGTGGGAGTGGCGTTTGTCGGTGATTCAGGTGCCGGGCTGGCCTGGGCGCGCTGATCTGAGAGGGGCTGCGGCGCTGGAGGGTGTGCCGTACCTGTGGGGGAGCCGCTGGGAGCAGGGCCTGCGGGTGGGCGGGGCGTGCCGCCGGTTGGGCCTGAGCCGACCACCACGTCGACGCGCCAGCTGCCGCCGAGGACGTCACCGAGGGCGGCGGCGACCACTTCGTCGCGTTTGCCCTTAAGGAAGCCTTGGACGTCGCCGGGCTTTTCGAAGCCTACGGTGACCAGGTTGCCTTCGGCGCCCAGCAGGCGGCCTTGGGCGTTGAGGATCATCCAGGCAACCCGCTGCCGGGTTTTGACGGCCTCCAGGACGTGCGGCCATGCCTGCATGACGGTGCCCATCCCGGAAGATTCCGCGGGTGCGGGCGCGGACGCGGGCTCGGCGGCGGGGGGTTGCGGGCTGCTGGGCATACCCGGACGAGCCGCCACAGGCCAGTCGTCGTCGGATTGGGTACGGCCGCCCGTCGAGCCGGTTGACGAACCGTTGCGAGGTTCGGGAACAGAGGCAGCCGAGGGGGTTTCGGGGGCGGATGCCGGACCAGATTCATGGCCGGGGCGGGAAGCAGCGGCGGAGGTCGTACCAGATTCATAGCCAGGAGAGCCGGAGGCAGAGGCCGTACCTGGTTCATGGCTGGTGCGGGAACTGGCGGCGGCGGTCGCACCTGACCCGGCATGGGTCGTGGCGGGGGGCAGGCCGGATCCAGCGGGGGCCGTGGCGGATCCATGGGCGGGAGCCGTACCGGATGGGGGGCGGGGGCCTTCGCGTTCGAGGCGTTCGAGGCGGGCCAGGAGGGCGGCTTCGCCCTGGGCGGCGGCGGGGAGGAGGAGGCGGGCGCACATGAGTTCCAGCAAGAGCCGGGGCGAGGCCGCGCCGCGCATTTCGGTCAGACCGGCGTTGAATACCTCGGCGGCGCGGGTGAGTTCGGCGGGACCCATGGAGACGGCCTGCCCCTGCAGGCGCTCCAGCTCGTCGGCGGGCCGATCGAGAAGACCGTTACCCGCGGCTTCCGGCACATTCGCCAGAATGACCAGATCGCGGAAACGCTCCAGCAGATCCATCGCGAACCGCCGCGGATCGTGACCGCCCTCGATGACGCGGTTCACGGCCTGGAAGACGAGCGCGCCGTCACGACGCGCGAACGCGTCGACGATCTCGTCCAGGAGATCACCGTCGGTGTAACCGAGCAGCGAGACCGCGCGCTGGTAGGTGATGCCGGCGTCGTCGGTGCCCGCGAGCAACTGATCCAGAATGGAGAGCGAGTCACGAGCGGAACCAGCCCCGGCACGGACGACCAGCGGGAGCGCGGCCGCCTCGTACGGCACCGACTCCGACTCCAGGATCTCCTCCATGAGCTGCCGGATCGTCGCGGGCGGCATCAGCCGGAACGGGTAATGGTGGGTCCGGGACTTGATCGTCCCGATGACCTTCTCCGGCTCGGTGGTCGCGAAGACGAACTTGAGATGCGGCGGCGGCTCCTCGACGAGCTTGAGCAGCGCGTTGAACCCCTCCCGGGTCACCATGTGCGCCTCGTCGATGATGTAAATCTTGAACCGCGCGGAAACCGGCGCGAAGAACGCGCGTTCCCGCAGATCGCGGGCATCGTCCACACCACCGTGCGACGCCGCGTCGATCTCGATCACATCAAGATGGCCGGGCCCCGTCGGCGCCAGCGCCACACACGACTCGCACACCCCGCACGGATCGGGGGTCGGCCCTTCCGCACAGTTCAGACTCCGCGCGAGGATCCGGGCACTGGAGGTCTTCCCGCAGCCACGCGGCCCGCTGAACAGATACGCATGATTGATCCGCCCACTCCGCAACGCCTGGCGCAGCGGCTCGGTGACGTGTTCCTGCCCCTTGACCTCTGCGAACGTCCCTGGCCGGTACTTGCGGTAGAGCGCGAGACTCATACGGTCTCCTCGGGGAGAGCGTCGCCGATGGTCGGCTCCGGGATCGCGAGGATCCCAAAACCAGAAGACCCCCCGCACACCCGCCAGAGCCCGCTTATCCTTGCTGCCTTCCGGCCCTGGGGAGGTTCACAGGATGACGCCGCGCGAGGGGTCCTGACACAGTCTAGCCCTGCCCGGCAGTGCGTGAGGCCACCTCGGAATGGGCGCGACATCCCTTGGGTCATGTAAGCTTCTCGACGGAGGATTCGCCTAGTTGGCCTAGGGCGCACGCTTGGAAAGCGTGTTGGGGGCAACCCCTCACGAGTTCGAATCTCGTATCCTCCGCGCTTGGTTGAGCAGCAAAACACGCAGGGGCCGGTCGATCCAACCGGCCCTTTCGTGCGTCCGGGTCTCAGTTTGGGCGACTCTCACGCGCCGAGACCCGACCGGTGACGAACTGGCCGCCCAATTCGAGGCCTTAGGCGACTCTCATGCGCGGAGACCCGTGGCCGTCATCGCCGGTCGGCGGATAACTGCTGATCACCTTGGTCGCCTGTGGCCGCCTCTCATGGACAAGTACCCCGGATGGCTGATCCGTTTCCGCGCAGTCAACGTGCCGGCCACCTGGTGATGTCGCGGGCGTTCCCCAGCCGCGAAGAGTTCACCATCCCTTTGACGATCTTTCTCTTCACTTGACACGAGTCAAAGGTGATCATCAGGGGTGTCACTGCCCTCGCTTTCCCTCATGGAGGCTTCGTGCACACCCCGCATCGCCCCCGACCCTGGTGGCCGGCACGGCTCACCCTCGTGCTCGCCGCCATCGTCTCCCTGACCGGTGTGGCCGGCATCACCCCCGCCGAAGCGTCGGTCTACAACTCCTGCACCATCTCCCGCTGCTCCGACGCGCGTTCGGCCAACGCGACCTGGAGATCCAAGGGCTACCCCACCACCAGCGGCTGGTACTCCTGGCCGGACGGCAGGTACAACTACACTGGCGGACGCCACTACAACCGCGAGGGCCAGCTCCCCAGCGGCGCCACCTACTACGAGTACGACGTCTACTCCCGGGCACGGGGCGCCTCGCGTGACGCCTACCGGATCGTCGTCAACCGCAGCACCGGCGTGACCTGGTTCTCGCCGAACCACTACACCGACTTCTACCGGCTCTAGGAACTCCCATGACCGCCGCACGTCCGCTGCCGCAATGGCTGACAGTCTCCACTGGCCCGGCGCCGGCGGTCATCGACGGACGCGCCTGCCGGACCCGCGCCGCCTTCTTCGAGGAGGCGGCACGGGTCCTGCGTTTCCCCGACTACTTCGGCCGCAATTGGGACGCATTCGCCGACTCCCTCAGCGACGCGACCCGCGCCGGAACCCTCACCCTTGTCGTGGAACACGCCGAGGACCTCCTCAGCGCCGAGCCTCCCGAACAGTTCGCCACGCTGCTGAGCATCCTGGCCGAGGCCGCCCATACCGGACTGACCATAACGCTGTACGCCGACCCGGACCACGAAGCCCCGCTCCGCCAGCGGGCAACCGAAGCCCTCACCTGATCAGGGGAGCGGCACCGAGGCGCCCATCCTCCTGACCTCGCCCTGGATCTTCATGCTGGGCGTGGTCCTCCCCGCCGTGTGGTCGCGACACCCCGGACGTCCGATCGTGGAGCAGCTCCTGACACCGACCCGCGCATAATCGCCCCTCACAGCACATCCGAGAAGATCAGCCCACAAGGTGATCTTCTCGGATGTGCCCCGCGTGAACCACCTGAGCATGGGGATGATTACGAAGAGTAATCGGCCGGGCGCTCAGGAGGACTGCGCGGATGGATTTCAAAGACGACGCCGAACTGGACCCGTCCCAGGTCGAGGACGCCAGGGCGTCGGGGCCGCAGCCGGGCGGCGGCGGGTCGATGCCCGGTTGTGGCGCGATGCCCGGCTGCGCGCTGCCGATCGGCGGCAAGGGCGGATGTCTGCTCGTCATCATCGGCCTCGGCGCCATCCTCCTGCTCGGCCAGCCCCTGCTGAACGGCTTCTCGGGGGAGTACGGCAACCAGCACCCGCCCAGTCCCCGCCAGCCCCAACCCAGCGGAAACCTAGCCGACCGCTGCAAATTCGGCGCAGACGCCGACCAATCCGAAGATTGCCGAATAGTCGGAATCGTCAACAGCATCCAGACCTACTGGAAACAAGCTTTCGCCGGCCGCGGTCGCACGTACACCCCCGCCCGCACCCACCTCTTCGGCGGCACCCGCACAACGGTATCCACAGCCTGTGGAAAAGCCGACTCCTCCGTCGGCCCCTTCTACTGCCCAGCCGATCGAAAGGTGTATCTAGACCTAAGCTTCTTCAACGAGCTCGAAACCCGCTTTGGCGCACAAGGCGGACCTTTCGCCCAGGCTTACGTCATCGCCCACGAGTACGGTCACCACGTACAGAACCTGCTCGGCACCATGCGACGCGTCGGCAACGACCGGCAGGGCGCCAACAGCGGCGCGGTCCGGCTGGAACTGCAAGCCGACTGCTACGCCGGCGTGTGGGCGCACAACGCGCTGCGCACCGGCTTCTACACCGAACCCTTCAGCAAGCGAGACATCGACGAGGCGCTCAGCGCCGCCTCGGCGGTCGGCGACGACAGCATCCAGCGGCGCACCCAGGGCTACGTCACCCCCGAGGGCTTCACCCACGGGACCTCGGCGCAGCGCGAGAAGTGGTTCAGCGTCGGTTACGACTCCGGCGACCCCGGACGATGCGACACGTTCGCGGGAAGGATCTGAGGGCAGCTGTGACGGTCGGAGACAACCGACCGCGGGAGCGTCCCAGATGGACTTCGACGATCAGGCACAACTGGACACATCCCAGGTGGAGAACCGGGGCCGCGGCGGGCTCGCCATCGGCGGTGGCGCCGCCGGAATCATCGTCCTCATCGTGGCCCTGGTCTTCGGGATCAACCCCGGCGACATCATGGGCGGCGGCCAGCCCGCCGGCCTCGAACCCACCTCTGACCTCAGCGAGAAATGCAGAACCGGCGCCGACGCCGACCAGGACGAGCAGTGCCGCGTCGTCGGCGTGGTCAACAGCATGCAGGAATACTGGTCAGGCGAGATCCAGGGCTACGAACCTGCCAAGACCGCCCTGTTCACCGGCGGCGTACAGACCGGCTGCGGCACCGCCGACTCATCGGTGGGCCCGTTCTACTGCCCTAACGACCGCAACGTCTATCTGGACCTGACCTTCTTCGACCAGCTGCGGTCCCAGTTCGGCGCCTCCGGCGGACCTTTCGCTCAAGCGTACGTAATAGCCCATGAGTACGGTCATCACGTACAAAACTTGCTCGGAACCATGGGCAAGGTGAGCCAGGACCAGGGCCCGGAAAGCGACTCCGTCCGCCTAGAGCTCCAAGCCGACTGCTTCGCCGGAGTATGGGCGAAGAACGCGGTAAGCACCGGCTTCTACGCCAAAGAGTTCACCAAGACCGACATCAAGGAAGCACTCGACGCCGCGGCCGCCGTCGGCGACGACAGCATCCAGGAGCGCACCCAGGGCCGCGTCACCCCCGACGCCTTCACTCACGGCACCTCCGAGCAGCGCGTCAAGTGGTTCACCTCCGGCTACGACTCCGGCGACCCCGCCCGCTGCGACACCTTCTCCGGCACTCCCTGACCAGCAGGCAAAGCAGCCCCTTTTCTCCTAAACTACGTAGCGTGATCTTTAAGTTGGTCGGCGATGGCCGCCCCTACCCCGAACACGGCCTCGGCCATCGCGAATGGGCCCAAATACCACCCAGACAGGTCAGACTCGACACACTAGTCACCACGAAAGCGGTCCTAGACCTCCACTCTCTCCTGGCCAAAGACTCCACCTTCTACGGCGACCTGTTCCCCCACGTCGTCCAATGGCAGGGCGAGTTCTACCTGGAAGACGGCCTCCACCGCGCCCTACGCGCCGCCCTCCACCAACGCTCCGTCCTCCACGCCCGAGTCCTAGAACTAGAAAACTAACCCCCCGTCGGCCAGCCGGAACAAACCCACGTTGTTCCTCTGGCCGATCCCAACTCAGCCCTCGGGCCCACAGGCCCTTAAGCCAACGCCTCAGGCCGGATCACCTCGTCGCGAAGGATTCGAGCGAGATCCTTGGTATCCGCGTTGTGGCTGGTCTGGCGACGTATCTCCAACCGGATGCTCTCCAGCATGGAGTCGGACAGAATCACCTGAGCCAAGGACTTCGGCGAAGTTGCGGCCCGTGCCTTCCAAAGGCTGTCGATGAGCCGGCGTTTGAATGCGTCCTTGCTCAGGTAGAACAGTCCATCTGTTTTAACGGCAAGAGAGTCCTCGCCCAGCAGATCGACTTCAAGAGCCAGATCGACGAGGACTGGCAATCCTCCGGTGAGATGGTAGACCTGCCAGACCTGACCGTTGGTGAGGATCAGCCACTCGACGCCCTCATTCACGGCATACATCTGCACCTGCCGAAGGTGCTTGATACCGAGCCGTTGCGTACAGCGCTTCACTTCAATGAAGGCGACCAGTTGCTTGTCGATGCGAATCCCGTAGTCCGCAAAATCACCCTTGACCTGGTATTCCATGGTCAGCTCTTCGTACTTGTCGTAGCCGAGACCGTCGCACAGAAGATCAGTGATGAGAAGCCGGGTTTCGGCCTCGTTCGCGTCGCGGGCGACGAGGTCGGCGAGGGGCTTGGAGTAGCGACGAATGGCCGCTCGAACCCGGTCGCGGGCATCGGTCTCCCATTTCGGCACCGTACGCGAGGAGGGACTGACCTTCTTCGCAAGGGCCGCCTTGGGGGTGGCCGCCTTCACGGGAACGGGCGCACCTTCGGTCACATTTGATGCCGCGGTCTGCTCACTCACTATGTCCCGCCCTGATGCGCTAGTGGCTAGTGTGACAAGGCACGGTAGATGGAACGGTCCGTAAATCGCAGGCGAATGCGTCGAGTGTCCACATGTGGACAGCAAGCAAGCGGGCGATTCGACGACCGAACGATTTCTTGGCCAAGAAATCCTTCGAGCTGCGCTGTGTTACCCGTCGGTGGCTTCTTCGAGTGGGAGACGTATCGATACGGGTGCGGTTAGCCACCACGATCGCTTTGCCAGAGTCACGACGCCTGAGGCGATGATTGGGTGCCGATCTTCGTGGGCGCGGATGGCGAGTCGGTAGTCATCCCCGGCGAGTCTCATCTTTACCCGGCGTCGGGTCCGGCCGAGATATCCGTCGACCACCACGACGCCTTCGTCCTGGCCTTCAGCCCGTTCCAGACGGATTACCTGGCCAAGGACGTCATCCTGCTCCACGACCGGGCGGCCACGAAGCGACTCCTGAACTCGTTCCAGGCGGGCTGGACTGGGACGAGGAAAGATCACGCGGCTCAGCGTGGCTTCCGGTGGGGGTTGGCTTGGTGACCAGCGGAAGGACATATCCAGGGCGCGGATACCCGGCTGCTGACTCATCTTCTCCAGCGAGTCGATCAATTCCGCGCTTGCACCACGTTGAACCGCGTCGTCAAGTTCGGCCTCCGAACCGTCCGCGAGCAAGTCGCGGGCGGCGGCCAGCCCCGTCGCCAGCGTCGTCATCACCCGACGTGTGTACGTACCGATGACCGCCTGATCGTCGGCGTCACGTTCAGGAAGTTCCTCTGACCTGATATCGGCATGACGGGCAAGGATGGTGAGGACGAAGCTGCCCCGCAGGGTGTGCCCCATCCGGACCTCCTCGGCGAGGAATTCCTTCACCGCATCAGGACGTCGCCCCGGATTCGAGGCACGCGGCCTGATCGCGCTGCAGGCGGCCGCCGTGAGCATCTGGCTCACACCGTTCAGCAGTTCCTGCGCCTCACTTAGCGGTATCGATCCGTCCAGGGTCTGCTGATCCGTGCGAAGCAGCAGAATGTCACTACGAGCGCTCGCGATCTCCAGGGCGAGATCTTCCTGGTTGCCGATGCCATAGACGTCCGCGATCGTGGCCAGGGCATCCGCCAGGCGCGCGGAGAAGTCACGGTACGAGCGATCGTACGGAAGCATCAGACTGGCGTCCGCCAGCACGTTCTCCCAGATCGAGAACAGACCATCCCGCACGTCGGTCTGAGCCCATCCGCTCACCTCAAGAAAGGCCTCGATCGCCGCGGGCGACAGATCTTCGGTGAGGATCAGTGGCCGGGCAACGTGGTCACTCGTGGCGTTCATGGCTGTCCTCCATCGCCCACACGCTGAAGTATCCCCAGGAGCTGCTCGACATTGAAGACGTTCGCCCTGGGAAGGACCACGGTCTTCGACGCGGTTTCGATGGGTTCATGCCCTTCGAGGCACACCCAATATGCAGTCTTACGGAGCAGCATGCCCTCCTCCTGCGTCTCCAGCCATCGATCAAGCCGGTGGGGCACCAGGAGAACGACAAGGATCTTCCGGTTGTAGGTCCGCAGATCACGCAGGGCGTCATAGTGACTGCGATCTAGAGACCAGTGCACGCCATCGTCCCTCAGGACATCCTGCTCGGTGCACTTCATCTGCACATCCACCGTGGACGAGCTGAACCGACGATGATTGGCGACCTGACGGATCGTGTAGTCGACGCGCTCGTCATCTACCCTGAGGTCCGAGATCTTGCACCGGCTGGCCGCTGTGATCGCATGCGTGAAGGCGAGGCTGAACTGCTCCTTGCACTGACTGGCGTGCAACGAGCCGTAGGGAGCACCAGCGGAGGTCCACAGCTCACCCCACTGATCTTGCTGCGAAAGCACCCGTGTCCCCTCCAACGTCCGGAGAGCTGCCAGGTCTAACACACCGGACCGACAAAACGAGGCGACCGCGAAACACAAGAGAGCCGCTGACCTGCGGACGCAGATCAACGGCTCATTTCGGGTGGCGGTGGTGGTGGGATTTGAACCCACGGTAGGTTGCCCTACACGCGCTTTCGAGGCGCGCTCCATCGGCCACTAGGAGACACCACCGCGCAGCAGCTTACCGGACAAAGGTGGGTGGGTGCGCCTGCATTCAGGGGCGGCGGGCTGCGAAGAAGGTGCGCAGCAGGGCGGTGGATTCGTCGGCGAGGACGCCCATGAGGACTTCGGGGCGGTGGTTGAGGCGGCGGTCGCGTAGGACGTCCCAGAGGGAGCCGGCGGCGCCGGACTTCTCGTCGGGGGCGGCGTAGATGACGCGGGCGAGTCTGGCCTGGACAGCGGCGCCGGCGCACATCGTGCACGGTTCGAGGGTGACGACCAGGGTGCAGCCGGTGAGGCGCCAGTCGGCGCGCGCGGCGGCGCGGATGGCGAGGATCTCGGCGTGGGCGGTCGGGTCGTGGGTGGATTCCCGGGCGTTCCCGGCTTCGGCCAGGATCTCGCCGGCGGGGGAGAGCACGACCGCGCCGACGGGGACTTCACCGCGCTCCCCCGCCTGTACGGCTTGCGCCAACGCCACCCGCATGGCGTCCTCGTACGTCACCGCAACCGGTCGAGCTCGTCCCCGAAGGACAGCCGCTCCGCGACGACGGAGAGCGTGTCGGCCGGAAGCATGCCCTCCTCCATGCTGAGCTCCAGCAACTCCTCCGCGCTCAACCCGAAATCGGCGAGCAGCTCGAAGTCCCCGGCGGGCCGTACCCCCAGATCGGGTGTCTCCTTGTCCACCGCCACCCCGGCCAGCTCGGCGAACAGCTCGCCCAGCGAGTCGGCCAAACCGGCCTGCGCGTCGGAGAGGAACACGCGGGGATCGGCCTCCCCGTCGTACCGGACGATGGCGAACCATTCATCCTCGACCTCGACGCAGAGCACGGCCAGCTCGTCGCCGGTCAGCCCGAGGGCTTCCTGGACGGCGTCGCCGACGTCGTCGGCGATCTCCGCTTCGGTGAGGTCGACTTCGGCCCCGGTCCAACCGGAGCCGTTGCGAAGGAAGGCGGCGGCGAAGAGATTCGGTCTCGGTGGCATGTCCAGCTCCCGACGTCAGCCGGTGGCGGCGTCGACGGCACGTTCGAAGGGGTCGCGGAATCCGAGGCGCGCGGCGATGCTGAAGAGCACCTCGTCGGGGTAGAGGTCGTCGTCGCCGGAGAGGGCGCCGAGTTCCATCTCGTCTAGGCCGAGGTCGGCGAAGACCGACAGGTCGCCGCAGGGCAGGACGCTGTCGAGTTCCTCCTCCTCGGGCACGGGCACATCGAGGTAGTCGAGCACCTGGCGGGCCAGCGGCCATTCCCAGGCGGCGGTGATGTCGGAGAGAAAGACACTGACGCGTTCGCCGAAGACCCGTAACGCCACGAAGAAGTCATCCCCCACCGCGACCAAGCCAATCGTGCCGCCGTCGCTGGGCTGCTGGCGGAGGGCTTGGATGAGGCCGCGGAGGTCGGAGGTCAGCGCCACCGGCAGCATCTCGGCTTCCCAGTGATCGTCCTCGCGGTAGACCACAATGGCGAAGTCAAGCGCGTCTTCGTCTGTCATCGGTGCTCCACCGGCGCGGTCTTCACGTTGGCCATGGTCCCAGAAGTGCACCGATGCCGTCCGGTGCTCACGCCAAATTGTGATCAAAACAGCCGGGCTGCTTCCGGCGGAGCTAGCGGTTGGCGGTAAATTTTGCTGTCATGGAGACCCTCGTCGTTGATCATCCGCTTGTCGCCCACAAGCTGACCACGCTGCGCGACGTACGGACCGACTCGCCGACATTCCGCCGACTGGCCGACGAACTGGTCACCCTCCTCGCGTACGAGGCGACCCGCGACGTCCGGGTCTCCGCGGTGACGGTGGAGACGCCGCTGACCCCGGCCCAGGGCGTACGGCTGTCGCGGCCGGCGCCCATCGTGGTTCCGATCCTGCGGGCCGGCCTGGGGATGCTGGACGGGATGATGCGCCTGCTGCCGACGGCCGAGGTCGGTTTCCTCGGCATGATCCGCAACGAGGAGACGCTCGAAGCGTCCACGTACGCGACACGGTTGCCCGAGGACCTCTCCGGCCGGCAGTGCTACGTGCTGGATCCGATGCTGGCCACCGGCGGAACCCTCGCCGCCGCCATCCAGTTCCTGTTCGACCGCGGCGCGGAGGACGTGACCGCGCTCTGCCTGCTGGCGGCCCCCGAGGGCCTGGCGCACCTGGACGGGATGTTCCAGGGGTCCAGCCGCCCGATCCGGGTGGTCACGGCGGGCCTGGACGAATGCCTCAACGACCAGGGTTACATCCTCCCCGGCCTCGGCGACGCGGGCGACCGCCTATACGGGGTCGTCTGACCCCATTCGTCCTCTTTTAGGCACTCCGATCTCGGGCTTTCCTTCGCCATAGTTACAGTGCGTGCTGACACGGGTACGTAGAGTAATGACGACGTCTCTTTTGCGTCACTCGACGGGCGCGTGCCAGGGAGAGCCATGAGTCAGCTTCCGGACAATAGTGATCGTTACGAGCAGGTCGAGGCCGCGCTCCTAGATGAGTTCGCGGGGGTACACCCCGCCACGACCGTCACGCGCTGTATTCAGGCCGCCCACCATGGCGCTGTGGAAGTGACGGGTCACGCCTATCCCGGGCTGGTGGAGCGGATCGCCCGGAAACATCTACAGGTCCTCGCCGCCGCGCAGCGCGGTTAAGCAGGGGTCATATCGACGCCGGATGTTCCGATTTTTTCCGCTTTACCGAACAAGGTGCCTGGGTAATCTATACCTCATGGGAGTGGTGACGGCAGTGCAGGTCAAGAAGATCCTTAAGTGGGGAGCTGTGGCCCTGGTGGCGTTCTACCTGTTGTCGAGGCCGCATGACGCAGCCGACACCGTGACGGGCGCCGTGACCGGCGTCATGAACGCGGCGGACTCGGTGGCCCAATTCTTCGCGCGTCTCACATGAGGCTCGTGACCCACGGGGATTCGGCCCCGTCATCGGTCAACCGCTACCTCCTCCCCCACGAGCACCAGGTGATCATGGTCCGGCGTCACCCGGCCGTGCTGCTCCGCCCGGTGGCCGAGATCTTCGGTGGCCTCATCCTGGCCGGGCTGCTGAGCAAGTGGCTGGGGGAGAACAACGGGGGCAACGCCCTGGTCGTGATCTGGTGGGCCTGGCTGCTGCTACTGATCCGGTTTGTCTGGAAAGTGGCGGAGTGGTCGGTGGACTACTTCGTGGTCACCTCGGCGCGCATGCTCCTCACCACCGGGCTGATCACGCGCAAGGTCGCGATGATGCCGCTCGGCAAGGTGACCGACATGAGCTTCCAGCGCGACCTGCTCGGCCGCATGCTTGGGTACGGTGAGTTCGTCATGGAATCGGCCGGTCAGGATCAGGCCTTGCGGTCGGTCCCATACATCCCTTACCCGGAGACGTTGTACCTCGAAGTTTGCCAAATGATTTTCCCCAGCAAGGACGACTCGGACGACTGACGTCCACAATTGTCGCTTTCTCTGGTCGAATCCCGGGCGTGGACAACGGTTCGCCCCCGGGATTCCCCTTGGGATTCTTGACGGGAGGGTTACCCGATTAGGGGGCTTCGTGCCATCATGGCGGGACCATTGACCATTCCCATGCCCTGAGAGACCAGATGCCGAGTCAGGGAACCATAGGTGACCGCGTCCGAGGCCTGCGGTTGAGCAGGCGCATGTCCCAAGCCCAGCTTGCCGGGCCGGATCTGTCCGACAGTTACGTCTCGTTGATCGAGTCAGGTAAGCGAACGCCGACGCCGGTCGTCGCGCGCCTGCTGGCCGAGAGACTCGGTTGCACGACGGAATTCCTGCTGCACGGGATCGAACCGCGGCAGCGGATCGACACCGAGCTGAGCCTGCGCCACGCGGAGCTCGAGCTCTTCCACGGCGACCCGGCGATGGCGGCTGACCGCTTCAGCGACATCGTCAAGGCCGCGGGCGAGGAGAACGCGATGCTCGCGGCCCACGCCCGCTTCGGCCGGGCCCGGGCACTGGAATCACAGGGCAGGATCGGCCGCGCCGTCGAGGCGTTCGAGCGGCTGCGCCGGGAGGCCGCCGCGCATCCCGAGCGGCTCGCCGGACTGCCGCTGACGGTGGCGCTGTGCCGCTGCTACCAGCGCGCGGGCGACCTGCAGCGGGCCCGCGACCTGGGCGCGCAGGCGCTCTCCCAGGTGGATCAGCTGGGCGTGGACCAGGGCGAGCTCGCGGTCGACCTGGCCGCCGCGCTGGTCGAGACCGAGACCGGGCTGACCTTCGTGGACCGGGTGATCGCCTCCAACGGGGTGACTCCGGTCGCCGACCGCAGCAACGAGATCCTCGCGCTCTGGCAGGCCAGCGTGACCGCCGCCGAAGGTGAGGACTCCGCGCTGGCCGTGCAGCTGGCCGAGGACGCCATCGCCGCCGGACGGCCCGCCCGGATGGCCATCCGGATGGCCAGGATCGCGATGCGCTGGGCCAGGATCACCGTGACCAACCGCGCGGACCACGACCTGGACCGCGCCAACGAGCTGGCCACCGCCGCCGGTTCGGTCTTCGCCACCTTCCCCGCGGAAATGATCGAGCACGCCCGCAGCCTGATCATCCTTTCTCATGTACGGCTTCGCGCCGGAAACCCCGACGAAGCCGGAGATCTGGCCAACCGGGCGCTCGACGGCCTGGTGGGCGTTCGGGGCACGACTCCCGCGGCGGCCTATCTGGTGCTGGCGGAAGTGGCCCTGTCGCGGTCCCAGGACGCCGGCGGCGAGCTGCGCCGGGCGCAGGAGTTGCTCAGCGTGGCCGGGCCGCAGCCCGACCGTGAGACCGCCAGGACCTGGCGCGAGCTCGGCGACCTCTGGGGCCAGGCCGGTGCGCGGGAGAACCAGGCCAGGGCGTATCGTAGGGCGCTCGAAGCCGTGGGCATCCACGCGAACGTGCCGGGCACCGCGGTGCCTGCGGTGCTCACCCGATAGCTCCTCCCAGGGCACCCGGATTTGTGCTGGATGCCCTGGAATAATTAGGGTCGACCAGTCATTGACTCATGGGATGACTTGTGGGTTTAAGGCCGGTTTCCCCGGAGGAGGCGGACTGTGAGTCTGCGTACGGCGCAGCGTGCGTCTCTCGTGGACCAGGTGATCGACCAGCTCAAGGAGCAGATCATCTCTGGTTCATGGCAGCTGCATGGCAAGATCCCCACTGAGACCGTGCTCGCCGAGCAGCTGGGCGTGGGGCGCAACACCGTTCGCGAGGCCGTCCGCGCGCTCACCCACGCGGGCTTGCTCGACTGCCGCCAGGGCGACGGCACCTACGTCCGCGCCACCAGCGAACTGTCCGGCGCAATGGCTCGCCGCCTGCGCACCGCCGAACAGCTCGAAATCCTTGAGGTACGGCGTGCGCTCGAAGTGGAGGCCGCCCGACTGGCCGCCACCCGCAGGACCGACGCCGACATCGTGGTCATGGAGACCGCCCTGGCCCGCCGCGAGCAGGCCTGGGCCGGAGGCGACCCCACCATCTTCGTGGAAGCCGACCTGGCCTTCCACGTCGCCGTGGTGCAGGCCACCCACAACCGCGTCCTCATCGACCTCTACGCCGACTTCTCCGCCGCCCTGCGCGCCAGCATCGCGGCCGCGGGCGGCACCCTGGAACAGAACTACATCCCCCACGACGGCATCGTCCGCGCCATCGCCGCCGGCGACGCGGCCGCCGCCGAACACGCCGGCCACGCCTGCATGGAACACATCCTCATCGCCCTCACCGACGCCCAAGAACTCAGCTAACCCCGACCCGCCAGGCCACGCGCCGTTATCCGGCGCCGTTCACCCCGTCGGTAGTCCTCGCCATACCGGCGCCAAAGGGCCTGGCGGCATTCCTCCAACCGGCGAGCGCAGACGGCATTCCGCCGACCACTGCCGAGAACGCCACCCCCACGGCCGAAGGCGCTGAGAGTGCGTCAGATGTTCATGGTTACGGTAAGCGTAGGGACATGACCAGGTAGCGGAAGGATGGGTCGTCGCCGTCTTCGGTGATGAGGGCGGGGCGAGTGGGTGAGTCCATGTTGAGGCGGACGTTCTCGGTTTCGATGCCCGCGAGGCCGTCGAGCAGGAACTGGGGCTGGAAGGCGATGACAATGTCGTCGCCGTCCAGTTCGGCCTCGACCACCTCGGCTCCGCGGCCGATGTCGCCGCCGCCTGCCTGGATGAGGACCTCGCCGCCGGAGAACGTCAGCCGGACCGAGGCCGTGTTCCGCTCGGCGACCAGGGTGACGCGTTTGATCGCCTCGATGAAGCTCGCGACCGGGATGGTGGCGCAGATCGGCCATTCGCTGGCCAGGCGCGCCCGGTAGTCGATGAACTGGTCGTCCAGCAGTCGCACGGTGGTCGCCTTGCCCTGGCTCTCGAAGCCCGCGACATTGTTGCCCAACCCCACGGACACCTCACCGCCGCGCAGTGACTTCGCCACGTCGACGAGCACCTTGGCGGGCACGACGACGGCATGCGCCGCGCCATCGAGCTCCGGCGACCACAGAAAGTCCCGAGCCGCGATCCGGTAACGATCCGTGGCTGCCATCGAGACGTTGATCCCCTCGATGTCCATCCGCACTCCGGTCAACATGGGCAGGGTGTCATCCCGGCTGGCCGCCACCGCCACCTGCGCCACCGCCGTCGCGAACACACCCCCGCCCACCGCGCCGATCTTCGGCGGCAACACCGGCAACGTCGGAAAATCCTCCACCGGCAACGTCAGCAGCCCGAACTCGGCGCTCCCGCAGGTCAGCACCGCCTCCGACCCCGACGTCACGATCTCCACCGGCTTCCCCGGCAGACTCCGCGTGATCTCCGCCAGCACCCGCCCGGGAATCAGCACCCGCCCCGGCTCGGCGACCTCCGCCTCCACCTCGGCCCGCGCCGACACGTCATAATCAAACGCCGAAACCCGCAGCCCTTCGCCTGCCTCAAGCAACAACCCCGACAACACCGGCAAGGCCGGCCGCCCCGGAATCACCCGAGCCGCCCACGCCACCGCCTCACCCAGCACATCCCGGCTGACCTGAACCTTCACCGCAACCTCCCTCGATCCCCAAGTTCCGCTGCCAAGCTACCCACCACCACCGACAGAATCCGCCCCCTCCCAGTCTGTCACCACCCCTAGATCACCACAGGGGCCCAACTGCCCCTCACGTCCTCCCAACACACGAGCGCAGCTCCGGATCCACGACATCCGGATGGTCGGCCGCAGGACCGATCAGCTCCTCGCCGAGTTCCGCACACACGGGCGCAGCTCCGGATCCACGACATCCGGATGGTCGGCCGCTGGACCGATCGGCTCCTCGCCGAGTTCCGCTCGGTCGAGGTAGATCACGGAGGCCGTTGCCGTCAACCTGCGCATCCCCGCCCGCGTGCGTTGATGCGGAACCTGAGCTGCCACCGCGCCGCCCCGTGGAGATCTCGCCCAAGTCGTTTCGAGTGCCCGCGCGTATGGATGCTCTTCGCCCAACACGCACTCCCGGAATGACCTGGTGATCGACCGCGACACCCGCACCGTCCGCCTGGACGGCGGCCCCGGTCGAACTGACCACAACGGAACAGGCTGCCACCCGAGTCTCCAGCGACATTCCTCGCAAAAGCCGATCCCCAGACCAACGTGATTCGTGGCCAGGGCTGCTGGGTTAGCATCCAACCGGCGAATCAGCACTCGTGACAGCCACCGGAGGCGAGATCATGACCGGACCTGGCTCGGCCCACGACGTCGGATTCGGGCCGTACACCGTGTTGGATCTACACGAGCTTCCGGAAGACGGCAAGGGGTTCGAGCTTGAGGACGGGTGGCTGATCGAGGTGGCGGCTGGTTCCCGGCACACCTGGGCGGCTCGGAACCTGTCCCGAATCATCGAAGCGGCCGCGACACGATTCGGGGCCGCGGTGACCGTATGCGACGGCGGCGAGTGGGAGATCAACACCCCGGCCGGAATCCGCAAACCAGATATCTTCGTCATCCCCCGTGAAGTCGCCCGGGCAGTGATCATCGATGAATCCCCGAAAGTCATCCCCGGCAGGGAAGTGCTGCTGGCCGTCGAGGTCGTCTCCCCCGGAGGCAGCAGCGAGCGCAACGACCGGGTGCGCAAGGTCGGCGAGTATGCCGCCGTCGGAATCTCGCAGTACTGGATAGTGGACCATCATCCGAGCCCTCGCGTGCAGGTACTGAAACTCGGCGAGCACGGCTATACCGCTACAACCGCGGTGATCGCGGGGATGACGCTGACGAGCGAGATCGAAGCGGACAAATCCTTCGAGGTTTCCTTCGACCCCGCCGCGCTCCTCGAATTCTGAGCTCGACGGTCGCGACCAAGCGTTCGGACCAAGCGTTCGAAAGGCGACCTGGCCCCTTCGACCCGGCACGCTCGTCGAATTCTGAGCTCGATAGTCGTGACAAGCGTTCGAAAGGCGACTTGGTTCCCTCGCCCCGGCACGCTCCTTGAATTCTGAACTGACAGTCGCGACCAGGCCATCGACGGCGACCTGGCTCCTTCCCGCGCTCCTCGAGTTCTACTTGTCGTTCAGGTAGGCGAGGACGGCCAGGACGCGGCGGTTGTCGTCGTCGCTGGGGGCGAGGTTGAGTTTGAGGAAGATGTTGGCGGTGTGTTTGCCTACCGCGCTTTCGCTGAGGAACAGGCGCTGGCCGATGGCGGCGTTGGATCTGCCTTCGGCCATGAGTTCGAGGACTTCGCGTTCGCGGGGGGTGAGGCGGGCGACCGGTTCGTTTCTGGAGTTGCTGGCCAGGAGTTTGGCGATGACCTCGGGGTCCATGGCGGTGCCGCCCGCGGCTACCCGGCGGATGGCGTCGATGAACTGTTCGGCGTTGAAGACGCGGTCCTTGAGCAGGTAGCCGATTCCGCCGGTGCCGTCGGCCAGGAGTTCCCGGGCGTAGAGCTGTTCGACGTGCTGGGACAGGACGAGGACGGGGAGGCCGGGGATCTGGCGGCGGGCGGCCAGGGCGGCTTGCAGGCCTTCGTCGGTGAACGTGGGCGGGAGGCGTACGTCCACGACCGCGACGTCGGGGCGGTGGGTGATCAGGGCGGTGAGGAGGTCGGGGCCGGATTCGACGGCCGCGACCACCTCGAAGTCGTGGGCTCTCAGGAGGAGGACCAGGCCCTCACGGAGAAGGTGCAGGTCTTCGGCGAGAACGACCCTCATGATCAGCAGCCTATGCCCTTTTCTCTGGTTACCGAGGCCGACAGCACGATTCCGCCGGCCAGCATGGTGGCGCCCAGGGTGATCATCGCGAAGACGGTCGGCCACTGCAACGGCTCGGGCATGTAGAGGGCGAGGAACCAGGACATCGGCGGGGAGTCGAAGGCCACGAAGAATCCGGTCACGATGCCCTGCGGGATCAGGGGGATCCAGCACAGGGTCCAGCAGAGGGCCATCACCACGCCGCGCCAGCCCGCGGACCGGGTCTCGGGCTCCTGAGCGGACAGGGCGAACGGGAGTTCCAGGGTGGCGACCGTTGGCCCGCCGGGCGGGCTGCTCAGCGCGAGAACACCGTCGAAGGTGGTCAGGCGGCGCTCGATTCCGGACAGACCGCCGCCGGGATGGACTTCGGCGCCGCCAGGTCCGTCGTCGGCGACAGTGATCCGCAACGCCCGGTCGCGCCGGCTGATGTCGATGGCGACCTTGGTCGCGTACCGGGAGGCGTTGGTGAGGAGCTCGGCCACCGCGAAGTACACGGCCGACTCGACGGGTGATTCGGGCCGTTCGTCCAGGTCGACGGAGACCTCGACCTTCAGCGGGCTGTCCAGCGCGAGCGCCCGGATCGCGTCGCCGAGGCCGCGTTCCGCCAGCACTGGCGGGTGGATGCCGCGGACCAGCTGCCGCAGTTCGGCGAGCGCCGTCGCGGAGGACTCGCGGGCCTTGGCCAGCAGCGCTTTCGCGGCTTCCGGGTCGCTTGTCATGAGTTGCTCGGCCGCGCCGATCGTCATGCCCACGGCGACCATCCGGGCCTGCGCGCCGTCGTGCAGGTCGCGCTCGATCCTGCGCAGTTCGGCGGCCTGGAAGTCGACCGCCTCGACGCGTACCTGGTTGAGGTGGCGGACCTGGCCGATCAGCTGGGTGGCGGCGGTCGGGCCGAGCATGGCCATCGCGTAGAACCCGTAGATGCGCAGCGCCCAGGGCGCGATCACGACCGCGATTACCGGGAGCGCCAGGCCCCAGAGGTTGCCCTGCCACGTCTGGTAGACGCCGTACCCGATCAGCACGGTGGGGCCGGCGGCCAGGACGGCGCGGGTCCAGGGGTCGATCAGGAGCCAGACGAGTTCGCGCCAGGTCGCGGGGTCGCGCAGGTACCAGTTCAGGCGGGCGTTGAAGGCGGGCATGGTGGGTTTGCGGTAGAGGGTGCGTCCGTCCCGGTACCAGCCGTCGCGTTGCCGTACCGGCGGGGGTGGCGGGGGGTTGTAGGGTTCGTTGATTTTGATCCCCGTCCAGCGCAGGACCAGGCGGCGGTCCAGGCGGGCGACCGCGCGGATCAGGCGGATCGAGGGGGGAAACAGGAACACCATCCCAAGCATGAACGACAGGGCGGTGCCGACCAGGGCGATCAGGGCCGCCGGTATCTGGACGAGCACCACGGCGAACAGTGCCAGCCCGTGTCCGAACACCTTGATGTGTTTCATGACCCCAAGTTTGGACGAATGACTCTCGGCAGGGCAGTGGGCGAAGGCGTACGAGCGGGGTGGAGGTAGGTCCACCGCCACTGGGTCGCCAAGCGCATTCTGCGACGGGCGCGGGATTTCTACCTTTCGAGGTATGGAAATCATCACGGTCGAGAACCTGCACAAGCGCTACGGCGACAAGGTAGCGATCACCGATGTCTCCTTCGCCGTCGAAGAAGGGGAGATCTTCGGAATTGTCGGGCGCAACGGCGCCGGCAAGACCACCACGGTCGAATGTGTGGCCGGGTTGCGTACCCCGACGAGTGGCACGATCAACGTCGTCGCCGATCTCAAGCAGCAGGTGGGCGTGCAGCTCCAGGACTGCTCGCTGCCGGACAAACTGCGCGTCGGCGAGGCCCTCAGCCTGTACGCCTCCTTCTACGCCAACCCCGCCTCCCCCGCGGACCTGCTGGCCGAAGTCGGCCTCGACCCGCGCGTGCCGTTCGCCAAGCTCTCCGGCGGCCAGCGGCAGCGGCTGTCGATCGCGCTGGCCCTGATCGGCAACCCGCGGATCGCCATCCTGGACGAGCTCACCACCGGCCTGGACCCGATGGCCCGCCGCGAGACCTGGGACCTGATCGAGCGGATCAAGGAGCGCGGCGTCACCGTGCTGCTGGTCACGCACTTCATGGAAGAGGTCGAGCGGCTCTGCGACCGGGTCGCGGTGATCTCCGAGGGCAGGGCCCTCGCGGTCGACACCCCGGCCGGTCTGATCGCCCGCGCCGACGGCTCGGATCGGGTGATCTTCCGGACCACCGGGTCGGTGGAGCCGCTGAAGTCGCTGCCCGAGGTGGCCTCGGTCGTCATCGAGGGCGACCGGGTCACGGTCACCGGCAACGCGAACGTGCTGCACGCCGTCGTCGCCGCGCTCCCCGCCGGGCGGATCGCCGACCTGCGGACCGAGCGCACCACGCTGGACGACGCCTTCCTCATCCTGACCGGCCACTCGGCCGTCTGACTCTTTTTCGATCTGACTCTTTTTCGATCTGACCCTTTTCGAAGGAGCCCCCCATGCCCGCCATCGCCCTCGTCCCCCGCCGGCTCGCGATCACTGAGATCAAGCTCTACCTGCGCGAACCACTGGCCGCCTTCTTCGCCGTCGTCCTTCCCCTGGCGCTGCTGCTGATCCTGGGCGCGGCCATCCCGGCCTTCCGCGAGCCCGCCGCCGACATGGGCGGCGCCCGGCCGGTCGACACCCACCTGCCGGGGATGATGATCCTGCTCTCCATCCTGACGGTGGCGTTCAGCACGATGCCGTCCGCGTTGGTGATCTACCGGGAGCGTGGCGTGCTGCGGCGGATGTCCACCACGCCGGTGCGGCCGATCTCGGTGCTGACCGTGCAGCTGGTGATCAACGCCGTGGTGTCGATCCTGGCCACCGCGCTCATGTTGATCTTCGGACATCTGATCCTGGAGATTCCGTACCCGAGTATGTTCCTGGCCTTCGCCGGGGTGTTCGTGCTGGGTTCGGTGACGTTGTTCGGGATCGGGCTGGCGCTGGCGGCGGTGGCGCCGAACTCGCGGGTGGTGCAGAGTGTCGGCGCGGGCATCATGTTCCCGCTGCTCTTTCTGGGCGGTATGTGGCTGCCCCGGCCGTTGATGCCGGAATGGCTGCGCGTGGTCAGCGACTACAGCCCGACCGGCGCGTTCGGGCAGGCGCTCACCGACGTGCTGGGAAACCACGCGCCGAGCCCGCTGCACCTCGGGGTGATGGCCTGCTGGGCCGCCGTCGGCATCGTCGCCGCCACCCGGTGGTTCCGCTGGGAGTAGATCCGGTACGGCCTCCGCCTCCTGGCGGGGGCCGTTTACGTTTGAGGTAATCGCCCGCATTCTGTCGGGGCGCGTAGTTTCGGGGTTGTGACGGTGACTGAGGGGCCAGTGGGCGAGTTGCTCCGGCGGTGGCGGGAGCATCGGCGGCTCAGCCAGGTGGAGCTGTCGATCCAGGCGGAGATTTCGACCCGGCATATCAGCTTTCTGGAGACAGGGCGGGCCAATCCCAGCCGGGGCATGGTGTTGCGGCTCGCGGACCATCTTGATCTGCCACTGCGGGAGCGGAATCGGTTGTTGCTGGCGGCCGGGTTCGCGCCGGTGTACGCGGAGTCGGGGCTGGGGTCGCCGCGGATGGCGGCGGTGTATGACGCGATCCGGAGGATTCTTGACGGTCACGACCCCTATCCGGCGGTAGTCGTGGATCGCAGATGGAATCTGGTGGACGGGAACCGGGGCATCACCCACCTGACCTCCGGAATAGATCCGGATTTGTTGGGAAACGTGTTGCGGGCGTCGTTGCATCCCGAGGGCCTCGCGCCGCGGATCGTCAATCTGGGCGAGTGGCGGGCGCACCTGCTCGGCCGGCTGCGGCGGCAGATCGCCGTCACGGCGGATCCTGAAATTTCCGATTTGTACGGCGAGCTGCGCGCGTACCCATGCGACCAGCCGGAGCCGGAGGTCGAACTACCCGGGCCCGGCGACATCCTCATCCCGCTGCGGATCCGGTACGGCGACCGCGAATTGTCGTTTCTAAGCACGATTGCGACATTTGGCACGCCGTTGGACGTGACCGTTGCCGAGTTGGCTATCGAATCGTTCTTTCCCGCTGATGATCAGACGCGTCGGGAGATGTCACAATTCGCGGATTAGATCAATGTTCCACAGCAGGAGGCAGGCGTGCCGGAGACGGTGCTGACGAACACGTTCCACGTCGACACCACCCCCGAGGCGGTGTTCGAACATCTGACCACCCCCGAGAACTATGTGGGCCTGTCCCCCATCGTGATCGCGGTCCGCGACGTGGACCGCTCGTCACCCGGGGTGATCCGCTACACGGCCGTGGAACGTTTCAGGTTCCTCGGCTTCATCACCCACGACAACCCGATCAAGGTCGAACTGTTCACGGAAGGGCTGTCGTTGTACGGGGAAGTACGCAGCCCGGGAAACATCCGAATGGGCTACCGGTTCGACCTCAGCCCAGACGGGAAACGCACCCGAATCGAGGACCGCCTCGACCTACGGGCTCCCTGGTTCCTCCTGCGGTACGCGGCCGGCGAGGCACGCAAGGTGCAACTGGCCCGAGGCCGCATCCTGGCCGAACGCCTGGCCCCCGCGGAATCCGCAAGCTGAGACCCGGTGGCCGTGAGACGCTGGCAGTCCGGTCTTTGAGGAGTGCTCATGATTGTTCTGGCTCACGTCAGCGACGTACACATCGACGGAGGCGACCGCAACACCGAGCGGACCGCGCACGTCATGTCGTACGTGGAGGGACTGGACGTCTCAGCGGTCATCGTCACCGGCGACATCGCGGACAACGGCGCCGAGGACGAATACACGATCGCCCGTGCGGCACTCAAAACCCGCCACCCGTCGATCATCTGCCCTGGCAACCACGACAGCCGGGGTCCCTTCCGCAAGGTCATGCTCGACTCGAACGACGTGAACGAGCCCATCAACCAGGTCTTGCGGATTCCTGGAGCCACGATCATCCTGTGTGACTCCAGCATTCCCGGTCGCCCCGAAGGACGCCTGGACGACACGACGCTCGCCTGGCTGGACGACACGCTCGCCGCCGAAACCGGTCCCGTCTTCGTCGGCATGCATCACCCGGCGGCGGCCCTCGGGATTCCCTATGTGGACGACATCGGCCTGCGCGAGCCAGAACGCTACGCCGCCATCCTCGAACGCCACCCGCACGTGGTAGCCACCCTCGTCGGCCACGCCCACACCGGTGCCGCCACAACCTTCGCCAACCGCCCCCATCTGGTCGCACCCGGCGTCGTCAGCACCGCTCTTCCCCCCTTCGAGTGCACAACCCAACCCCCGGTGAGCTTGGACCTCCCCCCTGCTCTCGCCCTGCACATCTACGACAACGGCCACCTGACCACCCACTACCGAGCACTCCCGCTGCCCTGACCACCACCCCCGTTGTCGCGTAACGAAAAACTTCTTACGGATCGCGGACGCACAGACCCACCACGGCCGGAGGGGCTTACCGTCGCGGGGGTGAAAGTGGTGCTGACCGGCTCGGCCGGTTTTATCGGAAGTCATGTGGCCGAGACCCTGGTCGAGGCCGGGCATGAGGTGACCGGGCTCGACGTCCGGACCGGGGTCGACGTGCGGGACCAGGAGGGTCTGGGCCGGCTGCTGGCGGGCGCGGACGCGGTCGTGCACCAAGCGGCCAAGGTCGGCCTAGGAGTGAACGTCGCGGATTTGCCCGACTACGCCTCAATCAACGTCTTTGGCACAGCGGTCCTCCTGGCCGCGATGGCGGAGCACGAAGTCGAACGTCTGATCCTGGCCTCCTCGATGGTGGTCTACGGCGAGGGCGCCTACGACTGCGCCGAGCACGGCGGGGTACGGCCAGGCCCGCGCTTGACGACCGACCTGGAGCAGGGACGCTTCGAGCCGCGCTGCCCCCGGTGCGGATCGGAACTGACGCGGGCGACGATCGACGAAAGCGCTCCCCTGGATCCGCGCAACGCCTACGCCACCACCAAGCTCGCCCAGGAGCACCTGGCCGCCAACTGGGCGCGAGAGAGCGGCGGTTCGGCCGTCGCGCTGCGTTACCACAACGTGTACGGTCCTCGGATGCCCCGGGACACGCCGTACTCGGGGGTTGCGGCGATCTTCAGGTCCGCCCTGGAGGCGGGCCGACCGCCCCGGGTGTTCGAGGACGGCGGGCAGATGCGTGACTTCGTGGCGGTTCGCGACGTCGCCCGGGCGAACCTGGCCGCGCTCGGCGGTGGCAGACCCGGCTGCCTGACCGCGTACAACATCGCCAGCGGTGCGCCGCACTCGGTGGGCGACATGGCGGCGGCGCTGGCGGCGGGTCATGGTGGTCCCGAGCCGGTCACGACCGGTGAGTACCGGCTGGGCGACGTGCGGCACATCGTCGCCTCACCGGCGTTGGCCCGCCGGGAGCTCGGCTTCGTGGCAGAGGTCTCCTTCGCCGACGGCATGAAGGAGTTCGCCTCCGCGCCACTGGGCTGACGGGGCCTGTATGGGGTTGAGCTGGGCGGATTCCCGTCGCAGCGTCACGACTCTGTAAGAGTTGGCGGCGATCTCCCCGCTAGCGTTGATCGCATGATGATCGACGTGGTGCTGCCGTGCCTGGACGAGGAGGCCGCGCTGCCGTGGGTCCTGGGGCGCATGCTCCCGGGCTATCGGCCGATCGTGGTCGACAACGGTTCCATCGATGACTCGGTCGCGGTGGCGTCGGCCCATGGCGCTCAGGTGGTGCACGAGCCGCGCCGCGGATTCGGCGCCGCGTGCCACGCCGGGCTGCTGGCGTGCACCGCGGAGGTCGTGTGCTTCATGGACGCCGACGCCTCGCTGGACCCCCGCCAGCTCCCCGAACTGGTCGAGCCGATCCTGGCCGGAGCGCGCGACCTGATGCTGGGCCGCAGGAGAGTGACGCCAGGTGCCTCCTGGCCGTTGCACGCCCGCGCGGCGAACGCCGTACTGGCGCGCGGCCTGAGCAGGCGCACGAGTGCGCGGTTGCGCGATCTCGGGCCGATGCGCGCGTGCCGGCGCCAGGATCTCCTGGACCTGAAGCTGAGCGATCGCCGGTTCGGCTATCCGCTGGAGATGGTGTTGCGCGCGGCGCGGGCGGGCTGGCGGATCGCCGAAGTCGACGTGGACTACCTGCGGCGCTCCGGGCGCTCCAAGGTCACCGGCACCGTAGCCGGCACGCTGCGGGCGATCGCCGACATGCGCCGCGTCCTGGCCGAGTGCGAGCGGGAGTCCGCCCGATGATGCCCGCTCAGATCATCGTCATCGCCAAAGAGCCCGTGGCGGGGCGGGTGAAGACCAGGCTGAGCCCGCCGTTCACGCCCGGCCAGGCGGCTCAGCTCGCCGCCGCCGCGCTGGAGGACACCCTGCGCACCGTCGCGGCGCTGCCGGTCGCGCATCGGGTGCTCGCCTTGGCCGGTCTGCCCGGATACTGGCTGCCGGACGGCTTCACCGTCATCCCCCAGCGCGGCGACGGCCTCGACGAACGACTCGCCGCCGCGTTTCGCGACGCGTACCGGCTGCACCCCATGCCCCTCGTGCTGGTGGGTATGGACACTCCGCAGCTCTCCCCCGACCTGCTGGAGGCCGCCGTCTCCGCGCTGGCGCACCGCGACGCCGTGTACGGCCCCGCGTGCGATGGCGGTTTCTGGCTGCTCGGATTACGCCGTCCCGACCCCGGACTGCTCCTGGGCGTGCCGATGTCGCGGCCCACCACCGGGCGCGCCCAGCTCGGACGGCTGACGGGGGCAGGCCTGAGCGTGGCGACGCTGCCGGAACTGACCGACGTCGACACCGCCGACGACGCCTTCCAGGTCGCGGCCCAAGCACCGGGATCCCGCTTCGCCGGCGTGCTGGCGGCGTTGGCGCAGGGGGCGCTGCTGTAATGATCGGCGAGCTGTACTCCGCGTCGCTGGCCGGCGCCGCGACCCAGATCGAGCACATCGACGGGACCGTGGAACCGCTGGAGGCCGCCCGCTGGTTCGAACCCATCGACGGGGACGAGGCGCTGCTGTCCCGTTGTGTCAGCCCGACGCTGGATGTCGGCTCCGGTCCTGGACGGCTCACCGCCACGCTGGCCCGGCGGGGCGTCACCGCGTTGGGCATCGACATCACTCCGCACGCCGTCCGGCTGACCCGCCGGGCCGGGGGTTTCGCCCTCTGCCGCGACGTTTTCGACCAGGTGCCCGGCAGCGGGCGATGGGCCACCCTGCTGCTGGCCGACGGCAACATCGGCATCGGCGCTCACCCGGCGGCGCTGCTGCGCCGGGCCCGCGAGCTCGTCCGTCCCGGCGGCGCCGTCCTGGTCGAACTGGATGCCCCGGAGACGACCAGCCAGGTCGAGCGGGTACGGCTCCGCCACGCCGACGCGGTCGGGGACTGGTTCGGCTGGGCCCGGGTCTCGGTCAGCGACATCGCCCGCCTGGCCGAGGCCGGCGGCTTCCCCACTGCCGACCGCTGGCAGGAGGCAGGCCGATGGTTCGCGGCGCTGCGCTGACCCGGACCGCCGCCCTGATCATGGCTCTGGTGGCCGTGCTCGCCGGGACCGTTCGCTTCGCCAGCGTGGACCTGTTCGGCTGGTATGTGGCGGCTTGGGCATTGTTCGCCGCCGCGGCCTGGTCGCTGCGCGGCGTGCCCGCCCGCCAGGCGACGGCCCTGGTCCTGGCCGGCGGTATCGCGGTGGTCGCCACCGGCCTGCTGGCCCCGCCGCGCACCAGCACCGACTCCTACCGCTATGCCTGGGACGGCAGGGTCCAGGCCGCGGGCGTCTCCCCCTACGATCACACCCCGGCCGATCCCGCGCTCGCCGCCCTACGGGACCCGTGGCTGTTCCCCACCGGCGACGCCTGCCGGGAACCCGGCCACGCCCCGCTCCCCACCGGTGGATGCACGCGGCTGAACCGGCCGACCGCGCACACCATCTACCCGCCTGTCGCGGAGGCCTACTTCCTGCTCGTCCACGCGCTCTCACCGCCCGGCGCACGGCACAAACCACTCCAGGTCGGCGGCGCGCTGCTCTCGATCTGTGTCACGATCGCACTCCTGCGCCGCCGCCCCGGTCACGCCGCCTACTGGGCGTGGTGTCCGGCGGTGCCGCTGGAAGCGGTCAACAACGCGCACGCCGACGTGCTCGGCGTCCTGCTCACCGTGCTCGCGTTCCTGGTGGTCCGGCGCCGCCGCGCGCTGGGCGGCGCGCTGCTCGGTTCGGGCATAGCGGTCAAACTCCTGCCCGCGGTCACCCTGCCCGGCGCCCTCTCCGGGGTGCTGTCCAGGGATCGGCCGTCCAGGGATCGGCTGTCCAGGGATCAGTGGTTCCGCGACACGCTCACGGTGGTGGCGCCCGCGGCGGCGGTCGCCGCCCTGGCCTACCTGCCCTACGTGCTGGCCTCGCATGCGTCCGTTTTCGGCTACCTCACCGGTTACGTGCGTGAGGAAGGCTACGACGACGCGTCCGCGCGGGACCGCTACGCGCTGGTGCGGCTCGTGGTCCCCGACGGCTGGGCGCTGCCGGTGGTCGCGGCCCTCCTGCTCGTGGTCACCCTCCTGGTGCTGCGACACGGCGACCCCGACCGGCCCTGGCGAGGCGCGCTGCTGGTGACCGGAGCCGCGTTCCTGCTGCTCACCCCCGGCTACTCGTGGTACGCGCTGCTCCTGGTCGCCTTGGTGGCGCTCGACGGCCGATGGGAGTGGCTCGGGATCCCGCTCGCGGGAGCGGCCAAGTACCTCACGGCCGGGTCCGCGATAGGCGGTGCCACCGGCACGATCGCCTACGGTCTCGCCGCGCTGGCGGTGATCGGCGGGTACGCCTGGCGGACCGGCGTCGGGTCGCCCCGCCTGCTCGACCGGACCGCTGAACGCTGAGTCGTGATCGCCGCCCATCCCCGCGCGATCAACCGATCGCGCGGGGAGTTGCGGGTTATCGGTGGATGACGCCTGGGTCGGGTTCGAGGGTGATGAAGTCGAGGTTGACGTTGCCGTTGTCGCTGGGGCCGTACACGAAGGTCAGTGGGGTGGTCGTGGTGAGGCGGAGGTTGGCCTGGTGGTCGGACCAGGTGTCCCAGTTCGGCAGGGTGGGGAGCCGGAGTTGGAGGGACTGCGTTCCGCTGGAGAGGGTCATGGTCTGGGTGGCGCCCATGGCGTTGGCGTAGCGGAGGCGGATGGCGTACAGGCCATCGACGGTGACCGGGGCGTTGAAGCGGACGCCGCTGTCCTTGGTTTTCAGGCAGGCCACGAAGCCGGTGCCGGTGTAACCGGTGTGGTCGGTACGCCGGCACGCGCCGCTGACGAGCTGTGCGGACTCCGCTTCGATCTTGCGAGGGCCGGTGGCGAGGAGTCCGCCGATGGACAGCAGGTCGGCCGCGACGTCCGGGGCGATCGGCTCGGCGTTGACCAGGGCGGTGAACCGGTTGAGGGCTTCCCGCATTCCCGCCAGGTCGTTCGCGACCGCCGCGGTGATCGCGGCTTTGACTTCGATGGCGAGTGCGCCGGACAGGGCAGGGCTGAGGGCGCCCGTGTCTGTTGCCAGCCGTACCTTCAGGGCGAGGGAGAAGAGTGCCTCCGGTGTGCCGAGCCGGGTGGTGAGCTGGTCGTCGATGGCGGTGCGGGCCTGCGCGGTCACCTCGGCGAGGGGGAGACCGTAGAGGGCGAGGCGCACGTCCTGGAGGGCCAGGAGACGGCCGGTCGGGTCGCCCTGGCGGAGCAGGCTCTCGGCCGTGGTGAGCATGGGCTGGAGGAACGCCATCGCGGACGAGGTCACCTCGCCGGACTTCCGCAGGTCCCGGACGAGGCCGAGCAGCGAACGCGGCTGTGCGACGCGGACCGGTTCGCCGCGCTCGCCGGTGGGCGCGCCGACCGCGACCCGGAAGTCCTGGTCGGGCACCTCGGCGGCGGACAGTGTCCATTCGACGGTACGGGCTCCGCCGCCCGCGACGCGGACGCGCTGGACACCACCGGCGGCGCGGCCGTCGAGGAACACCTGGGTCGGGAACTCCGCCACGGTGCTGCCGGTGTTGGTGAGCTGGGCCTTCACGGTGAGCTGCTGGGTGGCCGGGTCCAGGATGGCCTCGGGGGTGCCGTAACCGGCGCGGGGCGTGGCGTACCAGGGGAGGTCGCCGAGGTCTTCGGCGGTCGCGGGCCTGATCCTGACCGCCTGGCCACCGGCGGCGACCAGCGACATCGACAGCCGGGTGGACGATCTGACCAGGGTCTTGCGGATCTCGACGGGCAGCGGGTCGCCCTTCCAGGTGGTCTCCTGGGCGTCGGCGTAGATCTCCGCCGCGAAGGTGCCGTTGGGGAGGAACGACAGCGGAACCTGGAGGGTCCGGTCGTTCTCGTCGGTGATCGCGCCGAGGTACCAGGTGTCGCCGCTGCGCCGGGCGGTCGTGGTGTAGTCGCCGATGACGCTGTCCAGGACGCGGGTCTCGTCCCAAGTGGCGGGCATGTTCTTGAGGAAGGCGAAGCCGGGGTGGGCGGCGTAGTTCTCGGGGGTGTCCGCGAGCATCTGCAGCGGGCTGAAGAACGTCGGGTATAACGCGAGTTGCGCGGCCGAGGTGGTCTGGACGCGGGTGTTGAGCCGGGCCGGGTCCCACGTGACGTTCAGGACGCCGGGCGTGTAGTCGGCGGGTCCTCCCATGAACCGGGTGAAGGGGAGGATCGTGGCCTGCGCGGGCGGGTTGCCGTTGGCGCCCATGTAGTTCTGCTGCTCCATGCCCGCGACGCCCTCGCCCGACATCATGTTCGGGTAGGTGCGCGCCAGGCCGGTGGGCTTGATCGCCTCATGGGCGTTGACCGTGATGCGGTGCCGGGCCGCCGCGTCGATCACCCGCTGGTAGTGGCGTACGGCCTCCTGGTCGTAGTGGCTGCGGTTGATGCCGCCGAGCAGGAACTTCGTGGCGTAGCCGGTCTTGATCGCGTGGATGCCGAGTTCTTCGTACCTGGAGAAGATCTTCTCCAGGTTCTGGTCGTAGTAGTCGATGTCGCCCCGGGTCTCGTTGTGCGCGATGTACCCGATGCCGTTGTCGGCGGCGTAACGGAGGACTTCGGGGAGGTCGAAGTCGGCCTGCGGGGTCAGGAAGTCCTGGCCCGCCCAGCTGCCGCCAGCGTTGGTGTTCCAGCCCTCGGCCAGGACGAACTTCGCGCCCGCCTCCTTGGCCAGGTCGATGTACTGCTTGAGCCGCGCGGTGGTCGCGCCGTGCTTGGGCCCGGCGGTCCAGGTGGTCTGCCTGCGCTGGAGTTCCCACCAGACGCCCACGTACGTCGCGGGCTTGATCCAGGACGTGTCATCGCAGATCGCGCACGGGTCGTTGAGGTTCTCGATCAGATGGGATTCGCCCAGGTCGCCGGGGCGTTCGCCCACGGTCAGGGTGCGCCAGGGCGTGGCGAACGCGCCGTTCAGCTTGGCCTTGGCGCCGTCGGGGAGGGCGATCAGGTCGCTGGAGAACCGGCCGGGCTGCCCTGGCACCGACTTCAGCGTCATGCTGGGGTAGTCGGTCAGGTCGGCCTCGTGCACCACCACGTAGGAGTCGGCGGCGGGGGAGGCGGTGATGGGGGTCTGGGTGGTGGCGACGCCGGACAGGGGCAGGTCGCGGTAGTGCTGCTCGTCGGCGGACCAGGTCTTGCCCGCGGCGATCGACCAGCTCCGCGCGGCAGGGTCGAGGGCGAACTCGGTCTGCTCGGCGGTGACGGTGTAGGCGTCCAGGCCAGGCTGGTCGGGGAAGCGGTAGCGGAAGCCGACCCCGTCGTCGAAGACCCGGAACACCAGGTCGAGCTTGAAGCCTGTGCCGGCCTGGACCGCGTGGACGGTGAGCTCGCTCGCGTGGTTCCTGACCTTGCTCGACGTCCCCCAGACCGGCTTCCACGTCTCGTCGATCGTGCGCCGTTCGACGGACTCGACGGCCATGCCCTGCGTGAGGCTGGGTCGGCCCGCGAGATCCATTCCGAGTCCGGACGCGCCGACGAGTGTCTTGTCATGCTTGGTCACGCTGTAGGTGAGACGCCCGCCGACGGTGGTGACGGCGACCCGCAGATCACCGTCCGGCGACTCGACGACCTGGGCGCTCTCCCCGGCGATCTGGGTGAGGGGTGCGGGTTCCTCGGCCAGCGCCGGCACCGCCGCGATCCCGCCGGAGACCACGATGGCCGCCGTCATCGAGAGCAGTCCCGCCCGTCTTCTCCGCCCGGCGTTCTTATGTTGCATGAGTGCCTCTTCTAACGGGGTGGTGATTGCGACGGAGAAGACTCCGCAACTCTCCCGTGACGGTAGATGGCAGAAAAGACTCTGGTCAACACCCTTAATATTTATTAATTAGTGCACTAAGCGCTCAAATTAGCTAGGCTTGGCTGGTGTCCGCCACGCCGAACCAGCGGATCGAGCGCAGCAGGCGCGCGATCCTCGACGCGTTGAACGAGTCCTTCCCCGCGACCCGGCAGGAGCTGAGCCGCCGGACCGGCCTCGCGCCGAGCACGGTGGCGGGGATCGTCCGGGACCTGCTGGCCACGGGGCTGGTGCACGAGCACGAGACCGGCGACCACGCGGGACGCGGCAGGCCGTCGTCACGGTTGTCGCCGCGCCGCCCTCCGGGGTATCTCGTCGGGATCGACTTCGGGCACAGGCACATCTCGGCGGCACTCGCCTCGACCGCGCAGGAGATCGTCGCCGAGGGCACGGTGCCGCTCGACGTGGACGCCTCGGCGAGCAACGCGCTCGACCAAGCGGCGATCCTGGTCGCCGACCTGCTGGACCGGGCGGGCGTCCCGGCCGATTCGGTACGGCGGACCGCGGCGGGGATCCCGGGGCCGATCAACCAGACGACCGGCAAGATCCAGTCGGCCACGATCCTCGCCGGCTGGGCCGGAGTCCAGCCTCGGCAGGAGCTGATCGCCCGGCTCGGCGGGGAGGTGGTGATCGCGAACGACGCGGAGCTCGCCGCGCTGGCCGAGCACACGCACGGGGCCGGGCAGAACGTGTCCGACCTGGTCTACGTCAAGGCGTCCCACGGCATCGGAGCCGGGCTGATCCTCGCCGGCAGGCGATACACCGGGGCGTACGGGGCATCGGGGGAGATCGGGCACACGCTGGTCCAGGAGGGCGGGGCACAGTGCCGTTGCGGGCAGCGCGGCTGCCTCGAATCGGTGGTGTCGATCAGCGAGGTGTGGCGGCAGCTCATCGCGGCGGGTCTGCCGCCCTCCGAACGACCCGACAACCTGTTCCTGGACGCCCTGGTCGGCAACCCGGTCGTGGCCCGGATCGTCGCCGACGCGGGACGCCAGCTCGGACGGGTCCTGTCCGACCTGTGCAACGCCCTGGACCCCGCGATGCTCATCATCGGCGGCGAGCTCGCGACCGCGGGGGACCCTCTCCTGGAAGGAATCCGCGAATCCCTGCGCCGCTTCGCCCAACCCGCGATCAGCGACCGCGTCCAGATCCGCTCCTCCGCCCTGGGCCCCCGCGCCGGCCTGGTCGGAGCCCTGACCCTCGCCGCGACGGCACCCGCCCCATGAAGGACGGGCCCTTCGACACTGACGGCGGCGTGCTGCCCAAGCGGTGACGGCCCGCCCTTGTGCGGGCTTGATGCCCACCGGAACAACACCACCGTGCCGACCCCGATGTTCTTCCGCTGGCCTCATGTGCGAGGGTCAGTGCTGGGCCATGTCGACGAAGCGGCTGTAGTGGCCCTGGAATGCGACGGTGACGGTGGCTGTGGGGCCGTTTCGGTGTTTGGCGACGATGAGGTCGGCTTCGCCGGCGCGGGGGGATTCGCGCTCGTAGGCGTCCTCGCGGTGGAGGAGAATGACCATGTCCGCGTCCTGCTCGATGCTGTTGTGGACAGAAATGCCGTTGGCGACGAAGTTGTGGGTGCCGAGCACCGTCGCGTCGTACACCATCTGCTCGCCGAGCGCCTCGACGGAGGCGATCTCATCCCAGAAGACATCGTTGGTCGCCGTGATCTCCAGATCCTCACGATCGAGAATCGCGACCATCTGACCAAGCGTGCTCGCCTCCGAACCTGACGCGGCTCCATCCGGCTGGACCAGAACATCACGCAACTGGTCCCACATCCCCTGAGGAAGACGAACGGGATCAGTAGCCCTCGTCCTCAGCCGAAGCTCCCGCGCACACATCTCAGCCGCAGCACCCGACATCCCCACGTCTTCAAGAAACCGCAACTGGTTCTCGGGCCCGTAGATCGTCAGCCGATGAGTCCCACCCACCGCCACGATCCGGGTCATCACATTGAACCGCAGCAACAACCTCGCAAGATCATCCACTAACCCCCGGCTCCCAGTAAAACTGATCCGCGCTTCACCAGGCGCATACCGGCCAGCCACATGCCCCCCGAGCGCATCTTCACCGTTCACCTGCCGGGCAAATACTCCCCCTTCGTGTACACGTCCGTAATCCACAGCTATCGGTCGCCCAGCCTGCGCATCCAGCGCATTCGCGTGTTCAGCGGAACCTTCACCCTCGGACACGAGTCCGGCGTGCGCATCCACAGCCTTCGCATGTCCAGCGTGCGCGTTCAGCCCACTCGCGTGTCCTGAATCCGCTGCCCCTCCATACACGTATGCGAGCGTTTCGCCCACGGGGCCAGACCCGGCTTCCACATCTACCGGTCTTGCGCCTATTGCGGCGGAGGCTTCTCCCCCACGCATAGGCCCAGCGCTCCCCTCCCAGCGGATCTCGCCCTTGCTCGCCCACAGTTGCCTCAGAAGTAGGGCGAGCTGAGTCTTGCGGAGGCCGAATACGGCGTCAGGTAGGGAAGTCGCGTTGAGGAGGCGTGGGAGATCTGTCCCCTGAGAAGGGACATGGTCCGTGGTATTCAGCGGGGGAGGGACGTGGCGTGGGACGGCTACTCGGGTGCCGGGGGAAAGGTCGCCTACGGCGTGCCAGCCGTCGTAGGTGAGGAAGGGGTGGTTGGCGGTGGCTTCGAGTTCGCGGCCGGAGCGGAGGCGGACGCGGTAGACGGGTTTGATGCCGCTGGGGAAGACGTGGGTCAGGGTGCGGGGGACGAGCTTGAGGCGGTCGTCGAGGGACCAGACGGGGATGTCGCGGGTGTCGGAGTCGAGGAGGTCGCGGAGGGTGGCTTCGGCGCCGGTGTCGGCGCGGAGGATTCGGGTGTTCGCGGTGAGGCAGCCGGACTCGCGGAGGTCGGAGACGGCGGGGCGTTTGTCGGTTCGCTGTTCTGGGCCTCGGTTGAGCTGGGAGATGGCGATCACGGGGACCTCCAGCTCCTTGGCGAGCAGCTTGAGCGCTCGGGACAGCTCGGAGACCTCCTGCTGGCGGCTCTCGGTCTTCTTGGGGGAACTCATCAGCTGGAGATAGTCCACGATGACGAACTTCAGGTCGTGGCGCTGCTTGAGGCGGCGGCACTTGGCCCGGATCTCCATCATCGACATGTTGGGCGAATCGTCGATGAACAGGGGCGCCTCGGCGACCTCGCCCATGCGCCGCGCCATCCGAGTCCAGTCGTCGTCGTTCATCAGGCCGGACCGCATGGTGTGCAGGGCAACCCGCGCCTCGGCCGAGAGCAGACGCATCGTGATCTCGTTACGCGACATTTCCAGCGAGAAGATCACCGTGGTCAGGCCATGCTTGATCGCCGCAGAACGCGCGAAATCCAGCCCGAGAGTCGAGTTGTGCGTCGGAATCCACGTCTTGCCCGCAAGGTACATATGGTCGGCATTGTCGATCTCCACGCATCGGACCGGCCGGCTTTCCACACGCCGCACATCGGTGATGTACCGCAGGCGCGTCGTCGGGTGATCGCGAGTCGTCTGCCGGGCAACCTTGCGAGGAAGCCGAAACACCTTGTCAGCGGGCGTAAATGTGATCACGTAAGCGGTGGAGGTCCCCAAGGACCGACCCGAGACAGGCTTCTCAGTCCAGGTGGCCTTATATCCGAGGCTAAGGATCAGTTCCCAAGCGCCCTCAGCGAGCCGCTCGCTGGTGACTGCGAACTGGATGGTCCCACCGGCATTGACGTAGCCATCCGTGTCGAGCAGCCCAGCGAGCAGCGCCCGGCGCTGGTCTTCAGAGGCACGCAGGTAGTCCTGAGGGATGTGCTTGTCGTTCAGAACACCCATGCTCCGCAGAATCGCCTGAGCGGTCCCGTGATGATTCCTGCACTCCTGGCACTGCCTCAGACCTGCAGAAGGGCTCCCGCAATCAGGACATGTCGGCTCGGGTACGGGATCGGAGAGGAATCTCGCCTTCCCTCCGCAGGTTCGCCCGCACGAACGAACCTGGGATGTCCGCGGGACAAATGACATACCGCAGACGACGCAAGCGCGGGCTGGGATCGGATCTTCCTGCGGCAGCCGGATCGAGTAGAGCAGCCTTCCAGCCTGCTTCGTTACTATCAGGCCTTCTGCCTCGATCTCCGCGATGATCTCGGGATCAGCGCTCGTGAGCAGGGCCCCCGCACTGTGCCCGTCACCGAGCCATGCGCCAAGCGCATATGGAGGGAAGGGAAGCTCCCTGTCCGGGAAGGCTGCGGTCTTGGCCACGGAGACCGCGTGGTTCAAACGCCGATCGGCCGTCTCGCACCGCAGGGTCGCGGCGATCTGCTCGGTTGTCTTCACTGACGCGAACGTCCGCTGGTTGCGATGGTGGGCGTGACCGGTGGCGGCCTGCTGGGCCGACCGGCGGGACGCGCGGGTCTCGGTCAGCCACTGGTGAGCGGCGTCGGCGACGATCACCGTGCCGTCGCTGAACTCGATCTCATAGCAGGGGCGGCCGTACATCACGTCCGTGGCCGCGATGACGCGGGCCGGCTTGCCGTCGGCGCCGATCAACCAGTCGCCGACGTCGACCTCGCCCATCGTGGTCCAGCCGTCAGGTGTGGGCAGTGGCGTGTCGAGCGCGAGCGCCTTGCCGATGGCGGGACGAGCGGCGACGACGATCATCTGTCCTGGATGGAGGCCGTTGGTCAGCGCGTCCAGGTCCTGGAAGCCGGTCGGCACTCCAACCATCTGGCCGTGGCGACTTCCGATGGCCTCGATCTCGTCCAGAGCGGCCGGCATGATCTCCGAAAGCGGCAGATAGTCCTCCGACGTCCGCCTTTCGGTGACCTTGTAGATCTCGGCCTGGGCCCGATCGACGAGATCGTCGACTTCCTCGTTCTGGCCGCCGTAACCGTAGGAGACGATTCGGGTCCCCGCCTCGATCAATCGCCGGAGCACCGCCTGCTCACGAACGATCTTGGCGTAATACCCGGCGTTGGCCGCCGTCGGCACCACGACGGTGAGGGTGTGCAGATATGCCCCACCCCCGACCTTCGCCACCTCACCCCGCCGCTGCAGTTCGTCGAAGACCGTGACCGCGTCGGCCGGATCCCCCCGCCCGTAAAGATCAGTGATGATCTCGTAAACGATCTGATGGGCAGGCCGGTAGAAGTCGTCGGACCGCAGCACCTCGACCACATCGGCGATCGCGTCCTTGGAGATGAGCATGCCGCCCAGGACCGACTGCTCGGCCTCGATGTTGTTCGGCGGAGTCCGCTCGAACGAAGGCTCAGACGGCCCACCCGAAAAATCGACAACGCTCATCGCAACCCGACACCCAACGACGGCGAAACTCCCGGCTGCGGCCGCTCACGCCGCCAACCAGCCATCCCCAGACCAACGGCCGCGCCGGTGTCCAGCCTCGTCACGGTCCCCGACTCGCTCGCTGCCGAGCGAGAGCCACCCCTCGCGGCGGGATCTCGTGACGTGCCATCGTGATGTCCGGCTATTCGATCGGTCATGCGTCCCCCTCCACTCCGGCCGCACCACCCCCAGTTGTAGAGGACCGGGACGACAGTTTCCCGGGTTGTGGGGGCAACCGGCAACGAAGCCTGTCGACAGACCTGTGGATAAGGTGTGCACTTCTGCCGCCAGGGTGTGGGAAGCCTGGGGACGAGCCTGGGGATAACCTGTCCACAGGCTGTGGATAATCACTCTGACCTGCGGAAACAATATCCACCGGCTGTGGAGAAAAGAAAGTCGGGGCACCGATGAGAATCGGTCCGAAATGTCCTGTATATCCCCAGTATGGATGATCTTGCGGTAATCAGCATAATGGCTCTATGCCACTTACCCATGGCGAAGGCCGTACCACCGACCGGGAGATCCTCCGGCTTGCCGTGCCCGCCTTCGCGGCGCTGGTCGCCGAGCCGCTGTTCCTGCTGACCGACTACGCGATCGTGGGACGGCTGGGGACGAGCGCGCTGGGGGCGCTCAGCGTTGCGGGGACGATCTTGGCCACGATCGTGAACCTGTGCGTCTTCCTGGCGTACGGCACCACGGCCGCGGTCGCCAGGCAGGTGGGGGCGGGCAACCATCGGCAGGCCGTACAGCGCGGGATGGACGGGGTGTGGCTGGCGGCGGCGATCGGGGTGGGCGTGGTGGTCGTCTGCTGGCCGCTGGCGCCGGGGCTGGTGGGGCTGATCGACGCGCCGCCGGAGGTGACCGCCGACGCGATCACGTACCTGCGGATCAGCCTGGTCGGGACGCCGGCGATGCTGATCGTGCTCGCGGGGACCGGGGTGTTACGCGGGCTGCAGGACACAGTCACGCCGCTCACGGTCTCGGTCGGCGGGTTCGCGCTCAACGCCGCGTTGAATGCCTGGTTCGTGCTCGGGCTCGGGTGGGGGCTCGCGGGGTCGGCCTGGGGCACGGTGGCCGCCCAGTCGCTGGCCGCGGGGGCGTACCTGATCGTGGTGGTGCGGGGCGCGCGGCGGGTACGGGCTTCGCTGCGGCCGGATTTGGCGGGCATCAAGACGTCGGGAACGGCCGGGATCGCGCTGCTGATTCGTACCGTCTGCCTGAGGATCGTGCTGGTCACGGCAACCGTGATCGCGGCCAGGCTGGGTGTCGCCGAGGTCGCCGCGCACGGGATCACCACCCAGCTGTGGACGCTGCTCGCCTTCGCGCTCGACGCGATCGCCATCGCGGGTCAGGCGCTCACCGGGAAGCTGCTCGGCGCCGGCGATGTGCTGGGAGCGCGGCGGGTGACCGGGCGCATGGTGATGTGGGGCGTCGTCAGCGGCGTGGTGCTGGGCCTGGCCGTGATCGGCTGTCGCCCCTTCATTCCGGGGATCTTCGCCGCGGAACCGGCGGTGGCCGCGCAGATCGACGCGGTGTTGTGGACGGTCGCGCTGTTCCAGCCGATCGCGGGCGTGGTCTTCGTGCTCGACGGGGTGCTCATCGGTGCGGGTGATCAGCGTTATCTGGCCTGGGCCGCCGCGGTCACCACCCTCACGTACCTGCCGTTCGCCTTGCTGGCGGGCAGCCTGGTCGGGCTGTGGCTGGCCATCGGGGTCTGGATGCTGGCCCGGCTGGCCACGCTGGGCCTGCGCGCACGGGGCGACGCCTGGCTGGTGAGCGGTGCCTGACCATCGGGCCGAAATCGCACAAACAGCCGACCGTAGATGTGAATAAGTGGAATCCGGCTCGGCGATTCATGAGCATTTAAGGTTCAACCATAGCCGGTCAGTATGGCAGACCAAGCCTCCAGACCAGGGCAAACACTTCAACTTCATAACATGTCCAATAAATGACGGGAGGGTAGTCATTTGGGCCCTTGTCGGCGGTAGTCGGATGAGGCACTGTTGCCTACGGTCTTGCCTCTGACGATTGGCCTGTCGTGACGTCTGTACGCCAGCCCACATCGACCTCCGTACTCCGTCGCATGCCCGCGACGGAGGCCACCGTGCTGCGTACGGCAGGCCTGCGGGAGATCTACACCCGCAATGACCTGATCGTGCTTGGTTTGGGCGTCATGATCGGTGCGGGCATATTCAGCATCGCCGGCAGACAGGCCGCCAGTATGGCCGGTCCCGGCGTCATCCTCTCTTTCATGATCGCCGGAATTACCAGCCTGCTGGCCGCGATCTGCTACGCCGAACTCTGTTCCACGATGCCGGTCTCCGGCAGCGCGTACACCTACACCTACGTCATTTTCGGTGAGGTCTGGGCCTGGATCATCGGCTGGTCGCTGATCCTGGAGATGGAGCTCGCGGCCGCCGTGGTGGCCCGCGTCTGGTCGCTGTACTTCGCCCAGATGCTCACCGAGCTCGGCGTCACCGTGCCCGCGCTGCTGAGCCGCCCCGAAGGTTTCGACCTGTTCACCCTGCTCATCCTGACCACGCTCACCGGAATCGTGGCGTTCAATGCGAAAGTCGGCCTGCGCGCCCTGTGGGTCATGGTCTCCGCCAAGCTCGTGGGCATCTCGGCGGTCATCATCATCGGCTCGCTGCACTTCAACGCCGGCAACATCGCCCAGATCCCGGTCGACCCCGCGCCGCTGGTGACCGACGCGGACACGCTCCACTCGACGGTCTTCGGCCTGCTCATCGGCGAGACCCACGCGTTCGGCTGGTTCGGGATCCTGGCGGCCACCCCGGCCATCGCCTTCGCCTACCTCGGATTCGACATCGTCACCACGGCGGCCGAGGAGACCAAGGACGCGACCCGGACCGTTCCGCAGGGCATGATCCGGGCCCTGGCCACGGCGACCGTGATCTACATCGCGGTGGCGGTGGTCATGATCGGAATGGTGACGTACTCCAAGATCACCCAGGGCGCGCCACTCGCGGACGCGTTCCGGCTGGTCGGCGAGACCTTCATGGTGCACGTGATCAACATCACCGCCGTGCTCGGGCTCACCACCGTGGTGTTCGTGCTGCTGGTCGGACAAACCCGGGTGGTGTTCGCGATGGCCCGCGACGGCCTGCTGCCCACCCAGCTGGCGCGGCTCAGCGGCTCGCACCGCACCCCCGCGACCGCGACCCTGGTCATCGGCGCGATCGCGATCCTGCTGGCCGAATTCGGCCCGGTCCTCACCCTCGAACAGCTCGTCGTGATCGGTACGCTGTTCGCGTTCATGATCGTGTCAGCCGGTGTGATCAGTATGCGGCGGAGCATGCCCGACCTCCCCCGCGGCTTCAAAGTGCCGGGGTCCCCGCTGGTCCCGGCTCTGTCCATCGTGGCGACGCTGTGGCTGATGCTGAACCTGCAGGTCATCACCTGGCTGTATTTCGTGCTCTGGATGGCCGTCGGCGTGCTCGTCTACCAGTTGTACGGCCGAAGGCACAGCGCCCTGGCCCCCACCATCGGCCGCCATCGGCGCCCGCAACCGCCCAAACACCAGACCCGGACATGACAATGGCCCCTCGTTTAGGCGAGGGGCCATCGTTCGCGCCGGTTCCGGAGATCAGATGGCGAGGACCTCGATGTCGAGGGTCGCGGAGACCTCGGGGTGCAGCTTGACGCTGACCTTGTGCGAGCCGGTGCTCTTGATCGGGTTGCCGATCTCGATGCGGCGACGGTCCAGCAGCGGGCCGCCGGCCGACTTGACGGCGTCGGCGATGTCACCGGTGGTGACCGAGCCGAACAGCCGGCCCGAGTCGCCCGCCTTGGTCTTCAGCTTCACCTTGAGCGCGCCGAGCTGGCCGGCGACCTCCTTGGCGGTGCCGAGGTCACGGATCTCGCGGGCGTCGCGGGCCTTCTTGATGGAGGCGATCTGCGACTCGGCGCCTCGCGTCCAGCGGATCGCGAAGCTGCGCGGGATCAGGTAGTTACGGCCGTAGCCGTCCTTGACCTCGACGATGTCACCCGGAGCGCCGAGACCGGAGACCTCAGTGGTGAGAATGAGCTTCATGGCTGAGTCCCCTTTCCTTAGCGCGCGGTGCTCGTGTATGGCAGCAGGGCCATCTCACGGGCGTTCTTGATAGCGGTCGCCACGTCGCGCTGGTGCTGGGTGCAGTTGCCCGTCACCCGGCGGGCACGGATCTTGCCGCGGTCGGAGATGAACTTCCGCAGCAGCGCCGTGTCCTTGTAGTCGACGTAGGAGATCTTGTCGTGGCAGAACAGGCAAACCTTCTTCTTGGGCTTGCGCAGTGCCGGCTTGGCCATCGTGGTGCTCCTTTCAGAGCCCCGCTCAACGCGGGAATGGTCGCTCGGTTATGGATGTGTGGATGAAAGGCTAGAAGGGCGGTTCGTCGCTGAAGTCGCCGCCGCCGAAGCCACCGCCGCCGCCCTGCTGACCGCCGTAGCCGCCACCACCGCCGCCTTGGTAACCTCCGCCGCCGCCCTGGCCGCCACCGAAACCGCCGCCACTCGGCGGGGCCGGGGACGCGGACGCCCACGGGTCGTTGGCCGGGCCGCCGCCGAAACCGCCGCCACCGCCACCGCCCTGCCGCGCGGTCTTGTTCACCTTCGCGGTGGCGTTGCGCAGCGAGGGGCCGACCTCGTCGACCTCGACCTCGTAGACCGTGCGCTTCTCGCCTTCCTTGGTCTCATACGACCGTTGGCGCAGCCGTCCCTGCACGATGACCCGCATGCCACGCTGCAGGCTCTCGGCGACGTTCTCCGCCGCCTGCCGCCACACGTTGCAGGTCAGGAACAGACCTTCGCCGTCTTTCCACTCATTGGTCGTCTTATCGAGGAACCGCGGAGTGGATGCGATGCGGAACCGGGCCACGGCCTGCCCCGTCGGGGTGAAGCGCAGCTCCGGGTCGTCGACAAGGTTGCCGACGATCGTGATTGTTGTGTCGCCTGCTGCCATCGGTCGCTTTCGCCTTCCTATCCCGGTTCTTCAGGGGGCTCAGAGTACGACCTGCCTCCGACAAAATCGGGGCTTCCCGTAACTCCCTGTCTACTCCCCTTCAGCCCTCCGGGACCAATGTTCGTCAGTGAAGCTCGGGACGGAGAACCTTGGTGCGAAGGATGCCCTCGTTCAGGTTGAGCTGACGGTCCAGCTCCTTGATCGTGGCAGGCTCGGCGGTGAGGTCGACGACGGCGTAGATGCCCTCGGACTTCTTCTCGATGTCGTAGGACAGCCGGCGGCGGCCCCAGACGTCTACCTTCTCCACGGTGCCGCCATCGTTGCGCACGACCGTCAGGAACTGGTCGAGCGAGGGCTGCACGGTGCGCTCATCGAGGGACGGGTCAAGGATGACCATCATCTCGTAACGACGCATGCGGAATCCAACCTCCTCTGGACTCTTGCGGTCACGACGCCTTGCCGTGACAGGAGGACGCTGCGGTTCGCGCGGGTGATCACACGCGCTTACCAGATGCAGCCGAATAAGGCTACCAGGGCCGGGATTGTGCGCTGGCCGAGCCGGGAATCCTTAGCGGGGAGAGGGGGTGGCACGTATGCCACACATGCTTGGCCCGATCGAGAGCGAGCCCTTCCGTTTCACCCTCAACACCGACGGCAGACCCCACACCCGGGAAAACATCCTCGCGGTCGGAACCTTGCTCGTAGGAATCGTGGCATTCGTCCTGGGTTTCATCGTCAGCGCCCACGCCGTCGCCACCGCACTCGGCATCATCGGCTTCGCCGGCGGCTTGTTCTCCCAGTATGTCTCCGTCACCACGCCCCAACGCAGCCTCATCATCATGGGCGTCGTCGGATCCTTCGTCGGCGCCGTCCTGGGCATCGCCCACGGCGGCTTCTCCTAACTCCGGCGGAGCACGTACGGCAGCTGAGCGACGAGCACGGCTGCTGATTCTTGTAGGCGACATGCTCGTACGTCCCGCGTGGCCCGGGGAGTTTGCGGGTGCTCGGCGTCGGAGTTGGCGCCCCGCCGCAGGAGTGCGAGTTGGTTGAGGACGAAACGGGTGTCGGCGATGCGCTGCTGGTAGATCAGGGTGCCGTGGCCCTCGGGAGCTGGGGTCGCCACCCGGCCGCCGGGGAACTATCCGACACCCGTGCGCCGTAGGCACTTGGTGGAGTGTCCGATACCCGTGCCCTTACGCCCCTATTGGGGGTGGTCCTGTAACCGCGATGGGCGGGTGCTCGCGGAGGTCTGCGGTGCCCGCCCATCGGTGGTGTGGTCGCTATGTAGTAGTGCTTGGGTTGGTCGGCTTCATCTTCCGAGGTTGAGATTTACTCCTAGGAGGACGAGGAACCACAGGAAGATGGAGAGCAGGGCCTCTGCGATGTCGCGCAGGAGCCTGGGGGTGAGGTAGTCGTAGATCCAAGCGACATATATGCCGACCAGTATGTAGATCAGCACGATGGCTCTCCCGATCCGTTGGTTCATGTGATCTCCTTCTGTCGCGACACGCGGGTGGCAGGGCGTGTCAGCCGCCCCAGCGTCTGCCCGACGAAGAAACCTTGAAACGCTCTTGAAGGAGGCATATAGTTCGGCCGCCCTTTGTCCGGGCGGTCGGGATGGGGAAAGCAGGGAGACTGTCGGAGGGCTCGGATACGCTCGGTTTTATGGTGCGTATCGGAGCTCACGTCGATCAGGATGATCCGCTGGCCCACGCCGCCGCGCGGGACGCCGATGTGGTGCAGTTCTTCCTCGGTGATCCGCAGGGGTGGAAAGGCCCGGTGATGCCGGCCAGCGCGGATGCGATCCGGGATTCCGAGGTGGATGTCTACATCCATGCGCCGTATCTGATCAACGTGGCTACGGCCAACAACCGGATCAGGATTCCCAGCCGGAAGCTGCTGGAGGGGCAGTTGAAGGCCGCGGCGTCACTGGGGGCCAAGGGGCTCATCGTGCATGGCGGGCATCTCAACAAGGACGACGATCCCCAGATCGGGTTCGACAACTGGCGCAAGGTGTTCGAGCGGATGGACTGCCCGATTCCGGTGCTGATCGAGAACACCGCCGGTGGTGGAAACGCCATGACCCGGCGGCTGGACACCATCGCCCGCCTCTGGGACGCGGCGACCGCGGGCGCCCAAGACCCGTCCAAGATCGGTTTCTGCCTGGACACCTGTCACGCCCACGCCGGCGGCGAGGACCTCGTCGGCCTCGTCGACCGCGTGCTGGCCATCACCGGCCGAATCGACCTGATCCACTGCAACGATTCCCGCGACAGCTTCGACTCAGGCGCCGACCGCCACACCAACCTGGGCACCGGCCAAATAGACCCCGACCAGATTCTCACCATCTGCCGCACCGCCAACGCCCCCATCGTGGTCGAAACCCCCTCCGAAGGCCAAGCCGACGACATCGCCTTCCTCCGCAAACACCTCTAACCCCAACCCAACGCACGCTCCCACCCAGCCGTACATGGCTTGTCCCTAACCTCCCAACCCTTCCTTCCCCTTTGCGCGGGGGTCCTCCGCCCAGCCCTGCCAACGCGGTGGCTCCTGTCTGCCCCTCCCACCTGCCGAGGCTCCACCCGATCTGAGCGTCGGCATGGCTCTCCCACCCACCCCTCTGTTTCTCCTCGGGCTCCGCCCGTCCCCGCCAACGCCATGGCACCCGTACGAAAGCCTTGGCACGGGGGTTATCCCACCCGCCCCCGGAGCGTCCTCATTACCGGGGCTGGCGAGAGCGTCCAGCCTCTGCACGCCAAACGTGTCCACAGGACCGTGGATGCCGTGCTTGCAGCCCGAACTCGCGGCGATTCGATGGCGATCGGCTCGTGATCTTGTGGGTCCTTGTGATCTTCTGTGGGTCACTGCCTGTGCGCCCATGTGATGGTCTGGCCGCGCTCGTGGGGTGCGATTGCCCGGTGGCTGCCTGCAGGCGCGCGTCGTCGGCCCAGGGCGTAGCCGGGCGCGGAGCCGGGTGAGCGGCCAGAACCGGATGCGACGCCCCGGGCAATGCGGGAGTCGGATGTGACGCCCCGGGCGGGGCTGGAGTGGGGTGCGATGCCTTGGGCGGGGCCGGGGTTGAGCGCGACGCTACTGGAGGCCAAGTCGGGGTTGGATAGACGCCTCGGGCGGGACCGGAGTCAGATGCGATGCCCCGGGCGATGCTGGCGTCGGATGCGGCACCCCGGGCAGGTCGGGGTTGGGCGCGGCGCTGGTGGGGGTCATGCCGGGGGTGGGTGCGACACCCTGGGCGAGGCCGGAGCCGGATGCGGCGCTGGTGGAGGCCATGCCGGAGTCGGGTGCGACCGCCTGGGCGGAACCGGTTGGGTGCGGCTCCCCGGGTGGGGCCGTGGTCGGGTGCGATGGCGGTGGGGGCCATGCCGGGGTTGGGTGTGACGCCTCGGGCGGGGCCGGGGTTGGAGTCCGGGTTGTGGGTGTTTGCTGCCCGGACTGCCCGGACTGCCCGGACTGCCCGGACTGCTGGGGTTGCCAGGGGCGTCCGGGTTGTCCGGGTTGT
>NZ_BLAF01000014.1 GCF_009687885.1 Acrocarpospora pleiomorpha
CCTGACAGATCGCATCGACCGACCCCTCGGCCAGCGTGCCGGAGGCGAACCGGTCCCGCACGACGGGCAGCCGGGCCAGCTGGGTCGCCAGCCGGATCAGACGGGACGCGCCCCCGCCGCTCATCCCCGCCGAGGCGCGCAGCCAGGTCCCGGTCGAGGCATGCCCGCCACCCGCAGCACTCCTGGCCTCACCGGCCGCATGCACCCGCCCCACCCGCGCGGCAATCGCCGAGTCCAGCCGATCCCGCGTGAACAGCAACTCCTCCGTCTCACCCAGACACAACCCGGCACCCTCGGGCAGGTCGGACACCGCAAGCAGGGACGCGCGCTGCCTCAGCTCCGACACCAGCACCCCGGAACCCACCGGCTCACCACAGGCCTGCGGCCCCGAGCGGGCGCCGCCGGCAGAACGGGGGCCGTCGGTGGAGCGGCCGGTATCGGTGGAGCGAGGGCCGTTGGTGGAAGGGCCGGCGTCGGTGGAGCGGGCACCGTCGGTGGAAGGGCCATGAAGGAACTGCTGCCGTGCGTCCTGCTGCCGTGCGTCACCGTATGTGTCGCCGGAGGCGTCGGCGGCGGGACGCTGGGGCGGGACGTGGTCAGGGTCCAGCACCGTGTCCTTCAAGAACGCGGGCAACCCACGACCGCAGGCACCTCCCGCACGGGAGGAATCCCGCACCTCGAACGGAAACCCGAGCATGGAAAACTCCCCCCTTCCGCTTCGGCAGATCCCGAACAACCACCCCCACGCTATCTGGCACCTACGACGAAACCCGGCCTTGATCCGCGACAAGGCCGCAGGTCACGAGCCCCGTGAAAAGATCTACCTACCGCCCGCCCACCTGCCACGACCCGAAGAACCATCCGGCACGCGCGATCAGGGCAGCACACCAACCCGCGGACCCTCCACCGCGAAGAACAAGCCCTCAGCTCGGCCAAACACCACGACAAGATCATGAGACAGCGGACGCCAAGGCGGGGGTAGGCATCCAGCAGATAGGTTCGGGTCCTGCGATTAGAGGCGCCAGCGTGGCACCGACGAACTCAAGCGATACTTCTAGACCAGCCAGGTCAGCGAAGGCCGACGATCTCGGCGTATCTGGTCATGTCGCGTTCGTAGGCGTCGTCGGCTCTCGCCCCGTCCAGAGGGCGCGTGGCCCCGTTCACACCCAGTATGCGGACGAGGCGTACGGAACGTCTTCGATCTCACGCTCTATCCGCCGACCTCCCCATGATGATCAACAACGCGCTCGGCGAGCAATGGCGAGCCGCGCCCCGCCCTACGGCGCGGACATCCCGACATGCGGCGTCATCTAGCGCCGTTCCGTCGCCGGGGCATACCCGCCGTGGCCGCGTTTGATCGGCGAGCCGCCACGTACCTGGCGGGCTTAGATTGACCCGGAGCCCCGCGCGAGGAGGACGGCAATGACGAAGTCGCTGGAGATCACTCCGATCGGCGTCGTGGTGGGAGGACGCGTGTCGCCGACCGACGATCGCTGGACCGAGACATCGATCATCCGCCTCGACCCTGACTTCCCTTTGGACGTCGTAAGGGGATTGGAGGAGTTCAGCCACCTCATCGTCGTCTGGCACTTCCACCAAGCCTCCCCCGGCGACGTCGCACTGCACGCCCGGAGCCCTCGCAATGATCCCCGCTGGCCCGCCACCGGGACATTCGCGCACCGCAACCACCGCCGCCCCAACCAACTCGCGCAGTCCTTCCCCCGTCTGCTGAAGGTCGACGGACTGGATCTCCACGTGGCGGACCTCGACGCGATCGACGGCACCCCGGTCTACGACATCGGGCCCTACTTCCGGGAGATGGGTCCCCGCGGAGAGATCAGGGAGCCCGAGTGGCCCGGCCAGATGCTGTCCGACTACTGGGGAACATAGTCTCGGTGCCGGTCGGCCATCTGGAAGCGCGCGCCCGTCTTGCTGGACGGATCGCCATCCGGTCGGCGTGATCGTGTTGCTTCCCGCGCCCGCAGTGCCATTGGTGGCCTTGGAGGTCAGCCGGTCCTCGTGGTCGTACCCGTACATAGGCGGCGGCCAGGATCAGCAGCGCGATGCCGAGGCCGGCCACGACCGCGACGCGTGTTGCGGTCGGCCTCGGGCGCTGGTGAGTTCGCTCATGACGTCCTCCGCTCCGATTCGGGTGATGGCCGAGGGGTAAGGCGGGACGACTCGGGCAGTGCTCGTTCCATCATCAGCGCTGAGGCGCCGGCCCCCAGTGCCACGAGCGCAGCCGTCAGGAATGCCGCCGTCGGAGACGCGCTGAGCAGCTGAATGCCGAGTACGGGCGCGATCGTCAGGCCCAACCACCACGACAGGCCCATCGACGCCATATACCGCCCGCGCAGACCGGCTGGCGCGAGATCCGCGGTGAGCGGCATCAGTACGGCCGTGTGGAAGCATTCGCCGATCGCGACCGCGATCGCCGCCGCGAACAGTGCCGGGTACACCGCTCCGGGGCTGGCGCCCGCAGCGAGGACGAGCAGGTAGGCGCCGACGAACAGCCACGCTGCCAGCGCCATCATCACGACCCGCCGGCGACCCTCGGCGAGCCTGGCGATCGGCAGTTGGGCCACGGCAACGGTGGCGGCGTTGGCCAGAAGCAGCAAGCCGATCAGCTGCGCGCTGAGGCCCAGGTCGCCGCCGGCGAACGGAGGTACCAGCCAGGTGAAGACACCCCACCCGACCGCGATCATCGCCGTGTTCGTGACGGCGAGCTGGACAAAGGCCCGGTCCCGGACGACGAGCCGGTAACCGCCCGCGACCGGTTCCGGCCGCGTGTCGTCCCGTACGACGGCGACCAGGACACACACGTAGATGAGGTAGGTGAGGCCGTTGGCCAGGAACAGCAGCACGAACCCGGTCACGCCGTATGCCGCGACGAGACCGCCGACGCCACCGCCGATCCCGATGCCGACGTTGCCGGCGACCCGGGAAATCGCGGTGGCCCGATGGCGCAGGTGCGACGGTGCGAGCGTCGCGATGAGCGTCGACTGGCTGGGATTCAGTGCGCCGTTTCCGGCGCCGGCGATCGCGGCGGCCACGAACGCGTGCGCGGGAACGTACGCGAACGCCAGGCCGACATAACCGGCGGCCAGGGCAACGCCGGCGCCCACGCCGACCGTACGAGCCCCGAAGCGGTCGATGAGCGGGCCCGCGATTGGCACGGTCACAACCGCGACGCCGGTGATCAAGCCGACTACGAGTCCCGCCACGCCCAGGCTGAACCCGCGACCGTCGTGCAGGTAGATGATCTCAAACGGCAGGACGGCGCCGTAGCCGACGTAGTTCAGGAAGATCCCGAGCACGACGAACCACAGTTCGCGTGACAGGCCGAAGCGGGCCTGGGCATTGCTCGCGGTCTGGCTGTCCCGCCGCTGTTGGGCTCGGCGCAGCAGGTCGGCCTGGCGCTCACGGGCGAGCGCGCTGTTGATCTCGTCCACGCGCCAACCGTCAAGCCTCCCGTTACAGGACAGTCAAGCGCCGGGCCGTACGCGCTGGTCAGGATGCGGGCTTGGTCTGGAACACCGGCCAGCAGACCTCGGTCACGTGCCGGGACTCGTCAGTCGTGTCGAACGCCGAGATCAGGTATTGCTCGCGGATCGGCCCGGCGACGCCGATTTCCCGCTCCGCCACGTAGGTGCCCAGCGCGCCGTAGGTCCGGTCGAGGTCGGCATGGCTACCCGCATGCACCGCCACCGCCAGCTCGGCCGGGGGGATCTCCACCATCCTGGTCCGGCCGACCGCGTCCATCTCGCCCGTGATCGGGACATACGCGACGACCTCGCCCGCCTCGAGCTCGAAGTACTCGGCCGAGAACAGCGCGGTACGGGGGCCGGCCGCCGGGACGGTTGCCGCCGCCAGCGTCGCGTCCAGCGCGCGAAACGCCGCATTCCACCATTCATCCAGGTCCGACGCCGACACGTGCTCGGAGATCGCGAGAGCTCGGATCGGACCCACCGACCGGTGCTCGACCGCGGTAGATGCGAGCGGCCGCTCCAACAGCGCGCGCAACGAGGCGACCATGGTTTGCGTCTCGGCGAGCTGCGCTTCCATCCGCCGCATGTGCGCGACGATCAGCTTGTTGCGGGCGTCGACGTCGGGCGCCCCCAGCACTTCCCTGATCTCGTCGAGCGGCATGCCGAGGTCGCGAAACCTGCGTATCACCTGCGCGATCGGCACCTGATCCGGAACGTAGAAGCGGTAGCCGGACGCCGGGTCGATCTCGGCCGGCACCAACACCCCGACGGCGTGGTAGTGCCGTAGCGCCTTCACGCTCAGGTGAGTCATTCGCGAAAAGTCACCGATGGCCAGTCGAGCTCGCATGGCACGAATTCTCCACCCGACCCCGTGGTTTGTACGTGAGAGTTGACCGCACTTACTCGAATCTCGTGCCAGCGCTCGACCGAGGACAGCGCCCGGACCATCAGTTCAGGCAGCGAGGGGCCTTGAGGCGAGAACGCCGACAAAGGGTACTTCCCGGATGCCGGGCGGGCTGTCAGTCCAGGCAGAACTCGTTGCCCTCGGGGTCGGTCATCACGATGAAGCCGGCGCTCATCGGAGGATCGGGGTCGTAGCGGCGCACCCGCGTCGCTCCCAGGGCGACGAGCCGATCGCACTCGGCCTCCAGCGCCGCCATCCGCTCCTCCCCCTGCAGTCCGGGAGCGGCGCGGACGTCGAGGTGGACGCGGTTCTTGACGACCTTGTCCTCCGGAACCTGCTGGAAGAACACCCGTGGGCCGTGCCCGTCCGGGTCCTCGATGGCCGATCTCGTGTTGCGCTGCTCCTCCGGCACGCCGATCCGCGCGAGGAAGTCGTCCCATGCGGCCAGCGGGTCGGCGCCCTCGGGCAGGTCGACTCCGGGCGGGCCGGGGTGGACGTAGCCCAGGGCGTCGCGCCAGAAGGACGACAGCGCCCGCGGGTCGTGGGCGTCGAAGGTGACCTGGATGTGGCGGCTCATCGGGTTGTTCCGTTCGTGTGCAGGTAGAGGTCGCGCAGCAGGCAGACCTCGGACAGGTGGTGGATCAGCTCGCGGTGGATGTGCAGCACCAGGTCGGCCATGGGCGCATCGGGGTAGGGCTCCTTCGCGCCGACCGGGACCCGGAGCCCGGCCTCGCCGAGGCCGCGCACGCCGGCCAGCCAGAGGTCGAGCTGGGCCTCGAGCTGGTCGAGCGCGGTGGCCGCGCCGCCGGCGTACTCCCAGGTCTCCCATGATGCCGCCGGCGCGCCGAAGTGCGCCGCGTTGCGCATGGCGAGCACGCCGACGATGACGTGACCCAGTCGCCAGGCGATCGTGGTGAAGGGCGCGGGGACCGGCTCGGGGAAGGCGTAGTCGATCGTGAAGTCCCCGGCGCCGACCTGTACAGGCACCGTCGAGGTGCCGCGCGGCCGCACGCTCCAGGCGTCCGGCACCGGCGACCAGAAGTACTCCTCGTCGGTGAGGCCGTCGAGCCGGGCTCGGAGCTGATGGTTCCAGTGGAACTCCCACTGCTCGCGCAGCGTCCGGTTCCAGTCGAGTTCGTCTGCGTCCATGGAGCCACTCTGGCACCCCTGGCGGACAGAATCGGTCCGCTATCTCTGGCAGAGTGGGCGACATGGGCGCAGGCGAGCGGGGTACGACCGAGCGGGTGCTCACCCTGCTCGGGCTGCTGCAGCAGCGCCAGGTCTGGACCGGGCCCGAGCTCGCCGACCGGCTCGGGGTCACGCCGCGTACGGTGCGGCGTGATGTCGAGCGGCTGCGCACGCTCGGTTATCCGGTGCATGCCAGCCAGGGTGTCGGCGGCGGCTACCAGCTCGGCCCGGGGCAGGCCCTGCCGCCGCTGCTGCTCGACGACGAGGAGGCGATCGCCACCGCGGTCTCGCTGCTCGCCGGCGCGGGTGGCGCGGTCGCGAGCGCCGGCGACGCCGCGCTCCGGGCGCTGACCAAGCTCGACCGGGTGCTGCCCACCCGGCTGCGGCACGAGGTGCGCGCGCTGTCCGGCTCGGTGGAGTCCTTCGGCGGAGGCCGCACGCCGGTCGACCCCAAGGTGCTCATGACGCTGGCCAGAGCCTGCCGCGACGAGGTCGAGGCCGGTTTCGACTACCCGTCCGGGGGCGAGGTGCGCGGGCGGCGGGTCGAGCCCTACCGGCTGGTCGCCTCCGACCGGCGCTGGTACCTGCTCGCCTACGACCTCGACCGCGACGACTGGCGCAACTTCCGCGTCGACCGGATGACCGAGGTGTCCGCACGGACGAGGCGCTTCCGCCCGCGCGCGGCGCCGGACGCGGCGGCGTACGTGCAGGAGAGCGTGGCGAGCCGGGTCTACCCGCACCAGGCGCGCTTCCTCGTGCACGCCTCGGCCGATACGGTGCGCGCGCAGATTCCGGCGTCGGCGGCTGTCGTACGGCCGCGAGGGAGCGAGCGCTGCGAGGTGCTCAGTGGCGCGGGCAGCCTCGATTTCGTGCTCATGCACGTGCTCCTGCTGGGGCACGACTTCGAGGTGCTCGACCCTCCGGAGCTCGGGAGGCGCTGTCGCGTGCTGGCGGAGAGACTGCTGTCAGCCGCCGTACCGCTCACGGAGGCGACAGGAGAGACTGCACCGTCGCGATGACGACGCGGGCGAGATTCCTCGGGGTGGCCCAGCTGATGCTGATCCTCGACATCACCGTCGTGGCCATCGCGCTGCCGCACATCGAGCTCGACCTGGGCCTGAGCCGGCGGCGCCTTGATATACGCGATCACCCGGGCCGGGGACCACGGGTGGCTCACCGCCACGACCGGGTGGCTCGTGCTGGCGGCCGCGCTGGGCTATCTGGCGTTCGTGGCCAGGCAGAAGACCGCCAGGTCGCCCCTGATGGGCCTCGCCCTGCTGGTACGGCGCCCGGTGGCCACCGGCACGTTCCTCATCCTGATGGCGACGGCGCTGATGATCGCGGTGTTCTTCCTCGGCACCTTCTACTTCCAGCACGCGCGGGGAATCGGCGCCCTGCAGACCGGCCTGCTGTTCCTCCCGGTCGCGGTGGGGACGATGCTCGGGGCCAGCCTCACCGGGGCCACGCTCTCCGGGTTCACCAGCGGCTTCGTCCTCGCCACTGTCGCCGCGGGCGCCGGGGCCCTCGTGGCCGCCATCCTGACACCCGGATGAGGAGGAAACTGTCACCTATCCGAGCCCGATCCCAGGAACCTCACGCCCGAGATGATCGTTTGGCCCTCCGGCATGCCTCATCGTCCAACGTGACAGGAGAAGCAACGGTGGTCTTCAAACGGATGCTCGGAGCCTTCGGCGTCGGCGCACCCTCGGTGGACACGGTCCTGGCCGTGCCCCGGATCCAGCCCGGCGGAACGCTGACCGGGCAGGTGCGGCTCAAGGGCGGCGACTTCGACGCCGAGATCGAGCACATCATCCTGGGCCTGGTGGCGCGGGTGGAGATCGAGCACGGCGACGGCGAAGGCAGCGGTCTCGGGGAGTTCTTCCGCTTCCAGGCCTCCGGTCCCTTCATCCTGCGCAAGGGCGAGGAGCGGGCCATCGACTTCCAGACCCCGATCCCCTTCGAGACGCCGATCAGCGAGATCGGCGGCCAGCAGCTGCACGGCATGCAGCTCGGGGTGCGCACCGAGCTGGCCATCGCCAAGGCCGTCGACAAGGGCGACCTGGACAGCATCGCGGTCCAGCCGCTGCCCTCCCAGAACGCGGTCCTGCACGCCCTGATCCAGCTCGGCTGCCAGTTCAAGTCAGCCGACCTCGAAGCCGGCCAGGTGTACGGCACCCGCCAGGAACTCCCGTTCTACCAGGAGATCGAGTTCTACGCGCCTCCCCAGCACTCGGGCCACGTGAACGAGATCGAGCTGACGTTCGTGACCAGCGCGACCGGGCTGGAGGTCATCCTGGAGGCCGACACGCGCTCGGGTCACTCCGGCGACGCCGTCGGCCGCTTCCACCTCAGCCACGACGAAGCCCTGCGCACCGACTGGGCGAGCGAGATCGACCGCTGGCTGATCGGCCTCGCCCAGTACGGAGGCGGCGGCCACCACATGGGCGGCTACGGCGACCACCACGCTGAGCACCACCATGAGCACCGCAGCGGGCCAGGCTGGGGTGCGGTCGCGGCCGCCGGTGCCGCGGGCGTTGTCGGCGGCCTCGTGGCCGGCGAAATCATCGAAGAGATCTTCGAAGAGGAAGAGGAAGAAAGCGGAGAGGACTGGTAAACAGCGTCTGGGCCGCCCCTCCAACAGGGCGGCCCGTCAGCGCAGGACCACGGTCTTGTGGCCGTGGTCAGGTCGATCGGCAACGTATCTGGCCGGTCAGAGGCCGGTGGCCGCACGTCCGGGATCGGTCCCGAATCCCCGTAGCAGCGTGTCGACGATCAGGGTGGTCAGGGTGTCTATGTCCGCGTCGGCGGTTCCGCCCTGGGTCACCTCGTGGATTAGCGCGTAGTAGCAGCGCCGTGCCCACTCGATGTCGACGTCGGACCGTAGGAGCCCGGTGGCCTGCGCGCGGCGGAAGAGCCGATCGCACTCCTCCAGCACGTTCGCGTGCACACGGGAGATCTCCGGATCCGTGGAGCTTCCGGCCCGGTTCATGGCGAAGCCCCAGCCGATCTTGACGCGGAGCACGTCCGCGGTCACCCGGTAGAGGACGACCAGAGGTGGCGCGGCGTCGGTCACCGCGCCGTCGACGGCGGCGGCGAACTGCGCGGTCGCCCACCGGGTCAGGGCGTCGATGAGCGCCTCGCGCGTCGCGAAGCGCCGGTGAACCGTAGTGCGGGCGACGCCGGCGGCCTCGGCGATCTGCTCCATGGTGGCCGCAGGATCGACCAAGAGTACGCGTTCGGCGGCCTCCAGGATCGTGTGCACCGTCCGTTCCGCGTCGGCGCGGAGCGGCTTGCTGCCGATGCGGAGGAGCTCGTGCTGCAGTGTCACCAGGAAACACTACATCAAGGTAGCCGCATCCGAAGGACTTGCGACATTGATGTTGCGAGTTATAGCTTTGGCGCGTCGTAAACGATGCAATTAGGAGGCGTGGAATGGACCTGCAGCTGAGCGGTCGGACCGCCGTGGTCACCGGGGCCAGCAAGGGGATCGGGCTCGCCACCGTCGCGGCGCTGAGCGGCGAGGGTATGCGCGTGGTCGCGGCCGCGCGGACGGTGACGCCGGAGCTTAAGGACCTGGGGGCGATCGCGATCCCGGTGGACCTGGGGGCGGCCGGCGGGCCGGAGCGGCTGGTCGCGGCGGCACTGGCGGAGCTGGGTGAGCTGGACCTGCTCGTCAACAACGTGGGCGGGGGTGATGGCGACGCGGTGGGCGGGTTTCTGTCCTTCGACGACGGGCAATGGGCGGAGATCTACGGCCTGAACCTCTTCGCGGCGGTTCGCACGACCCGGGCCGCGTTGCCCAGTCTGCTGCGGCGTGGCGGAGTCGTCGTCAACGTCTCCTCGAACTCCGCGCGGATCCCGCACGCCGGCCCAGTTCCGTACACGACGGCGAAGGCGGCCCTGACGGCGTTCGGGAAGGCCCTCGCGGAGGAGTTCGGGCCTGCGGGCGTTCGCGTCAACACCGTGTCACCCGGGCCGGTGCGCACCGCCATGTGGGAGTCGCCCGACGGCTACGGCGCCCAGCTCGCCGCCTCACTCGGGCTGGCGCGGGAGCAGCTGGTGGCCGGGCTGCCCGCGACGATGGGCATGACCACGGGACGGCTCGTGGAACCCGCGGAGGTCGCCGCCCTGGTCGCCTACCTCGCTTCGCCGCTCGCGGCGAGCACCACCGGAGCCGACCACATCATCGACGGCGGAGCGATCAAGACGGCATGACGGGACGCGCGCGGGTTGCGTCTACGGTGTGCTCGTCAACCTACACCTGCTGGCCTATCGAGCCGCGCGCGAGCGACGGTTCCGCGAGCATCAGGCCTGGATGATCCGGAACTTCGCCCTGACCTACGCAGCTGTCACGCTGCGCGCGGCCCTGCCGGTGCTCATCCTCCTGCAGCTGCCGTTCAGCATCGTGGTCGCGGAGATCCTGATCTCTCGCCGGGGGCTTCCGGGAGTGCGCATGTCCACTCTTTAGGGCCCCCGCTAGCGGCAGGAGCCGCGTGCCCGCAGACGGCATCACAACGTCATGATCCACCGCAGCCGACTGCCGAACCTCCCCGAGTACGCGCTGGTCTTCCACGGGGAGGGGAATGCCGTACATCGCGGTGATGTACGGCATTCCGCTCGATGGTGGTTGATGGTTCCGACGGGCGTAGCCCTAGTGACCGTGCCCGTGGCCGTGACCGTGGCCGTGACCGTGCCCATGACCGTGCCCATGACCGTGGCCGTGCCCGTGACCATGGCCGTGCCCGTGACCGTGCCCGTGACCGTGCCCGTGACCGTGCCCGTGCCCGTGCCCGTGCCCGTGACCATGGCCGTGCCCGTGGCCGTGCCCATGGCCATGACCGTGACCGTGGCCGTCGTGGCCGTTATGAGGTGGTGGTTTCAGCAGGGATTCCGTGTTCAGGGCTGTGACCGTTGAGGCGCCGATGGATGTCGTGGTCGCTGGAATCTGGCTGGCTGACGCTTCAGATACCTGGCCCATCACCAGGGTCGCGGCACCGAAGAGTGTTGCGGCCAGCAGTGACAGTCGCTTCCGCTCCATGAGCGTCTCCTCCTGGATTCGCCTGACGATTGCGATACAGAACCAGTGTTCACATGGGCGTCGAATGGCGTCCAGACGAGCCGGGCGGATTTGGCGGCGAGGCGGCCCAAGCCATATTCGCTCGTATACGCGCGCTTGCGAAACGCTAATCCCGAATACCCTGCGTCTGCGATTTCATGAATCGCGAAGGGGAAAACGAGCGTGCGGCCCTCATGGTGGCGACCTGCGGATGCCCGGCCATCGGCTGGATTCCCGCGCCCCCAGCGGTTCGCACCAGGTATGCGCCGCCGCGTCAACAAACCCCACATATTGGTAAGGACGGATGCGGAGTCTCATTTTGACGCGGCGGAAGGCTGCTGCGTGCGAATCGCGGCTATAAGACCGGGGATGGCCGCTTCGATCTGCATGCGTACGCGTTCGAAATCGGCGCGGTCGCCGTAGTAGGGGTCCGGCACGTCCAGCGAGTCCGCGCTGGGGTCGAACTCGCGGAGGAGGCGTATCTTCTCGCGTTCCAGGTCTGTGCGGGCCATCGAGCGCAGGTCCCGGTGGTGTCCCCGGTCGAGGGCGATGATCAGGTCGTATCGGTTGAACCACACCGGGCGGAACTGCCGCGCCGCATGCGCCGAGGTGTATCCGGCCCGGCGAAGCGCCGCCACCGTGCGGCGGTCGGCCGGATTACCCGCATGCCACCCGTGCGTACCCGAACTGTCCACCTCCACGTCCAGGCCCTCGTCCGCGAGCCACCGCCGGACGATGTGCTCCGCCATGGGGGAACGGCAGATGTTGCCCGTACACACGAATGTCACGCGAAAGACCATGTGATCCAGTGTGGAGGTGTCAGAGCGGTGGCGCGAACGGGCGGCCGGTGGCGACGAGGGTGTCCACCGCCTGGACCGCGGCGGCCAGGCGCTCCTCGTGCGGGCCTCTGACAACGACATGCGGCAGTCCGCGATCGGCGAGTTCCGCGCGGAACCGCCGGTCCATGCCGTGGCGGATGTGCTCGCCGTCGCGCCAGCCGTCCTGCTCGAACGGCATGCCGTCCACGCTCGTATGGATCCACAGGTCGTGGCGGGCCCGCTCGTGGACACCCAGGACGTCCTGGCTGACCGTGCCGAGATAGCGTTCGTGCCACAGGGCGGTGCTGAGCGCGTCGGTGTCGCAGAACAGCAGCGGGGATCCCGCCCGCGCGGCCGCCTCCTCCCACGCGAGCTGCCTCTCCGCGATCAGGGTGAACTCCTCCGGCGCCCACCGCAGGTCGTCCAGCCACGGCTCGGGCTCCCCCGCCGCCTTGGCGGCCCGGCGGGCCAGGGCCAGCTTCTCCTCGCAGTACGTCCTGCCGTACTCGGGCACCCACCGGGTGGCGGCCCAGACGCCGCCGCGATCCGCGTAGTGGGCGGCCAGCGCGCGGGCGAGCGTGGTCGTGCCGGTCGACTCGGCGCCCACGACCACGACGCGCCAGGCGAGATGCGCCCGCACGGGCGGGGTCAGCCAGGGCCAGGCGGCCACGGGGTCCGCCCGCACCAGGGTCCCGCTCACCGGGTGGCGCTCCCGCCCGGGGTCGACCGCCACGTGCGTGGCCGCGAACCTGCGGGCCAGCTCGGGGCCGTACTCCTCGGACGAGAACACGGCGTCGACCTCGGGGCCGGCCGCGCCGTGGGACAGCGCCAGCGCGTGCCGGAACACCGCGACGTGCGCGGCCCAGATCTCCGGGTCGTCGTAGTCGACCTCGATGTCGTCGACCACCGGCGCGATCACCACGTGCGGCTGCGGATGCGCCTCCCGCAGCCATGCCGTACGGCAGGCCAGCGGGATGGTCTCCACACTCGACGCGGCCACGACCACGGTCACGAGCGCGCAGCGAGCCGCGGCGGTGTCGATGAGGTGGTGGTGACCGGCGTGCGGCGGATAGAACTTGCCGATGACGAGACCGTGCGCGAATCCGGTCATGCGGCGGGCACCGGGACCCGCCGGAAATCGCGCTGCCAGGCGAGCAGCCCGGCGACGCACAACGCCAGGAAGATCACGTAAAGGGCACTGGTGAGATACAGCTCCTTGTACGCATATAGCGGGATGTAGAGGAGATCGGCGGTGATCCACAGCCACCATGACTCCAGCAGCTTGCGGCACTGGCCGTACGTCGCCATCAGGGACAGCGCGGTCGTCAAGGCGTCCCACAACGGCACGACCGAGTCGGTCCACGCGGACAGCACGGCCGTGAGCAGCGCGGTGCCGGCGACGCCGGCGAGGATGAGCCAGGTCCACTCGGCGCGGCCGGTCCTGGACACGGTGAGCGAGGTCCGCCCGGCCCCGCCGTACAGCCACTGCCACCACCCGTAGAGGCCGAGGGCGACGTAGACGATCTGCAGCGCGGCGTCCGCGTACAGGCCGGAGGTCAGGAACACGAGCCCGAGCAGGACGACGTTGGCCACGCCGATCGGCCAGTTCCAGACGTGCTGGCGGACCACCAGCCAGACGGTGAGCACCCCCGTCGCGAACCCGAGCACCTCCGCCCAGCTCATCGGCACCCCACCGAGGGTGATCGCGGGCTCCAGCAGCGGCCCCAGCAGATCGGTCACCACGACCTCCATAATCGTCGGATTGACGATAACAGTCGCCGGCGATCAGTGGAATACTCACAGTCCGAGCACGCTGCGCCGCACCTCGGCGCTGTCGCGCAGCGCGTCCGCAGGACCGGAGAGCACCACCCGGCCCTCCCCCAGCAGGTACGCCCGGCTCGCGATGGCGAGGGCCCGCCGCACGTCCTGTTCCACCACGACGACGCTCACCCCGAGCCCGTTGATCCGCCCGATCGCGTCGTAGACCTCGTCCACCAGGACCGGCGCGAGCCCCAGCGACGGCTCGTCGAGCAGCAGCAGGCGCGGCTGGGCCATCAGGGCGCGGCCGATCGCGACCATCTGCTGCTCGCCGCCGCTGAGACTGCCCGCGAGCTGGCCGACGCGCTCGGCCAGCCGGGGAAAGATCTCGTAGACGCCGGCCAAACTCGCCCGATGCGCCCGCCTGGCGCCCTTGCGGTAAGCGCCGAGGACCAGGTTGTCCAGCACAGTCATCCGGGGGAAGATTCGCCGCCCCTCGGGCACGATCACCACGCCGTGCCCGCAGACCCGGTGACCGCGCAGCCGGGTGATGTCGACCCCGCGCACACTGATCCGGCCCCCATGCGCCGGATGGATCCCGGCGACGGTGTTGACCAGGGTGGACTTGCCGGCGCCGTTGGGGCCGACGACGCAGACCGTCTCGCCCTCGTGGACCTCGATCGCCACATCCCACAGCGCCTGGGCGTCGCCGTACCGCACGTCGAGATCGCGGACCCGCAGCAGCGGCTCAGACATGGGCCTGCCTCCCCAGGTAGGCGCGGATGACGGCGGGGTCGTTGAGCACGGCCTGCGGCGCCCCGTCGGCCAGGAGGGTGCCGCGGTCGAGCACGACGAGCCGGGTGGCCAGCTGGTTGAGCACCCGCAGCAGGTGCTCGACGATGACGATGGTGATGCCGCTCTCGTGGATCCGGCGCACCACCCGGACCGCGTTGTCGATCTCGGCCGGGTTGAGCCCGGCGAGCGCCTCGTCGAGCAGCAGCACCTTCGGGTTGGAGGCGACCGCGCGGGCCATCTCCAGCAGCTGCCGCTGGTGCAGGTTCAGGCCGGCGGGGTAGGCGTCGGCCAGGTGGTCCAGCGCGACCGTGGCGAGATGCCGCTCGGCGACGGGGCGGGCCCGGTTCAGTGACAGCGGCTCCCGGCCGAACATGATGGCCATGGCCACGTTGTCGCGGACCGTCATCGAGTCGTACGGCCGGGGGATCTGGTAGGTGCGGGCCATCCCGACGTGCGCGATCCGGTGCGGGGCCATCCGGGTGATGTCCCGCCCGTCGAGGCGGATCACGCCGCGGGTCGGCCGGGACGCGCCGGAGAGCAGGTTGACCAGCGTCGTCTTGCCCGACCCGTTCGGCCCGACCAGGCCAACCAGCTCGCCCGCCGGGATGTCCAGCGTGACGTCCTCCAGCGCGTGCACGCCGCCGAAGTAGCGAGCCACCTGGCGGCACTCGATGAGCATCGCGCCGGGCTGACGGGGTTCCATCTTGGGCTCGTCCTCGGCGGGGATGCTGCCCGTGGCGGCCTTGGATGAAGCGGGCCGCGAGCCCAGCACGATCGCCAGCACCCCGGCCACCAGCATCCCGGCGACCAGCCAGTCGAGAAGCTCTCCCCAGACGTTGAGCGCCGCCAGTCCCCCGCTGACCACGACCAGGGCGCCGAGCGCGACGTATGGGCGCGCCCTCAGCCGGGCGTACAGGCCGTCGGGGGCGAGCGCGACCAACAGCGCGAGGATCGCGCCCAAGATGATCGAGTTCCAGGCGTCCAGGCCGTAGGAGGAGAGCCGGTCCTGCAGGGTGACGATCAGCACCGCGCCGATCACCGGCCCGAGCCAGTGGGTGCGCCCGCCGAGCACTGCCATCACGATGACGAAGAGGGGAATGGTCAGATTGAAGACGCTCTCCACGGTGACGAAGCCGATCTGGATCGCGTACACGCTGCCCGCGACCCCGCCGAGCACGCCGCTGATCAGCATCGCCAGCATCTTGTAGCGGAAGGTGGCCACGCCCATCACCTCGGCGACATCCTCGGCGTCGCGGATCGCCGCGAGCGCCGAGCCGGTCCTGCTGTGCTGGATGGCGTACGCGGCCGCGACCGCGATGGCCGCGATCGACAGGGCGAGCAGGTACTGCGACTGCTGCGGCGAGCCGAACACGTCGGGCAGCTCGGGGATCGGGACGGTGTTGCCCTGCCCGCCGTCAATCGACCGGTTGATCCGGGCGAACGCGGCGAGGATGAACGGCACGGCCAGGGTCAGCAGGGCGAAGATCTCGCCGCGCAGCGAGCCGAGCCGGAACGCGACCGCGCCAACGCCGAGCGCCAGCAGCCCGCACAGCACGGCGGCGAGCGGGACGGTGAGGAAGAAGTCGACGCCGTGCCGCCCGCTCAGCACGGCCGTGGTGTACGCCCCGACCCCGACGTACGCGGCCTGCCCGAAGCTGAAGTAGCCGCTGTAGCCGGAGAGGATGTTCCAGCTGGTCGCCTGCGCGATCCAGAAGCAGATCGAGCCGAGCAGGATGAGATAGAACGACGGCAGCCCGAGCTGATCGCTGAGCACGCCGACGGCGGCCAGCAGCAGGAACGCCACCAGCAGCCCGGCGCCACCGCGGCGGATCATCGCGCACCTCCGAACAGGCCCTGCGGGCGCACCAGCAGGGCCAGGATGATCGCCGAGAAGAGCACGAACGGCGCGGTCGCCGGCGACCACACCGCGGAGACCACGCCGGACAGCACGCCGACCAGGATGCCGGCCGCGAACGTGCCCACCACCTCGCCGATCCCGCCGAGGATGACCACCGCGAACACGGTGCCGAACCACTCGTACGCAGTCTCCGGAGTCAGCGCGTTGGAGAGCGCGAAGACCATGCCCGCCAGGGCGGCGGTGGCCCCCACCACCCCGCCGAGCAGCACGCTGAGCCTGCGATGATCGACCCCGAACGCGCCGGCCACCGCCCGGTCCTGCGCGATCGCCCGCATCGCCCGCCCCACGAAGGTACGGCGCAGCACCAGGTGGGCGGCGAGCACCACCAGCGCGGCCAGCCCGAAGGCCACCAGCGTGGTGACCGGGAAGACCAGCCGGCCGATCGCCACCGACCCGGTGGCATACGGGTTGACGTCCGCGGACATCCGCTGGAAGTCAGCGCTCCAGATATTGCCGGTCAGCTGGATGGTGATGATCAGCAACCCGAAGCTGACCAGCAGCGAGTTGAACTCGGTCAGCCCCAGCCGGTCGAACAGCCACTGGATGGCGGCCCCGGCGAGGAACATGGCCGGCACGCTCACCACCAGCGTCAGCATCGGATCGATGCGCCAGGAGGTGGCCACCTCGAAGGTCAGGTACGCCCCGATCAAGATCAGCCCGAAATGGGCCAGATTGATGACGCGCAACACACCCCACGTCACCGAGAGACCGGCGGCCATCAGGGCATAAAGGCCACCGATCAGCGCTCCGGTGAGCATGGCCTGGACAACGTTCATCAGGAGCTGGGGCCCTGCAACTGCGCGGCGGCCCGGTCGGCCGGCCACACGGTGACCCACTCGCCGTTCTGGATCTGCTTGAGGCTCTGCGTGGTCGGCCAGAAGTTGTGCGCCTTCGGGTCGAAGGTCAGGTGCCCGCTGAACGTCGTGTCGGCGCCCGTCGCGTGCAGCGTGTCGCACATCTTCCGCTGGTCCAAGCCGCCGCTGCTCGTGACCGCGCCGGTGAGGATCTCCCACGCGTTCCAGGACGCCGCGGCCTGGGTCTCGAAGACCGTGTACGGCAACTTCGCCGCCGCCGCGCGCTTGCTGAACTCGGTGGTGATCTCGGTGGCCGCCGGGCCGAGCTTGTCCAGGGTCGCCTTGTTCGGCTCGAACATCGAGACCGACAACATCCCCTCGGCCCCGTCGCCGAGCGCCAGCAGCGGCCCGGGCGCCGGGAACAGCCCGAACATCTGCTTCGGCCGGTAGCCGAGCTGGGCCATCGCCTGCAGGATGTTCGCCGCGTCCACGCCGAGACCGTTGTTGACGACCAGGTCGGGGTCGGCGTCGCGGACCTGGGTGGCGATCGGCGCCCAGTCCGTGGTGGTCGGCGGGTAGTGGATGTCGGCCACCACGTCGAGGCCGCGCTCCCTGGCGATGCTCAGCACGCCGGACTTGTCGTCGCCGAAGCCGTCGGAGACGAAAGCGGCCGACCCGCTCTGGCTGGTCAGCACCGCGATCCGCTTCGGCGGGGCGGGCAGCGTGGCCACCGCGTCGAACAGCTGGTTGGGGATGAAGCTGTTCGGCGTGGGGGTGATCGACCAGGCCGGGAACTGGCACTCGTAGGTCAGCTGCGGGGCCAGCACGGCGGTGTGCTGGGGCATGACGTACCCGTGCCGCTGAGCTACCGCCATCGCCGACAGGATGTTCGGCGTCGCGTACGGCCCGATGATCAGGTCGACCTTGTCCTGGCTGATCAGCCGCTCGTACAGCTGGCTGACCTTGGCCTGGTCGGACTGGTCGTCCACGACCTTCCACTCGACCTTGCGGCCGAGCAGCCCGCCGGCGGCGTTGAGCCGGTCGACGAACGTCTCACCGGCGATCTTGTGGATCTGGCCGGTCGCGGCGAACGCGCCGGTCAGCGACAGGGTGGAGCCGACGACGATGGGCTCGTCGCCGCCCCCGCCGGAACCCGAGCCGTTGCCGCATCCCGCGGCCGCGACACCCAGCGCCAGCACGGCGCCGAGGACGGTGATGGAGCGCCTGCGCATCTCGATATGCCCTTTCGTGCAGAGTGCGGACCTCGGGACGGGTCAGTGCACGGCGCCGCCAGATGGGAAGCCTGAGCCGTCCACCTTCCCTTCGCGGACAATCGTCCGTCAGACGGACGTTACGCAGATCACAATCTGCGCTCACACCTGAACTATGTCAAGACTCAAGCCGGGAACAATTCGGACCGATGTCCGCCAGGCGGTCGAAGGGCATCCACCTGGCCCAGGACGGCGTCCGTGTAGGGCGGGGTTTCCGCAGGTCGGAACCAGGGTGGCGGCGTCGTGGATGGGACGATGGAGCGGTGCCCTTCCTTATCAAGCGGATCTACGACGAGGTGGATCCCCGTGACGGTTTCCGAGTCCTGGTCGACCGGCTGTGGCCACGGGGAGTGTCCAAGGAGCACGCCCATGTCGACCTGTGGCTGAAGGAGGTGGCGCCGAGCACGGAACTGCGAGCCTGGTTCGACCACCGAGCCGACCGTTTCGCCGAGTTCTCCACTCGCTACGCCGCCGAACTCGACAAGAACCCGGCAGTCGCCACGCTCCGCCGGCTCGCCCAAGCGCACCCGACGGTGACCCTGCTGTACGGCGCCAAGAACCCGCAGCTGAATCAGGCCGTCGTGCTGGCCGAATACCTGGCCGCGGACGGCCACCCTCGCGCGCGCTGAACAAATCGCGGTTTCCGGGACGTGGCGCGTGGCTCGCTCGATGTTCCCGCGCTGTTCGTCGCGGCGACGAACAGCGCGGCGATAGTGATCGGCATGCCCGCTCTTGAGCTCAGCCGCCGCCACCTGCTCGGCGGCGCGGCCGCCGTCGCCGGCGCGACCCTCCTGCCCTCCCTCAGCAGCAGTCCCGCCGCGGCCCAGGCCGGGCAGACGGCTGACCCCTTCCTGCTCGGCGTCGCCAGCGGTGATCCGCTGCCGAATCAGGTCGTGCTGTGGACGCGCCTGGTCCGCGACCTCTCCGGTGCCGCGTTCTCGTCACGACCGGTGCCCGTGAGCTGGCAGGTGGCCCGCGACGAGCGGTTCCGCCACCTGGTCCGCGCCGGCGTCGCCCTGGCCGGCCCCGAACTCGCCCATTCAGTGCATGTCGACGTGACAGGGCTGGAGCCGGGTCGCGAGTACTTCTACCGGTTCAAGGCCATGGGAGACATCAGCCCCGTCGGCCGTACCAAGACGGCGGCGGACCGGTGGACCGATCTGTCCCGGCTGCGCCTGGGCATCGTCAACTGCCAGGACTTCCAGAACGGGTACTGGCCCGCATACTGGGGCCTGGCCGAGGAGGACCTCGACGTGGTCTTCCACCTCGGCGACTACATCTACGAGTACGACCCGCGCAGCCGTTTCCCCGACCGGGCCCACACGACGCCGGAGACGCCGGGACTCGACCAGCTGACCACGCTCAACGACTACCGGCAGCGGCACGCGCAGTACAAGTCGGATCCGGCGTTGCGCGCCGCCCACGCGTCCTTCCCGTGGGTGGTCACCTGGGACGACCACGAGACCGAGAACAACTACGCGACCCTGACCGATGAGATCGACGACACCGGCCCTGCCAAGCAGACACCCGAGCAGTTCGCCGCGCAGCGGGCCAGCGCCTACCAGGCGTACTACGAGCACATGCCCATCCGGGCCGATTTACGCCCGGGCAGCGCCGACCTGCGTATCTTCCGGCGCTTCGACTTCGGCCGGCTGGTCCGCTTCAACGTGCTCGACACGCGGCAGTACCGCACAGACCAGCCAGGCGGCTTCCCCGCCGACTTCGGCCCGCCGACGGCCGGCACGGCGAACACCGCCGGCACGCTGACCGGCGAGGCGCAGGAACGCTGGCTCGCCGACGGGCTGCTCCGCTCGCACGCGCGGTGGAACGTGATCGCCCAGCAGGTCATGATGGCCCGCACGCTGTTCCCCAACCCCACCGGCCAGCAGCCGCCGGTGCTGGCGAACCTCGACCAGTGGGACGGCTACGCCCCCCAGCGCACCCGCCTGCTGCGGTTGCTGGCCGACGCCAGGGTCTCCAACCCGGTGGTCCTGGCCGGCGACATCCACTCGACCTGGCTGAGCGAGCTGAAGGTGGACTTCGACCGGCCTGAATCGCCCTCGGTGGCCGTGGAGCTGGTCGCCACATCGATCAGCTCGGACTTTCCGGCGGCCTTCGACGCCCCCATCAAGGCCGCCAATCCGGTCTTCAACCCGCATGTCCGGTATTTCGACGGGCTCAAGCGGGGCTATCTGCGGTGCGATGTGCGGCGCCACGCCTGGCGCACCGACGTCCGCGTCGTGGACACCATCGAGGTTCGCCAGGCGCCGGTCAGCACCAGCGTCTCGTACACGGTGGAGAACGGCAGGCCCACCCTGACGGCCGGCTGAAAATCATTCGCTCCATCCGTACGCCCTGAGGCACCATGGCCACGGTCGGTATTCAGGGGGGCGGATGGCTGTGGTCGGATCACTGAACTCCCCGGGAGACAAACCGTCGGCCCGGAAGTCGGCCGTCCTGCTGGCGCTGCGGTACTACAACCGGGAACTGCGCCGGCAGTGGCGGGTCTCGGTGCCCGCGCTGATCTTTCCGGCGCTGGGGAACATCTGCCTGTTCTACCTGGCGCCGCTGGCGGTGGGCGCGCTCGTGGGGCATCTGGCCGGTGGCGGGGACGGCACCGTCGGGGTGCTGATGCCGTACGTGCTGGTCTTCGGCGCGTTGCTGCTCGTCGGCGAGGCGCTGTGGCGGGTGGGTCTGCACTTCCTGAACCGCACCGACGCCCGGGGCATCGAGCGGCTCGGCGTGGTGGGCATGGACGAGCTGCTGGCCAAGGACGCCGCGTTCTTCCACGACAACTTCGCCGGTTCGCTGACCAAGCGGGTGCTGAGCTTCTCCAGCGGGTTCGAGGAGTTCGCCGACACGCTCACGTTCTCGATCATGGCCAAGGTGGTGCCGCTGGCGTTCGCCTCGGTGGTGCTCTGGCAGTACCACCCGCTGCTGGTCTTCGTGCTGGTGGGCCTCATCGTCGTCACCGGGTTACTCGTCTCCCCGCTCATCCGCCGCCGCCAGGCGCTGGTCGACCAGCGCGAGGCCGCCAAGGTACGCGTGTCCGGGCATGTCGCCGACGTGCTGGCCAATATGGAGACGGTCCGCGCGTTCGCCGCCGAGGACCGCGAGGCCGTGGAGCACCGGGCCCGGCTCGCCGAGCAGCGCAGGCTGTCGCTGCGCTCCTGGGACTACGGCAACCTCCGGGTGGACACCGTCGTCGCGCCGATGTCGATCCTCACCAGCACCATCGGCCTGCTGCTGGCCGTGGCCCTGCGGGGCGGCCTGGGCGTGGAGGCGATCGTGGTGACGTTCACCTACTACACGAACACGACCGGCTTCATGTTCGAGTTCAACCAGATCTACCGTCGCATGGAGAGCGTGCTGACCGAGGCCGCCCAGTTCACCGAGCTTCTCCTCACCCCGCCGGACGTGACCGACCCGGACAACCCGCAGCCGCTGCGCCCCGCCGACGCCGGCGTGCGCTTCGAGCGGGTGACGTTCGCGCACGCCGGCAACCCGCACCTGTTCGACCACCTGGACCTGGACATCCCCGCCGGCACCAAGATCGGCCTGGTCGGCCGGTCCGGCGGCGGCAAGACCACCCTGACCCGGCTGCTGCTCCGCCTCATGGACATCGACGGCGGCCGGATCCTGATCGGCGGCCAGGACATCGCCCGGCTCCGCCAGGCCGACCTGCGCAGCCTGATCGCCTACGTCCCCCAGGAACCCGCCATGTTCCACCGGTCGCTGCGCGACAACATCGCCTTCGCCCGGCCGGGCGCCTCCGACGCCGACATCCGCCAGGCCGCCCGCGCGGCCCACGTCACCGAGTTCGCCGAAGCCCTGCCCCTCGGCTTCGACACCCTGGTCGGCGAACGCGGCGTCAAACTCTCCGGCGGCCAGCGCCAGCGCGTCGCCCTCGCCCGCGCCATCCTCCGCGACGCCCCCATCCTGCTCCTGGACGAGGCCACCAGCGCCCTGGACTCCGAAAGCGAGATCCTCGTCCAGGAAGCCCTCTGGCACCTGATGCGCGACCGCACCGCCCTCGTGGTCGCCCACCGCCTGAGCACCGTCGTCCGCATGGACCGCCTGGTCGTCCTCGACCACGGCCACATCGTCGAACAGGGCACCCACAACGAACTCCTCCAGTCCCAGGGCCCGTACGCCCGCCTCTGGCACCACCAATCCGGCGGCTTCCTGATCGAAGAGGACACCCCAGACGCCGTCCACCGCTGACACACGCACCTCGCGGCCGACGGGGCAGACGACGAGAAGCCGCCTGCGGTCAGCCGCGTCTCATGATGACTGACATTCCGCGGGCACGGTGGTGAGTGCGATGTGGGACGGGGTTGAGGCGCCCACATGGACGGTGTTGTGGGCGAGCTCCCATCGGCCGTTGGACCAGAGTGGGTCGCCGGTGTTCGGGTTGACGTCGAAGCGGGGGAAGTTGGAGCTGGAGATGTCCAGGCGTAGGCGGTGATGGCGGGCGAAGAGGTTGGCCGTCGGATACAGGGTGATGGTGACGGGGATGACGATGCCTGGTTCGTAGCCGGCGGCTTCGGGGCCGTTGCGGTAGCGGAGCCGGGTGATGGAGTCGGTGAGGTTGAGCGCGTAGCCGTTCGGATAGTCCGAGGAGGGTGGGTAGACGTCGATGAGCTTGGCGGTGAAGTCGGTGTCCGGCGCGTCGGTGGACACCCAGATCGTGACGGTGATGTCCCCGATCACCTGGAGCGGCTCGCTGAGTGGAGGCGTCTGGAAGACGAGGACATCGGATCGGGCGGCGAGGGGGGCGTGCGGGCGGCAGGCGCCGAAGACGGTGTCGTCGGGGGTCTGGTCGAAGCCGCCGGGGTGGACGATGGGGGTTGTCCGGGAGGCGTCAGGGTTGTCGACCGCGGCGACGCGGTCCTGGTGGCTGAGGGGGATGAGGTCGTAGAGCGAGGAGACGTTCCCGCCGATGGTGGGGACGGGGTCGCGTGGATCGAAGGTGTAGCGATGCGCGGACTCCGTGGTGGGCGGCTCGCTGTCGAGGCGATTGTTCGCCGTCAGATAGAGCTGTGTGGTCGTCGCTTCAGGATGGGGCCACCGGTCGGTGGTGAGCCAGCGCCCACCGTGGTCCAGTCGCCCGCTCGGGAGCCGGTGTCCGGTGCCTCCGCCCATCACGAAGATCTTCACTCGGCGGCTGTCGCCCAGCCCGCGCTCGTGCCCGAAGAGATGCTGGTCGTACCAGTCGAGGTGAAGTCGCTGGAAGTCGGTGAGGGCCGCTTGGGGCCCGAGGTCGATGTCGCCGGCATGGCTGAGTGCGACCTTCTTCGTGCCGTGGACCCAGGGTCCGATCACGGCGTGCACGGCTGCCGACTTGGCCTCGGCGAGAGCGGTGAAGAGCTGGAGGGTCGCCCTGGTGTAGGAGTCGTACCAGCCGCCGACGAGCATTACCGGGACGTCCGGGAACTTGGCAATGTGGGCCAGCGGGTTCACGCTGGGGTGCGTCCACCGCTCATCGAGGTCGGCGCGCGTGGCGATGTCGAGCATCCATCGCTCGTACGGTTCGACGAGGGACAGCTGCGTGACGTCTCGCTTGAGCGGGAGATGGTGCAGCCATTCCGACATCAGCACCGGTGAGTCGTTGAGTGCCTCATCGGTGGATCGTGGGCGTGCCTGCGGCCGGTAGTTCTTGGCGGAGTGCCAGAACGCCCAGGCGATGAACCGGAGTTCGACCGCGCCGCCGTGCCGCACCGACGACTCGTGGGCGTTGGCGCCGCTCATCGTGGGGATCATCGCGGCGATGCCGTTCGCACCGGCCGCCGCGACGGCGGTCTGCGCCCAGCCGGACCACGATGTGCCGCGAAGCACGACGCGGCCATCGCAGAAGTCCTGCTCGACCAACCACTCGAGGGTGGCCCGGCCGTCGTCGGCTTCCGGCCACAGGAAGTCGACGTCGCCTTCTGAGCCGTAGCAGCCGCGGCAGTCCTGGACGGCGACGACGTAGCCGCGGGCGGCGAAGTAGGGCGCCCAGTCAGCTTCCTTGACGCGCTTGTTGTACGGGGTTCTGAACAGCACGACTGGACGGGGGCCAGTGAGCGCCGCCGGCCGGTACAGGTCCGTGGCGAGGCGGATTCCGTCCGGCATGGAGAGCATGACGTCGCGTTGAACGACGACGTCGTAGGCGGCCTCGGTCATCGGTGTGCCTTTCCGGGAATCGCGTCGAGAAGCTCGCGGGTGTACGTGCTCGCGGGATTGTCGAAGACCGTGTCCGTCGCTCCTTGGTCGACGATCCGGCCGTTGTGCATGACCGCGACACGATCGGCGACCTGGCGTACGACCGCGAGGTCGTGGGAGATGAACAGGTACGCCGTGCCGAGGTCGCGCTGGAGATCGAGGAGGAGCTCGAGGATCTGTGCCTGCACCGTCACGTCCAGGGCACTGGTGGGCTCGTCGCAGACCACGATGGTGGGATCGAGGGCTAGCGCCCGGGCTATGGCGACACGTTGCCGCTGCCCGCCCGAGAGCTGGTCGGGCCGGCGGTCGAGGACGTGTGCGGGCAGCGCGACGCGTTCCACCAGCTCGGCGACCCGCCGGCGGCGCTGGGTCCGGTCGCCGATGCCGAACGCCCGCAGCGGCTCCTGGATGATGTCGCTCACCGTGAAGCGGGGATCGAGCGACGCGTACGGGTTCTGGTAGATCATCTGGATACCGCGTCGAGCGGCCCGTGCTTGCTTCGGTGGAAGCGTGCCGATCTCCACACCGTTGACGGTCACGGTGCCTCCGGTCGGACGGGTCAAACCCATGACCATGCGGGCCGTGGTCGTCTTGCCCGAGCCCGACTCACCGACGATCGCGAAGGTCTCCCCCGGCGAGATGTCGAAAGTCACATCCGCCACGACCGGTGTCATCCGGCGGCGGCCGTCCTCGATGGAGGGGTACGCCTTGACCAGCTGGGACGCGGCGACGACCGGAGTCCGCGGCGCAGGCGAATCGTCGGTCCGCCGTCTCGGCTGAACCATGGTCAGGCTGGGAGCCGAGCTGATCAATCGCCTCGTGTACGGATGCTGAGGAGCCCGCAGAACCTGATCGGTCGATCCGGTCTCGACGATACGGCCCTGCGACATCACGACGAGCCGTGCCGCACGATCGGCGGCGACGGCGAGATCATGCGTGATGAGCAGGACGGCGGTGCCGAACTCGCGGGTCAGGTCGCCCAGGTGGTCCAGGACGCGCCGTTGTACGGTGACGTCGAGGGCGCTGGTGGGCTCGTCGGCGATCAGCAGTCGCGGCCGGGCTGCGAGGGCGATGGCGATGAGGACACGCTGGCACATTCCGCCGGAGAGCTCGTGCGGGAACTGCCGGGCTCGTGCGGCCGGCATGCTGAGCCCGGCCTCGGCGAGCAGCTCGACGGCTCGACGTCTGGCTGCCCTGCCACTGGCGAGGCCATGGATCTGAAGGACTTCGGCGACCTGCGATCCGACTCGCTCGACCGGGTTGAGCGAGACGCCGGGGTCCTGCGGGACGACCCCGAGCACGCGGCCGCGGATGGACCTCCATTGACGCTCGGACGCCGCGACGAGGTCGTGGCCGTCGAGAGTGATCCGCCCGGACGTGATGGCGCCGGCCGCGGGCAGGAGCCCGGCGACCGCGTTCGCCAGCGTGGTCTTGCCCGAACCGGACTCCCCCACGATCGCCACGACCTCGCCCGGCTGAACCTCGATGCCGGCGTCGACGACCACCGGGTGACGGCCGTACCCGACGTGAAGTCCCTCGATCCGCAACATCGGCGGTGTCATTGTTCACCGCCCCGGGGATCGGCGACGAGCGCGCGGGCGAGGCGGTTCGCGGCGACGACGGTGGCGACGACGGCCAGTCCGGGGAAGGTCGCCAGCCACCACGACGTCGCGAGAGCGTTTCGACCCTCCGCTACGAGCGATCCCCATTCCGGTGTCGGCGGGACCGCGCCGAACCCGAGGAAGCTCAGCGAGGACACCGCGAGGCAGGCCGTGCCGAACTCGAGCGTGGCGAGGGCGAGCGCCGGGCCCACGACGTTCGGCGCCACATGGCGCAGCAGCACGGTACGGCGCGTGCAACCGCTCGCGTAGGCCGCTTCGACGTATGTCGCGCTGCGGATCCGCAGGACCTCCGAGCGGATGACCCGGGCGAAGGAGGCAACGCTTCCGACCCCTACCGCGATGGCGACATTGGTGGTGCCGAACCCGATCGCGGTGACGACGGCGAGGGAGAGCAGCAGTCCCGGAATGGCGAGGAGCACGTCCACGAACCGCATCGCGATGTCGTCGACCCAGCGGCCGATGAACCCGGCGAGCAACCCGATGGACGACCCGGCCACCAGGCCGACGAGCACGGCGAGCGCCGCGCTCCGCAGGGACAGCGAGGTGCCGTGGACGACTCGCGCGAAGAGGTCCCGTCCGAGCCGGTCGGTGCCGAACAGGTGGTCCCAGCTCGGGGCCTGGTTCGCCTGCGAAGCCAGGCCACGCAACGGGTCGTGGCTGGTGAACAGCGACGGCAGCAGCACCCAGCCGAGGAGCACGACGACGAACGCGACGGCCGCCAGCAGGCCAGGATTGCGCAGCAGCCGACGCGACCGCGTGCGCTCTCGCTTCGCCGGTCCGGGCGCGGGGGGCGTGCCAGCATGTTGGGTTTCGTCGGGGGGTGTGGCGATGTGAGCGGTCATGCGGAACTCCGCACTGTCGACGCGCCGGCCGAAAGGTCGACACGCGGATCAAGCTTGGGGTAGAGGACGTCGACGGCCAGGTTGGCGGCGACGTACACCAGGGCGCCGAGGATCACGAGGGCCTGCACGACCGGCAGGTCGTGTGCCTCGACCGACTGGATGGTCAGCCTGCCGACGCCGGGGCGGGAGAACACCGTCTCGACCACGACGGATCCCGACAGCAGCTGACCGACCAGCATCCCGAGGACGGTGACGGCGGGCAGGGACGCGTTGCGGAAGGCGTGCCGCAGGTGGATCCGGGCTCGGGACGCTCCTTTGGAGCGGGCGGTCGTGACGAATGGTTCGTTGAGGGTGTCGGCCATCCGCTGGCTGATCAGCTGCGCCAGCGTCGCGGCCGTGGGGATGGCCAGCGTGACCGCGGGCATGAGGAGGCCGGACGCGCCGTCGGCGCCGATCGCCGGCAGCAGCTTCCACCGGAACGAGACGATCTGGATCAGCATGAGCCCGGACCAGAACGTCGGCACCGACACGCCGATCGCCGGGATCGACTGCAGGATCGACCGCAGCGCCCTGCTCTTGACGTACGTCGAGAGCAGCCCGATGGACACGCCCGCGATCACGGCCAGCACCAGCGCGCAGGCGGTCAGCTGGAATGTCGGCCCCAGCGAGCGGGCGACGGCGCCGAGCACGCTCTCGCCGGTCCGGTACAAGGTCCCGAGGTCCCCGCGCACTGCGTCCCAGACCATGTCCAGATACTGCACGTAGAGGGGCCGGTCGAGTCCCAGCCGGGCCCGAAGCTCGTCGGCCTGGGCCGCCGTGGCCACCGACGGCCCGTCGCCGCTGGACAGCATCGCCTGGACGGGATCGCCCGGCAGCAGGTACAGCACGGCGAACGCCAAGGTGTACGCGGCCCACAGGACGACCAGGGCGTGGAGGACGCGGCGGCGCAGGTATCGCGTCATGACCGCTGCCGGCCCCGGGGCGAGTGCGTCGTGCTCACGCTGCCTTCCACACGTCGTAGACGACGAAGCGTGACGTGGCGTCGAACGCGAGCCCGCGCACGTCCGGCGCCGCGGCGTTGGTCTGGCTCAGCTCGATGACGGGGAACGCGTACCCGTGCTCGAGGATGTACGTCTGGAGTTCCTTCGCCGCCGTCGCCCGGCGCTCCGGATCGCTGGTCGACGCGACCTTGTCGAGCAGGGCGTCGAGCTCCGCATCCTTGACGTTGGTGGTGTTGGCGTTGGCGGAACCGAAGAAGGTGCGCAGCGCGTCAGGGTCGGCCCGGGTGAAGTTGAACCAGCGCAGCTGGTACTGCTTCGTGTCGCGTGCCGCGTCGTAGGCCTCGGCGGTCATCGGGGAGAGCCGGAGGTCGACTCCGATGTCGAGCAGTTGCTGCTGGGCCAGTTCGAGCGCCGGAGTGCTGGTGCTGACCTTGTCCTCGTACTGAACCGTCACGGTGAGACGGTTGCCGTCCTTCGCGCGGATTCCGCCCTCGCCGACCTTCCAGCCGGCGTCGTCGAGGAGCTTCGCGGCCTCGTCGGGGCGATAGGCGAGCGTGGTGGTCATGTCGGCGAACATCGGTGTGGTGGCCGACAGGACGCTGCGCGCGCCCTCGACGTCGGGGCCCTGCACCGTGTGGGCGATCTGGCTGCGGTTGATGCCCATCTGGATGGCTTGCCGGACGGCCAGGTCGCTCAGGATCGGATCGGCGGCGTTCGGGTGCATGTGGAAGGGGATGCCGGGGCTCGGGCGGCTGTAGATGGTGAGGCCGTCGGCGTCGAGCCGCTGGATGTCCTGCGGTTCGACGCTCAGCATGGCGTCCACTTCACCGGAGATGAGAGCGCCGGCGCGGACCCCGGATTCCGGCACGATCTGGAAGTTGATGGCGTCGAGGTAGGCGTCACCGCTGTGTTCCGCCGCCGCCGAGCTCCAGCCGTAGCCCTCCCGCCGCTTCACCATCACGTTCTGATCTGGGGTGTAGCTCTCGAACACGAACGGTCCCGTGCCGACGACGGCGCCCTGGCAGCGGCGCTCCGGAGTGGCGGACAGCGTGCCGAGGGACAGGATGCTCAAGGAGGTGGTCGTCGTCGCTTGCAGGAACTGGGCGTTCGGGGTGCTGAACTTCACGGTGAACTCGGTGGGCGAGGCCACGGTGGTTCCTTCGTAGCCGGCGAGGTAGCTGGAGCCCGTCTGGTTGACGGCGCCGAGCTCGACGATCTTGTCGAAGTTGGCTTTGACCACGTCCGCGTTGAGCGGGCTGCCGTCGCTGAAGGTGACGCCCTCGCGGAGATCGAAGGTGAAGCTCGTGGAGTCGTCGTTCGCTTTCCAGGATTCGGCCAGCCAGGGAACGATCTTGCCCGTGGCGGGATCCTGGTCGGTGAGGGAGTCGGCGAGGCTCCGGGTCATCGTGATGAACGCAGTCGCGGTGACCTGGTGAGGGTCGACGCAGCCAGCGTCGGAATGGACCGCGAGCCTGAGCGTGCCTCCGGCGGTGGGGGTGCCACTGCCGGCTGCCGATCGCTCGTTGGAGGGTGAGCTGCCGCAAGCGGCAAGGACCATCAGTCCGGCGAGCGAGATCAGCGCTCGGCTGGTATGTGGACGGCGCATGGTGCGTTCCTCTTCGTGGTTATGTGATCGGGACGGCGCCGAGCAGGTACGTGCTGTCGCCGACGTGGGCGACGCCCATGTCGGTGTGCGCGACGGTGTCGGCGGTGACGGTCGGAGCAGGGGGATCGGCGCGGCCGGGTGCCGGCCGGAGGGTCTCGTGGAGGACGCGCCCGTCCCAGTGCGGCGCGGTCTCTGCGGTGACGAGGTAGGCCATCGTCGCCGCGACGTCCACGAGTCCGGCCGGAATCTCGCTGCGTGTCGCGGACCTGAAGGATGGGCCGTGGAGGATGAGGGGGATCTCGAGATCGTCGCGATGGGAGGTGCCGTGCGTGGCCTTCAGCGCGTACGTGGTGGGATCCTGCTCCGCTGACACCGTCGCGGTGTTCCAGGTGGCGGGCCCGTGGTCGGTTGCGATGGATCCCATGGTCACGAGCAGGTCAGGTGACCGGGAGGGGTGCTTGCAGCCGGCCGTGGCGAGGGGGATCACGGGTGAGGTTCGATCGACGTCGGCGTACACCGTGCCCGCCCACGCCTGGTCGAGCGCCCAGCGCGCCAGATCGTCGACAGGAACCTGATCGGCGGTGCGATACACCAGCAACGCTCCGTCGTTCGGGACGAACGCCAGGCTGGCGGCCGCCGGGCCCAGATCCCGGTACGCGTCGAGATCAGGGCGGGCTGTCGCGCCGGTCGTGCGGACCCCGTGATCCGACGTCACGATCACGTCGATCGGCCGGCCATGCCGCGACGCGGCGTCGAGCAGTCGCTGGAGCGCCTGGTCAGCCGCTCGGATCGCCTGCCGGGTGTGGGGCTGGTCGATGCCGTGGTGGTGTTGCGCCGTGTCGGGCTCACCGCTCCAGAAGACGAGCAGATCGGTCGCCGGGTCAGGCACCAGCAAGGTCGCGGCGACGTCGCTCGCCCAGGTGAGGAGGTCGAACGATGCCGTTGCCGCGGGGCGCGGTCCGATCGCGTCGACGATTCGCGCCTGGAGTGCCGGGGGCGTCGTGAGGGGTTCGTCGGCGGCGGCCGACGCGCGCACGACCGTACCGCCCGAGGTCGACGCGTCGGGGTAGAGCAGATGGGTGCAGCCCGCCGAGCCCGTGCCGATGACGGCCATACGATGACCGCGTTCCGCGAGGAACGCGCCAATGGTGGGCACGTCGACGACGGCGCCGTAGATCGTGGCGAGCACGTTCAGGTCGGTGACCGAGCCGGTGGAGGCGACACCGTGGCCGGGAACGTAGACATGGTTGCCGATGATGCCGGTGGCACCTGGCAGGCAGGCGGTGGCGAGAGCGGCGGCGGCCGGGCGGGTGAGGGCCGGCACCACCGTCACCGCGGTCGTGCACTCGGTGCCCGCGGTCCGCAGCCGGTGCAGGCACGGTGTGTCGGTGGAGTTGATCGACCGCTTGTGGAGCCCGTCGACGACGAAGATGAGGCGCACCGGTTTCATGCTGTTCGTCCGAGATGGTCGGCGATGAAAGCGACGCCCTGGTCGAGCAGGGCGTCGTCGATCGCGTAGCTGATCCGGAGGTAGCCGGGCTGGCCGAAGGATCGACCGGGGACGGTCACGACGCCACCCAGGTCGAGCAGCTCGGAGGCGATCGTGACGTCGTCGCGTCCGTCATGGAGCTGGATGTACAGGTAGAAGGCGCCGGTAGCGGTGGGAGGCGCGGCGAGGGCACCGGAGAGTGCGGCGATGGCCCGATCCCGGCGCAGCTCGAGGCGTTGCCGGAAGCGCTCGGTGACATCCGGCCCGGTGATTGCCGCCAGCGCCGCGTGCTGCGCGATCTGGTTGACGTTGGAGGTGGTGTGCGACTGGATGGCGACGGCGCGGTCGACGATCGGCTGGGGTCCGACCAGCCAGCCCACTCTCCAGCCGGTCATCGCGTATGCCTTGCTCACACTTCCGACCGAGATCAGCCGGTCGACGATGGGCGGGTACGCGATCGCGGGTGAGATGGCGTCGACGCCGTAGGTGAGTCGCGCGTACGTCTCATCCATGATCAGCCAGATGTTCCGGCGTGCCGCCCATCGCGCGATCTCCTCGATATCGGACCGCTCGTAGACGTGGCCGGTCGGATTGTGGGGCGACACCAGGATCAGGGCGACGGTGGCATCGGATGCCGCGTGTTCGAGATCGTCGGCGGTCACCCGCAGATCGGCCGTGCTCGGCGGGACCATGCGCGGGGCCCCGCCCGCGAGCGTGACCATCGACGGAAAGCTCACCCAGTACGGCTTCGGGATCAGAACCTCGCCACCGGACCGGTCGAGCACCGCGAGCAACGCGTTGAACAGTGCCTGCTTGGCGCCGTTGGTGATCGCCACCTGGGCGGGCCCGATGGGCGTGCCGAGCCGATCGGTGGCCTGGGCGGCGATCGCCTCACGGAGTCGCGGAAGGCCTGAGGCCAGGCCGTACCGGTGGTTGTCCGGATCGGCCGCGGCTTTCACGGCGGCAGCGACGACGTGGTCGGGGGTCGGGAAATCGAGCTCGCCGGCGGACAGGTCGATCACGGGGCGGCCTGCGGAACGGAGCTCGTTCGCCTTCTCCCGCAGCGCCGCTGTGGGCGACAGCGCGATAGGCGCGGAAATTGTCACGCTTTGGACGCTATGAGCCAAATGTATAGCCAAGTCGACCACCTCGTTACAGCCGGATGAATCCTCCTCGTATTTGATAGCAGCAAGGAGGATTCCTTGCTAGACCCCCATTGAAGGATCTATGCTCCTCAGCGTGAAACCACGTCCCAGCAAGGTCCAGAACGGGCCCACCCCGCTTCGAGGGGGTGAGGTGTCGGCGCGGATCCAGGCCGCTCGATCGACACTGGTGCCCAGCGAACTCAAGGTGATAGACCTGATCGTCGCCGACCCCCAGCGAGTGCTCACGTCCTCGGCGGCGGAGGTGGCCGTCGCCGCCGGAACGGCCGAGTCCACCGTCATCCGCGCGTGCCAACGGATCGGATTCAAGGGCTTCCACGACGTCAAGCTGGCCCTCGCCCGCGATACCGCGGTGCAGACACGGGCGGACGACGAGCTCGAGCGCTCGCGCGACCTGGGTCCCGGCACTCCGCGCACCGACATTCCGGCCCTCGTGCTCCGAGAGAGCGCGAACGCCATCAGCGACGCGCTGCAGACGCTGGACGTCAACGCCTTCGCTGAGGCGGTCGGTTCGGTCGCTGACGCGAAGCGGATCCTTGTCATCGGCAACGGCACGTCCGCCGCCCCCGCGCACGACGTCACCTACCGGCTGGCCACGCTCGGCCTCGTGAGCAGCAACCCCGCCGATGCCTTCGGGCAGCACCTCGCGGCCCACGGTCTCGACGAACGTGACGTGCTCATCGCCATCAGCCACACCGGCGCGACCCGCGAAACCCTGACCCCCGCCGAGACCGCGCGGCAGAACGGCGCCCGCGTCGTCGCGGTGACCAGTTACGCCCGGTCGGCGCTCACCGCCCTCGCGGATCACGTGCTCGTCGCCGGCGGGCCCGAACTCGGATTCCGTCAGGAAGCGATGACGAGCCGGCTCGCGCATCTGGCCGTGCTCGACGCGCTGTTCGTGGGTGTCGCGCTCACCCGGCCGAAACGATCGCGCGAGTTTCTCGACGTCATGGCGCGAGTCACCGCAGAACACAGCCTCTGAATCTTGATACGCAAAGGACTCGGTATGGCTTCCCCCAGAGACCTCTTCAGCCTCGCGGCGCTCGACATGAACGGCACGACCGTCGAAGACAGCGGTATTTTTGAGTCGTCGCTGCGCCACGGGCTCGCCGAAGTGGGCCTTCCCTACCCCGAACCCGACGTGCTGGCACCGCTGCGCGGCATGGCGAAGACCGAGATGTTCCGGCGGCTCGTCCCCGACCCGGCACTATCCGATCTGGCCTACAACGCGTTCACCGCCGCATTCCACACCTCGATCCGCGACGGAGCGGTCAAGCCGGTCGCCGGCGCGAGCGAGGTCTTCAGCGAGCTTCACCGGCTCGGGCTGCGCGTTTGCCTGATCACCGGATTCCCGACCGCCCTGCAGAACGCGATCATTCACGCCCTGGACTGGGACGAGCTGATCGACCTGTCGGTCAGCTCCGACGAAGTCCCCCAGGGCCGACCGCACCCCGACGTCATCCTCCACGCCGCCGAACGTCTCGGCATCACCGATCACCGGCGCGTCGTCGTCGCCGGTGACACTGTCAACGACCTGATGGCCGGCGAACGAGCGGGAGCGGGCCTGCTGGCCGGCGTGCTCACAGGTTCACACGACGAGGCCAAGCTGCGCACCGTACCAGGCGCCCATGTGATCGACAGCATCGCGCAACTGCCGGAACTCCTGACCACCGTCGCCGCGCCTGCGCGTGAGCACCTCTGATGTCGTTCAGGCCGTCAGCGGGACTTCACGAGTTCGACCAGTTGGTCCAGTGCCATGCCCCAGCCTTCGGCGAATCCCATGTCCTCGTGTGTCTTTCTTGTTGAGGAGTCGGCGTGCATCGCTATGGCGGTGTATTTCGTGCCGTTGCCGTCGGGCTTGATGCTGATCACCGCGGTGAACGGGAAGCCGGCCTCACCCTCGGCGGTCTGCGGGCGGAAGCCGGGGCCCAGGCCTGAGGTGAAGATCAGCGTGGAGCCCTCCTCGACCAGGAGGATGCAGCCGCTGTTCGGGTATTCCTCGCCTTCGGGCGAACGCATGGTGGTGTTGAACCTGCCGCCGGGCTGCAGGTCGATCTCGCAGAAGGGGGTCGACCAGGGCCTCGGGGCGAACCATCGCATGAGCAGTTCGGGAGTGGTCCAGGCCTTCCAGACCAGCTCCGGCGCGACGTCGACGGTGCGCTCCAGAACGAGATCGAGTTCCGGGTTCAGCGTATAGATGGTCATGTCTGCTGCTCCTTCAGGTCGTAGAGAAGCGCGTCGAGTTGATCGAGGCGCCGGGTCCACAGCGCGCGCCGCGCGGCGAGCCAGGTGTCGACCGCCTCCAACGGCTGGGGCGCGAGCCGGTAGGTCCGCACCCGCCCCTTCTTCTGGGACGTCACCAGACCGGAGCGCTCGAGAACGCCCAGGTGCTGAGTGAACGACGGCAATGCCATGTCGAACGGACGAGCCAGGTCGCTGGTCGTCGCAGGCCCCTGACTGAGGCGCTCGACGACCCGGCGACGGGTGGGGTCCGACAACGCATGGAACACACCGTCCAGATCCGCGTCGATCACGCCGTCCCCACCCCTCTCACTTAGGCACTCACCTAAGTATGCGCACGAGTGATACTTAGGTCAATCCCTAAGTATTGGCAGGTGCCCCGGTCGACGTGGGCGTGACATCCGGTGGTGGGCAACTACGCTCGGCTCATGCGATGGCGTCAGGCCCTCTCCCGCGTTGGCGCGGTTGACTACCTCATCGCGGGGGCCGTCGGGCTGTTCGCGGTGACCGAGGAGCTCATCGGAGGGACCGATCTGCCCGAGCGGCCCAGTCTCGCGTTGTGGGTGGCCGCCGGGATCGTGACGGCGCTGCTGGTGCTGGTCCGGCGGCTGGCTCCGTTCGGGGTGATGGCGGTCTACACCGGCATGTCCCTCGCGGTCTTCCTGCTCGCGGGGCAGGAAGCGGGCGCATGGCAGTGGTACACCCAGCTGTTCCTGCTGTTCACCCTGCTCAGCGAGGTGCCGCTGGCCAGCCCGAAGGGGCTGTTCGGACCGGTGGCCACGGCCCTATTCCTGGCGGGCATGGCGATCTCGTACCACAACGAGTTCGCAGAGTACGCGATCGCGGTCTCGATGGTCGCCATCGCCGGAGGCGCCGGATTCGGCGTACGGCGGCACCGGATGCGGGCCCTGTCGGCGGACAGGCGCAGCGAGACGCTGGCCGCGCAGAGCGAGTTGCTGGTCAAGGAGGCCGTCGCGGAGGAGCAGGCCCGGCTCGCCCGGGAGTTACACGACATCGTCGCCCACAGCGTGAGCCTGATGGTCATGCAGGCGGGCGGGGTACGGCGGATGCTCCGCGACGACCAGACCAGGGAGCGTGCGGGTCTGGCCCTGATCGAGGAGACCGGGCGCGGCGCGGTGGAGGAACTACGCCGCATGCTCCACCTGCTGCGCGGTCCCGGCACCGACGGGCTGACGCCGCTGCCGGGACTGGCCCGGCTGGAAGATCTGGTGGAGCAGGCGCGCTCGGCGGGTCTGGACGTCGAGGTCGACGTGGCGGGCGAGCCGGTGCCGCTCCCGGCCGGGCTGGACCTGTCGGCGTACCGCATCGTGCAGGAGTCGCTGACCAACGCCCTGAAGCACGCCGGGCCTACAGCGGTCACCGTCACCATCGGCTACCGGCCGAACGAGCTGTCCCTGGACATCACCGACGCCGGTCCCCGCGACGGGGCACGCGGCGCGCCCGCCGCGACGGGCGGCCACGGGCTGATCGGCATGCGTGAGCGGGCGGCCCTGTTCAGGGGCGATCTGACCGCCGGCCCACATGGCAGCGGCTTCGCGGTGCGGGCCGCGCTCCCGCTCAGCGCCCGCTGACCAAGGGGCGACCTTGCTCACATGATCAATGACCAACCGATTGACTACGACGCGAGAGTGGCCAATCCGGTTGACGGGCGAGAATGGATGGCGTGTACTGGACGTGGTCGGTGACAAGAGGTCCAGGGGACTTCTTCCCGGGAGACTGGGATAGCCGGCCTCAATTATGCGGTCCCCCATGGGGTCAGCAGCGAGGCCAGGTTCGGCTGAATATGAGTTTCGAACCATTTGCACTGGCGGCCTTCGAGAATCCGCTGCACTCCCCACAAGCCGTAGTCCGCCACCTGGATTCCCCACGCGCTCTGCGCGTCCCAGATACAAAGTACGACATCTCGATCCGCTGCCAGTTCGCGGCATACGTCCGCCAATGCTTCGCGCGCGTCCATCAGCCTGCGATTGGTTGTCAAGGTAGCGATCAGATCGAAGACCTCTTCTCTGGTCGCATGCGAGTCGTCCTTCGCGTGGAGGCCACGTGGAAGATTCACACCGCGCCGCTCCAGATCACAGCGGAGCCGCAAACCCTCCCATATCTCTTTTCCGTGCTCTCCAACAAAGACGGCGGTGCCAAATCCGAAATAGAGGCTCGCGCCCGGCGTCCTGGTTAGATCCATATTTCCGGTTTCGTCGGCATACATGTAGATTTCTGCCACGGAAAATCCCGCCCATCGTTTAGCGATCGACGGAGATCTTTACTACCACATGACACATACCAAAACTGGGATATGGCATGGCGGGTGAAGATGCGGTGGGGGCTCATCAGAAGAGAGTTCATTTCGTCGGCGGGCTTCGCCTTCTTCGGCTGGGCCGGATGGAGCCCCAGCAGCGCGGACAGTTGCTGGGGCTGGCGTGGTCACGGAGTGAGTTTGGCGGGCGCATTCCAGCTCAGGGTGCGAGTATGCCGGGAAGCTGGGTCCGGTCCTCTATGTTCAGCTTGCGGTAGACCCGGTGTAGGTGGCTGTGGACGGTTCGTACGGAAAGGTGCAGGCGTTCGGCGATCTCGCGGTCGGAGAGTCCGCGAGAGGCGAATCCGGCTACCTCGTGTTCCCTGCGGGTGAGGATCGCGGGGGGCGAGGTGAGGCCTGGGGTGCGGGCGCCCTCACATGCTGGGGACAGGTCTTCGAGCCGGGCCGATGACGCCAGTGCCGATCCGAGGCGGCCTTCGGTGCGATGGATCTGGCTCGCGGTGGCCGCCGCCTCGGCGGCCCACAGCACGCAGCCGGTCGCGGCGGCCTCGCGGGATATCTCGTCGAGAGCGGCCGCGTCGCGGCGGGACAGGGCGGCGGCGTTTCTGGCCATGAGCGCCTGGAGAGCGCTCTGGCCGGATGCGGCGAGGCGCCGCAGGTCGTCGGCGACCGTCGCGGCGGCGCCCAGTCGCGCGGCGTCGTGCAGCACCCAGGAGGCCATCAGCAGTGACCCGGCCTGTTCCAGCTCCGCGCCCTGTTTGAGGGCGAGGTTCACGGCGGCCGTGAGATCTCCCTCGGCGTACCGGGTCCAGACCGAGCCGCTCCGGCGCGGGGCCGCGAACCCGCCGGGAAGGCCCGCCCGCAGCCGCTCCATGGCCTGGACTGCCCGGTACGCGTCGCCGAGCAGGGACTCCGCCTCGCTCAGCGCGTCCAGACCCCACATCTGCGGGCTCGCCGCGATGCCCTGGATCGGCATCACGGCCAGGGCCTCCCGCAGCCAGCGCCGGGCGGTGGCCGGTCGGCCGGAGAGCAGGAATACCTGGCCGAGATCGTGCGCCCAGTAGGCGCGCCAGGTCGCGGCGGTTCCCGTCGCCTCCGCTGCCAGGGCGGACTGACCGAGTTCGATCGCCTTCGCGATCTGGCCGTCGAGAGCCAGCGCTTGGAGTAGAGCCATGCGGATGAGCTCGGCACGCGGCCCGTCGATGCCGTCCAGCGCGATATGGGCGAGTTCGATGGCATCCTGGGTCCGGCCGGCGCACGCGAGCGCGCGTACCTGCGTGACCGCGAGCGCGGCGAGCACCTCACGATCCGCCGGGTGCCGCTGGAGGATACGATCCGCGAGCTCCACCGACTCCTCGATGTACCCGACCGCGAACGCCAGGGAAGCCCGGCTGATCTCCAGCCGGAGCCTGACCTGTGGATCGGCCGTGGTCTCCGCGGCGAACGCCAGTGTGTTCCGCGCCTCGGTGATCTCGCCGCGGATCAGGTGGACGCGCGCCAGCGCCGAGAGCGCCTGGGCCCGCGACGCGTCGTCCTGCGCATCCGCCTCGAGTGTCCGGGCCAGTTCGAGGGCGCGCGTGGCCTCTCCGAGGTAGGGCAGTTCGGCGACGAGGGCCAGCCGCGACTCGAATGATCCGTCGGCGTCGACCGCGGCCTGGAGCAGGCGTCCGGCAAGCTGGTGGTCCAGTGCCTCGGACGCCTCCCTGGCCGCTTCGCGAAGCAGCGCGGGGTCGGCGGCCACGCCCGCCTCGACTCGCCACACCGCGATCCTGACCCTGTCCCGCCGTCGGCGCGCTCCCGCGGCCTCCACCGCGTCGGCGAGCCTTCTGCGGTGGTCGCGGGCCCGCAGCGGAGGAAGGGTCGCGCGCAACGCCTCGCCGTACAGGGGATGGATGAGCGCGACGAGGTGTCGCCGCCGGTCGGGAGGGGCGGTCAGCAGCCGCTCCGACTCGAGTTCGGCGATCACCTCGGGGGCGATGAGGCGTTCCAGGATGGCCGCGCCGACCGGTTCGGCAAGCGCCACGAGCTCCGCCGCGGCCCGTACGGCGGGAGCGAGCCGGTCAAGCCGGGCGGCGATGGTCGCGGGCAGGTTCGTGTCCTCGAAGATCGGCTGGAGCAGCCGCCAGACGCCGTTCATCTCGGTGAAGGTCGCGGCGTCCACGAGCTCGCGAAGCAGAAGCGGATTTCCCCCGCTCAGCCGCAGCAGATGGGCGGGCAGCGTCGACTCCACCTGACCGCCGAGCGCGGTCGAGAGCAACTGGGCCGTATCGCTCTCGGTCAGCCCTTCCAGGGCTATCCGCTCAAGGTCCCGCCACCACCCCGCGGTCCCTTCCCCTCGTACGGCCAGCACGACGGGAACCGCGGCGCCTTCGACCAGGTGCCGCGCCAGGGCGGCCGACGCCGGATCGAGCAGGTGCGCGTCGTCGATCACCAGCGCGCCCGACCCGGCGATGTGGGCGGCCGCCGCCGTCAGCGTGCGCGTGAGTTCGCCATCGGCGACCCGCGCGGGCAGCAGGTGCGCGAAAGGCAGCAGCGGGATCCCGCCCGGCGTGGCGAAAACCCAGTTCACCCCCGCTCCCCCGGCTTCGGCTCTGGACCGTGCTTCGGAGAGCAGCCGGCTCTTGCCGATCCCGGCCGGGCCGCTGACCACGACGTTTCCGGCGTGTCCGGTCATCGCGGCCACGATGCGATCGAGTTCGCCCGCGCGCCCCACCAGTGGCCAGGAGCTCATGGCCGCAGGGTACTGCGCATGCCGTACGCCGAGAATGCAGTAATCCACTACCGATGTGATGGATTCCGCTGTGCCGCACGGTGGTCCCATGACATACGACGTGGTAATCGTGGGCGCGGGTGTGGCGGGGTGCACCGCCGCGATCCTGTACGGCAGAGCCGGCCTGCGCGTCGCGATCATCGAGAAGCACCACAACATCTCCACGCACAAGGCGCTGTGCGGGCACTTCGTGCTCGGCGGGACGCAGCCGATGTTGCGGCGTACCGGCCTCTGGGAGGCGATGGTCGACGAGGGCGCGGCCGTGGGCGACGTCGCGCGCTGGACCCCGGCCGGGTGGGCCGTGCCGGAACCCGGTCTGCCCGAGTGCATCAGCCTGCGAAGGGAGAAACTGGACCCCCTCCTGCGGACGCTCGCGGCCGGCACACCCGGTGTCGATCTTTTGCTGGGGCGTACGGTGACCGGGCTGCTGGAATCCGGCGGGCACGTCACCGGTGTGCGCGTGGGTGACGAGGAGATCCCGGCGCGGCTCGTCGTCGGCGCGGACGGGCACAGGTCGCCGGTGGCACAGGTCGCGGGAGTCGCCGAGGACGTGGCGCCCAACGAGCGTTTCGGCCTGTGGGCATACTATCGCGGGGTTGTCCCGCGTGGCCCGGCTGCAAGCCAGATCTGGTCGCTGGACCCGGACGTCGGCATCCTCGTCCGGACCGACGATGACCTTCACATGCTGGTGGCGTTCCCGGCCAAGGCCAGGCTCGCCGACTTCCAGTCCGACCGGGCCGGCGCGCTGGAGCGATTCATGGCGTCCCTTCCAGACGGGCCGGACCTGTCCTCGGCGGAGCGGGTCTCCAAGGTGATCGGTACGAACGACTACCCGTGCGTGAAACGCGATCCGGCCCCGAAGCCCGGGCTCGTGCTGGTGGGGGACGCGGCCATCACCGGCGATCCCACCCCGGCCGTCGGCTGCGGCTGGGCGTTCCGCGCCGCCGAGTGGCTGGTGGAGTCGACGGCTCCGGCTCTGCTCGACGGCAGGGACCTCAATGAAGGCATCACCGCCTATCGCAAGATGCTCGGCTTCATCGTGGAACATGACCGGTTCAGCCGGCAGGACGCCCTGGCCCGGCCCACGAACCCGGTGCAGAAACTGATCAACAAGGCGGCTCATCGCGATCCCAAGCTCGCCCGCCGCGTCTACCTGTTCGCGATGCGCGCCATTCCCGCGTCCGATCTGATCAACCTTCGGACGCTCCTGCGCGCCGCCTGGGCCGCGACCCGTCCGTGAACCCCTCGGGGCCGGCGCGCGTCAACAGGGCATGGCTCGACGGCGCGGGGTGCTCTGGATCGCGGTGGTGGCCATGCTCGGCGGCTGCGGCACGGCTGGGAGCGGCACGAGCAGGGACGATCTGGACCAGCTGCGCCAACTGGCACGCGACGCCCTGGCCCGGTATGACAAGGCGGTCCTCGACGCCGGGCAGAAGGACTTCGTCCCGGTCGGGGACCTGACCGGCCAGCTCGGCAACTGGGAGTCCACGAATGAGAACGGCAAGCTGGCGTTGCTGTACGGCCGTGTCCTCGCCGCCGCGGCGCTGCCCACCGCACCGCGGTCAACGGGAGAGGTGGTCTGGGAGAACGGGGCGTCCCAGGCGATCCCCTTACTCTCCGCCGGAGAAACGCTCAAGCAGCTGACGGCGGGCGGCAGGGACTGCCCCGAGTGCGTGCCGCTTGAGGTCACCGGCGCGCGCCTGACCACCACGCGGATCCAGACCACTCGCGGCCCGGCAACCGCGCCCGCCTGGGAGTACACCCTGAAGGGAACGGCGGTACGCCTGACCCGCGTGCCGGTCCCCCCTTCGTCCGCCGTCAAGGTCACGCCCCTTTCCTGGGATCTCGGCAACGAGCCCGGCGGCGTGTCAATCGAGTCGGCGACCATGCACGGCGGGCAGCTGACCGCCAACTTCGTCGGCTCCCCGCACCCGGGAAGCCAGCCGTGCGGCGCCGACTACAGCGCCGAGGCCGTCGAGTCGGCCAACGCGGTCGCCGTCATCGTCATCGCACACCCGCACGCGGGCGACGAAATATGCACGGCCGTCGGCGCACTGCGCACCGCCACCGTCGACCTGGCCCAACCGCTGGGCACACGCGCGGTCCTGGAGGCGCGGCAGGGCCTGCCGGTCCCGTTGAAGACCACCGGGTAGCCGCACGGTGTTCGCCGTGTCGTCACCAGTCCCGGGTGCCGATCAGCTCTTCGGCGTCCGCGTCCGCGAACCCGTAGGCGTCGGCCACGAACCAGAACTCCTCGGCGATCAACTCCCGCGCGACGGTCTCGATCTCGCTGCCGGCTTCCCAGAAGTCGTCCTGAAGGTCGTTGAACTCGCAGGTCGCCGCGTGGGTGAGGACGTAGAGAGCGGTCAGATCGGCGGGGCGCTGGGCCTCGATGCGCTCACATAACCTCAGCAGGATCTCCCTGGCCTTGTCGACGACCTCGTCGGGATAGTAGCCATCGGCATACATCCCCTTGAGGAAGGCACGATCCGCGACCTGCTGGTTGGTGAGCGGCACCACGGGCTCCCGTCATGACGGCGATCAGACGGTCACCCATCCTGCCTCACGGCACCGACATTCCCGGGGCAGGATCTTCCTCGGGGATGATGATTATCGTGCCGTCGTCCTTGTAGTTCATCATGAATTTCAGGCCGCGGGAGCGCAGGTCGCGCATCAGGGCCTCGGCTTCCGGCTTGGGGAGACGGATGGGGGGATCCAGGGAGTATCTGGGTCTTGTGCCGCATACGGCCGCGGCCTCGCCGAGTTCTTCGGACAGGCTGCGACACAGGGCGTCCAAGTCCACGCCCCGGCGACGCAGCCACCTGTCGAAGGAGCCGGTTCCGGCGAGACCGCCCACGAGGAAGCACAGGCTCCAGTCCGCGTCGCCCCCGAGGCCGGCTCGCATGCCTCGCGCCCAGCCGATGGCGTGGTTGAGGTCCGGGTCGAGCCGGAAGCCGCCGTCACCGAGCGGTTCCGGCCTGGGGCGTTCGGGGATCGTGAATCCGGTCTCCGTCAGCATCCTCCGGGCGCGGGTGTCTTCGACCATGCAGGCCTCGAGGTAATGGTGAAGCCGGATCGTTGTCGTCGCCTCAGCGTCCTCCTTGTCGGCTTCCGCGTATGACCTCGCGATGTCGATGAGTTGCATCTCTGCTCCACGAGAATGCCGGACACGCCGCCATATCGAGGCTAACCCGCGAGCCGCGCGGACGCGCGTCAGAAGTAGCTGTTGAGGTAGGTCCACGAGTCGGTGATGTCCTGCGTGGCCTGGTGGGGCCCGCGGAGTTCGCGCGCGTAGATGGCGATGTCGGCCAGCCGCCAGCGGAGGCGGTAGTAGGACAGTCCCGCCGGGTCGGCGGCATGGCCGGTGATTCGCGTGTACGCGTCGAGGGTGCCGGAGTCCACGAGCATCCACAGGTCGCGTTCGGGCGGGGCGAGGCGCGCGGTCTCCCAGTCGATGAGTTTCAGGCCGGTACGGGTGCGGATGAAGTTGCCCGGGTGGGGTTCGCCGTGGGTGATGACCTGGGAGCGGTGCCGTACCTCAGCGGCCAGCTGGTCGAACTCGTTGAGTTGACGTTCGATGAGGGACGCGTGGGTGGTCAGCAGCCGGCGCGCCGGTTCGGAGTAGGGGCCGCCTGTCCAGGCGTGGCCGAGGTTGTTCAACGCGTCATGGAGGTGGTCCCTGCCTGGCAGGGCGAGGTCGGCGTGCGGGGCGGTCGCCGCGACGACCGGAGTGGCCTGGTGGAGTGCGGCGAGCAGCGCCATCACCTCGGGGTGGTCTTGCGGGGGGTGGGCCCCGAAGTCGCCGGATTCGCCGTCGATGGTGGGAAACACCGAGACGGCGTACCGGGGGTTGAGCCGCCAGAGGGGCGTGCCGATTCGGGTGGGGATGGGGGCGACGACGAAGTCGAGGTCCCGCCCGAGGGTTCGCGCGGTGGCGAGAGCCTGTTCGAGCTCGCCGAAGGCGATCTCCCGGGACGGGTCATCGCCGAGGTCGTCAACGGTGACGAAGCGGGTTCGGCCGGAGGTTTCGATGGCGGACCAGTGATGGCTTCCGGCCCCGAGCGGGAGATGTCTCAGGCCGCGGATGTCGAACCCCCAGACGTCGGCCAGCACGGCGGCCAGGTGAGTTTCGTCTACGCCTTCCGGTTTGTCCTTCACGGGTGGCGAGTATGGCAGAGCTCGCCCGGCGCATCGTCGGGATGATAATTTATCCGCATTGAGCGTATGATACGCATGAATAAGGAGGGCTCGATCCATGACGGTTCACAAGGCGGAGCTCGGGCGGTTCTTCGAGGACTTCGTTGCCGGTGATGTCTTCCAGCATCCGTTCGGGCGCACGATCAGTGAAGCCGACTGCGCGTGGTTCACGCTGCTCACGTGCAACACCAACCAGTACCACTTCAACGCGGACCTCGCGCGGCAGAACCCCGTGTCCGGCGGGCGCATCCTGGTCAATTCGGGATTCACCATCGCCCTCGTGCTCGGCCTGTCGGTCATCGACATGAGCCAGAACGCCGTCGCCAACCTCGGGATGACCGACCTGAGGCTCAAACACCCGGTCTATGTGGGCGACACCCTGTACGCGGAGAGCATCTGCACCGGCACCCGCGCCAGCGCGTCCCGCCCCGGCTTCGGCATCGTCTCCATGAGCACACGCGGCCTGAACCAGGACGGGGACGAGGTGCTGTCCTGGGACAGGTCGGTCATGCTGCCCAGCCGGGAGAGCGGCTACGGCCAGGATTATTTCCCCACGGCCAAGACAGGGGCGATGACCCTTCCAGCCTGAAAAGGCAAGGGGTCAGCCGTGCGGCTGACCCCGAAAGGGATCAACCCCAGGAGATCCGCAACGCCGTGAAGGCCGGATTGGTGTCCTTCAGCCGGCCCAAGTAGAAGGCCATGTGCTCGCGCATCAGCCGTTCCGCCTCGTCGGCCTCGCCGTCGAGGATGGCCTTGCCGATCTCCCGGTGCTCCGCGCAGATGGTCTTCTGAACCGTCGTGGCCGTGATCCCGGCCTCCACGACCTTCGTCGTGTACAGCTCCTTCAGCGCGGTCGCCACCAGGTCGAACACGCTGTTGCCCGTCATGCTGGCCACCACGTAGTGGAAGTCGTTGGCCGCCTGGACGTACCGGTTGTCCCCTTCCGAGACGGCCGCCTCCACCTCGAGGGCCTTCTCCAGCCGTTTGAGCGCCCGCGGGTCGCGATTCTGGGCTCCCAGGCGTGCCACCATCGGCTCGATGAACATGCGCGTCTCGATGAGCTCGGTGATGGTGGCGCCGCGGAGGCTCAGGTAGAGCGAGAAGGTCCGCCCGACCTCGCGCGGATCCACGGCCTGCACGATGGGCCCACCACCGGGCCCCGACTTCAGGCTGATGAGGCCGTAGACCTCCAGGATTCGCAGGGCTTCGCGGAGCGAGCCCTTGCCGACCCGGAAGCGCTCGACCATCGCCGCTTCGTTCGGGAGGCGGTCACCCGGCTGGAGACCCTCGCGGATCACGTCTTCCACGAGCGCGGCGGCGATGCGCTCGGACGTTTTCACGGGACGGGACAGCTGGCCCTGCGTCGTGGTCAGGAACCCCATAGGCATGACTCGTGAGACTGCGGCCTCATCGGCACTCATGGGTACGTCCCGGCTTTCGACTTCGTGATCCATGCGTCACACCTTGTGCTGTTCGATGAGGCGGCGCGCGATAAGCAACTGCTGTATCTCGTTCGTCCCCTCGCCAAGGATAAGGAGCGGCGAGTCGCGGTAAAGGCGTTCGACCACGAACTCCTTCGAGTAGCCGTACCCGCCGTGGATACGCATCGCCTCCAGGGTCGCCTCCTGGGCGACCTCGGTGGCGAACAACTTCGCCATGCCGGCCTCAAGATCCGCGCGGACTCCGCTCGCCTTCAGCCGGGCGGCGTCCACCACCATCAGCTCCGCGGCCCGGATCTTTGTGCCCATCTGGGCAAGCTTAATCTGGATGGCCTGGTGGTCGCTGATCGGCTGTCCGAAGGTCTCCCGCTGCTGCGCGTACCTGATCGCGGCCTCGAACGCCGCGGTCGCGAGTCCCAGTGCCCGGGCGGCCACATTGACCCGCCCCAGCTCTACTGCCGACATGAAGTACTTGAAGCCGCGTCCGACTCCGTCCGCGCCACCGAGAACCGACGTCGCCGGGGTCCGGAAGTCCTGGAAGACGAGCTCGGTCGACTCGACGCCCTTGTAGCCGAGCTTCTGGAGCTGGGGCGGGACCGTGAGACCGGGCTGCTCGTGCGCCCCCGGCTCTTTCTCGATGATGAACGCGGTCATCCCGCGGTGGCGCGGTTCCGCCGCCGGGTTCGTGACGGCCAGCAGCATGACCATGCCCGCGCGCAGGCCGTTGGTGACCCACATCTTCTGCCCGTTGACGACGTAGGAGTCGCCGTCGAGCACCGCCTGGGTGCGGATCGCCTGCACGTCGGACCCCGCGTGCGGCTCGGTCATGGAGTACGCCGACCGGAGCTCGCCCGTGGCCATCCTCGGCAGGTATGTGCCGCGCTGCTCCTCGGTGCCGAAATGCTCGATCATCCAAGCCGCCATGAAGTGGGTGTTCACCACGCCGGAGAGGCTGATCCAGCCGCGCGACAGCTCCTTCACGACCAGGGCGTACGTCAGCAGATCCTGCCCAAGCCCGCCGTACTCCTCAGGGATCGTGATGCCGAACAGGCCCATCTCCTTGAGCTTTTCCACCATCTCCTCAGGGAACTCGTCCCGGTGGTCGAACTCCGACGCGTACGGGGCGACCTCGGCGTCCACGAAGTCACGAACCAGAGCGAGGATGTCCCGTTGCTCGACTGTCAGTTGCATTGCGCCTCTTTCGATGTTGTCACGGAGCTGGCCGAATGCGCCTCGGCGGCCCGGAGCGTGGCGCGAGCCCGGCGCGCGACGGGCGCGTCGACGAGTTTGCCGTCGACCACGGCGACCGCCGATCCGAGTTCCAGGGCCTCATCGAGGGCGCGAACCACCCGAGCCGCCCACTCCCGCTCCCGCTGGGACGGCGCGAAAACGGTGTTGACCACCGGGACCTGGCGCGGGTGAACGCAGAGCTTTCCCCCCAGGCCGAGCCGCCGGGCCCGCTCCGCCTCGACGCGGGCGCCCTCCGGGTCGCCGACCGCGAGATGCACGACGTCGAACGGCGCGCGTATCCCGGCTGCCGCCGAGTCCACCACCAGCACCGATCTAGCGTGCAGGAGCTCCTCCGCCGCCGCGTCCTCGGCCCAGCTCAGTTCGGCGCCCAGATCGGCGCCACCCAGAGCCAGCGCGACGACCCGAGCGTGGGAGGCGATCTCGTACGCCCGGCGCAGCCCGGCCGCGGTCTCGACCAGCGCGATGACGGGAGGACCTTCGTCCCCCACAGCGGACAACGACTCCGGTGACGCCTTTGGCAGCATGACCGCGTCCACGGACATGCCGTCCAGCATGCGCAGATCTTCGGCGGCCCATGGCGTGTCCGTACCGTTGACCCGGACGATCCGGAGCGGGCCGGTGGCCGGGAGAACCTCGCTCACCAGCTGCCGGCCCGCCTGCTTGCGGGCCGGCGCGACCGCGTCTTCAAGGTCCAGCACGACCGCGTCGGCGCCGCTCGTCCAGGCCCGCGCCACCTTACGCCGATCATCCGCGGGCACGAACAGGAGAGATCGCGCTGCCCGCAGGCGCTCGGTGACGTCCACCGCCCCTTCCCTTGCCCCGAAATTCATACTTATGATTCTGTTCATAAGTTAAGATTTTCGCAACCCCTGAGGCACAACGATGACAATGACGATCTCCCCCGGCGACGCGGCCCGGGAGCTCATGTCCGGGCTCGCCGAGCCCGTGGTGCTGGCGGCCATGTCGCCCCAGCTGCCGGAGAGCCTGGTCACCGCGCTCATCCGGGAGGCCCGGACGTCGCGGCGGCGGCTCACTCTGCTGATCGCCGACCTCTCCGGAGCGTGGGCCTTCATCGACGATGACGCGATGCCCGACGTCACCGCCGGAACGCTGCGGCTGGTCACCGTCGGCGGCGGAGTCCCCCGCCGGCTTGCCCGGCATGCCGACTTCATCCCCAATTCCCTCTGGGACTTCGACCGGCTGATTCGCAGCGGTGACCTCGGTTTCGACATCTTCGTCGAGCGGGTGGGACTCACCACGGATCCGGATCACGTCACGCACGGCGACATGATCGGTTTCAGCGACGCCGCCCTCGCCACGCGAGCACGGGTCGGCTTCGAAGTGGCACGGCATGCCTTCCCGTATCCAGGAGCCGGGGGCGTACCCCTCCGGAGAGCCGCTCAGGTGATCGCGGCGGCTCCGCTCGTCGCCCCCCGGCCGAGCGCCCAACCCGACGCCGTGCAGCGACTGATCGCCGATCATGTCGCGGCGCTGGTCCCCGATGGGGCGACGCTGCAGCTCGGGCTGGGCATGATCCCCAACGCCGTCATCCACGCGCTGTCGGGCAAATCCCACCTCGGCATTCACTCGGGGATCCTGCCCGGTGAGCTGCAGGCGCTTCTCGCCAGCGGAGCCGTCACCGGCAGCCGCAAGGGGCGCGACCGAGGCAGGCATGTGGCGACGGGCATCCTCGGCGGCGATCCCCGGGGATGGGGTGCGGACGTGCTGCTGAGACCGGTGACCGAGACGCACGATCCGCTGCGCCTGCGCGAGCTGGACTCCCTCTGGGCGATCAACTCCGCCTTCGAGATCGACCTGGCCGGGCAGGTCAACGCCGAGCACGTGAACGGCAGCCGGGTGGCGAACGGCGGCGGGCAGACGGACTTCATGCGGGCCGCGCACGCGAACTCCGGCGGCGCGGCCGTGCTGGCGCTCCCCGCCCGCTCGCGGTCTGGAGTATCACGGATCGTCGGGTACCTTCCCGCCGGACACACGGTCACGACCTCGGGGAGCGATGTGGACTTCGTGGTGACCGAACACGGGACGGCCGACTTCCGGGGACGCAGCGCCGACGAACGAGCCCGCGCTCTCATCGGCATCGCCCACCCGGACGACCGGCCCGGCCTACGCGCCCAGTGGCGCTGACCCATTCTCAGATGGTTCCGGACGAGCGCAGCTCCTCGATGCGATCGCTGCTCATCCCGAGATACTCCCGGTAGACGTGGTCATTGTCCGCCCCCAGAGCGGGAGCCGTGTGCCGCACGCTGCCCGGATGATTGGTGAGCCGCGGGACAACCCCCTGCATCCGCACCCGCCCCAGATCCGGATCATCCAATGTCACGACATTTCCGTTCTCGGCGTACGTCTCGTCGGCAAGGATGTCCTCCACGGTGTAGATCGGGGAGGCCACCACCTCACACTCCCGCATCGCCTGCATGCACGCCTCAAGCGGCCGTTCGGCGATCCACGCCCGCACCAGGGAGTCAAGCCGCGCGTTGCGCTTGAGCTGATCGGCCCGGGTCAGATAGTCCTCAGCCGGTTCGCCGACCAACGCCGCGACATTACTGACCGACCGGGGCGTCCCAGACGTCACGGTGATCCAGCGATCATCGCTGGTCCGGAACGTGTTGATCACCGCCGCCGGAGCGGCCGCCAACCGGTTCCCCGCCCGGCTCGGCACCTCACCAAGCTGATCGTAGAAGACGATCTGCCACTCGATCAGGCGGAACAGGCTCTCGTACAACGCCAGGTCAATCCATTCACCCGCGAAATCAGGATCGGTGGCCTTCCGGTACAGGGCCGCCTGGATCGCGAACGCGCCCATCAGCCCGGTCACGGAGTCACCATGCGAGAACCCGGTATGCACGGGAGCGTTGTCCGGAAATCCGGTGATATTGACGACGCCGCTCATCGCCTCCCCGACCTTGCCGAACCCCGGCTGGTTACGCTTGCCCGACGTGGCCCCGTATCCGGTCACCTGGAGCAGAACGACCTTGGGGTTCACCTCCCGCAGAGCCTCGTAGTCGAGCCCCCACTTCTCGAGCGTGGAAACCCGGAAGTTCGTGATCACGACATCGGCCCAGGCAGCCAGCTCGCGGGCGACCTCACGACCCTCGCCGGTTCTCAGATCAAGAGTGACGGACCGCTTGTTCCGCCCCGCCACCTTCCACCACAGATGCGTACCGTCCTTGGCGGGACCGGCACTACGCTGCGGGTCGCCGACGCCCGGATCCTCCACATGCACCACCTCGGCGCCGAGATCGGCCAGCAACGCGCCGGCCAGCGGGCCCGCGATCACGTGCGCGAACTCGACGACCTTCAGCCCGGACAGGGCTCCCCGCGTGCTCTCCATGGCACCCCTTCTCATCACGATCAACCGGCTGTCTGGTGAAGCACGATGGCCACGGCAGGGCAGATCTCGGCGGCGCGCTCCGCCTGTTCCTCGTCGCCGGCCTCCACCTCGTCGCGCCGGGCGACCACAAGGCCGTCCTCGTCGAGGTCGAAGTACTTCGCGGCCACCTCGACGCAGTTACCCGCGCCGATACAGCGCTCCTGGAAGATTTCGATCGTGGTCATGAGTCTCTCTCCAAGGACCAGGCGACCGGGAGGGCGCTCACCCCGTAGATCATCGAGTTACGGAAGTCCAGCTCGTTCTCGGGCACGGCGAGCCGCAGCGTGGGGAAACGGGACAGCAGCTTGGTGAAGACGACCTGAAGCTCCAGCCGAGCCAGGTTCTGCCCGAGACACTGATGAATCCCGAACCCGAACGCGACGTGACTGCGAGCATCACGGCGGATGTCGAACCGACTGGGCTCCGCGAAGACGCCAGGATCGTGATTGGCCGCGGGAATCGGCGCCATCACGCCCTCACCGGCATGGATGCAGACGCCGCGGATCTCGACGTCCTCCTTGGGCACGCGCGAAGCCACATGGTGCGCCACGCTCAGATAGCGCAGCATCTCCTCGATCGCGCCCGGCATCAGCTCCGGGTTCTCCCGCAGGTCCGCCATCTGGTCCGGGTGCCGCAGCAGCAGCACGGTGCCCAGACCGATCATGTTGGCGGTGGTGTCGAACCCGCCCACGATGAGCAGGTTCAGCATGCCCACCAGGTCGAGCCGGGAGATGTGCCCAGGCTCGAACTGCTCGGTGAGAAGCTGGCTCACCAGATCCTCGCCCCGGTACTCGAGGCGCTCGGTGATCAGGTCGTCGAGATAGCGGGACAGCTCCGCCGCGGCGGCGGCCGACCGCTCGGGATCGCTGTTCAGATCCATCCACTGGTTGACCCGCCCCAGCAGGAACGGCGCGTCCTGCGGGGGAAGGCCCATGATCTCGCAGATGGCCATCGACGGCAGCGGCGCCGCCAGCGCCTCGAGCAGGTCGACCGGTCCCCCACGCGCCTCCATCCGGTCGAGCAGCTCGTCGACCAGCCGCTCGACGAACTCCCGCAGCTTCGCCACCTTGGGGATGGAGAACTTCGTGGTGAGCATCCGGCGCTGCACGTCGTGCTCGGGCGCGTCCATCCGGATGAAGCCCTTCTGCCCGCCACGGGAGGCCGCGTGGTTCGCGCTGGAGTTGGGATAGCCCGCCAGGCTCGAATCCGCTGACATCACCGGGTTGCGCAGGATGGCGCGCATATCGTCGGCACGGGTCGCGAGCCAGGAGCGCGAGCCATCCCACATCTCGACCTGGGTGATCGGGCACCTCGCCCGCAGTTCGTCGAACTCCGGCGGCGGCAGGAGCGCATCTTCGCGGGTGAAGGGCCACGTGGGCACGGGGTTGTCGGGTGTCACGCCTGCTCCAATCGCTCGATCTCGAAGTCGGCGCCCATCGCCGTTTCCTTGATCTCCGCCACGTAGGCGGACACCGCCAGGTGGCGTGGATGCGTCAGGTAGGTGTTCAGGTCGGCCAGGTTCGCGAAATCCGCGGCCAGGGCCACCGCGCCGGTGGGCGAACCGTCGAGGCCGATGCTCCGTCCGACGCTCATCGACACGATCTCGTCCACGTGGTGGACCAGGTCCTCGACCATGTCGATGAAGGTCTGCTCCTGCTCCGGGGTACATCCGGGCTTGAGCTTGATCACCGCGATGTGGCGGATCACAGTTCCACCTCCGCTCCGATACCCGCCCGCTGCATGAGCGTGTACTCGAAGGCGTTGTCCACGGCCTCGTAGAAGTTCAGCAGACGGTGCTCCTCATCCGACTCGCCCATGACCTGGTCCCAGTTCTCCAGCACGCTTTCCGGTGTCAGGTCCGGGTTCGCGTAGCCCAGCGGGGACGCGTAGACGAGTAGCGCCACGCGGCCCCCGCTGAGGCTGAATGCCTGTCCGGACACGGGGCACAGCTCGGAGGCGAGAACGGCCGCCGCGAGCGCGACATGCGCTGGACCGGTGTGGCGCTCCATGTAGTCGAGCACGGTCGTCCCGGGGATCGACGGAGCCACCATGCGGCTGATGGCCAGCGGCAGGATGGCGTTGGCCTTGATGTTGTGACCCGCGCCCGCCCCGGCTTGCTGCCTGGTCGCCGCGAGGACGCCGCCCTTGGCAATGGCGTACGACCCGAACCAGGTGCCGTTCGGCTGAACGAACCCGAGAGCCGCGGCGGAACTCGTGTTCACGATCCGGCCGTACCGCTGACGCTCCATGTGCGGCCAGGCGGCTCGGACCGTGAGCAGCTGGCCTTCGAGGTGCACCGCCATGTGCCGCTCGTAGGCCGGGCCGGGCTCGTCCTGAATGGCGTCCGAGGCGTTGATCCCGGCGTTGTTGACGATGATGTCGATCCGCCCGAACGTGTCGAGTGCCTGCGTCACCATCGCGGCCGCGCCCTCGGGGTCGGCCACGCTGTCGCGGTTGGCCACGGCTTCGCCGCCGAGCGCCTTGATCTCGTTGACGACCGACTGGGCACGGTCGTCCTGCTCCTGGTCGCCCTTGAGGGAGACCCCGTAATCGTTGACCACCACCCTCGCTCCCCGTTCGGCCAGAGCGAGGGCGTGCGCCCGGCCGATCCCGCCGCCCGCACCGGTGACCAGTGCCACCCGGTTGTCGAAACGTACGCTTGTCATGGCTTCCTCTCCTTCATACGAGTTCATATGAGGGCTACTTGACCACTCCGGTCTCGGCCCGGCGGACGGTGACGATCACGGCCAGCAGCACGATGACCCCGAAGATCACCGTCTGGTAGTTCGGATCCACCTGGGTGAGGGTCATGCCGTTGGTCACGATGCCCAGCGTCAGAACGCCGACGATGGTGCGCAGCGGCCCGCCGCTGCCGCCGTTGAGCGCGGTGCCGCCCATGACGACCGCGGCGATCGCGTTCAGCAGGAACGAGTCCCCCATGCCCGGGGAGGAGCCGCTGCCTTGGCCGATGAGCATCAGGCCGCCGACCCCGGACAGCAACCAGGAGAGCCCGAACAGCAGCAGCTTGGTGCGTTCGACCTTCAGGCCCGACAGGCGCGCGACCCGCTCGTTGCCCCCGATCGCGTAGACGTACCGGCCGAAAGGCGTACGGTACGCCAGGACGGACACCAGCACGCCCACCAGCACGGCCCACCAGATGATGTTGGGGATGTTCAGCAAGGTCGCCCCGTTGACCAGCTCGTCGAGCGGCTCGTTGTCCATCAGCTGCGAGGCGCCGCCGGTGACCCGCAAGGCGATCCCGTTCAGGATGAACAGCACGCCCAGCGTCGTCAGGAAGGACGGGAGCTTCGCGTAGGCGACGAGCGCCCCGTTGAGGAGGCCGCAGACCAGCCCGATGGGAAGCGCCACCCAGATCGCACCAGGATGTCCTTCCACGGTGAGATACGCGGCGATCGTCCCGGTGAGCGCGGCGATACCGCCCACGGACAGGTCGATGCTGCCGGCGATGATCACCAAGGTGGCGGCGAAGGCGATCACGGCCAGCACCGACGACGACCTCAGGATGATCAGGACGTTGTCCGGGGTGAGGAACAGGGCGCTGCGCGCGGTGAAGTACACCACCAGACCCACGAGCAGCGCGTACGGCAGCAGCCGCGGCACCCAGACGCCGAACCCGCTCTTCCCCGGCCTGCTCCCGGACCGCCTCGCGACCGGGGCGGCCGGCTTCTCCATCACTTGCTCCGGCATCGCTAGACCATCCCCACAATGATTTGTTCTTCGGTGAGCCCCGTGGATTCCGCCCATTCGCGGACGACCCGGCCGTCCCGCATCACCGCCACCCGGTCGCCCATGCCGATCAGCTCGCGCAGATCGTCGCTGACCAGCAGGATCGAGAACCCGGCGTCCGCCAGGTCGCGCAGATGGCCGTAGATCTCCTGGCGGGCGCCGACGTCGACCCCCCTGGTGGGGTTGTCGAGAACCAGCACCCGGGCGCCGGAACCGGCGAGCCTGGCCAACATGACCTTCTGCTGGTTGCCGCCGCTCAGCGCGCCGACCCGGGTGTCCATCGACGGCGCCGCGACCCGATATCTGGCCATTCCCGCCGCGACCGCCCGTTTCTCCCGGCGCGGGCTCAGGAAGGGGCCGCGGCTGTGGTCCCGCAGGCTCGACCACGTCATGTTCCACCGGATGCTCTGGAGCAGGCTCACTCCCTCGGCATGCCGGTCGAGCGGCCCGAAGGCGAGCCGTCCCCGGCGCGCGGCCGGCCGATGGTTCGGCAGCCGCTGCCCGTCGACCTCGACGATCCCCGACGCGCGCACGTCACCGGCGATCGCCCGCGCGAGATGCGACTTCCCGCAGCCGGTGATGCCGCCCACGGCCAGAATCTCTCCCTCGCGTACCTCGAGGGAGACGTCGTGGAACTCGGCACCGGAGCTGAGGTTCCCGACCTTGAGCCGGACCGGGCCGAACTCCGTGCGCCTGCGGTCCTCCAGGTAGTGGTTCTCCTCACGTTCCCGCCCCACCATGAGCCGGTGCAGCTCCGCCTCGCTGGTCTGGCTGACCTCGCGCTCGGCGACGACGACGCCGTCCTTGAGCACGTAGACGCGGTCGCAGAGATCCAGGATCTCGTCGAGCCGGTGGCTGACGAAGACGAAGGAGGCGCGGTCGCGGCGGGCGCGAACGTGCGCGAAGAGCTCGGTCACCTCGTCCTGGTTGAGCGAGGCGGTGGTCTCGTCGAGCAGGACGACGGGCCGGCTCACCTCGAGGAGCTCGGCGACGGCGAACGCCCGGGCGATCTCCACCAGCTGCCGGACGTCGAGCGGCAGCTCGCCGACCTGGTCGGTCTCGCTGACCCGGCCGGCCAGCATCGTGTCGGCCCGGATCTGCCGGCGCGCGGCGGCGAGCAACTTCCGGTGCTGGAGCAGCCCGCCGCGGGAGAAGCGGCGTTCGTGCCCCAGGTAGAGGTTCGCCGCGACCGTCAGGTTGTCGATGAGGCCCTGGTCCTGATGCGCCCGGAAGATGCCCGCCTCGTTGGCCTGCGCGTAATCGTGCAGGTGGAGGGTATGGCCGCGGGCCACGATCTCCCCCGCATCGGGCCGCAACGACCCGGAGAGGATGCTGAGGAGGGTCGACTTCCCGGCGCCGTTCTCGCCGACCAGCCCGATCACGTCACCCGCGCCGACCGTCAGTGACACCTCGGTGAGTGCCTTGACCCCGGGGAAGGCCATCGTCACGCCGCGAGCCTCAAGGACGGGCGGGGGCAGTGCGTCCGCTGTCATGACCGGTCACATGTCCAGCGCGGCCAGGGCCTCGTGGGCCAGGCCGTAACCGATCTGGTCGTGCATCAGGCCTTTCAGCTCCCGCGTCAGCACCTCGCGCGTGTAGCGGAGGGTGAGGGTGTGCTTCTGGGCCATCCCGTGCGCGAGTTCCAGGGCGCGGGGCAGCACCTGATCGGGAGCGAGCACTTCGTCGACCGCGCCGGCGTCCTTGGCCTCACGGGCCGTGAGCTTCTGCCCGGTGAGCAGGAAGTACTTCCCCCGCTTCGGTCCCAGCGCGTACAGCCAGGCGGTGTGGATCCCGTCGCCGGGCACGATCCCGCCGGGAAAGTGCGGGGCGTCCTGGAAGTACGTCGTGTCCGAGGCCAGGACGATGTCGGAGAGGATCGGGATCTCCGAATGCACGGACGCGGGACCGTTGACGGCGGCGATCACCGGGACCCGGATGCCGAGCAGGTTGTTGAGGAGGCGCTGGCCCTCGAACACGGAGTTGTCCCAGTCTCCGGGGGTGTTGAGGGTGAAGCTGGTGAAGTCGATGGCGTCGCAGAACGCCTCGCCCGCGCCGGTCAGCACGACGACGCGGTTCTCCGGGTCACACGCGATGTCGGCGAAGCAGTACGCCAGCTCGTCGTGGGCGGTGGTGTCCCAGATCAGGGAGTCGCCGTCGGTGTGCAGGGTGACCAGCAGGACACCCGCGTCGTCGCGTTCGAGCCTGATGCGCTGATATTTGCCGGCGTACGCCGCCAGCCTTGGAGCGATCTTCGACATTGGAGCACTTCCATTCGGTTCTGTACGGTCAACGGGCCATGACGCCCGCGTCGACCGGCACGGCGAGACCGGTGACGTACCTGGAGTCATCGGAGGCCAGCCAGGCCACGGTGGCGCTGATCTCCTCGGCCGCCAGGAAACCGCCCGGCAGCGGGAGCAGCGGCGAGAAGGAACCCTTGAACAGCAGGGTGTCCGGATGATCTCCGGCGAGCAGCGCCGGACCGGTCTCGTCGCTGGTGAGCGGGGTGGCCACCGGTCCCGGGTTGACCGTGTTCACCCGGATGCCGTGCTCGGCCAGTTCCTGCGCGAGCACGGCCGCCAGTCCTTGCAGTCCGTGCTTGGACGCGGCGTAGGCGCCGGTGAACGGAAGCCCCTTGATGCCCGACACCGAGCTGATGATGATGATGGAGCCGCCGTTGCCGCCTTCGAGAATACGTGGGGTGAACGCCTGGATTGTGTGGAAGGTGCCGGTCATGTTCACGGCCACGACCTGCTCCCACACCTCGGCGGGCGTCTCGAGCACCCGCCCGTAGGACCCCATGCCCGCGTTCGCGACCAGGATGTCCAGGCGCGGGAACTCGGCCGCGGTGTCGGAGACGACCTGGTCGAGCGCTGCCCGGTCGCGGATGTCCGCCTTGGCGATGAAGCAGCGCCGCCCCAGCTCCTCGACCTGTCGCGCCGTCTCCTGGAGCGCTTCCCACGACCCCAGCGGGTAGGCGACGTTGAGCGCCTGCGCGCACAGGTCGATCGCGATAATGTCCGCGCCCTCCGAGGCCAGGCGCACGCAGTGTGCCCGGCCCTGGCCGTGGGCGGCGCCCGTCACCAGGGCGGTCTTCCCAGCAAGTCGTCGCATGACGCTCCTTGTCAGATGAGGCCGATGCGCTTGAACGTGCCGAGCGCACCGTCTTTGGTCGTGGCCTTGGCCCGCACCGCCAGGTACGGATCCACGAACCGCTTCTCCCAGTCCGTGTTCACCACGTCGATCTCGCCGTTCGCGAGCGCCGTCTGGTAGGCGGCCGGCCATTCGAAACCGGCGGGACGGGGCGTCGGGTTGGTGCCGGGCTTGTCGCCCCAGGCGAAATCCGTCGGGTCCGAGACGAGGCAGCGGTGCGGCAGGATCCACTTGTCGCCCTGCAGGTGCCGCGACATCTTGGTCGCGTCCCACAGCAGCGGAGCGTCGGGGCCGGTGATGTTGAGCAGCTCGGCGGCCGCCTCCGGCGTGTCCACGATGATGGAATCGGTGTCGATGAACACCTCGAGCGGGTGGAATTTGACGCCGTTCAGGAAGTCGTACAGCCGGACCGCGGCCAGAACGCCGGAGAAGGCGATGAGCCCGGCCGAGGTCGCCACGATCCGCTCCTCCTTCTGCATGCGCTCGAGGAAGGCCGGGTCGCCGTCCATGCCGATGACCAGCGCCGTGGTGTTCCTGGCGGCGTTCAGGGCCGCGAGCGCGCCCAGCGCGACGCCGTCGTTGAACGCGATCACGTACTTCACCTTCGGGTGCGCCGGAAGCAGCGCCGCCAGCTCCGACTCGGCCTTCTTCGGGTCCCAGTCCGTGTACGCGTTGGCGACCACCTTGACCTCGGGGAACTCGGCCAGGGCACGGTTCACGCCGAACCGGCGCGCCGTCTCCGACAGGCCGCCCTTGGGACCGCCCAGCAGGATCGCCTCGCCCTTGCCGCCACCCCGCTCGAGCAGCACCTTCGTGACCAGGTACGCCTCCTCGGCGAAGGGGCCGCCGACGTTGCCGATGAAGTAGCCGTTGAACTTCGGGTCGCTGGGCGCGAACCAGGGCAGCCGGTTCGACAGGTTGCTGTGCGCGATCTTCGCGTCGGCGAGGACCTTGGTGTAGCGGTCCAGGGCGGCGTCGGCGACCAGGTACGAGTGCACCCCCTTGACCCCCAGGGAGGGGAACTGGAGCTCCTGCGCGAACGCCTTCTGCATGTCCCCGTCGTGCGAGGTGAACGAGGCGGAGTCCTGGAGGGCCTGGACCGCCAGCTTGAAGGCGCGGTCGGTGGATTCGAATGCCTCCACGTTCGCGATGAGGTGGTTCATCAGCAGGTCGGCGCCGGCGGCCGTCTCGCTCTCCGCGCCGCACGCGGCCAGCGCGGGCAGGCCGGCGAGGGCCAGCCCGCCGATTCCGGCGAACTTGAGGAGATTCCGGCGAGATATGTCTGCGGATGATACGGATGAATTAAGTGCCATGGTGCTCGTGCCTTCTGACTTTGCGGGTTGAACTGCGAGATTTCGAACAGGCCCCCGCCCAGTCCGAGAGGGATGTGGTCCAGAGCTCAGCGAGCCGTGAAACCCCCGTCGACCGGCAGCGCGACGCCGGTGATGAAACTGGCCCGGTCGCCGGCCAGGAAGAGCGCCGCCTCGGCGATCTCCTCGGGCCGGCCGCGGCGCTTGAGCGGAATGTCGTTGGCGACCCAGGAGTCGAGCCGCTCCTCGACCCCCTCCTGCTTCTCCCGTGACCAGAAGCGCGGGAGCATCGGCGTGTCGATCGGCCCCGGGCAGATCACATTCACCCTGATCTTGGGCGCGAGCGAGAGCGCCAGCGCCTTGGCGAGCATCACGACACCGCCCTTGGACATCGAGTAGAGCGGTGAGAGGAAGGAGCCGACCAAGCCCGCCGTGGAGGCCGTGAAGAGGATCGACGCGGTGTGCGGCGACTTGTTGAGCAGCGGGATGGCCTGCTGGGCGGCGAAGTAGGCCCCGGTCAGGTTCACGCCCACCGAGAAGTCGTACTCGGCCTGGCTGACGTTGTGGCCCGTCGCGCCGGGGGTCCCGGCGTTCGCGTACAGCACGTCGAGGTGGCCGAACTGGGCTCCGACGGAGTCCATGCACGCCGTGATCTGTTCCGGACTGGTGACGTCGAGCGCTTTGGCCACGCCGGAGCCACCGGCCTGGGTGATCTCGTCCACCACGGCCTTCGCGCCCGCCTCGTCGAGGTCGGAGACGATGACGGTGGCGCCGTGCGACGCCATGAGCAGGGCGGTCGCGCGGCCCATGCCGGACGCGGCGCCCGTGATGAAGGCGATCCTGCCGTCGAGTTCTTTCATTTCACTGTTCCATTCACGTTGACGGCGTCGCTACTCGTGGACCTCGAAGGCCCTGAGCTCGACATACTCATCGAGGCTGTACTTGCCCCACTCGCGGCCGATGCCGGTCTGCTTGAAGCCGCCGTGCGGTCCTGCGGTCACGTTCGCCAGGCAGTTGACGCCGACGCTGCCGGTGCGGATGCTCGCGGCGATGCGCCATGCCTTCTCGGTGTCCCGGCTCCACACGGACGCGTTGATTCCGTAGATGGAGTCGTCGGCGATCCTGATCGCCTCCTCGGCTCCGGAGAACGGGATCGCCACGAGCACGGGTCCGAAGATCTCCTCCTGGGCGATCCGCATGTCGTTGCGTACGTCGGTGAAGAGGGTCGGCTGGACGCGGAAGCCCGGGGCCCGCTCGGCGACGGGCTCGCCGCCGCACATCAGGGTGGCTCCTTCCTTCCGCCCGATCTCGATGTACTGGAGTACGCGCTCGAACTGGGCCCGGTTGGCGAGCGGGCCCAGGCCGGTCGACGGATCCTCGGCCTCCCCCAGCGGGATCCGCCGCATCTGCTCGGCGATGCGCGCGGTGACCTCGGCGTAGATCTCCTCCTCGATCAGCACCCGGGTGAGCTGGCCGCAGCCCTGGCCCGCGTGCTTCAGGTTGCCCGGCTCGGTGGCGAAGAATTTCTCCAGGTCGGCGTCGGCGCAGACGATGTTCGCCGACTTGCCGCCCAGTTCCAGGATCACGTTCTTCACCGTCGCGGACGCGAGTTCCATGATCCGGCGGCCGGTGGCCGTGCTGCCGGTGAAGCTCACCTTGTCCACGCGCGGGTCCGCGACGAGGAGTTCGCCCACCTCCGGTCCCGCGCCCAGCAGGATGTTGAGCACCCCGGCCGGCACCCCGGCCTCCTGGGCCGCCTGCGCCATCAGCGCGGAGTCCCAGGCGGTGGTCGGGTGCGGCTTGAGAATGACGGTGCAGCCCACGGCCAGCGCGGGGAAGACCTTCTGGACGCTGACCCGGAACGGGTAGTTGAACGGCGTGATGGCGGTGATCACACCGGCCGGCACCCGCTGGACGAGCCGCGACCTGCGCCGCCCGGACGCGCCGGGGAGCGGGGTTCCCTCGAGGGTCTGGGATTCGATCGTCTCGAACGTTCCGGCGGTGTCGGCGTAGCCGAAGGCGGCCGCCAGGGGCGCGTCCGTCTGGAGCCCTTCCGCGAGCGAGCGCACCGCGCCGGCCTGGTGGATCGCGATGTGCACGAGCTCGTCCCGCCGGGCCTGGAGCCGCTCGGCGAACCGGCGGAGGACGGCCGCGCGCGCCGCGGGCGCCATGCGCGGCCAGGGGCCTTCGTCGAAGGCGCGGCGGGCGGCGGCGATGGCGCGGTCGGCCTCCTCGGGCGTCGCGCGCGGGGTCTCGGCTATCGCGAGCTCGGTCCAGGGGGACACGATCGCGAAACGTCCGCCGCCTGCGACGAGTTCTCCATCGATCAGGTGCGACAGGCCGGTGACGGCGGCCCGCTGCTGAGCTGATGACATCTCTGCTACCCGTTCTCGTGATCGTGGTTCATCCGGATGACGCCGGTCCCGAACGTGACAGATACCGCTTCTTCCTGACACACGGGACGTTACACGGCCATATCAACCAGGGCAATGGTCCGTTTCATACATATGAATCGACGTTATACGGCCGAGACCGCGGACACCTCGGCGAGCGGGACGGCGCGGAGCACCATCGCCCGATGCTTCATCACGGCCGCGCCCGCGTTCATGCCCGCGACGCACACGAGCCGGCCCGCGCGTCCGTAGGCGACCAGGAACCTGCCGTCGCTGTGGTCGAGTACGGCGTACTGGTCGTGACCGAGGGTCGAGCCGACGCACTGCAGCTTCACGCCGTACTGGTCGGACCAGAAGTAGGGCACGCTGGCGAACCCGGTGGGGTCGTGGGTGCCCAGCAGCCGCCGGGCGGCGTAGGCGCCCTGCTCGACGGCGTTGGTCCAGTGTTCGACGCGCATACGCCGCTGGTAGAGGGGGTTGATCCAGCTCGCGACGTCCCCGGCCGCGACCACTCCGTCGGCCACCGCGCAGGTCTCGTCGCAGACGACCCCCATGGACAGGTCGAGGCCCGAGTCGCGCAGCCAGCCGGTCGCCGGTTCTGAGCCGATCGCCACCAGCACCACGTCCGCCGCGATGGTCTCGCCGGAGGTCAGTTCGACGGACGAGACCCGCCCGGACGCTCCCGCGACCAAGCCGGCGACCGTGACTCCGGTCCGCAGGTCGACGCCGTGTGCCCGGTGTATTCCGGCGAGGTGTTCGCCGAAGTCATCCCCCAGGACGCGCGCCAGCGGGATCTCCGCGGCTTCGAGCAGGGTCACGGACTTGCCGAGTTTCCACGCCACGGACGCGACCTCGAGACCGATGAATCCCGCTCCGACTATGACGATCTTCGTGGCCGCGGCCAGTTCGGGCCGCAAGCGTTCCGCGTCCTCGGCCGAGCGCAGGGTGTGCACGCCGGCCATCGCCTCGTACGGGGAGCGGCGAGCGGCGCACCCGGTCGCGATGACCAGCCCGTCGAACGGCACCTCGCGGCCCTCCACCTGAACGGTCCTGGCCGCCAGGTCCAGGCCCGTCAGCCGGACCCCGAGCATCCGATCGACGTTCAGGTCCGCCGGCCAGGGCGTAGTCACGGAATCCACGCCGAGCCGTCCCTCCAGCAGACCCTTGGAAACTTCAGGGCGCCGGTACGGCCCACGCCGGTCCTGATCGACCACCTGGATCCGGCCCTGAAAGCCGGCCCTGCGCAGTTCCCGCGCGGCGCTCAGCCCCGCGATCGCGCCGCCGGCGATCACCACGCTCCGCATCTACGCGCCCTTCGCGTCGACCGGCAGGGCGCGCGCGACGAGCCTGCTCGCCACGCGGTAGTCGGGCAGCGTGATGGCACGCCCGTTGAGGACGGCCGCCGGCTCGCCGCGTTCCACCGCCTGCTGGTAGGCGTCGCAGACCTCACGCGCGGCCCGCACGTCCTCGGGCGCAGGCGCCATCCGGGCGTTGATGATCTGCAGGTGCGCCGGCGACACCGCGATGCATCCGGTGTAGCCGACATCCGCCCAGGTCCGTACGAAACGCTCGACCTTGGCCAGGTCCCGGTAGTCCGGGATGAGGGACCCGCCGGTGGCGAACAATCCGTGCGCGGCGGCCGCCACGGCGATGGCCGAACGGGCGTAGTGGTTCGCCGGGCCGTACAGATCCGCGCCGTCATCGTCGAAGACCTTCGAGCCGACGTCGGCGGCGTAGTCGACATATCCGAAATGCAGGCCCTGCACGCCGTCGGCGCCGGCGATCTGGTCGAGCGACCGCACGGCGCGCGCGGTTTCGATCATCACGTGCAGACCGCGGGCCGCGGTGCCTCTGTTCAGGATCGACATGGCCTCGGCTATCTCCGCCGCGCTCTGCGCCTTCGGGTAGCAGACCAGGAAATCGCCCGGAGATCCGGCCAGCTCGGCCAGGTCGTCCCGGCCCCATGGGGTGTCCAGGTTGTTGACACGGACGATGACGTGGCGGCCACCGAAGTGCGCCGGCGCCTCCAGCGCGGCCAGGACGCGCTCCCGCGCCCGTTCCTTGTCGGCGGGAGTCGCCGAATCCTCGAGGTCCACCATGATGGCGTCGGCCGCCACCGCGGGCACCTTCGACCAGAACTTCTCGTTCAGGATCGGCACCTCGAGGACGCTGCGCATTCGCTCGAAGCGCTCCCGCCCCGACACGGCGCTCACGCTTTTGCCAGGAAGTCGCGCAGCACCCCGGTGAACTCCTCCGGAGCCTCCCGCGGGACGTAGTGGCCGGTGTCGAACCAGCGAGCTTCCGCGTTCGGCATGACCGAGAGCATCCTGTCCACGACCGCCTCGTCGATGACGTTGCTCCTGCGCCCGACCATCAGCAGGGTCGGCATGGTCAGCAGTTCCGACATCCGCCACAGGTACTCGACGTCGGGCAGGCTCACGGAGCCGGTGATCCACTGCACGTCGGGGTCGGCCTTCGGCACCAGCTTCCCGGCCCAGTTGCGGCGCAGCTGGTATCTCACGTGCAGATCGATGAAGTCCTCGCGCCACTCCGGGTGGTAGCCCTTGTAGAACTTCCACGCCTCCGCCTCGTCGCGGAAGCCCTTCAGGTTCGTCGTGGCCTGGATGAAGTCGCGCATGGCCACCGCTCCCGACGGCGAGTTGGCCGGCCCGGCGTCCGAGAGCACGAGGCGCCGGATCGTCTCGGGACGCTCGCCCGCGACCGCGATGGCCACCCGGACCCCGGCGGAATGCCCGACGAGGTGGACCGGGCCGATCCCGAGCGAGTCGATGAGCCCGTGCACATCGCGCGCCATGGAACGCACGCGATAACCGGACGCGGCCCAGCCACTGTCGCCATGACCGCGCAGGTCCATCGCGATGACGTGGTAGTCGCCGGCCAGGCTCCGGATGATCGGATCCCAGGTATGGCACTGCACATTGAGGCCATGCAGCATCACGACGGGCTCAGCGGACGGCGCACCCCACTCGGTGTAGTGGATCTTAAGACCGTCCAGCTCCAGCCATCCGTCCTCGAATTCCTTGAGCACCACAGGCCACCTCGCCTCACATTTACCACCCTTGTCCGGTTAATCCTTATCATACGTATAAATTATCCGGCAAGGGTCGGCCCTCGACCCGGCACGCACACAGGTATTTCTCCCGTGCACGGGGCGGGCCGGAATGTGAACCTTCTCCCAGCTATCCGGGCCTACAGCAGGCAGACGCCCGGAGAACGCTCCAGGTGGCGGCCTGGTGGATCTCACACTCGGGCGGATCGGCCGCCGCGGGCCAGGTTGACCGAGTTCATGGCCGCGCCTTGGTCGATGGGCGCCGGATCACGGCAGGCGTAGCGCTCGCAGGACGGCGTCGTGGGTGTGATGTGTGCCGGCGGGGGGCGGGGCGGCGCGGGGGCGGGTCTCGTTTATCAGGATGTTCCAGGCGGGGCCGAGGAGTTGGGCGATGTCGTCGGGCTGGTAGTAGTCGGCGGGGTCGAAGCCCTCCTCAGGACGTGGGGCCAGGTCCGCGAGAGCGTGGGTGGCGAAGAGCAGCGTGCCGCCGGGGGCGACAGCATCGAGCAGGCCGCGCAGTGTGGCGTGGCCTGGTCCGCGCAGGAGCGGGAAGTACTGGATGGACACCAGGTCGAAGGCGCCCGCCGGGGGCGGCGTGGTGGTGAGGTCGGCCCGCGCCCACGCCACGCGCCCCTTGACGTCGATGGCGGCAGCGGAGGCACGTCGCAGAGCGACCTCGGAGATGTCGACCGCGGTGACCTGCCAGCCACGCCGGGCCAGCCAGAGCGTGTCGGCGCCTTCACCACAGCCGACGTCGAGCGCTTGGCCCGGTGGCAGGTCGTCGGTCTCGGTGACGAGTACGTCGTTGGGGTTGCCGCTGAATATCTGGTCGCGGCTGCGATACATCTCGTCCCAATGCCGGGCGTCCATGACACTCGGTCCTCTCGTTGGTTTCTTGGCGGCGGAGCGCCCTGCTAACGCCAAGGTCCCCCCGATTGCGGCATTTCGACAAAGTTCTTTGCTGAAAACGCAAAACGCGGGCAGGGTGAAGGGATGAACGACGAAGCCGTGCTGGCCGCGGTCGGACCCCGACTCCGCGAGCTGCGCCGTCGCCGGGGCGTCACCCTGACCGCCCTGTCCGAGACCACCGGCATCCCGATCAGCACCCTGTCGCGGCTGGAGTCCGGCCGGCGCAGGCCGGGCCTCGAACTCCTGCTGCCCCTGGCCAGGGCCTACCAGGTGCCGATCGACGAGCTGATCGGCGCTCCGGCTGAGCTCGACCCCCGGGTGTATCCACAGCCCTTCACCCGCAACGGCATGACCGTCGTCCCACTGACCCGCAAACCCGGCGGGCTGCAGGCGTTTAAGCACATCCTGCCCGCCGGCCTGACCGACGGCCGCGAACCCGACCCCCGCTCACACGAGGGCTACCACTGGCTGTACGTCCTGCGCGGACGCCTCCGCGTCGTCCTCGGCGACAAGGACTTCATCCTCACCGAGGGCGAAGTCGCCGAATTCGACACCCACCTCCCGCACTGGTTCGGCAACGCCGACGAACACCCCGTGGAATTCCTCAGCATCCTCGGCCCTCAGGGCGAACGTGTCCACATCAAAGCCCGCTACCGCCCCGGCAACCCCCGTCCTCTCTGAGCAACCCACGCCGAGTTCGAAATCCCCGAGCAGTTCCCGCCGCTTGGCCAGCTGGTCGCGGATCCGGGTGTCCATGCCCGGCTACGAGAAGGCTGGCAGCGGCACCCCAGGTCAAGTAACGGGAGGAATCCCCGATGGGTACCTGATTGGCCGTCAGGTCAATAGCAGGGTGAGCGTCTCAGCCACGCAGGCCGGCTTCGCCGCGCCCTCGATTTCCAGGACGCAGCTGAGGCCGAGCCGGAGGCCGCCGCTGATCTCGGCGACCGATCGCAGCGTCACGACGGCGCGGACCCTCGAGCCGACGACCACCGGCTGCGGGAAGCGCACCTTGTCGAGGCCGTAGTTGAGCCGCCGGGAGGCGCCTTCGAGGGTGCATGCCTGCCGTACCAGCATGGGCAGCAGGGAGAGGGTGAGATAGCCGTGCGCGATGGTGGCCCCGTAGGGTCCGCTAGCCGCTCGGACGGGGTCGACGTGGATCCACTGGAGATCACCGGTTACCTCGGCGAACCGGTCGATGCGATCCTGGTCCACCAGGGTCCACTCGCTCGTCCCCAGCTCGGCCCCGACCAAGCCGGCCAGCTCGTCGATGGCGTATGTCGTCACGATAAATCCTCTCGGGCTCAGCGGCCGGTGAACACCGCGGTCCGCTTCTCGGCGAAGGCGGCGATGCCCTCGGCGTGGTCCTGGGTGGCCCGGGTGACCGCCTGCGAGTACGCCTCGATCTCGATCACGTCCTCGAAGCCGAGATGCGTCGACTGGTCGAGCATGCGCTTGGTGAGGGCGAGGGCGACGGTGGCTCCCCGGGCGAGCTCTCGCGCGCGGGCCCTGGCCCGCTCGATCACCTCGCCGTCCGGCACCGCTTCGGCGATGAGGCCCATCGCCAGCGCCTCGGCGCCGGTGAACCGCCTGCCGCTGAAGAGGAGCTCCTTCGCGCGCGCCATGCCGACGAGCCGCGGCAGGACGTAGGTGATGCCGCAGTCCGGGGTCAGGCCCCGGTGCACGTAGCCGAACGACATCGGCGCGGACTCCCCGGCGACGACGACGTCGCAGGCGAGCGCCAGGCTCAGCCCCGCCCCGTGCGCGTGCCCGTGCACTGCCGCCACCACCGGCTTGGCGAGGCGGGCCAGCGGGAGGAAGACCGCGTTGAGGAGCTTGTGCTGCCGGGCCCGCGCCTCCTCAGGGGAACGCTTCGGGTCCATCTCCGCGAGGTCCCCGCCCGCGCAGAAGGCCCGGCCCTCCCCCATGACCAGCACAGCGCGCACCTTCTCGTCGTACGCGACCTGCCCGAGCACCTCCCCCAGCCGCTCCTTCAGCTCCAGGTTGAGCGAGTTGAGCGCCTGGGGCCGCGCCAGAGTCAGCTCGAGCAGGCCGTCCTGCAGGGACACGGTCAGGACACCGCTCACGACGGCTCTCCCGGGATGAGCTCGAAGTAATCGATGTCCGCGAGGCTGCCGGTCCGCCGGTCGCTCCAGACCGCGCGCACCCGGCTGCCGGGCGCGACGGCCGTCCTCGCCTCGGCGGGATCGACCCCGCCGACCATGTGGATCAGGCGGGTCGACGTGCCGTCGAGAACCAGCTCGGCGTACACGTACGGCGGCTTCAGCCGCTGGCCGATGAACTCGATGTGCACCACGGAGCAGGCCTGCACGACGCCGACCGCCTCGACGTCCACCCACTCCGCGGTGGGGACGAAGCAGACGTCGCAGATGGCCCGGGGCGGAAGCAGCGTCCGGCGGCACCGCGAGCACTTCACCCCCCGGAGCCTGCGGTCGGTCCGCACGGCGTCGAAGAGCGTGCCGTAGTAGTGGCCGTAGGAGTGCTGGTAGTCGAGGGTCATGGTGTACTCGACCTGCTCGAACGGCTGGGCGAGCCCCTCGGGCGCGGAGCGGGGCGGCACGCCTGGCCCGTCACCCCCCGGCCCGAAACCAGCCAAGTCGAGAACCCCGCCGACGGGCGCGTCCGCCCAGACCGCGGCCACCCTCGCGCCGATCGCGAGATCGGCCTCCTCGAAACCGACGATGCGGTGCAGGAAGGGCACATCCGCGCCGTCCACCAGCACCAGGCCCAGCACCCCCCGCTCCGTGACGGTGAAGGCCTCCAGCCGCCCCACCGGGGCGAGCTCGACGAAGCCGCCGGCCGGCTCGCCGGTCGAGCCGTCGAAGTCCTGCGCCGGCACCAGGATCCGGTCCCCGTGGCGCGACCCGATGAGACGCCGCCTCCCGAGCTCGGCCAGGAAGATGCCGGTCGCCTCCCCCGGAGTCAGCGTGTAGGGCATCCGGATCTGGGCGGCCATCGAGGTCATGGTTTCGGTCATCATCGGCACCTCATCGTTTCTCGGAGCTCACCACGGCGACGCCGCGGAGATTGGCCCACCCGCCGCCCGCCTGCACGAGCGCGAGCGAGGCCCCGGGCACCTGGTGCATGCCGGCCTTGCCCGTCACCTGCATCGCCGCCTCGGCCAGCCGGATCAGCGCGGTGGCGCCGATCGGGTTGGCGCCCATGCAGCCGCCCGAGGGGTTGACCGGAAGCGAGCCGCCCATCGCGGTCTCCCCGGAGGCCACCAGATCGGCGGCCCCTCCTTCCGGGCACAGCCCCAGACCCTCGTAGTAGCTGAGCTCGAAGCAGGTGTACGGCTCCTGCAACTCGGCCACGTCGAACTGCCGGAACGGGTTGGTGATGCCCGCGTCCCGGTACACCCGGGCGGCCGCGATCTGCAGCGGCTCCGACTGGAGCATCGAGCGATCCGCGCCGTTGTCAGCCTCGCTGTAGTACGCCATGCCGTTGATCCACGCCGGGGCGTCCGTGATCGCGAGGGCGTCGTCGTCCGCGGCGAGGATGACCGCGCAAGCCCCGTCCGAGATCGGCGGAACGTCGAGCACCTTGATCGGCCAGCACAGCGGCCGGGAGGCCAGCACCTCCTCGACCGTGACCTCCTTCCTGACGTGCGCCTTGGGGTTGGCCAGCGCGTGGCGGCGGTTCTTCACCGCGACCATCGCCGCCGCCTCCTGGGTGTGGCCGAGCCTGTCCATCCGGGCCCGCCAGTACGCCGCGGAGAAGCCCATGATCCCGACGGCGAACTCCCGCCCCCAGAACGGGTCGTAGAGGGTCGAGATCGAGGCCTGCAGCGCCCCTTCCGAGAGCTTGTCGTAGGCCACGACGAGGACCCGGCGGGCGGCGCCGCCCTTGATCTGGTTCACGGCGGCCAGCGCGCCGGCCAGGCCGGTGCCCCCGCCGCTGGTCACCCGGACGACCGGCTTGAACCGGGCGCCCAGCGCGTCGACCAGCCACTTCTCTGGCTGGTTGACCGCGCCGAACATGGCGGGCCCGCTCGCGACGACGACGCTGTCGATGTCGTCCATGGTCAGTTCCGCGTCCTGGAGCGCCTCGACGACGGCCTCCCTGGCGAGCCCGGCCTGGCTGACGTCGGTCCGGCGGCGCGCGTGGGCGGTCTGGCCGGTTCCGACAATCGCGATGCTCATGAAGCCACCTCCATCGTGACCACGCAGTGGTTCTGCATGGCGAATCCGCCGGTGCCGTGGACGAGCGCGGTCCTGGCCTCGCCTGCCGCGAACCCGTTCCTGCCGACCAGCCGGGAGGCCGCCTCGTGGAGCCGGGCGAGGCCGGTGGCCATGATCGGGTCGGCGGGCAGCGCGCCTCCCGACGGGTTCACGGAGGTGGTGCCCCCGCTTTCGTACAGGTGGAGCGCCTTGTGCCGGGGGGCGAGGCCGAGGGCCTCCAGCACCATGAGTTCGCCCACCGTGGAGGTGGCCGAGACCTCGGCGATGTCGAAGTCGGTCGCCCTCGCCTTTCCGAGCGCCATCCGCGCGGCGGCGGCGCACGCGGGGAGCGCGTCGGCTTCCCGGGCGGCGAGGAAGTGCTGGTCGATCGCCGAGCCGCTGCCGGTCAGCCGTACCGGCCGGGTGGTGATCTGGTCGGCGACGTCGGCGGCGGCCAGCAGCACGGCCACGGCGCCGTCGACCGGGCGGGCGAAGTCCGAGCCGTGGAGCGGGCTGGCCACCCGCTCGTGCCAGAAGGCGTCGGCCGAGGGCACCTCGTCGAGGTCGACGTTCGGGTTCCGCACGGCCACCTCCCACGCGTGCCGCGCCACCACGTCGAGGTCCTTCGGGATCAGACCGGCGGCGGTGAGGTAGCGCTGGGCGTACAGGCCCGCCGCGGCGAGGTGGTCGAGTCCCACCGGCCGCTGGGTGAAGGGCTCGAGCAGCGTGCACCAGAACGAGCGCGCGTCGAGCTCGGACGGCTTGGCGTACGCCACGACCAGCCCGACCGAGGCCGTGCCGGAAGCGATCTTGTTCATCGCGTAGGAGAGCGCCCAGAGGCCGTCCTCCTCGACCCGGGACTCCTCCTTGTGGTGCGCGCCCATGGCGCCGAGAAAGCCGCAGTTGGAGATGCTGCGACCATCGAGGAAGTCGCTGCCCGAGTCGATCACGAAGTCGACGTCGTCGATCCGGAGACCGGTCCCTTTCAGGACACCGGTGACGGCTTCGGAGATCAGGTCGACATGCTGGCGGTCCGCCCACGACGGCTTGAACAGGGTCTGCGCGCTGTTCACCACCGCGACGGGCCGGGGTGAGTAACTCATACGGGGGTTCGACCTTCCGTTTGGTGAAATTTCACGGTGCGATGCTGCGCCCTCCGCACACCGTCAGGACCTGGCCCGTGATGTAGGACGCGTCGTCGGACGCCAGGAAGGCGACCGCCTTCGCCACGTCCTCGGGCTCGCCGATCCGCCCGGCGGGGATCCTGGCCACGAGGCCGTCCAGCACCTGGGGCGGCATCGCCCTGCTCATCGGGGAGTCGATGAGACCGGGCGCCACGGCGTTGACGCGGATCCGGGGGGACCAGCGCAGCGCCAGACCCCGGGTGAAGCCGATCAGCCCCGACTTCGACGCGACGTAGTTCGTCTGGCCGAAGTTGCCGAGCGCCGCCCTGGAGCTCATGTTGACGACCGAGCCTCCGTCCCGGAGCTCTGTCTCGAGCGCGAAGGTCAGCCTCATCGCGGCGAGCAGGTTCACCTCGACCACGGCGGCGAAGTCCGCCTCCGCCATCGTGGCCAGCCGGGCGTCCCTCGTGATCCCGGCGTTGTTGACCAGGACGTCCACCGGCCCGTGGGTCTCGCGGACGAAGTCACGGACGCGGCGCACGTCCTCGTCACCGGTCAGGTCCGCGACGACCGCGCTCGCCGCGCACCCCGCGGTGCGCAACTCCTCGACCGTGTCCCACACCGCGTCGTCCCGGTCCACGAGCACGAGGGCGTGGCCACGGGCCGCCAGAAGTCGCGCGATGGCGAGTCCCAGCCCGCGCGCGCCTCCGGTGACGACCGCGATCCGGGTCATGGGATCACCTTCCCGGCGAGTCCGGCGCCGAGCGTCAGCACCTGGCCGGTCAGGCCGAGGTCGCGGACCGCCGTGATGATCGCCTCTTCGTTCCCGGCGTCCCCGTCGGGGAGGGCCACGACGTTGACCTTCCAGCCGGCGCGGGCGCCCTCGAACCCGGCCGCGCGCGCGATGCCCGCCAGGCCGTTCGCGTAGGCGGCGCCGTACACCGAGTGATGTCCGAGCAGGTCGCCCGCGCGGACGAGGATCACCACCGGGCTGCCCACGGCCACGGCATCCCGCACCGTGACGAACGCGGCCCGCAGCCCCTCGCCGACCTCGTCGAGACTGCGCGGATCAGCGGGCCTGATCAGCACGGGTCTCATGCCGGCCCCCTGCGGACCGCGTCCATGCGCGCGTACGCGGTGACCGGGCCCGACAGGATCTCCAGGTCGGCCAGGGCCCGCTTGTAGTACCGGCCGATGTCGAACTCGTCGGTGAACCCGACGCCGCCGTGGAGCTGGATGCCCTCCTCGGAGGTGCGCTTCAGCGCCTCCCCCGCCCGGGCCAGGGCCAGCGGGGCGAACAGGGCCAGGGCCGCGGCGTCGCCCGTGTCGGCGGTCTCGGCGGCGGCGAACACGAGTTCCTGGGCCGTGGTGAGGCCGACCGCGAGGTCCGCGCAGCGGTGCTTGAGGGCCTGGAAGGAGCCGATGGGCCGGCCGAACTGCCGGCGGGTGCGCAGGTAGTCCAGTGTCTGGTTCAGGCAGGCGATCGCGGCGCCCACCATCTCGGCCGCCAGGAAGACCGCCAGGCGGTCCACGAGAGCGTCGATCCTCGCCCGGCCGAAGGGGTCCCGGTGCAGGGCCACGGCCGGCGTCTCCCGCAGCAGCAGGTCACCGAAGGCGCGGGTGCTGTCGACCGTCGCGACCGGGCGGCTGACGCCGGCCCCTTCCACGCCGAACAGCCCCCAGTTCCGCCCGTCGATCGCCGCGACGACGATCAGCCGCCGCGCTCGGGTCGCGTCGAGGACCAGGGGGACGGCACCGTCGAGGACCCAGCCCGCGCCGGAGCGGGTGGCGGTGACCAGCGGCGACGGCGCGGACGACCAGCCGCGGCCGTGCCCGAGCACCAGCGCGAGCAGGGTCGCCTCGCCCGCGATCGCCGCCAGCAGGCCGCCGGCGAGCTCCGGATCCGCGAGCTCGTCCAGGGCCGTGGCCGCGAAGGCGGCGGTCGCCAGGTACGGCGAGGGCGCCAGCCGCGCGCCGAGCTCACGGTGCACGATGCACTGGACGAACACGCCCAGTTCCCCGCCGCCCGCCGCGGCGGGCACCCCGAGGCCCGACCAGCCGAGCTCGACCATCTGCTTCCAGGCCGGCTCGTCGAACCCGGGCGCGCCGGCGGCGGCCGCGCGAACGCGGTCCGAGCTGAAGACGCGCTGGGTGAAGTCGCCGACCATCGCGCTGATCTCGAGGTGGTCGCTTGAGGTGAGGGGGTCGGTGATCACCGGCTGCATCCTTCCCTGGCCTGCCCGGGGCTCATCGCGGTAGTCCGAGGAGACGCTCGGAGATGATGTTGCGCTGGATCTCGCTGGTGCCGGAGTAGATGGACGCGGCCCGGCTGGCCAGCCGGTGGTGGGTGTCGTGCCTGCCGAGCACCAGGCCGCGCGCGCCGGCCACCTCCGCCTGCAGACTGCCGAGATCCTTCTCCAGCTCGCCCCACACCAGGTTGGTCATCGACCCGACGGCGCCCAGGCTCTGGCCCGCGGCGGCCAGCAGCGTCCCCCGGTAGTTGAGGAGGCGGAGCTCCTGGCAGCGCACCCAGAGCCGGCGCAGCTCCTCGCGCGCGGCGAGGGCCCGCTCCGGTGGGAGGTCGGCCGCCCCCAGGACGCGTTCGCAGTCGAGCAGGCGGACCAGCAGCCGGGCATGGTCGGTGTAGCCCTGGTCGCCCCGCTCGAACTGGAAGAGGGTCATCGCCACCTGCCAGCCCTGGCCGGCCTCGCCCACGACCCAGTCGCGCGGGACCCGGGCGCCCTCGAAGAAGATCTCGCAGAACTCGGCGTCGCCGCTGATCTGCCGGATCGGGTGGACGGTCACGTTCGGCTGGTCCAGCGGGCAGATGAGCATGCTGAGGCCGTGATGGCGGGCCGAGCCTGGCTCGGTGCGGGCCAGCACGAAGCAGAAGTCGGCGTACTGGCCGAAGGTGGTCCAGGTCTTCTGGCCGGTCACCACCCAGTCGTCCCCGTCCAGCTCGGCCCGCGTCCGCAGCGAGGCGAGGTCGGAGCCGGAGTCGGGCTCGGAGAAGCCCTGGCACCACATCTGGCCGCCCGACAGGATCCCCGGGAGGAAGGCGCGCTTGAGCAGGTCGGAGCCGTGCGCCATCAGGGTGGGGCCGAGCAGGATCAGACCCGGCGTGTTGACCGGTTCCGGCGCCCGCGCCAGGGCCAGCTCCTCGTAGTACATGAACTGCAGCTCCGGGTCCGCGCCGCGGCCGCCGTACTCGACGGGCCAGTGCAGTCCTGTCCAGCCGCCCGCGGCCATGGTGTGGTGCCAGCGCCTGCGGAACTCGAAGCGCGCGTCCTGGTCCAGCGGTTCGGGTTCGCCGGTGGCGTGCTCCCGCAGCCAGGCGCGGAACTCGGCGCGGAAGGGATGGCCGTACGGGGTTCGCGCGAGCTCGGGACCCAGGACGTGATGGTCGAGAAGCGTGGTGTTCACAGCACCGCCAGGGCGTTGGCGGGCGAGCTGACCCCGCCCGCGAGCGGAAGGGGCACGGCGACGAAGAGGAACTCCCACCGGGCGAGCTCCGCGCACCTGGCGGCCAGGGCGTCGAGGTCGAGCAACTCGGCCACGGCCATCCCCAGCAGGGGGATCAGGCGGCGGTGGAGGGACCCCACGGCCTGGTCACCCGGGGTCGATTCCAGCGCGGGGTTGTCCGCCGCGACCGCGGCCACCTGGCCGTCCCAGAGGAACCGCGCCATGGCGGCGTCGGCGCGGAGCCCGGTGAAGCGGGAGGCGAGGGACGCGCGGGACCCGGCGTCCAGGCTCCGGTAGGCCGAGACCCAGCCGGTGCGCACGCAGAGGATGTCCCCGGTCCTGAGTTCGACGCCCTGCTGGTCCGCGCACGTGCGGAGGTCCTCGTCGCCGATCACGTGCCCGGAGAACGGGTCGATGGGCGATCCCTGCGCCTCGGCCCAGCGGGCGACGTCCAGCAGCACGCCCCGACCCACGATGCCCGCGCGCGCCCACCGCGATATCCCCGGACCTCGGGACGCCTTCTCGAACGAGGTCTCCCCGCCGAAGAAGCCGAACTCCCGGGCCCGGACGTGCAGGAGCCCGTCCCACTGGGAACCCGACTGCGGGTTGAAGTCGTCGATCACGTCCTCGTAGGTGTTCCGGCCGACCTGGACGTGGCGATGCCGGTGCGCCGCCCGGCCGTACAGCGGCGGGTCGACCAAGCCGAGAGGAAGGTCGAGCGAGATGGACTCACCGGTGCTCACCAGGGCGGCGGCCTCCCGCCTGAGCTCTGGTGTCAGCAGCGAGAGGCTCCCCAGCTCATGATCGAGCACATCCCACGCGTGCGGGAGCCCCAGCCCCTCGAGCACCGGGAGCAGGTCGTACGCCGGTCTCATCCCCACCTCCGAATTCTACCGAATGTTTGGTAGATTAGATGCCTCTGACCAGCACTGTCAATCGCCAGAAGCCAGCCGCGGCAGCACCTTCGCGGCGAGGTACTCCAGCCGGGCGGTGGCCGCCGCCACGTCCTCGCCGGGCAGCATGCCGAAGAAGTGCACCTCGTCGACGCCGGCCGCACCGGCCTCGGCCAGCGCGTCCAGCGCGCCCGCGGCGTCCACGAAGGTGTAGAACCCGTCCTGGATCAGCCGGTGCGGGTCGGTGTACGGCGGGACCTTCAGGAACCCGTAGTCGATGTACTGGTTCACCTGGTAGAGCATGTGCTCGCCGAGCGCCGCGAGGGCCCGCTCGGGATCCTCGTCCACCACCATCCACGCGGTCCTGGAGGCGGGCTTGCGGCCGACGCCCAGGCGCTCGCAGGCCCCGTGGAACGCGACGACCTCCGCGTTGACCGACGCCATGAAGCCGTCGGCGGTCCGCGCGGCGCGGTCGAGGGCGGCGGGAGCCGTACCGCCCAGCCAGATCGGCGGCCCGCCCGGGCGGACCGGGCCCGGCCGGACGCCGAGCGCCGGGATCGACCAGTGCCTGCCCTCGAACCGGAAGGGCTCCCCGGCGAACGCCAGCCGGAGGATCTGGAGGGCCTCCTCCATGCGGGAGGCCCGGTCCCGCGTCGACGTGCCCAGTGCCTGGAACTCCAGTTCGCGGTAGCCGACGGCGACGCCGAGCCGGAACCGCCCCGACGACAGCGCGTCCACGGTGAGGGCGTCCTCGGCCACCCGGAGCGGATGGTGCAGCGGCAGCTGCAGGATGTTGGTGGAGACGCCGACCCGGGTCGTCCGGGCGGCGATCGCGGCCGCCAGCGCGAGCACCGACGGCGTGTAGCCGTCGTCGACGAAGTGGTGCTCGGAGACCGACACCTCACCGAAGGCCGGAGTGGACTCCACCCAGTCGATCTGCTCGAGGATCTTGCGGTAGCGCACATCCCACGGCTCGCGCCAGGGAGCCGGGTTGCGGAAGTCGTAGAAGACGCCGAATCTGCTGGGAGCCATCTGGGTCAGCCCTCTCTCACCGGATACCCGCGCCACTCTGGCCGGGGGGCCCGCGGGCGAAGGGCGACCGTTCCAGATTGGGACAGTCAAGCCCGTGAGTCAGGGCCCCTCGCCGAGCCGATGGCGTCGCGGGTCTGGTGCCGCGCTGGTCAGAGGGGTAGGGTGACGCCATCCTACCGTTTGGTTGAATGGAGGCGACCATGACTCCCTCACCTGCGGGACAGCCGCTGATCCTTCGTTCCTGGGAGCGTTCCCGCATGTGCGGCCTGGACCGGGGGGACAGCCTGACGCTCCCCTACCAGGCGGATTTCGAATCGAGTGGCAGGTTCCTGCGCGCCGCGGAGCCGGTCATGGACCAGCTCGCCGCGTGGCTGCCCGGGTGCGGCACCTCGGCCGTGCTCACCGACGCCGCCGGCCAGCTGCTGCTGATCCGGTGCGACGACGACGAGCTGTCGCGGCGGATGGAAGCCGGCCAGAGCGCGCCCGGGTTCGTCTGGAGCGAGGAGTTCTCCGGCACGAACGCGGTGGGGATCGCCCTCGAGGAGCGCATCGCGACCTGGACCACGGGCAACGACCACTATCTCGAGGTGCTGCGGGACCTCGCCTGCGCGGCCGTGCCCATCGTCAACCCGCTCACCCAGCGGCTGGAGGGCGCCGTCGACCTCACCACCTTGCTGCACCGGGCGAGCCCCCTGATGATGCCGATGGCGATGCAGGCGGCCAAGGCGATCGAGGACCGCCTCGTCGAACTCGGCTCGGCCGCCGAGCGCTGCCTCCTGGCGGCGTTCATGTCGGCGACCAAGCGCCCGGGCCGTTCGGTCGTCGTCCTGAGCGACCGCGCGGAGTTCAGCTCCGCGGCGGCGTCGAAGCTGCTCGGCGCGGACGACAGGGCGCTGCTGGGACAGCGGGCCGAGGACCTCGGCGAGGGTGCGGAGCGGCGGCCGGAGGAGGTGCCGCTGAGCAACGGCGAGGTGGCCGTGGCGAGGTTCGAGCAGATCAGGCTGGGCGGCCGCCGCATCGGGACGCTCGTGCAGCTGACCATTCCGTCTTCGTCCCGCCGTTCTTCGGGCACGGTCGTCGCCGGGCGGTTCAGCGGCCCGAAGGAGTACGGCTTCCTGGGCCGCAGTCCCGCGGCCAGGCACGTCAACCAGCGGATCCAGGAGGTCGGTTCCTCGACCTTCCCGCTCGTGATCGACGGCGAGGCCGGCGCGGGGAAGTTCACGGTCGCCAAGCTCATCGCGCTGCGCACCGGCAAGCCGGTGGTGTTCGACGTGAGCAACACCCCCAACGTCAACGAGGCGAACCTGCTCCGCGAGCTAGGCGATGTGCTCAGCGTCGGTTCGCGCTGCGTCATCGTGAAGGGGATAGGAGACCGGTCGGAGGAGTTCAACAGCCATCTCGCGACGCTCGCGGAGACCGCCGAGAACAACGCCAGCCGGGTCATCGCCACGCTCACCTCCGGGACGGCCGCGCGCGTCGCGAAGGCGGCGGGTTTCGGCGTCCGGCTGACCGTTCCCTCGCTGCGGGAACGGCCCGAGGACATCCTGGACCTGGCTCCGGTCCTCATCAGCCGCCGCGGGGCCCGGGTCAGGATCGCCCCGCCGGTGCTGCACGCCCTGATGCGGTACGAGTGGCCGGGCAACGTCCGCGAGCTGGACAGCGTGCTCTCCGCGATGCTCAACCGCAGCCGCGGCTCCGAGATCACCCTGTCCGACCTCCCCGCGCACTACCAGCGTGGCAGCCGGCGGCTGCGCCGCATCGAGCACATCGAACGCTCCGCCATCATCCAGGCGATCACGGAGGCGGGGGGCAACAAGACCCAGGCCGCGGAGCTCCTGGAGATCGGACGGGCGACGCTCTACCGCAAGATGAAGGCCTACAAGCTGGATCCCGACCTGCTCGGGGGCTGACCGTTTCACATTGGGACGGCCCGGGCGGCGGGGATCCCGCCAGGATTCACTGGTGTGAAGACCTATCCGGAGTCAGTCGGGGACATCGTGGCGATCGGCGCGCGTCGCGCGCCGGCGCGGGTGGCGATCAGGGACCGGGCCGGCGACGAGCGCACCTACGCCGACTTGCACGAACGCAGCACCCGGCTGGCCAACGGGCTGGCGGGTCTCGGCCTGAAGCCGGGGGATCGGGTCGCGGCCTGGATGGAGGACTGCGCCGAGCTCGTCGAGGTGTACTTCGCCTGTGCCAAGGCCGGGCTGGTGGTCTGCCCGGTGAACGCGCGCTTCACCGCCTCCGAGGCGGCGTACATCCTCGCGGACAGCCAGGCCCGCGCGCTCCTCTGGACTCCCGGTCTGGAGGAACGCGTCGCCTCGCTGCCGGATCTGTCCGAGTTGCTCCTCGTCTCGCCGCCCGGGAGCGGCCTCGGGCATGAGTACGAGGCGCTCGTCGCGGGTGGCGCCGCACTGGAGCCCCCGCCGCCGGCTCCGGACAGCCTCTTCATCCTCGGATTCACCAGCGGCACCACCGGGCAGCCCAAAGGGGCGATGCTGACCCATCGCGGCGTGCTGGCCATCGCCCGCATGAACGCGCGGTCGTTCCGGCTGACCGGGTGGCCGGTGGTCGCGCTGACCGGATCGATGTCGTTCGTGGCCGTCGTGCCCGCCCACGTGCTGTGCGCGCTGAGCCTCGGCGGGACGATCACGATCATGGGCAAGTGGGACCCGGACTCGCTGCTCCACGTCATCGAACGCGACCGCGCGACGTTCACCTACGTGCCGTCGCCGCTCCTGCCCGAGGTGACCGAGGCGCTCGCTCGCCGCCGGGCCGCGTGGCAGTCCCTGGACTCGGTGCTGCACTCCGCCAGCCGCGCCAGCGCAGAACATCTCGGCGCGCTCTATGACGTCGTGGGGAGCCGTCTGATCGAAGGCTGGGGGATGACCGAGCTCTCGGGCGGGCTGGCCACCGCGACCGTTCCCAGCGACTACCTGGGTGCCACCCGCCAGTCGGAGATCTTCGCCGGCGTGGGGCGGGCGGCGGTCGACGTCGACATCAAAGTGGTGGACGGCCAGGGCGAGAAGCTGCCCCACGACGGTGTCTCGGTCGGCGAGCTCTGCGTCGCCTCCCCGGCGCTGATGACGGGCTACTGGCGCCGCCCGGACGCCACCGCGGCGGCGCTCGCCGGCGGCTGGTACCGCACGGGTGACGCGGGAACCATCGACCCGGACGGGTACGTCACGGTCTCGGACCGGCGGACCGACCTGATCGTGAGCGGCGGAGCGAACGTCTACCCGAGCGAAGTCGAGATCTGCATCGCCGCCATGCCCGAGGTCAGCGAGGTGGCGGTCGTCGGCGTGCCGCACGCCCGCTGGGGGCAGGCGGTCGTGGCCGTCGTGGTGAAGCGGCCGGACGGATCACACCTGACCGAGGACGCGGTCATCCAGCACTGCCGGCGGGAGCTCGCGGGCTACAAGAAGCCCACCCAGGTGATCTTCATGGCCGAGCTGCCCCGCACCACCAGCCTCAAGGTCTCCCGCGTCCGGCTGCGTGAGCAGCTGACCGGCTGACCTGTCTCAGTGCGAGACGATCCGGCCACCCCGGGCCCGCCCGCTCCTAGCCTGACATGCGACTGAGCCGAGGAGGACGCGAGATGACCGAACAGAAGATCGGCAACTGGGGCCGTTGGGGGGCGGACGACGAGCGCGGCGCGCTGAACCTGCTGGACCCCGGCACCACGCTGGCGGCGACCAGGGTCTCCCGCACCGGGAAGGTCTACTCACTGGGCCTGCCGATTCAGCGCGCGGGCATCCCCCTGGTCGACTACCGGGGGACGCCGCAGCGGCTGACCCTGCTGAACCATCTCGACGAGCACATGTACGAGCCGTACGGCGGAAAGCCCGGCGTGGGGTGCCACGAGGACGTGCTGACACTCGCGTCGCACACCTCGACCCACATGGACGCGCTCTGCCACGTCTACTCCGACGGCAAGACGTACAACGGTTTCGGCAACGACGCCATGGAGACGTACGGCGGCGCGGCCCGCTGCGGCATCGAGAAGGCCGGCCCCGTCGTCACCCGGGGGGTCCTCATCGACGTCGCGCGGTACAAGCAGGTCGACTGGCTCGAGGCCGGCTACGTCATCACCCAGGAGGACCTCGAGGACACCCTCAAGTCCCAGGGCGTCCAGCTGCAGCCGGGCGACGCGGCGCTGATCCGGACCGGCTGGGTGGACTGGTTCTTCGCCAACGGCCAGGAGATGTCGCTGGTGCAGCCGGGGATCGGGCTGGCGGCGGCCGCCTTCCTCGCCTCGCGGGACGTCGTGGCGGTGTGCTCGGACAACACCGCCGTCGAGGCGCAGCCCTTCGACCGCGACGAGTTCCTCGGCGGCCATGTGGAGCTGCTCGTCCGCCACGGCATCTACCTCATCGAGCATCTCAACCTGTCGGAGCTCGCCGCCGACGGGTGCCACGAGTTCCTCTTCATGGTGAGCCCGCTGCGGATCACCGGAGCCACCGCCAGCCCGGTGAACCCCGTCGCCGTGGGCTGAAACGACAACGACCTCCCTCTCCAAGAGAGAGGGAGGTCGTTGTCATTGTCAGCTCAGCTTCAGCCCCGCGAAGTCCCCGGAGTCTCGCCAGTCCGCGAGCATGGCGAAGAACTCGGTGGACGGGAAGTACATCCCGGAACCGATGGCGCTCCGCATGTCCTCTGGCCTGCCCTCGGCGTTGAAGTAGCCAGGGGTGCACGCCTCCTGGAACGGCCGCCGCAGCGCGGTCTTCGCCGCGATGACCTCCTGCCATTCCCGCTCGGCTTCGACCGTGGCCTCAACGCGGGTGACCCCCTGATCGAGGCAGTGCCTGACGATGTGGGTGATGTGGTTCACCTGCTCCTGCAACATGTGCGGGACGCTGATCGTCGTGCCCGTCTGGGTGAGCCCCATGAAGAAGCTGTTCGGGAAGCCGTGGCTGAACAGACCGTGGAAGGTCCTGATGCCGTCGGCCCACTTCTCCGACAGCCGCGCGCCGCCACGGGAGACGACGTCGTAGCCGGCCTGGTGGCACCACGTCGTGCCCAGCTCGAACCCGGTCGCGAAGATCACGCAGTCGAGTTCGTGCTCGACGCCGTCCACCACGATGCCGCGCTCGGTGATCCGCTCGATGCCCCCGCTGGCGTCGACCAGGCTCACGTTGGCCTGGTCGAAGGCGGGCAGGTAGTCGTCGCTGAAGCCGGGCCGCTTGCAGAGCGTCCGGTAGTAGGCCTTCAGCAGCTCGGCCTTCCCCGGGTCGTGGACGATGGTGTCGACCCGGGCGCGCAGCATCTCGCCCCACGCGTAGTCGGCCGCCTCGGTCGCCGACCCGATGGCCTCGGGGGTCCGCTCCGCCTCGGGCAGGCGTTCGATGGCTTCCACCTGGTCGCGGAAGAAGCGGGCCCACCCGTCGTCGACGGGACAGTCGACGTTCTCCATGTTCGCGAGGCGGTTGAAGCTGTCCTCGCGCGCCTTCTGCCAGCCCGCCGGCAGGGACTTGAACCACTCCAGGTCGGTGGGGCCGTTGTCGCGGACCCCCACGCCGGTCGGAGTGCGCTGGAAGACCGTCAGGTGCTGAGCGCCCTCGGCCAGTTTCGGCACCATCTGCAGCCCGGTGGCCCCGGTCCCGATCACCCCGACGCGCTTGTCGTGAAGCCGGTCCAGGCCGCCCGTGGAGTCGCCGCCCGTGTACGCGAAGTCCCAGCGGGCGCTGTGGAACATGTGGCCCTGGAAGGTCTCGATGCCGGGAATGCCGGGCAGCTGGGGCCGGTTGAAGATCCCGCTCTGCGTGACGACGAATCGCGGCCTCAGCCGGTCGCCGCGCGAGGTGCTGACGGTCCAGCGCGCCGCGTCCTCGTCCCACTCCAGGCCCGTGACCTTGGTCTGGAAGAGCGCCCGCTCGTACAGCCCGAAGTGGTGACCGAGCTTCTGGCAGTACCGGAAGATCTCGGCCCCGGTCACGTAGCGCTCGCTCGGGATGAACCCGGTCTCCTCCAGGTACGGCAGGTAGATGTACGACTCGACGTCACAGCGGATGCCCGGGTAGCGGTTCCAGTACCAGGTGCCGCCGAAGTCGGCCGCGACGTCGAGGATCCGGACGTCGTGGACACCGGCAGAACGCATGGTCGCGGCGGCCTGCAGGCCGCCGAAACCGCCGCCGATGACGAGCACGTCCAGTTCCTCGTGGAGGGGCTCCCGGAACGCCGGCGGGGCGGCGTGCGGGTCGTCGTCGAAGTGGGCGTACCGGCCCTCGGCGAAGTTGTACTGGTCCGTTCCGGCCGTCCGGAGCCGCTTGTCGCGTTCCTCGCGGTACTTCTCGCGCAGCGCCTCCACATCTACGTCGATGTCTGCCACGTGTTCCTCCTAGCCACGTCGTTCACTGTGGCGAGTGTGGCCGCCGGTCCGGCGGGCGGACTGTCTCACTTCAATACGCCCGGCCGTGTGAGCACGCCACTGTCTCGACTTGAGACGTTGTCCGCCCGGCGTCGCCCACGCTGGCACCATCTGGGCAATCCACCGGGTGCCCGCCCTGAGCGCATGAAGCCCGGCCGTACAGAGCAAGGAAACCGAATCATGCACCGACGTAAGACAATGCTCCTGGTGAGCGTGGTCGGCCTCGCGCTGGCGGCCGCGTGCTCGACCCAGAACACGACCACGGCGGAGGGTCCCCGCAAGGCCGAGGAAGGATTCCAGCAGTCCGGGTCGGGCGGCGACATCACGAAGTTCTGCGGGACCAAGCCCATGAAGGTGGGCTTCCTCAAGAGCGCGGGCGGCAACACCTGGGTCCTGCAGGCCGCCGCCGAGTTCAAGGACGAGGCGAGCAAGTGCGGCAACGTGACGGAGGCCCTGTTCGCCCAGGCGATCAACGACCAGCAGAAGGCGATCGCCGACATCACCAGCTATGTCGCGCAGGGGGTCAACGTCCTGGTCATCTCCGCCGACTACGGCGTCGCGGAACTCCCCGCGATCAGGAAGGCCACCCAGGCGGGGGTCAAGGTGGTCACCATCCTCGGCGACGCCGGCGGGAAGCCCGGAACCGATTTCGTGGACGCGGTCACCTTCGACACCGACTTCATCGGCAAGACGTGGGCGGACTTCCTGCACGAGCAGGTGGGCAAGGGCACGGTCGCGTTCCTGGGCGGCACGCCGGGCAACGAGACGAGCACCCAGTTCTTCGCCTCCTTCCAGCAGGCCATGAAGGCGTACCCGGAGATCGAGATCGTCGACGACCGGGTCCAGGACACCAACTGGGACCCGGCCCTGCGCCGGAAGGTGATGACCGGCCTGCTGTCCAAGCACGGCCGCATCGACGCGATCGTCAGCGACTTCAACGGGCCCGACACCGGCGCCATCCAGGCCTACGACAGCGCGAACATGAAACGGCCGGTCGTCGCCTCGATCACGAGCAACAACGAGATCGGCTGTGACTGGGCGAAGAAGCCGTACCCGTTCCTCGTCATGGGCCAGACCTCCAGCCTGCCCAGGCTCGCGCTCCGCATCGGGGTCGCGGCGTTCCAGGGAACCGCCAACACCGAGTCGGCGAAGCTGCACCCGGAGCCGTTCACCTACCTCCCCGACGGCACGGCGCCGGACTGCAAGCCGGCCCTGCCGCCGGACGCCGACCTGACCGCGGACCTCACCGAGCCGCAGCTCAACGAGCTGTTCAAGAGCTGATGACAGCCCTTCGCGTCAGTGCGGTCACCAAGACGTTTCCCGGCGTCACGGCGCTTGACGAGGTCGCGCTCGAGGTCGGGGCCGGCGAGGTGCACGGGGTCGTCGGCGAGAACGGCGCGGGCAAGTCGACGCTGATGGCGGTGATCTCCGGAGCGCTGGTTCCCGACCGCGGCACGGTCGAGGTCGGCGGCCGGGCGATGGACGGCGGGCCGAACCTGGCCCGCGAGCTCGGCGTGGCCATCGTGCGGCAGGAACCCGCGCTGCTCCCCGACCTGACCGTCGCCGAGAACCTGTACCTCAAGGTCCCGCCCGCGCATCGCCCCCAGCCGGGGGCGATGTCGCGGTGGGCCGAGGGGTGCCTGCGGGAGTGGGACCAGGAGACCCGGATCCGTCCGGACGCCCGGGTGTCCCAGCTCGTGGCCGAGGAGCGGTTCATCGTCGAGATCTCGGCCGCGCTGTCCTCGCGTCCGAAGGTGCTCATCCTGGACGAGCCGACCGAGCACCTCGGTGAACGGGACGTGGAGCGCCTCTTCGACAAGGTCCGGGCGCTCGCGCGGCAGGGCTGCGCGGTGATCTACATCAGCCACCGGATCCGCGAGGTGCGAGCGGTGGCCGGCGTCATCACCGTGCTCCGGGACGGACGGGTCCGCGGGACGTATCCCGTGGACGCGCTGTCCGAGTCCGACATCGTCGCCCTGATCATCGGCAGGACGCTGGACGCGACCTTCCCCGCCAAGCCCGCCCTGGCTCCCCATGCGTCCCCGCGCCTCGAACTGGTCGACTTCCGGGGGGTCGACCTCCGGGTCGGCCCTGGCGAGGTGGTCGGGCTGGCCGGGATCGAGGGGAACGGCCAGCGGGAGACGCTGCGCGCGCTCGCCGGGCTCGGCGGCGCCCGGGGCGAGGTCCGCGTCGACGGGACCGCCGTCCGGGTGCACCGTCCCCGGTCGGCCAGGAGGCACGGGTTCGCGTTCCTGCCCGGCGACCGCCATCGGGAAGGCGTGCTCGGCGAGCTCAGCGTCGCCGAGAACATCGTCTTCCGGAACCTCGGCTCTGCCTCCCGGTGGGGCGTGGTCAGCGCCCGGCGGAGCCGCGAGCTGGTCGCCGCGACCCTGGACGGGCTCGCGGTCAAGGCGGCGAGCGAGTCGGCGCCGATCGCGAGCCTGTCCGGCGGCAACCAGCAGAAGGCCGTGCTGGGAAGCATCCTGGCCACCGATCCCCGCGTCCTGCTCATCGACGAGCCCACTCAGGGGGTGGATGTCGGGTCCAAGGTCGAGATCTACTCCTACCTCAGGAGACTCGCGGCGGACACCGGCACGGCGATCCTCGTGGTCTCCTCCGACGCGCTCGAGCTCGCCGGGCTCTGCGACCGGGTCCTGGTGTTCTCCAGGGGAGCCGTCGTGGCGGAGCTGTCGGGCGCGGAGCTGACCGAAGAGAGGATCACATCCGCGGCTCTGACGGCCTCGACCGGCCGCCGGCAGGCCGCGAAAGGCGGCGCCGGGCGGCTGCTGTCCTGGCTGGCGGGCGACTCCGCGCCGGCGATCCTCATCGCCGCCACCATGGTCGCCCTCGGTGTGTACGTGGCGACCAGGAACCCGATGTACTTCTCGGCTTTCAACATCTCGTCCCTGCTCGCCCTCGTGGTACCGCTGATGTTCGTGGCGATGGCGCAGACGACGGTCATGATGGTCGGCGCGATCGACCTGTCGGTAGGACCCCTCATGGGGTTCCTCGTGGTCGTCGGCTCCTTCTTTCTCACCGCTGAGGACGCCCTGGGCCGCCAGGCGCTCGGCTGGATCCTGATCGTCGTGGTGGCGATCGCCGTCAGCGCGCTCAACTGGGCGCTGGTGGACGCGCTCAAGCTCCCGCCGCTCGTCGCCACCCTCGCGACCTTCTTCGCGCTGCAGTCCGGATCGCTGCTCCTGCGGCCCCAGCCAGGTGGTGTCATCGGCACTCGGATCGTCACCGGCCTCGGAGCCCAGATCGGGGTCGTCCCCGTGGTCTTCCTGGTCGCCGTGGCCGGGGCGATCGTGCTCCAGTTCGCGCTGCGCAGATCATGGGCGGGCCTCGCCCTGCGCGCGGTGGGGTCCGACGAGAGGCGCGCGGGCATGGCGGGCGCTCGCGCGGCGACAATCCGGCTGGCCGCGTTCGTCGGCTGCGGGCTGCTGACCGCGGCCGCCGCCGTGTGCCTGATCGCCCAGGTCGGCTCCGGGGATCCCGCGGCGGGGACGACGTACACGCTGACCAGCATCAGCGCGGCGGCGATCGGGGGCGCCAGCATCTTCGGCGGGCGCGGCTCGTTCCTCGGGGCCGTCCTGGGCGCGCTCCTGGTCCAGCAGATCCTCGGCGCGATCCCCTTCCTGTCCCTCAGTACGGCCTGGGAGTCCTACCTCGTCGGTGCGCTGACGCTGGTCGCGGTGGCCACGTTCTCGAAGTCACGCCAGCTGAGTGAGGTTGCCTAGCAATGGACCAGACCACCCTCGAACGAGGGGTCGCCACGCCCCGCGCGGTAGGCGGGAACGCGCTGCTGTCCGGCTGGGAGTACCGCAGTATCTGGGCCGCGACGGCGGGTGTCTTCGCGCTCAGCGCGCTGGTCGCGCCGCGGTCGCTCGCCGGGTCCTCGGTGCTCTCGCTGCTGAGCTTCTCGGCCGTCCTCATCGTCGTCTCCGTCGGGCAGACGCTGGTCGTCCAGCAGCGCGGCATCGACCTGTCCGTCCCAGGCGCCGTGACGCTGTGCGCGATGGTTCCGCCGCTGCTGATCTCGAAAACCGGTGTTGCCCTCGCGGTGGCGCTGGTGGCCACGCTGCTGATCGGCGCCTGCGTCGGTCTGCTCAACGGCCTGCTGGTGACCAAGGCCGGGATCACGCCGCTGATCACGACGCTGGCCGTGAACTCGCTCCTGCTCGGCGCCCTGCTGACCTACAGCGGCGGCCTCCCTTCGGTGGCCGCGCCGCCCGGACTCGTCGCCTTCGCGACGCACCAGGTCGTCGGCGTGCCGCTGGTGTTCTGGGTCGCCGTGTGCTTCGTCGTCGTGGTGGCCTTCGGCGCCGGCCGTACAGTGCTCGGCCGGCGATTCGTGGCGGCGGGGGTGAACCCGGCCGCGGCGAGGTCGGCGGGCGTGCCGGTGGACCGGTATGTCATCGGCGCGTACGTGTTCGGTTCGATGAGCGTCGCGCTCGCCGCGATCCTGCTGCTCGGGTACCTGGAGTCCGCCTCGGTGCGGATCGGCAACGACTACCTTTTCGCCTCGATCTCCGCCGTGGTGCTGGGGGGCACGTCGCTGGCGGGCGGCAAGGGGAGCGTTGTGGCCAGTGGCGTCGCGGCCGTGTTTCTCACCCAGCTGACGCAGTTGCTGCTGACGGCGGGCGCGCCGACGTCCATCCAGCTGCTCGCTCAGGCCGTGGCGATCGGGCTGGCCGTGTGCCTGCGCACTCTCGCGGGGGCGGGCGCGCGGCGTGCAGGATAGAATCCAAACTACCGTTTGGGAGGGTGGAGGAGATTCGGGTGCGACCGGCAGGTAAGGCGAGCACCGCCAAGAAGTCGTTGGACGGAGGTCGGGCGCGTGACCGGGAGGTCATCGAGGCCGCCGTCAACCTGTTCTGGGAGAAGGGCTACTCGGCCACCTCCGTGCAGGATGTGGCCGACGCCCTGGGCATGCTCAAGGGGAGCCTCTACTACTACATCGACTCGAAGGGCGACCTGCTCAAGAAGATCTTCGAGGACTCGCACGCCGAGGTCCGCGCGATCGCCGAGGCGGCCGTCGCCCTCGAGCTGCCGTCCATCGAACGCCTGCAGATCTTCATCGAGCGGTATGCCGACTGGTCCCTGCTCCACCTGCGCAGAGCCAGCCTGTACGCCCGGGAGTGGCGCCACGCCGACCCCGAGCTGCGGAAGGTCATGCTCGCCCAGCGCCAGTACTACGACCAGGTCGTCATGACCCTGATCGACGGGGCGAAGACCGAGGGCGCCGCGGACCAGGGGCTGGACACGAAGCTCGCCACGTTCTTCATCATGTCGGCCGTCGCCGCGGTGCCGGACTGGTACCGTCCCTCGACCGCCAAGAACGCGCAGTCGGTCGCGCGGGGCTACGCGGAGCTGGCGCTGCGCGTCGTCACCGCCTGACGCGCCGCCGCTCGTCGATCCGGAAGTGGAACTCGATCTGGTTCAGGTGGTCCACCTGGATCGTCTTCTCGGCGAACCGCCACTGCCCGGCCTGCCGGATGAACCTGTCGAAGTACTGACCGCCTACGACGATCCGGTACGGCAGCCCCGGCGGGCGCTGGAGCACCGTGAAGTAGCACCGGGACGTGGCCTCGTCGCCGGTCAGGGTGATCACCTGGTTGGTGAGGAGATGCCGGGTCATCGGGCTGCCCTTCTTGTAGGTGATGACCTGGTCGGCGTAGAACGCCTCGATCTGCGCCCGGCCGCGGAGCTCGTCGCCGCGTACGCCCGCCATCACCGGGCGGAGCACGGCATCGGACAGCAGCTCGCCGACGCCGGCGAAGTCGCCGTCGTCCAGCCGGAACGTGTACTCCGCCGTCAGGTGGCGGATCGCCTCGTAGTCAGACATCGGGTACTCCTGGTGCGAGGCTGTGGATGATCTGTTCGCAGCTCGCCGCGAACGCGGAACCGCCCAGCTCCGCGCCCACGGTCTGGAACGCGATCTCGGTGACACCCAGGTCACCCAGTTCGCGCTCGAGCCGCCGGACGCGGCGGGCGGCGGTCGCCGGCGTGCCGGAGACGGTGAGCTCGTCCACGACGCTGTCGGGGATCAGCTCTCCCAGCCGGGCCCACGAGGGGCCGATCGCCTTGAAGCCGTCCTGCACCTGCGCCGGGATGTGCTCCCAGCCTGTCCCCGCCGCCACGGTCCGGTAGCTCGGCGTGGAGAAGTAGAAGGCCAGCTGGGCGCGGGCGCGGGCCCGCGCGACCTCCTCGTCGGGGCCGATCGACGTGACGCACCAGGCGATCACGCTGGGCGGGCGCCGGGCGTTCGATCCCTTCGCCACCGCGGGCAGCAGCCGCTCGACCAGGTGCCGTCTGGCGATGGCCAGCGGGTGCAGGAGGACGCCGTCGAGGTTGGCCGCCACGTGCCGGCCCATGATCGGGTTGAGCGCCGCGCCGAGGATGGGCGGTGGCCGGTCCGCCAGGTCCTCGTTCTGGCTCCACGCCGCACGAAGCGCCGCGGCGTACGCCACCAGCGCGGGCGCGGGCGGTTCGAAGTCCGCGCCGAACCAGCGCCGTACGCCTCGCGTCCCGGGGCTCAGACCGAGCGAGAACCGGCCGCCGGAGAGGCGCTGCACGTCCGCGGCCATCGCCGCCATCGCCAGGGGGAGGCGCGCGAAGGCGTAGGCGATGCCGGTGCCGATCTCGATCGACTCGGTGCGCTGCGCCACCGCCAGGGCGCGCACCACCGCGTCGCGATGGGGATACTCGGTCGTCCAGACCCGGTGGAAGCCCGCCGCCTCGGCCTGCCTGGCCAGGTCGCCCAGGGGATCGAGCTCGGCGGTCGCGAACACCAAGCCCCGCCTGAGCGGGCTCATCGCCGTCATTACCGCTCCATCGTGATGGCGAGCCCCTGACCCACCCTGCGGCTACTGGGCAACGTAGCCACCGTCCACGGGGAAGGGCACGCCCGTGATGTAGCTCGCGGCGTCGCTCGCCAGGAAGATGACCGCTTGGGCGATCTCGTGCGCCTCCGCGACCCTGCCCAGGGGGACCCGCGACGCGTACAGGTCCGCGACCTCGTCGGTGAACTGGGCGTCCTTCTGCATGAACCCGGCCAGCATGGGCGTACGCACGGGACCGGGGCAGACCGCGTTGACCCGGATGCCTTCGGGGGCGAGGTGAACCGCGAGCGCCTTGGCGAGACCGATGACCCCCGCCTTGGTGAGCGTGTAGAGCGGGGTCGTGTACGACGCCACCAGGCCCGCCGCCGAGGAGGTGAAGACGATGGAGCCGCCGCGGCCGGACTTGCGGATCAGGGGCAGCAGCAGCTGGGTGAGGAAGAAACCGCTCTTCAGGTTGACGTCCACGGAGCGCTGCCACTGCTCCTCGGTGATGTCCATGATCCCGTGCGGGTTCGGCATGCCGACGTTGTTGAACAGGATGTCGACGTGGTCGACGAGCGAGGAGATCTCCGCCACGACCCGCTTGAGATCGCGCACCACTCCGCAGTCGGCCACATGAGCGCTCGCCTGGCCCCCATCGGCCCGGATCTGTGCCGCCACGGCCTCCGCCGCGTCCTTGTCCAGGTCGATGACCGCGACCCGGGCGCCCCGCTCGGCCAGTCCGAGCGCGGTCATCCGGCCGATGCCGGAGCCACCCGCCGCGACGACGGCGACCTTGCCCTGCATGCTCATCATCTCTCCCAGCGTTCGGGGCGGTCGATCGCGACCACCCGCTCCTTCAGGAGCCATTCGGCGCGGACCCGCTCGAACCTGTCCCGGTAGACCGCCGTGTAGCTCATCGAGACGCCCTCGGCCGTGGTCACCAGCAGTCCCGCCGAGCAGCGGCCCGCGAGTTCCGCCTCCAGGACCAGGTGGTGCCACGTGATGTGGCGGGACGGCCCGGGCCGGGACGCGATCCAGGACTCGGCGAACGCACGCAGGGCCAGCCGCCCGGTCACCTCAAGCGGACGATTCGTTCGCAACACCCCGTCCGGGGTGAAACAGCGGGCCCACGCCTCCGCGTCCCCGTCGTCGATGGCATTGGCATACCGCGCATGGAGGTCCATCACCTCGTCGCGAAGCCGCCGGTTAGATTCCACGTTCCGACCATGGCCGAGGTGACGTGACGTGTAACGTCCCACTTTGAAACGACTCGGAGCACCCCGGCGTGCGTACGCTCCGATTCATGGAACACGATCTGTCCGGGACCGTCGCGGTCGTCACCGGAGCCGGCGGAGGCATCGGGCGGGCGATCGCGCTCCGGCTCGCCGCGGACGGCGCGCTCGTCATCGCCGCCGACCGGCGCGCGGAAGCGGCCGAACAGACCTGCGCGGCCGTCGTCGCCATGGGGGGAGCGGCCGAGTTCCAGGCGGTGGACGTCACGCGATCGGCCGCGATGGAGGACCTGCTCAGGACGACCGCGGAGCGCCATGGCTCGCTGGACATCCTGGTCAACAACGCCGGCATCGCCGGCGCCCCGACGCCGATCGCCCAGTTCGACGAGACGTTCTTCGACCGGCTCGTGGCGGTCAACCTCAAGGGGGTCTTCCTCGGGCTCCGGCACGGCCTCCCGATCATGATCAGCCAGGGCCGGGGCCGCGTCCTCAACATCGCCTCGGTGAGCGCGGTGCGCAATGTGCCGGGAATGGGGCCCTATGCCGCGACGAAGGCCGGGGTCGTCGCCCTGACCAGGGCCGCCGCCACCGAGGCGGGCCCGCACGGGGTCAGGGTGAACGCCCTGCTCCCCGGTGCCACGGACACCCCGATGGTGAACCCACCGGGCCGGGAGAGCAACGGCGAGGAGACCTTCGTCAGCGGGATCCCCCTCGGCCGCCTCGCCACCGCCGCCGAACAGGCCGAGGTCGCCGGATTCCTGGTGTCCCCGCGGTGTACCTACATGAACGGCGCCTCCGTGCTCGTGGACGGCGGGATGGCATTCGCCTGAGCATCTATCCGCTTCCCTGCTATTGTTCGATGACAATCTATTATCGATAATAGGAGTGGATAGTGACGGATCGTAAGGTGGCGATCGTTACGGCGGCGAGTGCCGGGATTGGGAAGGCCATCGCGCAAGAGCTGGCCGCCGATCACGAGCTGGTGGTCATGTCCCGGTCGGAGGCGATCTCGGACGTGGCACGCGAGCTTGGCGCCTGTGCCGTGCGCGGCGACGTCCGCTCGAAGGACGACCTTGAACGGCTCGTGACGACGGCGCTCGACCGCTACGGGCGGATCGATGCCGTGGCCATCAACACGGGACACCCGCCCAAGGGCAAGTTGCTCGATCTCACGGACGACGATTGGCGCACCGGCTACGACCTGGTGCTGAGCTCGGTGATGTCGCTGGTGAAGCTCGTCACTCCGGTCTTCGTCCGCCAGGGAGCGGGGAGCGTGGTCGCGGTGGCCTCGTACGCGGCGCGAACCCCGGAGCCGACGATGCCGGTCTCATCCGTCTTCCGGTCGGCGCTGCAAGCGTGGATCAAGCTTTACGCGACCGAGTACGGGCCTTCGGGCGTGCGCGCCAACACCATTCTCCCGGGGTACATCGCCACCCATCCGCAGGACCCGGCTCGCGTGGCCACGATTCCGGCCCGGCGCTATGGGCATCCGGCGGAGATCGGGAGGCTGGCGGCCTTCCTGCTGTCGGACGGCGCCGGATTCGTGTCCGGGCAGGCGATCCTCGCCGACGGCGGGATGGTCACCGCCATCTGAACGCCGGCGCCCGGCCCTCGAGCCGGGCACCGGCGTCCTCACGCCCAGGCGGTCCGCGCGCTGACGGTGCCGATCACCACGGCGGCCAGGCAGAAGATGACGATGAGCCCGGTCTCGGCGGCGAGCACACCGGCGTGGTCGGCGGCGAGACCGAACAGCAACGGCCCGCACGCGGCTCCGACTCCCCCGGCGACCGTCAGCACCAGGCCGGTGCTCGCGGCAGGAGTGCCGGAGTAGAGGTGGACGATCGCGTAGCCGAGCAGTCCCGACCAGCCCCAGCCGAGCCCGAACCCCAGCAGAGTCGCCAGCAGCAGGAGGGGCAGGCGGTCGCTGAACAGCATGGCCACGCCACCGGCCCCGCCGATCAGCAGCCCCGACATGAGGCGCAGCGGATCGGCGGCCCCGGCGTCCACCAGCGACCCGAACAGCACGCGGGCGGCCACCGTGACGATGCCGCCGACGGCGAACAGCCCACCGGCCTGCAGATCGGACACGCCCTGGTCCACGACCACCAGCACGAAGTAGGAGCTGAGCGCGCTGGTCGCCGCGTTGGCGAAGACCGAACCCACCAGCAGGATCACCGTCGTGGACGTACGCGGGTGGTTCGTCCGGGAGGCGACGGGTTCGCCGCTGGCAGGAGTATCGGGCGTGCCTCGCCGGGTCGCGCTGACGAGCAGGCAGACGACGACCACGAACACCGAGGCGAGAACGAAGACCAGCCGCCAGTTGCCCGATCTCGCGATCACCGGCGCCACGACGCCCGTGATGACGGTCGCCACGGGGAACCCGGATTGCACGACGCCGAAGGCGAGCCCTTTGCGCCGCTGGGGCACTCTGTCCCAGATGACCCGGTAGCCCGCCTGGGGAATGACACCACTGGCGAGGCCGCAGACGGCGATCGCCAGCAGGAGTTCGGGCCAGGAACGGGCGGCGGAGACACCGAGGAGAGCGCCGGCCAGGACCAGCGCCGCCATCGCCAGAATGACTTCGCCACCGGTCCGATCGACGTGGTGCCCGAGAAACAACGCGGAGATCGACCAGCAGGCGAACGAGACCATGTTGAGGACGCCGAACTCCGTGGCCCCGATGTCGAAATAACGCTGAAGCTGCGGGGCCAGGGACGCCAGCAGGAACACCGGCATGATCGAAGCGGTCAGCGACAGGGACAGCCCGGCGATCCTGCTCTTCACCTCGGCCGCCGTCCGTCCCCGCTCACGGCTCGAGGCTGAGGCTGTGCGAGGTCAGCAGGCTGGCCCCGCCCTCCTCGATCAGCATCAGGTGCTCGACCCGGACCCCGTAGCCGTCGAGGTACGCGCCAGGCTCCAGGGCGAGGACCGCGCCCGCTTGAAGCACGACCTTCGACGCCGGGTCGAACAGGGGAAAGTCCTGCTGCTTGTAGCCGATGCCGTGGCCGGTCATATGGGGATATTCGTATCCTCCCTCGGCCATCACACCCCGTACGGCGCGGTCGACGTCACCCACGACGGCTCCCGGCCGCAGCATCGAGATGCCGAGATCCAGGGCACGCATCGCATGGTCGTGCAGGCGCCGCACCTCGCGGGGCACGGGTCCGAGGACGGTCGTCGAGCACGAGTCGCCCCAGATCCCGTCCAGCAGCGGCGCGAAGTCGAAGATGACCGTCTCGCCGGGGCGCACGCGGCGTCCGGTGGGGGGAAGGCCGACCTGCTCGCAACGGTCACCGAACATCAGGTCGACGATCGCGGCCGCGGGGGCCGTATGGGCGGTCAACTCGGCGTTGACGGCGTCGAACAGTTCCAGCTCGGAGATCCCGGACCGGATGTGGCGGCGGAGCGCGTCCTGCCCCTGGCTCGCGTACCGGGCGGCGGCGCGGATCCGCTCCAGGTCGGCCGGCCCATGGGTGAGCCGGCGCCCCGCCAGAAAGGCGGCGACATCGACGAGGGGATGTCCGCGCAGCACGGGTTCCAGGGACGCGGGCAGCGCCGCGGTCTCGACCGCGATCACGTGGCCGGCCTGCTGAGCGACGGTACGGACACCCGGATGGACCAGTCGCAGGGTCTCGTCGTCGACGAGGGCGACCGTGCCGATCTCCACGTCCTGACCGCCGAGCCAGCGCACGCTGGCGTGATCGGTGGCGATGAGGACCTGCGCCCCCACCTCACGCAGATGTTCGCGCACGTCGTCATGTCGCCCGGCGAGCACGTGCTCCCATTCGTCCCGCGAGTCGGAGATCATGCGGTCAGGACCCCCGCGGCCAGGACGCCGCCGTCGCAGGTCAGATTGGCGCCGGTGATGTAGCCGGCCTCGGGTCCGAGCAGCCACAGCGCGGCGCGCGCGGGCTCCTCGGGGTCGGCCAGGCGGCCGAAGGGCACCTCCTCGTTGATCTTCACCCGGGTGCTCGCCAGGTCCTCCGGCGCGACGTTGGCCCACATCAGCTCGGTCTCGGTCGCGCCCGGCGTCACCGCGTTGACGCGGATGCCCGCGCCCGCGTACTCGACGGCGAGCGCCCGGACGAGCGAGCTGACGCCACCTTTGGAGGCCGCGTACGCCGCAGCGCCACCCACGCGCGGGGCGACGAAGCTCCACGGCGACGAGACGCAGACGATCGCGCCGGGGTGGCCGGACTCGCGGAAGGAGCGGATGGCCGCGCGGCAGGTCAGGAACGTGCCGGTGAGGTTGGTCTCGAGCACCTTCTGCCAGGTCTCCATCGACAGCTCGTGGCTGGGGGCCCCGGTGTCGATGCCGGCACTGCAGATCGCACCGGTGACCGGGCCGAGCGCGGCCGAAGCGCGGGCGAAGGCCGCCTCGACGTCGCCTTCGACGCGCACATCGCACTCGGCGAAGAGCAGGTCGCCCGCCTTCTCGGCGGCCGACCACTCGCCGGTCGGCGCGCTCGGCGGGGCGAGCCCGAGTGCCGCCACTCGCGCGCCGCGGCGCAGCGCGAGAGTGGCGGCGGCGTGACCGATTCCGCTGCTGGCACCGGTGATGACGACGACGCTGCGCCGGTTGGAATCGGCTGGCATGCTCGGCCCTTTCACAGATCGTCGACGCTCTTGCAGTCGTATTCGGCCAGGGTGGCCCGCTTCATGGCGTCCCAGTCGATCTCCAGGCCGATGCCGTGGCCGTCGGGGGCGCGGACCTCGCCGTTCTCGTCGCAGCGGATCGGGTTCACGATCCCGTACTCGTAGGCGTCGTACGGGATGGGAAGCTCGAAGTAGCTGCTGACGGGCGACGCCAGGCCCACGTGGATGGCGGCCCCCTGGATCAGGGAGTAGCCCCAGCTCTGCTGCTCGGCGGGCAGGCCGAGCGCCTCGGCGATGGCCACCATCTTGCGGGCCTGGGTGATGCCCCCGCTCATCGAGGCGTCGAAGCGCACCGCGTCCCAGGGGAAGCGCGAGACGTGGTGGTAGATCTCCTGCAGGTCCATCAGCCACAGGCCGTGCGGGACGATCGGGATCTTGATGCGCTCGCGCAGCCGGAAGTAGCTGGCCAGGTCGTAGTCGCGGAAGGGCGCCTCGAACCACCGGAAGCCCATCTCCTCCAGGGCCCGCCCGACCTTGACCGCGCCGTTGAAGTCGTAGCGGTTCTCCGCGTCGTGCATGAAGGTGACGGTGTCGCCGAACTTCTTGTGCACCGTCGTGAGCATCTCAAGATCTTTTTCGGGAACGTTCCAGGCGTGGAACTTGATCGCCGTGAAGCCGTCGGCGATCATCTCCTCGACGTGGTCGAGGTAGTCGGCCGTGGTCTCCAGCTCCGCGGTCGAGGCGTACGCGGGGATCGAGTCCCGCGAGCCGCCGAGCATCTTGTACAGCGGGAGGCGGGCCTTCTTGGCGGCCAGGTCCCACAGGGCGATGTCGACGGCCGCGATGGCGCCGGGCGCCGTGGGCGTGATGTACGTGTGCAGGTCGCGCCAGCGCGCCTCGATGTTGGACGGGTCCTTGCCGATGATGTACTGGCCGAGCGTGCGGATCGACTCGAAGGTCGCGAAGTCGTACTCCCCCGAGCCGTAGCTCTGCGTGCACCCGACGCCGACGCCGCCGTCGGAGTCGAAGACCTGCACGATCGTCATCAGCATGAACTGCGGGGGCATGCTCGCCCATGTCGTACGCGGGATGTCGGGGCCGACCCCGATCACGTGGACCCGCTCGATGGTCGCCATGTCAGCCCTTGACCGCTACGCCGGAGGCCCGCAGCACGTCGGCGAGCCGCGCCTTGAAGTCCGCGGGGGCGGGCAGCAGCGGGAGCCGGGGGTTGCCGACCGGCAGGCCCACGACCTCGCAGCCGGCCTTGACCGCGCTCTGGTAGCCCAGTTCCCCCACGGTCGTCATGATCGGCCAGATCCGCTTCCACACCTCCTGGGCCGCCGGGAGGTCCTGCTTCTTGATGATCGCGTCGTACAGCTCGACCGCGAGGCCGGGGAAGAAGTTGGCGGCGCCCCAGACCGAGGCCCGCGCGCCCGAGGTCAGCCCGAAGAAGGTCAGCTTGTCCTCGCCGTTGAACACCTTGAGCTTGTCGGGCATCTCCTGGAACAGCTCGCCCAGCTGCACGGCGTTGGCGCTGCTGTCCTTGGTGAACTTGATGTTCTCAATGGCGGCGAGCTCTTCGAACTGCTCGCGGGTCAGCGGAAGACCGGTGGCCGCGGGCATGTGGTAGTACATGATCGGAATGTTGATGGCGTCGGAGAGGGCCCGGAAGTGCGCCAGCACCTCCGGCCAGGTCACCGGCTCGTAGTACGGCGGGATGACCATCACCGCGGCGGCGCCGTTCCGCTCGGCGTGCCGGCTCAGGTCGATCGTCTCCTTGGTGGTCAGGGCACCGGTGTGCGGAACGACCGGCACCCTGCCGTCGACGACCGAGGAGACGACTTCGGTCACGTCCTTGCGCTCGTCGGTGGTCATGTTCATGAACTCACCGGTGCTGCCGCAGGGGATCACGCCGCCGACGCCGGCGTCGAGCTGGAACTCGACAACCTGCGTGAGCACGGCATCGTCGACGGACTCTCCATCGGCGGTGAAGGGGGTCACGAGCGCGGGGAAGATGCCTTCGAAGATCGGATCGCTGGACACGAGGGCTCCAGGGGTGAGAAGGGCACGTAGTCGATGATAGGATTATAGACAATCGATGATTAGTCAACCCTAGGCGTGGCCGCGATGTTCAGCCACCATTGGACGAAGAATCGGAAACGGAAGGTTTAAATGGCGACCGAGATCAGTCGGCCAGCGGGCGAGGCGTCGCGCCCGACGCGTAGAGCGCACATCCCGGTCCCCTCGCGGCCGCAGCAGATCGCCGACCTGCTGCGTGAAGAGATCGTTTCCGGGACGCTGAAAGCGGGTCAGCAGCTCAAGCAGGACGAGCTTCGCGAAGACTTCGGCGTCAGTCCCGGACCGGTCAGGGAAGCGCTGCGGGTCCTGGAGAACGAGGGCCTGGTGGAGCACTTCCCGAACAGGGGCGTGTTCGTCGCCGACATCTCCGCGACCGACCTGATCGGGGTGCTGATCCCGGTTCGCCTGGCGATCGAGATGTTCGCGGTGACCGCCGCCGCGCCGGCGCTGCGCGCCGGTGGCATCGCCGACCTGGAGAGCCTGATCGAGCAGATGCGCGTCGCCGCGGAGCGCAACGACCGCTTGACCATCAACGAGCTGGACGTGCGCTTTCACGAGACCATCGTCCGCGCGTCCGCTTCGAGCCACGCGTTGCAGCTGTGGCGTAGCGTCCAGCCGCGCATAAGGGCACAGATCTACGCCCTCGCGCCGCGACACCACGCGGCCGATGACATCGTCGACGAACATCAGCAGATCATCGACGCCATTCGCGATGGCGACGACGAGAAGCTGAAGGCCGTCATCACCGAGCACGTCCAGATCACTCCCCTGCGCCTGCTCGGGACGGCGGACCTCGGCGCCGACTGAATCCCGCGCGACCGCCCGGCCCACGGCAGGCCGCGGGCCGGGCGATTCCAGGGTTGCGCGTGCGTCATTGCGATGCTTCGCATCGCGGTTCGGGCGCTCAACCCCGGTGTCTTCCCTCGTCGCTTCGCTCCTCAGTCCAGACACCGGCGCACCCTCACGAACGGCGCGGTTTCATGCCGGGACAGGCACGCCGTCCCGCTTGCCGTCGACCGGTGAGGGCACCGCGCCGGGCCTGCCTCGCCACAGGTGTTCGAGCCCGGCCCGAGCCCGGGTGACCCGCGCTTTCGCCGAGGACGCCACCACGGCGGCCAGGTGGTCACCGGCCGGGTAGAACACCGGGGCGTTACGCAGGCCGAACTTCAAGTGCACGGGAGCGCCGATCCGGACGATCTCGGGGAGATCGTGGTAGCGCATGAAACCGCCGAGGCCGTCCTGACCCTCGATGTACATGTCGAGCGCACCCCGCGTGAGCTGCCGGTACGCGGCAAGATCGCCGAGGGTGGTGTCGCTGGCGATGTTCAGCGAATGCGCCCCCGCCTGCTCCAGCGCGCGGGCGCCGAGCGGGTTGGCGATGCCCATCAGCGCCGACGCCTTGACGATCAGGTCGCCCGGGAGGTCGCCGGCGGCTTGCGCCTGACCGATGAGGGCGATGAGTCCCTCGTCGGCGACGAGGAGGCTGCGCAGCCCGGAATCGACGGCGCGCTCGACGTCTTCCCAGGCGGCGCGCAGTGCGGCGACACCGATATGGCGGGCGCCGAAAATGCCTCCGTCCGCGGTCAGCGCCGACGCGGCGTTGCCGTCCCACGCGGCGCGCGGGCCGATGAACAGGCAGACCTCGACGTTGTGGTCGGCGCCGATGGCCACATACTCGCGCAGTGTGTCGTCGGTGAGAACGGTGATGCCGCTTCCTTGCGAGATTCGGTGCAGCGGCACGCCCTGGCGCTCGCACTCCTGGACGACGACGCGGAACGCCTCGGTGCTTTCCACGCTCGGGATCTCGATTCGGTACTCGCCGCCGTCGCCGAAACGAATCGGGGAGTCGGGCAGACGCTTGCTCGCGAGAGCGAGCTCGTCGAGCACGGCTGGATAGGAGAACATCAGAATCTCTTTCAGTGCGGAGAGCTAGAGGACCTTGCCGAGGAAGTCGCGGACGCGCGCGTTCGTGGCGCCTCTGAAGACGTCCTCGACCGTGCCGTCCTCGACGATCCGGCCGGCGTCCATGAAGACGGCGCGGGCGGCGACCTCGCGGGCGAATCCGATCTCGTGCGTGACGACGATCATCGTCATGCCCAGGTCGCTGAGCCTGCGCATCGTCTCCAGGACCTCGCTGACGAGTTCGGGATCGAGCGCGGAGGTCGGCTCGTCGAACAGCATCACCTTGGGCCGCATCGCCAGGGCGCGGGCGATCGCGACCCGCTGCTGCTGGCCGCCCGACAGCTGCTCGGGCATCGCGTGCGCCTTGTGCGCCATGCCCACGGTCTCCAGCAGCTCCTCGGCGCGGGACCTGGCCTGCTTGCGGTCCAGGCCGAGCACGCCGACCGGCGCCTCCATGACGTTCTGCAGCACGCTCATGTGGGTGAACAGATTGAAGGACTGGAACACCATGCCCACCTCGCGTCGCTGCCGGGCGATCTCACGCTTGGGCAGTTCGACCAGGTGATCACCGCGATGCTCGTATCCCAGCAGTTCGCCGTCGATGAAGACCGCGCCGGACGTCGGCTTCTCCAGATGGTTCAGGCAGCGCAGAAAGCTGGTCTTGCCCGCGCCGGACGGGCCCATGATGCAGACGGTCTGACCACGCTCCACCTGGAGGGTGACGCCGTCGAGGACCAGGTCGTCTCCGTATCTCTTGCTGAGATTGACGGCTTCGAGTACGACGTCGTTCATGCCGGCTTCCCTCCCGCGACGACGCGCGCGGCGTTGCCGAGCTTGCGCGACCGGCGGCGCAGGCGGCGCTCCAGCAAGGACTGCACCGCCGACAGGACGGTGACCAGCACGATGTACCACAAGGTCACGACCACCAGGAGGGGGACGACCTCGTAGGTCAGCTGGTAGATGGACTGCGCGGTGTACATCAGGTCGAACACCGCGATGAACGCGACAAGCGAGGTTCCCTTCAGCATGTTGATCGTGTCGTTGCCCAGCGGCGGGATCGCGATCCTGAGCGCCTGCGGCAGCACCACCCGCCGGTAGATCCTGGCCCTGGTCATCCCCAGCGCGGTGCCGGCCTCCCATTGCCCCGTGGACACCGCGGTGATCGACGAGCGCAGGATCTCGGCCGAGTACGCCGCCTCATTGAGCGCGAAGGCGAGGACCGCCGCCCAGAAGGGCGAGATCAGCGCGTGGGTCTCGCCGGAGATGAGGGTGGGGCCGCCCGGGATGCCGATGGTCAGGGTGGGATAGAACAGCGACAAGTTGAAGGTGATGATGAGCAGCACCAGGACGGGTGTCGATCGGAAGAACCAGACGAACAGCAGCGCCGCCTGACGCAGGGCCCAGTTGCCCGACAATCGCATCAGCGCGATGATGACCGCCAGCACGAGGCCCACGGCCATCGAGACCGCCGTCAAGCCGATCGTCACCCAGACGCCGTTGAGGATCCGGATGTCGAGCATGTAGCGGCCGACGATGTCCCACTGCAACGCCTCGTTGGTGACCACGCTCCACACGGCCAGGGCGAGAACCGCGAGCACCGCGACGGCGATGATCTCGCGCCGGTGGCCGCCCCGTTGCCTGATCGGCAGCCCGGCGAGTTCAACCATGCGCCCGTGTTCGCTAGTCGTACTATGCACCGGGTCTTCCTCGGCCAAGGCGCTGACGGATTCACCGTGCCTGGGATCACTCGGGCGCATGGTTGAACCTTCCTTGTGCATGATCGATTGCAGCGTCAGCGGATCGGGGTCAGTCGGCCGACGGAGGGGTGGGGTTGACCTGCGCGGAGTCCGCAATATTCTCACTTAGGCCATGTTTGGTGAGAATAGCCTCATATGTCCGGTCTTTCATCAGTGCGTCGATCCCCTGCTGGACCACGGTGATGAGCTTGGAGCCCTTGGGGAAGGAGTAACCGGCGTACACCGACAGGATGGACGGGCCGGTCAGTTTCCACTCCTTGCCAAGCTGCTGCTTCTGCTGGCTCAGGAAGTAGCTCAACGTGGAGGTGGGGGCGACCGCGGCCTCCGCCCGCCCGCTGGCCACCGTCAGGTATCCCTCCGGCAGGGAGGGGAGCTGGACCAGTTTGATCGCCTGCTTGCCAGCGGACGTACAGGCATCGGACTTGCGCTGCAGATACTCGGTCGCCTGATCGCCGGTCTGGGACGCGATCGTCTTGCCGCACAGGTCGTCGATCGTGGCTCCGAAGTCCGCCGTGGACTTCAAGGTGATGAAGTTGTACCCGTCGTTGAACTGCGACAGCTGGTCGTAGATCTTCATCCGCTCGGTGGTGATGTTGGTCTGCGTGATGAAGTCGTACTTCTTCTGGTTGAGCCCGAGCAGCATGTTCTCGAAGGACACCTGCTCGATCTTGATGGGGATGCCCAACTGCTTGGACAGCGCCGCGAGAAGTTCGGGGTCCTCACCCTGCGCGGTGCCGTCGACGCCCTTGAAGGACAGGGGCGGCGCGTTGACCTGCACGGCGACCGTGATGCCGTCCCGGAACTCCGCAGGCACGCTCTGGTAGAGAGGAGCGGCGGTGTCTCCTCCGGAGGCGGCGGAGGTTTCGGAGGCGGTGCCGGATGCCGCGCACCCGGTGACGGCCAAGGCCAGCAGCGAGACCGCTGCGAGGGAGAAGTAGGGCTTTTGGTTCATGTGCTCTCCATATGAGGGGTGGCCCCCGAATGTGGTTGGTCGCGCGACGCGGAGGTCACGCAGCCGGCCTAAGGCCAGCTCGTCTACTGGCCTCCTCTCCCGCTGGCGACCTCGGCGGATCGCAGACTCTCCGAGACCCGCAGGACCGCGCGGAGGGAGGATCGCGCGGCCTGCTCCATTCCGCTGAGCGGGTCGAAATAGTCGCCCGCGAGCGCGATGCGGCCATGGTCGAAGCCACGCTCGAGGGCCGGCTGGAACGCGGCGCGGCCAGGCGCGGCGTAGATCGTCCCCAGGGGCCAGCGCTGCACCACCGTCTCGGTGATCTTGCCGCGCAGCTGCGGCACCAGTTCGAGCACCGAGCGCAGGAAGGTGCGCTCGATCACCTCGTCGCTCTCGGCCATCAGCGCGGCGGCGCGCGGGCCGCCGCGGTAGCACATCAGGCTGCCGCCGCTCTTGCGCTCCCCTTCACGGGTCACCTGGGCGTGGTTGAACAGGAAGTCGATCTCATGGCCGGGCGTCGTCACCGCGTAGACGTCGTCGATCGGCAGCGGCCCGGACTCGGAGGTGAAGATCGCCATGCTGAGGAACGCTCCATGGGTGACGTGGCGCAGCGCCTCGTCCAGTGGCGGCGGCACGTCGTCGATGATGTCCCGCGCGATGTGGGCGGGCGTCGCGACGATGACCGACTGGGCGGTGACGGTCCGCCGCCGGCCGTCGTCGAGGAACCGCACCGTGACGTGATCGCCCTGGTCCGTGACCCGCTCGACGGGGGCGCCGACCCGGATGTGGTCGCCGAGTCGGGCGTGCAGCGCGTGGACGACCTCCTCCGTCCCGCCGATCACGACGCGCGCGGTGGCGCCTGGGGCGTCCTTGGGGCCCATCACGTGCGCGCAGCACAGCAGCGCGGTGCCGCTGGAGACCTCGTAGGAGTCGGCGGCGGCGCGGCGGGCGATGCAGTCGAAGATCGACTCGACCCGGCCGTGAAGGGGGCCGAGGTATTCCTCGAACGTCTGGTCGTTGCGGAACTCGACGAGCCTGCGGCGCTGCTTCACCTCATCCGCGGGGGTCTGTGGCTGATGATCCTCGATCCGGTTGACCTGCCTGACGCCGAGCGCGAGTTTGAGGCCCGCCTTGATCATGGAGGCGCGCTCGCGCAGGGTGAGCGGGAGGACGAAGGGCAGCATTTCCACCCGAGCCGGATCGACGATCCTGGCGCCCAATCCCATGCCCGTGACCGATCCCTTGACCTGGCGGACCTCGAGGCCGAGCTCGGTCGCCAGCTGGCCCATGTGGGTGTCGGGGTGCGGGAACACATGAGCTCCGACATTGACCCAGTAGTCGCCGCGGCGCACGGACTTGATGCGCCCGCCGACTCGCTCGTCCGCCTCGAGGATCAAGATCTTGCGATCACGCAGCCGCCAGGCCGCCAGGAGGCCGGCGATACCGCCGCCCACGATGACCACGTCGTAGTCGGTCACAGAGGAGTTGCCCATGGTTCAGCGCCCGCTTTCAGATGGTGACGAGGTACTTCTCGATCGTGGCGTCATCCAGCTCCACACCGAGTCCCGGCTCGGTCGGCACGTAGGCCGTGCCGCCCTCGATGCGTGGGGGGTTGCGCACGAGAGACTTGCTCAGGTCGGTTTCCTCGACGCAGTACTCGAGCATGAGCGCGTTGGGGATCGACGCCAGCAGGTGCAGCGACGCGGCGGTGTTGATGTCGGTGGTGAAGTTGTGGTTGCACACCGGTAGCCCGCGGTCGGCGGCGAGCCGGGCGATCCGCACCGCTTCGGTCAGCCCCACCCGGGTGACGTCGATCTGGACGACGTCCACCCGGCCCTGGTCCATCAGGCGCAGGTAACCCTCGGCGGTGCACTCCTGCTCCCCCGCCGCGATCCGCAGGTCCGTCGCGTCGCTCAGCAGCGCGTAGCCGCGCAGATCTCCTGGCATCAGCGGCTCCTCAAGCCAGAACGGCTGGTACTGCTCGAAGCGGCGGGCCCGGCTCAGCGCGGTCTTGGCGTCCCAGGCCAGGCCGGCGTCGACCATGATGTCGGCCGTCCCGGCGCCCTTCCTGATCGCCGCGACCAGCGCCTCGTCCAGGTCCGGGTCGGGGCCCATGGGTTCCCAGCCGAACTTCATCGCGGTGTATCCGGCATCGGCGGCGGCCGCCGCCCGTTCCGCGTTCTCCTTCGGCGTGAAGGAGAACATGTGGCTGGCGTAGACCCGGTGCTCGGTGGAATAGCCGCCGCCGAGCAGTTCGTAGACCGGCCGCTGAAGGATCTTGCCCTTCAGGTCCCACAGCGCGAGATCCACTCCGGCCATGGCGTGGATGACCGCTCCGCCCCGGCCATAGTAAATGGTGCCGCGGAGCATCTTGTCCCACAGCCTGCTGATCTCCAGCGGGTTCTCCCCCACCAGCAGGTGCCGCAAGCCGCTCACCATCTCATGGGAGTACGGCGCCTCGATGATCGACTTGACCACCAGCGGGCTCGAATCGACCTCGCCGATCCCGGTGATACCCGCGTTTGTGGAAATGCGGACAAGAAGGGTGTCCTGCGAGCTGTCGGTCCGCTCCCGGATCGACGGCATCTTCAGGTAATGAGCCTCGACATCGATGATCTCAAAATCTGACATGGATAGTAGTCTGTAGATAATCGATAGATGGTGTCAAGAGATGCGATCGAAGGGCTACACAGATGAAACATTGCGGCCGAACAGCCCTCGTCACCGGCGCAAACGGCGGAGTCGGCGGCGCGTCAGGGCATGAGGCAGCCGCGCACTACGGGTATTCGGAGCGGGCCGGGTCAGGTGCCTGGCAGGCCGGCGTTGATTCGTTGCACGCAGGCGCGGATGGCGGCCAGCAGGGAGAGGCGGTCCGCCTGGGGGACGCCCTCCAGCATGCGGTTCTCGATCTCGTCGGCGATGAGGTCGCAGCTGGCCGTGACCTCAAGTCCTTTGGGGGTGAGCCGGGTCTCGAGCACGCGCTGATTGTCGTTGGACGGGCTCCGGGAGATCAGGCCGGCCGTGATGAGCGAGGTGAGAACCTGGCTCATCGCCTGGGGTGTCACGTACGCGCGCCGGGCGAGCTGGGCGTTGCTGAGGCCGCTGCGCGCGCGGAGCACGGTCAGGGTCGCGTACTGGTGCGGTGAGAGACCGAGCGGCCTGAGGCCCTGCTCGAGTTCCCGCTGGATGCCGCGATCGAGGCGGCCTATCGCGTACAGCAACCGCAGTTGCTGAGGGGAGACGACATCCTCTGGCTCCCCCGCAGCAGACATCGACACCATCGAAGGGTATAACGGCGGGACGCGACGTCGTCCACGTCCCGCCGCCGTCTCATCGCGCCGCCGCCTCCACGGTGATCGCCTTGGGGATGACGCCGAACCGGTGGAACAGGTCGGCCGCGAACTGCTGCTCGGCCAGGAATCGCCCGTCGACGGCGTGCACGCCCCAGTGCCGCGTGGCCAGCGCGGTGCGCCACGTTTCCGGCGTGCCGCCGCGGCTGCTGCGGGAGAGCAGGGCGGCGACCTCGTCCAGGTGCGCCGCGGCCCACTCCTCGGTGGCGGCGACGGCCGCCACGAACGCGCGGGCCTCGGCGGGGTGCTCGCGCACCCAGCTCCCCCGGCCGAAGAACACCGACCGGTTCTGGACGAGGTCCTGCGTCGGCGCGACGACGCGCACCTCGGCGAGCCGGCGCAGCCCGCTGTAGGCCGGGTCGACCACGAGCCAGCTGTCGGTGCCGGCGGCGAGGAAGTCCTCCCCCTGGGCGGTCGCCGCGATGTCCACGATCGTCACGTCATCCCAGGCCAGACCGGCCCGGTCGACCGCGACGGCGAGGGCGTGCGTCTGCCAGGACCCGACCGTGAAGGCGATGCTGCGGCCGCGCAGGTCGGCCAGGGTGCGGATCGGCGAGTCCGCCGGCACGACGATGCCGCCGGGGTCCGGGTGCGGCTCGGACGCGGCGAGGTAGACGACGTCCAGTTCCCGCGATTGGGCCACGATCGGTGGCGTGGACCCCGTCGCGCCCACGTCGATCACCCCGTCGACGAGCAGTCCGGTGGTGCGTCGCCCGTCGTCGTAGCGGACGAACTGGACGTCTCGGGCGGTCCGCCGCAGCGGCTCCTGCAGGGCGTCGACGTGGCTCAGGATCCAGGTCGCCAGGTTGTTGGGGTGGGTGCCGATGATGATGCTCACGAGATGACCTCCGTCGTCATGTCCTGCGTCGTCGAGTCCTGGGTGAGGTAGGCGTGCGATGCGGCGAGCGGCCCAGGGTCGATCCACTCGTCGATCGAAAAATCGCGGGGAAGCACACCGTGGCGGAGCAGGAACTGTTTCTGGTCCTCGAGATGGCCGATCCACTCCGGCCTGAGCTCGGGTTCCAGGTGGTGGTGCAGCGTGTCGCCGTACGCGCGGGCCACCCCGGCGCGGGTCGAGCCGGTCTCGGCCGCGACAATCCGCGCGGTGTCCTCCGGATGTGCGGCGGCCCACCGCGCCGCCCCGCGCAGCGCCGCGATGTACCGGGCGACGCTGTCGGGCCGCCGGGTCGCGAGGTCCTCGCTGACCGTCAGCGTCCGGGGCGTGCCGTTGTTGACCTGGAGCCGCGGGTCCGCCGTGCGGGTGAGGTCGTGGACGCACAGCAGGTCGTCGCGGGCCATCACGTCGGCTCCGGGTGCGCCCTTGACGTAGGCGGCGTCGCCGAGGCCCGCGCGCAGCGCCGCCACGGTGGCGCTGTAGAAGCCGTCGGCGCCGGTGTCCTCCGTCTTCGGCAGCGGGGCGGGGGCGTCGACGAGCTCCACGTCCGCCAAGGAGAGGCCGGCGTCTCGCAGGGCGGCGTCGAACCCGCGCAGGGCCATGGCCCGGAAGAAGTCCACGCGGTCGCCGCCGTGGGTGGGCAGGATGAGCCGCCGGCCCGCCAGGTCCCTCGGGCCGGTGATCCCGCTGCCCCGGCGGGTGACGATCGCCTGTAGCTCGGGAACCCAGGTCAGGCCGACCAGGCGGGTGCGCTCGCCGCGGGACCGCGCCCACAGCGCCGGCACGTTGCCGCCCTCGCGGAACAGAGCCGGCAGGCGGTGGTCGAAATGCGCCTCCGCGGCACCGGCCAGGCGCAGCGGGGCCACGGCCAGACCGGCGGCGGCGAGCGACGCCGCCAGCCGCCCGGTGTCGAGCGCGATCCCGGACGCCGTCGGCACGGGGCACCGCGTGTACCAGATGGTGCTCATATCGACTCCTTCGTCATGAGCTCGGGGCGGGCCAGGCGGCCCAGGAAGGCGCGGGTACGCGCGTGGCGGGGCGCGGTCAGGACGGGCTCCGGCGGGCCGAGTTCGAGGATGCGGCCCTCGTCGACGAAGGCGACCCGGTCGGCGATGTCCCGGGCGAAGGCCAGCTCGTGGGTCACGACGAGCATCGTCATGCCACGGCCCGCGAGGGTCTGGATGGTCTGCAGAACCTCGGCGACGAGTTCGGGATCCAGCGCGCTGGTCGGCTCGTCGAACAGCATGACCTTCGGCCGCATCGCCAGCGCCCGGGCGATCGCGACCCGTTGCTGCTGGCCGCCGGAGAGCTGGCGCGGATAGCTGTGCTCCCGGCCCGCGAGGCCGACCTGGGCCAGCAGCTCCCCCGCCCGCTCCGCCGCTTCGGCCCGGGACAGGCCGCGGACCGAGATCGGCGCTTCGACGATGTTCTCCAGAGCCGTGAGGTTCGGGAACAGGTTGAAGCTCTGGAACACCATGCCGACGTCGGCCCGCTGGCGGCGGATCCTGCGCTCGGGGAGGGCCCGCAGCCGGCGGCCGTCCGGGCGGTAGCCGATCAGCTCGCCGTCGATCTCGACGAATCCGGCGTCGGGCGCTTCGAGGTGGTTGACGCAGCGCAGCAGCGTGCTCTTACCCGACCCCGAGGCTCCGATGAGGCAGACCACCTCGCCGCGCGCGACCTCCAGGTCGACTCCGCGCAGCACGGGCGTACCGGCATAGCTTTTGTGCAGGTCGACCAGGCGGATCATGGGTCGCTCGCTCATCGGCTCCTCCAGGCCGCCCGTACCCGATGCCACGGAGACGGCGGCGGGCGCCGCGCTCCCCGGGCGAAATGGCGCTCGACGTAGTACTGCGCGACCGAGAGCAGCGAGGTGACGATGAGGTACCACGCCGTGGCCACGGTCAGCAGCGGCACGATCGCGTACGTGCGGTTGTAGATGAACTGCACGGAGTAGAGGAGGTCGTTCACGGCGATCACGCTCACCATCGAGGTGCCTTTGAGCGTGCCGATGAGCAGGTTGCCGGTCGCGGGCACGATGCTGCGCATGGCCTGGGGCAGCACGACCCGGCGGAAGATCCTCGACCGGCGCAGTCCGAGCGCGTTGCCGGCCTCGACCTGGCCTGGATCCACCGCGAGGATGCCGCCGCGGATGATCTCACCGGCGTGCGCCGCCTCGTGCAGCGTCAGCCCGAGCAGGGCCGCGGTCGTGGCGCTGATCAGGTCGTTGGCGCTGCCCGAGAGGAGCGTCGGCCCGCCGGGGATCCCCAGCGAGAGGGTGGGATAGAGGTAGCCGATGTTGAACCAGAACAGCAGCTGCACCAGGACGGGCACCGACCGGAAGAACCAGACGTACGCCCAGCTGATCGCCCGCAGGACGGGATTGGCGGACAGGCGCATGGCGGCCACGGCGATGCCGGCGACGAATCCGGTCGTGGTGACGGCCACGGTGAGCCACACGGTCAGCCAGAGTCCTTCCAGCACCGGCGTGGCCAGGAAGTACTCCGCGACGACGTCCCACTCCATGGCGGGGTTGCGGGCCAGGGACCAGGCGCCCGCCGCCACGATCGCCAGGGCGACGGAGCCGGCCACCCACCGCCCCGGGTGCCGGCGGCCGGCCAGCGCCGGCGTATCCGGCCGGGGCGGTCCGGGCTCGGAGCCGATCTCCGCCGGATGAGCGGCGTGCTCGACGTTCGGGGCGCTCATCGCGGTGTCTCGGGGACGATGAGGCAGGTCACCCGGGCGGTGCACACCTGCTCGCCGGCGTCGTCGGTGATGACGACGTGGTAGCTCGCCACCCGCCGTCCCAGGCGGATGGCGGTGGCCACCGCCGTGACGCTCCCGTCGCGTACCGAACGGTGGTGGGTGGCGTTGAGCTCAAGACCGACGGCGGTCGCGCCGAGTTCGGCGGCGTGCAGGGTGGCGGCGAGGGAGGCGATGCTCTCGGCCAGCATGCACGAGGCCCCGCCGGCGAGCAGTCCCCTGGGCTGCCGGTTGCCGGACACGGGCATCCGGGCGGTGACGCGCGACGGAGCCGCGGACAGCACCTCGATGCCGAGGCGGTCGCGCAGCAGTGGTTCGTCGAGCATGCTCATCGGGTGGTCACCGCCTTGTCCAGGGTCAGCCTCTCGACGGCCTCGACCGCGAAAGCGAGCTCGCTTCCGGTGGTGAACGGACCGCAGGACAGGCGTACGGCGTCGATCTCGGCGATGCCCCGGGTGGCGATCCGCCGGCCGCCCAGCGCCGTGGCGACGGCGAGCGGGTCGGCGCCGGGGAGCCGGAACGCGACGAGACCGGCGTGCGGCGCCGGCGTGAGCACCTGGATGCCCGGGATGCCGGCGAGCCGACTGCGGGCGAGCGCCGCGCCCAGCCGCACCGCGTCGAGAAGACGTTCGTGGCCATGCTCCTCGCGCCACCGCACGGCGGCGCGCAGGCCCGCCCAGAGCATCGCCGACTTCGTGCCGGATTCGAAGGCGGACGCGGGCCGGTGGTGCGCGCCGCGGGTGACCACCAGGGCGCCGGTGCCCTCGGGGCCCAGCAGCCATTTCTGCCCGGGGAAGGCGTAGAAGTCGGCGCCCAGCGCGTGGACGTCGACGTCGAGCGCGCCGACTGCCTGGGCGCCGTCGACGAGCACCCGCGCACCCCGCGCCCCTGCGGCGATCCGCTCGATCGGGAGTACGGCTCCCGCGCCATAGGTGACGTGGGAGACGACGATCAACCGGACCCCTTCGGCCGCGGCGATCACGCTCGATCCGATCTCCTCGGGCGCCTGGCCGCTCGTACCGGCCAGGACGAGGCGCAGGTCGTGCCGGCGCGCGGTGGCGCGCACCGCGGCCAGGACGTCCGGGTGTTCGAGGGAGGTCGTCAGGACACGGTCGCCGGGAGACCACGGGATCGACGCCAGGACCTGCTCGATGCCGTCGGTCGTGCCACTGGTCAGGGCGATCTCTCCGGCGTCGGCGCGGACGAGGCCGGCCAGCAGGGCGCGGGCCTGCTCGAATCCTTCGGCGATCCGGGCGAATCGCCGGCCGGAGGCGCGTCCTCTCGCCAGGTCGGTGTCGAGCACGGCGACCATCGCGTCGCGTACCTGGCGGGGCAGCGGGCCGACGGTCCCGGTGTTCAGGTAGACCAGCCCGTCCAGCGCGGGAATGTCGGCCCGGACCGCGGCCACGTCTAGCCCGGTGCGCTCATCCATCGGAGCCGTCCGGGTGGTTCGCCGCGTGCAGGGCCTCGTCGGCGGCCTCGACCGCGTCCGCGAAGGTCACCGGGGCCGTGCGCAGCCTGCGCAGCCACGCGTGCGTGGCGGCGAGGGCGGCGGGCTCGAGCGAGGCGATCCCCCGGGCGATGGCGACGGCGGTCGCGCGCTCCTCGCCGGCGGGGACCAGGCGGGCGGCCAGACCGGCCGCGACCGCCTCGTCGGCCGACAACCAGCGCGAGGTGAGCAGCAGGTCGGCGGCGAGTTGCGGCCCGACCCGCGAGTGCACCAGCCAGGCGCCCAGGATGCCGGGCAGCCCCGCGCTGAGCTCGGGCAGGCCCAGGCGTGCCCCAGGTCCGACGACCAGGAGGTCGCAGTGCAGCGCGAGCTGCAGCGACGCTCCCGCGGCGATGCCGTGGACGGCGGCGATCGTCGGCAGCGCGTAGTCGCTCAACGCCCGCTGCAGCCCGATCATGAGTTCCTGCTGCTCGTCACGTTCCGCTGGGGTCTGCTCGGCCAGTTCGCGCACGTCGATGCCGGCGCCGAAGGCCCGCTCGCCCGCGCCGGTGAGGACCACCGCGCGGGTCGTGGCGTCCCCGGCGAGCAGGACCAGGGCATCGGTGAGATCGCGGGCGAGCCTGCGTGAGATGGCGTTGAGCCGTTCGGGTCGCGCCATCTCCAGGACGACCACGCCGCCCTCCAGGGCTTCCGATCGCAGGACAGCACTCATGCGGGCTCCCCTGCGGGTTCGAGGATCACGGTCGTGTGCTCGCCGGTTCGCGGCACTCGGCGGCCGAGTGCCGTGTCGTCCCAGTCCGAGAACCGCAACGGCGACCGGACCACGCGGATCGCACTGCCGTCGACGTCCTCGGCGTCCAGGATGGACTCCCGCTCCCCGTCCCCGACGACCTCGGCGTACGTCCGGATGCGGCCGGCGGTGAGTCCCGCCGAGGCGAACAGCCGCAGCCAGTGGTCGACCGGATGTTCCCGCAGGACCTCTTCGATCGCCGCGGTCAGCGCCTCCCGATGCGTGACGCGGGCGTCCGCGGTGCCGAACCGCGGATCGTCCCGCCAGTGCGGGCGTCCCACCAGCTCGCACAGCCGCGCCCAGTGCCGGGGCAGGTGGGCGGAGATGACGAGCGGGCCGTCCGCGGCCCGGAACACGTCGGCGGGCGCGGCGTACGGCGCGCGGTTGCCGGCCCGTTCCGGCTCCTCGCCGGACGCCAGGTACTCGGCCAGCGGCTGGGCCTGCAGGTGCAGCCCGACGTCGAGCATCGACACGGTCACCTCCTCGGGCGCACTGCCGCGTTCGCGGCCGAGGAGGGCGCTGACGACGCCGAGCGCCAGCACGTACGCCGAGGCCGCGTCGATGATGGGCACGCCGACCTTCGTCGGGGACCCATCGGGCTCGCCGGTGACCGACATGAGGCCGGACTCGGCCTGCAGCACGATGTCGACCCCGCCGCGGTCGCGGTCGGGCCCGGACTCGCCGAAAGCCGACAGCCGCGCCACCACCAGCCGGGGGTTGCGGGCGCGCAGCTCCCGCGCGCCCAGCCCGAGCCGTTCCATCGTCCCGGGGCGGAACGAGGAGATCACCGCGTCCGCGCCCGCGCACAGGCGCAGCGCGTCCGAGCGGCCTCCGGGATCTTTCAGGTCCAGCGCGACCGAGCGTTTGTGCACGTTGTACGCGGCGAAGGACGGTGCGGTCTGGCCGTGCTCGACCCGGCGCGAGCGCGCGCCGCGCATCGGATCGCCGGTGACGTCCTCCACCTTGATCACGTCCGCGCCCAGCGCGGCGAGCAGATCGCCGGCGCACGGGCCGGCGATCAACCGGCTGAAGTCGACGATCACGCAGCCGGACAGCGGCCCCGCGGCGGTGCTCAACCCGCGAACCCCGTTCCCTGGTCTCCGATGTTCACCTCGGGGCCGAGCTTGTTGCCGGCGACGCCCCAGCGCTCGAACGCCTTGTCGTAGTAGCCGTCCGCGCGCAGCTTCTGGAGCGCGCCGAGGACCGCGTCGCGCAGGCCGTCCTGCCCCTTGGGAAGGGTCCAGCCGAGGACGAGCGTGCCGGCCTCGGGCAGCTGGACGGCGTCGACGGGCTTGCCCTGGGACTGGTCCCACACCACGTTGAAGTCGCTGCCGACGTAGCTGTCGATCCGGCCCGAGATCAGCGCGAGCTGCATGGACGGGATGTCCTCGAAGCTCGACAGGACGGGGTTCTCCGTACCCGCTTTCCGGCATACGTCCTGCAGGATCGACAGCACCGAGAACGAGCCCTTGACCTCGCCGAACTTCTTGCCGCAGACGTCGGCGGCCGACTTGATGGCGGCCGGGTTGCCCTTCTTGACCATGAGGACGTTGCGGGACAGCAGCGTGTCGATGAAGTCGTACTTCGCCTCCCGCTCCTTGGTGTCGCCGTTGGTCGAGGTGGTCAGGTCGATCCGCTTGGAGTCGAGGGCGAGCAGCTGGGCCGCTGTGCTCGGGTAGTTCTCCGACTCGAATTTCACGCCGAGGAGCTGCTCGACCGCGAGGATGAGGTCGGCGTTGAGCCCTTTCACCTCGTCGGAGTTCTCGCCGGGGAAGTTGATCGGCGGAAGGCCGACACTCGTGGCGGTCCGCACCAGACCGGAGTCGAGAACGCTTGTGGGGAGCTTGGCGCGCAGGTCGGGATCGGCCTTGTAGTCGGGGGCGAGCTGCGCCTGACCGGACAGGCTCGCCGGCTGGCTCGCCGGGGCTGCCTCGCCGGCGTTCGTCGAGGTCTCGGCCGACCCGCAAGCGGTCAGGCCGGCGAGTGTGAACGACACGAGCCCGATGGTCAGACGGCGGCGCACGCGCGGCGTCAAGGAGGAGTGCATGGCGATCTACTTCCAGTAAAACCAGTCGGCAATGTAGGGAATTAGATCAATATAAAGGGCCTTGATATCTGCGGCAAAGCCGTCTCAGCATGCGGACTAGCTGGGCGATTACTCGGCTTCGGCGGCGGCGAGGTATCCGGCCAGCATGGCCAGCGCCACGTCGGTCACGGCCTCGTCCGGGGGCAGGAAGTCGGCCCCGTGCAGGCGGACCCGCTCGCCGGTGCCCACCCCGACGAACATCATCAGGCCGGGCAGCGCCGTCGACAAGTAGGAGAAGTCGTCGGCGCCGAAGGAGAGCATCGGCCGGGACGGGGTTAATCCCAGCCCGGCCAGTTCGGCGCCCGCCCGCGCGGCCAGCCGGGAGTCGTTGTGCAGCACGGGCTCGCCCCGGGTGATGGTCACCTCGGCGGTGCAGCCGTGCGCGCGGGCGAGCAGGTCGGCGACCTCGCCCAGCTGGGTGTGCACCTGCTCGCGGGTGGCCTCGTTCATCGCCCGTACGGTCCCGGCCGCCACCGCCTGGTCGGGCACCACGTTGGCCGCGCTGCCCGCGCGCAGCGTGGAGACGCCCAGCACGGCCGAGCTGATCGGGTCCACGTTCCGGCTGACGATGTGCTGGAGCCCGATGATGACGTGCGCGAGCGCGAGCACGGGATCGCTGGTCAGATGCGGGTAGGCGGCGTGGCCGCCGTGCCCGCGCACGGTGAGGATGAACTCGTCGGCGGCGGCGTTCACGGTGCCGGGGGTGGCGGCCACCTCGCCCCTCGGGAGGGTGGGCTGGACGTGCGCGCCGATGATCGAGGTCAGCTGGTGCTCGCGCAGCAGCGCCGACCCGGCGATGTCGCGGGCGCCGGACGGGTAGGTCTCCTCGCGCGGCTGGAGCACCGCCACCAGCGGCTGCGCGCCCGGAGTGGCGGCGACGGCCCGGCACAGGGCGACCAGCGCGGCCAGGTGCACGTCGTGGCCGCAGGCGTGCATGCACCCCACCCGGGTGGACGCCCACGGCACGCCGGTCCGCTCGGTCACGGCCAGCGCGTCCAGCTCGGCGCGCACGCCCACGGCCGGGCCGGGACCGCCGATCCGGACCAGCGCGCCGGTCCCCGCCACCAGGTCGACCGGATGGCCGGCGAGTTCGGCCAGGACCAGGTCCCGGGTCGGGCCCTCGGCTCCGGAGGGGTCGGGCGCGGCGTGCAGGCGGCGGCGCAGCTCGACCGCCGCGGGCAGCTCCTCGTGCAACGCGCCTTTCAGGCGGTCGGCCAGGCCGGTGACGATGAGGGGAATCGACTCGGTCACGGGGTGGGCTCCAGGCCGTAGACGCGCAGCGCGTTGGTGACTCCGATCATGGTGGCGACCCGGATGGCGTCCGCTGAGGTCCACTCGCCGGCGTCCACCCACCCGCGCAGCGCCCGGCCCAGACCGCGCCGGAACAGGTGCGCGCCGAGGTGGTGCAGCTCGGCGGGCCCCCACGCGTCGGAGGAGAAGAGGATCTTCGAGAAGGGGGCCAGCTCCAGCGACTCGGCGATCACGGCGTCGGAACGGCTGCCGGTGTAGTTCACGCCGAGCCCGACGTCGAAGTAGACGTGCGGGAACACCTGGGCGAGGTAGCCCGCGTTGCGCTGGTAGGGATAGCAGTGCAGGAGCAGCACGTCCACGCCGTACGGTTCCACCAGCTTCAGCCAGCGGGTCAGCAGCAGCGGGTCACACAGGTGCAGTTCCACGTCGGGGTCGCCGTAGCCGGTGTGCAACTGGATGGGGAGACCCTGGTCCACCCCGGTCCACAGGCCGAAGCGGAGCAGGACCGGATCCTCCACCCGCGCGGCGCCGTCGGCGAGCCAGCGCCCGGCGGCGGCCACCACCTCACGTTCGGCCGGCGGCTCGGGGGTGAAGGCGAAGCCGTGCCGGTAGGCGACGATGCTCTTCAGCCCGACCGCGTCCGCGCACCGGGCGGCCAGCTCCGCGCGGAACCGATGAGGCAGCTCGGCGGCGCTCACCCCGGTGGCGGCCACCTCCTCCAGGACGCGCTCGATCCGGACGATCTCGGCGACCGGACGGCCCGAGGCCGCGGCCATGCCCGCCACGTCCAGGACCTCGTCGCCCCGGTAACCGGTCTCGACCAGGAACCGCCCGATGCCGCTGGCCGCCAGCAGCCGCCGGTTGACCTCGGCCGCGCCCAGCTCGGCGCGCCTGGCCAGGTAGTCGCCGGGCGAGGCGTGCGCGGGCAGCCCGAGTACGGGGGCGCACCAGCGGCGGATCGCGAAGCCGAGCTGGGAGTCGAACTGCGTCATGAACGCCGGGATCGGCCGGTCGGACTCGGTGATCAGCGTCTCGAAGGCGGTCCGGTCCAGCGGGACGGCAGACGCGCCGTGCACGTGGTGGTCGACCAGCGGCAGGGCGGCCAGGACCGCGTCCAGATCAGTAGGCATCGACGACCTTACGGCAGAGTTCGGCGGCGGACAGGCCGGCCACCTCGGCCAGCTCGGCCCGCCGTACGGCGAGGAAGGCGTCCAGCAGCGTGGGGGGCAGCCAGCCGCGGGCGACCGGGTCGCGCTCCAGCGCGGCCAGCGACGTCTCCAGCGAGCCGGGCAGCGCGGGTTCGCCCGCCAGGTCGGCCTCGGTGGCGCTCTCCGGCCAGACGTGGGCGCGTTCACCGCCGGCCAGCCCGGCCAGCCCGGCGCGGACCAGCGTGCCGAGCACCAGCCAGGGGTTGGCGGTGGCGTCGGCCGCGCGGTACTCCAGGTGCAGCTGGGCGGCCGGTCCCGCACCGCCGATCTCCACCGTGGGCGCGATCCGGAGCAGCGCCTCCCGGTTGCGCTCGGCCAGGAAGACGCCGCCCGCGCTCCACCGGTGCGGGGTGAGCCGCAGGTAGGACACGGGGTTGGGCGCGGTGACCGCCAGCACGGCGGGGGCGTGGCGCAGGATCCCGGCCGCGAACCGCGCCGCGACGTCGGACAGGCGGCCGGGCCCCCCGGCGTCGTACATGACCGGGTCGCCGTCGGCGGCCCGCAGCGAGAAGTGCACGTGAACGCCGTTGCCGACGTCCTCGGGATCGGCGATGGGGGCGAAGGTGGCGCGCCGCCCACGCCGCCGGGCGAGGTCGCGCACCAGCTCGCGGAGCAGGACCGCGCGGTCGGCGGCGACCAGGGCCGGGGCCGGGCGGAGGGTGATCTCGAACTGGCCGGGGCCGTACTCGGGCAGCCAGCACTCCGGTTCCAGGCCCGCGTGTTCCAGCAGCTCGACCAGGTCGGTGCCGAACGGCTCGGCCGTCCGCAGCCGCTGGAAGGAGAACGGGGCCTCGCCGTCCGGCCCGTCGAGCATGAACTCGTGCTCGAAGGCCGCGCGCAGCTCCAGGCCCGCGCTCTCCCGCAGCTCCCGCAGGGCCGCCGCCAGGAACGAACGCGGGCAGCCCGCCCAGGGCACGCCGTCCAGGCCGGTCTGGTCGGCCAGGTAGAGCCGGATGCCGGGCGTCTCGCCGTCGGCGGGCAGCTCGATCGCGCTGGCCGGGTCGGGCAGCAGCCGCAGGTCACCGGTGGAGCCGAACGGGCTGCCCTCGGCGAGATGCCCGAAGCCGGTCAGCGCCAGGTTGGCGGGCACCCAGCCCACCCCCGTCGCCAGGGTCCGCTCCAGCCGTGCCGCCGGGATCGCCCGGCCGCGTACCTGGGCCGCTAGGTCACAGGTCGCCACAAAGGCCGTCCCGGTCATCATCGGCTTTCCTCCCGTGCCGGCCCGACGTCCGCGTGCCAGCGCCCTAGTGAAACATACGATTCATAACTGCAGTCAAGGTATTGATATGAAATCAATCCTGCGTGTAACCTGCCAGACCTGGCGAAATAACCCCAGGTCAGACGGTCGGCCTCAAATCCGGCTCAGGCAGGGAGGCAATTCATGGCGAACACTCCGGGCCGGTTGGCCGGCACGGTGACCCTGGTCACCGGTGGCGCCCAGGGCATCGGCCGGGGCGTCGCCGCGGCCTTCCGGGACGCCGGTTCGACGGTCGTGGTGGCGGACCTCGACGAGGCGCGCGCCGACCTGCCCGGGGTGGAGCGGGTGCGGATGGACGTGCGCGATCCGGCGTCGGTGGCGAGCGCGACCGAGCAGGTCGTGGCCCGGCACGGCGGCCTGGACACGCTGGTCGCCAGCGCGGGCGTCTACCCGAACACGCCCGTGCTGGAGATGGATCCGGCCGAGTGGGACGAGGTGTTCGCGGTGAACACGCGCGGGGTCATGCTGGCCGCGCGGGCGTTCGCCCTGGCTCCGGGCGCCGCCGGAGCCGAGCGCCGGATCATCGCGATCTCCTCCGGGGCGGGGCGGTCGGCGCGGGTGGGGGCCGCGCACTACTGCGCCTCGAAGGCGGCCCTGGACATGCTGGTGAAGGTGCTGGCCCTGGAGCTGGCGCCGACCACGGTCAACGCGGTCGCGCCCGGCCTGATCGAGGTCCCGGCCACCGCCGCGCTGGCCCCGGAATACGTCGCCACCCTGGTCGCCGGACAGCCGGTGCACCGGATGGGCACGCCCGCCGAAGTCGCGCGGGCCTGCCTGTTTTTGGCCGATCCCGACTCCTCGTTCATCACGGGGAGCGTGCTCGACGTGGACGGGGGCTTCCTGGCCGGCACTCCGCTCCCGCCGAGCTGAGCTCGTTTAGTACCAAATCCTTAGAGAGGTTCCCCCATGGCCCGTCCATCCTTGTTCCGCTCCCGGCCACCCGTCGCCGCCGCCCTGCTGGCCGCCGTCACCACGCTGGCCGCCTGTTCCTCCGGCGCCACCACCGAGGCGGGCGACGGCCAGGCCGCCGCGAGCCCCGCCGGCAAGGAGATCCAGATCGGCCTGCTGGCCCCGCTGACCGGCGGCTCCGCCTCCGACGGCAAGGGCATGCAGCAGGGCGCCGAACTGGCCATCAAGCAGCTCAACGAGCGCGGCGGCGTCGGCGGCTACACCTTCAAGCTGAAGAGCGTGGACGTCCAGGGCCAGTCCAACGACGCGGTCACCAAGGGCGTGCAGACCCTGATCGACGACCCGGAGATCAAGGCCGTGGTCACCGGCTACGCCTCCACCTCCAACTTCGAGATCGACGAGTTCGCCGCGGCCGAGAAGGTGTACCTGATCGGCGGCAACACCGCGCAGACCCAGGCGATCATCGAGAAGGACCCCGCCAAGTACCCCACCGTCTGGTCGGTCACCCCCAACTACGACGCGTACGGGGTGGAGCCGGTCACCCTGGCCCTGAAGTGGGCCGACCAGGGGCTGTGGAAGCCGCGCTCCAAGAGCGTCTTCCTGGTCCGCTCCGACAACCCCTACAGCGAGGGCATCGCCGACGGCCTGGTCAAGGAGTTCCAGGGCAAGGGCTGGAAGGTCGCCGGCCAGGAGAAGGTGCCGTTCGGCGCGGTCAACGACTGGGGCACGGTGATCAGCAAGATCCGCGCCGCCGACCCCGACTTCATCGTCAACACCGACTACCAGGTCGCCAACGAGGCGAGCTTCATGCAGCAGTTCCTGCAGAACCCCACCAAGTCCCTGGTTTTCATGCAGTACGGCCCCAACCAGCCACAGTTCTTCGAGCTGACCAAACAGAAGGCCGACGGGGTCCTGTTCAACAACCTGGCCGGTCTGGTGCCCTCGGCTGACTACGCCCCGGCCGCCCAGCTCCAGAAGGACTGGCAGGCCGCGTACGGCACCACCGAAGTGGACCCCCAGGGCGTCCTCACCTACGTCGAGACGATGATCTACGCCGAGGCGCTGCGCAAGGTCGGCGACCCCGACGACGCCAAGGCGATCGGCGCCGCGATCGGGGCCGGCGACAGCGAGCAGTCCTCCGGCCGGATCGCCTTCGACCCGGCCACCCACCTGGCCAAGCAGGGCGACGACTACGTGCCGCTCCAGTCCTTCCAGTTCCAGGACGAGAAGAAGGTCCTGATCGCTCCGGAGAAGTACACCTCCGGCACCTTCCGGCTGCCGCCCTGGATGAGCTGAGAGGAACCCCATGACGGACACCCTTCTGACGCTGCCGCCCGGCAAGCGCATGGCGGTCGCGCTGACCTTCGACTTCGACGCGCACTCCCCGTGGATGGGCACGGTCGGCCGTACCTCGCCGACCTACCTGTCCCGGGGGGACTTCGGCGCCGAGCAGGGCGTGCCGCGCCTGCTGGAGTTGCTGGGCCGCAACGACCTGCCGGCCACCTGGGCCACGCCCGGCCACGACCTGGTGACCTTCCCGCACCGGATCGAGCAGATCCTGGCCGCCGGGCACGAGATCGCCGCGCACGGCTGCTACCACGAGGTGGTGCCGAGCCTCGGCCCGGCGGAGGAGCGGCGGCTGATGGAGGTGGCGCTCGGCCAGCACGAGCGCGTCGTCGGCAGGCGCCCGCGCGGCTACCGCTCGCCCGCCTGGGACTTCTCCGAGACCACGCTGGACCTGCTGGAGGAGTACGGCTTCGACTGGGACAGCTCGCTGATGGGCCGGGAGTTCGAGCTGTACCGGCCGCGCCGGGTCACGATCAACTACGAGTCGGCCAACGAGTTCGGCCCGGAGAGCCGGATCATCGAGATCCCGGTCTCCTGGTATCTGGACGACTGGCCCTCGGTGGAGTATGTCGCGGGCATCTCGGCCCTCGGGCCGCACCGCGACATGGAGGACCGCTGGCACACGATCTTCGGCTACGCCCACGAGCGGGTGCCGGGGGCGGTCTACGTGCTCACCATGCATCCGCAGACCATCGGCCGCTCCCACCACCTGCTGGTGCTGGAGAAGCTGATCGAGCGGATGCTGGACACCGGGGACGTCTGGTTCGCGACACTCAGCGAGATCGCCGATGCCTGGCGCGGGTGAAACCACCGGCGGGCTGGTCACGGCGCCCGATCCACGGGCGGCCCGCGCGGGGGCGCTGATGCTGCGCGCGGGCGGCAGCGCCGTGGACGCCGCCGTGGCCACCGCCTTCGCGATCGGCGTGGTCGAGCCGTACATGAGCGGCCTCGGCGGCGGCGCCTGGCTGGTGATCCGCGAACCGGGGGCCAGGACCGCGACCACCGTGTCCGGGCCGATCCGGGCCCCGGGCCTGGCCAGGGCGGACATGTTCCCGCTCGCGCCCGGCGCGGACCCGGCCGGCCTGTACGGCTGGCCCGCGGTGGCCGGCGACGCCAACATCCTCGGCCCGCTGTCGGTGGGCACGCCCGGCGCGGTCGCCGCGCTGTGCCGGGCCCACGCCCGCTTCGGCCTGCTCCCCCTGGCCGAAGTGCTGGCCCCGGCGATCGAGCTGGCCGAGGAGGGTCACCAGACCAACTGGTTCGCCTCGTCGGCGATCTGTTCCGAAGCCCGGAACCTGCGCGGATTTCCGGAAAGCGCGGCCCTGTTCCTCCCCGACGGGCTGCCCTTGCGCGGCCCGTCGCAGGGACCGGGCGACCGGCTGACGCAACCCCGCCTGGCCGCCGTCCTCCGGGAGATCGCCGACGGCGGCCCCGAGCGGTTCTACCGGGGCCGAGCCGGTCAGGCCATCGCCGCCTTCGTCAGCGCGCGAGGCGGCTCGCTGCGCGCCGCCGACCTGGCCGGCTACGAGGCCGTCGAGACCGAGATCGACCCGGTCGAGATCGGCCCGCTGCGCCTGTACGGCCCGCTGGCCACCGGCGTGGTGACGGCCGCCGAGGCGTTGCAGATCGTCGAGGCCGCCGGACGCCGCGGCCTGGACCCGGGCCCCCGGCTGTGGGCCCGCGCCCTGGCCCGCGCCTTCGACGACCGGCTGCGGGAGGTCAGCACGGCGGATTCCGGCTGGGAGCGACTGGCCGGCGCCGAACACGCCGAGCGGGTCGTCGCGGAGTGGCACCACCCCCTGCCGGTGACCAGGGGACCGGCCAAGGCCGGGTGCACCTCCCACCTGTCGGCCGTGGACGGGCGCGGCATGACCGTCGCGCTCACCCAGACGGTGCTCGACCTGTTCGGCTCGCGCCTGGTCGAACCGGAGACCGGCATCGTGCTCAACGACGGGATGATGTACTTCGACCCGCGCCCCGGCCAGGTGACCAGCATCGCCCCCGGCGCGGCCGGGCTCAGCGCGGTCAGCCCCGTCATCGTCAGCGGCCCCGGCGGCGAGGCCGTGCTCGGCGCGTCCGGCGGCCGGCGGATCATCTCCGCCGTCGCCCAGATCATCGCCCGCTGGCGCGACGGCGCCACCCTCCAGGCCGCCATCGAGGCCCCCCGGCTGCACGCCGAGGGGCGCAAGGTCTGGCTGGACCGCCGCCAGGAGAGCGCCGCCGCCGACCTGGCCGCGGCGGGACACGATGTCCAGGTGGTCGAGGAGGAGCCGACCACCTGGCACTTCGCCCGCCCGGGCGGCGTCGAGCGCCGCCCGGGCCGGGGCTGGACGCCCGGGGTGGACCGGATGAAGCCCTACGGCGTGGGCGTACAGGACTTGCAGCGGACTGAGGAGATACCGGAATGACGAGCAGCATTCTTGCGGGCCGACGTGCCCTGGTGACCGGCGCGGCGGGCGGGATCGGCGCGGCCGTCGCGCGCGCCCTGCTCGGCCAGGGCGCCCAGGTCCTGATCGCGGACGTGGACGCCGCCCGCGGCGAACGCACCGCGGCCGAACTGACCGTCCCCGGCGGTCCTGTCTGCCTCTTCCAGCGGGCCGACGTCTCCGCGGAACAGGAGGTGACCGACCTGTTCGCCCGGGCCGAGCAAGAACTGGGCGGGCTGGACATCCTGGTCAACAACGCCGGGGTGGCCGAGAGCGGCGGCGGCGTGACCGGCGTGCCGGTGGCCGAGTGGCGGCGGGTGCTGGACGTCAACGTGACCGGCACCTTCCTGTGCGGCCGGGCCGCCTTCCCGCTGCTGGCCCGCGCCGGGGATGGCGCGGTGGTGAACCTGTCGTCCATCTTCGGGGTGACCGGCCTGCCCGCCTACCCCGCCTACTCCGCCGCCAAGGGCGCCATCGCCAACCTCACCCGGCAACTCGCCATCGAGGGCGGCCCGAAGGGCATCCGGGTCAACGCGGTGCTCCCCGGCTACGTGGACAACGACATGGGCGACTCGCGCAGCCTGCTCAGTCCCGAGGACGCCGCCGAGTCGCTGCGCCAGCGGGAGGCCGCCGCCGCCCGCCAGCCCATCGCCCGCCAGTGCTCCCCCGACGAGATCGCCTCCGTGGTGGCCTTCCTCGCCTCGCCCGCCGCCTCCTTCGTCACCGGCGTGCTGATGCCGGTGGACGGCGGTTTCCTCGCCCAGGGCGACTGGCGCGGACCGGAGGCGTCATGACCGTGCTGCTGGCCGCCGAGGAGGTCACCAAGTCCTTCGGCAGCCTCCGCGCCGTGGACGGGGTGTCCATCGAGGTACGGCAGGGCGAGGTCTTCGGCCTGGCCGGTCCCAACGGCGCGGGCAAGAGCACGCTGTTCAACCTGCTGACCGGCATCCCCATCCGGCCCGACTCCGGCCGGGTGCTCTTCGGCGGCAGGGAGGTCCAGCACCGCTCCCCCCGCTGGATCGCCAAGGCCGGGCTGAAGCGCACCTTCCAGACCGAGGCCGTCTTCGAGTCCCTCACCGTCCGGGAGAACGTCCGGATCGGCTCAGCGTACGGCGGGGCGGGCCGTACCGCCCGATGGGACCGGGCCCGCTGCGCCGAGGCGCTGGAGCAGGTGGAGCTGGGCGGCGACCCCGACCGCCCCGCCGACGGTCTTTCGCTGATCGACCGCAAGCGCCTGATGATCGCCTGCGCCCTGGTCAGCCACCCGTCCGTGCTCCTGCTGGACGAGCCGGCGGCCGGACTGGACCCCGCCGACCAGGACGCCCTGATCCGCCTGCTGACCCGGATCCACGCCACCGGCACCACGATGGTGATCATCGAACACGTCCTGTCCGTGCTGGAGGCGCTCGCCGACCGCATGGCCGTGCTGGACAGCGGCCGGGTGATCGTCACCGGCGCTCCCGCCGACGTGCTCACCGACGCTCGCGTGATCGAGGCGTACCTGGGGCCGGGAGCGGCGCGATGAGCGACCTGATGACGGCGAGCGACCTGCTGACGGTGACCGATCTCACCGCGGGCTACGGCCACACCAAAGTTCTGCGCGGGATCTCGCTGCGCGTCGGCGCGGCCGAGGCGATCGGGCTGCTCGGCCCCAACGGGCACGGCAAGACCACCCTGCTGCGCTGCGTGTCCAACCTGCACCGGGCGACCTCCGGCTCCGTCGCCTACGCGGGGAGCGACACCCGGGGCCGCTCGCCGCGCGACCTGGTCCGCCGCGGGCTCATCCACGTCCCGCAGGGCTCCCGGCTGTTCCCGCGGCTCACCGTGGAGGAGGCGCTGCGCCTGTCGGCCGCCTCCAGCGGCCACACCGCGACCTGGCGGGACGGCCTGGACCACGTCTTCGCCGTCTTCCCCCGCCTTAAGGAGCGGCGCGGCCAGCTCACGGGCACGCTGAGCGGCGGCGAGCGCCAGATGGTCAGCCTCGGCATGGGCCTGATGGCCCGGCCCACCCTGCTCATCCTCGACGAGCCCACCCTCGGCCTGTCGCCCAAGGTCAAGCACGAGCTGAGCGAGTGCATCCTGCGGATCCGCGCCGAGGTCTCCTCGATCATCCTGGTGGACGGCGACATGGACCTGGTGCTCAGCCTCACCGACCGCTACCACGTCGTGCTGCACGGCGACATCGTGCACAGCGGCGCCTCCGACGCGACCGTCGGCCGCGACGCGATGATGTCGCTCTTCCTGGGAGGGTCCGCCGATGAACGGCGCTAGCGCCATCCTGACCAGCACCCTCGTCCTGGGCGGGCTGTACCTGCTCATGGCGGCCGGGCTCACGCTGATCTGGTCCACCCTGCGGGTGTTCAACTTCGGGCACGGCGCGCTGCTGATGTTCGGGGCCTACCTGTCCTGGACGCTCCTGGACCGCGCCGGGCTGCCGCTGCTCCCCGCCCTGATCGGCGGCGTGCTGGCGATGGCCCTGATCGGCGTGGTCTACGAGTTCCTGCTGGTCAGCCCGTTCATCCGGCGGCCCAACGGGGACATGCTGGTCATGGTGGCCACGCTGGCCGCCACCATGCTGCTGCAGTCCGCCGCGCTGCTGCTGTGGGGGCCGGAGATCAAGCAGCTCCCGCCGCTCGGCTCGGCCAGGATCGAGCTGGGCGGCTCGGTCGTCCAGGGCACCCAGCTGGTCACCATCGTCCTGGCGCCGGTGCTGGTCGGCCTGCTGGCCCTGGCGCTCCGGCGCACCGGCATCGGGCTGACCGTGCGGGCGCTGGAACAGAACCGCGAGCACGCCCAGCTCCTGGGCATCTCGCCGCGCCGGGTCTACCTGTTCGTGGTGACCGTCGCGATCGGTCTTGCGGCAGTGGCCGGGGTGCTGCTGGGAAGCATGCGGTTCATCTCGCCGTTGATGGGCGACGACCCGCTGCTGCGCGCCTTCGTGGTGCTCGCCTTCGGCGGCGCGGGCAGCCTCGGCGGCACCATCGCCGGCGCGTACGCCATCGGCCTGCTCGAAGCGGTGACCACGTACTACTTCGGGCTGTCGTGGAGCCCGGTCCTGGTCTTCCTGGCCATGATCGTCATCATGCTGGCCCGCCCCGAGGGCCTGCTGCGCAACCAGGTGAGGAGCGCGTGATGGGGAACCTGCGCGCCTGGGCCGGGTGGCCCGCCTACGCGATCGTGCTGGCCGTACTCCCGCTGGTCCTCACCGACCCGCACTCCCGGCTGCTGCTGATCCTGATCACCATGTACGGCATGCTCGCCCTGGGCTGGAACCTCACCCTCGGCTTCGCCGGCATCTTCAACTTCGCCCAGATCGGCTTCTTCGGCATCGGCGCCTACACGGCCGGCATCCTGGCCACCCGCACCGGGATCGACCCGTGGCTGACGCTGCCGATCTCCGGGGTGTCGGCCGTGCTGGCCTCGCTGGTGGCCTTCCTCCCGGTGCTGCGGCTGCGCGGCATCTACGTCGGCCTGGCCACCTACGTCTTCTCCCAGCTCTGCATCTACCTGGTGCTCGGCCAGGCGGGCCTGACCGGCGGCTCCAACGGCATCGTCGGCATCCCCCGGCTGACCCTCGGCGAGACCAGCCTGCGGGCCGACGGCCGGATCGGCTACTACTTCCTGGGCGCGGCGCTGCTGTTCGCCACCACCCTGCTGGTCCGCCTGATCACCCGGTCCACGCTCGGCCTGTCCCTGCTGGCGATCCGCGACAACGAGGCCCTGGCCACCAGCCGGGGCGTCTCCCGGGTGCGGCAGCACCTGATCATCTTCATGATCGGCGCGGCGGTGGCCGGGGTGGCGGGCGCCTTCAACACCTACCTCAACGGCGTGGTCAGCACCGACGTGTTCGGCTTCGGCTACCTGACCCTGCTGCTCAGCATGATCTTCCTGGGCGGCAGCGGCAGCGTGTACGGCCCGATCGCGGGCGCCGTCGTGGTGACCCTCGTCACCGACGCGCTCCAGGACGCCGGAGCCTGGCGGGACGTGACGGTCGCGCTGCTCATTCTGGCGGTCCTCTGGATCGCCCCGAAGGGTCTGGCCGGGCTCGCCCACCGAGCCACCACCATCCGCGTAAAGGAGAACGCATGACCAGCCCCGACCTGACGGCCCGGATCCTCGACGAGGTGGACGGCCTGGCCGACCGGATGGTGAACACCCTCGCCGAGGCCATCGCCGTGCCCAGCATCAACCCCCGCTACCCGGGCCAGGAGTACAGCAAGGTCGTCGGCGCCGAGGGCGAGATGAGCGCGCTGCTCGCCGACCTGTACGCCGAGGCGGGCGCCGACCTCACCATGGTGACCGTGGAACGCGGCCGCGACAACGTGGTCGGCGTCCTGCCCGGCGCGGGCGGCGGACGCTCCTTGCTGCTCAACGGGCACGTGGACGTGGTGCCGCCCGGGCGGCTGGACCGCTGGCACTCCGGCCCCTTCCGGGCGGTGGTCACCGACGACCGGGTCACCGGCCGCGGCGCGACCGACATGAAGGGCGGCCTGGTCGCCGCCGCGTACGCCGCCGTCGCGCTGCGCCGCGCGGGCCTGCGCCTGGCCGGTGACCTGGTGCTGCAGGCGGTCGTCGGGGAAGAGGTGGGCGACCACGAGGCGGGCACCACCGCCGTGCTGGAGGCCGGGTTCGGGGCGGACGCGGCCATCGTGTGCGAACCGTCCGGCCAGCGAGGCACGCTGCCCGCCGTGGTACCGGTGACGCCCGGCCTGCTGTGGTTCTCCATCACCATGGAGGGCAAGACCGCGCATTCCGGGCTGCGCGGCATGACCGTCCACCCGACGCTGGAGGGCGACGCCCTGGGCGTCAACACGGTGGACAAGTTCTGGATCGTCTACCAGGCGCTGCGCGCCCTGGAGGACGAGTGGGCCGGGCACGACCGGCACCCGCTCTTCCCGCCCGGCTACTTCAACCTGCTGCCCGGCGTGCTGCGGGCCAATCCGTCCGGGATCCTGGTGCCGTTCTTCCTGGCCGACGAGCTGACCGTGGAGTACTGCGTCTACCATCACCCCGGCCGTACCAACGAGGAGGTGATGGCCGAGATCGAGGCCCGGGTCGCCGACGCCTGCCGCCGCGACCCGTGGCTGCGCGCGCATCCCCCGGTGTTCGAGTGGAAGCTGCTGTGGCCGCCGTACGTGCTGCCCGATGACGCGCCGATCGCCGCCACCGTGGCGCACGCCCACGCGACCGCGGCCGGACAGGTCCCGCTGACCACCGGCTTCATGGGGGTGTGCGACCTGACCTGGATGGACCGCAAGGACATCGGCGGCCTGGTGTACGGCCCTGGAGTGGGCTACACCGCGCACGCCGAGAACGAGTACGTCGAGATCGCCCAGCTCGTCCAGTCGGCCAAGACCTACGCGCTGACCGCGGTCAGCTGGTGCGGCCTGGAGACCGGATGAGTGAGGTTCGCGCCGTCCTCCCGTCCGTGCGAGTATCCCTGATGCGACGAGCCGGCCGGCCGCGATGACCGGTCCCGCGGAAGGAGACGGCATGCCCGGCACGACCGAGCCGCGGACGGTGGCGGCTCAGCTGCGCGACGTGCTTCAGGACCTTCCCCGAGCCGAGCAGCGCGTCGCCCGCGCGCTGCTGGCCGGCTACCCCACGGCGGGTCTTGAGCCGCTGGCGACCGTGGCCACGCTGGCCCAGTCCAGCCCGGCCACCGTGCTCCGGCTGGCGTACCGGCTGGGGTTCCAGGGCTATCCGGAACTCCAGCAGGCGCTCAAGCGCGAGACCCAGCAGCGCTACTCCTCCCCCCTCACCCAGTACGGCGAGCCCCCCGCCGAAGCGGGCGCGGACCAGGACGACGACGGGGTGCTGGGCCGCTCCCGGCGGGTCCTGCTGGAGGCCACCGCGCAGACCTTCGACCAGCTCCCCTCGGGCGAATTGGTCAAGGCGGCCGGGCTACTGGCGGATCCGGCCCGGCGGGTGTCGGCGGCCGGCGGCCGGTTCAGCACGATCCTGGCGCACTATCTCATCGCGCACCTGCACCAGCTCCGCCCGAACGCCACCTACATCGCGGGCTCCACCGCCGACCACGCCGCCCACCTGCTCGACATGGGCCGCCGCGACGTGCTGGTGCTCTTCGACTACCGCCGCTACCAGCGCGAGACGATCGCCTTCGCCCGCGCGGCGGCGGCCCGCAACGTGAAGATCGTCCTGTTCACCGACCCGTGGCTGTCCCCCGCCGCGGCGGTGGCCGACGTGGTCCTCCCCGGCCAGGTGCGCTCCCCCTCCCCGTTCGACTCCCTCACCCCCGCCGTGGCGCTCATCGAAACCCTGGTCGCCGCCGTGGTCGAACAGCTCGGCGAGACCGGCAGGGCCCGCGTCGCCAAGTACGACCAGATGGCCGACGACGTGCTCCGCGAGGAGGACACCGAGCCGCGCGCCGTGGCCCCGTAGCGCCGGAACACCAGGTGGTTCGAGCCGACGTAGTTGAACACCGTGCCGGCGGCCACCCCGGCCGCCGCGGCGGCGGTGATGCCCGCCGTCCGGTAGGCCAGGGTGAAGACCGCGGTGTTCACGCAGAGCGCGGTCATCGCGGTCGCGTTGTAGGCGAGCAGCCGGCCCAGCACCCGGCGCGGGGATCCGCCGGGCCGGTCCTTCCAGGTCAGCAGCGAGCTGAGGGTGAAGTTGAGCTGGGCCGAGACCGCGATGCCCACCGCGTTGGCGACGGGGGCGCGCACACCCGCCACCATCAGACTGGTGAGCAGCAGGTACTGCACCGCGAAGCAGGTGCCGCCGACGCCGGCGAAGGTGACCTTGCGCCGGTGCCGCCGCACCAGTGCCGTCGCGGCCCGGTACGTCAGCTGTCGCATGCGATCCCATTCCGATCGGGGTCCAGCCGGTGCCGGTCCCGCGGGTTGTTGACGGTGATCCCGGCGAGTTTGTGCGCCCGGATCCAGTCGCAGCGGCTCTCGCCTCTGGCCAGCTGGGGAAAGTCCCACGGCACGCACTGCCCGGCCGTGCCGTAGGCGTGGTCGCAGCCGTCGATGCTGGCCGGGATGGCGGTCTTCTTCGGCCGGGCGGTGAGCTGCGGCCGGGGCGACCGCAGCTTCTTCGCGAACGGCAGCACGTGTGGGCCGGGGGTGGCCTGGACGGCCGGAGCCGGACGCGCGCCCGGTGCGCCGGACGCCTGGGCGGCGAAGAGCACGGCGGACGGCACCGCCACGGCGGCGACCGTCAGGGCCGCCGCGAGCCGGATCCTAGGGATCTTCATCATGCGCCTCCCACGTGTACCCAGCTGGCCTCAGACGGCACCCCGGCCGCGTCGACCACGGTGAGCATGTACCAGCCGGGGGGTGCGATGTTCGGGTTCGTCGTCAGGTTCAGATCGATCACGTTGCCGGGGAACACCGTCAGCGGCAGGTCGACGTACCGCTGGTTGGGGTCGGAGGAGTGGGTGACGGCGGCCGGCCGGATCAGCGACGCCTTGACGATCGGGCCGTCGGTCACGATGCGCTGCGCCGAGCCGTAGGTCCAGTGGGTGTTGGGGATGGACATGATGACGGGACGGGCGCCACGGAACAGGTACGGCGGCGAGTACATCGAGATCCGCAGGTCGAAGCTGCCGTCGCCGGGGTTGTTGCCGAAGGTCATCACCCGCCCGTCGGGCAGCAGCACGGCCGAGGAGTGGTAGGTGCGGGGCACCGGGTCGGTCGCCATGCCCGGGGTGAAGGCGTTGGTCGCCGGGTCGTACATGGAGGCCTCGAAGACCGGTGTCTCCCGGTAGGTGTGCAGCGCGCCGCCCGTCTCGAAGACCTTCCCGTCCGGCAGGATCACCGTGGACAGGTAGACCTTTCCCTCCGCACCGGTCTGCGGCGTGCCGTCGGTGTAGTGGCCGTGGGGCAGGTCGGGGCCGGGCACGTACGCCGGTGCGGGCTGCTTGAGGTCGATCAGGTCCGTCAGCCGGTGCGCGTTGGGGCTGACCGTGTGGTTGCCGCCGCCCACGGTGAGCACCTTCTGGTCCTGCGCCGGCGGCAGCAGCACGCTCATCGACTGGTCCCGTTCGTCCTTTCTGCGCAGCCCCGGCACGTCGGTGATGGTGCCCGCGTCGTAGTCGTAGATGGACGCGCCGGTGCCGGGCAGCCCGGGCCCGAAGACGTGCGAGCCGGTGTAGAACAGCCGTCCGTCCTGGAGCAGGATCATCGCCGGGTACAGGCCCCAGAAGCTCCACGCCTGCTTGGCCTGGCCCATCGGCAGCCACTGTCCCTGCGCCGCCGAGAAATGCTCGTTGACCACGGTGCCGGAGGAGTCCTCGGCAAGACCGCCCAGCGAGATGACGTCGCCGTTGCCCATGATCGTGGCGGACGGGTACCAGTGCCCGGCCAGCATGTCGTTGACACGGGTGTAGGAGCTGGTGGCCGGATCGAAGATGTAGGAGACCTTCAGGCCCTTGTACCCGACGGTGCCGTCCGGCGCGGCGTAGTCCTTGTTCCCTCCCATCACCAGCACCCGGCCGTCGGCGAGCTGGACATGACCCGCGCAGAAGAAGTCGGCCGGCGTGGGAACGTCGGTGAAGGTTCCGGCCACGGGATCGTAGAGGGTGGTCTTGAAGCTGCCGGCCTGGAACAGGTCGATGTCGTTGCCAGAGCCGGCGATGAGCAGGACCTTGCCGGTGTGCAGCAGCACCGCGTGCATCGCCCGGGCCGGCGACAGCTCGGGGCGCACCTGCCACTGCCCGACGCAGTCCGGGCCGGTGCCGACGCACGGTGTGTCGGGGACCGGAGAGCTGGCGTCCACCATCGCGTAGTCATCGGTGACCAGGGTCCCGGCGCCGTAGTTGGTCACTCCCCAGGTGAGCCGGTCGGTTCCGGGCGGCACCTGTGGGGTGCGCACCAGGGCGCGCTGGAACGTTTCGGTGACCGGCAGCGCGGCCAGGTCGGTCCACCACTGCCAGCCGGCCGTGGTGTCGTGCCGGAACACCGTGATCACCGTGTTGGGCTGCGACGTCGTGTACCAGACCGACAGGTCGTACTGGTGTCCCGGGCTCACCGGCGGCGCGCAGTCCGGGTCCTCCGTCATCATCGCCTTGCGGTCGCCGCCGGCCAGGCGGGTGATGGTGAGGTCCACCGCCCGGGAGCCGCCGTGCGCCGTCCCGGTCACCGTGAAGGTGTGGTCGTTGTCCCCGTACCCGGACTTCTCCCAGCACTGCGGGAAGCCGGTGGTTCCGTCGAGGATCTCCATGCCGGGGTTCTTGACCAGATTCACGTCGGCGGCGGCCATCGGGGCGCCGAGCGCGGCCAGCGCGAGCGCGCCCGCCGCTCCCAGTACCACGGCCGCCCGGGAGCGCCGGTACGGCCAGGCCATCACGCCTCCCTCGGGCCGGCCAGGGTGGCCGAGCCGGTGGAGACCCGGAGCCGGGCGAGGTGCCGGAGGAACCGCACACCTTCGCGTACCGAGGATTTGGAATCCCCGGTGACGCGCTCGCGGAAGCCGTACGGGACCTCGCTGATCCGCCGGATCTGGCAGCGCACGATCACCTCCAGCAGGACCTTGTAGCCCACCGGCCGCAGCCGGTCGGTCCGGAGCGCGGTGCGGCGCACCGCGAAGTAGCCGCTCATCGGGTCGCTCACCGGGTACAGGCGGCGGAACAGGACCTTGGCCGCCAGGGTGGACAGCCGGGAGGCCAGCACCCGGTGCCGCCCCGAGAGCCCCCCGTGGTCGCCGCCGGGGATGTAGCGCGAGGCCACGACCAGGTGCGCGCCGGTCCGCTCGCCCTCGGCGATCAGCGCGGGGATCACCGACGGCGGGTGCTGCAGGTCGCCGTCCATCACCACCACCCAGGAGCCGCGGGCCACCCGCAGGCCGTCGGCGACCGCGCCGGCCAGCCCTCCGATGGACGTGGCGCGGTGGATCAGCGACACGCTGCCACGCCGCCCGGCGGACTGCCGACGGATCACCTCAGGGGTGTCGTCGGTGCTGTCGTCGACAAAAATGATCTCCACTGCGGTCCGCCCGTCGATCATGTCGTCGATCTCGGCGAGCAGCGGCGCGATGTTGCCGGACTCGTTGAACGTAGGAATGACGATGGAGAGGGACGGCGTCACGATGCCTCCTGCTCGGGGCGTGCGGTCAAACGTGTTCTGAGGGGTCAGGGGGTCGTCGTGAGCACTTCCCGGACCTCGATCCGGCCGCCGCCGGTGCCGAAGGTCGCCACCACCCGCGAGTGCGCGAGCGCGCCCGCGAGCGTGGGAAGCTGCGCGGCCTCACCGCGCACCGCCGGGGTGGACACCACGTAGTCGATGTCGCGCCAGCCGCCCGGCAGGGTGCTCTGCACGGCGGGGTCGAGGTCGATCTTGTAATGCCAGATCGCCCCGAGGCCGGGCGCGTGCCCGGCGCGGACCAGGTCCACCCAGAGCACGCCGTCCACGATGGTGCGCTGTCCGGGCCGGACGGGCATCTCCTCCCTGATCCATCGGGACGCCGCCGTGTAGCCGTCGTTGGTGGACTCGGTGAGCATCCGCGCGCCGGTGACCGGCCATCCGGTGAGCGCGATCGCGCCGGTGACCATCAGCACGGTGGTGACCAGCGCGCTGCCGAAGCCACGTTCGGTCCGGATGGCGACGGCGGTGGCGATCCCGGCCACCGACAGCGCCAGGAACGGCACCAGCTGGACGATGTACATCTTCGGCAGGTAGCCGTCCGGCCGCAGTGCCACCGCCACCAGCAGCAGCACGGCGAGCGCCGGGGCGCGCGCGGGGCGCACCGCCAGGCCGGCGACGGCCGCGGCGAGACCGCCGATGAGCAGGACCGGATCGTTGCCGAGCCAGCTCATCAGCAGCTCGTGCGCTTCCATGCCGGGGACGAACACGCTGCCGGTGCCGGCCCGGTCGTGCAGCTGGAAGGCGAGCGTCCCGACCAGCGACACGTGGTCCTCGCCGGGGAACAGCTCGCCCTTCAGCGCCGCGTAGAGCGGGTACAGCGACGCGGTGAAGATCATGCCGGAGAGGAAGCCGGCCAGCGAGAAGCGCCGGGTGCTCGGGTGGCTGCCCTGCCACAGCGCCACGATCACCGCGGGGACGGCGATCGCGATGGTCTCCTTCGAGAGCACCGCGAAGCTGGTGGCCACCCCCGCCGCCACGTGCTGCCACAGGTGCGTGCGCGGGGACAGGGCCAGCGCGAACGCGGCGAGCAGCCACATGACCGCGAAGTTGTCCAGATACACCTGGTGCTGCATGCTCAGCGCCAGCGGGGACAGCCCGGCGATCGCCATGGCCAGCAAGGCCGTCCATCGGGTGCCTTGCAGCCGGCGCGCCACCGTGTACACCATCAGCAGGGTGATCGCGAGCACCACGAGCATGGCGATCCTGCCGTGGACCAGCGCCGGCAGGTCGGGCAGCAACCACTGGCCCGGCAAGGACAGCACGGCGAGCTGGATCCAGCCCAGCGGCGGGTGGTCGTACCAGTAGGTGTAGTGCGCGAGCTGGCCGTGCTGCACGGCCCAGGCCTGGGAGATGTACGCGCCTTCGTCGTCGTTGGGGAAGGGCTGGTCGGCCAGATTCCAGGCATGTGCCGCGATCAGGATCACCAGCAGCACGGCAACGGGCGGGAACCGGTGGCGGCCCGGCCGGCGGACCGGGGCGTCGACCGGCGGGGCGGACGGTTCCAGCAGGACGGCGGTCATGTGTCCTCCCTGAGCCGCAGGTGGGCGCCGACATGATGGGTCAGCTCCCAGTCGCCCCTGCCGGTGGACTCCCGCCAGACCGATCGCAGCGCCGCCACCGCCAGGATCGCCTGGTACAACGGCAGTCCCGCGATCAGCGTGGCGTAGTGCCCGGCCCGGACCCGCACGCCGTACTGCCAGCCGAACTCGTGCAGTCCGGCCAGCTCGAAGGCGAGCATGGTCAGGGTCGGCAGCAGCGGCAGAAAGGTGATCAGCGCCACCCCGTCGGGCACGTCCAGCAGGAAACCGGCGAGGATGCCCACCGGGATGACGGCGCCGGTGAACGCCTGGATGAACGGCGAGGTGAGGGTGAACCTGGCCAGCAGCCGCTGGCGCAGCGTGGGCAGCGCCTTCCACTCGCCCTTGCGCAGCACCTGCAGGAACCCCTGGTTCCACCGGGTGCGCTGCTTGACCAGCGCCTTGATCGAGTCGGGTGTCTCCTCCCGGGTGACCAGCACCGCGTCGTAGGCCACCGCGAACTTCTTGCCCCGGGTGGAGAGCCGCACACCGAGATCGCAGTCCTCGGCGAGGCAGTCCTGGTCCCATCCCCCGTTCTCGCGCAGCACGTCGGTACGGACGAACACGGTGTTGCCGCCCAGCGGGATGAAACCCATCCGGGCGTGCAGATGCAGCCGGCTGCGGAACCAGAAGAAGTACTCCATGCAGTTGCGCAGGCTGTACCAGCTGGAATGGAAATTGATCAGTTGCACGCCGCCCTGCAGCACGTCGGCGCGGGTCTTGCGGAACTCGTGGTCGACGTGTTCGAGGAGCAGCGGATGGACCTCGTCCTCGGCGTCGAAGACACCGACGATCTCCCCCGTACAGTACGGCAGCGCGGTGTTGAGCGCCTTGGGCTTGTTCTTGCGGGGATTGGTGTCGGTGATCACGCGGACCTGGTCCGGGTGGTCACGGGCGAGTTCCGCGGCGATCGCGGCGGTGCCGGGATCGTCGTGCCCGACGATGACGAGGATCTCGAAATCACGGTGGGTGGACTGGAGCAGGCCGGTGACGGTGGCGGCGAGAACGTTCTCCTCCATGCGTGCCGGAACCAGCAGGGAGAAAGACATCTGTTGCTCGCCGTCGGGATCGGAGAAGCGGGTCGCGTTCAGCGTCTCGGGAGTGCGCCACGCGTGCAGCATCCACCACATCGTCAATGCGGCGGAGGCGGTCAGAATCACGGAAATGAAGATCACCAGAAAGGAGATCATGGCTGGAAGTTATTCCGAAAGCCGCGTACCGGCGAGAAGAGAGCTTTCCTATTTACCCCACGTAAGCGATGCCCCTGAATGCTGGCCACATATCACCCCAGGCCTCGAAGACTGCTGGTTTGGCACGTGCCAATCGTCGTGAGCACTCATAACAAAACGGGAACTCCAAGGTAATTGGGACGTTAAAAGAGATCCCGCCGTCGAGAAAATCCACTTGTGATATATGTATCACGGCAATTACATATTGATTGCGACGGTCCAAAAACGGGAATCAGCGCACCGATATTCTCAATGCAAAGCAGCCCCTTGGGCCACTTCCGACGAACATCACCCCACCCGATCCATTCAAAGCAAAGGCCCGGCCGGATGAACCGGCCGGGCCCGTCGTGAATCAGGCGACGACGGAGCGGAGCGGGATGCCCGCCACGCCGAGGTCACGGATCAGGTCACGGACGTAGGGGTGCTCGTCGGCCGACAGACCCTCGGGGTTGGGGATCGTGAGGTAGGTCGAACCGTCTGCGCTCGCGATCTGCGCCGTGTCGGTGTACCGCTCGACCACCGCCTGGGTGCGGGCGAGGTCGGCGTCGGCCACCTGGATGACGATCGGCCGCCAGTCCCCGCCCAGGTTGGGCAGTTCCTCCGGCTCGGCCGGCGGCAGCGCCCGGGCGCTGCGCTGCTGCGCGCCGGGCGTGCCCGTCGGCTGGAGCAGCGCGTTGGCCACCAGGTGGATGCCGTTCTCGTTGTACGCCCGGAACAGCGGGTTGTACGCGAACAGCACGGCGTGCCCGGCGCCGGTCGGCTCGTTGACCAGAGCCGCCGTGCCCTTGAGCGTGTCCGAGCCCACCGTGTAGCCGTTGGACCAGAACCTGCCGTCGGTGGGGTAGGTCAGGACGTTGACGCCGGTGGTGCTCGGGTTGAGGATCGGGTCGCCGTTGTTGAACTGGAAGTCCTCCGCCGGGCGGCCGAGCGCCACCGGGTCGGCGGTGGCCGTGTCCACCCGGAAGTGCGAGCCGATGACCTGGTAGCCGGTCGGCTTGGCCTTCTCGGTGGTGGAGGTCAGCCCGGCGGCCCTGGCCACCCGGGTGCCCTCGTTGCGGAGGCCGAGGTAGGTGCCGCCCGCGGCCACCCACTGCTTGAGGTTGGCCAGGCCCTGCGCGGTCAGGCCGCCCGTGGAGCTGCTCCCGTCCGGAACCACCAGAGCGGTCCGCTCGGTGAAGGCCGGGGTGTTGCCGTTGATGTCGGCCGTGGTCACCGGCTTGAGGTTCAGGCCCCAGCGGGCGCCGAGCACGTAGCGGGCTTCGCCGTACGAGCCGGAGGTGGTGGAGATGCCGGTGCCGTTGAACAGGCCGACGTCCGGGGTGCGCAGCGCGGTGCCCGAGGGCGCCGCCCCGCTGCCCGTGACGGTCACGCCGAGCGAGGTGGCCAGCTCGTCCAGCGCGTGCCGGTCGACCGCGACGGTCGGCAGGCTGACCACGCCGGTGGCCAGGTCACGCGAGAGCGGCACGCCCTGGGCGAGCAGCTTGAAGGTGAGTTCGGAGGCCGCGGCCGAGTCCATCGGGTAGGAGTAGGACCCCTTCTTCGAGGCTCCGGAGGCGACGCCGCCGTCCATCTTCCTGACCAGGTCGGCCTTGGGCGACAGCTCGTCCCCGGTGTAGACCGTGTCCACGCCCATCAGCAGCGGGTTGCTCCAGGAGGAGACGTCGTAGAAGTACGGGAACGGCGTGTACGGGTCCTCGCCGATGAGCGCCTGGATCCAGTGCTTCTGCGGCTGGTTCATCGGGATCCAGTACGCGCCCTCGGGCACCTCGAGGTCGCTGGCGGTCCTGCCGCCGAAGATCCGGGCGCTGGGCACCGTGACGGGCTTCTTCAGCCGGTAGACCTCGACGTCCATGCCGCGCAGCCGCTCGACCAGCCGGCGCACGTCGCCGATCTGGCGTCCGGGCAGCAGGAAGTAGGACCGGATCGTGATGTCGGGCACCGGGAACTGCACGGTGTTGGTCGGCTGCACGACCTGGTTGGGCTGGAGGGTGCCGGCGGCGCCCTCGGCGAGCGCGGTCTTCCAGATCGAGTAGTAGCCGCTGAGGATCTCGTGCCTGTTGTCCGAGGCCCAGCCGACCGTCGCCCACTGGGTGTTGAACTGCTGCTGCACCCGGTCCTGCACGGCCGAGGTGCTGCCCTTCTCGTACGTCATGCCGGCGGCGCCGAACCCGGTGGCCGGCACGGTGTCGCCGTACCCCATGTAGAACATGTCGTAGGTGGCGTAGTTGAAGTAGCACTCGGTGGTGACGGCGCCGCCGCAGGCGCCGTTGAAGCCGAAGCCCGCGGCGTTGGCCGCGCCGATGCGGTTGATCCAGTCGACCGGCTGGTCGGCGATCTCGTGGTGGATCGGGTCGGCGTTCGGCGGGAAGAAGTACTGCCGGCCGCCCATCTCATGCGCGTCGACGAAGACCTGCGGCGGGTACTTCCTGAGCATTTCGATCTTGCCGTCGGTCTCCGGCTGGGTGCGGGCGAACCAGTCCCGGTTCAGGTCGAAGCCGAAGTCGTTCTGCCGGCGGCTGGCGTCGCGGCCGTCCGGGTTCTGGGTCGGCACGATGATCGTGATCAGGTTGTCGTTGCGCTCGGCCACGTCGCAGGACAGGCCGCTGGCCAGCTCGTACAGGGTCTTGAGCGCGGCGTCCGCGCCGCTCTTCTCGCCGCCGTGCACGTTGCCCGCGATCCAGACGATGGCCGGGGAGTCCGCGGTAATCCGCGCCGCCTTGGTGTCCCCCAGGGTGCGCGGGTCACGCAGCGAGTCGATGTCGTCGGCGATCTTCTTCAGCCGCGCGTCGGACACGCGGTCCGGATCGGACACGATGGCGTAGGGCAGTTCCTGGCCGGAGACGCTGTGCGCCATCGTGCCCGTACGGACCCGGTTGGAGGCGCCGCCCACGGCCTGGACGTAGTTCTTGATCTCTTCAGTGGTGAGAATCCTGGGCTGTCCCGCGCCCAGGGGGAAGCCGAAGAACTGCTCGGGACTCGGGACGGTGGTCACATGGGCGTTGGCATCAGTGGTGCAGTCGGCCGGCTCGGCCTGAGCCGATGTCGTCGGCGCCAGGGTGAGCGCGGCCGATACGAGCACCGCGACACCTAACGCCTTGCCATAGGGGGATCTACTGCGCACCGTTGCGCGTAACCGCATCTCGCCTCCAGGGCGGAGGGACGGGAGGACTCGGGAGAGGGCCCGTCCGGGGAACACAAACCACTGCGGACGGTATTGGAGCGCAACAAAACGGACAAGACAGAAGGAAATCTAACTGTCTCGTGTTAACTAATGTTATAGGAGTGTTCTCCCAGGTCAGAATGGTTTAACGTGACCAAATCGACGCTTTATAACGTCCAATAACAACTAGGCGTCGGGTTCGTACACAAACGAGAACGCGCATCAGCATGACCTGCTCCTCGCCAGGCGCGCGCGAAAATCTTCCGGCGCGTTGTCGATTCCCGTGGAGGTGGCACGTCATCCAGGTGACCCTGATACACGGAGGCGAGACACATGAAGTACATGCTGCTGTTGTGGGGCGATGAGAAGCCGTGGGCCGAGGCCGGGCCCGAGGAGCGCGAGCGGCTCTTCGCCGAGCACGGGCGCTTCAGTGAGCTGCTGGCATCGCGCGACGCGGCTCGGGGCGGCGAGGAACTCGCCCTCTCCAGCTCGGCGACCACGGTCCGCAACAGGGACGGCGAGACGCTCCTGACCGACGGCCCGTTCGCCGAGACCGTCGAGCAGCTGGGCGGCTTCTACCTGGTCGAGGCCAAGGACCTGGACGAGGCGCTGGAGTTCGCCAGGGCGTGCCCCAGCGACATCGTCGAGGTGCGCCCCGTGGTGGAGTACCAGGGGTAATGCCGGGAATGGGCGGGGCCGAGCGGGCGTACCGGGAGAACTGGGCGCGGCTGCTCGCCCTGCTCACCTCCGAGCTGCGCGATCTCGACCTGGCCGAGGAGTCGCTGCAGGACGCCTTCGCCGCCGCCGTGGACCGGTGGAATCGCGACGGCGAGCCGGACAACCCGCCCGCCTGGCTGCTCGTGACCGCACGCCGCAAGGCCGTCGACCGGCTGCGCCGCGGCGCCGTGGCCGCCCGCAGACTCCCGCTGCTGGTCGTCGACACCGATCCCTCAGGCATCCCCGACGACCGGCTGCGAATGGTGTTCACCTGCTGCCATCCGGCGCTGGCGATGCCGTCCAGGGTGGCGCTGACACTGCGCTGTGTGGGCGGGCTGACCACCCGGCAGATCGCCCGCCTGTTCCTGGTGACCGAGCCCACGATGGCCGCCCGGATCACCCGCGCCAAGAAGAAGATCGCCCAAGCGGGCATCCCCTATCGAGTCCCGTCCGGCGAGGAGCTGCTCACCCGGCTCGACGGCGTACTCGCCGTCATCTACCTGATCTTCACCGAGGCGTACGCGCCGACCGCCGGCGACCGACTGGTCCGCGACGAACTGGCCGCCGAGGCGATCGGACTCGCCCACACCCTGCGAGAACTGATCCCCGACGACCCCGAGGTCACCGGTCTGCTGGCCCTGATGACCCTGCACCACGCCCGCCGCGACGCCCGCACCGGCCCCCACGGCGAACTGGTACGCCTGCCCGACCAGAACCGCTCCCTCTGGCACCACGACGAGATCGACATCGGCCTGCACCTGATCCACCAGACCAGCGTTCGCCCCGGCCCTTACCTGACACAGGCGGCCATCGCGGCCGAACACGCCTCAGCGGCCCACGCCGAAGACACCGACTGGCACTCAATCGCCCTGCTCTACGGCGAACTGGAGCGACTGACCGGATCAGCCGTCGTCCGCCTCAACCGTGCCGTAGCCCTGGCCGAAGCCGAAGGCCCCGAGGCCGGCCTGTCCCTGCTGAGCGATCTCGACGCGGCCCTGCCATACCACCACCTGCTCCCAGCCACCCGCGCCGAACTACTCCGCCGCCTCGGCCGTGCCGAGGACGCCCTCACCCAGTACGGCAAGGCCCTGGCCCTGGTGGGCAACGACGCCGAACGAGCATTCCTGCTGTCACGCCGAGACGAACTACTGGAGGCCCCGCGCGGCGTCGAGAAATGAAGCTCGGTGCCCGCCCAAGAGCATCCTTCAGCACCGTACGAGGCGTCGCGGCTCGTCCAGCCTCACCGGCTGACGGCGAGAGCCGCCCTCCTCAAGCTTTGGGGGCGGGCCTACCCCGAACCCGCGACCCTTGTGCACTGACCGGCCAGTGTCATAAGGGTCTTCAACTGTCGTCGATGCCGGATGTGGGCACGTGTCGCCAGTCGCCTGAGCTGGTGGCTACCGCGTCGAGCACCCGTTGGACACGTAGGCCGTCCTCGAATGACGGCGTGGGGGGTAGGCCGGAGTCGATTGCCTTGACGAGGTCTCGTGCCTGGTGGGTGAAGGTGTGTTCATAGCCGATGGCGTGGGAATACCACCAGGCGGGGTGGGCGATCCTGATTCGCCGGAAGCCGCGTTCGGTGGGTGGGTCGGTGGTGTCCAGGAATGAGACCTCGTTGGGTGAGCCGAGGTCGAAGATCACGCTGCCGAGGGAGCCGTCGAGTTCGACGCGGAGGCCTTCCGCGCGGCCGTCCGCGTAGCGGGTCGCCTCGAAGACGCCGAGGGCTCCGCGGGAGAAGCGGGCGATGAAGGCGGTCGCGTCGTCCACTGTCACCCTGGCCCGGCCGGGGCCGTCGGGTAGGGGGCGTTCGGGGACGAAGGTGCGGGTTATTCCTGAGACTCCGGCGATCAGGTCGCCCGCGAGGTGCTGTGCCAGGTCGATCGCGTGTGCGCCGAGGTCGCCCAAGGCGCCGCTGCCGGCGTCCTCGGCGCGCAGTCGCCAGGCCATGGGCGTTTCGGGGTCGACGAGTGAGCCGTTCAGGTACATCGCCCGGACGTGCCTGATTTCTCCCGCCCGCTTCGCCACCAGGTCGCGCGCGAACTCGACCGAGGGCAGGCGGCGGAAGTTGAACCCGGCCATCGCGAGGCCTGGCGCGTCCCGGGCTGCCCGTGCCATGGCCTCGGCCTCGGGGACCGAGTTGGCGAGTGGCTTCTCGCAGAGGACGTGTTTGCCCGCGCGCAGGGCCGCGATCGCGATCGGCGCGTGGGTGTCTCCGGGGCTGCAGATGTCCACCAGGTCCACGTCGTCGCGCTCGACCAGGCGCCGCCAGTCGGTCTCCCAGGCGGGGAAGCCGAACCGTGCGGCCGCCGCCCCGACCGCGGGCGAGCGGCCGCACAGCACCGACAGTCGCGGGCTCAGCGGCAGGTCGAAGAAGTGCCCCACCGTCCGCCAGGCGTGCGCGTGCGCCCTGCCCATGAAGCCGTGTCCGACGACTCCCACCCGCAGGTCGGTCATGGCGAGCCTCCTCTCGTACGGGCCTTGCGGTACTCCTCCACCACCAGGTCGGTGAGTTCCTGGAGCGAGGTCTCCGCCGTGGGCTTGTCGAAGGTGATCGTGCCGTGCTGGAGGAGATTGACCCGGTCGCAGACGTCGAGGATCTGGGCGTAGTTGTGCGCGATGATCACAATGGACACCTCGCCCCGCGCCTTGAGGTCCCTGACCAGGTCGAGGATGAGGGCGCCCTCCTTGGCGCCCATGGCGGCCAGCGGCTCGTCGAGCAGGAGGATCCGGGAGCGCGAGTAGACCGAGCGGGCGACGGCGATGGCCTGCCGCTGGCCGCCGGAGAGCTTGGCGACCTCGACGTCGACCGAGGGGATGCGGACGCCCATGGCGTCCAGGTGCTCGCGGGCGAGCCCGCGCATCCGGCGGTTGCTCAGCAGGCGGGCGAAGCCGACGTGCTCCCGGCCCAGGAACATGTTGTGGTAGACGCTGAGCTCGTTGATCAGCGCGAGGTCCTGGTAGACGATGTCGATGCCGAGCGCCCTGGCCTGCCGCACCGACTTCAGCGTCACCTCCTCGCCGTCCAGCAGGATTCGGCCCGAGTCCGGCTGGTGGAAGCCGCACAGGAGCTTCACCAGCGTGGACTTGCCCGCGCCGTTGTCCCCGATGAGCCCGAGGACCTCGCCCGCCGCCAGGTTCAGGTTGACCTCCCGCAGCGCGGTCACCGCGCCGAACCGTTTGGCGACGCGCTCCATCTTCAGGACCGGGGTCATGTCCTGCCCGCCCTTCTCAGCCGGGTGAGATAGACGTTGGCGATCATGGAGACGAGGATGGCGAGCCCCAGGATGAGGAAGTAGGGGTTGGCGGAGATGCCGATGAGGTTCATCCCGTTCTGCAGCACGGCCAGCACCAGCGCGCCGAGAGCGCCGCCGACGATCGTCCCCGAGCCGCCGGCGAGAGCCGTACCGCCGATGACCGCGGCCGAGACCGCGGTGAACATCAGGCCGGTGCCGCCGCCGATGTTGGGGTCGATGGTGTGGATCCGGAACGCCTCGATCAGCCCGGCGAAGGCCCCCAGCGTCCCAGCAATCATGAAATTTCCTATTTTGATGCGGGCGGTGCGCACGCCCGCCTCCGCGGCGCCCAGCGGGTTGCCGCCGACCGCGACCGTGTGCAGGCCCCACCGGGTCCTGGTCAGTACGACGTGCAGGAACACCACGATGACCAGGGCCCAGCCGAGATGCGCCCAGTCGGCCGCCCCGAGCCACTCGCCGATCGCGCCGTCGACCGGTCCCGGGATCTCGGCCGGGTAGGCGTGCGAGGTGGTGAGCACCACGCCGGTGACGAAGTACAGGGTGCCCAGCGTGGTCACGAACGACGGCACCCGCAGCACCACGGTAACGAACCCGTTGCCGAACCCGATCAGGGTCCCGGTCAGCAGGGCGAGCAGTATCGCCGGGATCGCGGGCACCCCCCAGAAGTCGATCGCGTAGTGCATCATGAACGGCGCCAGCGCGGCCACCACGCCCACCGACAGGTCGATCTCACCGCTGACCAGCAGCAGGACCGTCCCGCATGCGACGATCGCCGCGGGCGCCGTGGCCTGGGCGATGTTGACCAGGTTGGCGGTGGACAGGAAGACGTCCGTCACCGACATGAAGTACAGCCCGAGGCCCAGCGCCACCACCAGGACGCTGGCCTCCCGGTGCCGCAGGAACTCCTCGCGGACCCTACGCATGGGGGATGGCGCCGGAACGTTCGACGACCTTCTGCGCGGTGTCGGAGCCCTCGAAGCGAGTCTTGGTCGTCTGGTACGGGCCGACGTTGTCCTTGGTCACGAAGAGCAGTCCCGTGTTGGTCTCGGAGGGGAAGAGCAGTCCGCCGGAGAGCTTGTACAGATACAGGTAGAGCACGGGCAGGAAGCCCTGCAGGTAGGGCTGCTGGTCGATGGTGTAGTCCAGGTCGCCGTCCTTGATGGCGGCCAGCGTCTCCGGCACCAGGTCGAAGCCGCCCGCGACCTTGAGCCCCTTGCCGCGCATGCCGTACTTCTTGACGGTCTGTCCCACCGACTGGGTGGAGCCCGCGTCGACGGCGAGCATCCCGGCCAGGTCGGGATGGCCCTGGGCGTAGGCGTCGATGATGGACAGGCCCTTGGTGATGTCGGCGTTGGTGCCGATCGCGGTGAATGTGATCGGCTTGCCCGAGTCCTTGATCGCCTGTTGGGCGCCGTCGATCCTCGGCTGGATGTTCAGCGCGCCGGGGGTGGCGATGAAGCCGGCGACCTCCCCCGAGTCCACCTGCTGGAGTGCCCGCTGGCCCAGGGCGTACCCGGACTCGTAGAGCCCCTGGCCGACGTAGGCCAGTCGCGCGGTGCCCCTGTCGTCGCGCGCGCCGTCGGCGTTGTAGGAGATGACCGGGATGCCCGCGTCGAGCGCCTTGTTCACCGGCTCCCGGAACGCGGCTTTGTCCACCACCGCCACGGCGAGGCCGTCGACCTTGGCCGAGACCGCGGTGTTGCACGCGTTGACCATCTCGGCCACGATCGAGTCCCTCGAGCCCGTCCACTGGAACTCGGTGCCGAGCAGTGCGCACGCGTCCTGCGCGCCGTACTGGGTGGGGGTGAAGAACGGGTTCGTGGTGACGTGGCAGACCAGCGTGAACTTCCACTTGGGCGTGGCCGGGAAGTCGCCGGCCGCCGCCGCGCCTGAGGCGGCGGGAGCGTTCCCGCCCGCGTCACTGGTGCACGCGCTGAGCAGCGCGGTCGCGGCGGCCGAGGCGCTGACCAGGCCCGCTCCGGTCAGGAGGCGACGACGCGCGACGCGGTTCAGGTGGAGGGTGTCGAGGGCTTCTTCGACCTTCGGATGGATGTCTTTCATGATCCTGCCTCATGGGATCCGCGGGGGATGGTGTCACACGGTGGAGAACGCGTAGATCGTCGTGGTCCGGTAGACGTCGCCGGGCCGCAGGACTGTCGAGGGGAAGTTCTTGTGGTTGGGCGAGTCCGGGAAGTGCTGCGACTCCAGGGCGAAGCCGGACCGTTTCGGGTAGAGGTGGCCGCTGGTGCCGCGCAGCGTGCCGTCCAGGAAGTTGCCGGAGTAGAACTGCAGGCCCGGCTGGTCGGTGATGACCTCGAGCACGCGCCCGCTGTCCGGCTCGACGACTCTGGCCGCCACCTCGAGGCCGTGCCCGTCGAGGACGTAGTTGTGGTCGTATCCGCCGCCTCGCACGAGCTGCTGGTTCTTGCTGTTGATGCGTGCGCCGATGGCGGTGGGCTCGCGGAAGTCCAGCGGCGTCCCGGTCAGCCGGGCGATCTTCCCGGTGGGGATGAGCGTCTTGTCGACCGGCGTGTAGCGGGAGGCGTTGATCTGCAGCTCGTGGCCGAGGATCCTGCCGTTGCCCTCACCGCGCAGGTTGAAATACGCGTGGTTGGTGAGGTTGACGATCGTGGGCCTGCTGGTGGTGGCGCGGTAGTCCATCCGGATCTGGTTGTCGCCGGTCAGCGTGTAGACGACCTTGGCACGCAGCGTCCCCGGATAGTTCTCCTCGCCGTTCGCGCTGGTGTAGGTCAGTACGAGCCCCACGCTGTCGTGCCGTTTGAAGGGTTGCGCCTTCCAGACCCGCTTGTCGAAGCCCTTGTCGCCGCCGTGCAGGTGGTTGGGGCCGTTGTTGACGGCCAGCTGGTACGTCCTGCCGTCCAGGGTGAACCGTCCCTTGGCGATGCGGTTGGCGTACCGGCCGGTGATGCACCCGAAGTACGGACTTTTGCTGACGTAGTCGGACAGGTTGTCGAACCCGAGCGTCACATTGGCTAACTCGCCGCTGCTGTCGGGGACCTCGATCGACTGGAGGATGCCGCCGTAGGTGAGGATCTTCACGCGCATCCCGCCGGCGTTCCGCAGCGTGTAGATGTCGATCTTCTTGCCGTTGGGCAGGGTTCCGAAGTGCTTCTTGGTGATGCTCGGTCCGCCTGCGGCCTGCGCCGGGGGTACGGCCACCAGGCTCAGCGCCAGGGCGACCGCGGCCACGAGGACGACCCTGAAGGCAGTGGCGAATCTGTTCGGGGGCATGGGCGATCTCCCTTCGGCTGCGCTGATCCACGTCGTCACTGGTAAGTCGCGGATCAGCTGGTACCGGACGAGGGCAGCTAGCGAGTGGCTGTGGTTGCGTTAACAGCTCGCCGTGCAAGCGGCCGAGAGCAACGCCCGGCGAGCTGGAGACTCCTGAATCACGAAATGAATACGATTGATTGCAATCGTATTCATCTCGATTTACGTTGCCATCAGCACGGGGTCATGTCAACACCGGTCCACTCCGAAGAGAGGAGCCTGGCAAATGAGAACCCGTCCCAGGTGGCCTGTCCGGGCGGCCGCGGCGGCGCTGTTACTGGCAGCCGCCGCCTGCGGTCAGGAGGAGTCGCCCCCCTCGGCCAGTCAAGCGCAGCAGGTCGCGACAACGGCGTGTGCCAGCAAAGGCGCCCTGACGATGTGGGAGCGCTCAGGCGGCAACAAGCAGATGGTGGACATGCTGGTCGAGGCATGGAACACCAAGAACCCCGACTGCAAGATCAATCTGACCTACATCCCCCACACGGAGATGGTGGGGAAGATCGCCCAGGGGGTCGCCTCAGGCGACGTGCCCGATCTGATGGGCATGGACCTGATCTACGCCCCGCAGTTCGAAAAGGAACAGCAGCTGGTCGACCTCACCGACCAGATCAAGGATTGGCCAGAGCTGAAGACCGCCAGCAAAGGGCACATGACGGTGGCGACCTACCAGGACCGGCTCTTCGGCGTGCCCCTTTACGCGGACGTGTCCGCCCTCTTCTACAACAAGGATCTTTTCACCCGGGCCGGGCTCGACCCGGACAAGCCGCCCACGAGCCTGGCCGAGCTGCGCAGCTACGCCGACAAGATCACCGCGCTGGGCGGCGGCGTCAAGGGCTACTATCTGCCCGGCAACTGCGCCGGCTGCAACATCTTCACCGTCGGTCCGCTGATGTGGGCCTCGGGGGCCACGATCGAGGCGGCGGGGCCGGCGGACGAGCCGCTGGTCGGCGACGGCGTCAAACAGGTGCTGCAGTTCGCTCGCGACATGGTCAAGGCCGGCAACGTGCCCGAAGGAAGCCGCACGGAGAACGGCGAGACGTTCCACCTGCAGTTCGGCTCCGGCAAGGTGGGCATGATGGGCACCGGCAACTTCAACATCACGCTGGCGCGCCAGCAGAATCCGGGGATGAAGTTCGGCATCGCCCTGTTGCCCGGGGTGGCGCCGAATTCCGCGGCCTCGTTCATCGGCGGCGACCTGGTCGTGGTGCCCAAGGGGAGCAAGCGGGTCAACGACGCGGTCAACGTGATGAAGTTCCTGCTCTCCGACGAGGTGCAGGTCGAGGTTTACGCCAAGGCGCTCAACCTCACCACGCGTACCGACATGGTGAACAACAAGTATTTCGAGGCCGAGCCGCTGGTGCGTGATGTGGCCAAGGCGCTGACGGTGGGGCGCACGCCGTACACGGTCACGTTCTTCGAGCAGATCAACTCGCCGCAGGGGCCGTGGCTGAAGATGCTGCAGCGCGCTTATTACGGCAACGACGATCTCGACGCCGTCATCGCCGAGACCAAAACCGAGATGAAGGCCATCGCGAGCCGGTCATAGAAGAGTCGTGTCCGCCGGGCGGCCCATCGCCCGGTGGACACCTCACTCGGGAGGAGTTCTTATGCGTCACGGCCCACGCGGCCGTCTGGTCGGATTCGCCTACCTGGCACCGGCCCTGCTTTTCGTGCTCGCCTTCACCGCCTATCCCCTGGCGCAGATGGCCTGGATGTCGTTGCACAACTGGTCCCTGCTGTCCCCGCCGAGATTTGTCGGGCTGGCGAACTACGAACGGGCTTTCAGCGACACCCAGTTCTGGGTGTCCTTTCGCTTCACCCTGCTCTACGCCGCGCTCATCACTCCGGTCCTCATCATCGGCGGCTACCTGTTGGCGCTGCTCACCGCCCGGAACACGGTCCTGCGCCGGCTCACCCGCACGGTGGTCTTCATCCCGGTCGTGATCGGTCTCGGGGTGTCGAGCCTGCTCTGGTACTGGCTTTTCAGCGCCGATTTCGGTCTGGTGAACCGGGCCCTGCTCGATCTGGGGGTCATCGACGAGCCCGTGCTCTGGCTGGGCGTGGACGCCGGAGTATCCAGCTTCGCGATCAGCGCCTCCGTGGTGTGGAAGGTGATCGGCTTCGGGATGATCCTGTTCGTCGCCGCGATCCAAGCCGTGCCGACGGACGTGGTCGAGGCCGCCCTCGTCGACGGGGTGAGCTACTGGCAGCGGGTCACCCGGGTGATCCTGCCGCTGACCCTGCGCACGGTCCTGCTGGTGACCCTGGTGAGTGTGATCGGCTCGCTGCTCGCCTTCGACCAGTTCTACATCATGACCGCCGGCCAGCCGCGCAATGAGACAGCCACATCCGTCTTCTACATCTACCTGAATTCCTTCCCCTACCTGAAACTCGGGTACGGCGCCGCCCTGTCGATGATCCTGGCTTCCACGATCCTCGTCTTCACCGTGATCCAGCTGCTGCTGACCCGCCGGAGCCACCAGTGAAGAGACGCGGAAGGTACCTGGTGGCGGCCATTTGCCTCACCGTCTGCACAGTCATGCTGATGCCGCTGGCGATGTCGATTCTCGCCTCGGTGAAACCGACCGAAGAGGCGGCCGCCGCTCCCCCGACTTATCTCCCGCACGGGCTCAGCTTCGACAGCTATGCACGGTTATGGAATTACCAGGAGGGCCTGCTGGTCTACCTGGCCAACAGCCTGGGCACGGCGTTGCTGGCCATCGTGCTCACGCTGCTGCTGACCGTTCCCGCAGCTTACGCGCTGGCGCGATTCCCCATCCCGGGCAAAGAGGTGATCTTCGTGGTGCTGCTGCTCGCGCTGATCATTCCGTACCAGGCGCTGCTCACGCCGATGTTCCTCATGTTCGCGAAAATCGGCCTGACCAACTCGCTGCTCGGCCTCGCGATCCTGCACACCGCCATCCAACTGCCGTTCAGCCTGTACGTGCTGCGCAACAGCTTCAGCGCCATCCCCAGGGAGCTGGAGGAAGCGGCCATCATGGACGGTTCCTCGTCGTGGGAGGCGTTGCGCTATGTCTTCATCCCCTCGGCTACGCCCGCGATCGTCACCACCGCGCTCTTCGCCTTCATCACGTCATGGAACGAATTCCTCGGCGCGCTGGTGATGATGAGCCGCAGCTCCACATTCACCCTGCCGCTGATCCTCGCCACGTCGAGGACGGAGACCAGCCTCGGCGGCACGGACTGGGGCATGCTGCAGGCCGGCGTCACCATCTCGATCATCCCGTGTGTCCTGGTCTATTTCCTGCTTCAGCGGTACTACGTGTCGGGTCTGATGAGCGGAGCTATCAAATGAGCGTGTGGCCGACCGCAGCGGCGAAACAACGGCTGTGCCCGATCGAAGCGAGCGATGTGGAGATCGTCGGCGGGTTCTGGGCGCGGCGGCAGCGGCTCAACCGCGAAAAGACGATCCCGCATGGCTTCGCCCAGCTCCAGCGGCACGGGGAGCTGGACAACCTCCGGCTGGCCGCCGGCGGGCCGGGGCGGTATCAGGCCGAGACCGACAGCGGCGGCTCGACCTTCCCGTTTCTCGACTCCGACGTCTACAAGTGGCTCGAAGCCGTCGGCTGGGAACTGGCTCGGGGCGCGGATCCGGTTCTCGCCGCCGCGGCGGAGGAGGCGATCGGGGTGGTGGCCGCGGCGCAGCGGCCCGACGGCTATCTCAACAGCTACGTCCAGGTCGTCACGGGTGGCGTCCCCTATGGCGATCTGGCCTGGGGGCACGAGTTCTACTGCGTGGCGCATCTGATCCAGGCCGCGGTCGCCTGGCATCGAGGGCTCGGCGACGACCGGCTGCTCACTGTCGCCACGCGCGCCGTGGCCCATATCGACGCCGAGTTCGGCGTGCGAGGCAGACCTGGCATCGATGGGCATCCGGGGATAGAGATGGCGCTTGTGGAGCTTGCCCGGGTCACGGGTGAGGAGCGCTATCTCGCGCTCGCCGAGCGGATGCTGGGGCTGCGCGGGCACGGGCTGATCGGTCCGGGGCGCTTCGGGTCCGAGTACTGGCAGGACCACGAGCCGGTGCGCGAGGCGGCGACCGTTGCCGGGCATGTCGTACGCCAGCTTTATCTGGACTGCGGCGCGGTCGACGCCGCCGTGGAACTCGGCGATGAGGAGTTGCTCGCCGCCGTACGGCGCCGCTGGAGCGATCTGGCCCGCAGCCGGACCTACCTCACCGGCGGGATGGGGAGCCGGCATCGCGACGAGGCGTTCGGCGACCCCTACGAGCTGCCGCCCGACCGCGCCTACACCGAGACGTGCGCGGCCATCGCGAGCGTGATGCTGGCCTGGCGCCTGCTGCTCGCGACCGGCGAGCCGGAGTACGCCGACGCGATCGAGCGGGCCATGTACAACGGTGTGCTTTCCGGGATCTCGCTCTCCGGCGAGGAGTTCTTCTACATCAACCCGCTGCAGCGGCGGACTCACCGCGCCGCGGAGCCGGTCGGGCACGGCCGGCGCGCCCCGTGGTACCCGTGCGCCTGCTGCCCGCCCAATCTCATGCGCCTGCTCAGCTCCTGGCACCACTACCTGGCCACAGGTGACGAGGGCGGCATCCAGATCCACCAGTACGCGGACGCCGACGTGACGGTCGGAGACGTCCGCCTCGCGATCCGGACGGAGTATCCGTGGCAGGGCCGCGTCACCGTCCACGTTCTCCAGACGCCGGATCGGCCGTGGACGCTCTCGCTGCGGGTACCGGCATGGAGCCGCTCGGCCGGCGGCCCGGTGGTCCAGCATTCGCGGCAGTGGAACGCGGGCGACAGCGTCGTACTCGACCTCGAGCCGGTGATCCGGGTCACCGTGCCCGACCGGCGGGCCGACGCGATCCGCGGGTGCGTCGCCGTCGAGCGCGGTCCGCTGGTCTACTGCCTGGAAGCCGTTGACGCTCCGGCCTCGACGGAGCTGGAGGACCTGGCGTGGGACGGCGGTCGCCAGCCCCAGGAGGTGCCGCGGCCCGACCTCGAGCCGGCGATGATCGGCGTCAGCGTCCCGGTCGTCGGGGCGTCGCCTGGCGAGGACCTTACCGCCGGCGCGATCCCCTACTTCGCCTGGGCGAACCGGCGGGTGGACGCGATGCGGGTCTGGATTCCGGCATTCACCTCGGAGCCGGAGGCGCGGTCGAATCCCGCACGATCAGATCCGGGGTGAAGATCTCGAGAGTCGGCCGGCGCTGGGCATCGGCCGGTTCTCGAGCCAGCCCGACCGCCTGCGTGACCGCGTAGCCGACGATCTCCGATATCGGCATCCGCACGGTGGTCAGCGCCGGCACGGTGTGCGCCGCGATGAGAATGTCGTCGAAGCCGACGACCGACAGGCGATCCGGCACCCGCACGCCTACGCTGTGCGCGGCGTGCAGCACGCCCACGGCCACCACATCGGTCGAGGCGGCGACCGCCGTGGGCGGGTCGGGCCGGTCCATCAGGCGCCGCAGCGCGGCATCGCCGCCGGCCAGGGTGCTCGGGCTGCGCTCGGCATAGCCCGGCGGCACGGCGCCGAACCGCTCCCGCATGAAATCGAGATAGGCCTCCTCCCGCGCCCGATATTCACCGGGAAGTTCCGCGTTGACAAAGGCGATCCGCTGGTGTCCCAAGGACACCAGATGGCTCAGCCCGGCCTGGATGCCGGCCCGGTCGTCGGCGTCGACGGTCGGGAACTCGCGCGGGCTCGTGCCCGGCCAGAGCGCGACCACCGGCACGATCGAGTTGCGCAGGTCGACCAGAAGCTGCGGATGCTCCTGCATGTCACCGAGCAGCACCACCGCATCGGTGTGCCGTGTCTCCAGCACGGTGGTCAGCGAGAGCGCCGCATCGCCCAGCCGGCCCGGCGCGTGGCCAAGCACGACGTTGTAGCCGTGCGCCATCGACTCGGTCACGAGCGCCTCGATCGCCCCGGCGAAGAAGGGATCGCTGAAGTCGCGCACCACGGCGCCGATGAGGTTCGTCGAGGCCCCGCGCAGCCCGCGAGCCAGCGGGTTGGGGCGGTAGCCCAGCTCCCGGGCCGTTCGCAGCACCCGCTGGCGGGTCTCCGGCGCGATGGGCACAGCGGTGGGCGCGCCGCTGAGGACCCGGGACACGGTGCTCTGCGAGACGCCCGCAGCGGCGGCGATGTCACGCATGGTAGGCACCGGCCGCATGGCCGACTGGTCTTCAGACATCCAGACGAGCCTAGCATCACGATGCAGGCATACGATTTCGCCCACGTAAAAGGCGTCGTCACTTGTAGATGATCGGCTCGGTCGGTTCGCCGGGGAACACCATGATGAGCAGTCGCACCGCGCCGTCCGGGGGGTCGATGGCCTGGGTGACGAGGTCCCGGCCGCGCAAGTGGACGCGGACGCGGTAGGAGCCGGGGCCCTTGGCCGTGAGCCCCGTGATGCTCTCCCCGCCGCCGTCGACGAGGGTCAGCGTGCCGGTCGGGCTCTCGTAGCCGACTTCGATGATCTCCTCCCAGCCCTTGGTCTCCAGCGGGGGCCGCCGGGTGTAGGACTCGGCCGTCAGGCAGGCGTTCCCGACCTCGTCGGCAGCCCAGATCGTCAGCGCGCCGCGTTCGCTGCCGACCAGGTCCCGCACCGGATCGGGAGCGGTGCCCTCGAAGCCGTTCTCCCAGCCTTGGATGTACCAGAACTCGGTGAACATGGTGGCGTGCTGCTGGCGTACCGGTTTGATTCTGGGCTTGTGGCGTGGATGGGCCGCGCACGCGTTGTCGTGCCTGGCCTGGTACGCGTCGTTCGCATCGGCTTGGCGCCGCTCCTCCGCGGCCTGGGCTTGGGCCACGGCCGGGCACAGGAAGACCAGCGCTTCCGCCAGGGACGCCTGCGGCGCGTTCTCGACGGCCTGCGCGTTCACGTTGCCGCCGTGCCGCTCGGCCAGGTCGCAGAGCTGGCGGCCCTGGGCGAGGACTTCGCGGTCGCCGACGTGTTCCCATCCGGGGACGCCCTCGTAGTAGTCGTCCGACGAGTGGCCGCGGACGCGGCACAGGAACTGCGCCTCGACCGTGGCCAGCCCGCGCAGCGGGGTGTAGCTGGAGCCGTCGCAGCCCAGTTCCCAATAGGCGCGCACCTTGCTGGTCGCAGTGGACTGGGCGGTGATCACGGAGGTTCCCAACAGCGTCAGGACGATGGCCACACGGCGGCCGACCAGGCCGCGTTGTCCGCGCGGGGTTCTTGTGGCGAGGAGGATGAGGATCGGGGGAATGAGGTAGTAGAGGTCGATTCCCAGAGCGAACGACAGCGGGTCCCAGAGTTGCGCGCAATCCGGCGACATCGTGTCGTAGGCGTACAGCAGAGGGCTGGGGAGGCATCGCGCGATCAGCAGCGTGGCGGTGAGGCCGGCGAGGGTCCGGCCCAGCCGGTCGCGTCCTCGCCGGGTGCTCAGGTACCAGCCCGCGAAGCCCAGCAGGAGAAGCGGGGCGCCGCCGTACCAGAACAGGGGAAATTCGAGGATCGTGTACATGATGTACTCGTTCGCGAAGTAGAGCTCGAAGCCCGGGCAGATCCCGTACGTGGTCCAGCCGAAGGATTCTTGGCCGAAGCCGTCGGTCAAGAGCGAGCCGATCCACCAGTACAGGTCGGGCCCCAGCGAGACCAGCAGAGCTGTCACCCAGAGAACCCATGATCGTCGCGACACGACAACGAAGGTTAGCCGGATATATCCCGACAAATAGACGACATTGCGCGTTTACTGATCACCGCCGCCACTGTCGCTGTCTTCGACGTTGATGGATCAGCCGGTCACCGTGGCGGTGAATGTGGCGGACAGGTAATTGGGAGCAGTGGCGAGGAACTGGGCGGAGTCGCCGATCGTGGCGCCCGGTCCGGCGGCCACTGTCACGTTCTGGGGGGTGTTCCAGTTGGCCGGGGTGAAGGTCAGGGTCGCGCCCGATTGGATGGTCAGGTCAGGGTCGCCGCTGATTCGGCTGGTCGTCACGGTGGTGGCGCTCGTGGGAGGCCCTGAAAGGCGGACGGAGACGATGGCGGGGCCGCCGATGGCGACGTTCACCGACGTCGGGGTGACCACGACGAAGGGGTCGGCCACGATCCCGGTCACGGTGATGTTGACGAGGTTGGACACGTAGGTCATGCCGGTGGTGTCGGTGGCTCTGGCCGACAGTGTGTATCTGCCCGCCGGGACTGCGGACCAGGTGAGGGTGTAGGGGGCGGTGGTGTCGCTGCCGAGCAGCGTCGTGCCCGAGTAGAAGTCGACCCTGGCCGCCCAGCCGGCGGGGGTCGTGGTCGCGGCCAGGCCGATGTTCGCGGGCGCGACGAAGTTCTGGCCGTTGACGGGCGAGGTCAGCCGGACCGAGCGCGGCGCGCTCCCCGTGCAGGTCACGTTGTTGAGCGTGAAGATCGCGGGGGGTGTGTTCGCACCGGTGTACGTCCCGTAGAAGCCGACGGTGGTGCTCGCGCCGGTGGCCAGGGCGGGTGCGTACGAGGGGGCGTTCACGGTCACGTCCTGCCCGGACTGCGTCCAGGTACCGCCCCAGCCCTGCGTGACCTGCTGGGTGCCAGGCCAGGTGTAGCGCAGGGTCCACGGGTTCACCGGGTCGCCCAGGTTGGTGATCGTGATGTTGGCGCCGAAGCCGCCGCCGTTGTCCCAGACCGGTACGTACGACACCGAGCAGGCGATATCCGCATGCGCGGCCATTGGCGCGGTGACCATCCCGATCGCCGCCAGGAGCACGGTGACGGCGGACAGCGCCCATGCGCGTATGGTCCTCATGACCAACCTCCGAGCCCAGAGGGGCTCTCAGATTCGGCTTGTTTCGCACGGATGTACAGAACGACCCGTCCGGCCGTGTCGCTGACCTGCCGTGAGTTCCACCTGGCAGGTGAAAGATTCAGGCCAGGGAAATGTCGGTCGGCGTGGTTAGCATGCGGGCATGGACGAGCTTGAGGTCAGGGCCTTTCCCAACGCGGCGTCCTTCGAGACGTGGCTCTCCGAACACCACGCGACCTCCCCGGGCGTGTGGGTCAAAATGGCCAGATCGAGTACGGGTATCCCGTCGGTGACCGTCGACGAGTTGGTCGACGCCGGCCTCTGCTGGGGCTGGATCAGCGGCCAGCGCCGCTCCTTTGACGACACCTTCTATCTGCAGAAATATGTCCGGCGCCGCCCGCGAAGCCTCTGGTCCCAGGTCAACGTGGACAAGGTCGCCGCCCTGACCGCCGCTGGCCGCATGCGCCCTGCCGGCCAAGCCGAAGTAGACGCCGCCATATCCGACGGCCGCTGGGCGGCAGCCTACGAATCCCAGAAGAACGCCACCACCCCACCCGACCTGGAATCCGCCCTCGCGGCCAACCCCGGGGCGCGGCAACGCTTCGACTTCCTCACCAAATCCCAACGCTATTCGATCATCCACCCCTTACTAACCGCCAAAACAGAAAAGACCAGAGCAAACCGCCTCGCAAAAGCAATAGCAACCTTGTCGCCGAACGAAACGAACATCGGGTCAGCCCACAGGTCATATGAGTCGCCGCTCTAACGGCACGCACGCCGAGGCGATCGTGATCTTCGGGGCGGGCGGGGTCGGGCTGTCGGCCGTGCTGGGGGCGATGCTCGCAGGGGCCAATCCGATCGTCGTCGTGGACGTGGTCGCGGAGCGGCTCGCCATGGCGGAGCGACTCGGGGCCACGCACACATTAGTGACAGCCTCAGGCTTCCACCACAGCCACGCCCGTCAGGCGAGCGGCCGGGTGGAGACGGACGTTCTCTCGTCCATGCCGTGCCCGCCGTCGTGCGGGCACCAAAGCCCTGCGGGCTCATTCCGAATTCGAAGGGGACGGAATATCCTCGTTTCTCGCGCGTAGTTTTTCATAGAGGCGAGATATGTAGCGCGTGTAGTCTTCGCCGAGGTCGCGGAAGGTTCGCACGTACACGTCGAAGTAGATCGATTCGACGAGCCGCAGGTAACTCTGTTTTGACATGGCGGCCAGTGCATCGGGGCTCGACGCGATGTACAGGTCTGCGGGTTGTTCGGTTGTTCCCGCCGTCTCTTCGTGGACCATGTCGGGCTGGATATAGTCGATGGGCGCTTTCCGGGTGGCCAGGCCGCGCAGCCGGGAGTATTCGGTGAACAGTCTTGCCTTCGCGCTCGATCGGGCTGATTCGGCGACGGGCGGTGCGATCTCGAAAATCAGCGCGAACGGTGATTTCAAGGTGTTCGCGTGGTCGTGCCAGGCGGTTTGCAGCATCTTCCAGCTGGCGCTTCCGGTGGACGGGAGCGCACCCAGGTAGGCGATGAGCGCATAGTTGCGTTCGACGACGAGCAGGTTCAGGAAGCCGATCACACGGTCGTCCTGCACTGCGAGATAGAGGAAGTAGCCAATCGGCGGAACGGCCGACTGCGTGTCGTGTCCGCGCGACAAGTCTTCGAGCCGCCCTTCGGCGGCATGGCCGAGGATAATCGTCGGCGACATTTGCTGATTTTCGGGTATGAGGCGGTGGAAGAGCTCGCAGAATTGGTCCGCATACTGCCGTGCGGCGGGTTCTCCGTATCGCACGACGCGGACTCTGCTTCGAACAGCGATATCTTCGTGCAAGACATGTCCTTCCCGCTCGCACCCGTCGTTGCCATGGCTACGGCGGGTGGACGTAGGGATTTACAACCCCAGCCTCGGTCGCGAGCCAGCTGGCAGTTGCAGGCCGTGCCGTCCATCCTGTACCGCGATCTCAAGGAGAAGGCCGTGTGCGGCCTGTCAGTTCGCTCCGAAGTTCTCGAGGCTCCACGACGGCGAAGGCGATATCCAACGACCTGCCGGCTGGTGAGGACAAGATTGCCCCCGGGGCCGGCAAGCACAGAGGGCCCGGCGGGGGTGCCGCCGGGCCCTGGGTGTTGCCGGGAACGGTGTCCCGGTTCGGCGAATCAGTAGAGGCGGTTGTCCGGCACCGGCAGGTCGATCTCCTCGGGGCCGATCCAGTTGCCGCGCCTCGCCTGGACGTCGCTGTCGCTCAGCACCTCACCGGCGCCGAGGACGAGCGGGATCCGCACCCGGCTTCGCTGCAGGTCGATCGTGACGGTGGTGCCGGTGGCCGTCTCGCCGCTGTAGGTCGAGTCGGTTCCGGCGATCACCAGGCCCAGCCGGTGCCCCTGCTTGAAGGTGTAGTCCTGGGGCAGGGTGTCCCATTCGACCTGGCCGTACGTTCCGGGGGTCAGCGGGGAGGACTCGCTCAGCGAGTCGCGGTTCTGCACGTCGATCCAGCCGCGGGCCACGATCTCCAGCGGCCGGGTGACCATGTTCGTCACGACGTTGCGGTAGCAGCCGTCGTCGGTGGCGGTGGCCTCGCCGTGGCAGCTCTCCCCGGTCAGGGTGGTGATGCCCTGTCCGCGCCTCCAGTCGATCCTGGAGTCGTCCCCGAAGTCCACGAGGAGCGCGGTCAGGTTGGCGGTCGGCTTGTCGAGCGCCACGCGCAGGTTGATCACCGGCGTTCCGGACAGGCGCACGTCCCGGGACAGTTCGCCGGTGGTGAAGGCGACCCGGCCCGGCTGGACCGTGCCGACGTTGGCGACCATCGTGTTCTCCGACTGGCGGATGTCGGTGAAGGTCACCGTCTCGCCCTTCTGGGCCTGAACGAGGCCGAGCGTCCCGTCGGCGGCCGGGCGGAAGAGGTGAGGCGACGAGGCCGGCTCGGGCCAGTCCCGCTGAGTGATCCACTCGGTGGGGCCGACCTGCACGTCGGCGCGGGGCTCCTTCATGACGTCGTTCATGACGCCCACCAGCCAGTAGTCGAACCAGCGGTGCAGCGTGTCGACCCACTGGTCCCGGCGTCCCTCGAAGTCGAAGGGATCCACATGCTGGTACTGGCCGACCCAGATCTTGCGCGGCACGCCCTGCTTGGCCAGCGCGTCCCACCAGGTGGAGTAGTGGTCCGGCTTGACGTTCAGGTCGTTGACCGTGTGCACGGCGAACACGCTGGCCCGCACCTGGGAGGCATCGCCCAGCGAGCCCTCGATGTAGTCGCGCTCGGCCCAGAAGGCGTTGTAGTTGCCGGTGGCGTCGCCGTCCTGGGCGTCCAGCCCCGCCCGTACGGCGGCGCACTTGGCGATCGGGTCAGTGTCGACCGCCCTCGCCAGGAAGGACATGTAGTCGTAGTTGTAGACCACGCCGTTGGACCGCTGGTACTTGTACCAGGAGCTGATCGCGGAGATCGGGACGATGGTCTCCAGGCCCTCGACGCCGGTCGCCGCGACCGCGTTGGCCAGCGTGCCGTCGTACGACTTGCCGATCATCCCGGCCTTGCCGGTGCTCCAGTCGGCGAACGCCTGGGTGCCGTCGGCGCGGTAGGCGACGGCGCGGCCGTTCAGCCAGTCGATGACGGCCTTGCCGCCCAGCACGTCCGCCTTCCCGCCGACGTCGGGGCAGCCGTCGGACCTGGTGGTTCCGATCATGTCGACGTTGAGCACCGCGTACCCGCGGGGCACGAAATAGTTGTCGTAGAACAGCGGGAACTTGGCGAGGTTGCCGTCCGCGTCGTAGACCTTGCGCTCGGCCTCGTTGCCTCGGCCGGAGTTGTCGTAGTACGGGCTCTCATCGATGATCGACGCCACCTTGAGCCCCGGACCGGACTCGCGGGGCCTGATGATGTCGACCCGGACCCGGTCCAGCCGTCCGTCGGAGTCGCTGTCGACGCTCGACTCGACGTAGACGTGCTCGCGGATGGCGTCGGCGTAGGAGAAGACCGGCTGGGTTCGTTGGTGCGCGATGGTGATGGCGGGGGTGGTGCTTGCCTGGACCGGGGTGGCGCCAAGCAGGACCAGGCCGACGGCGACGAGGGTCGCTCGTAACGGTGGCACGGAGAGCCTCCAGAGACTCGGGAATATCCGCAATCTCCACGAGTGTCCGTATAGCCGACAAGATCCCTTTACGCGTTCGACATCACCTTGGTTCTACCGTGTGACATTGCACAGCGAGTGATGCTGGCATGCCACTCTGTCCGCAGAAAACACGCAAGACCCAGCAATCCCATGATGTTCTGGGCGAATGTCGAACGTCCGAGCCGTTGTCCTCGTGATCCTTGTCGCGCCGGGCCTGTCCATGCTTCTCCTGCTGCCTGGTCGCCTCGAACTCGCTGGAGTGCTGACAGGCCTGGCGGCGGGGTTCCTGCTCTGCGGGGAAGCCGCGCGGGCGGCTCTGGCCACGCTGTGCGGCAGCGTGTCGGCGGTTCTGATCGGCCAGATCTTCGCAGAGACCCCCGACGCGCTTGACTTCGCCGACCAGATGGCCGGCTGGCCGGGCTGGCCTGTCGGTGCGGTGCTCGCCTATCTGATCGCGGCCAGAGGACTGCCTCCGAAGACCGCCGGGCGGCCGGCCGTGCTGCCCGTGGGTCTCGCCGCACTGACCGCCGCCGCGCTCGGGTGCGGGCAGCTCATCGCGGCCAAGGCCCTGGAGATGACCCTGTGGGAGGACTACCACCCCTTCGACGGCCCGGCCTGGTATCGCGATCTCACCAGCGCCACCTGGTACCCCGCGGCCGCGGTGGTGATCGCCACGGCGGCCGCCGCCGCGCTCCCTGGCGGACGCGGACGCTTCCTGGCACTCCCCCTCGCCGCCTGGCTCGGCTGCGCGGTGACAGCAGGGCCACTGCAGTACGCCCAAGCGCTCGGCGTGACCGACAAGTCCCCCACCGTAGCGCTCCTGGCCTCTCTCGCCGGCGGCGGCATCGGCGCGGCTGCGTCCGCCGCGGGACTCCGGCACGGTGGGACGAGGCTCGGACTGGTCTCCTACGTCCTGGCCGTCACGGTCGCCTTGGTGACGAGCAATCGGCTGGAGGTCCGCATACAGTGGGACCAGTTCATCCCCGCGGTCCTGGTCTCCATGGTCCTGGTCTCCGTGGTGGCCGCGAGAGCGGCGTACCAGAACACCAGCGTGGGGTCCGGAGTCGTCGCGGGCATGGCGGGTCCGCTGCTGATCTGGTCGGTCTACCTGACCGTCGGACCCAGGCTCTACGATCATTCCTCGCAGGCCGTCCCGTACTGGCTGGCCTGGGTTACCGTGCCCGCCGCGCTGATCACCGCGCTGGCGGCGGCCGTAGCTGGAACCCGCTCTACCTGCCGCAGGTGATTCCCGCTGCCAGCGCGACCTCACGGTAGGCGTGGCCCAGACTGGCGACCGTGCTGTGAGCGTTCAGGCCACTGGGATTCGGCACGACCCAGAGCCGAGCACCCCCGAGATCTTCCTCTTGAGGGCCGGCGACCGCTCGTGGACGTGCGAAAGCCGTGCGGTAGGCGGTGATGCCAAGGATCGCCACCACCTTCGGGCCGATATCCAGGACACGCTCAGCCAGCGACCGGCCTCCGGCGATCAATTCTTCCGCGCTCAGCTCGTCGGCGCGCGCGGTCGTCCGGGCGGCGATGTTGGTGATGCCGATACCCTTCGCCCGCAGGTGCGCGAGATCGTCGGGGGCATACCCCGCGGACGCGTCGATCAGCCGGTCAACGATGCCCGCTCGAAACAGCGCAGGGTAGAAGCGATTGCCCCGCCGGGCGAAATGAGCCTGTACGGCAGTCGTCCACAGGCCAGGGTTGATACCGACGAACAGCAGCCGAACGTCGGGCCCCAGCAGATCGGGCAATGTGCCCCCGCGAAACGCCTCCAATTCCTCGCGAGTGAATCTCACGCGCGTGCTCCAGGCTGACCGGACGGCACGCGACCAGGAGATCGGACGACCATGAAGGCCGACGCGAAGGCCATGTTCCACCCATCCGAGAGCGCATCCGGAATTCGCATCCGGAATTCGGGGAACCTCACGGGTCCAGCATGCCAGCCTCCCGATTCGACCGGTCACTCGGCTAACCGGGCGCACCCCGCGGCGTTCCAGAGCGCCCACGACATACGCGCTCCTAACGCGGATGGGCCGCGACGCCCCGGGGCGAGGTGTAACTCCTTCAACTCTCACACTTGTTCTCTACCTAGCCCCTAGCTAGAGTTAGTGTATGGGTAACCCCCGGATGACCATTCCTACCCAGCTTGTCCTCCGCGCGTTCCTCGAAGATCCGACGCGCGAGATGTATGGGCTGGAGATTTGCGAAGCCGCCGGACTCGCCAGTGGAACCATTCACCCGATCCTCGCCCGTTTCGAAGGCGTCGGCTGGCTTGAGTCACAGTTCGAGGAAATCGACCCGAGCGAGCAGGGCCGCCCCCGCCGCCGGTACTACCACCTGACCCCGGATGGCATCGAGCAGGCGCGCCTGGCTCTTGCCAATGCCCACACGAAGGTCGGGCGGATACTTGGAGTACGTCCCGGCGTCGCGGGTGGTGCCCTGTGACTGAACCGATCAACGCCGCGGCCGAGGAAATAGTCCTCGACAACGCCATCATCGCCAGCCTGACCGCTGCACTCTCTCGTGCACGTAAACACAACGACGACCTCGCCGACGCCCTCACACGTGCTCGCGATCTCGCATACTCCCGCGAGATCCTGGTAGCGCTCAACCTCTCGCTCAACCATGCCGGAAGCATCGCCGATGTCATAGGAGCCGCGACCGAGGATGCCAGCGCTCCCAGCATCGCGAGCAGTCTTGATCGCGCCAGAATCCTGGCCCGCAACCTCATTGGCGAACCTTCCTTTCACCGCGCGGCCAAGCGGGCCCGCGTCCTTTCCCGAGGACGCTCCTGCTCGCACATTCTGGAGCCCGCGCAGAGGCTCGTCAGCACGCTGACCACCGTACGAGATCGTGCCCTCGACCTGGGCCTCGACCTCGACCGGGCCCGCCGCCTGGCAATTGAACTCACACAGGCGGATCGGCGAAGCGAGGAGCAATCAGCAGTCGATGTTGCTGTGTTGCACCAATCCGTTGCACGATCTGCCGAACTATTGGTCGACACCCTGACCCGGCTGCTGCCCGCACATCACCGTGGTCGCTACACAGAGGAACTCCACACGGAGCTGTACGACCTCGCCGAAGCGAAGGCCACCCGCCTGATGCAGGTCATATACGCGGTCCATCAGCTGCGACGGGTATATCAGCTACGAGCGGCATTGCTAGATCCAGACAAGCCGCGGTTCCACCGCTTTCATCGTGCAGCGTTCTGGATTCTTGCTTCGCAATGGCGTACCTGGGGACTTCTTAGCCCTCCCATGGTCGCCGCCGCGTTCAATGTATTTCTCATGCAGGGCTGGGGGTCCGCGTTTTACACGCTGCCGGGAATCGTGGCCTTCTATGCGGGAGTGGAATGGCTCCGAACGCGGTGGGAAGTGCCCCCCAGGCGAAGGAAACGGGACCGTTCGTAGGGCGGACGACTCGGCCAGGTGGGTGCCGAGCGCGGACAGGTGCGGACTGTGGCCGCAGTCGCACGGCCGCCTTGGCCGCTGTGGAGAGCAAGTCTCAGCCGCCGCAGGCGGCGTAGACGAAGGTGTCCTTGAGTAGCTTGTACTTGTCGCGGACCGTGGTGGCGCCGGACCTCACGTCGTGCTGCAGGACCGTCATCCGGGTCGGGGCGCTCCCGAACTCCTGCGAGACGTGCAGCGTCACCTGGTTGTCGCCGGTCCAGTCGAGCTTGTGCGCGGTGCCGTCCTTGGGCAGCTTGATCCGCTGGTCGCCGGTGACAAGGCCGGACTCCAGGTCGTAGAGCGCGACCTTGCGGTTGGCCACCAGCACGGCGATCGTCTTGCCGTCGGCGTGCAGCGCGTACGGACCGTTGTCGGTGACCAGCGGCGGCGGCGTGCCCTTACGCAGGAGGTGGCCGGACAGGTCGTAGACGCTCAGGGAGCCGTCAGTGTCGCTGCTGGTCAGCATCTTCTCACCGTCGCCGCTGAAGCCGATGAAGTAGCGCCGCTTGGGCAGTCGGCCGAGCCGCGTGCTCGAGGCGGTGTCGAACAGCTTCGTCCTGCCGGCGGTGACCGCGAGCACGGCGCCGTCGTCGGACAGTTGCAGCGTCACGTCGTACTGGGCGGTCTTCCTGGGCAGCGTGTCCTTGGGCAGCAGCCTGACCTTGCCGTCGAGTGACCTTACCGCCAGCCGCCCGTCCTTCCTGAAATAGGCGATCTTCTGCCCGTTGCCGCTGACCGCCACCGGCGCGGTCGAGTCGGTCACCGGATCGCCCTGCTTGTTGAGCGCTCTGAGCTGGGCGTCCTTCAGCAGGATCACCCTGCCGTGGTGCGTCACCAGCCGCCATGTCCCGCACGGGACGACGGCGCCGTTCTTTTTGACGCATCCCTTCGCCGAGGCGTAGCGGACGCTGTCGCCGTGCCCGTGCTCGGCCTGCGCCGTCCCCTGTACCCCGAGCACGGCGGCCAGCATGACCGCCAGTGCCACCAGAATCCTGATCTTCATCCCGTTACTCCCCGTGCCACCGATCGTGTTCCCCGTCACCCCGTTGGACTCAGAAGGCGGGAGGTCGGTTGGTCACAGGTAGGACACAAAGGTCAGGCTTGCCGGTCTTCCGCAGCAAAAATCGCGGGCGCCGGGATGGGGTTGGTGGCTATCGTCGAGCCGGTGGTAGTCGTGACAGAGGCCGTGCCGCGCACGGTCCTCCTCGTCGAGGGGATGAGCGACCGGTCCGCACTTGAGGTGCTGGCCAGGCGACGTGGCAGGGACCTCGCGGCCGAGGGCGTCAGGGTGGTGGCGATGGGCGGCGCGACGAACATCGGCCATTTCCTCGACCGGTACGGTCCCGCTGGGCTGGACATCCGATTGGCCGGACTCTACGACGTCGCCGAGGAGCATTTCATCCAGCGCGGACTGCAGCGAGCCGGGCTGGGCTCTGGACTGTCGCGCCCACAACTGGAGGCACTGGGTTTCTTCGTCTGCTCGGCCGACCTCGAAGACGAGTTGATCCGTGCCCTGGGCCCCGAGCGTGTGGAGCAGATCGTGGACGCGGAGGGTGAACTCCGGTCGTTTCGCACCCTGCAGCGGCAACCCGCGCAGCGGGGACGCAGCCTGTACGACCAGCTGCGCCGCCTGATGGGAGGACGCTCGGGCGGCAAACTCCGCTACGCACGTCTGATGGCCGAGGCAATCGACCTCGACCGGGTACCGCGCCCACTCATCGCAGTGCTCGACCACATCTGACGCATTCACAAGAATCGCTGGGTGCTTCAGAGATCACAGACAGCACCGGTACGGTCTGGTTTAAAGAGAAGTAACCGGAGCTTTCGCACCTGAAGCACTCAATACGCTATCGGATTAAATTCCCGGGTTCATCCGAATATTCGGGGCCTTCTGATGACCGATCAGAAGTCCAGCTGAACGGGACCGGGGTCGTCGAGAGCGCCATCCGCCAGCTGCCCCTCGTCGATGACCTCACCCGCCGGCGGCGCGGAAATCACCACTTTCCCACCCCATCCGCTCACGCGACCGTCCGACGCGTACGTGATGGGGGTGTCCACGATGTGCACCGTCATCGTGGCGTACACGCGCTTGACCAGCCCGCGGGCATCCAGCCACACGATGTAGTTCACCTTGGCGGCCTTGCCGTCACGAGTCTTGGCACCCGACCCGAAAGAGGCGCGGAACGACGGCGAAATCTTCGCCAGGCTCGAGCTGGCGATCCAGCCCTTGAGGACGCTGCCCTGCCGCGAACCGGCCCGGTCGATGATCTTGTCCAGCGTACGCGGCTCGAACGGATTGACCAGCAGCGAACCGGGGACGGGAGTGCCGGAGAACCGCCGGACCCACGTCTTCCCTTCTGGGAGATAATTCTTGACCCGCGCCCCCGAGATGTACGCGTACCTGGACGTCGAAATCGTCCGCGTAATTCCCACGGTCTTCCGCAGTTCCTCCCGGTCGGCCTCCGGCAGCATGTCGAGGAACGCCTTGCTGTACTGCGGCTTGTCCTGGATATCGGTGGTGGCGACCCCACTCCGCCCGAAACCGACGGAGCCGACCTCGCGCATGGTGGCCCACACCTCCCCGCCGGTGGAAATCTTCATCAGGTTGCTGACCTTGACGCCCTTGCCGGCCGCGAACCGCGCCTTCAGCGCTTTGACCGGATCGGCTTTCGCGACGGCTGGCGCAGCGGGCACCAGCAGAACAGCCGCGCCCACGACGGCCGCGACGACTAAACGCTTCACACGAATCCCTTCACTTGGACGGAAATTTGAGGCCCCCGGATCACATGCCGATAACAATGGCCGCCGCGATCGAACTTTCCGGGAGATGAACGGCGTCGGTCGCGCGACCACATGAAGATGAACGAACGGGCGCACGCTTCACACCGAAGGGAACACATCAACGGCGAGAGCGAAGCAGTACGGAAACCTGGGACCCCCGACGTGCTTTTCTACCACAACAACTCAGACAAGCAACACAAGTTTCTACGAAGTCACCTTATGTCGGGATTTATGCTCCGACGCTGATGCCTAGTCGGTCATGGCGACAGGGGCGTAGGGGCGGCATATGCCGACCAGGGCGGTTATGGCGGCGAAGGTCAGGGCGGTCAAGACGAGCCAGTAACCGGTCTCGAGGAATTTGCTTATGAGGTCAACGTGATCGGGCAGCGACAAGACGATCGGGAGGCTCCAGAGCAGTAGGGACGGGACGGTGAAGAACAGGACGAAGGCGGATGCTGTGCGGACAGCGGTGGAGGTTGCGTTGAGGGCTAGGCGGAGCCACGCGCCGAGGGCGACGGTGATGCTGGCCGTGAGCGGGATGCTCCAGATGAGCGAGGCCAGGCCGGTCGGGCCTCTTCCGAGCACATCGATGCCAGTGGACACACCCGCGAAGGGGGCACCCGCCAGGGGGAAGGTGAGGAAGGAGATGAGGGCGGTGCCTCCGGCGGCGAGAAACAGGATGGCGATCAGATCGCCGGTAGAGCGGTGGGCGTCCATGGAGCTCCCCTCCATCGGGCGGAGTCGTCCCGTTAGACGCGTCCACACGAGGCATCGACGACCACGCAGAGTTTCGATCTTGTAACGCCAGGAGCTCGTACGTAGTTCGTCGCCCTGCTGTGCCCTCACGTGGAGATCAAGGCCGAACAGAGGCCGTTCTGGTCGGCCACGGAAGCACACACGTGACCGAGATGGTCCGTGCGAAAACGTCGTTGAGCTAGGTGATGCCCATCCTGTCGAGCTGGGCGGCGATCCCGGTGGCCGGGTCGAGACGCGAGACGCGAGGGCCAGCCGAAAATCACGTAGAGCAATCGAGGGTTACAGAGAAACGCTCATTCAGTCTTGCCGGAAGACATGCCATATTGCTTAAATTCGCGCACACAAATCAAAGAGGAGGACACAGAAAGACGAAATGTGTACAGCCCACTATTGTTAGCTCATGCTGATCCTGTGACAGGATGGGACTCCTGATCAGCCAATCGACGCGACTCGGCAGAATGTATCGAAGAGAAGGCTTTCGGAACACACGATCTACGCCGATAGTAGGGAGCACTGGCCTTCGATCACCGATTCCTGGGAAAGCAGGAGGAAGGAACTTCATGCCTAGTTTCGACGAGATCAAAGCTACGCTGGATTCAGAAATCCAAGCCCTAGAATCGCGTACGCAGGCAGCGAAAGAGCTACAGGCCCACTTCAACGAGGACGGCTGGGACGAGAGCGTAGCTGTTATTAACAACTACGCTGTCAGTCTCGAAGAGTGGCATGACCGCCTGTCGCGCGTCCATGCCCAGGTAGTACAACGGGAAGCCGAAGAGCAGCAGGTCGCAGCGGTAAGCCCGTTCGAGAAGTACGCTACGGATCTCGAAGATGCCGTGCGGCGCATAGCGGCCAACCAGGAAGAGGTCGCAAAGCACATGGCGGCCACCCAGGAAGAGATCGCGAGACGCTTGGGGGGCGCCCACGAAGAAATAGCGAGAAACTTGGCGACCGTCCAAGAAGAGACGACTCGCCTCATAAGTGCCCAGGAAAGTCTAGGAAAACAGACCACGCAGAGCTTCCTCGAACTAGCTGCGCACATCCAGAACACAGCGTCGTCATTCAAGTCGGACACCCATCCCGGCCCTATTCCCGAGCAAACCCCGGTCCAGTTCGATACACCGCAGCCGGAGGAGCCGCCGGAAAACCCGGGCTTTTGGAGCAAAAGTTAAATCGCGCTTCCGTTTCCTATTTCGGCGGGGCTGAGGGCGTTCTCACTGGGCGAGACTGAGGGCGATCAGCGTTCCGCGTTTCGGTGACAAGCGCCGGCCGAACAGGCTGTGCTTACCGGCCCGGTCGAACAGGTCGAGCCGGAACACTGACACGCACTCCCGGAGATACACGACCTGTAATCGTCCGCGCGTCTGCGCGCGTAGAGGGTGTGCATCCCGGGGGCAGTCTTCGATCGACGGCCCGGCGGAACTCATCCAATTCCGCTGGGCCGAATCGTAGGATGCCAGGACCCCGCTACCCCGGCGATGAGCGCGGAGAACGAGGCGGAGTACCGGGAAGGTAGCCACACGAAGACCAAGAAGTCGCGACTCGTGCTCAAGCCTCCCAGAAGGCCACGAGCGCCCTGCAGCGGCACCACACACGGCAGGCCGTGGAAGGCGCCGGCAAGGTGCACCGCCACATCAAGATCCATCAAACCAACGATCTGAACCAGCCAGAACTGCGCCAGCTCATGGCCACCGCGCTGACACAACGATGACACCGCCAGCAGAGTCACTACGGGGAAACCGCAGCCTCGCTGAGCCATTCGGGGGTTAGTGTTCGATGTCAGTGAGTCACACGATTTGAATGACGTGCTTTCCGCGGACACCGCCGGCCTCCAGGGCGCGGTGAGCGGCGGCGATGCGGGCGAGAGGGTGGACTGTGTCCACGACGGGGCGGATGTCGCCGTTCTGTGCGTGGCGGGTCAGTTCGGCGAACAGTTCGTGCCGGGGGTTGCCGCTGAAGAAGCGCACTCGCCGGGAGCCGTGGACGGTCGAACTGAGGATGTAGGAGACGCTGGTGAGGAGGTTCTCGAGATCGAAGGCGATGGCCACCATGCGTCCGCCCGGAGCCAGGAGCCGGCGGTAGGCGGGGTGCTGGGTGCCGACGGTGTCCATGATGACGTCGAAGGCGCCCAGCGCGGAGGGGTGGGTCGTCCTGTAGTCCAGGACTTCGTCCGCGCCCAGACTGCGAACGAAGTCGAGGTTCTTCTGGCCCGCGAGAGCGGTGACGTGAGCGCCGAAGGCCTTGCCGAGCTGGACTGCGACGCTGCCGACGCCTCCACTGGCACCGCGCACCAGCAGGTGCTCGCCGGGCTTGAGGCGGGCTTTGTCGCGCAGGGCGGTGATCGAGGTCGTGCCGCCCGCCAGCAGGGAGACGGCTTCCACCAGGGTGAGGTTGCCGGGGGCGAGGGCTATCTGCCGGGGGCGAACGGCCACGTACTCTGCCGCGCTGCCGAACGTCCGCCCCAGAAATCCCCACACCCGCGCTCCCTCCCGCATTCCGGTCACCGAGGGGCCGACCTCGGCGATCTCGCCGGTGAAGTCGATCCCCATGCGCTTGGGGAAGCGGCGTCCCGTCACCAGTCGCAGCTTCCCGGCCCGGCCGGCCAGCTCGCCGCCGTTGACGCTGGCCGCGTGGACACGGACCAGCACCTCGCCGGGCTTGATCTCCGGCACGGGCACCCTGCCCTCGTACAGCACATCCGGGGGCCCGTATCGGTCGAAGAGGGCGGCGCGCATCTGGTTCACGGTCTGGTCCTGCTTCTGTCTCGGGAGCAGCGGGCGAAAAGATGTTTCGCTCGCTCAACCAAGCTAATGCCGTAAACGGACGACACCATCCACTTGCACTAAAGTGAGAGACATGGCTGCTCAGCCGTCTCAGAACCCAGGCCGACCACCCGCTGCGGCTACAGGGCTACGCGCCGACGCCCAGCACAATCGCGACCGCATCCTCGCGGCCGCCCGCGAGGCGTTCATGACCCGGGGAATCGACGTCCCCCTCACGACGATCGCCCGCCGCGCCGGAGTCGGCGCCGCCACCCTCTACCGGCGCTTCCCCACCCGCGCGGCTCTGGTCACCGAAGCCTTCGCCGAGCAACTCGCCCTCTGCGTCGCGGTCCTCGACGAGGCGCTGGAGGACCCCGACCCCTGGCACGGGTTCTGCTCCGCCATCGACAAGCTGTGCACCATGCAGGCCACCGACCGGGGCTTCACCAGCGCGTTCCTCTCCCAGTTCCCCGACGCCATCGACTACGACCGTGAACGCACCCGCGCCGAGAACGGCCTCGCTCAGCTGATAAGGCGTGCCAAAGACGCGGGGCAACTACGCGACGACTTCGATCACACCGACGTCATCCTGCTGTTCCTGGCCAACAGCGGGATCGTCGGAGAGTCGCAGCAGGTCTCACTGGCCGCCTCCCGGCGCCTGGTCACCTACCTGCTCCAGTCCTTCCAGGCCGGCCACACCGAACCCCTGCCTCCCCCCGCACCGCTGGGACTGCACCAGATCCACCGGCCCCCACCCCGCCAATAGATCACGCGAACGGCGATTCCGCGGACCCCCTCGGACTGCCTCGGGGATTGACAGTCGTGTCGGGTCGCGTTACGAATACGGCCGAACCTCCAAATCACCACGGCGTCCCGGCGGTGGTGAATGTTAGCGCAAACATTCTCCGTGGTCCCAGGACAAGGACGGTCTCATGCGCGCTCCCAGGAGTCATCGGACCCGGAACATCGCAGCCGGCCTCGCCCTGCTGGCCGCCGTCGCCGTCAGCATCCTCCAGCCCGCCGCCGCCCACGCGGCCGGGCCGGTCCCGCACTACCTGATGACCGCGTTCACCAACAGCAGCGAGTCGAACATGTACGTCTACGACTCGTTCAACGCCACCAACTACAACCTGGTCCGGGCCAACGCGTACACCCCACCGTCGGGACTGATCCGCGACCCGAGCGTGATCCGGCACACCGACGGCTACTACTACCTCGTCTACACCACCAACTGGACTGGCGACACGATCGGCTTCGCGCGCAGCGCCGACTCCGTCAGCTGGACGTTCCTGCGCAACGTCGCCGTCGGCCTCAACGGCTCCACCGGCAGCACCTGGGCACCTGAATGGTTCAAGGACTCCGACGGCAGCGTCCACGTGATCTTCTCCGCGTCCACCACCGGCACCGCCGGCCAGTTCCGGCCGTACCGGATCACGGCTGCCAACACCGCGCTGTCGGCCTGGACCGCGCCGGTCGCGCTGGGCATCCCGGCCAACTACATCGACAGCTTCGTGGTCAAGGTCGGCGGGACGTACCACAACTTCCTCAAGAACGAGACGAGCAAGTACATCGAGCATGCCACCGCCACCTCGCTCAACGGCCCCTGGCAGTTCACCGGGACCGGTAACTGGGCGGGCTGGGGCTCCGGGCTGGAAGGGCCGGCGCTGGCGCGGCTGGCCGACGGCCGGTGGCGGCTGTACTTCGACAACTACACCGGCGGCCGGTACTACTACGCCGACAGCTCCAACCTGTCGTCCTTCGGCGGCAAGGTGGAACTGGCCGGCCTTTCCGGCGTGGCCCGGCACTTCACCGTCCTGCGCGAGGACGTCGGCGACACCACGGCCGTCCCCACCGGCAACCGGTCGCTGCGCTCGGCCAACTTCCCCGACCGATATGTACGCCACCGGAGCAACCTGGCCTACATCGACCCGCTCAGCGCCACCAGCCCCCTCGCCGACCGCCAGAGCGCCACGTTCACCGTGACCCCGGGACTGGCCAACTCCGGCTGCTACTCATTCCAGTCGGTGAACACCCCCGGCTACTACCTGCGCCACTACACCATGGCGCTCACCCTGCAACGCGACGACGGCTCGGCGATCTTCAAGGGCGACGCCACCTTCTGCGGCCGGGCCGGGCTCGCGGGCGGCGGCACCATCTCCTTCGAGTCCTACAACCTCCCCGGCCGCTTCCTACGCCACTACAACTACGCGATGCGGCTCGACCTGAGGGAGTCCACGTCGGTGTTCGCCTCCGACGCCTCCTTCACCGTGACCTCACCGCTGGCCTGACCAGCCGAAAGGACGAGCCGATGTCCCCGACCCGCCGCCTGGCCGCCGCCCTGTCCGGCCTTCTCGCCCTCCTGCTGCTGCCTGTGGCCGCCCACGCCTCGCCCGCCGCGCAGTACACGAATCCGATCGCCGCCCAGCGGGCCGACCCGCACATATTCCGCCACACCGACGGCTACTACTACTTCACCGCGACCGTCCCGCAGTACGACCGCATCGTGCTGCGCCGCGCGACCACCATCCAGGGACTGGCGACCGCTCCGGAGACCGTCATCTGGCGCAAGCACACCAGCGGCGAGATGGGCGCCCACATCTGGGCGCCCGAGATCCACTTCATCAACGGCAGATGGTACGTCTACTTCGCCGCCGGCCGGACCGACGACATCTGGCGCATCAGGATGTACGTGCTGGAGAGCTCGGCGGCCAACCCGCTGACCGGCGCCTGGACCGAGCGCGGCCGGATCACCACCCCGTGGGACACCTTCTCCCTGGACGCCTCCACCTTCGTGGCCGGCGGCGTGCGCTACCTCATCTGGGCCCAGCAGGAACCCGGGATCGCCACCAACTCCAACCTCTACATCGCCAGGATGGGCGCCAACCCCTGGACCATCACCGGGCCGACCACCCGGTTGACCGTACCGGCCCTGGCCTGGGAGACCCGCGGCTACAAGGTCGCCGAAGGCCCTGCCGTCATCCAGCGCAACGGCCGCCTGTTCCTGACCTACTCCGCCAGCGCCACCGACGCCAACTACTGCCTCGGCCTGCTCACCGCCCAGGCCACCGCCGACCCGCTTCAGGCCTCTTCCTGGGTCAAGAGCGCCAACCCCGTCTTCACGTCCAACGCGTCCACCGGCCAGTACGGCCCCGGCCACAACTCCTTCACTCTCTCCGAGGACGGCCAGAGCGACATCCTCGTCTACCACGATCGCAACTACCGCGACATCACCGGCGACCCGCTCAACGACCCCAACCGCCGCACCCGCGTCCAGAAGGTGTACTGGCGAGCCGACGGAACGCCCGACTTCGGCCTCCCCGTCCCCGACGGCGCCACCCCTGTCCGGCTGATGTCCTACGACCAGCCCGGCCGCGCCGTACGCCACTGGGAGTACCGGGCCCGCCTGGAGCCGAACGTCACCCCGCTGGCCGACTCACAGTTCCGGATCGTCACGGGCCTGTCCGGCACCGGGACGATCTCCCTGGAATCGACCAACTTCCCCGGCTACTACCTCCGGCACCGCAACTACGAAGCCTGGGTGGAACGCAACGACGGCTCGGCCCAGTTCCGCGCGGACGCCTCCTTCACCCGCCGCACCGGCCTGACCGGGACAGGCACCGTCTCCCTGGAGTCGGCGAACCTCCCCGGCTACTACCTCCGGCACCGCGGCGGCACCGTCTGGGTCGAACGCGACGACGGCACGACCGCCTTCCGGGGAAGCGCCGCCTTCATCCTGGAGTAATTCATAGGGAACCGGCCCGCGCCGGTCGTAGCGCGGGCCGGATACCTGGAACTCACGCCTCCTGTGCCGCGGCCTCGGTGCCGGCCGTCTCCTCGTCATTGGAGCCGCGGCCGAAGCCCAGCAGCGCCGACGCGACGATGAACGACACCCCCGCCGCCACGATGATCCCGAGAATGACGCCGAACCAGCCGCCCTTCGGGGTCACCGCCAGATAGGCGAAGATGCTGCCCGGCGACGGCGTCGCCACCAGACCGGCGCCGGTGACCAGGAAGGTCAAGATCCCTGAGGCGCCGCCGGCGATCACGGCCAGGATCAGGCGCGGCTTCATCAGCACATACGGGAAGTAGATCTCGTGGATACCGCCCAGGAAGTGGATGATCATCGCCGGCGGGGTGCTGGGCCGCAGCGAGCGGGGGCCGAACAGCATGTAGGCGATCAGCAGGCCCAGGCCGGGGCCGGGGTTGGTCTCCAGCATGAACAGGATGGACTTGCCGGTCTCCGCCGCCTGCGCCACGCCGAGCGGCCCGAGCACGCCGTGGTTGATCGCGTTGTTGAGGAACAGCACCTTGGCGGGCTCGATCAGGATCGACGCCAGCGGCAGCAGTTGCTGCCCGACCAGGAAGTCGACGATCTCGCTGGCCCGCTCGGTCAGCCATTCGACGACGGGCCCGATGCCGAACACGCCGGCCACCGCCATCGCGCCGCCGACGATGCCGGCGGAGAAGTTGTCCACCAGCATCTCAAAGCCCGCGCGGGTGCGCGCCTGGGTGAAGGCGTCCACCTTCTTGATGAGGTACGCCGCCAGCGGGCCCATGATCATGGCGCCCAGGAACATCGGGACTTCGCTGCCGACGATCACCCCCATGGTGGCGACCGCGCCGACCACGGCGCCGCGCTGGCCGTGCACCATCCGGCCGCCGGTGTAGCCGATCAGGATGGGCAGCAGGGAGCTGATCATGGGGCCGACCAGGGCGGCCAGTGTCTCGTTGGGCAGCCAGCCGGTGGGGATGAACAGGGCGGTGATCAGGCCCCAGGCGATGAACGCGCCGATGTTCGGCATGATCATCCCGGCGAGGTGACCGCCGAAACGCTGGATCGTGGCCCGGATTCCGGTTCCCTGAACCGTGGGGGTATACGGGGTGGCCAACTGATGTACTCCTTCGGGGTGGGCGGACCCTGCGAGGACCGCCTGGTGGGGGGAATGCGCCGCTCATCCCCCGGGCATGAGCGGCAGGGCCAGGGAACCGACGTCGAAGAGGGTGAGTGTCACGCCTGGACGATCTCGGGTCCCGCAGCAGCCAGACCGGCGGCCAGCTTCGAGTCCAGCCCGGCATCGGTGATGATCATGTCGATCTCCGCCAGGGTGGCGAAGCGGGCCAGGTAGCTCCCGGCGAACTTCGTGTGGTCGGCCAGCAGCACGGCTCGCTGGGCGCAGCCGATCATCGCCCGCTTGATCGCCGCCTCGGCCGGGTCTGGCGTGGTCAGCCCTCCGGTCGCCGAGCAGCCGTTCGTCGCCATGAAGGCCACGTCCACGTGCAGGTGCGAGAGCTGCTCGAGCGCCCAGTCCTCGACCGTGGCGAGCGTGCGGCCCCGGACCCTGCCGCCCAGCATCAGGACCGTGAGGGCGGGACGGGTGGCCAACGCGGCGGCGAGAGGCGGCGAGTTGACGATGATGGTGAGCTCACGGTCCGTGGGCAGTGCCTGGACCAGGCGGCTCATGGTCGAACCGGCGTCGATGATGATGGCGCCGTCCTGCGGCAACTCGGCCAGCGCCGCCTTGGCGATGCGCTCCTTCTCCGCCGTCATGACCTCATCCCTCGCCGCGAGAGCGGGCTCGAAGCCAAGCCGCTCGACCGGGATCGCCCCGCCGTGCACGCGCCGCAACACACCCGCGCGCTCAAGAACCGTCAGGTCCCTGCGGATCGTCTCCGTCGTGACGCCGAACTGCTCCGCGACCTTGACCACGTCCACCCGCCCGGCGGTCCGGGCCGCGTGCAGGATCTCCTGCTGCCGTTCCTCGGCGTACATGTGGTTTCACCGCCGTTTCAATGGTGTTTCGTATGTGTTTACATCCGGGTCTGTGGGTCGTCAAGGTTTCTGGACATCACGAAATGAACGAACCCACATCCGCGGTGGCGGGAGCCGCTGAAGGATGGCCTGCGGCAGGGCGGTCAGGACAGGGAGAGCTCGGGCGAGTAGATGTCGATCCAGTAGTACATGTCGATCATCTTGTCGAGCAGGAGCTTCTCGCCGTGCGCGATCTTCGAGGAGTCCGTCTCGACCACCGACTGCACCCATTTTCGGTTGAACAGCGTGAACAGCGGGTTATGGGGTTCCGCCAGCACCTCTTTGGCCTCAAGCAGCAGGGCGTTCGAGAAGCGACTGTCATGCATCATCGTCGGGTAGCCACTCTTTTTCCGATTGAGTACCGACGGCGGAAGCAGGTCCTTCACGGCATGCCTCAGCAGGCTCTTCTCCCTGCCGTCGAACGACTTGAGCTTCCACGGCGTGTTGTAGACGTACTCGACGAGACGGTGATCACAGAACGGAACCCGGACTTCAAGACCGGCCGCCATCGACAGGCGGTCCTTACGGTCCAGCAGCATCCGCAGGAAGCGGGTCAGGTGCATGTGGAACATGACGCGCATCTGACGCTCGATACGCGACGCGTTGTCGAGGTGATCGACAGCCGCCACGGCCGTCCGGTACTCGTCCCCCAGATAGGTTTCCAATTTCATGGCCGCCAGCGCTTCCGCGGTGAAAGGCATGAGGGCGGGGTTGCCGGCCTGCGCGCTGAGTAGCGCCGCCATCCAGGGAAAGATGGGGATTTCGCGGATGTTGTTGTGAAACCATTGGTAGCCGCCGAAGTTCTCGTCCGCGGCCTCGCCGGAGAGCGCAACCGTCGATTCGCCGCGTATCGCTTGAAAGAGCAGATACATCGAGATATCCGATTCGCCAAGACCACTCGGTGTGTCCCGAGCCGTGATCACGGCGCGGCGAACGGCCGGATCGGACAGATTCTCCGCGCTCAGCACCACCTGCTGGTGTACCGGCCCGATCATGTCGACCATGTCCTTGACGAATGGCGCGTCCGGGGTGGTCCGAAATGCATCCGGTCTGAAACGATCGACGTGATCCACGAAGTCGACCGAGAACGTGCGTACCCGATCACCCTTCGCGGTCAGCTTGCGCGATGCGAGGCTGGCGATCGCGCTGGAATCCAGCCCACCGGACAGCAGAACGCACTGACGCACATCCGAGATCAACTGCCGGTTGACGGTGTCGTCGAGCAACTCCCGGATTCGTTCGACCGTGCTCTTCTGGTCATCGGTGTGCGGTGCCGTTCTGAGCTTCCAGTACGTCCTGGTGTGAATTCCACTCGACTTGACGGTGACGACCGTGCCCGGCTCGACCTCGTGCATCCCCTTCCAGATCGACTGGCCCCCGGCGGCCAACACCGCCGAGCGTATTCCGTTGATGTCGACTGCCTTGCGCGCGAGCGGGTTGGCCAGAATCGCCTTTGGTTCGGATCCGAACAGGACGCCGTCGCCGGTCGGGTAATAAAAGAGCGGCTTAACCCCCAGCCGGTCGCGGATCAGGACAAGCTTCTGATCACGGGCATCCCAGATGGCGAACGCGTACATCCCGTTGAGGTGCTCGGTAACGCTTTCCCCCCATTCGAGATAACCGTGCAATACGACCTCGGTGTCACTCGACGTACGGAACCGGTGCCCTCGCGCCTGGAGTTCCTTGCGCAGTTCGATGAAGTTGTAGGCCTCGCCGGTGTAGATCAGGACCACCGGGCCGTTCGGGGTGGCGAACTCCATCGGCTGCACGCCACCGTCCAGGTCGATGACCGCGAGCCTTCGGTGACCGAGCGCGACGTGCCGTTCAACCCAGGTTCCGGATGCGTCGGGCCCGCGCAGCGCCATGGTGGCGGTCATCGCGTCGATCGTGGCTTGCCGTTCAGTCAGATCCGCGTCATATGACACCCAACCCGCGATCCCACACATACCCGGTCCTCTCAGCCGCGGAAATCGACCGAAACCCGAGCCTAAAGACACTCGGCTAGGAAAATTCCTAGTGCTGGGTGAGCCTGAGGTCGTCCGCGGTTCCCGGGGTGTCCCGGGCGTCCTGAGGGGTGGCGATGACCGCGATGGCCGTGATCACGAGACCCCGGCGTACCAGCCAGCGGCCGGAGAACTCCCGCAACTCGCTGCCGTCGCGCAGCCGTGGTCCCTCGACCAGCAGCCGGGCCAGGAAACCGCCCTCGACCGGATCGAAGGTGATCGACGCCTCGGTGAAGTCGAGGCGCGGCTCCCGCAGCGGGGCCAGCGGGAACCACGCCTTGTAGACGGCCTCCTTGGCGCTGAACAGCAGCCGGTCCCACCTCGCCGACGGGTCGCGCCGCAGGAAATCCGTCACCCAGCGCACCTCCTCGTCGACCGCGATGACCTCCAGGATGCCGGGGGGCAGCGGCTTGTTCGGCTCGGCGTCGATCCCCAGGGTCGTGATGTCACTCGACCGGGCGACGGCGGCGGCACGGTATCCGGCGCAGTGGGTGATGCTGCCGACGACGCCGGCGGGCCAGACAGGCGCGCCCTTGGCGCCCGGCACCACGGGCACCTGCGGGTAACCCAGACGGCCGAGCGCGTTGCGGGCGCACCAGCGCGCCGTGGTGAACTCGCGGCGGCGCTTCTCCACCGCCCCGCTGATCACGGCCTGCTCGGCGGCGAACAAGGCGCATGGCTGCGAGTCGTCGAACGCCTCCGACGACATGATCGCGCCGGGCAGCAGGTCCTCGATCATGGCGTGAGTTCGCGGGCCAGGAGGATCGACCGCGCCGGGCGGGGAATCGCACTCCGTCGCCGCCACTCCCGCGGGTAGCCCAACGAAACCTCCTCGAAGCGAACTCCGTCGTACCAGGTCGTGCGTGGGATGTGCAGGTGGCCGTACACGACCACGGCCGCCCGGTATTTGAGGTGCCAGTCGGCGGTCAGCTCGGTCCCGCACCACTGGGCGAACTCCGGATAACGCAGGACGCGGGTGGGCTGACGTACCAGCGGATAGTGATTGACGAGAACGAGCGGGTAGTCGGGATCGCACGCCGCCAGTCGGCGCTCGGTCGATTCCACTCTGGCCCAGCACCATTCCTCGCGGCTCGGATAGGGGTCGGGATGCAACAGCATCTCGTCCGTGCACACCACACCGGTCTCGTACGCCATTGCCAGCGACTGTTCCTTCGTGGCCATGCCGTGAATGCGGAACGAATAGTCGTACAAGAGGAAAAGGGGCGCGATGGTGACCGGCCCCCCGGGCCCGTCCCAGATCGGGTACGGATCCTCGGGCGTGCGAATTCCCAGGCGACGGCACATATCCACGAGATACCGGTACCGGTGGTCACCGCGAAGCTGGATCGGGTCGTCCTTCGGCGTCCACAGTTCGTGGTTGCCCGGCACCCAGATGACCTGGGCGAAGCGGCGGGCCAGCAGAGTGAGCGCCCATTCGATGTCCTCGGCGAACTCGCCGACGTCACCGGCGACGATCAGCCAGTCCTCCTCCGACTCGGGCCGGAACTCTTCGACGAAGCGTCGATTCTCGGCGTAGGCGACATGCAGGTCGCTTACCGCGAGCAGATTTCGCGCCTTCATGATGTGCTTGGTTCTCCCCGCGAGATCCGGAATGGTGACGGACTCACGACAAGCCGAGTTCGTTGTCGAGAATGTCGAACATCTCGCTGTCCGTGGCCGAATCGAGGTCGAACTCCGCGTCGCCGGAATCGTGCACCAGTGCCGCCCATTTGGTTCTCAGAATGTCCAGACGCGCCGCGACCTGCTTGTGCACGTCGATGTCGACGGTCATCTCGGTGAAAGCCTTCTCCAGTTTCGCGAGCTCGGCCAGCAGCGCCGCGGACCCGGTCTGCTCGCTCAGGCCGAGCCGGTCGAGCAGGTGGTCCGCGAGAGCGAGCGGCGTGGGGTGGTCGAACACCAGGGTGACCGGCAGGCGCTGCCCGGTGGCGCCGGCCAACCGGTTGCGCAGTTCGACGGCGGTGAGCGAGTCGAAGCCCAGTTCCTTGAAGGCGCGGTCCGATTCGACGGCGTCGGCCCCGGCATGTCCGAGCACGCTCGCCACCTCGGCCTGGACGAGACCCACGAGCACCTCGGCACGCTCGGCGGCGCCGAGAGCGGTCAGCCCGCGCAGCAGGGTGTCCGGTTCCTCTTGCCTGCCCGTGGCCGTACGGCGCTTGGCGGACACCAGGCCTCTCAGCAACGGCGGAACGTCCGCACGCGCCGACAGATCGAGCCGGACCGGCGCCAGCACCGGGCGGTCCACGGCACGGGCGGCGTCGAACAGCGCCAGCCCCTGCTCCACCGTCAGCGGGCGAATGCCCGAACGTGCCATCCGCCGCCGATCGGAATCGTCAAGCCCGGCGGTCATGCCGATGTCCTGCGTCCAGGGCCCCCAGGCCAAGGACAGCGCGGGCAGCCCGCAGGCCCGCCGGTGGTGGGCCAGGCCGTCGAGGAAGGCGTTGGCCGCGGCGTAGTTCCCCTGACCCGCGCCGCCGGCCAGGCCGGCCACCGACGAGAAGAGCACGAACGCGGCGAGATCCATGCCCTGGGTGAGCTCGTGCAGGTGCCAGGCGGCCACCGCCTTGGGCCACAGCACGGCGTCCAGCCGTTCGGGCCGAAGCGCGGGAATCGTCGCGTCATCCAGCACCCCCGCCGTGTGGACGACCGCGGTCAACGGATGCTCGGCGGGTACGACGGACAGCAGGGCGGCGAGCGCGTCCCGGTCGGACACGTCGCAGGCGGCGATGGTGACCTCGGCGCCGCAGGCGACCAGCTCGGCCTGCAACTCCGCCGCGCCGGGCGCCGCCGGCCCTCGACGACCGGCCAGCACCAGATGGCGTACCTCGTGCTCCCGCACCAGATGCCGCGCCACCTCGGCGCCGAGACCGCCCGTACCACCGGTGATCAGCACCGTGCCCGCCGGGTCCCACCGCCGGACGATGTCCTCGCCCGGCGCCACCGGTGCCAGGCGCGCCATTCTCAGCACCCCGTCACGGACCGCGATCTGCGGCTCACCACAGGCCAGCACGGCCGAGAGCAGCGCCTTGGACGGCTCTCGCGGCACATCGAGATCGAGGAGCACGAACCTGCCCGGGTTCTCCGCCTGCGCGGCACGGACCAGGCCCCACACGGCGGCCCCCGGCAGGTCGCTCACGTCGTCCTGAACCGTAATCGCGTCCTGAACCGCAACCGCGTCCTGAACCGCAACCGCGCCGTTCGTCACCACGATGAGGGGAATGTCGCCGAACCGGTCTTCCGCAAGCCAGCCCTGCAGGAGGCCCAGAACGCGGGCGGTGGACTCGCGCGTCGCGGCGACGACCGCGTCGGCGGAGCCCGCGGCGGGGAACACGGTCACGGCCACGGCTTGCGGCGCGCCGTCCAGTGTGGCGAGGTCCCCGGTCAGCACCACCACGTCGGACTCCGCGGCGGAGGCCGGCTCCTCGGGCAGCGGCGTCCACTCCAGCCGGAACAGCGCGTCCCGTGGCGTCCGGCGGTCACCGGCGGGGGCCAGCGCGCCGGGCGATGCCGGACGCGCCACCAGTGACTCGGCGGTGAGCACGGTCGCTCCCGCCATGTCCACCGCGGTCATCGACACCGTGTCCTCGCCGGTCCTGGCCGCGCGCAGGCGCAGCATCGTCGCACCGGCGGCGTTCAGGCGCACCCCGCCCCACGACAACGGCACGCGTCCCGCCTCGGGCCGGGCGGCCTCCAGGAACGGCACCGCGTGCAGGGCGGCGTCCAGCAGCGCCGGGTGCACACCGTAGGAGCCGGCGTCGCCGACCTGGTCCGGCAGGGCGATCTCCGCGAACACCTCGTCGTCGCGCCGCCAGACCGCGCGCAGCCCCTGGAACACCGGTCCGTAGCCGAACCCGCCTTCGGCGAGCCGGTCGTAGAGGCCGTCCAGCTCGACGGCGGACGCTCCCCGCGGCGGCCACACCTCGGTGTCGAACGGCGCGACCCCGCCTGCGCCTTCGCCGGAGAGAACGCCGGTCGCATGCCGTACCCACGGCTCGTCGTCGGCCGCGTCGGCGGGCCGCGCGTAGACGCCGAGCTCGCGGCGGCCCGACGCGTCGGGCGCGCCCACCGACACCTGTACGGCCATCGCGTCCCGCTCGCCGAGCACGAGCGGGGTGGCCATGGTGAGCTCCTCCACCCGATCGCACCCGGTCTGGTCTCCGGCCCGGATGGCGAGTTCCAGCAGTCCCGTGCCGGGGAAGACCACCGTCCCGCCGACGACGTGGTCGGCGAGCCACGGGTGCGACCGCAGCGAGAGGCGGCCGGTGAGCACGACACCGTCCGACCCGGCCAGCATCACCGCGGCCCCCAGCAGCGGGTGCTCGGCCGCCGCGAGCCCGAGATCTCTGGCGTCGCCCACGCGCCGTCCGCTCGGCCAGAACCACTGGTGCTGGAAGGCGTACGTCGGCAGGTCCACCCGGCGGGCGCCGGGGAAGGCGGCGCCGAACACGGCCGGCCAGTCCACCGTGGCACCGTGCGCGTGCAACGTCGCCACCGCCGTCATGATGGCGGTCTGCTCGTCGCGGTCTCCGCGCAGCGCCGGGACCAGCACCGGCCCTGCCCCGTCATCCGGGATGGCGTCCTCGGCCAGCGCGGTCAGCACGCCGTCGGGTCCCAGTTCGAGGTACGCGGTGACCCCCTGACGGTGCAGCGTGGCCACGCTGTCGGCGAATCTGACCGCGTGGCGTACCTGTTCCACCCAGTAGTCGGGCGAGCACAACTCTTCGGCCGACGCCGGCCCGCCGGTCACGGTCGAGACCACAGGGATCCGCGGCGGGTTGTAGCTGAGCGTTTCGGCCAGGGCGCGGAACTCCGCCAGCATCGGCTCCATCAGCGGCGAATGGAACGCGTGGCTCACCTTCAGCCGCGTCGTCTTGCGTCCTTCGGCCTCCAGCCTGGAGGCGATCCGGGCGACCGGTTCCTCGGCACCCGCGATCACCACCGAGGCCGGACCGTTCACCGCGGCTATGGAGACCTCGTCCTCTTTCTCGGCGTCCTCGTGCCCGGCGAGGAGCAGCAGCACCTCCTGCTCCGAGGCCTGGACGGCGGCCATCGCCCCGCCCGGCGGCAGCGCCTGCATGAGCAGGGCACGCGCCGCCACCAGCCGGCACGCGTCCTCCAGCGACAGCACGCCGGCCACATGCGCCGCCGTGATCTCGCCGATCGAATGCCCGGCCAGGAAGTCCGGCCTGAGGCCCCAGGACTCCACCAGCCGGAACAGCGCCACCTCCAGCGCGAACAGCGCCGGCTGGGTGTAAACGGTCTGGTTCAGCAGTTCGGTGTCGCCGGACATCACCTCGCGCAGCTCGGGATCAAGGTGGGCGAGCACGGCGTCGAAAGCATCGGCGAACACCGGGAACCGCTCGTACAGCCCTCGGCCCATTCCGGCCCGCTGAGCGCCCTGCCCGGTGAACAGCACCGCGAGCCTGCCAGGCCGCGCGCCACGCCCGTGGACCACTCCAGGCGCCGAACGCCCGTCCGCCACGGCCGCCAGGCTCACCCTCAGCTCGTCCAGGTCACCGGCCACGACCACCGCTCGATGCTCGAACGCCGAGCGGGTGGTCGCCAGGGCGAAGCCGACGTCCGCGAGGGAGAGGTCGTCGGCGATCCGCGGCAGCAGACGTGCCGCCTGGGCGCGCAACGCGTCATTCGTCTTCCCCGAGACCAGCACCGGCACGGGGCCTGGGGCGGAACCGGTCTCCGCGTCCACGGTTGGCGGCGCCTGCTCAAGGATCACGTGTGCGTTGGTTCCGCTGATGCCGAACGAGGACACACCGGCCCGGCGCGGACGACCCGCCTCCGGCCACGGGCGGTTCTCGGTGAGCAGCTCCACCGCGCCCTGGTTCCAGTCGACGTGCGAAGTGGGCGCGTCCACGTGCACTGTTGCGGGCAGCACTCCGTGACGCATGGCCATGACCATCTTGATCACACCGGCGACACCGGCGGCCGCCTGGGTGTGGCCGATGCTCGACTTGATCGAGCCCAGCAGCAGCGGGCGGTCATCCGGCCGGTTCTGGCCGTAGGTCGCCAGCAGCGCCTGCGCCTCGATCGGGTCGCCCAGCCTGGTCCCGGTCCCGTGGCCCTCCACCGCGTCCACGTCCGCGGGGGCCAGCCCGGCGCCGGTCAGAGCCTGGCGGATCACGCGCTGCTGGGACAGCCCGTTCGGTGCCGTCAACCCGTTGGAGGCGCCGTCCTGGTTCACCGCGGAACCGCGTACGACGGCCAGCACCTGGTGGCCGTTGCGGCGCGCGTCGGACAGGCGTTCCAGCACCAGCATCCCGACGCCCTCGGACCAGGCGACACCGTCGGCGGCCTCGGAGAAGGACTTGCATCGGCCGTCCCCCGCGAGCCCGCCCTGGGCGCTGAAGTCGGTGAACGCCGCTGGGGTTGCCATCACGGTCACTCCGCCGGCCAGGGCCAGCGAGCATTCGCCGCCGCGCAGCGCCTGGGCCGCCAGGTGCAGTGTCACCAGTGAGGAGGAGCAGGCGGTGTCCACCGTCACGGCCGGGCCTTCCAGGCCGAGCGTGTAGGACAGTCGTCCGGACATGACGCTGCCTGCCGTACCGGTGCCCATGAAGCTCATCACGTCCGGCGGGAACTCCGCGCTTGTCGCGTAATCGTGGTACATCACCCCGGCGAACACGCCCGTCAGGCTGCCACGCAGCGAAAGTGGGTCGATTCCGGCCCGCTCGACCGCCTCCCAGGAAGTCTCCAGCAGCAGCCGCTGCTGAGGATCCATCGCCAGCGCCTCACGGGGCGAGATGCCGAAGAAGCCGGGGTCGAACTCGCCCGCCTCGTGCAGGAACCCGCCTTCGCGCACATAGCTGGTGCCCCTGCGCTCGCGGCCGGGATCGTACAGCGACTCCAGATCCCAGCCACGGGAGTCCGGGAACGGCGAGATCGCGTCCCCGCCCGCCACGACCAGCCGCCACAGATCCTCGGGGGAGGCCACACCGCCCGGGTAGCGGCACGCCATCGACACGATCACCACGGGATCGTCATCGGCCGGCGTGACCGTTCGCGCCGTCGCCCGCGCGGACGCCGGGCCGCCGTGCTGGCCCAGCAGCTCCGCCAGGAGGAACTCCGTCAGCACCGTGACGTTCGGGTAGTCGAACATCAGGGTGACCGGCAGGCGCAGCCCGGTGGCCCCGGACAGCCGGTTACGCACCTCGACCGCGGTCAGCGAGTCGAAACCCATGCTCTGGAAGCTGATCAGCGGCTCGATCGCGTTGCCGTCCGCATGGCCCAGCACCAAGGCGATCTGGTCGCGGACCAGCTCCAGCAAGGCGGCCCTTCGGGCCTCCGCCCCGAGTGGCGCGAGGCGATCCGCGAGGAGGGTCGCCGCCGCGGCCGTCGCCCGCTGCCGGGCCGACGGCCGGATCAGCCCTCGGAGCAGGGGTGGGATCTCCTGGCCTGCGCGCAACGCCGTCAGGTTCAGGCGCGCGGGCAGCACGGCCGGTTCGTCGCCCGTCACCGCCGCGTCGAACAGTGCCAGACCGTGATCTGAAGACAGCGGGAGCACGCCGCGCCTGGCGAGCCTGCCCATGTCGGCCTGGCTCAGCGCGCTGGTCATGCCGCCGTCCTGGGCCCACGGGCCCCAGCCCAGTGACAGCCCTGGCAGCCCTTCGGCTCGGCGGCGCCGGGCGAGCGCGTCCAGGAAGGCGTTCGCCGCCGCGTAGTTGGCCTGCCCGGCCGACCCGAACGTCCCCGCCACCGAGGAGAACAGGACGAACGCGGACAGGTTCTGGTTTCTGGTCAGCTCGTGCAGATGCCAGGCCGCGCTTATCTTGGGCCGGAACACCTTTTCCAGGCTCTGCGGCGTCAAGGTGCCGACCAGACCGTCGTCCAGCACGCCTGCCGCGTGCACCACCGCGGTCAGCGGATGCTCGGCGGGTACCCCGGCCAGCAGGCCGGCGACGGCCTCGCGGTCCGCCAGGTCGCATGCCACGACGGTCACGTGCGCGCCGAGCCCGGTCAGCTCCGCCACCAGCTCGCCCGCGCCCTCCGCCCGCTCACCGCGACGGCTCGCCAGCATCACCTGCCTGATGCCGTGTACGGTCACCAGGTGGCGGGCCAGTATGCCGCCAAGGCCGCCGGTGCCGCCCGTGATCAGCACCGTTCCCGCCGGGTCCCAGGCCAGGGCTGGCGGCTCGGCGGGCGGGAAGACCCGGGCCAGCCGACCGGCCAGCACGGCGCCGTCCCTGATCACCAGTTGCGGCTCGACGGCGGCCAGGGCCTGCGGCAGCGCGGCGATCGACGCCGTCGACAGGCCCACGCGGTCACGATCGGCTGCTCGATCACGGTCGCCGCCCTGGTGGAGGTCGAGGTCGACCAGCACGAACCGGCCCGGATGCTCGGCCTCGGCGGCACGTACGAGCCCCCACACCGTCGCCGCCGCCACATCATCGCCGTCCACCGCGCCCCGGGTGAGAAACGCCAGCCGCGAATCTGCGAACCGCTCATCGGCGAGCCAGGATCGCACCAGGTCCAGCACGGACGACGCCACACTGTGCGCGGCCACCGGCACCTCGTCGCCCCCGCCTGCGGCCACCGGGACCAGCACCGTGCGCGGCACGAGAGCACCGCCCTCGCAGGCCTCGCCCAGCGACCGCAGATCGGCACCTGTCCTGACGGGATCACCCATGACCTCGGCCAGAGCCTCGGCGAGCCCCCACTCGTCCGGACCCACCACCGCCAGAGTGCCCGGCGGAACCGCGGGCACCGGTGAAGCCGGGACCCAGTCCAGCCGGAACAGGCTGTCCCTGCCGATCGCTCGCGAGCCCGCGGCCGGCTCGTCCGACTGGACGCGCAGAGCCACCGACCCGATCGAGGCCGCGGGACCTCCCGCACCGGCGATCGCGATCGACATCGCGTCCGGTCCTGCCCAGGACATCCGCACCCGCACCGCGGCGGCCCCCGCCGCATGCAGGGATACGCCCTCCCACGCGAAGGGCACCTTGCGCCTGGCCTCCTGGCTCTGGTCGAGGAACAGGCACAGATGCAGCACCGCGTCCAGCAGCGCAGGATGCATGCCGTACGCCCCTGCCTCAGCCGCGTCCTGCTCAGGAAGGCCGATCTCGGCGTACATGTCGGAGCCGCATCGCCACACCGCGGTCAAGCCACGGAACGCCGGCCCGTAGTCGAAACCGTCCGCCGCCCGCCCCTCGTAGAAGCCTTCCAACGAGACCGGCTCCGCACCGGCCGGCGGCCACACCGTAGTGTCGAACGGGTCATCGGGGGCCGGCGCCGCTACCGCCAGATGGCCGTCGGCATGCCGTGTCCAAGGCCGCTCTTGCTCATCCCCCTGCCGCGCGTACACGCTCACCGGCCGGCGTCCGCTTTCGTCGGGGCCGCCCAGCCGCACCTGCACCTGGACGCCCCCGTGTTCGGGCAGGGTCAACGGCGCGACAAGGGTCAGATCGTCCACCCGGGCGCAGCCGACCTCGTCACCGGCCCTGATCGCCAGCTCAAGGAACGCCGTCGCCGGCACCAGCACCCGGCCCGACACCACGTGATCGGCCAGCCACGGATGCGACCGCGTCGACAACCGGCCGGTGAAGAGCACCTCGTCTCCGCCGGCCAGCTCAACGGCCGCTCCCAGCAAGGGGTGATCCGGCACTCCGAGCCCGGCGGCGGTGACATCCCCGGCACCAGCGAGCGACGGCCTCGGCCAGTACCGCCGACGTTGGAAGGCGTAAGTGGGCAGCTTCACCTGGCGGGCACCGGGGAACATCGCCCGCCAATCGAGCCGCACCCCGTGCACGTGCAGCTCGGCCAGCGCCGACATCACCGCGCCCTGTTCACCCCGATCCCTCCGCAGCACCGGCACCAGCACCACGCCCGAGTCGCGCGCATCGACGTCGCCGGCAAGGGTCTCCTGGGCCATGGCGCTCAGGACTCCATCGGGACCCAGCTCCAGACAGGCCCGCACGCCCTGAGCCTGAAGCGTGCGGACACCGTCGGCGAAGCGAACCGCGCCACGCACCTGCTCCACCCAGTAACCCGGCGAACACACCTGCTCGGCCGTGGCCGCCTGACCGGTCAGAGTGGACACGATGGGGATACGCGGCGGATTGTAGGCAAGCCCGCTCGCCACCGTGCGGAAGTCCTCCAGCATCGGATCCATCAACGGCGAGTGGAACGCGTGCGAGACCCGCAACCGCCGCGTCCTGACCCCCTGGGACTCCAGCGCGGCGACCACCTCAAGCACCGCCTCCTCGACACCGGAGACCACCACCGAGGCAGGACCGTTGACCGCCGCGATCGACACCTCATCCGAACGCCCGGCCAGCAGCTCAGCGACCGCGTCCTCGGCGGCCTGCACCGCCACCATCGCCCCACCCGCGGGCAACGCCTGCATCAACCGCGCCCGAGCCGCCACCAACGCACACGCATCACCCAGCGACAACACCCCCGCCACATGCGCCGCCGCGATCTCCCCGACCGAATGCCCCGCCAGCACATCCGGCCGCACACCCCACCAGGACACCAACCGGAACAACGCGATCTCCACCGCGAACAACGCCGGCTGCGCCCACCCCGTCCGATCCAGCGCCTCCGCCCCCGCAGTACCCGGCTCGGCGAACAGCACCTCACGCAACGAACCATCAAGCAACGGGTCAAGCTCAGCGATCACCTCATCCAACGCCTCCGCGAACACCGGGAACCGGTCATACAACTCCCGGCCCATCCCCGCCCGCTGACTCCCCTGACCCGTGAACAGGAACGCGAGCCGAGGCTCCGCTCCGGCCACCCCGCGCACCACACCCACACCCGGCAGATCCTCGGCAACAGCCCGCAGCCCGGCCAGTACCCCCTCACGATCCCCAGCGACCACAACCGCCCGATGCTCAAACACCGACCGCGTCGTGGCCAGCGAGAACGCCACATCGCCGAGACTCAGGTCAGACTCACCGTCCACATACAACGCCAGCCGCCCGGCCTGCGCACGCAACGCCTGATCGGTCCGGCCCGACACCAGCAACGGCACCGACGACCCACCGACCACCACGGGCACCGGGTGCTCGGATACCACGTCCGCGGCCACCACGCCCTGCTCAACCGGACCCTGCTCGATGATCACGTGGGCGTTGGTGCCGCTGATCCCGAACGACGACACCGCAGCCCTGCGCGGGTGGCCGGTCCGCGGCCACTCCACCGGCTCGGTCGCCAGCTCGACCGCACCCTCGCTCCAGTCCACGTGTGAGGATGGCGCGTCCACGTGCAACGTCTTGGGCAGCAGCCCGTTCCGCATCGCCATGATCATCTTGATCACACCGGCGACACCCGAGGCGGCCTGGGTGTGACCGATGTTCGACTTGATCGACCCCAGCAACAACGGACGATCCCCGTCCCGGTCCTGTCCGTAGGTGGCCAGCAGGGCCTGCGCCTCGATCGGGTCGCCCAGGGTCGTCCCCGTGCCGTGACCTTCCACCGCGTCCACCTCGGACGCCGACAAACCCGCACCGGCCAGCGCCTGCCGGATCACCCGCCGCTGCGAAGGACCGTTCGGCGCGGTCAACCCGTTCGACGCGCCATCCTGGTTCACCGCGGAACCACGGACGACCGCCAGCACCTGATGGCCGTTCCGGCGGGCGTCCGACAACCGCTCCAGCACCAGGACACCCACGCCCTCCGACCAGCCCACCCCATCGGCGCTGTCGGAGAACGCCTTGCACCGCCCATCAACCGACAGACCTCGCTGCCGGGAGAACCCGATAAAGGTGTTCGGGGTCGACATCACCGTGGCCCCGCCCGCCAGCGCCAGCGAGCAATCTCCCGAGCGCAGCGCCTGCGCCGCCAGATGCATCGCCACCAGTGACGACGAACAGGCCGTGTCCACCGTCACCGCCGGGCCCTCCAACCCCAGGGTGTACGACACCCGGCCGGAAGCGACGCTCGGCGCGGTCCCGGTCGCTTCATAACCCTCGACCGCGTCGCGCCCGCCAAGCCCCTCAACCACCTCACCGAGGGCGGCCTGATGCACCCGGCCGGCGGCGTTGCCCAGGGTCAGGCCGTAGTCGTTGTACATCACCCCGGTGAACACACCGGTCTGGCTGCCCCGCAACGACCCCGGCTCGATCCCCGCCCGCTCGACCGCCTCCCACGACACCTCCAGCAGCAGCCGCTGCTGCGGGTCGACCGCCAGCGCCTCACGCGGCGAGATCCCGAAGAACCCCGCGTCGAACTCATCGGCGTCGTGCAGGAACCCGCCGTGCCGCGTGTACGACGTCCCCACCCGGCCAGGATCCGGATCGTAAACACCTTCCAGATCCCAACCCCGATTCGTCGGGAACCCGGTGACCGCGTCGGTCTCCTCAACCACCAGACGCCACAGATCCTCCGGAGAGGCGACCCCGCCCGGATACCGACACGCCATCCCCACGATCACGATCGGGTCGTCCGCCACCGAACGCACCACGGGCGACAGCGCATCCGAACCGGCCTGCTCACCCAGCAGCTCGCCCAGCACGAACTCCGCCAGCACGACCGGTGTCGGATAGTCGAACACCAACGTAGCCGGCAACCGCAACCCCGTCACCGCAACCAGCCGGTTACGCAATTCCACCGCGGTGAGCGAGTCGAAACCCAGCTCACGGAACTCGAACCGCACCTCCACCCCATCCGGCGAGGCATGCCCCAGCACCACCGCGATCTGCGCACGCACCAAATCCAGCACGAACCGAACCCGATCGGCCTGTCCCAGGCCGGCCAACCGCGCACCCAGCGATCCATCACGCGCAACCGGCGCCAACGCCGCCGACCGGCGAATCCCCCGCGTCAGCTCCCGCAGCAGATGCGGCACCGCACCACCGGCCCGCGCCACGGCCGCCGCGTCCAACCCTGCCGCCACCACTGCCGCACGACCCACCGCACCCGCGGCGTCGAACAACGCCAGCCCCTGCTCGACAGCCAAGGCCGACATCCCCGCCCGCGTCATCCGCCGAAGATCGACCTCAGCCAGTCCTCCCGTCATCCCCGCGGCCTTCGCCCACGGACCCCAGGCAAGCGACAACCCCGCCAACCCCAAGGCACGCCGATGCTCAGCCAGCGCATCCAAGAACGCGTTCGCCGCCGCGTAGTTGCCCTGACCCGCCCCACCGAACGTCCCCGCCACCGACGAGAACACGACGAACTCGGCCAGATCCACATCCGCAGTCAGCTCGTGCAGATGCCAGGCGGCATCCACCTTCGGCCTCAGCACCGCATCCAAACGCTCCGCCGACAACGACGGGATCGTGCCGTCGGCCAGCACACCGGCCGTGTGAATGACCGCCGTCAGCGGATGAGCGGGATCCACGCCCGCCAGCAGAGCCGCCACCTGCGCACGATCCGCGCCATCGCACGCGACGATCTCCACCTCGGCGCCGTGCGCGATCAGCTCGGCCCGCAGTTCCAGCGCACCCGGGGCCTCGGCCCCCCTGCGACTGGTCAGTAACAGACGCCGGACCCCACGCTCGGCCACCACATGCCGCGCCAGCAACCCACCCAGACCACCGGTACCACCGGTGATCAGCACCGTCCCCTCCGGATCCCACGAGCGGACACCGCCCCCATCAAGGGCATCGCCAAGATCAGAGCGAGGTGTCACCCGCGCCAGGCGGGGAACCAGCACCCCACCGCCGCGCACCGCCACCTGCGGCTCACCCGAGGCCAGCACCCCGGCCAGCACCGAGTCAAGCAGCTCACCATCGACATCCACCAGCACGAACCGGGCCGGGTTCTCCGACTGCGCGCTACGCACAAGACCCCACACCGCGGCAGCCGCCAGATCGGTGACCACCTCACCCTCACCCACCGCGACCGCGCCCCGAGTCACCACGACCAGACGCGAATCAGCGAACCGGTCATCGGCCAGCCACCCCTGCACCACTTCCAGCACCCGGGCAGTCAGCGCATGCGACGACTCCACCACCCCATCGGCCGGGCCGGAGACGACCTCCGTCAGCACCACCTCGGGAACCGGCCCCGCCTCCAGCAACGACGGCAGATCCCTATGGAACGGAACCGAATCCCCACCCGCCACCGCACGCTCCGGCAGCGCCGACCACTCCACCCCGAACAGCGCATCCCGCTCCACCGCCCGACCACCAGCAACCGGCAGATCACCCGCCGACAACGACCGCAACACCAGCGACCGCGCCGACACCAACGGCTCCCCAGCGGCATCCACCGCCACCAGCGACACCGAATCCGGACCCGTCCGAGCCAGCCGCACCCGCAACATCGACGCACCAACAGCGCGCAGGCTCACGCCATCCCACGAGAACGGCAACCGGCCACCCTGCACCGGCTCCAGCCCAACAAAACTCACCGCGTGCAACGCCGCATCCAGCAACGCCGGATGCAAACCGAACGCACCCGCCTCCGACTCCGCCCCCTCGGGCAACGCCACCTCGGCGAAAACCTCACCGTCAGATCCACGCCAGGCCCCCCGCAACCCCTGGAACACCGGACCGTAGCCGAACCCGCCCGCAGCCAGGTCCTCGTACAACCCGTCCAGCTCGATCGCGGTCGCGCCACGCGGCGGCCACACCTCGGCATCCAACGACCCGGCTTCCGAAGCACCGCTCGCGAGCGTCCCGGTCGCGTGCCGCACCCACGGCACATCCTCGCCGGCCTCCGCCGAACGGGCATAGATGTTCACGCTCCGGCGGCCCGACTCCTCCGGCGCGGCCACCGACACCTGCACCGCGACCGCCTCGCCCTCGCCCAGCACCAGCGGCGCGGTCAAGGTCAGCTCCTCCACCAGGTCACAGCCGACCTGGTCACCCGCCCGGATCGCCAGCTCCAGGAACCCGGTACCCGGGAAGATCACCGTCCCGGCCACCACATGATCGGCCAGCCACGGATGCGACCTCACCGACAGGCGCCCGGTCAGCAACACACCAGCGGAATCGGCCAGACCCACGGCAGCCCCCAGCAGCGGATGGCTCGCGGCGGTCAGCCCCAGCCCCCGGGCATCTCCAGCCGAAGCGGGGCTCGGCCAGTACCATCGACGCTGGAAGGCGTAAGTGGGCAGCTTCACCTGGCGGGCACCGGGGAACATCGCCCGCCAATCGAGCGGCACCCCGTGCACGTGCAGTTCGGCCAGCGCCGACATCACCGCGCTCTGCTCATCGCGATCCCTCCGCAACACCGGCACCAGCACCATGTCCGACTCGCGCACACCGGCGATCACGGCAAGGGTCTCTTGGGCCATGCTGCTCAGGACGCCGTCGGGGCCCAGCTCCAGATACGCCCGTACGCCCTGAGCCTGAAGCGTGCGGACACCGTCGGCGAAGCGGACCGCGCCACGAACCTGGTCCACCCAGTAGCCCGGCGAGCACACCTGCTCAGCCGTGGCCGCCTGCCCGGTCAGGGTCGACACGATGGGGATACGCGGCGGGTTGTAGGCAAGCCCGCTCGCCAGTGCGCGGAAGTCCTCCAGCATCGGATCCATCAACGGCGAGTGGAAGGCGTGCGAGACCCGCAGCCGCCGCGTCCTGACGCCCTGGGACTCCAGCGCGGCGGCCACCTCAAGCACCGCCTCCTCGACACCGGAGACCACCACCGAGGCAGGACCGTTCACCGC
>NZ_BLAF01000015.1:0-125383 GCF_009687885.1 Acrocarpospora pleiomorpha
GCGGTGGGGAAACACCCGGTTACATTCCGAACCCGGAAGTTAAGCCCTCCAGCGCCGATGGTACTGCACCGGGGACGGTGTGGGAGAGTAGGACGCCGCCGGACAATCTTTATCGAAAGCCCCAGCCGTTTGGCTGGGGCTTTCGTGTTTTCTGAGGCTTCTCTGGGAGCTTCGCCAGGCAGGGGACAACACGCCCAAACCCCCACTAAGTTGGGTCCCAGACCCGACGCCCCTCCCCGGAGACTCCCCCCATGGCGCCCAGGCACGCGACGATCGCAGCCGCACTCGCCCTGGCAGTGGCCTGCGCCCCGGCCTCCCCGTCGGTCACTCCTGCGGCGACTCCCCAGCAACAATCCGCTCTCGTCCGCCTCAGCGCTGTCGCCACGGAGAGAACCGAACACGTCCCCCCGATTGACCAGGCGAAGCTCACCAAGCAGCTCCGCATTTTCGTGGCCAAGCACCCCGGTCGGACGTCCGCCGCGGTGGAAGACCTGCTAACTGGCCGCGTTTACCGCTTCCGTCCCAATGAGCTGCTCCCGACCGCCAGCACCGCCAAGGTCAACATCCTCATGGCCGCCCTCCGGACAACCCGCTGGAAGAGCCTCCCCGCTTCGGCCCGCCACGACGCCGACATCATGATCCGCGTGAGCGACAACAAAGCCGCCGACCGCCTCTGGGAGCGAATCGGCCGAGAAGGCGGCCTGACCAGGGCCAACAAAGCCTTCAAACTAAAGAAGACCACCGCCATCGGCGGCAGCTGCGTAGACCTCTACTGCTGGGGAATCACCAGAACAACCGCCCCCGACCAGGTCCGCCTGATCAAACTCCTGACCCGCAAGAACAGCCCCATCAAAGACCGCCGAACCATCCTGACCCTGATGGAAAAGATAGTCCCCGAACAAAAATGGGGCATCAGCGCCGGCGCCTGCGAAGGCGAATCCGTCGCCCTGAAGAACGGCTGGCTCAAACACGTCGCCAACAAACAATGGGTCATCGTCAGCGCCGGCCTCATAGCCAACAGATTCGCCGTGGCAGTCCTCACCGAGGACAACCCATCCAGCGAATCCGGCATCGCCAAGGTAGAAGGCATCACCAAACAATTGATGACCGCCTTCCGGACCTGCCCGTCTACGGAGTGACTAGGCGGTAGCCGACGCCTCGGACTGTTTGGATTAGTTTGTCGTCTTCGTCGCCTAGGCGGGCGCGGAGGCGTTTGACGTGGACGGCGATGGTGTTGGTGGACATGGCGTCTACCGAGTGCCAGACGTGGCGCATGATCTGTTCGCGGGTGACGGTGCGGTCCGCGTTGCGCATCAGGTAGTGGAGGAGTTCGAATTCGCGCAGGGGTAGGTGGACCACGCGGCCGTCGACCTTGACCTGGTAGGCGGTGACGTCGAGGGACACCTCGCCGATGGTCAGGACGGTGCGCTGGATGCCCTGGCGGCGGAAGGCGGCCTGGACCAGGGGGAGGAGTTCGGGGACGCGGTAGGGGCGGGCGACGCAGGCGGTGGCGCCGGCGGCGAGGGCCTCCATGGCCTGTTCCGCGTGGCCTTCGCCGACGCCGAGGAGGACGGGGATGGCGCGCGCCAGCCGTACCGCGCGGACGAAGTCGACGGGGCCGATGATGGGCAGCGAGGCGCTGATCAGCACGGCGTCGGGGCGCAGGGCGCCTGCTTGAAGCAGGGCCTGCGCCCCGTCGAAGACACCGGTGACGTCGATGCCCTCGGATTCGAGTTCGGACGTCAGCGTCTGCACCATGTCACTGTCGGGATCCGCGATCAGTAGCACCGGCGCCGATCGAGTGTCCCCCTCCACTGCGGGTGCCGTCACCCGGGTCCTCCCTGCGAGTGTGCCTGTGAACCAGAGCGAGTTCGAAGAAAACGATCAGCCGAAGCGTCCGGTGATGTAATCCTCGGTTCGCTTGTCGGAGGGCTTGGTGAAGATCCGGGTGGTCTGGTCGAATTCGACCAGTCGCCCGTGCCGCACCCCGGCGTCGTCGACGTCGGCGGTGAAGAACGCGGTCCGGTCGGAGACGCGGGCCGCCTGCTGCATGTTGTGGGTGACGATCAGGATCGTGTATTCCTGGCGCAGTTCCTGCATCAGGTCTTCGATCTTCGTCGTCGCGATCGGGTCGAGGGCCGAGCAGGGCTCGTCCATGAGGATGACCTCAGGCTTGACCGCGATGGCCCGGGCGATGCACAGTCGCTGCTGCTGTCCGCCGGACAGCGAGAGCGCGTTCTGCTTGAGCTTGTCCTTGACCTCGTCCCAGAGGGCGGCCTTCTGGAGCGCCTCTTCGACGATAGAGTCCATGTTCTTCTTGATGCCGTTGACCCGCGGGCCGTACGCGACGTTGTCGTAGATCGGCTTGGGGAACGGGTTCGGCTTCTGGAAGACCATGCCGATGCGGCGGCGGACTTCGATCGGGTCGACGTGGTCGCCGTACAGATCCTCCTCGTGGTAGAGGATCTTGCCCTTGATGTGGGCGCCGGGGATCAGGTCGTTCATCCGGTTGAAGCAGCGCAGCACCGTGCTCTTGCCACAGCCGGACGGGCCGATCATGGCGGTGATCTCGCGGCGGCCGATCATCATGTCGACGTTCCGGACGGCCTCGTAGTCGCCGTAGAAGACGCTGAGGTCCTCGACGGTGAAGACGGGGTCGAGTGAGCCGGGGGTGTTGGGGACGTCGGGGCCGCGGAGGGTCACGTTGGGCTGAGTCACTCTGCCTGCCTGAGTCGTTCCGTGCGTCAAGGGATTCACCAGCGCTTCTGGTAGCGGTTCCGGAGCCAGATGGCGAGGGAGTTCATCAGCAGCAAGATCGCGAGCAGCACGACGATCGCAGCCGCGGCGAGGATGTGGAACTCCTCGCGGGACTGGCTGATGAGGTTGTAGATCTGCAGCGGCAGGACGGTGAAGCTGCTCCAGATCCCATCGGGGTTGAAGCGCACCAGTGTCGCGGCGCCGAGCATGAGGAAGGGGGCGGCCTCGCCGATGGCCCGGGACAGGGCCAGGATGGAGCCGGTGGCGATGCCGGGGATGGAGGCGGGCAGCACCTGCCGGTAGATCGTCTGCCACTGGGTGGCGCCCAGGGCGAGCGAGCCTTCCCGGATGGAGGGCGGCACCGCGCGGATGGCCTCCCGGGCCGAGATGATGACGATCGGGAGCACCAGCAGCGAGATGGTGACCGCGCCGGTCATGACCGTGAATCCGAAGTCGAGCCAGCGGGCGATGATGCCGAGACCGAGGATTCCGTACACGATGGAGGGGACGGCGGCCAGGTTGGCGATGTTGAGCTCGATCAGCCGGTTGTACCACCTGGTGTTGTCGGCGTACTCCTCCAGGTAGATGGCGGCGAGGACGCCGGTGGGGAGCGCCATCAGGGCGGTCAGGCCGATGATCCAGAGGGTGCCGGTGATGCCGGAGAGCACGCCGGCGGTCTCGGGACGCCGTACTGACGGGAAGTTCTCCCAGAGGCGGGAGTCCAGGCGCGGCCAGCCTTCGGTCAGCGTGTACGCCAGGAGCAGGGCCAGGAAGATCAGCGCGATCGCCAGGCTGGACAGGAGGGCGATCCTAAACAGATGCTCCCGGAGCGGGCGTCCCTTGCCGACCAGATCAACCTGGGACCGCGGTGTCGAGAGGATAGCCATTACTCGTACACCTCACGATATTTCTTCACCATGCGGGCGCTGAACCAGTTCATCGCGAAGGTCATGATGAACAGCAGCGACCCGACCGCGAAGATGGTCTTGTACGCGATGGACCCCACCGGAGCGTCCCCGGACCCCGCGCTGGCGATGAAGGCCGCCATGGTGGCCATCTCACTGCCCGGGTTGAACGTGAAGATCGACTTGAAGCCGGCCGCGATGGCCACGATCATCGTCTCGCCCGCGGCGCGGGAGATGGCCAGGATGATGGCCGCCACGATGCCGGAGAACGCCGCCGGGAGCACCACGCTCACCGACGTCGTCATCTTCGAGGCGCCCAGCGCGAACGAGCCTTCGCGCAGGCTGCGCGGCACCGCCGACATGGCGTCCTCGGACAGTGACGCCACGATCGGGATGATCATGACGCCGACCAGCAGACCCGCGCTCAGCGCGTTCCTGGGGTCGAGCGAGAACGGCAGGATGTCCTGCAGCAGCGGGGTGACGAAGCTGAAGGCGAAGAAGCCGAAGACCACGGTCGGGATGCCCGCCAGCACTTCGAGCACCGGCTTGAAGATCTTGCGGATCCTGGGGGTCGCGTACTCGGACAGGTAGATCGCGGCCGCCAGGCCGAGCGGGATCGCCACGATGATGGCGATCAGGGTGATCTCCAGGGTGGCCACGATGATCGGCCACACGCCGAAGCTGGGCGGCGAGAACAGCGGACCCCACGAGGTGGAGCCGAAGAACTCGCCGAAGCTGACCTCGGAGAAGAACTCGATGGTCGGCTCCAGCAGGGCCGCCACGATGCCGAGCGTGGTCGCGATCGACACCAGCGCGGCGGCCAGGAGGAGCACCTTGACGGCGGCCTCTCCATAACGCGGGCGCGACCGCGCCAGGGACCGGTTGGGCCCCGGCGCGGTCGCTCGGTTGTTCGCCGAAGTCATCAGCCGGCCTGCGTCTTGAGGGACGCGGAGTCCGTCTTGAGCTTGGCCTCCTGCTCAGGGTTGAGCGTGATGAACTTGGCGTCCTTGGCGATGGTCGCGATGTTGGCCACCAGGTAGTCCACGAACGCGGTCACTTCGGGCTTCTTCAGCTCAGCCAGGTTGGGGTAGATGAACAGCGGCCGGGACAGCGGGGTGTAGGTGCCGTCCTGAGCGGTCTGCGCGCTCGGCCCGACGCAACCGGCGCCGGAGTCGACCTGCACGGCCGTCAGCTTGTCCATGTTCTCCTCGTAGTAGGTGAAGCCGAAGTAACCAAGGCCACCCTTGGCGCCGGCGACACCCTGCACGATGACGTTGTCGTCCTCGCTGGGGGAGTAGTCCTTGCGGCTGACGTTCTTCTCACCGTTGATCTCTTCGGTGAAGTACTCGAAGGTGCCGGAGTCGGTGCCCGGGCCGAAGAGCTTCAGCGGCTCCTTCGGGAACTTGGCGTCGACCTGGTCCCAGCTGTTGATCTTGCCCTCGGCGCCCGGCTCCCAGATCTTCTTGAGCTGGTCGACGGTGAGGCAGGTGGCCCAGGTGTTCTCCTTGGGCACGACCACGGTCAGGGCGTCGGTCGCGACCCGCAGCTCGCCGAAGTTGATCCCCTTGGCGGTGCAGGCCGCCTTCTCCTCGTCCTTGATCGGGCGGGAGGCGTTGGCGATGGCGGTCTCACCGGCGCAGAACTTCTCGAAGCCGCCGCCCGTGCCGGAGGTGCCGACCGCGAGCTTGACCTGCGGCTGCTCCTCACCAAAGATTTCCGCGGCGACCTGGATCAGCGGGGCCACCGTGCTCGAGCCATCGATCTTGATTTCGCCGGCGAGCGCGGCCGGAGCGCTTTCCGCGCCACCCGTGGCTTCGGTGCTGGGGTCGGCCGGAGTGGCCGTTTCCCCGCCGCCACATGCAGCGAGCGAGAGCACACCGGCGAGCGTCACCGCGGCGAGTCGACCTGCATACTTCACGGTCTTCGTCCTCCCATTTGTTTCATCAACGGGTAGGACGCTAAGGAGCCAAGGTGACCTAATCCCCAGGCAAAGGTGAACGCATAATGAACGGGCTAGGTCATCTCGCTACTGATAACGAGCAGGTCACGCCGGTGACGTTCATCTGAGACCGGGCGTAACACCACGCCCGGTTCAGTTAAACGACAGTTGAACGCAGCCGGTCATCGAATTCGCGGACCAGCAGAGAGGGCGGTCCCTCGTAGTCGCGCCGGAACCGGCGGACCCGCTGGAGCACCCGCTCAGAGGAATAGACGACGCCCGCTTTGAGCGCTTCCTGGGCGAGGGTGAACGCCTCGTCCACCTCGCCGGCCATGCGCCGGGCGGTCGCGATCTCCAGCATCAGCAGGGCCTGCTGCTTGGCGGCGGGCCGCACCGACACCAGGGATTCGGTGAAGGCGGCGACGGCGTCCTGGGGACGGCCGAGCCGGACCATGACCAGGGCTCGGTATCCGGCGAGTTTGCCCGGATCGAAGGGGAACACCCACGGCCATGGCGGCGAAACCGTGCGTTCACCCGCGGCCACCGCGAGTTCGGCTTCGCGTAAGCAGCGCAGGGCGCCGTGCGCGTCGTGGCGGGCCGCGTGGCCGAGCGCCTCGATGCAGGCCAGCCAGGCGCGCGCGGTCGGGGGCGGGTGCGAGCCGGTCCGCGCCCGGGCCTGGGCGACCATGGACAGGCCCAGCTGCGGGTCGTCATGATCGATCTCGAAGGCGGCCAGGCTGCCCAGCATGTACGCCTCCAGCAGCGGATGCTCGGCCCGGCGCGCCGAATCCACCGCGAACCGGTAGAACATCCGGGCGGTGCCGATGTCCTGCATGTCGGCGTGCAGCCAGGCGGCGAACCCGGCGGCCTCGCTGACCGTCGGGCACACCTCGATCGCGAACGGCGTCTCCGCCGACCGGACCAGGGCGCGCTTGGTCAGCTCCACGTGGGCGACCGCCCCCCGGGCGAGCTCGCGGGCGGGCGTGTCGGACTCCAGCCTGCGCTGCGCGCCGGTGATCGCGGCGAGCGAGGCGGCGGTGGTCTCGTCGGCGGCGCGGTAGGAGATCGACGGCGTCACCGGCAGCGCGGCCAGGAAGGCTACCTTGCTGAAGTCGCGGCGTTTCGTGGGATCCTCACCGCCCCGGTCGCCAATCCGGAGGAGGTACTGGGGCACGCCGAGCGTCCGGGCGATGTCCCTGATCTGGTCGACCGAGAGCATCTGCTGCCCGCGCAAGACCTTGGACACCCAGCTTTGCGAATAGCCGACCGCGTGGGCGAGCTGGCTCTGGGTCCAGCCATGAGCGGACCGGACCTCGTCGAGGAGTGTCGCCATGTCGCATTCCGCGAGCGCGGTGGCGACGAGGGGGCGGGCCCAGAATTCGGGCTGCAGACCGTTTCCGTCATGACCCATGACCGTAAGTTACTCCCGATCCCGGCGTCACGCAGGAATTCGTCTCACGAATAGTGCGATTGCTGATCGTGGTGGCGTATTCCTCCGGTCGCTCGACCCTGTTGAGGATCGCGAGTATGGATGCTCTCACCAGGACAGGCTCGCGTGGAAAGGTCATGACCAGCTATCACGGCCCGCACGTGCCCAGTCGGCCGGAGCCGGACGCGAAGCAGATCAACTGGCGCCCCGGGATTCGGCGGACCGATCGGGAACGTGTTCGGGCTCATTCGTGCTCGTGCCGGGGTGTGGTGTACGAATTCGTCGGCGCGGCGGGGCAGTACTTCATCCGCAGGACGACCCTGCAGACCGGCGCGATGGAAGAGACCGAGCGCATGCTGGCGGTGCGCGCCGAGCAGATGTGGGCCGATCTCTTCGCGGGCCGTGTCTATTAATGAGAAAGTCGTGATCTGGACAACCGCAGCGGTGAATCGCCTGGTCGGCGGCTATGCGGCTGGCTATGGGGCGGGTTTCTCATTAATTTGATCAGCCGCCGAGGCGCTTGAGCACCTCGCTGTGGAGCAGGCCGTTGGTGCTGACCAGGTTGCCGGCTTCCAGGGGTGACGCGCCGTTGAGCCCGGTGCAGGTGCCGCCCGCCTCCTCCACGATCACGGTGATGGCGGCCATGTCCCAGGGCGACAGTTCGGGTTCAGCCGAGATGTCGACCGAGCCCTCCGCCACCATGACGTGCGACCAGAAGTCGCCGTAGCCGCGGCTGCGCCAGACGGCGCGGTTCAGGTCGAGGAAGTTGTCGAGTTTGCCCGCCTGCTCCCATTCGTGCAGGTCGGAGAAGGACAGCGAGGCGTCGTCCAGGCGGTGCACCGAGGAGACCTGGCAGCGGCTGGCCTTCGTCAGGCTGCGGCCGGTCCACGCGCCGCCGTCCTTCGCGGCCCACCAGCGGCGTTGCACCGCGGGGGCGGAGACGACGCCGACGACGACCTTGCCCTCTTCCATCAGGGCGATGAGGGTGGCCCAGACGGGCACGCCGCGGACGTAGTTCTTGGTGCCGTCGATGGGGTCGATGACCCAGGAGCGCATGCCGTATCCGGTCTTGCCGAACTCCTCGCCGATGATGGCGTCGCGGGGGCGGGCGCGGCGCAGGGTGCCGCGGATGGCCTCCTCGACCGCGCGGTCGGCGTCGCTGACCGGGGTGAGGTCGGGTTTGGTGTCGATCTTGAGGTCGACGGCTTTGAAGCGGCGCATGGTGATGTCATCGGCGGCGTCCGCCATCACGTGCGCGAGGCGCAGATCGTCGCTGTATCCCATCACGGGACACAACGCTACCGCGTATACACGGGCCGCATCAGAGGCGGGACCGGTCCAAATGCTACGTGCTGGTAGCTAATCCTCGGCGTTTCCTTCGCGGCTGAGGAGGAGCCTGCGCAGCGACTCGAGGCGGGCGGGCTCGGCGTGTCCCTCGGCCACGAAGGCGTTGAGCGCGCAGTCGTCGCCCAGATGGGTGCACCCTTTGGGGCAGTTGACGGTGGCTTCATTGAGGTCAGGGAAGGCCACCAGGACGTTTTCCATCTCCACATGGCCGAGTCCGAAGCTGCGCACCCCGGGCGTGTCGATGATCCAGCCGCCCTCCGGCAGCTCCAGCGCGACCGCCGAGGTGGAGGTGTGCCGCCCGCGCCCGGTGACCGCGTTGACGTCGGAGACCGCCCGCGCGGCGGTCGGCACCAGCGCGTTGACCAATGTGGACTTGCCCACGCCCGAATGCCCGACGAGCACGCTGACCCGGTTGACGAGATGGTCGCGGACCTCGCCCAGCTCGCCGCCCTTCCGGTGCACCAGGTACTGCACACCGAGTGGCTCATACTGCGCCACCAGTGGCCCGGGCGAGGCGAGGTCGGCCTTGGTGAGGCAGAGCAGCGGTTCGATGTCGGCGTCGAAGGCGGCCACCAGCATGCGGTCGATCATCCGGGGCCGGGGTTCGGGATCGGCCAGCGCGGTCACGATGACCAGCTGATCGGCGTTGGCGACGATCGGGCGCTCGATCTCGTCGTTGTCATCCGCGCTGCGGCGCAACATCGAGCGGCGCTCCTCGCGGCGCACGATCCGGGCGAGCGTGTCGGGCCGCCCGGACACGTCCCCGACGAGGGCGACCAGATCGCCGACGACGATGCCCTTGCGGCCGAGCTCGCGCGCCTTCATGGCCACCACGACCGCGGAGCGTTTGCCCCGGCGGCGCGGGATGGGCGCCTCGCCGTCCACCAGCGGGGGGAGGGCGGGGATGCTGGGACCGATCAGGCAGGTGTAGCGCCCGCGGTCGACGGCGATCACGAAGCCTTCGACGGCCTCCTCGTGGGCAGGGCGGAGCCGGGTCCTGGGGCGGGAGCCCTTCCCCGGCCGGACCCGGACGTCGTCCTCGTCGTATTCCCTCTTTCTCAGGACATGTCCCCCAGCATGTGCGCCCACATCCGGGTGAAGTCCGGGAGGGTCTTGCGCGTGGTGGCGATGTCCTCCACCTGGACTCCGGGTACGAGCAGGCCGAGCACCGCGCCGGCGGTGGCCATGCGGTGGTCCTCGTAGGAGTGGAAGACGCCGCCGGTGAGCGGGCGCGGGCGGATCTCCAGGCCGTCCTCGGTCTCGTTGGCGTCGCCGCCGAGGCGGTTGATCTCGGTGACCAGCGCGGCCAGGCGGTCGGTCTCGTGGCCGCGGATGTGCCCGATGCCCCGCAGCCGGGTGGGCGAGACGGCCAGCGCCGCCAGGGCCGCCAGCGTGGGCGCCAGCTCGGAGGCCTCGCGCAGGTCGGCGTCGAGGCCGGTGATCGTGCCGGTGCCGCGCACTTCGAGGCCGCCGGGCACCCGGGTCACCTGGGCGCCCATATCGGCGAGGAGATGGCGCAGGTGGTCGCCGGGCTGGGTGGTCTGCTCCGGCCAGTCCGGCACGGTGACCGTGCCGCCGGTGGCCATCGCGGCGGCGAAGAAGGGGGCCGCGTTGGACAGGTCGGGTTCGACGGTGAAGTCGGTGGCCGCGATCGGGCCCGGGGCCACCCGCCAGAGGTCGGGTTCGCTGTCGTCCACCTCGACGCCGCGGGCGCGCAGCATCTGGACGGTCATCTCGATGTGCGGCATCGAGGGCACCGGCGGGCCGACGTGCCGGACGGTCACGCCCTTCTCGAACCGGGCGGCGGCCAGCAGCAGGCCCGAGACGAACTGGGAGGAACCGGAGGCGTCCAGGGAGACCTCGCCGCCGGTCAGCGGGCCGCGGATGGTGAACGGCAGGGTGTCGGCGCTGACCTGGGCGCCCAGGGTGCGCAGCGCGGTCAGGATGGTGCCCATCGGGCGTTTGCGGGCGGCCGGGTCGCCGTCGAAGGAGACCTCGCCGTCGGCCAGCGCGGCCACCGGGGGGACGAAGCGCATCACGGTGCCGGCCAGGCCGACCTCGATGTGGCCGCCGCCGGTGAGCGGGCCGGGGGTGAACGCCCAGTCGGCGCTTTCCGCGGTCTCGTTGGAGGCGGTCATGCGGGCGCCGAGCGTGCGCAGCGCGGCGGTCATCAGATCGGCGTCCCGGCTGCGCAGCGCGAGCCGCACCGAACCCGGGCCGTCGGCGAGCGCGGCCAGGAGCAGCGCGCGGTTGGTCACCGACTTCGAGCCGGGCAGGCGGACGGTCGCGGTGACGGGCTCGGAAGCCGTCGGCGCGGGCCACAGAGGAGCGGACATGCGTCCCAGCCTATCGTTGGGGCAGGCTGGGGGTTTAACGAGAAAGGCGTGATCCTGGACAACCGCGGCGGTGAGTAGCCTGGTCGGTGGCCATGCGGTTGTCTATGGGGACGGGTTTCTCGTTGAAATGTGCGGAAGATATGCGTCGGCGCGCAATCGGCATGATCTGCTGGAGGAGTTCGAGGTCGAGCTCGACTCGGAGGAGGAGATCGAGCCCGACTACAACGTGGCTCCGACCAAGGACGTGTACGCGGTCATGAGCCGGGTCCCCAAAGTCGAGGGCGCCACCCAGCCGGTACGGCAACTGCGCGTGATCCGCTGGGGCCTGGTCCCCAGCTGGGCCAAGGACCCGTCGATCGGCTCCCGCCTGATCAACGCCCGGATGGAGACGCTGGCCGACAAGCCCGCCTTCCGCAAGGCGTTCGCGTCCCGGCGCTGCCTGCTCCCGGCTGACGGCTATTTCGAGTGGATGCCGACCCCGGACAAGAAGAAGCAGCCGTACTTCATCCATCCGGCGGACGGCGGCGTGCTGGCCATGGCCGGCCTGTACGAATTCTGGAAGGACCCCGACGGCGAGTGGCTCTGCACCTGCACGGTGATCACCACAGCCGCCGAGGACCACCTGGGCGAGATTCACGACCGCACCCCCATGTGCATTGAAAAAGACCACTGGACAGATTGGCTCGACCCGCGCATTACGGACGCCTCTGAACTCCTGGTTCCGGCCAGTGCCGCGGGGCTGGTCGCGGAGCCCGTGTCAATGGCGGTCAATAACGTCCGGAACAACGGCCCGGAACTTATCCACCCACTTCAGGACACTGGGGACCCCAGCCCGCTCTTCTAACCGCCCACTGGTGTAAGAACAGCCCGGTGAGGAAAGCATGTAACAAATGGCCCTTGCCGGGAGACCGGGGGATATCTCCGGCGGGGGTTTCCCCCCATTTTCCCGGAGGTGCGGATTCGTGGACGACGCGACCGCGCGTATGCGCCTGGAGAGCATGCTCGAAGAACTGGACCGCTCGATCGGGGTGCTCACCGGCGATCCGGTCGCGGTGCGGGAGCGGTCGGCCGCCGACGCGGGCTCCGATCTGACCGACGCGGATCGCACCCGGGCGATGATCGACGTCGCCACCCGGCAGCGCACGGCCGTGCTGGCCGCGTTGAAGCGCCTGGACGAGGGCGGTTACGGCCGCTGCGTGGACTGCGGCAAGATCGTCCCGGAGGGCCGCCTGGAGGCACGCCCCGAAGCCGCCAGGTGTGTGCTGTGCCAGGCCCGGGTGGAGCGCCGCCGCTAGGCGGGTTTGCGCGCGCTCGCCACCAGATGGATGCCGACCGTGTCGTCGTCGTCGGGGTGGGCGTCCAGCTCGGTGCGTACCAGCCAGGACAGGGAGCGGCCGTCGGCGCCGAGGACGTGGTCGACCGTGGACGGCGACAGCACCGTGCGCGGGCGGATCCACTCCACCTCCAGGCCCGCGTCGTTGAGCACCTCGCGCAGCTGCAGGCTGGTGAAGCACCGGGTGATGCTGCCGTCGGGCCACGGCACCAGCATGACCTCGCCGGTCTGGCACAGATGCGCCCAGTAGTTCTGCTCGGCCAGGATCGCCATGCCCAGCACCAGCGAGTCCACGCAGACCAGCGCCCGGCCGCCGGGCTTGAGCACCCGGGCCACGTCGGCCAGCGCCGACTCGGCCATGATGTCCATCGACAGGGCGCGCTCCTCGGCGACCACGGCGTCTACCGAGGCGTCCGGCAGGAACCCCAGATCGTCGGCGCGCACCTTGTGGATGGGGCTGTGGATCACGTCGAAGGCCTCGCGCAGCCAGGGCTCCCCGTTCCTGCGGAAGTCCACCAGCTCCACCACCCGATGCCCGGCCCGCGCCGCCTGGGCCGGCCAGCGGCCGCGGCCCCCGGACAGGTCGAGCAGGAGCGAAGGCCGGGTCGGCAGCCAGCGCCGCAGTTGCTCGGCGACGACCGCGTGGTAAAAGGTCCAGTACGGCCCGAGGGTTCCCGTGCCGTTCAGTTCGGTGGCCGGAATGGGCAGCACGCTAGGCTCCTGGACGTTGGGTTCCGGGCTACCAGCCGGTACGTAGCTTTTTCCCCGAAGTTGGCCACCCGTACCTTTCCACGGGAACAGACTCTACGCGTGCCCTGTTGCAAAGGGGCATGAACGCGTTGCTGGAGAGGCCTTTCCAGGCTGCCGATGTCGTGCCGGTATTCTCGGGTGCGAACGGTGTCCTTGAGGGGGTGGGTCCGGTCTCCAAGACAGTCGAGGAGACTCTGGAGCAGCGCAGTGAGCGGTTCGAGCGGGATGTCATGCCGTATCTGGACCAGCTCTATTCCGCCGCGCTCCGGATGACCCGTAACCCCGCAGACGCGGAGGACCTCCTGCAGGAGACCTTCGCGAAGGCCTTCGGCTCGTTCCACCAGTTCCAGGTGGGCACGAACCTCAAGGCCTGGCTTTATCGAATCCTGACGAACACCTTCATCAACAGTTACCGCAAGAAGCAGCGGGAGCCCAAGCAGGCCGGGACCGAGGAGATCGAGGACTGGCAGCTCGCGCGGGCCGAGTCGCACACCTCCAGCGGGCTCAAGTCGGCCGAGATCGAGGCGCTCGAACACCTGCCCGACAGTGACGTCAAGGACGCCCTGGCGGCGCTGCCGGAAGAGTTCCGCATCGCGGTATATCTGGCTGATGTAGAAGGCTTTCCCTACAAGGAGATCGCCGACATCATGGGGACCCCCATCGGGACCGTGATGTCGCGTCTGCACCGCGGCCGCAGGCAACTGCGGGCGCAACTGGAGGATTACGCGCGCGAGCGCGGGCTTGTGCGATCGGAGGACGAGGCATGAGCTGTGGTGACCACCACGACACGGACTGCGGTGACGTGCTGGACCGGGTGTACAGCTACCTCGACGGCGAGCTGGACGAGGCCGGGTGCGCCGACATCCGGCAACATCTCGACGAGTGCAGCCCGTGCCTGCGGGAATACGGCCTGGACAAGGCCGTGAAGCAGCTGGTCGCCAAACACTGCGGCTGCGATCCGGTCCCGGACGATCTCCGGGCCAAGATCCGCTCCAAGATCGACGAGGTCCGCGCCGAACTGGTCGAGTGACCAGTCGAAAGTGACCTAGGATCGTTCCATGCGGATTCTGGTCACCGGGGGCGCGGGGTTCATCGGTTCAACGCTGGTCGACCGGCTGCTCTCCGACGGCCATGACGTCGTGGTCGTGGACGATCTGTCCACGGGTTCCCACCGCAATCCGGACGCGCCGCTGCACGTGCTGGACGTGCGCGATCCCGCGCTGGCCGACGCCGCGAAAGGCGCCGAGGTGGTCTGCCACCTGGCCGCCCAGATCTCCGTACGGCGAAGCGTGGCCGACCCCGTCCTCGACGCCCAGGTCAACGTCCAGGGCACGGTCAACGTCCTGGAAGCCGCCCGCAGGGCAGGCGCCCGCAAAGTCGTCTTCGCCTCTTCTGTCGCCGTGTACGGCAAGCCCCCGACGATCCCCGTCCCCGGCGATGCCGTCCCCGACCCTCGTTCCCCCTACGCGGCCGGCAAGCTGAGCGCGGAGACGTACCTGTCGTCCTATCGCGCCCTCCACGGGCTCGAATACACCACGCTCGTGCTCTCCAACGTCTACGGCCCACGCCAGTCCCCCGACGGGGAGGCCGGCGTCGTCGCCATCTTCACCGACGCGCTCCTGGTCGGGCGCCCCACCGTGCTGTTCGGCGCGGGCACCCAGACCCGCGACTACGTCTTCGTCGAGGACGTGGTGGACGGCTTCGCCCGCGCCTGCGGCCCGCCCGGCGACGGGCGGCGCTTCAACCTGGGCACCGGCCTGCAGACCACCGACCGCGACCTGCACACCCTGATCGCCGCCGCCGCCGGAGCGCCCGACCTGCCGGGCCTGGCCCCGGCCCGCCTCGGCGACCTCCCGGCCATGGCCGTGGATCCGGGTCCGGCCCGGGACGGCCTCGGCTGGCAGCCCAGAACCGACCTGGCCACCGGCCTGAAGATCACTGTGGAATGGGTGCGCGGCCACGCACCGTGATTGCTTGGTTACGTTTTGGCGGCGGTTCGCCGACATCCCTGACCAGGCACGTTGATTTCTGTAGCCTGAGTGGCGAATCGAGTGGAGGCAGCGCATGTCAACAGCGCACCCGGGAATCTCCTGGACCTGAGCACGCGCCTTCGTGAGGGATGGCCGCATTGCGGGAACTACCGTGGCCTGCCAAGGTCTACTTCGTCGTTCTCATCGGGGCCGCCGGAGTGCTGCTGGCTCGCAGCGGGCTGGCTTACGACCGCCTGGAGTGGTCGACGCTGCTCGTGCTCGCGCTGCTGTTCCTGGTGTGCGAGTCCGTCCCCACCCTGTTGAGCGTGCGGCAGGCGGCGGTGTCGGTCAGCTACTCGGCCGCGCTGGCCGCGGTCGTGCTGGTCGGGCCGCAGGGCGCGGCGCTGGTCGCGGCCACCGCGGTGCTCAGCGTGCGGCCGGGCCTGCCGATGGTGAAACGCCTGTTCAACGGTGCCCAGTTCGCGGTCTGCGGGTATGCGGCGGGGCTGGCCTACAACTGGGCGGGCGGCACGGTCGGGCTGCCGCAGAAGACCGACTTCCCGGAGATCATCCTGCCGTACGGGGCGGCCACCGGCGCCTTCGTGGCGATCAACTTCGTGCTGACGGCGTTGATCCTGGCGCTGGCCGAAGGGGTGGGCAAGCGGCAGGTCCCGGTCCGGAACATGGTGCAGTTCCTCGTCTCGTACTGCGGGTATGCGACGTTCGGGCTGCTGATCGCCGGGCTGTGGGCCACCGTGCAGTCGATCTCGGCGGTGCTGGTGCTGCTGCCGCTGTTCGTGGCCCGCTGGGCGTTCGGGCAGTATCACGCCCAGCAGCGCTCGTACGAGGCGACGATCGCCGCCCTCTGCCAGGCTGTGGAGACCAAGGACTACTACACGCGGGGCCACTGCACCCGGGTGTCGCTGGCCTCCTCGATGATCGCTGAGGAGATCCGGATGGGCACCGAGCGCCTCAACGCCATCCGGTATGCGGGCATGCTGCACGATGTCGGCAAGCTCGGCGTGCCCACCAAGGTGTTGCAGAAGGACGGCGTGCTCACCGAGGAGGAGTTCGCCGCCATCCAGCTGCACCCGATGCGCGGCCTGGAGATCGTGCGCGGCATCGACTTCCTGGACGAGGCGTTCGCCGGGATCATGCACCACCACGAGAAGTACGACGGGCGTGGTTACCCGATGGGCCTGGCCGGGGCCGAGATCCCGGAGTTCGCCCGGATCATCGCGGTGGCCGACGCGTTCGACTCGATGACCTCCGACCGCTCCTACCGCAAGGCCAAGCCGATCACGGACGCGATCGGCGAGCTGCGCAAGAACGCGGGCACGCAGTTCGACCCGGTCATGGTCAGCGCGTTCATCCGGGCGCTCGACCGGGTCGGCTGGCAGCCGCGTACCATGCCGGAACCCGCCGAGCCGGTGCGGGAGATGGCCGCGAAGGATCACGACGACCCGACCACGCCGATCCAGGTGGTGTCGGAGCGGTGACGATGACCAGCCGGAACATGGAAGGGCTCGACTCGGGGCAGTTACTGCTGATCTGCGCGGCCGGGCTGCTCACCATCGCCGGGATCGCGCACACGGCCGCCGTCGGCCTGGTCGGCTCGCAGGTGGCCATCGGCTTCGGCGCGCTGATCGCGGGCGGGGAGCTGGCCCGGCTGACCATGCCGGGCAACCGCGAGGTGGCCCCGATCAGCACCGCCGCCGCGCTCGGCTACGCGCTGCTCCTGGACGTGGGCGGCGAGCCCGCCACCCATTCGGCGCTGCAGGTGGTCGCGGTGATGGCGGTCGGCATGATCGCGGGCGGGCTGCCGCACCTGGCGGTCGGCCGCGCGCCCCGGCTGGACGCGATCGCCCGGCGGCTGTTCTCCGGCTCGCTGCTGGCCTTCGCGTTCCGCCCGCTGGCCGACGTGCTGCGGCCGGAGCCGGGGCAGGGCTGGTGGGCGCCGCTCGGCGTGATGACCGTGCTGATCGGGCTGATGCTGGCCGCCGACGTGGTCATCGCCTCGATGCTCAGGGCCGAGCAGGTGCGCACCGCGTTCGGCGTGGCCGTACGGGACGAGACCAGGATGGCCGCGCCGCTGGGCGCGGCCGTGGCCGCCTCCGGCATCCTGCTGGCGCTGGCCTCGCACAGCATGGACATGACCGCCCTGCTGGCCTTCGCCGCGCCGCTGCTGGTCACCCAGGTCGCCTTCCGCAAGTACGCCGGGATCAGGGCCACCTACCTGCAGACCATCCGGGCGCTGGCCCGGGTGACCGAGGTCGGCGGCTACGTCGAGCCGGGGCATTCGCGGCGGGTCAGCCGCCTGGCCGTGGCGGTCGGCCGCGAGCTCGGCATGGCCGAGCCGGAACTGCTGGAACTGGAGTATGCGGCGCTCATGCACGACATCGGCCAGCTCTCGCTGAGCGACCCGATTCCGGGCGGCGCGACGGTGCTCACCGACGCCGACCAGGCCCGCCGGATCGCCGCCCTGGGCGCCGAGGTGATCAGGGAGACCGGCGTGCTCGGCCGGGTGGCGGAGATCGTCCGCCGGCAGTGCGACGGGCTGGAGAAGAACCCGCCGGCGGCCAGTAGGATCATCAAAGCCGCCAACGCCTACGACGATCTTGTCAGCGGTTCCACCGACCGGGATCGGGCCGCCGCCGCGCTGGAACGGCTGCGCTTCGACGGCGGCGCCGAGTATGACCAGGACGTGGTCGCCGCGATGGCCCGGGTGATCGACCGCCTCGCCCCGGTGAACCGGCTCTGAGTTGTGGGCTTTCTACAGATTGTGGCCGAGTGATCGGTGGTTTGCGATGTACGGCTGACAACAGGCACTGCCCGTAGGGTTGGCTGCGTGTTCGACTCTGTACTGATCGCCAATCGTGGTGAGATCGCGCGCCGGATCATCAGGACCGTGCGCGGCATGGGCCTGCGGTCGGTCGCCGTGTACTCGGAGGCCGACGCCGATCTGCCGTTCGTGCGCGAAGCCGACCAGGCCATCCCGATCGGCCCGGCCAACCCCGCGCAGAGCTACCTGGACCAGGACAAGGTCCTGGAGGCCGCGCGGGAGACGGGTGTGGGGGCGATCCACCCCGGTTACGGCTTCTTCTCGGAGAACGCCGACTTCGCGCAGTCCGTGATGGACGACGGGATCGTCTGGATCGGCCCGTCGCCGGACGCGATCCGCCGGATGGGCGACAAGATCAACGCGCGGAACCTGATGGAGGCGGCCGGAGTCCCGGTGGCCGCGGGCACCCGCGAGCCGGTGACCGAACCCGGCGCGGCCGCGGTCGCCGCAGAGCGGATCGGCTACCCGGTCATGGTGAAGACCGCCGGTGGTGGCGGGGGCATCGGCATGGGCGTCGCCCACGACGAGGAGTCCCTGGCCAAGGCCTTCGAGCAGGCCTCCCGCGCGGCGGCCAGGTTCGGCGGCACGCCCGCCATCCTGCTGGAGCGCTACATCGAGCGGGCCCGCCACGTCGAGGTGCAGATCCTCGGCCTGGCCGACGGCACCGTGGTGGCCCTGGGCGAGCGCGACTGCTCGGTGCAGCGGCGGCACCAGAAGGTCGTCGAGGAGTCCCCGTCGCCCGGGATCACCCCCGAGTTGCGGGCGCGCATGCTCGCGGCAGCCGTACGGGCCGGGGAAGCGGTCGGCTATCGCGGCGCGGGCACGGTGGAGTGCCTGGTCGACGCCGACGCGCAGGACTTCGTGTTCCTGGAGATGAACACCAGGCTCCAGGTGGAGCACCCGGTCACCGAGCTGGTCACCGGGGTGGATCTGGTCGAGGCCCAGCTGCGGATCGCCGCGGGCGAGGACCTGGTCCTGGACGCCACGCCGACCGGCCACGCCATCGAGTTCCGGGTGTATGCGGAGGATCCCAAACGTTTCTTCCCCGGTCCTGGCAAGATCGCCCTGTGGAAGGAACCCACCGGCGAAGGCGTCCGGGTCGACTCGGGCTATGCCGAGGGCAACACGGTGACGCCCTTCTACGACCCGCTGATGGCGAAACTCTGCGTGCACGGCGCCACCCGCGCCGAGGCCCTCGACCGGGCCCGCGCGGCGGTCGCCAGCTTCGCGCTCGAAGGACCCAAGAACAACCTGCCGTTCTGCGCGGAACTGCTGGAACACCCCGAGTTCGTCAGCGGCGACTACGACACCGGCCTGGTGTCCCGCATGAGATCGTGATCCGGAAAGATTGAAGGGGAGACAACCATGGCTGAAGTGCGCGCGGAGATGGTGGCGAACGTCTGGAAGGTCGTCGTCGCCGCGGGAGACGCCGTCGAGGACGGCGACACCCTGGTCATCCTGGAGTCCATGAAGATGGAGATCCCGGTGCTGGCCGAGGACGCCGGTGTGGTGGCCCAGCTGAAGGTGGCCGAGGGCGACGTGATCCAGGAGGGCGACCTGATCGCCGTCATCGAGTAATTCTGGCCAGGAAACGTTCCCGGTCGACGAGCATCCGTTCGATGGTCGCGGTGAACACCAGAGTGCCCCGCCGGTCGACCGCGGTGACCGAGAAGACGAGCCGTCTCCCCTCCACTTCGGTCAGCTCGGCGGCGATCTCGACGTGCGCGCCGACGCCGGTGGCGGCCAGGTGGCTGAGCTCGACGCGGGTGCCGACCGACGTCTGCCCAGGCTCCAGCTCCTTGGCGATCGCCGCCGTGGTGACGCCTTCGGCGAAGGCGAGCAGCCGGGGGGTGGCCAGCACGGGCACGTCCCCGCTGCCGGCGGCGATGGCGGTGTCCTCGCGCTCAACCATGATCGTCCGGGAGGCGCGCAGGCCGGGTGCCAGAGTCATGTGCGCGATTGTATTGGGAGGGCCGTGAACACTTATTGCGATCATTGCGGCGCGCCGGTGAGTGAAGGCGATCATGGCGGATGTCGTGCCGCACGGGCGATGGAGCCGCCGCGTTACTGCGGCGAATGCCGTCGCAGGATGGTCGTCCAGGTGACGCCGACCGGGTGGACCGCGCGGTGCGCCGAGCACGGCACGATTAGCTCGTGACCCTTTTCGCGGGGGTAAAACCCATTCGCCCGTAGCCCGCTACACTTCCGCTCAGGTTCTTGTGACCGTGACGTGACCCGCGTCTGCTTGGTTGGACAGCTCCGGGGTGGATGTGATTTAGGGGGTAAAGGGGCGCCATGGTTGCCCGAGGGACGACGCTCGACGGGCGCTACCGCTTGGACGTCCGTATCGGCGCCGGTGGTATGGGCGAAGTGTGGCGGGGCGAGGACACGGTTCTGGCTCGCACCGTCGCTGTCAAGGTGCTGCTCCCAGGCCGCCTGGACGACCCCGGCTTCGCCGTGCGGTTCCAGGGCGAGGCCCGCGCGATGGCCACCATCAACCACCCGGGCGTGGTCGACGTCTATGACTACGGCGTCACCGAGGTCCCCGGTGACGGCCCCACCGCCTACCTGGTGATGAAGTTCGTGGACGGCGAGCCGCTGGACAAATTGCTGTCCCGGCTCGGGCGGATCCGCCCGGAACCGGCCATGGAGCTCATCGCCCAGGCCGCCGCCGCGCTGCAGGCCGTGCACGACCGCGGCATCGTGCACCGCGACGTCAAACCCGGCAATCTTCTCGTACGGCCTGACGGCACGCTGGTCCTCACCGACTTCGGCATCGCGCGCTCGGACGCGGCCAGCCGGTTGACGGACGCGGGGATGGTGCTGGGCACGGCCGCGTACTGCGCGCCGGAGCAGGCCGAGGGTGAACCGGTCACGTTCGCGGTGGACATCTACGCGCTGGGCGTGGTCGCGTACGAGTGTCTGCGCGGGCGGCGCCCGTTCGAGGGCGACACCCCGGTCACGATCGCGCTCAAGCACATCCGCGAGATGCCGCCGCCGCTGCCCGCCGACATCCCGCCCGCCATCCGGCACGTGGTGGAACGTGCCCTCGAAAAGGCCCCGGCCGACCGCTGGCCGACCGCCGCCGCGATGAGCCAGGCCGCCGCGCAGTCGGTCCACGCCGGTCCGGTGTCGGCGGCTTTCCCCGAGCCGTTCCCGCAGACCGGCGGGTTCGCGGCCGAACCGGTCGGTCAGGGGTACGGCGGGCCGGTCAGCCAGGGCTTCAGCGGGCCGGTGACGGGGGCGACCACCTGGAACGAGGAGGTCCGGGTGGGCGAGGGTCCGCCCACCGGGATCACCGCCGTCACCCCGCAGCAGCCGAACCGAGCGTCCCGCCGGGCCGCCAGGAAGCTCGGCAAAGGGCCGGCCATCGCGGCCGCCGGGGTTGGCGTCGCGGTCTTCTCGGGGCTGGCGGTGCTCGGCATCAACCTGGCCAACGCCGGTTCGGGTACGGAGCCCACGACGGAACCGAACATCGGCATTGTGAGCGACACGCCGAGCCCGACGCCGTCCAACACGCGCAGGACGCCGCGCCCGCCGAGGACGCCCACGCCCACGGTGACGAAGGAACCGGTCACGCCGAGCGTGGAGCCCTCTACGGAGGAGCCGACGCCCACACCCACGCCCACGCCGACCAAACGTTCTCCGTCGCCGTCGCCGACTCCCGCCGGGCCGACCAAGACGGTGCCCATCCTGTGGAAGCGGACCGAGGCGCAGGCCAGGACCATCCTGCTGGACGCCGGTTTCAAGCCCAAGTTCACCTTCAAGGGAGACTCGTCCCTGGGCTGCACGTCGGTGTTCAAGCAGGTTCCGCAGGCGAACACCAAGGCTCCCGTCGGTTCGACCGTCACCGTGTCGGTGGACTATGTCGCGTGCCCGTCGCCGACTCCCAGCCCGTCGCCGAGCCCTTAGACGCCGGTCGTGGTGCGCGGGTAGGCGACCTCCGGGTCCGTGGCGATGTTGACCAGGTAGGGCACGCCCGAGTCGAAGGCCCGCTGGAGCGCCGGGCCGATCTCCGACGGCTTGGTGACCAGTTCGCCGCCGCCGCCGAGGGCGGTCACGACCTGGTCGTAGCGGGCCTGCGGTTGCAGGTCGGCGGCCACGTCGTAGCCGTACAGCATGCGCATGGGGTGTTTTTCCAGGCCCCACATGCCGTTGTTCCCGCAGATCATGACGACTGGGAGGTTGTGGCGGACCAGGGTGTCGACGTCCATCAGGGAGAAACCGGCCGCGCCGTCGCCGAGCAGCAGGACGACCTGGGAGGACGGGCGGGCGATCCGGGCCGCGATGGAGTAGCCCAGGCCGGTGCCCAGGCAGCCGTACGGGCCTGGGTCGAGCCAGTTGCCTGGTCTGCGGGGTTCGACGTACTTTCCGGCGTAGGAGACGAAGTCGCCGCCGTCGCCGATGACCACGGCGTCGTCGTCGAGCTGGCGGTTGAGCTCGCCGTACACGCGCATGGGGTGGATCGGGTCGGCGTCGGACTCCAGTAGATCCGCGTCGGCGGCGATCGCGCTCGTGGCGGCTTCGCGGAGCTTCTCCGTCCAGTCCGGGCGCGGGGTGACGCCCGCGGTGGCGCAGGCCTGGGTGAGGGCCCAGAACAGCATCGACAGGTCACCGGCCGCCGAGCCGGACAGGCCGGTGTGGGTGGCCAGCTGGGAGGGCGCGTCGGCCAGGTGCACGACGCGGGCCAGCGGCGCGCCGTCCTTGCCGCCGAACCAGCCGTAGCCGAGCCGGAAGTCGAGCGGGGTCCCGGCCACGATGACCAGGTCGGCCTGGCCGAACGCGAGGCCGCGGGCGCGGGTGGCGAGCAGCTCGTGCCCGGCGGGCAGGATGCCCCGGCCCTGGCCGTTGGGGATCACCGGCAACCGGAACTCCTCGGCGAAGTCGCGGGCGGCCTCCTCGGCGCGGTCCATCCAGACGTCGGAGCCGAGCACCAGCACCGGGCGCTGCGCCTCGGCCAGCAGGCGCGCGATCTCGGCCAGCCGGTCCGGGTCGGGTTCGAGCGGGGACGGCGCCAGCGTCTCGGTCGCGCGTTCCTCGGCGGGGGAGAACAGGTGGTCCATGTAGAAGTCCAGGAACACCGGGCCGCGATGCGGGGCCAGCGCGGTGCGGAACGCCATCTCCACGTCCTGGCCGATCGCGTCCGCGCCGGACCCGGTGAAGGCCAGCTTGGTGATCGACTCGAACAGGGGCGGATGGTCCATCTCCTGCAGCGCGCCGGAACCCCAGCGGGACGCCGGCGCCCTGCCCCCCAGGACCACCACCGGGGAGCCGTTGAAATGGGCGGTCGCGACGCCCGACACCCCGTTGGTGATCCCTGGTCCCGCGGTGAGCACCGCGAGCCCGGGCTTGCGCGTCAGCCGCGCGGTCGCCTCGGCGGCGAAGACCGCGCTCTGCTCGTGGCGCACGTCCAGAATGCGCATATTCTCGTGCACGGCGCCGTCGTACAGGGGGAAGACGTGGCCACCCGACAGCGTGAACATCGTGTCGACGCCGTAGGCCTGGGAGACGGCGACCGCGATGTCACCGGCATGCTTGTCCATGCGCTGAAACCTACCAGTCGGTTAACTAGCGGGGCAGGAGATGTTCTTGCTTCCCGCCCCGCCCGTGTTCACAACGTCTGGGACAGCGCCTTGATCGGCATCTTCAGGTCCTGGAGCAGCCCCAGGTCCTGCTCGGCCGAACGGCCCAGCGTGGTGAGGTAGTTGCCCACGATGATGGCGTTGATGCCGCCGAGCATGCCGTCCCGGGTGCCCAGGTCGCCCAGGGTGAGTTCGCGTCCGCCCGCGTAGCGCAGGATCGTGCGGGGCAGGGCCAGCCGGAAGGTGGCGATCGTTTTGAGCGCTTCGGTGCCGTCTACCAGGGGGTAGTCGGCGAAAGGCGTACCGGGCCGGGGGTTGAGGAAGTTGAGGGGGACCTCGTCCGGCGCCAGCTCGCCCAGCTGGGCGGCGAACTCGGCGCGCTGCTCCACCGTCTCGCCCATGCCGATGATGCCGCCGCAGCACAGCTCCATGCCCGCCTCACGCACCATCAGGCAGGTGTCCCAGCGCTCCTCCCAGGTGTGCGTGGTCACCACGTTGGCGAAATGCGACTCGCAGGTCTCCAGGTTGTGGTTGTAGCGATGCACGCCCATCGCCGCGAGCTCGTCCACCTGCTCCTGCGTGAGCATGCCGAGCGAGCAGGCGACGTTGATGTCCACCGCCGCTCTGATCGCTTTCACACCCTCCCGGACCTGCTCCATCAGCCGCTTGTCCGGCCCGCGCACGGCGGCCACGATGCAGAACTCGGTGGCGCCCGTCGCGGCCGTCTCCTTGGCCGCCTCGACCAGCGACGGGATGTCCAGCCAGACGGCGCGCACCGGTGAGGAGAACTGTCCCGACTGCGAGCAGAAGTGGCAGTCCTCCGGGCACCCTCCCGTCTTCAGCGAGATGATCCCCTCGACCTCCACCTCCGGCCCGCACCACTTCATCCGCACTTCGTGCGCGAGCGCGAGCAGCTCGGGCACCCGCTCGTCGGGCAGGGTCAGGCAGGCCAGCGCCTGGTCCCGCGAGAGCCCTCGCCCCTCCTCCAGAACCTGTCGCCGCGCGACATCGAGAATGTCGGCCTGAACGTCACTGCGAGTCTCCATGGTCTCCGTCACAGGCCAAAGCCTACGGGTGACCGAATTCCTCCGGGCTTCAACCCACACCGGTTATTCATCACCGCTGCCGGCGCCCTTGACAAATTGGTTTGTCAAGGGGCTTCCTGAGTGCCATGCAGGACATCGAGGTGATCGCTGATCCCGCCACCGCCGTGGTGGCGCTGGACCCGGTGCGCGCGCGGTTGCTCGCCGAGCTGCGCGAGCCCGCCTCCGCGGCGACGCTCGCGGCGCGCGTGGGGCTCGCCCGGCAGAAGGTGAACTACCACCTGCGCCAGCTCGAGGCGCACGGCCTGGTGGAGGTGGCCGAGACCCGCGTCTGGGGCGGGCTCACCGAGCGGTTGCTGGTGGCCACGGCCGCGGGCTACGTGGTGGCGCCGGAGCCGCTCGGCGCGGAGCGCGACCAGGTGCGCGGCGGCAACCAGCTCTCGGCCGCCTACCTGATCGCGCTCGCCGCCAGGGTGGTCCGCGAGGTCGGGGCGCTCGCCCGGCGGGCCGCCCGCGCGAGCAGGCCGTTGCCCGTCTTCGCGCTGGACACCGAGATCCGTTTCGCCGCCCCGGGCGACCGCGCCGCCTTCGCCGACGAGCTCGCCGCCGCGGTGTCCCGCCTCGCGGCGAAGTACCACGACGAGGGCGCGCCCGACGGCCGGTGGCAGCGGGTCATGGTCGCCGTCCACCCCCGCCCGGGGGACGCCGCGTGACCGACGATCGCGACGCGCACGTGACCCGCGCCGAGGTGGAGATCGCGGCCGGTCCCGAGGAGGTCTGGGCGGCGATCACGACCGCGTCCGGCAGCGCGGCCTGGTCCTTTCCCGCCGACGTCGAACCGCGCGAGGGTGGCGCCGTGCGGCTGCACAGGGGACCGTTCGGTCCGGACGCCGCCGCCACGGTGACCGCCTGGGAGCCGCCGTACCGGTTCGCCTACCTGGAGCGGGCAGTCGCCCCGGATCCCACGATCGCGACCGAGTTCCTCGTGGAGGCGCGTGCGCACGGCAGCTGTGTGGTGCGCGTGATCAGCAGCCTTTACGCCGACGGCGAGGGCTGGGACGACATCGCCGAGGAGGCCGGCACCGGGTGGCGGATGTCGCTGCTCCTTCTGCGCTCCTACCTCACCCACTTCTCCGGCCGGCCCGCGGCCCGGCTCGACCTCACGGTGCCCGTCAGCGCACCACCGGCGGCACGCGCCGAGGTCGGCGCGCTCGTCGCGAGGGCACTGGGGGTGGGCGGCCTCGCCGCGGGCGCGCCGTTCCGCACGCCGGAGAACGCGCCGCACACCAGCGGGACTCTCGAGCACCTCGGGCCCTTCTTCGTGCTGCTGCGTGCGGCACAGCCGTGCCCCGCGCTGCTGGCGATCTCCAGCTTTCCCATGGACGCCGTCACGCTCTCGGTCAACGTGGCCGGGCGCCTGTACGGCCCGGGCGCCGACGCGGTCGCCGCGCGGGAACTCCCGCACTGGCACGAGTGGCTGACGCGCCTCGTGGCCGGAATCGAACACTGATCGAGAGAAAGGAATACATCATGTTGCTGGACGGCAGGAACGCCATCGTCTACGGGGCCGCGGGACAGGTCGGCACCGCGCTCGCCACCGCCTTCGCCCGGGAGGGGGCGAGGGTCCACCTCGTGGGCCGCACGGGCAAGACGCTCGGCGAGGTCGCCGACCGCGTCCGCGCCGACGGCGGCCTCGCCGAGACGGCCGTCCTCGACGCGCTCGACGAGGCGGCGGTGGACGAGCACGCCGACGCGGTCGCGGCGAGTTGGGGCAGCGTCGACATCTCCGTCAACGTCATCGGCATCGAGGACGCCCAGGGCACGCCGCTGGCCGAGATGTCGCTGGAGGACTTCGAACGGCCGATCCGCATCGCGACGCGGTCGACGTTCCTCACCACCCGTGCCGCGGCGCGGCACATGATCCGGCAGCGGTCGGGCGTCATCCTGACCTTCGGCGGCGACGGCGGCGGCGAGCCGATCCGCGACTACGCGATCGGCGGACTTCAGGTGGCGCTCAACGCGGTCGACTTCCTCCGCCGCCAGCTGGCGGCGGAGCTCGGCGCCTACGGGGTCCGGGTGCTGGCGCTGCACACCGGCGGCATCACCGAGGGCCTGCCCGAGGACTTCGCCGCCCGCGAGGCCATCACCGACATGATCGTCGGCAAGACGATGCTCAAGCGGGCGGCGACGTTCGCGGACGTCGGCAACGTGGCCGTCTTCGCGGCGTCCGACCTCGCCCGTTCGATGACCGCCACGTCGCTCAACATCACCGCCGGCGCCGTCACCAACTGAACCGGCATGGCTCCGGCCCGGGACGGGACGTCCAGGTCGGCTCAGTGGGGCAGGGCCAGGGTCGACCGGAAGGCCTGGGCGTCGAAAGCGCCGCCCAGGCTCGGGCCGAGTGAGCGGTGCGCCAGTTCGAGGAATTTCCCCGCCGAGAGGTCGCCCGCCGCTTCGGGGAGGGCGCCCGTCAGGGGGCGGGCGGCCAGCATTTCGAGGTCGGGGACGTTGCAGCGGTCGGCCAGGCCGGGATCGCGCGGCCAGGAGCCGATGACCACGCCCGCCAGTTCAAGACCACGATGGGCGAGCACTTCCAGTGTCAGCGCCGTGTGATTCAGCGTGCCCAGGCCCGAGCGCGCCACCACCAGAACCGGCACCTTCAGCGCGTGGGCGAGATCGGCGATCGTGCCGCCCTCTTCGTCGAAGCGAACGAGAAGACCGCCCGCGCCTTCGACGAGGACCAGCCGATGGGATTCGGCCAATTCGGTGATTCGGGATGCCGCCGAACTCAGGGAGAGCGGAGGCAAGCCGGAGACGCGCGCGGACGCGGCAGGGGAGAGGGGGTCCGGGTAGCGGGCGAACTCGAAAGTCGTCGTCACGCCCGCAAGGCGGATGATCTCGTCCAGATCCCCGGGCTCTCCGGGCCCGACCCCGGTCTGGGCGGGCTTCACCACCGCCACAGAGGAACCTCGCGCCATGGCCAAAGCCGCTATCGCCGCAGTGACCACCGTCTTGCCGACACCCGTATCGGTTCCCGTAACCACGAGCACACTCATTCGCCCCACCTTAGGCGCAACGATGTCACCAGGAGTGACCCTGACGCCGATCTCATCGGGACCGGAGACCGCCAGGAGGCTCATTCAGCCGGCGCTGGGCAGACGTTGCGGCGGGGACCGGTCGCACGGGGTGAGCCCTGGTGGAGGAGAGGCGCGGGCGCGATGGTCGGGTTGGAAGCGGCGGAGCCGTAACGAGAAATTACGGTCGACGCAGCCGGGTGACGAATTTGTAGCGGTCGCCTCGGTAGAGGGATTGGGCCCATTCGACGGGGTTGCCGTCGGCGTCGAAGGCGTGGCGGGTGAGCAGGAGCATGGGGAGGCCGACGTCTACGCCGAGGACCTGGGCGTCGTAGGGGGTGGCGAGGACGGTTTCGATGATTTCCTCGGCGTCGGTGAGGCGGACGCTGTAGGCGTTGTGGAGGGTTTCGTAGAGAGAGGGGTGGCCTTCGAGTTCGCGGCGCAGGCGGGGGAAGCGGCGGGCGGACAGGTGGGTGGTGTCGATGGACATGGGTTCGCCGTTGGCGAGGCGGAGGCGGTGGATGCGCAGGACGCGGCCGCCGGGGTTGATGGCGAGGCGGCGGCCGAGGGCCTCGTCGGCGGTGATGTAGCTGATGTCCAGGATCTTGGTGTCGGGCTCGAGGCCGACGGTGCGCAGGTCCTGGATGTAGGAGGTGAGCTGGAGCACCTGGGCGACCTTGGGCTGGGCGACGAAGGTGCCCTTGCCCTGGATGCGGAGCAGGCGGCCCTCGACGACCAGTTCGGTGAGCGCCTGCCGTACCGTCGTGCGGGAGGTTTCGAAGCGGACGGCGAGCGTGCGCTCCGGCGGAAGGGCGCTGCCGGCCGACAGGCTCTTGGTCAGTTCGAGCAGGCTGCGCTTGACGTCGTAGTACTTCGGCACCCGGGGAGTGTCTTCGGTCACGCGGTCACCTTCGTTCCGGCCACGGCGGCGAGCGCGCGCCCGATCACCGCGAGATCATCGCACCCCAGATTGGCCCGAGCGGTCAACCTTAGACAAGAGCGACCTTGCGGGACGGAAGGGGGGCGGAAACATCCGACTCGCACCCCGTGCTCCGCGCAGAGCGCGGCGGCGGCCAGCGCGGCCTGGGGCGCGCCGAGCACCACGGGCACCACGGCGGCGGCCGGTTCCGCGCTCTCCAGGCCGAGCTCGCGGGCCAGCGCGGCCAGCTCCCGGGCCCGGGCCCTGGCCTGTTCCGGCAGGTCAGCGTCCTGCTCCAGGATCTCGACCGCGGCCAGCGCGGCCCCGGCGCAGGCGGGCGCGAGGCCGGTGTCGAAGATGAAGGAGCGGCCGGTGTCGATCAGCGTGTCGATGACGTCGGGTCCACCCAGCACGGCGCCGCCCTGCGCGCCCAGGGACTTCGACAACGTGACGGTTCTCACAATTGTAGGATTCCCCGCAAGTCCGGCTTCGTGCACCGCGCCGCGTCCGTGTTCTCCGACAACGCCGAGTGCGTGCGCCTCGTCCACGACCAGCAGCGCCCCATGCCGTACGGCTGCCGCGTGCAACCCCGGCAGCGGCGCCAGATCCCCGTCCACCGAGAAGACCGAGTCGGTCACCACGATCGCCCGCTCCTCGGACCGTTCCCGCAGCGCCCGCTCGACGGCGGCCACGTCCCCGTGCGGCGTGACCACGACGCGGGCCCTGGCCAGCCGGCAGGCGTCCACGAGGGAGGCGTGGTTGCCCGCGTCGGAGACCACCAGCCCGCCCCGCCCCAGCGTCGCCACCGCCGCCAGGTTGGCCAGGTAGCCGGAGGAGAACACCAGCGCCCTGGGCGCCAGCGTGAAGGCGGCCAGCCGCTCCTCCAGCTCGGCGTGGAGCAGCGTGGTCCCGGTGACCAGGCGGGACCCGGTCGAGCCCGTGCCCCACTCCCGGGTGGCCCGTACGGCGGCCTCGACCAGGCGCGGATCCCTGGACAGGCCCAGGTAGTCGTTGGAGGCCAGATCGAGCAGCCCGTCATGGCCGGGGTCGCGCGGGCGCAGCATCCGCCGCAGCCCGGCCCGCTCGCGTGCCGCCGTGTCCGCCCGCAACTGGTCCAGGGGTTTCATGCAGGCATCTTGCCAGGTCGTGTATGTCGATTCGCTTTCGACCCGGCGTAGCACGCATCATGCACAGGTGCCCACCCTTAGCGATCTGGTCGTCAAACACAGTGCACTCGACGCGGCCGACCTCGAATGGATGCACTCGCTGGTCTCGGACTGGCAGTTGCTCGCCGACCTGTCCTTCGCCGACCTGATCCTGTGGATCCCCGGCAGGGACGGGTGGATCGCGGTCGCCCAGATGCGCCCGACCACCGGTCCCACCGTCTATCACGACGACGTCGTCGGCTCGGTGGTGGCCAAGGGGGAGCGGCCGCTGATCGAGACGGCCTGGAACGAGCGCCGGATCTGCCGGGAGGGCGACCCCGACTGGTCGACCGGGGTGCCGGTGCGGGAGGAGACGATCCCGGTGCGGCGGTCGCTGGAGGGCGACTTCATCGCGGTCATCCAGCGGTCCACGAACCTGTCGTCGGCGCGTACGCCGTCGCGGTTGGAGCTCACCTACCTGCAGAGCGCCTCGGATCTGGCCCAGATGGTGTCGGAGGGGCGGTTCCCGTTCGCGGAGGCCGAGCCGATGCTGGTCAGGTCGCCCCGGGTGGGGGACGGGCTGCTGCGGCTCGATCGGGCCGGGCGGGTGACGTACGCGTCGCCGAACGCGCTGTCGGCCTACCGGCGGCTGGGGCTGCACGCCGATCTGGTCGGCTCGGAGTTGGGGAAGACGACGGCGGAGCTCTGCTATCGGGATGAGCCGATCAACGAGGATCTGATGCTGGTGGCCAGCGGGAAGGCGCCGCGCGAGACCGAGGTGGAGAAGGGTGGCACGGTCGTGCAGCTGCGGGCCATCCCGCTGATCGTGGGCGGCGGGCGGATCGGCGCGCTGGTCCTGGTCCGGGACGTGACCGAGCTGCGGCGGCGGGAGCGCGAGCTGCTCACCAAGGACGCCACCATCCGGGAGATCCACCATCGGGTGAAGAACAACCTGCAGACGGTGGCGGCGCTGCTGCGGCTGCAGGCGCGCCGGATGCGCATGCCGGAGGGCCGGGAGGCGCTGGAGGAGGCGGTCCGGCGGGTCGGCTCCATCGCGATCGTGCACGAGACGCTGGCCCAGATGCCGGAGGAACTGGTCGAGTTCGACGACATCGCGGACCGGGTCATCCAGATGACCGCGGAGGTGTCGGTCACGCCCGCCATGGTCCGGCGGGTGGGGTCGTTCGGCATCCTGCCGGCGGCGGTGGCGACGCCGATCGCGATGGTTCTCACCGAGCTGCTGCAGAATGCGGTCGAGCACGGTTTCGCGCATCAGACCGGAAAGGTGGAGGTGCTCGTCTCGCGCGATCAGGACCTGCTGGAGGTGGTCGTCGCCGACGAGGGCCGTGGTCTGCCGGATGATTTCGATCTGGAGGTCAGCGCCAACCTCGGCCTGCAGATCGTACGGACGCTGGTAGTGGGAGAACTGTCGGGCCGGTTGGGGATCGCGCCTCGACCGGAGGGCGGCACAGAGGTCTCGCTCAGCATCCCAGTCAGTCCTGCGTGAGCGTCTGCCGGTGAATGTCGCCGAATGTCGTATGACAAATGACATTCACCGGAATTGACGCGGGGGTCGGCCCGCGTCGGTGATGTCTAAACTCAGGCGTTGGCGCGGGCGCGGGCGCGAGCCACGCGGCGCTTTACGGCGCGGCGTTCGTCTTCGCTCAAGCCGCCCCAGACGCCGGCGTCCTGGCCGGATTCGAGGGCCCACTTGAGGCAGTGCTCGCTGACCGTGCACGAACGGCAGACGGCCTTGGCCTCTTCGATCTGCATCAGCGCGGGCCCGGTGTTGCCGATCGGGAAGAACAGCTCGGGGTCCACGTCACGGCAGGCAGCGCGGTGGCGCCAGTCCATGCGTTCCACTCCTTCGTAAGTGGAGCCTCCGCGGCTCCTGCACCTTTGTGAACTCTTTCACTAACTGGGGCGAACGCTTGCCCCCCGGAGTCGGGGCCAGTGTCCGCCGATTGATCGCCGGGGACCCTCCGGAAGCTGTGGCTCCCGCAAAGGTCCTACGTTCCGACGTCGCGTTCAGCCTTTCAGGCACGTCTAGCGCACACAAGAGGTTTGGGAGAACGTTTTGCCTGTTATAGCTGTCGGATGCGTCACACTATGACGGCATGTAACGGGCTAGACCAGAACTTGTAACGCGTCCGGGATAGAGCGAAAAACCACCCGTTCCCGTTCCCCCAGGTAATCGCCGTCAAGCTGGAAAGCGACCGGCCGTTCCGCCGACAGGGTGAACTCGGCCTCGTCATGCGCCTGAACGAGGTGTTTACCTGCCGGCAACCCGGAACGCTCTCCGACGATCTGCCGGAAGAGCCTCAGCATGGCAGGCAACCCCATGCGCTGCAGGCCGATCAGGTCCAAACCCGTGTCGAATCCCGCCCACGGCGTCGGATTGACCGGACGGTTGCCGACATACGTCCACGGCGCCGTGTTCGACACGATCGCCTGGAAGATCCCGCGATCGTCGGCGAAGCCCGGCCGCCGCAGGGTCATCGCGGGATGCCGCCGGTCTGTCATGAAATAGTGCCGCAGCGCGGTGTGCACGTAGAGCGTCGGGGAAGCCCGGTAACCCGCGCTCCGCAGGCCTTCCACCGCCCTGATGACCTCGGCGTCCCAGCCGAGCCCGGCACAGAAGGTGAAGTACCGGGACCCGCGGTCCGCCATCGGCAGCCCGCCGTTCCCCAGGGTCTCGTCCAGGTCCCAGGCAGCCTGGCCCAGGCTGATCGTCCGGCGGCGACCGTCGCGCAGGGCCTCCAGGATGGCGCCGGTGGCCTCGATCGGGTGGTTCGGCAGGCCCAGCGCCCGGGCCAGCACGTTCGCGCTGCCCCCCGGGATGATGATGAGCGCGGGCCGCACCTCGTCGGCCATCAGCCCGTTGGCCACCTCGTTGACCGTGCCGTCCCCGCCCAGTACGGCTACCGCGTCGAAACCCTTGGCCCCGGCCGTACTCGCCAGAACGGCGGCGTGACCGCGATAGCCGGTTTCCTCGACGGTGAGGTCCACCGCGGCGCCCAGCGCCCGGAGGAGCACGTCGCGGGAGCGCCGGTTGGTGGAGGTCGCCTTGGGATTGACCAGGAGTAGAGCCCGCATGCCTGAAGGTTAGACCAGCGGTAGGGTCGGCAACTGTGTCGAATCGTCCGGTGACCTTGACCGTGGCAGCCGCCGTCCTGGCCCTCGAAGGCCTGACCGCCCTGGTGTGGGGGGGCTATGCCGGCTACGAGATCGTGATCGGCAAGGCCGAGGATGTGCCGAGCGCGCTCGCGCTGGCCGGGTTCTGCGTCGCGGTGGGAGCGGGTTTCGGCTGGGTGGCCCTGGCCGTGTGGCGCGCGCTGCGGTGGAGCCGCGGCCCGGCCGTGGTGGCCCAGATCTTCCTGCTGCCGCTGGCGGTCAACCTGATCCAGGCCGAGCAGTACGGGTGGGGGATCCCCCTGGTGGCCGCCGCCGCGGTCGCCCTGGTCACGCTGCTCGCCCCGCAGTCCACCCAGGCCCTGATGGACGAGTGACGGGCCCTGCCGGGCAGTCCCTCGCTGATGGCGGCACTGCCCAGCCGGGCGGGGGATCAGAGCGAGAGCTCGCGCTCGATGCGCTTGAGGTGGTGGCGGGCCAGCGCCAGGTTGGCGCGCTCCCGGTCCAGGACCAGGTAGAGGAAGAGCTGCCCGCCGGGCGCGGCCAGCAGCCGGATGATGTGGTACTGCTTGTTCAGCGTGATGAGGATGTCCTCGATCGTGTCGTCGAGCGCCAGCGAGGCCATGGTCCGCAGCTTGGCACGGACCACATCGGTGTTACCGGCGGACGCCACCTCCAGATCGAGGCCCCTCCCCCCGCCGATCGTCCCGAGGGACATGCCGCTCCCGTAGTCCACCAGCGACGCGCCCAGCGCGCCGTCGATGGCCATGGCTTCCTTCAGTGCGGTTTCGATGTTCATAACGCTCTTTCGACTCAGCGGGTGATCCAGAAGATTCGGCCCAGTAGGGGGATTTTTGGTGTCACCCGCTCTTGCAGTTGTAGGGACATAAAGTACTCTTGCGGCCTCAGATAGTGAAGGGGACATAGTGTGCAGAGTGACAACACCTCCGGTTAGGACCTTCTGACCAAATCTCGACCCCCCGACCGGCACCATCACGCAGGACGTCAACGTGAACGGGCAATACTCCACCGGCCTCTCCACCCCCTCCACCGCGTCGTTGGACGACCTCGGCCCTGTCGGGACGATGTTGCGCGAGCACGGGCGAGCCAAACTCTCCGGCCTGCTGCGGATCAGCGGCAGCCCCGGGGGAACCGTGTTCCTCCGCGACGGCCTGATCGTCGCCGCGTCGACCCCTGCCTCGCCGGGACCCGAGTCGCTCCTGCTGCGCTCGGGCCGGGTCAGCGAGGAAGCCTGGAACCTGGCCTTCACCGCCGGCGCCCCGTCCGGCCACCTGGCCGCCGAACTGGTCGCGCAGAGCGCCATCGGCTCGGCCGGGCTCGAGGTGGTGTGCCTGTCCGCGATCTTCGACGCGGTGTTCGCGATGGAGCTGTTCGGCGCGGAGACCTGCGAGCCCGAGACGACCGGGCCGCACGGGCTGCTCCCGCCGTTACCGGTGCTCCCCGGGATCACCAGCGATCGGCTGGTCCGGGATCTGACCCGCCGGATGGCCATGACCGCGGTGTGGCAGGAGATCGGCGTCTACGCGCAGTGCCGCCCGAAGGCGATCCGGCCGCTCCCCGAGCCGTCCCTGCCGGTCGAGAAGATCCGCCACGACGTGCTGCTCAAGTGCAACGGGCGCAGAACCCCCCGCGACATCGCCTTCGTGCTCGGCCAGGGCCTGTACGTGATCATGCAGGAGATCGCCTCACTGGTGGAGGCCGGCGTACTGGACTCAGGCTCGCCGGCAGCACCCAAGACCGTGTCCGCCGAAGACCCGACAAAACTCCCCACGCTGCCGCAGCGCCGCCGGGGGGCCAGCAAGGTCGCCAAAGCAGTGCCCCCACGTCCCGGCCGCTCGACGCTCGGCCCGCGCATCCCACCTGACCTCACGGTGCGCCCAGAGGAAGACCCCGAAACCTGACACCTGTCCACCGGGCCGTACGAGGGCGACCCAGCACCACTTACCGCACCAAGAAATAGAAGGTCAGAACATGACGCACAACGCGTTACTTTCCGAGTTGCATTCGCTGCGCGACCAGGTCACGGGGGTGATGGAGTCCGCCGTCGCCACCGTCGACGGGCTGCTGGTCGTCGCCGACACCGATGGGGCGCGGCCGGAGGTGGTGTCCGCGCTCGCCGCCGCCACGCTGGGCCTGGGCAAGCGTACGGGGCACGAGGTCGGCATGGGCGAACTGCGCGAGGTGGTGATCCGCTGTCGCGGCGGGTACATCGTCGTCTACGCGGTGGGACAGGTCGCGTTGCTCGCGGTGCTGGCCGACGAGGGCCTCGACGTCACCCGCCTGCACATCGAGTCCCGCCCCGCCGTGGAACGTCTCGGCGCCCTGCTGACCCGGGAGCACAGCACGAACTGACGGGGACGGGTCGGCCGCGCGCACCTCGCCGTGCGCGCGGTCTCAGTCCTCGGCCGTGAGGCCCTCGCGGAGCTGGGTGAGCGTGCGGGCCAGCAACCGCGAGACGTGCATCTGCGAGATGCCCAGTTCGGTGGCGATCTGGGATTGGGTCATGTTGCCGAAGAACCGCAGCAGCAGGATGCGCTTCTCGCGCGGCGGCAGCCGTTCGAGCAGCGGTTTCAGCGACTCGCGGTATTCGACGCCCTCCAGCGACTCATCCACGATGCCCAGCGAGTCGGACACGGCGGGCGCGTCGTCGTCGCCCGAGTCGGGCGCGTCCAGGGAGACCGTGGAGTAGGCGTTCGCCGACTCCAGGCCCTCCAGGACCTCTTCCTCGGTCATCTGCAGGTGCGCGGCCAGCTCGGCCACGGTGGGCGCGCGGCCCTCTCGCTGGGAGAGCTCGCTGATCGCCTTGGTCAGCGACAGCTTGAGCTCCTGCAGGCGGCGCGGCACCCGGACCGCCCAGCCCTTGTCGCGGAAGTGCCGCTTGATCTCGCCGACGATGGTCGGTGTCGCGTACGTCGAGAACTCCACGCCGCGGGCCAGGTCGAACCGGTCGATCGACTTGATCAGGCCGATCGTGGCCACCTGGGTCAGGTCGTCGAGCCACTCGCCGCGGTTGCGGAACCTGCGGGCCAGATACTCCACCAGCGGCAGGTGAAGCTCGACGAGCTCGTCGCGGATACGCTGGCGGCGCGGGTCGTCGGTCGGCAGCTCCGCCAGCTCTCCGAAGAGCGTGCGCGCGCGCACCCGATCCGGCACGCCGGAGTCGCTGGAGGCCATGGCACGGGTCCTTTCCGTCACGCCGGCCTCGCCGCGCCTCGCCGCTTGCGCAGCACGATCGCCATGTGATCGGGGGAGTCGGACACGGCGTCGACGTCGTCGGCGAGTGCGGTGAGCACCATCCAGGCGAAGTCATCGCGTTTGGGCTCGGCGATCCCGACCGTGCTGACCTCGACCCGGATCGACATCTCCTGCCCGGTCAGCTCGAATTCAGCCGTGAGATCGGTGCCGGGCACCGCCTGCCTGAGCAGCATGGCGCACGCCTCGTCCACCGCGATCCGCAGGTCCTCGATCTCGTCGAGCGTGAAATCGAGCCGCGCCGCGAGGCCGGCCGTGGCCGTTCTCAGCACGGACAGATAGGCGCTGGCCGCGGGTAGCCGGACGCTCACCGCGTCCCTGATCCCGGCCAGATCCCCTGTGACATCAGTTGCGTCGGTCACGTTCCTCCTCGCCCTGCCGGCCCGAGTTCTGTGGGGGGCCGCTTCCCTGCAACCTACCGCCATCAGCACCGGATTGCTCGGCTTGGACGCGCCGATGCCCGAAATGCGAGGACCCCGCACCATTTCGTGCGGGGTCCGTGGCAAAAAGCAGGTATATGCCCTACGCTGCCTTGGTCTCCCAGAAGATCTTGGAGATCTCGTCGATCTTGGCAAGCAGGTCGTCGGCCTTGCCGACGTCCACCGTGCCCTTCGCGCCGGCCGCGCCGGCCAGCTTGGTCGCATCCCAGAAAAGCTGGTGGAGCTGGGGGTAGGTCTCCAGGTGCGGCGGCTTGAAGTAGTCCGTCCACAGCACCCACAGGTGGTGCTTGACGAGCTCCGCCCGCTCCTCCTTGATGTTGAGAGCACGCGCGCGGAACACCGGGTCCTCATTGTCGGCGTACTTGGCCATGATGGCCTTGACCGACTCGGCCTCGATACGGGCCTGCGCGGGGTCGTAGACCCCGCACGGCAGGTCACAATGGGCCGATGCCACATGCTTGGCAAGCATCGGGGTTTCCTTTCCTCGGACTGGCTACAACATCCGACCCTACTCCCCTCGCCGAGGCTGATCATGTTCACCACCGTCCGAGTGACCGGAGACTCGATGTTGCCGGTTCTCCGCCCAGGTGACTGCCTGCTCGTACGGCGCGGAGCCCCGATCCGGGCGGGGGATCTGGTCATCGCCCGCCGCCCGCACGGCCTGATCGTGAAGCGCGCTTTCCGCCGTACGGAGGAGGGCTGGTGGCTGGAGAGCGACAACCAGAGCGCGCCCGGCCGCCAGGACAGCTGGGACTTCGGCGCGATCCCCGAACAGGACATCCTCGGCCGCGTCCTGTTCCGCTACTGGCCGCTCAGGCGTTCCGCTTCCTAGCCCGGTACGCGGCGACATTCGCCCTGCTCGCACACCGCTCCGAGCAGTACCGCCGGGACTTGTTGGACGAGGTGTCCAGATAGGCGTTCCGGCACGGCGGCGCCTGGCAGATCCCCAGCCGATCCGCCCCGAGCCCGGTCACCACGCTGGCCAGCCCCATCACCGACCCGACCGCCACGGTGTCGGCCACCCGGCCGCCCTCGGTCAGGTGCATGTGCCAGGACTGCCCGTCATGACCGGAAATTTGCGGATGCACGGGGTGACGTACCAGAAGTCCGTTGAGGCGCTCGACCACGTCGGCCTCATCCCCCTGCGAGGCCGACTCGAACACCCCGGTGAGCTCTTCCCTGAGCTCGCAAATGGCGTCCAGATCGCGCCGCGTCGCCCGTGCGGCCGCCTCGGTCCTCCCCGTCTCCGCAAGAAGATCGCGAAGCGCTTCGAGGCTCCTCAGCTCGTACTTCCTGTTGACCAGAAGGACGGCGAGTTCTGCATAAGACGTCAGATCCACCGTGAGACCTTGTAAGAAGTGACTCCGGACTTTGAGTATTACATGGTTCAAAGAAGTTCCATAGGTCTTACGAGGTCGATAAATCCTCATCAGATGGGCGTGCACCCCGGCGGGGGTCGGTCATCTCAGCATGTGGCACAATCGAGCGCACGCGGGTGACCCCCGTACCCCGTCAGGAGACACCGTCAACGGCGACGGCCGAGGGGCATAACCCATGCCTGGGCCCTCGTTCTCTTGCGCTGTCTAACGTGCTTTCTAGACAAACTGGGGTCATCGATGACTGCTTCCCTCGACGCTCTTGATCTGGATCCGGCGTTCGCCCTGCATCGGGGCGGCAAGCTGGAGGTCCGCTCCACCATTCCCGTGCGCAACGCGGACGACCTCTCCCTGGCGTACACGCCGGGGGTCGCGCGGGTCTGCAGCGCCATCGCCGACAATCCGGAGCTGGTCAACGACTACACCTGGGCGTCCAACGTGGTCGCCGTGGTCTCCGACGGCACCGCCGTGCTCGGGCTCGGCGACATCGGGCCCGCCGCGGCCATGCCGGTCATGGAGGGCAAGGCGCTGCTGTTCAAGGAGTTCGGCGGGGTCGACTCGGTGCCGATCTGCCTGGCCTGCACCGACGTGGAGGAGATCGTCGAGACGGTGGCGCGGCTGGCGCCCTCGTTCGGCGGGATCAACCTGGAGGACATCAGCGCGCCGCGCTGCTTCGAGATCGAGGAGCGGCTGCGCGAGCTGCTGAGCATCCCGGTCTTCCACGACGACCAGCACGGCACCGCGATCGTGGTGCTGGCCGCGCTCCGCAACGCCGCTCGGCTGACCGGCCGCCCGCTGTCGGAGCTGCGCGCGGTGGTGGCGGGCGCGGGCGCGTCCGGGGTCGCGGTCACCCGGATCCTGGTCAACGCCGGGATCGGCGACATCGCGGTGGCCGACAGCAAGGGCCTGATCTTCGAGGGCCGGGAGGGCATGAACCCGGTCAAGGACGCGCTGGCCAGGGACACCAACCGGCTGGGGCTGAAGGGCTCCACCGAGCAGGCGCTGGCCGGAGCCGACGTGTTCGTGGGCCTGTCCGGCGCGACCGTCTCCGAGACGGCCATCGCGGGCATGGCGGCCGGTTCTATCGTGTTCGCGCTGTCCAACCCGACCCCCGAGGTGCACCCGGAGGTCGCCGCCCGGTATGCCGCCGTGGTCGCCACCGGCCGCTCCGACTTCCCGAACCAGATCAACAACGTGCTCGCCTTCCCCGGCGTCTTCCGCGGCGCGCTGGACGTGCGGGCCAGCACGATCACCGAGAACATGAAGGTGGCCGCCGCCACCGCGCTGGCCGACGTGGTCGGCGACGAGGTGGCCGCCGACTACATCATCCCCTCGCCGTTCGACGTCCGGGTGGCCCCCGCGGTGACCGCCGCGGTGGCGGGCCAGGCCAGGATCGACGGGGTCGCGCGTAAGTAAATTTGAGATTCCTTTAACGGAAGGTGCTATAACAAAAGCTCTCCGTCACCGGGGGAGAGCGATGCGACGCGAGCCCAATCCGTTACTGCACCGGCACATCGCCGAAGCGGGCCTGTCCCACAAAGGGCTGGCCCGCCGGTTGAACGACCTCGGGCAGGCCCGTGGCCTGCTCGGGCTCCGGTATGACCACAGTTCGGTGCTGCGCTGGATCAGCGGCCAGCGGCCGCGCGACCCGGTGCCCGGGCTCCTTGCCGAGATCTTCTCGCTGCGCCTGGCCCGCCCGGTCTCCGCTGAGGACATCGGCATGCCCCGCACGGCGATCCCCCTCGACCTCGGACAGGAATTCTCCCACTCGTGGCAGGAGGGTGTGCGGATCGTGACTGCACTCTGGCGGGCCGACGTGGAAAGACGCCGGTTCCTGATCGACTCCACGTTCGCGATCGGCGCGGGTTCCGCGGGGATCGTGCGCTGGCTGACCTTCCCGGACGGCGAGCGGCCCGCCGCGAGCGGCGCCCGCCGGGTGGGCACCTCCGACGTCGCGGCGATCCGGGAGGTCACCCGCTCGTTCGGCGAACTGGACAACCGTTTCGGCGGCGGCCGGGTCCGCGCCGCTGTCGTGAAATATCTGGACACGGGGGTCGCGCCGCTGCTGTCCGGCTCGTACGGCGAAGCCACCGGCAAAGCCCTGGCCGGAGCCGCCGCCGAACTCACCCGCCTGGCCGGCTGGATGGCCTACGACCTGGAGCAGCACGGCCTGGCCCAGCGTTACCTGATCCAGGCGCTCCGGTTAGCCCGCCGGGCCGGGGACCACGGCCTGGGCGGCGAGATCCTGGCCGGCATGAGCCACCAGGCCCTCTACGTCGGCCAGCCCCGGCACGGCCTCGACCTGGCCAGGGCCGCCCTGGTGGCCGCCCGCGACTCCGGCGTGCCCTCGCTGCTGGCCGAGGCGCACGCCCTGGAGGCCCACGCGCACGCGCTGCTGTCCGAACCCGCCGCGTGCGCGACCGCCCTGCACGCGGCCGAGCTGGCCTTCGACCGGCGGGTCGGCGGGAGCGAGCCGGAGTGGATCGGCTACTTCGACGAGGCCTATCTGGCGGCCAAGTTCGCCCAGTGTTTCCGCGATCTCGGCGAGGGCCCGGACGCGGTCCGGCACGCGACCCGATCGCTGGAGATGGACGGGCGCTACGTGCGCGGCCGGATGTTCAACCTGACCCTGCTGGCCTCGGCGCACGTGCTGGAGGGCGAGGTGGAGCAGGCCTGCGTGGTGGCCGCGGAGGCGGTGGAACTGGGGGAGGGGCTGGAATCCGCCCGGACCCGGTCCTCGTTCGCGGACCTGTGCCGGCGGCTGGAGCCGTACGAGCGGGAGCCGGCGGTGGCGGCGGTGCTGGATCGGGGCCCGGCCTGGACCGGGCCCCGAGAGGTTACTTGACCGGGGTTATTTGACCTCGGTGAGGCCGAGCGTGCCGTCCTTCTTGACGATCGAGCCCGACCACAGCGGGGCCGCGGCCTTGTAGACGCTGTAGGTCTCGCCGTCGAAGTAAGGCGAGGTGATCAGGTCGCTGCGCAGGTTGCCGTCGGTGTCGCCGCCGAGGCTGGTGACGCCGTTGAGGTAGCCGAGGCGGCGGTTGGAGCTGTAGCCGATGATCCACGGGCCACCGGAGGCGCCGCCGGTCATCGAGCACCGCAGCGCCACGTGCTCCTCCACCTTCACGCTCGACTCCACCCGCGGGTAGGTGGGCTTGCCGTAGCAGAACTTGAGCGTGTGACCGGTGTAGGCGTAGTCGCCGTCCCCGTGCGCGGCGGTCGGGTAGCCGAACACGTAGGTGGCCTGGCCGACCTTCTGGTTGTAGGCCAGGCCCTGACCGCCCACCTTGGCGCCCAGCGGCCCGACGTCGATCCAGCGGCCGCTGGACCTGGCGATGCCGTTGTAGACGGTGACGAAGGCGTAGTCGCGGTCGGCGTCCTCGTAGACGTCCCAGTCGTAGTGGGTGAACGCCTGCTTGCCGATGTAGACACCCCAGGGTGCCTTGCCCTGGTAGTAGCCGGGCACGAAGACCCACTTGTCGGCCACGCTCTGGTTGCCCACCGGGTCGTAGACGCAGTGCCCGGCCGTGGCGACCAGGTTCTTGTACGTCGACTGCACCGAGGACGCCGAGCAGGAGTAGAGATCCTCGCCGAGCACGAAGAACACCCGGCCCGCCGTCTTGGGCAGGTTGACGTTCTTGGTCCTGGCCGCGGCGGCCGGGATGTCGGCGGTGGCCGGCACGATGCCCGGCTTGCCGTCGGCGGCGGGCCCGCCGGTGGAGACGTGCTTGGGCACGCGCTTGTGCTCAAGGCCGAAGGGGTCGGCGGCCTTGAAGTTGGCGCCGCCGTCGGCGGTCCAGAACTCCAGGGTCGTCGCGGCGTTGGCGGCCGTGTTCAACTTCGCGGAGGTGGTGACCTTCGGCGCCGCCGTCGCGATGCCCGCGAACGAGGCGGCCAGCAGGCCACCGGCGGCCAGGCAGCCGCCTAAGGGAAGAAGCTTCAAGAGGGGTTCGCTCCTCGCGCTGTACGTGGGACGCCACATGGGCCCCATGCGTCAGTAAAGGGATGTAAAGGAACTTACCTCACAAGTGATCGTGACATAAGCAGAGATCGTCTGAAACGCGAAAAGGGCCCGGCCAAACCGGCCGGGCCCCTTCCCCAGGCGTTTAGGCGATCGAGCCCGACCACATGTTCTTGGCCGCGCTGTAGACGCCGTAGGCCTCACCGTCGAAGTACGGCGAGACCGAGGTGTCGATCCGCAGGTTGTTGTCGGTGTCCGAGACGGCGCTGGTGACGCCGTTCAGGTAGCCGAGCCGGCGGGTGTTCTTGTACTGCAGCAGCCAGGCCGAACCCAGCGAGCCCTGACCGGTGAAGCTGGACTTGACGCCCTGGAGCTCCTCGGCCTTGCGGGCGGCGGCCGTGGCGGCGAAGGTCTTGCCGTACGACCACTTCAGGGTCTTGCCGGAGTAGGCGTAGTTGCCGTCCGGGTGCGACCCGCTCGGGTAGCCGAACACGAAGACGTTCTTGCCCAGCTTCTGGTTGTAGGCCAGACCCTGCCCACCCACGTTGTCGCCGAGGCGACCGGCGTCGGTGAACTTGCGGAAGTAGTACTTGCCGCCTTCGGTCTTCTTGAAGCCCTTCCAGATGTCCGCCTTGTTGTAGACCTCCGCGGTGACTTCCTTCCAGTCGGTCGGAGTCACGGACGGCACGTACGGCGTGCCGGTCTCGCCCGGCCGCGGGACGTACTTGAGGCCGTTGTACACGGTGACGAACGCGTAGTCGCGGTCGCCGTCCTCGTAGACGTCGAAGTCGTAGTGGGTGAACGCCTGCTTGCCCACGTACAGACCCCACGGGAGCTTGCCCTGGTAGTAACCGGGGACGAAGACCCACTGGTCGAGCGTGGCGCTGTTGGTCTCCGTGTCGTAGACACAGCGGCCCGCGGTCGCGACGAGGTTGCGGTAAGTCGACTGCACGGAGGTGGCGGTGCACCAGCGCGCGTCCGGCTTGGAGTCCGCGTCGGAACCGTCGGGAACGGTGAAGAACACCTTGCCCGTGGTCTTGGGCAGGTTGACGTTCTTCGAGGTGGAGGTGGACTTCTTCTCGTCGCCAATGGCCGGGACGACGCCTGGTTTGCTGTCCGCCGCCGGGCCGCCCGAAGAAACGTGCTTGGCCGCGACTTTGGTCTCCACGTTGTACGGCGTGGCGCCGATGAGGTTTTCCGCCTGGTTGCCGAGCCAGAAGGCGGCAACGTTGTAGGCCGCGATACCGGAGGTCGCCAGCGGGTCGCTGGCGACGTCGGACACGGCCGAGGCGGGCTGGCTGACGAGCGCGGTGGCCAGAAGGCCGGCCGCGACGCCACCCAGAACGAGGGTGCGCTTCAAAGGGGTGCTCCTTGGTCTGTCGTGGGACGGCTCATGCGTCCCATACGTCAGGAAAGGGTCAACCCGGAACTTACAGCGCAGATCTTGAGAAGAGGAACCCGTTCGGACAGGACCGTAGGCCACCTCAGGTGCGTTATCTTTTCGTGACTTGTCAGGATTTGCTGTCAAGTCGTGATGCTTCGGCGATGTTTGGCCAGATGGTTGACTGGATGATGACTCTGGCGTCCGAGATAATCTTGTGATGAGAGTGACCTGGGCGATCATATGTGTGTGATGTAAATCACATCGTGCAGATGGCACCGATCTAGCGGCGATTACGTCTAAGGGACCTTCTCAAGGGGCTCCACAACAGAAAAGGCCCGGCCGATAGGCCGGGCCCTTCCTTACCGCTTGGCGATCGCTACGCGATCGAGCCCGACCACAGGTTCTTGGCCGCGCTGTAGACGCCGAAGAGCTCACCGTCGAAGTACGGGGAGACCGAGGTGTCGTAGCGGTTGTTGCTGTCGGTGTCGGAGACGCCGATGGTCACACCGTTCAGGTAGCCGAGACGGCGGGTGTTCTTGTACCCGACCAGCCACGACGACCCGAGCGCGCCCTCACCGGTGAAGGACGACTTGACACCGATGAGCTCCTCGGCCTTGATGGCAGAGGCGCTAGCGGCGAACGTCTTGCCGTAGCTCCACTTGAGGGTCTTGCCGGAGTAGGCGTAGTTGCCGTCCGGGTGCGACCCGCTCGGGTAGCCGAACACGAAGACCGGCTTGCCGACCTTCTGGTTGTAGGCCAGACCCTGTCCACCGACGTTGTCACCGAGGCGACCAGCGTCGACGAACTTCCAGACGTAGTACTTCGCCGACGCGCCTTCACCCTCCTGCTTCTTCAGGTAAGGCGCGTACTTCTCCCAGGTCGCCTTGTCGATCTCGACGAAGCCACCGATGTCGGTCAGCTTCTTCACGTCGGCGAGGCCGCCGTGCGGAAGCTTGACGCCGTTGTACACGGTGACGAACGCGTAGTCGCGGTCGCCGTCCTCGTACACGTCGAAGTCGTAGTGGGTGAAGGCCTGCTTACCCACGTACACGCCCCACGGGGTCTTGCCCTGGTAGTAACCCGGGACGAAGATCCAGTAGTTCAGCGTGGACTTGTTGTTCACCGTGTCGTAGACACAGCTACCAGCGGTGGCGACCAGGTTCTTGTACGTCGACTGGATGGACGTGGCGGTGCACCAGTGCGGGTTGTCCGCGACAACCTTCTTGTAGTTCGTCCCGGGAACGGGGACCAGCTTGAACCCGTCGGCGAAGAAGACCTTGCCGGAGGTCTTGGGCAGGTTCACGTTCTTGGACTTGGCGGTCGACTTCTTCTCGTCGCCGATCGCCGGAACCACACCGGGCTTGCTGTCCGCAGCGGGACCACCGGTCGAAATGTGCTTGGCGACAACCTTCGTCTCCACGTCATAAGGCGTGGCGGCGATCAGGTTGGCCGCGCCTTCGGCCAGCCACAGGGCGGCGATGTTCTTGCCCGCGATGCCGCTGGCGGCAAGCGGGGTGCCGACCACGTCGCCGGCAGCACCGGCGGGAGCGGCCAGGCCAGCGGCCAGGAGGCCGGCGGTGGCGACAACGCCACCAAAGGCGAGAGTGCGCTTCATGGGGGAACTCCTTGGTCTGTCGTGGAACGCCTCATGCGTCCCATGCGTCAGGAAAGGGATAGCCCGGAACTTACAGCGCAGATCTTGATAGGAGGAAGTCGTTCCGACATCTCCGTGCGACCACTCGTAGGCGCGTTATCTTTTCGTGACATGTCAGATTTCTTGTCAAGCCGGGCCAGGAAGTGACATTTGTCCAGCTGGTTGACTCGGCGATGACCATGGAGTCCAGGATGATCCTGGGGCGAAGGGGGCTCGCGAGGCAACTGGTGTGTGACGTAAATCACATCGAACTGATGGCACTGGGATGCGGTTGCGCGCGTCTAACCGCGCGCACGCCAGGAACGAACAAGGGGCCCGGCCGAGCGGCCGATGCTGCCGCTCCACTTGTTGGCGACAGCCTTGTAGACGCCGTAGAGCTCGCCGTCGAAGTATGGGGAGACCGAGACGTCGATCCGGTTGTTGCCGTCGGTGTCCGACAGCTTGGATGCCCCACGGGAACATTTCCGGAAACGACAAAGGGCTCGGCCAGGAGGCCGAGCCCTTCATGGTGTCAGTCAGGGTTCGAGAACCCCGGCTTCGCCTTGGCTTGCTTAGGACGGAACCGCGATCGAGCCGGACCACAGGTTCTTGGCCGCGCTGTAGACGCCGTAGAGCTCACCGTCGAAGTACGGGGAGACCGAGGTGTCGTAGCGGTTGTTGCTGTCGGTGTCGGAGACGCCGATGGTCACACCGTTCAGGTAGCCGAGGCGGCGGGTGTTCTTGTACCCGACCAGCCAGGACGAGCCCAGCGCGCCTTCACCGGTGAAGCTGGACTTGACCCCGATCAGCTCCTCGGCCTTGATGGCCGAAGCGCTGGCGGCGAAGGTCTTGCCGTAGCTCCACTTGAGGGTCTTGCCGGTGTAGGCGTAGTTGCCGTCCGGGTGCGAACCGCTCGGGTAGCCGAACACGAAGACCGGCTTGCCGACCTTCTGGTTGTAGGCCAGACCCTGTCCACCGACGTTGTCACCGAGGCGACCGGCGTCGACGAACGCCCAGACGTAGTACTTGAAGGTGGCGCCGACCCCGTACTTGAAGCACAGGAATTCCTTGTCACGCCATTCCCTCGGGAAGTTGTCGTAGACCTCCTTCGACACTTCCTTGTACCCGTTCACGGGGCCGGAGCCCAGCACGCCGCCGCCGTTGGGCAGACCCTTGACGCCGTTGTAGACGGTGACGAACGCGTAGTCGCGGTCGCCGTCCTCGTAGACGTCGAAGTCGTAGTGCGTGAAGGCCTGCTTGCCCACGTAGATGCCCCACGGGGTCTTGCCCTGGTAGTAACCCGGGACGAACACCCAGTTGTCGAGCGTGGCCTTGTTGTTCACCGTGTCGTAGACGCAGCTACCAGCGGTGGCAACCAGGTTCTTGTACGCCGACTGGATCGACGTGGCGGTGCACCAGTGCGGGTTCTTGGCCTTCTTGTACCACCAGTTACGGCCGTACTTGTTGACGCTGGCCCACTCCCAGCCGTCGCTGAAGAACACCTTGCCCGTGGTCTTGGGAAGGTTGATGTTCTTCGACTTGCTGGTGGTCTTCTTCTCGTCGCCGATCGCCGGGACGACGCCGGGCTTGCTGTCCGCAGCCGGGCCGCCGGTGGAGATGTGCTTGGCGACAACCTTCGTCTCCACGTCGTAAGGCGTGGCGGCGACCAGGTTGGCAGCCTGCTCGGCGAGCCAGAAGTTGGTGATCTCGTAGGCAGCGAGACCGGTGTTGGCCAGCGGGGTGCCGACCACGTCACCGGCGGCCTGAGCCGGGGCGGCGAGGCCCGCGGCCAGGAGGCCAGCGGTGGCAACAATGCCACCAAAGGCGATGGTGCGCTTCATGGGAACTCCTTGGTCTGTCGTGGAACGCCTCTTGCGTCCCATGCGTCAGGAAAGGGATAGCCCGGACCTTACAGCGCGGATCTTTGGAACGTTAAGACGAAAGAAGAAGTTGATCGGTTACAGCGAGTGGCCGATGTGATTCCGTTATTTACATGACTCGCAGTCAACCTGTTGATCCGAATGTTGCGGATGATGTTCGAGCAGCTGAATGGCCTTGTGAGGTTTTCCGGGAGGCGGAGACGGGCGGGGCGAGGGTTGCCTGGTACCACTCGTGAATGTGACATAGATCACACAAATCCGGGGGTCCTTTCTGCTGGCTCGCGCGTCCAATAAGGCCTGGTCAGCGGGCCTAGTCGCTTGACTAGGCCATTTGGTTTACCTCGTTGGCGGGGAAATTTTTCCGGACATGGCGAAGGGCCTGGCTGATGGTGTGCGCCGCAGCCAGGCCCTTCGGTCTATGGGGTGATTACGCGATAGAACCCGACCACAGGTTCGCCGCGTGCTTGTAAATGTCGTAGGTCTCGCCGTCGAAGTAAGGCGAAAGGCTGGTGTCGATCCGGTCGTTGCCGTCGGTGTCGGAGACCGCGGCCGTGACACCGTTCAGGAAGCCCTTGCGGGTGCTGTTGCTGTACTTGTACAGCCAGGCCGAACCCGAGGAGCCCTCACCGGTGAAGCTGCACTTGATGCCCAGCAGCTCCTCCGCCTTGATGGCCGCCGCCGAGGCGCCGAAGGTCTTGCCGTAGCACCACTTGAGGGTCTTGCCGGAGTAGGCGTAGTTGCCGTCCGGGTGCGAACCGCTCGGGTAGCCGAACACGTAGTCGGTGACGTTGCGCTTCTGGTTCCAGGCGATGCCCTGCCCGCCCACGTTGTCGCCGAGGCGGCCGGCGTCGACGAACTTCCAGATGTAGTACTTGCCGCCGCTCTTCTTGGTGTACTTGGTGACGATCCAGGGGTAGGTGCCATAGCTGCGGTACTTGTCGTACTCCGCCTTGGTGACCTGCTTCCAGTCGCCCTCGAGCGGGCCGCCGCTGTGCGGGGCCTTCAGGCCGTTGTAGACGGTGACGAAGGCGTAGTCCCGGTCGAAGTCCTCGTACACGTCGAAGTCGTAGTGGGTGAAGGCCTGCTTGCCCACGTAGATGCCCCACGGGGTCTTGCCCTGGTAGTAGCCGGGCACGAACACCCAGTACTTCATCGTGGCCGCGTTGGACTCGATGTCGTAGACGCAGTGGCCCGCGGTGGCGACCAGGTTGCGGTACTTGGACTGCAGCGAGGTGGCCGTGCACCAGTGCGGATTTTTGTCGTCGTCAAGGAAGAAGACCTTGCCGGTGGTCTTGGGCAGGTTGACGTTCTTGGACTTGGTCGATCCGGCGCCGCCGATGGGCTCGACCTTGCCGGCCTTGCCGTCGGCGGCGGGGCCGCCCTTGGACAGGTGCTTGGCGACGACCTTCGTCTCCACGTCGTACGGCGTGGCCGCGATCAGGTTGGCCTTGTTCTGGCCGTACCAGAAGGCGACGACGTTCCAGGCGGCGACGCCGCTGCCGGCCAGCGGGTCGGCGGCCACGTCGTCGGCGGCCGCGGCGGGGGAGACCAGCGCTGCGCTCAGCAGGCCGGCGGACGCGGTGAGGAGGACGAGGTTCTTCGCACGGGGGTGCATGGGACTCCTTCAAGCCAGAGGGTGTGCTGGGATGAAGGTAAAGACATGTGCTTTCAAGTGGCTTGCAGACCACTTAGCGTTAGCCCGTGGGCTGTTTGGCCGCCTCGGCGTACACGCGCTGGGTGACCGCGTTGAAGTAGGGCGTCGAGATCGCGTCCAGCTTGCCGTCGCCGTTGACGTTCCAGGTCAGGCTGGTCACGCCGTTGATGAACCCGGTCTGCCTGGCCTGGTTGTAGTTGAGCACCCAGGGCCCGCCGCTGGCCCCGGCGGTGAACCCGCAGGATCGCAGCAGCACGCCGTGGCTGAGCAGGTAGGTCGGGGCGGTCACGTACTTCCGGTCGGTCACCCCGCTGCACGGGCGTACGGTCTGCCCGCTGTACGGCCTGCTCCCGTCCGGATGCGCCCCCGCCGGGTAGCCGAACGCGTTGACCGCCAGCGAGGTGCCCTTCGTCGCGGCGAATCGGAACGCGCCAACCTTGTCCTCCAGGCGCCCCACGTCGGTGCGCTGGTAGCCGCCCGAGGTGGTCTTCCAGGTGAAGCCGCGGTTCACGGTCACGAACGCGTAGTCCCGGTCGAAGTCGCCCTTGCCCGGGTAGTCCAGGTGCAGGAAGAGCGTGTGACCGACGTAGATCCCGGCGTCGGTGCTCCCGTTCGCGTACGACGGGATGAAGATCCAGTTCTCCACCGTGCGGTTCTGGGAGAGCGAGTAGCCGCAGTGGCCTGCGGTCGCCACCAGGTTGCGGTTCTTGGAGTGCACCACCGAGCCGGAGCACCAGTACTCCTTGGACCCGAGCTTGAAGAACACCTTGCCGACCATGGGCGGCTGGTTCGGAGCCTTCTTGGCCGTCTTCTTCTTGTCGGGGGCAGCCTTCTTACCCGCAGCCGCGACCTCCGCGACGGACGGGGTGGCCTTCGCGCTGCCGGACGGTTTGCTGCTCGGCACGTAGGTGCTGGCCTGCCTGAGGCGTTCCGGTGTCCAGTAGGCGGCGATCCGCTGCATCTCGGTCGCGCTCGCGCCGAGCGAGTAGGTCACCACATCGTTCGGCAGCAGGGTCTTTTGGGGTACGTGCGCCAGCGCCGGTCCCGAGGTCACGAGCATGGCGGCCACGCTCACGCCTAGGGCGGTGAGGGGGGTTCGCCTGGACATCGGGGGCCTTTCCGCTGGTGATATCGATCGTAAGGGGTGATTTTTCCAGATCCACTGTGATCCGGCACACCTTCTTGACTTTCTCGTTATGAAACAGGTGGAACCGAACGCGCCTGGCGTGCGTCAGATTTCCCCATGGTGCGGAGTGGGTGCTTGATCACTCTGTGCGCCCGCGGAGATCGTTGCGCTCATGCGCATGCCGTCCGGGGGCCGTCTGCCCGCCCTTCTCGCCGCCACCGTCATCATGACCTGCTCGGCGGCCACGCCGCCGCCACCGGTCCAGCCCGATCTCCCGCAACCGGGGAAACACCGGGAGTTCACGCTCAGCATCGGCTATGACGCGGCCGGGGCGGCAGCCAAACGCTTCGTGCTGCTGGGGTGCTCGCCGCCGCGCGGCACTCACCCGAAGGCCGCCGCGGCGTGCGCCACGCTGGCCAAGGTCGGCGGCGACCTCTCCGCGCTGGAACCCGACCAGGACGCCATGTGCACGAAGGAATTCATGCCGGTCACCATCACCGCCAACGGCGTGTGGGACGGCAAGTTCAGCTGGTTTGAGCGTACCTACGGCAATGCCTGTGAAATGCGCTCGATGATGGGCCCGGTGTTCGACTTCTAACGCACGAAGGGCCCGGCCCCCAAGGGGAGCCGGGCCTTTCGTCTATCGATGGATCACTGGGTCCACCGGTTGGCCGCGACCTTGTAGACGTCGTAGGTCTCGCTGTTGAAGTACGGCGAGGACAGACGGTCGTACCGGTCGTTTCCGTCGGTGTCCCAGGCGACGCTGTTGACACCGTTGAGGAGGCCGGTGCGGCTCTTGCTCTTGTAGTTCAGCAGCAGCGGGCCGCCGCTGGCGCCCGCGGTCATGCCGCACTTGAAGCCGATGTGCTCCTGCAGGTTGTACTTCGCGGCGGCAGGCATCGGAGCGGTCTTGCCGTAGCACCACTTCATCGTCCGCCCGGTGAAGGGACGGTCGCCGTCGGGGTGCGGGCCCGCTGGGTAGCCGAAGGAGAACACGGTGACCTTGGTGCTGCGGTTCCAGGTGAAGCCCTGGCCGCCCACGTTGTCACCGAGTCGCCCGACCGGCGTCTTGGTGAACTTCCCCTTGTCCCAGGAGACCTTGAACCCGGAGGAGACGTTGACGAACGCGTAGTCGTAGTCGTAGTCCTCCTTCACGACGAAGTCGTCGTGCGCCTGGTACCACTTGGCGGGGTAGATCCCGTACGGGGTCTTGCCCTCCCACGCCTGGTTCCCATCCCAGTACGACGGGATGAAGATCCAGTTGTCGTAGAACCGGTTGCTGTCGGGGTCGTACACGCAGTGTCCCGCGGTGGCGACGACGTTGCGGTACTTGCCCTGCAGCGACGTACCCGAGCAGTACTTCCAGCTCTTGGGGTCGAGGGGGTTCTTGCCCGGCAGGGTGAAGAACACCCGGCCGACCGTGTTGGGCAGGTTGACCTGCTTGCTCTTGGTGGTCACCTTCGCTTCGCCGCCGATGGGCGGGACCACGCCGGCCTTGCCGTCCGGCTCGGCCGCGCTGGGCTTGCCCGAACCCTTGACGGAGTTGCCCAGATCCTCGGTGCGGTCCTTGGCCGCCCGAAGCCGCTCGGGCGTCCAGAACGCGGTGGCCGCGTCCGCGGTGGTGACGGCCGCCTTGGCGGTGACGTCCTGGGGGTCGGTGGCCGACGCGGAGGTGCTGGCGCCGACGACGCCGAACGCGACCAGCGCGCCGGCGACGGGGATGGAGATGCGCCGTGCTCGGGAGATCAATGTGACTCCTTTCTTAACGAGTCCGGCGCGCTTGGACGGGCCGCGCAGGTGCCCACCGGGGCTGCCTACTGTCGCGGCGATCCACTTCACGCTTTTCTCGTTAAACGGTTGGGACGAATTGAGGGCACGTCCCAATTCAGAGGAAACGCATAGAACGTTAATGACCGCTCGCCGCGTGCGGCGCAGCTATAACGAGAAGGCTCGGCGTGGTGGCCCTTCCGTTATCCATAACCGCCGGTTATGAATTGTCTGGGCAGGTCATCGGGCATGTGGAGAAACGGTTGACAAGTTATTCTCGGCCGGTCTCCATCGATTTCCATCTCGCCTGTAACAGGCGTCTCAAAAGTGTTGGTTGCCAGCCGGACGCCTGGGGCCGATGATTTCGGTGTGGACGTGATCGAGCAGCGGCCGTCCCGGCGGCGCTGGATCGCGGGAGTGGTGATCGCGCTGGCGGTGGCTGTCCCTATTGGCGGCGTGCTGTTCAGCCGGAACACCCGCGCGCCCGAGCCGGAGCCGGAGCCGACCCCGCTTCCGGAGGTGTCCGCGTTGCCCCCCGCCGCGAACATGGTGCATCCCGCGGAGACCGGGGACGAGGTCCGGACGATCAAGGTCGTCTTCCCCGACGGCAGCCGGGCGCGGGTCAGCTATCCGGCGGATCTGCGCCTGGCCGAGCTGGGGCTCCGGCCGTACGCGACGGTGCTGATGGGCACGGCCTTCCGCGAGCTGATCGCGCCCTACCAGGGCGCCGCCGAGGTGGCCGCGGGCGGGCCCATGATCAGGAGGCTGACCCCGCAGGTGACGCTCTGGCCCCGCCAGGTGGGCGGCGGCGGCCAGATCCTGCTGTACGGCTTCGACGACTGGCAGATCACGCTACGGGACCAGCCGATGCCGCTCACCTTCGAGGACCGGATCACGCTGGCCGAGAGCGTGCACGGCGAGGTGACCCCGGAGGGTTTCCTCACCTTCCGTACCGATCCGCCGGTCGAACTGATGAAGCCGGGGCGAATCCTGGCCGGGCAGCCGGTAGGCCCGCAGCTGTGGATCGGCGGCGGGATCGGGCCGCTGGTGGCCCTCACGCCGCTGCCGGACTGCGGCCCCGACTCCCGGGTCCCGCCCGCCGTCACCCGCCGGTCCGGGGCCTTCGGCACGACCTGCGGGAACGGCTACCAGGTGTCGGCGTCGGGGCGGCGCGACTTCGTGGAGCGGGCCCTGGCGACCATCAAGATCCGGGCAGAGTAATGTTCTGGCATGTTCGCTGTCACCGCGTCGCAGACCGATCCCGACGACCCGCTGAGCGGCCTGACGCTCGGCGAGCGCCCTGACCCGGCGGTCCCCGACGGCTGGACCACGGTCAGCGTCCGGGCCGCTTCGCTCAACCACCACGACCTGTGGACGCTCAAGGGCGTCGGCATCAGGCAGGACCGCCTGCCCATCGTGCTCGGCTGCGACGCCGCCGGAGTGGACGCGGACGGGCGGGAGGTCATCGTGCACGCGGTCATCGGGACGCCGGTGCACGGGGACGAGACGCTGGATCCGAAGCGGTCGCTGCTGTCGGAGGTCCACGACGGCACGTTCGCGGAGAAGGTCGCGGTGCCGCGCGGGAACCTGGTGCCGAAACCGGCCGGGCTGTCGTTCGAGGACGCCGCCTGCCTGCCGACCGCCTGGCTGACCGCCTACCGGATGTTGTTCGAGAAGGCGGAGGCGGAGCCGGGGGCCACCGTGCTGGTGCAGGGGGTGGGCGGTGGCGTGGCGACCGCGCTGATCGCCATGGGCCGGGCCGCGGGCCTGCGCATGTGGGCCACCAGCCGGTCGGCGGACAAGCGCGAGCGCGCCCTCGAGCTGGGCGCGGACCGGGTCTTCGAGAGCGGGGCCACGCTGCCGGAACGGGTGGACGCGGTCATGGAGACCGTCGGCCTGGCCACCTGGGACCACTCGCTCGGCGCGGTGCGGCCGGGCGGGCGGGTCGTGATCAGCGGGGCCACCAGCGGGCTGGTAGCCCCCACCAAGCTGGCCCAGGTGTTCTTCCAGCAGAAGTCGATCATCGGCTCGACGATGGGAACCCGGGAGCAGCTGGCCCGGCTCGCCGTCTTCCTGGACCAGACCGGCCTGCGCCCGGTGATCGACCGGGTGCTGCCGCTGGAGCGAGCCGGGGAGGGTTTCGCCGCGATGCACGCGGGAGACCTGTTCGGCAAAGTGGTGTTCACCGTTTAGGCGTCGAAGCGGGACTTGATCCGGTCCGCGGCCTCCTCCAGGATCGCCCGGCAGGCGGCCAGATCGGCGTCGGACAGGCGGGTCTCGGCCGCGCCGGAGCGGATGTCGGAGACGAAGTCCGCCAGCGACTGGCCGAGGGCGGCGTCGTTGGCGGTGGCCTGCTCGGCGGAGACGTCACCGCCGCGTTCCGGGCCGAACGGGAAGCCGGTCATGGACCAGGTCTCGGTCCAGATCCGCCGCCACTCGCCCTTCCAGCGGTCGGTCTCGTCCTTCCACTGCCGCTTTTGCCGCCGCCACTCCTCCTTCTGCTCCTCCCGCTGCCGTCGCCACTCGTCTTTCTGTTCCTCCCGCTGGCGCCGCCACTCGTCCTTCTGGCCGCGCCAGGCGTCCCTGGAGTCCCTGCCGTGCTCCTGGTTGATGTTCCTGGCCATCTGGGTGAGCTCCTGGCGCAGCGAGCGCACGGTCTGCCGCACGTCCTCCTTGACCTCGCGCGCGATGTCCTGCACCGAGGCGGTGATCTCGCGCTCCAGGTCGGCCAGCTCGTCCATCCGGTCGACCAGCTCGGCCCGGCCCTGGTCGGTCAGGGTGAACACCTTCTTGCCCTCGACCACCTCGTGGGTGACCAGGCCCTCCTCCTCCAGCCGCGCCAGCCGGGGATAGATCGTGCCGGGTGAGGGGGAGTAGACGCCGAGGAACCGGTCCTGGAGCAACCGGATCACCTCGTAACCGTGCCGCGGGCTCTCCTCCAGCAGCTTCAGCAGATAGAGCCGGAGCCGTCCATGCCCGAAAACAGGACTCATGCCTGGGTGTCCTTACTTAGCAGGGTGATCTCTCCCGAGACGGTGGTGGCCCGCAGCGAGGCCATGCCACCGCCCAACCGGCCCGACAACGACCGCTGGCCCGGCCCGCCGCCGTTCACGAGCCCGGGGAACTCGCTCTCCAGCGTGCCGGAGGTGGATTTGAGGGACACGTCGGTCTGAACCGTACGCGGAAGGCGGACGAAGACCGCGCCCGAGATGCTGGAGAACGTGACGTTGCCGGTCGGGGTCAGCTCCAGGTCGGCGGTGATCCGGCCGGTCACCGTCTTCGCGCGCAGCCGGTGCGGCACGCCGTCGGCCACGGTCAGCTCGCCGGAGACGCTGGTGAAAGTGAGATCCCCGGCCAGCGCCCGGCTCTCCACCGCGCCGGCCACGGTGTCGGCGGCGATATCGCCGCTCACCCCGTCCAGCACGATATTTCCTGACACGCTCTTCACTCGGGTGCGGCCTTCGAACCCGGCCACCACCGCGCCCGCCGTGATCACCCCGGCCTGCACCGGGCACTCCTTCGGCACGGTCAGCGTCAGCACGCAGCGCCGGTCCCCGGACCGCAGCCAGCCGAGCACCCCGTCCCAGGTGAGGTCGCCGTAGCTGACGGTCAGCCGGCCCTCCTCGTCGTGCTCCACCACCAGCGGCGCGCCGCTGATCTCGCTGACCTCCAGGGTGGGCGGTCCTTCGCTGGCGAGCACCGCCAGATGACCCCCGACGATCCGCACCGACAGCCCGGTGACCGGGCCGAACGTCAGCTGCTCGGGTTTCTCTATGGTCCAACGGGACATGACGCAGCGCCTTTCACGCGAACATCTCTACAAACACGATATGTCGCGTCAGGCGAAAGTCAAGATGTATCGCGTCACTGGGAAGCCGCGGCAGGCCTCCCGCGCTCGCTCAGCCCCTGTCGAAGACCAGCGTTCCGCCGATCCAAGTCTGCCGGACGGTCAGGGCGGCCAGATCCGTCGGCTCGGTTTCCAGCGGGTCCGCGGCCAGGACGACGAAGTCGGCGAACTTGCCCACCTCGAGCGAGCCGACCCGGTCCTCCCAGCCGATCGAGAACGCCGACCACTCGGTGTACATCCGCAGCGCCTCCTCGACCGTGACCGCCTCCTGGGCATCCAGCACGTCGCCGTCGTTGGTACGCCGGGTGACCGCGGCCTGCATCGCGGGGAACGGGTCGTGCTGGTCCTCGGTGATGCCGATCGCGTCGGAGTTGCCCGGAATCGGCAAGCCGTGGTCAATCAGCCTACGGAACGGCATCACGGTCCCGATCCGGTCGCTGCCCAGGTGCGCGACGTATCCGGCCGCGGTGGTCAGGATGAAGGCCGGCTGCGGAACGGGGACGACTCCGGAGGCTACCAGCCGCTTGATCCGCTCGTCGGTCATGAACATGTTGCCCGCGTGCTCGATGCGGTGCCGGCCGACGCCGTGCCGCCCGGCCGGCAGTGCCAGCGCGCCGTCGAGAGCCTGGTCCAGGGCACGGTCGCCGATCGCGTGGATGGCGATCTGCAGTCCCGCCTCATCGGCGGTGGCGACCAGGGCGGCGACCTCCTCGTCGGTGAACGCCAGTTCACCGCGGTAGCCGGGCTGGCCTGGGTAGTCCTCGTGGAGGGCGGACGCCCCCGCGGTGAGCCCGCCGTCGAGGAAGACCTTGAAACCGACCATCGCGAGATGGTCCGGGTCGAGGGCGTCGACACGGTCTTTGGTACGGCCGGCGCGCACGTCCTCGGCCGACACCACAGCCTCCAGCTTCGGGTACAGCGCGGCGCGCAGCACCAGGTCACCGTCGACGGCGACGGAAGCGATCGCGTCCAGCCCCGCGCGGTGCAGCGGGATGTCGCCGACCGTGGTGACGCCGACGGCGAGGTACCGGTCCTGCACTCGCTTGATCGCCGCCGCGAGATCCGGGACCGACGGCTGCGGGCCGCCGAGCGGCTCGAACATGTCGTAGGTGCGACCGGTGGCGACGCCGGTGGCCGGGTCGCGCTCGATCCGGCCGCCGGGCGCGTTCGGAGTGTCGTCGTCGACACCCAGCAGCTCCAGGCCCAGCGAGTTGAAGATGTTGATGTGGTAGCTCGCCCGGTACATCACCGGGTGGGTAGTGCTGACCCGGTCCAGGTCGTGCCGATCGGGATAGCGCCCCTCGGCCAGCTTGAGATTCTGGTAGTGCTCCCCCTGACCGAGGATCCACTCGCCGGCGGCCGTGGCGCCGGCGCGCTCCGCGAGCACGGCGACAAGCTCCTCGATGCTCGATACCCGGGACGAGCGGCAGTCGACGGCGAGCTCCCAGGCATAGGCGAGCAGCTCCAGGTGGGAGTGGCAGTCAACCAGCCCGGGGATCACCGCCGCGCCGGCCAGGTCGACGACCCGCGTCTCGCCGGCCCCCGCGAGAATCTCCTCGGTCGTCCCGATCGCCGCGATCCGGCCATTCTCGGCGCGAAACGCCTCCGCGACGGTTCCGGCCCGGTCCATCGTGCGGACCCGGCCGCCGACGAAGCACACGGTCTCTGTTGGCACTGCTCTACCTCTTTCTGGGCATGGTTGCGAAGCCGCCGTCGCGGGTGAGGCCGACGGTGGCGGGTCAGGACGTGCTTCAGCGGACGGCAGGCATCTGCACGGTCTTGGTCTCCAGGTACTCCTCGACGCCGAGCCGCCCCCGCTCCCGTCCGAGACCACTGCCGCGCATGCCACCGAACGGCAGGGCCGGCTCGCTGACCAGCGGAGTGTTGACACCGACCGAGCCCGCCTTGAGCTTGCGGGCGACCGCGGTCGCGGCGGCTTGGTCACCGCCGAACACGTAGGCCGCAAGGCCGTACTCGGTGGCGTTGGCCAACCGGACAGCCTCGTCGACGTCGGCGCACCGGATGACGCTGAGCACCGGACCGAAGAACTCCTCGCCGAGCACGGCGGGCTGGCTCTTTCCCTCGGCCGTCAGCAGCGTCGGCGCCAGGAACGCGCTCACCTCGTTCTCGGCGGTCCTGGCACCGCCCGCGACGACGGTCGCGCCGCCCGCCACGGCCTCGGCCACCTGCGCCTCGATCCGTCCCACGGCCGCGTGGTCGATCAGCGGGCCCATCGTGGTCGCCGGGTCGCGCGGGTCGCCGAGGACGATCTGGCCGACCGCCGCGGTGAGCTCGGCGACCAGATCGCCGGCCTTCGACTCCACGACGTACACCCGGTTGGCGGCCATGCACGCCTGCCCGGAGTTGAGGAACCGGGCCCGGATCAGGTCACGCGCGGTCTGGACGACGTCCGCGTCGGGAAGCACCACCGCGGCCGCGTTGCCGCCCAGCTCGAGCAGGACCCGCTTGATCGACGACGCGGCCTTGCGCAGGACGAGCTCGCCCACCTTGCGCGACCCGGTGAGGCTGACGCACGCGACCTCGGGGGCGTCCAGCAAGACGTCGCTGACCCGCTGCGGATCGCCGGCGACGACGACGTTCAGGACACCGGACGGGAGACCCGCCTCCTCGAAGCAGCGTGCGATGGCCAGCGCGGTGAGCGGCGTCTGCGGGGCCGGCTTCAGCACGACCGCGCAGCCGGCCGCGAGCGCGGCGCCGACCTTGCAGGCCACCATGAACGCCGGGAAGTTCCACGGCGTGATCGCCAGGACCACCCCGATCGGCTCGTGCAGCACGAGGGCGTCGCGTCCGGGCGCGACGTCGGCCCAGGCCTCACCGGGGAGCCGCAGCGTCTCGTGGCTGAACCACTCGAAGAAGCGGACCGTGTTGCGGGCCTCGCCGACCGCCTCGGCCAGCGGCTTGCCGGTCTCCGCGCTGATGAGCTCGCCGATGGCCTCGACCCGCTCGCCCAGCAGGTCGGTCGCCCGGCTGAGGATCTCGAAGCGCTGCCAGCCGGTCGCCGACGACCACCCGTCGAGGGCGGCCGCCGCCGAAGCGACCGCCGCGGCGGCCTGGCCGGCGTCCGCGTCGCCAACCGCGCAGATCGCGGCCCCGGTGGCCGGGTCGTGGACCTCGAACGTGTCCGGGGAGGTCACCCAGGTGCCGTCGATCCACGAGCCCGGACTGTCGCCCACGAGCCGTGCGACCAGATCGGCCGCGCGGCTGCTCATTTCGCGCCCTCGGCGTACTCGGCCTCGCCGACTTCTCCCGTCCACTCGACGTCACCGAAGTGGAACACCAGCTGGATCAGCTGGGCGGACGCGGTGGCGCCGTGCCAGTGCTCGATCCCGGGCTCGGTCCAGACGACGTCGCCGGGACGCATCACCACCACCTCGCCGCCGCGCTCCTGGATCCAGCCCTCGCCGGAGACGGTGTAGAGCATCTGGCCGCCCGGGTGCCGGTGCCAGTGCGTGCGCGACCCGGGCGCGAAGAACATGTTGAGGGCGCGGGTCCCGTCGCCGGTCAGGACGATGTCCGACCAGACCTGTCCGGTCGTGGTCTGCGACCGCATGGCCGACACCCGGTCCGCCGGAATGCCTCGTCCGATGATCATCGTGCTCCTCTGGTTCGTGGGGTCGCGTCAGTCGGTGGTACGGCGGAGGTCGGTCAGCACGCGGTTGCTCGCGTTGTAGCCGGTGACGCCGCTCATGAAGTTGCCCGGCCAGTTGCCGACGCCCGTCAGGTAGAGCCCCTCGACCGGGGTCCGGTAGTCGGCGCAGCCGGGGATCGGACGCGAGTCGAAGATGTGCCCGGGCACGATGTCGCCGTGGGCGCCGTTGCCCTCGACGAGGGCGAATTCGCGCTCGAGGTCCAGCGGCGAGTAGACGTGCACGCCGGCCAGGATCTCGGACAGGTTCGGGATGTGCTCCTCCAACGCTCCGACCACGGCCTTGCCCAGGTCGTCGCGCTGCTCGTCCCAGGTGCCCTCGGCCAGGTGATACGGAACTCCTCGGACGCTGATGCTCATGAAGTGGCATCCCGGTGGGGTCAGCGAGGGGTCGTGCGCCGAGTCGATCATCGCGGTGACGGTGGGTCGCTTGGTCCACCGCCCGAGCACCGCCTCGTTGTACGCGTTCTGGAGCACGTCGATGCTGGCTGCGACCCGGAAGTTGGTGCCGAGGAAGAGACGGTTCTCCTCCTCGTCCTGCGCGGCGGCGAACCGTGGGGTGCCGTCGAGCGCGAGGTGGACCTTGGCGGAGGTGCCCTTCATGCTGACAGTCTTGGCGAGGTCGTACAGCTCCGCCCCGATGTCCTCGGGTCCGACCAGCTCGGTCAGGGTCAGCTTCGGGTTCGCGTTGGAGACGACCCGGGGTGCGCGGAATTCGCGACCGTCGGTGAGGGCGACGCCGACGACCCGCTGGTCCTCGCAGAGGATGCGCTCGACCTGCGCGGCGGTGAGGATCGTGGCCCCGTGGGCGCGGGCGGACTCCGCCATCGCGCCGGTCACGGCGCCGATGCCGCCCAGCGGCGCCGCGTTTCGCATCATCAGCTCGTTGTCGTCGTGGCTGCCGACGCTGCGGAGTGACTCCTCCCACAGCGGCCGCTGGAGCAGCAGGTAGCCGCTACCCGGTGTGCGCGGGCCGACGAAGTTGGTCGCGACCGCGGTGCCGGCGAAGAACGCCTGCAGCTGCGGCGACGAGAGCCGCTCCTCGAGGATGTCCGCGACCGGACCGAACATGATCGACTCGAAGTCGCGGCGCTGGCGCGGGGTGGTGAAGCGGGCGGCCACCTCGGCGAACGACGGCGGCGGGTCGTAGAAGGAGACCTTCATCTGCCGGGCCACCGAGGCGTACAGCGCGATGACCGAGGCGTAGCCGTCGAGGTCCGCGTCCCCGTGCGCGAACTGCTCCATGACCGCCCGGCGCCTGGCCCGGTCCGGCCAGGCCGGCAGGGCCCGGCCGTCCGCGAAGAGGGTCAGGGATCCGAGCGGCGGGTGGGCGAAGCGGAGCCCGTGCTTGTCCAGCTCGAGCTCCGCGGCGATACGCGGATCGAGGCTGTGGCTCGCATTGGCCACGCTGCTCCCGCGGTAGCCCGGGAAGATCTCTTCGGTGACGCAGGTGCCACCGACGACGTCGCGCCGCTCCAGGGCGAGCACCTTCAACCCCGCCCGAGCCAGGTACCCGGTGGCCACCAGACCGCTGTGCCCGGTCCCGACGACGATCACGTCGTACGCCTGCTCCATCCGCTTCCTCTCGTTCCGTCGCCGCTCCGGGGTCAGCCCAGCGGACTGATACGTCGAGCCGAGACGCGCCAGCCCGCGTCGGTGCGGGTCACGGTGTCGCGATAGATCGCGGCGGTGACCTCCCCTCCAGCCCGCAGCGCGAGCGCCTTGCTGGTGCATGCCGCGGTGCCGTCGACGCCACCCACCACCACAACATTCGTAATGTGGTGACTGACCGCGGGCGTCGCGATCGCCTTGAAGGCCGCGATCACGTCATCGAGCCCGTCGGCCGTGAGGCGGCCCGGGTTGTCGAAGGAGACATCGGGCGCGAAGACCTCTCCGAGCCGGTCGTACTCGTGGGCGTCGAGGAGGTAGGCGACCCGGTTGAGGACTTCCTCGATCGCTCGGGCGTCGGCCGGGTTCACGGGTTGGTTGGTCACTGGACTCCCTCGAGTATTCCGTACAGTGGAAGTTGAACTTCCGCACCATAGGATGCCTTCGAATTCGAACCCGGTCAAGCGCCCCGAAGGAGACCTCGAATGACGATGCGCAAGCAGACCCGTGCCGACCGGACCTGGGTCGACGAGGCGATCCGCCGCGTCGAGGCCGATGCCACCCGCAGTTCCGACACCCACCTGCTGACCTTCGACCTGCCCGGCCGGCACGGCATCGACCTCTACCTGAAGGACGAGTCCTCGCACCCGACCGGGAGCCTCAAGCACCGGCTCGCCCGCTCGCTCTTCCTGTACGCGCTGTGCAACGGCTGGATCGGCCCGACCACGACGGTGGTCGAGGCCTCCAGCGGCTCGACCGCGGTCTCCGAGGCCTACTTCGCCCGTCTGCTGGACCTGCCGTTCATCGCCGTCGTCCCGGCCTCGACCAGCCCGGCCAAGCTCAAGCTCATCGAGTGGCACGGCGGGCGCTGCCAGGTGGTGGATCATCCGGGACAGGTGTACGACGAGGCGCGGCGTCTCGCTGCCGAACTCGGTGGCCACTACCTCGACCAGTTCACCTACGCCGAGCGGGCCACCGACTGGCGCGGCAACAACAACATCGCCGAGTCGATCTTCGAGCAGATGTCCGGCGAGGCACAACCGGTGCCGGCCTGGATCGTCGCCGGCGCCGGGACCGGCGGAACGGCGGCGACCATCGGGCGCTACCTTCGCTACCGGCGGCACCCCACCCGGCTGCTGGTGCCGGATCCCGAGCACTCGGTCTTCCTCGACGCCTGGCGCCTCGGCGATCGCGGACTGCGGTCGGCCGAAGGCTCCCGGATCGAGGGGATCGGCCGCCCGCGGGTCGAGCCGTCCTTCATTCCTGAGGTGATCGACGAGATGGTCCGCGTGCCGGACGCGGCGTCGGTCGCGACGACGCTGTGGACCTCGCGCCGCCTGGGCCGCCGGGTCGGACCCTCGACCGGGACGAGCATGTGGGCGACCCTCCAGCTCATCGCCGGACTGGAGCGCGACGGCGAGCGAGGCAGCGTGGTGAGCCTGATCAGCGACGGCGGCGAACGCTACGCCTCGACGTACTACGACGCGTCCTGGCGCGCGGACCAAGGGATCGACGTGGCGCCGTACGTCGCGGTACTGGACGAATACGAACGTTCGGGATCACTTGCCGGCGTGATCGCAGGAAAGCCTGGCTGTAGCACTTGACAGGCCGCCGCTCGGGCCACAGCATCTCTGCAATGGAAGTCGCACTTTCATTCTGTGGAAGTCCACTCGAGGTGGTTCATTCACTCAACCAGCCGCCCTGCCCAAGAAGGAACCCTTATGCGAACAAATCTTGACGTGACCAGGGGTCGGCGTCGCGTCGGCGCCGTGCTGGCCGCGGTTGTCGTGGCCGTGGGCAGCCTCACGGCCTGCTCGGGCGGCGGAGACGAGAAGGGGTCGATCACGTACGCCGGCTTCGGCGGCACCTACCAGGAGGCCGTCAAGGCGGCGCTCTTCGACCCGTACTCGAAGGACACCGGCGTCAAGGTCCTCTACGACAGCAGCGGCTCGGACGTCGCCAAGCTGGTGCAGATGTCCAAGTCCAACGCGATGACCCTCGACCTGATCGACGCCGAGGACTCCTCGCTCGCCCAGTTCATGGCCGCCGGCGTGCTGCAGCCGATCGACGCCAAGGGCCTCAGCGGATTCGCCGACCCGAGCGCGGTCACCGAATACTCGGTGCCGTGGTACACGTTCTCGCGCAACCTGTTCTGGAACAAGGACAAGGTGCCCGGTGGCCTCGGCTCCTGGGCCGACCTGTTCGACACCAAGCGCATCCCCGGTAAGCGCGGCATGGTGGCGCTGCCCTGGGGCATCATCGAGGGCGCCCTGATCGCCGACGGTGTCACGGTCGACCAGCTCTACCCGCTCGACCTGAACCGCGCCTTCGCCAAACTCGACACCATCCGCGACGACACCGTCTTCTTCACGTCCAACGGTGACTTGCAGAACGCCATCTCCCAGGGCGAAATCGCGCTGGGCTACGGGAACCTCGCGCGGATCAAGAGCATCGCCAAGAGCGGCGCGGTGCCGCTGGACTACACCTGGAAGGGCGCCGTCCTCTCCGTTCAGCAGCTCGTCATCCCCAAGGGAGCGCCGGACGAGCCGGACGCCTTCAACGCGATCACGTACGCGTTGAAGCCCGAGGTCCAGAAGGCGATCATGGACAAGCTCGGTTACACGCCGTCGCTGAAGTCGGTGCTCGACGGCCTCGACGCGACGGCACGCGCCGACCTTCCCGGCACCGAGGAAACCGCCAGTGACGAGACCTTCCGCATCGACGTGGACTGGTGGGCCAAGAACGGCGCGGACGTGCTCAAGCGATGGCAGGACTGGCAGAACGCGTGACCACCACTCCGACATCCCCGGACGCGGACCCTTCGGGGCCGGCCTCCCGCACCGCGGGAGGCCGGCGCCGCCGCCGGCGCGGCTGGGACCTGGGCGGGGTTCCCGCAGTCTTGGTCGTGACCCTGGTCTTCGTGCTTCCCGTCGCGATCCTCTGCCTGCGCAGCGTCACGGAACCGACCTTCGGCCTGGAGAACTTCACCCGGCTCCTCGGGCACTCCGGTTATGTCGACAACATCGTGCGGACGATTCTGATCTCCGCAGCCTCCACATTCGTGGCGCTGATCTTCGGCTACCCGATCGCGTACCAGATGGTGCACGGCGGCACCTGGCTGTGCACCTTCCTGACGGTGGCGATCATGGCGCCGTACCTGACCTCGATCCTGCTGCGGTCGTTCTCCTGGCTGGTGATCCTCGGGCGCCAGGGCCCGGTCAACAAGCTGATCGAGCAGTTCGGGCTGGAGCCGATCGCGATGGTCTTCACGCCGATCGCGGTCGTCGTCAGCCTCTCCCACTACCTGCTCCCGCTGATGATCCTGCCGCTGGCCGCCACGATGCGCTCGGTCGACGACTCGCGGATGCGCGCCGCGACCAGTTTGGGCGCCGGGCCGGCCCAGGCGTTCGTCCGGGTCTATCTGCCGTTGACCAAGCCTGGCATCCAAGCGGGATCGGTCCTGTGCTTCGTCTACGGCATCGGCGCGTTCGTGATCCCCGCGCTTCTCGGCGGCTCCAAGGGCAGCATGCTCGGCTCGCTGATCCACAGTGCGATCAAGCAGAGCGGTGACTACGGCCTCGCTTCGGCCGCTGCTCTCGTGCTCGGCGCCCTGGTCCTGGTCATCGTCCTGGTCTTCCAGCGGCTGACCGGGATGTCGACGACCGAGCTCGCCGGGCGGTCCGGCCCCACGGCCACCCGCTCCGCCAAACGCGGCGGCGGACGCGCCCTCAGGCTCGCGGGACGCGCGGCCGGCGGGCTCGACCGCCTCGGCGTCACCCGTAGCCGCAGGCTGCCGAAGGTCCTGGCCGCCGCCCTCGGCGCCCTCGTGCTGGCGCCGCAGTTCATCGTCATCCCGATCTCGTTCGCCTCCACCCAGGCGCTGATCTTCCCGCCGGTCGGCTACTCGACCCAGTGGTACGCGGAATTCTTCACCGCGAGCTGGCTCGATCCGCTCGCGGTCAGCGTCCGGGTCGCGCTCTTCGTGACCCTCATCGCCGGAGTGCTCGGGACGCTTGCCGCGATGGGCGTCGTCCGGGGAACGGTCCGCGGGTGGGGAGCGTCGACCTCGACCCTGATGATGCTGCCGCTGCTGTTCCCCACGGTGGTCGCCGCTGCCGGCTTCTACGTGGAGTTCGAGCGGATCGGGCTCGTCGACACCGAGCTGGGGATCGTCCTGGCCCACGTGACGCTGGCGCTGCCGTTCGTGTTCAGCGTGGTCAGCGCGGGGCTCCGCTCGCTCAACCCGGTCTACGAGCGAGCCGCCTCCAGCCTGGGTGCGAGGCGCACGGTCCAGCTGCGCCGGATCGTGCTGCCGCTGATCGCCCCGTCCATCCTGACCGCCGGCCTCTTCGCGTTCCTGACCTCGTTCGACGAATCGACGGTCGCGATCTTCCTCTCCGGCGTTCACGTCAAGACACTCCCCAAGCGGATCTTCGAAGCGCTCTCCCTGGAGACCAACCCGACCGTGGCGGTGATCTCCGTCTTCGTCATGGTGTGCGCCGCTGGCATCTGGCTCGGCTATGCGCTGTTCCGCCGCCTCACCCAGACATCGAGGAGCAACTCATGACCTCCAGTCACGGCGCGATCCACTTCGACAACGTCCGCAAGGAGTACGCCGACCAGGTCGCCGTCGACGACCTCACCCTCACGATCGAGCCCGGTGAGTTCTTCACCGTGCTCGGCCCGTCAGGATCGGGGAAGACCACGACCCTGATGATGCTCGCCGGTTTCACGGACCCGACGTCGGGGACCATCCGCGTCGACGGCATCGACATCGCGCACGTGCCGAGCGACAAGCGCAACATCGGTGTCGTATTCCAGGACTACGCGCTCTTCCCCCACATGTCGGTCCGCGACAACCTCGCGTTCCCGCTGGAGATGCGCAAGGAGCCGCGCAAGGTTATCGTCGAGCGTGTAGAGCGGGCGCTCGAGCTCGTCGACATGGCCGCCGCGGCCGACCGGCTGCCCGACCAGCTCTCCGGCGGCCAGAAACAGCGGATCGCGGTGGCGCGGGCAGTCGTATTCGACCCGGCGTTCCTTCTCATGGACGAGCCACTGGGCGCCCTCGACCGAAAGTTGCGACAGCGTCTCCAGGTCGAGCTCCGGCAGCTCCAGCAGGCGCTGAAGGTGACCATGGTCTACGTCACCCACGACCAGGAGGAGGCGATGTCGATGTCTGATCGCATCGCCTTGATGAACCACGGCCGGATCGAGCAGATGGGGACACCACGGGAGCTCTACGAGCACCCCCGGTCTGCCTTTGTCGCGGACTTCCTCGGCACCAACAACATGTTCGCGGTCCGTCCCGAGGCCCCGGGGCGGCTGAGCGTCGAGAACGGCGGACTGCTGTCAGTCGACGACGGCGGCGGCGTGCCCGCCGACGCGTCGGTGGCCGCGGTGCGTCCGGAGCGGATCGCGCTGACGGACATCGCGGCTGCCCCACCTCCTGGGTTCAGCCACTGCACCGGGAAGATCACCCACCGTCTGTACCTCGGCTCGCACACGATGTACACCGTCCACTCCGAGACATTCGGCCCGGTGCGGGTGCAGATGCAGCATGATGACGGCGAGCACCCCTACCGCACCGCCGAGACAGTGGGCATGATCTGGCGGACACGCGATGTGAACGTCTTCGGCTCGACGGCCGAAGGATGAAGGAGGACCCGGTGACCGAGCTGGCAGACGAGCCCACCGAGCAGCGCGGCGTCAGGTCGGTGATCCGTGCGCTCAACCTACTCTCCGCGGTCGCTCGCGGGAGCCGGACACTCACCGAGCTCGCCGGCGAGGCCGGTGTCAGCCTGAGCACCGCATCGCGGCTCCTGGCAACCCTGAAGATGGCTGACTTCCTGGAACAGGACGGGGATGGTCAGTTCGTCCCCGGACCCGAGCTGACCGCGCTCCTCTATGCCAGCGACCAGTGGTCGGGAATCCGCAAGCTCGCAGGAGAAGCCGCCGCCGGCCTCCGAGACGAGCTCGACGAGACCGTGGCGTTCTTCGTCCGCTCCGGGAACGACCGTGTCTGCATCGAGTCGGCCGAGTCCGGCAGGCTCGTGCGGAGGGTCTGCCACCCCGGTGAGCGCGGGCCGGTGTACCTGGGCGCCGCGGGTAAGGCCCTTATCGCCTTCAGCAACGCCGAGCACGGCTACCTCGGTCTGCCGCCGGGCACCGACGAGTTCAAGACAGAATCCGGGGCCGTGCGTACCCTGGCCGATCTGCGGGCCGAATGCGCCGTCATCCGAGAACGCGGCATGGGCTACAGCGGTCGCGAGTCGACCGAGGAATCGTGGGCGGTCGCAGCGCCTGTCTTCCGGGGGGACCTCCTTCTCGGCGTTCTGGCCGTGGTCGTCCCGATGACCCGGTCGGACGAGCACTACGTCGCGACGATCCAGGCGGCTCTGCAGCGAGCGGCGGCGGCCAACAGCCGCTGAGTCAGTCGTCCTCGTCGTCGTCGAGGCGTGCCAGCCAGGTCGCCAGGCGCTCGATCGGAGTCTCGAACTCGGGGTTGAGATCGACGAACTCGCGCAGGCGCTCGGCCAGCCAGAGCATCGCCACCTCCTCCTCGCCCCGGCGCTCGACCAGCTCCTCGATGCCCCGGTCGGTGAAATACACGGTGGTGCCTCCTCATAAGGAGAAGTCCCCCGCGGCGGGCCGCGGGGGACTTCTCGTCTTCTACGTTTTACTCGAAGATCTCGTTCACGATCGCGGCGAGCTCGGCGTCGTGCGCGGCATGCGACCCGGCCGCCGGAGAGGAGTTCGGCGTCCGCGACACCCGCCCCAGGCGACGGCCCCCGAGCGCGTCCGGCCGCTCGGTCATCTTGAGCGCCAGGTACGGCCACGGCCCCATGTTGACCGGTTCGTCCTGAGCCCACACCAGCTCGACACTGTCCGCATACCTGGCCAGCTCCGCCTTGAGCGGGTTCTCCGGGAACGGGAAGAGCCGCTCGAGCCGGACGATCGCCACATTCTGGCGGCCCGACTTGTCGCGGGCGGCGGCCAGGTCGTAGTAGATCTTGCCCGAGCAGAGCACCACCTTCGTGACGTTCGCCGGATCCACCGTCTCATCGCCGATCACCGGCTGGAACGCGCCCGAGGTGAAGTCCGCCGTGGCCGAGGCCGCCGCCTTGGCCCGCAGCAGCGACTTGGGCGTGAACACGATCAGCGGCTTGCGCCGATCCGACAGCGCCTGCCAGCGCAGCAGGTGGAAGTAGTTCGCCGGGGTGGAGGGCTGGGCCACCGTCATGTTGTCCAGCGCGCACATCTGCAGGAACCGCTCGATCCTGGCGGAGGAGTGGTCCGGGCCCTGGCCCTCGTAGCCGTGCGGCAGCAGCAGCACCACCGAGGAGCGCTGGCCCCACTTCTGCTCGCCGGCCGAGATGAACTCGTCGATGATCGACTGGGCGCCGTTGACGAAGTCGCCGAACTGCGCCTCCCAGAGCACCAGCGCCTCGGGCCGCACCACGCTGTAGCCGTACTCGAAGCCGAGCGCCGCGAACTCGCTGAGCAGCGAGTCGTAGACGTAGAACTTCGTGGTGCCCTCGTTGAAGGTCTTCAGCGGGGTGTGGTCCTCGCCGCTCACCCGGTCCACCAGCACCGCGTGCCGCTGGCCGAAGGTGCCCCGGCGCGAGTCCTGGCCGACCAGGCGGACGGGGTGGCCGTCCAGCAGCAGCGAGCCGAAGGCGAGGGTCTCGCCGGTGGCCCAGTCGATCGCGTCCTCTTCGATCATCGAGCCGCGCTTGTGCAGCACCGGCGACAGGCGCGGGTGCACGGTGAAGCCCTCGGGCAGGTTGAGCTGGGTGTCGATGACCCGCTTGACGGTCTCCTGGGAGATCGCCGACTTGACGTCGTCGTGCGACCACGGGATGACCTCGTCGGCGGGCGGCTTCACCACCGCGCCCGGCTCCAGCGGCTTCCTGGACGCCTCGCGGGTCTCGGTGAAGGCCCGCTCCAGCTGCTCCTGGTAGTCGCGCAGCGCCTGCTCGGCCTCCTCCACCGTGATGTCGCCGCGGCCGATCAGGGCCTCGGTGTAGAGCTTGCGGGTGGAGCGCTTGGCGTCGATCAGGTCATACATGAGCGGCTGGGTGAAGCTCGGGTTGTCGGCCTCGTTGTGGCCGCGCCGCCGGTAGCAGATCATGTCGATCACGACGTCCTTGCGGAACGCCTGGCGGTATTCGAAGGCCAGCTTGCCGACCCGCACGACCGCCTCGGGGTCGTCGCCGTTCACGTGGAAGATCGGGGCCTGGATCATCTGGGCCACGTCCGTCGCGTACACCGAGGACCGGGACGAGGCGGGCGAGGTGGTGAAACCGACCTGGTTGTTGACCACGATGTGCACGGTGCCGCCGGTGCGGTAGCCGCGCAGCTGCGACAGGTGCAGCGTCTCGGCCACCACGCCCTGGCCGGCGAAGGCCGCGTCGCCGTGCACCAGCACGGGCAGCACGGTGAAGCCCTCCTCGCCGCGCTCCAGCAGGTCCTGCTTGGCCCGGACGACACCCTCGAGCACGGGGTCGACGGCCTCCAGGTGCGACGGGTTGGCCACCACCGAGGCGGTGATCTTGCAGCCGTTCGGCGAGACGAAGTCACCGGTCGCGCCGAGGTGGTATTTCACGTCGCCGGAGCCGTGCGCGGAGCGCGGGTCCAGGTTGCCCTCGAACTCGCCGAACACCTGCGCATACGACTTGCCGACGATGTTGGCCAGCACGTTCAGGCGGCCCCGGTGGGCCATGCCGATGACGACCTCGTCCAGCTCCTGGGCCGCGGCCGCGCAGATCACCGAATCCAGCAGCGGGATCAGCGACTCGCCGCCCTCCAGCGAGAACCGCTTCTGGCCGACATACTTGGTCTGCAGGAACGTCTCGAACGCCTCGGCGGTGTTGAGGCGGCTGAGCACGTGCAGCTGCTCTTCGCGGTCCAGCCGGGCGTGCGGCTTCTCCACCCGGGCCTGGATCCAGGCCCGCTCCTCGGGGCCCTGGATGTGCATGTACTCGATGCCGACCGTGCGGCAGTAGGAGTCGCGCAGCACGCCCAGCACCTCGCGCAGCGTCATCAGCGGGCGACCGCCGAAGCCGCCGGTGGGGAACTCGCGCTCCAGGTCCCACAGGGTCAGGCTGTGCTTGGTGATGTCCAGGTCGGGGTGCTTGCGCTGGCGGTATTCCAGCGGGTCGGTGTCGGCCATCAGGTGGCCGCGCACCCGGTAGGCGTGGATCAGCTCGATCACCCGCGCCGACTTGGCCACGTCGTCGTCGTGCGTGGCCGACACGTCCTGGGTCCACCGGACCGGCTCGTACGGAATGCGCAGCGACTCGAAGATGTCGTCGTAGAAGTCGTCGGCCCCCAGCAGCAGCTGGTGGATCCGGCGCAGGAAGTCGCCCGACTGCGCGCCCTGGATGATCCGGTGGTCATACGTCGAGGTGAGCGTCATGACCTTGCTGATCGCCAGCCGGGACAGGGTGTCGCCGGAGGCGCCCTGGTATTCGGCCGGGTATTCCATCGCGCCGACACCGATGATCGTGCCCTGGCCGGGCATCAGCCGCGGCACCGAGTGCACGGTGCCGATCGTGCCCGGGTTGGTCAGCGAGATCGTGGTGCCCTGGAAGTCGTCGACGCCCAGCTTGCCGGATCTGGCCTTGCGCACGATGTCCTCATACGCCATCCAGAAGTGCTGGAAGTCGAGGGTCTCGGCGACCTTGATGGACGGGACCAGCAGCTGCCGGGTGCCGTCGCTCTTCTGCACGTCGATGGCCAGGCCCAGGCCCACGTGCTCGGGCTTGACCAGGGTCGGCTTGCCGTCCACCTCGGTGTAGGCGTGGTTCATCTCCGGCATGCTCTTCAGCGCCTGGACGATCGCGTAACCGATCAGGTGGGTGAAGGAGATCTTGCCGCCGCGCCCGCGGGACAGGTGGTTGTTGATGACGATCCGGTTGTCGATCAGCAGCTTGGCCGGGACCGCGCGCACGCTGGTCGCGGTCGGCACCGCGAGGGACGCCTCCATGTTGAGGGCGGTCCTGGCGGCGGCGCCGCGCAGCTTCTCCTCCAGCGCGCCCGCCGGAACGGGGGTCACGGCCTTCGGCTGCGGCGGGGCAGGAGCCTTGGGGGCTGCCTTTGGCGGAGCGGGTTTCGTCGCTGGGGGGGTCGGGGTTGCGGGAGCGGCGGCAGGGGTGGCGCCGTTCGGGGGTGGGGCTGTCTTCCCCGTCCCGTTGTAATCAGCGAAGAAGTGCCACCAGGCCTTGTCCACCGACTCGGGATCCTGGAGATACTTCTGGTACAGCTCGTCGACAAGCCACTCGTTTTGCCCGAAGCTTGCCAGCGGGTTTGACCGCGACTCTGACGACACGGCGGAAATCGCCCTCTTCCGCAGATCGGCGTTGATGTTAAGAACCTGTCCAAGGCTACTCGCCCGCAACAGTGAGGCGTGCCCTCTCTCACCCTATGGCTTTCACCGTTGGAGCGTCACAACCGTCTCACTCCAGGAGACGGGTTTCGGTCCGGATCTCGGGGGTGATCTGGGCCAGCAGATTCACCAATTCCCCACCGGCCACGGTGAGCTCGTCAACCGACATCGGTTCCAGGCGCTCCAGTAGGAACACCGCGTTCTCGGTCTGCTCGGTGATGCGCGTCCTGACGCACTGCCGCCAGTTCCAGCGGCGGCAGGTGACGCCCACGTCGTCCCGCCAGACCACCTCGCCGATCTCCGGCTCGCCCAGGGCCTCGTCGGAGGGCTCGTCGCCGCTCGCGCGTACCAGCCGGGCCGGGCCCGCGTAGTGTCCGGCGTCCTCGCCGCCGATGGGCAGCGCGTGCCGTACCGACACGGCGTTGTACGCGTCGACCACGAGGTTGATCTCGGGGAGCGGCATGCGCCGGATCAGGGCGTCCACCGAGGGGCGGGTGCGCTGGGGTTTCGCGCCGAAGGCGCGGTAGGCGGCGCGCCAAGCCTCGATCTTCTCGTGATCGAGGGGTACGGCTTGCGCCGCCGCGTCGGCCAGCCATTCCCTGGAACGTTCGTCGGAGGGGCCGTTGCGCAGCCCGTACGCGCCGATGACCAGCACGGCGAAGTCGGGTCGTAGTTCGCGGACGCGATCGTCCACCCAGATGTCCTCGATCACACCGACCAGGGTAGGACCCGCGGCGCTTGCCGCGGGTCCCGCGCCTGCTACTTACACGCTGCGCCGTTCAGCTTGATCAGGTCCGGAACCGGGTTCGGGCCGGGGGCGTTCTTCGCGACGAAGCCGAACTTGACCGTCTTGCCCGGCTTGATCTGCTTGTTGAGGGAGATGTTCTTAGCCGTCACGGTCGCGCCGCTCTGGCTGTCGTCCGCGCCGACGGCGGCGAGGATCTTCTGGCCGCCGAGGAAGGACCACGTGAGCGACCAGCCGTTGATCGTGCTGGAACCGGTGTTCTTGATCGACACCTCGGCGGCGAAGCCCTGCGGCACCGAGCCGAGGATCTTGTAGTCGACGTCGCACTTGCCGGGCGAGGTGAGCGAGCCGTCGCCCTGGTCGGCGATGAACGCCGAGATCTGGGAGAGCGGCGAGTTCCAGTTGATGGTCAGCTCGTTGGTGGACCAGGACTCGATGTCGTCGATGTAGCAGAACTGCGGCTTGCAGCCCTGCAGCTTGGTCTGGGCGACCGGGTCCTGGATGGAGGAGTTCGGGCCGCCGGACAGGGTGCCGCGGGGCGGGTTGGGCAGGTCGGGGTTGAGCTGGTGGGAGTACCAGCGGCTGTGCTGGTTCTTGGAGGCGACCTCGCCGTAGCCGGTCACGTACGACTGGTTGAGGGCGTTGCGGCCGAGGATGTAGTCGATGCCCTCCAGGACGCCGTCCAGGTACTTCTTCTGGCCGCTGATGTCGTACGCGGCGGCCATGACCGCCATGTTGTTGAGCACCAGGTTGTTGGAACCCCAGTCGAAGACGTTGTCGGCGGGGGCGTAGGGCAGGCCGTACGGGTGGGCCTTCAGGGTGGCCAGGTACTTGTCGGCGCCGGCCAGGACCGAGGCGCGGACGGCCGCGCGGCCGGGGAGCGCGTTCGGGACGGTGGCCAGGTCGAGGCGGCCGAGCTGGGCGGTGGCGGCCCAGTCGAAGCCGCGCTCGCGCCAGACGTCGGCGGAGTGCAGCGGGGAGGCCAGGAGGTAGTCCTTGTATTCCTTCTCGCCGGTGCTGATGTAGAGCTCGGCGGCGGCCCAGTAGAACTCGTCGGTGACGGTGTCGTCGTTGTAGGCGCCGCCGCCGTTGCCGTCGGCGGGGGAGGCCAGGATCGCGGGGTTGGCCTTGGCGGCCGTCCATGCCTTCTTCGCCGCGGTCAGGTTCTTCGCGGCGAAACTCGCGTCGTACGGGGCGAAGAGGCGGGCGGCCTGGGCGGCGGTGGCGGCCAGGTTGAGGGTGGCGGCGGTGGAGACCGGGTGCAGTTCGCGCAGCTGCGGGTCCAGGTGCGGCAGGAGCGGCAGGCCGGTCCAGTTCTGGTCGTGGATCTTGTGGTGGACCATGCCGTCGGGGCGCTGCATCTTCAGCAGGAACTCCTGCTCCCAGCGGGCCTCGTCGAGCACGTCGGGGACGTTGTTGGCGCTCTCCGGGATGGTCAGGCCGCCGATGGTCTCGGCGGTGGCGGCGTTCTTGGTGCGTTCGAAGGTGCTCATCACCTGCCAGACGCTGATGCCGCCGTTGACGACGTATTTGCCGTGGTCGCCGGCGTCGTACCAGCCGCCGGAGACGTTCAGGGAGTAGTCGCAGACGCCCGGCTGGCAAGGGACGTTGGTGTCGCCCTGGTTGGGGGCCGTGCCGACGTGTCCGGCGGGGCGGCCGTAGCCGGGGCGGAGGGCGTCGTCGATGGCGATGCCGCTGCGCTGGGTGTAGTAGAACTTCAGCGCGTCCAGTTTGAGCTGATCGTAGGCGGCGGCCGAGATGTCGAACGGGCGGCTGGTCTCGCCGTCGGCGGTCAGGGTGTAGCCGGTGCCGGCTTTGGTGTATGAGCCGAAGTTGATCGAGTGGACGTTCTGGCCGGAGGAGGCGTCCACGCCGCGTGGGGTGGTCTGGCCGTGGGCGACCACGGTGCCGCCGGAGTTCTTGAGCTGCCAGGGGAGCGCGGTGGTCGTGGTGGTGACGACGGTGGCGTTCTTGGGGCCCTTGGGGAGGTAGGCGACCTGGTTGACGCGGACGCGGGGGCCGGTGTCGGGGACGTACACCTCGGGCTCGGCGCCGCCGGTGAGGGAGACGTTGTCCAGGCAGAAGCGCCACGGGGTGGCGCTGCCGCCGAGTTGGAAGGCGACCTGGCCGGTGGGGAGGTCGACGGGGGAGGTGAACGTGTAGTTGTAGGTGTTGCCCGAGACGCTCAGTTCTGGGTTGGCGGTCAGGTACGAGGTGAACGGGTCTACCGGGAGTTGGATGAGGGCGCGGGCGACCCTGGCGGGGGTGGCGGTGGCGAAGAAGGTGTAGGCGTAGGTCTCGCCGGCGACCAGGGGGATGTTGTCGAGGCCGATGATCGCGTCCCAGGGGTTGGTGGTGCCGCCGGGGACGTCGGTGCAGAGCTGTCCGTTGGTGATGCCGACCGTGAGGTTGCCGGTGTTCCACCAGGGGGCGGTGGTGGTGTCGAAGGTGCCGTTGGAGATCTGTTCTGGGCCTTCGGCGTGGGCGGCGGTGGGGGTCAATCCGGCGACGAGGAGAGCCATCGCGGTGAGTATGGCGAGGCGTTTCTTCTGGATTCGACGGGTTGGGTTCTTCGCTTCGGCTGGTTTCAAGGTGCACCTCGGTTGCGGGGTGTCGTTCCAAGAGGGACGTGGGAGCGCTCCCATTACTGTGAGTCCATTGATGTTTCCAACACGTTTCCCCTGAGTCAACGAGTCCCGGGCCGCGACCCACCGTGACCGGGCGATATCCCGTTGGGCGGCGTGAAAGTTTCACGATTGCAAAGAAGTATTTGCAAAGGTATCTTTGCAATATGGACATGGACGAGGTCTACCACGTCAGCGATCCGCGCACCCTGAAAGCCGTCGCTCACCCTCTCCGGGTCCGCCTGCTCGGCGCCCTCCGCACCGACGGCCCCGCCACCGCCACCGAACTGGCCGCCCGGTTGGGCGAGAGCTCCGGCTCCACCAGCTACCACCTGCGCCAACTCGCCCGCTTCGGCTTCACGGAAGAGGACCCCACCCCTCGAGACCGCCGCGAACGCCGCTGGCGCGCCCGCCACCGCTACACCTCCTGGAGCAACGCCGAACTCTCCGCGACGCCGGAGGGCCGCGAGGCGGCTGAGTTCATGCGCCACCGCCAGCTGGAGGTCATGACCTCTTCCATCGACACGTTTCACCGCGAACACGAAACGTGGAGCCACGCCTGGATCGAGGCGGCCGGCATGTCCGACATCGTGGCGCGCCTCACACCCGCCTCCGTCATGACTCTGTACGAACGCGTGACGGCGTTGATCGCCGAACTGGAGGAACACGACGAGGCAGCGATCGACGCGGAACAGGTCCATGTGTACATAGGCGCTTACCCCCGCCACCTGGAATCGTCCCGGTGATTCGCGTCCGAAGAGGTGATTCAAATGTCCCCCCGTTCGATTCGAAGGCGATTCGTTTTAGTGGCCTTTCTGGGCTGGTTGCCCGCTGGGCTGATGATGGCTCCGCAGGTGCTGTTGATGACCTCGCGTGGGGTGGAGCTGGCGGAGATCGGAGTGGTGTTCTCCATTTACGGTCTGACCGTGATGGCGCTGGAACTGCCCACGGGAGGATTGGCCGACGTGATCGGGCGGCGGATGGTCGTCGTGGCGTCGGCGGTGTTCACCGTCGCAGGGCTGAGCGTGCTCGCGCTGGCGACGTCCACGGGGATGTTCGTGGTGGCCATGGTGCTCAAGGGCATGGCCAGGGCGCTGTCGAGCGGACCGGTCGAGGCCTGGTTCGTGGACGCGTTGCACGAGGCGGAAGGGCCGGAGGCGGATCTCAAGCCAGGGCTGGCGGCAGGGTCGGTGGCCGCTTCGGTCGCGTTGTGCGGTGGCGTACTCGCCGGGGGGTTGCTGCCGCTGGTGGTGCCGGGCGAGTCGCTGACGGTGCCGATCTGGGCGGGGGCCGGCGCGGGAGTCGTCCTGCTCGTGGTCGTCCTGGTCGTGCTGCGGGAACCCGCGCGGGGACCGAAGGCGTCGCTGGGGACGGTGCTGCACGGCGTTCCCCTGGCCATACGGTCCGGATTCGGGGTGGCCATCCGGGATCGCGGGGTCGGGCGGTTGCTACTGGTTTCGGCCGGTCTCGGAGTGATGCTGAACGCGATCGAGATGTTGACGCCGGGACGGCTGGCCGTACTGACCGGGGGAGTGGAAACCGGCAGCACCGCCTACGCGCTCGTCGCCGCGGTCGGTTTCGCCGCGAACGCCGCGGGCAGCTCGCTGGCGCCCTGGTTCGCACGGCGTTTCGCCACCTCGGAACGGGCCGCGATAGCCGGGACGATCGCGACCGCACTGGCCGTAGGCGGCCTCGCGGCCTCGGTCGCCCTGGCCGGATTAGCAGGCATGATCGGCGCCGGATCCGGATATATCCTCATCTTCGCAGCCCTGGCCCTGAGCGAGGTCATCCGCATGGAGCTCCTCCATCGCCGCGTCGTCTCCGGCCTGCGCGCGACCGTACTCTCCGTCAACTCGCTCCTGCTCCAAGCGGGCGGCACCCTCTCCGCCGTCGCCCTCGGCGCCCTCGCCGCCACCGGCGGCGTCGCCTGGGCCTGGGCGGTCTGCGCCGCCGTCATGCTCCTGCTGGCCCTCCTGTACGTACGCCTTCCCGCCCCCCGAATAGAAGGATGTTCTGCCGACGAGGCACAATCGACGGCGTGAGCAAATTGGCGAAACCCGCGAACCCCTCCCAACGGGATGCCTGGCTCGACAAACGACTCCCCGACGTCGAGCAGGTCCGCCCCGGCCTCTGGTCGATCCCCGTGCCGATCCCGATCAACCCCCTCCGCTACGTCCTGGTGTACGCCCTCGAGCATCCCGGCGGCGTCACCATCATCGACGCCGGCTGGAACACCGACGAGGCGTATGACGCGCTGGCCGCCGGACTGGCCACCGCCGGATACCAGATCACCGACATCAAGGCCGTCCTGGTCACCCACATCCACCCCGACCACTACGGCCTGGCCGGACGCATCCGCGAGAACACCGGCGCCTGGATCGGCCTCCACCCCGCCGACGCCGCCCTCGTCCACGACCGCTACGACGAGTCGGCCATCGACGACCTGGTCGCCCGCGAGGGCGCGCTCCTGCGCCGCTGCGGCGTCCCCGACCTCACCGCCCAGGAACTCGCCGGCGCCTCCATGATGATCAGACACCTGGTCACCATGGCCGTCCCCGACCGCCTGATCGACGACGGCCAGCACCTCGACATCCCCGGCTGGGACCTCCAGGCCCGCTGGACCCCCGGCCACTCCCCGGGCCACCTCTGCTTCGTGGAACCCACCCGCCGCCTCCTCTTCTCCGGCGACCACGTCCTCTCCAAGATCACCCCCATCGTCGCCGTACACCCCCAATCCGCCCCCAACCCCCTCGCCGACTACCTCGACGCCCTCCGGGGCATCGCCAAACTCGACATCGCCGAGGTCCTCCCCGCCCACGAGTACCGTTTCACCGACCTCGCCGACCGCGTCAACTACGTCGTCGGCCACCACGAGGACCGCCTGGCCGAGGTCGCCACCACCGTCGGCGAGTCAGACGGCATGACCTGCTGGGAACTGGCCTCCCAACTCACCTGGTCCCGCCCCTGGGACACGATCCCCCCGTTCATGCAGCGCTCGGCCAACAACGAGACCCTCGCCCACCTGGTCTGGCTCGAACTCGACGGCAAACTCACCCGCACCCCAGGCGAACCCGACCTCTGGCACCGCAACAAGCTTTGACGCGATGATTGCATCACCGCATCATCGACTGCATGCTCTTCCCAACGCCCGCCCTCAGCCGTGAAGACGACCAGGTCGTAGCGGATATCGAGGCCATGCGACACGAGCTGCGGCACCAATTGCGCAGCACGCCGGCCAAATGGACGGAAGGCCTGCAGAAGTTCCTCACCGCTGACGCCGTCGCCGCGTCCAACTCCATCGAAGGATTTCGCGTGTCCACGGTGGATGTGGAAGATCTCATGGACGGGGAGCGCGACCTCGTGACCTCTGAGGTCCTCACGCCCGTCGGACGCACCCGTGCGCGCATGTATGTAGCCGGTCCATGCTTCCCGGAACGAGCCCTCGGTGTGGCCCGTATGCCCATGACCCTGACGGACCCATACCGCTCAAGCGCTTGAGCGGCTCACGATCAAGAATGTGAAGCCGGAGGTTGGGGAGTCTGCCGACATGGCATGAACCGATCTAAATGGCTGATATCGACCGATATCGGGTGGTATCGATTGAATGACTGATAGGGGGGAGGTTTTAGGAAAATTCCTGTTTGTCGCTATGATCCTGAGTGGCGCCCCGTCAAGCACGCGGCCCCAGGGGATGTGTTGTGGAGGAACGCATTGGACGAGGCCAGCGCACCTGTCGAACTCAAGGTTCACATCGCGCATCCAGCCCGCATGTACGACTACTACCTCGGTGGTAAGGACAATTTCGCTGCCGATCGCCGGGCTGCGGAGGAGTCGTTGCTGGTGGCTCCGGAACTACGGGACATCGCCCGAGAGAACCGGGCGTTCATGCAGCGTGCGGTGCGATTCATGGTGGACGCCGGCATCCGCCAGTTCCTCGACATCGGTACGGGCCTGCCCACCCAGCGCAACGTCCACCAAGTCGCGCAGGAAGTCGCCCCTGATGCGCACGTCGTCTATGTGGACAACGACCCGATTGTGCTCACGCATGCCAGAGCGCTGCTGGCCGGCCACGGCAAGGGTGAGACGCGGGTCATCACCGCCGACCTGCGCGATCCCGAAGGGATCCTGTATCGGCCCGAGGTCGAGGGCTTTCTCGACTACACCCAGCCGATAGCGATCATGCTGGTGTCCGTTTTGCAGTTCATTCCCGATCGGGATCCCGAGGAACTGATAGCCCCGCTGCGAAAGGTCATGGCCCCCGGCAGCTTCCTGGTGATATCCCACCCCACTCAGGACTTCCGCCAGGAGCAGGTGTTCCAGGTCGCCGACACCTACGTGCGGGCCAAGGCGCCTGCCGTACCCCGGCGAAAGGCGGAGATCGAGGCGTTGTTCGGGGATCTGCGACTCGTCGAACCAGGGCTCGTCCAAACCCCGCTGTGGCGGCCGGACCGGGAGTTCATCGGTGATCTCAATAAAATCTGGATGTACGGCGGAGTAGCTCAGAAGAAATAGCCCGGCGAACTTCCATTTATTCCAGACCTCTCCCCTAAGGTATGCCATGGACGTCATTGAGGCGATGACAGGAACGGGAACGTGCCGCTATTTCCGCAGCGACCCCGTACCGGAGAAAGTGCTGCTGAGCGCGTTCGACGCCGCTCGCTTCGCACCCCAGGGCGGTAACCGGCAGCCGGTGCGCTGGGTGGTGGTCACCGATCCCGACCTGAAACGGCAGCTCAAAGAGTGGTATCTGGTGCCGTGGAAGGCCTACCTTGGCGCGATCACAACCGGTGACATCGCCGTAGGCGCGCTGCCCAAGGCCGTCACTGACGCCGACTACTTCGCCGAGCACCTCGACGAGGTTCCCGCCATCGTCGTCTGCTGCGCTCAGCTCGATGGACTGCACCCCACCGACAACGAGCTCGGACGGCTGAGTGTCGTGGGCGGCGCGTCCATCTACCCCACCGCCCAGAACTTCTGCCTGGCCTTGCGCGCACAGGGCGTCGCCAGCGCGATCACCACGCTGCTGTGCCACTACGAGCCTCAGGTGAAGGAACTGCTCGGGATCCCCGACGATGTCATCACGGCAGCGCACATCGCGGTCGGATACCCCGCCACGCACTTCCCCGCCAAGCTGTCCAGGATCCCGGTTGAGGAGATCGCCTTCTCCAACGCGTACGGCGCGCCACTCTGACGTGGGACATTAGAGCATCGCCTGCATCGAGGCGCTTGCCTGCTGCCCTAGGGTCGTCGGCTGGAGGTACGGCTGTTCGGTCATGATGGTGTCCCAGTTGTCGCGGATGGATTCCATCGTGAGGTCGTCCGTGCGCCAGCCGGGGCCCTCGGCGACGAACACGCGGGCGACCCGGCCGCCGCCGACGCTGAAGACCTCGCCGGAGGTTTCGCAGGATTCGTGGGCGAGGAACGCGACCAGGGGGCTGATCGCGTCGACGGTGAACTTGGCTTCGAACTCGGCGGGGAGGAGGGCCTCGGTCATGCGGGTCCAGGCGATGGGGGCGATCGCGTTGGCCTTGATGTTGGCGCGGGCGCCTTCGATGCCGAGGGTCTTGGTCAGGCCGACCAGGCCCATCTTGGCCGTGGAGTAGTTGGCCTGGCCGAAGTTGCCGAACAGCCCGGCGGGGGAGGAGGTGTTGACGATCCGGCCGTAGGCCTGCTCCTTCATGTGCGGGAAGGCCGCCCGGCTGACCAGGAACGACCCGCGCACGTGTACGGCGAGCACGCTGTCGAACTCCTCCACCGACATCTTGCCCAGCGACTTGTCGCGCAGGATCCCGGCGTTGTTGACGACCACGTCCAACCGCCCGAACGTGTCGACGGCGGCCCGCACGATCGCCTCCGCGCCTTCGGGGGTGGCCACGTTGTCGGCGTTCGCGACCGCCTTGCCGCCGTTCTTGGTGATGAGCTCGACGACCTCGGCGGCGGGGCCCGCGGACGCTCCGGAGCCGTCCAGCGCGCCGCCCAGATCGTTGACGACGACCGCGGCCCCGCGTTCGGCCAGCAGCAGCGCGTGCGCCCGCCCGAGCCCGTGCCCGGAACCGGTGACGACCGCGACTTTCCCGTCGAATCTGAGCTCGGACATTCGCCCACCCTCCACGAAGAGAACAAGATTCTAGTCAGGGGCACCATATCAAGAGCGCTGGGACCCACAAATGGGTCGTTGCGGATAGTGATCGGACGAGTAAATTCCTGCTATAGTTTCGGCTTCGCCAGGGCGTGGGGCTACCGGCGACACCCCTCCCCAGCATGCCCTCCGCCCGGCTTGGCTCCCCAGCGGCCAAGCCTGTCGCGCCGGAGGCGCGGCCATAACCCAGTCTGGAGGCTCTGCATGCCCCGTCTGCGCGTGGTCCAATGGGCTACCGGAGCAGTAGGCGGCTACGCTCTGCGCAGCGTCATCACCCGGCCGGAATTCGAGCTCGCCGGCGTGCTCGTCTACGACCCGGACAAGGTGGGCGTGGACGCGGGCTCGCTGATCGGCCTGGACCCCGTCGGCGTGAGCTGCACCGACGATGTGGAACAGATCCTGTCCCTGGACGCCGACTGCGTCCTGCACATGCCCCTCCCCGCGTCGTATTTCGGCGGCGACCACGCCACCGACGTGGAGACGATCTGCGCCCTCCTGTCCTCGGGCAAGAACGTCATCACCACGACCGGCTTCGTCTACCCCGCCGCGTACGGCCCCGGCGTGGTCGAGCGCCTCGAAGCCGCCTGCGCGGAAGGCGGCACGACACTCCACGGCACCGGCATCAACCCCGGTTTCGTCAGCGACCTCCTCCCGCTGGCCCTGACCGGCCTGTCCTCCCGCCTCGACCACATCTACGTCCGCGAATCCTCCGACTACCGCGGCCACCCGTCCCGCCAGATCGTCACCGACCTGATCGGCTTCACCCGCTCCGCCAAGGATTACGCCGCCGCCGTCCGCCCGTTCCGGGCGTTCCAGCGCGCCCTCTTCGCGGAAAGCGTGCAGCTCGTCACCACCGCCTTGAATGTACGGCTCGACGAGATCGAGGAGAGCGACGAGTTCGAACTGGCCACCGAAGAGTTCGAAATCGCCGCCGGAACCGTCCTCCCCGACACCGTCTGCGCCTCCCGCTGGACCTTCAGCGGCCTGATCCGCGGCCGCCCCTTCATGACCGTCGAATGCGTCTACAAGGCCGACGCCACCAAGGTCCGCCGCTGGGCCGACCCCGGCTTCGCCATCCACATCGAAGGCCGCCCCACCATCGCCCTTACCATCGACGAGGTCAGCCACGGCCTGGCAGGCGCCGCAGCCCACGCAGTCAACTCGATCACATCAGTCTGCGCCGCACCCCCAGGCATCCGCACCATGCTCGACCTCCCCCTATCCATCGGCCGAGGCACCGCCCGCCTGGCCTGATACCGGATTCTCCGGTTCGTACGGGTACCACGGCGTTGGCGGGGGCGGGCGGAGCCCGAGGATAAACAAAGGGCTGGGCGGGTGGGAGAACCACCGCACCTATCGTGGTTGGAAATCCCCGAATCGGCCTTGGTGGTAGAGGAGTGGGCGTCCGTCGTCGCCGCCTGCGGTGGCCACGACGAGGCCGACCACCAGGATGTGGTCGCCGACTTCGCTGGTGTGGTGGGCGCGGCAGACGAGATGGCCCGAGACCTCCTCGAGTAACGGAACGTCCGCCAGGCCGGGTGACCATCGGGTCGGCGCGGCGAAGCGGTCCACGCCTTTGCGCGCGAATCTCGCGGCCACGTCCACCTGATGGCTGGCCAGCACGTTCACCGCGAAATACTCGGCTTTGCTCAGGGCGGGCCAGGTGGTCGAAGCCTGATCGACGTAGAACGAGACCAGCGGCGGCGCGAGGCTGACCGAGGTGAAGGAGGTCGCGGTCAGCCCGACCGGCTCGCCGTCCGGCCGCGCGGTGACCACGACGACTCCCGCGGCGTGGGCTGCCAGCGCCTGCCGGAACTCCTCGGGTCCGACTGCTTCCCTACCGGCAGGCCAGAACTCCTCCGACTCCGACCCGACCGGTTCGCCTTCCCTGCCGACAGGCCGGAACTTCCGCCCGCGGCCGCCCTGCTGCGGAACGGACACCTCTCCGACCAGTCGAAGATGGCTGGCGGGAGGCTGTTCGTCGGGCGCGGCGGTCATGTCAGCACCTCCGTACGTCCATTCAGTTGCGGGACCACCCGATCGGCCCAGGGGCCGAGCAGCTCGTCCAGATCGGGGATGCGCGACTCCAACACCGCCAGCCCGGGGGTGGGAACGTTCGCGCCGAGTTCGACCAGGAGCGGCCGAAGGTGGACCTCGACGGCGAGGGAGTGCTTCGGGTCGCCCAGGACCAGGAGCGGAAGGGCGGCCTTTCCGGCGAACGCTTGGTTGGGAAGCTTGTCGAGGAAGGCCTTGAGCAGGCCGGTATAGGTGCCTTTGTAGGTAGGGCTGGCCACGACGAGCACCGACGCGTCCAGCACCAGCTCGAGGGCGACCTCGACGCCGGGCGAGGGCTCCGGATTGAACAGCGCCGGAGCCAGGCCGGACAGGTCCACGACATCGCCCGCCTCGACCCCCAGCCGGGTGGCGATGGCTTCGGCGGCTCTGGTGGCGACGGTCAGCGTACGGGACCCGCTGCGCGGGTTGCCGACCACGGTCACGATGCTCATCAGACCACCGCCAGTTCCGCGTAACGGTTCGCCGGTCGGGCCAGGCCGTAGTTCTCGCGGAGGGTACGGCCCTCGTACTCGTACCGGAACAGCCCACGCGCCTGAAGCACAGGCACGACATGGTCGACGAAGTCGGTCAGACCGCTGGGGAGCACCGGCGGCATGATGTTGAACCCGTCAGCCGCGCCCTGCTCGAACCATTCCTGGATCTGGTCGGCGATCAGTTCCGGGGTCCCAGCCAGGACCCGATGCCCGCGCCCACCCGCCAATCGCGCGATCAGCTGCCGAATCGTGAGGTTGTCCCGCGAAGCCAGATCGAGCACCAGCTTGACCCGGCTCTGCTGACCCTCGGTTTCTGGCGATATTTCCGGCAACGGTTCATCGAGCGGATGGTCGGACAGATCGACCCCGAGAATGGTGGACAACTGCGCCACGCCGTACGCCGGAATGATCAGCTCTTCGAGTTCGCGCTCCAACCGGAGGGCTTCCCGCTCGGTGCTCCCGATGATGGGCGAAATACCGGGAAGGATCACGATGTCCTCCGGCCTTCGCCCGGCGGCGACGGCCCGGGCCTTGATGTCGGCGTAGAACTCCTGCCCTTCGGCCAGGGTCTGCTGGGCAGTGAAGACGGCCTCCGCGTGCCGCGCGGCGAAATCCTTGCCGTCCGGCGAAGACCCCGCCTGCACGATCAGCGGATGCCCCTGCGGCGGCCGCTGGGTGTTGAGCGGACCCTTGACGGCGAAATGCGGACCGGAATGCTCGACCGCGTGAATCTTGTCGGTATCGGCGTAGATGCCGCTCTCCCGATCCTTGACGACCGCGTCGTCCTCCCAGCTGTCCCACAATTTGGTGACAACCTCGAGAAACTCGTCGGCACGCGCGTATCGATCACGATGCGCCGGGCGTTCGATCCCGAAATTGTGGGCTTCGGCCTCACTCGCCGAGGTGACGATGTTCCAGCCGGCCCGCCCGTTGCTGATGTGATCCAGGGAGGCGAACTTGCGCGCCAGATGGAACGGCTCGTTGTAGGTCGTGGACGCGGTCGCGATCAGCCCGATGTGCTCGGTGACGGCGGCGATGGCCGACAGCAGCGTCAGCGGCTCAAGCCCGCCGAGCGCGTTGTGCCGGACATTTCCCCACAAGGCAACCCCGTCGGCCAGGAAGACCGAATCGAGCTTCCCCCGCTCGGCGATCCTGGCCAGGTTCTGGAAGTGTTTGACGTCGGTGACCAGCGCGGGTTCGGTCCGAGGATGCCGCCAGGCCGCCTCGTGGTGACCCACACCCATCAGGAACGCGTTGAGATGAAGCCGGCGGGGGCTCACGTGATCCTCCAGGTCGAGAAGCGCCGCTCCAACGTGACGAGCAGCTGGTTGAACAACAATCCGAGCAGGGAAATGGTGATGATCCCGGCGTACATGTCGGGGATGCGGAAGTTGAACTGAGCGGCGTTGATCAGGTAGCCGAGGCCCGCTTTCGCCCCGACCATCTCGGCGAAGAGCAGCACCAGAATCGAGTACGCCCCTGCCAGCCGAACCCCCGTGAAGATGGTCGGAACGGCGGCCGGAAGGATCACCTTCTGGAAGAGCCGCAGCGGCCCCAGGCCCATCGACCGCGCGGATTTGATCAGGAGCGCGTCAACGGTCTTCACGCCGCTGATCGTGTTGAGCAGGATCGGCCAGGCGCAGGCGTACAGGACGAAGGTGATCTTCGCGGTCTCGCCCAGGCCGAGGATCAGCGTGAACACCGGCAGCAGCGCGACCGCGCTGGTGTTCCGGAAGAGTTCGAGCAGCGGCGTGAGGAAGTCGGCGACCGGTTTGTACCAGCCGATCAGCAGCCCGAGCGGGATCACGGTCACGATCGCCAGCGCGAATCCGGCCAGCGACCGCCCGAGCGAGGCTCCCACGTGCTCGCCGAGTTCACCCCGGAGAATCAGTTCATACCAGGCGCCCAGCACCTCGGAGAGCGGCGGCAGGAACACCCGGTCGACGACGCCCAACCGGGGCAACGTCTCCCAGACGACCAGCAACAACGCCACCGCGGCCGACCGCCTCAGCAACGACGTGGTCTTCCGGATCACTCGCTGGAGGCGGGTGCCACCGGGGATGCTCTCCTCGCCAGGAGGGGGCACGTCCTCGTCGTGGCCTGGCCCATCCTCAGTTCGCGCCGCCTGGCCTTGCAGCTCGGCTTCCTCCGGATCGGCGTCGTCGTCGGGCAGGTCGTACCAGTGCACGTCCCCGGGGAATTTCTCGGATTCTTCGGGATTCGCCGGGGCGAGGACGCCCTTGTTGTCAGCCAACGGAGAGCACCTCGTCCCGGCGGGCCGCGGCGACCTCGTCGCGCAGCAGCGTCCAGATGTGATGGCGGTACTCGCCGAACCGGGGATCAGCGCGCAGATCCCCCGCCCGGGAGTCGAACGCGACGTCGATGATCTGCTTGATGCGTCCCGGCCGGGATGTCATGATTGCCACACGTTGTCCCAGGTAGACGGCTTCGTCGATGCCATGCGTGATGAAGACGATGGTCTTGCCGGTCTTCTCCCAGATGCTCAGCAGCTCTTCCTGCAGCGACTCCCGGGTCTGCGCGTCGAGCGCCGCGAATGGCTCGTCCATCAGCAGCACCTCAGGATCGAACGCGAGGCTGCGCGCGATGGCCACCCGCTGCCGCATCCCCCCGGACAGCTCATGCGGATACCGATCCGCGAACCCCGCCAGCCCGACCAGGTCGAGAAAGTGCCGCGCCCGCTCCTCCCGCTCCTTTCCCGGTACGGCCTTCGCCTCCAGCCCGAACTCGATGTTGGCCTGCGCCGTACGCCACGGAAACAGCGCGTACTGCTGGAACACCACGCCGCGATCGAGCCCGGGACCGTTGATCGGTCGGCCGTCCAGCTCCAGCGTGCCGCTGGTCGGCGTGGTCAGCCCCGCGATCAGATCGAGCAGCGTCGACTTGCCGCAGCCGCTCGGCCCGACCAGGGTGAGGAACTCCCCGGCCCGCACGTCCAGATCGATCCCCTCAAGCGCCGCGAACGGCCGTCCTTCCCCGCGCACCTGAAAGGTCTTCCCGACACCCCGGATCGTGATCTTGTTCACTTGACGCTCCCGGTCGCGTACGGATTGAACTGGTTGGTGTAGACATCGCCAACCTTCACCTGGCCGGGCTTGAGCTCGCCTTCCCGCTCCAGCCAGTCGATCCACGTCTGGAACTCCCGATCGGCGATGGCTCCGCCCTTGGAGGAGACCCCGAAGCTCTTCCAGTACCCGATCGCCGAACTGTCCTCGTTCCGCCCTCGCTTAGCCACGATTTCCCGAAATTTCGCGATAACCTCGTCGCGGCTGTGCTCCCGGGTCCACTCGATCGCCTTCGCGACCCCTTCGCCGAACTTCTTGGCGGCGGTCGGGTTGCGCGCGATGAAGTCCTCGCGCAGCACGTACGTCCCCGCGTTGAAGGGCCCGAGCAGTTCGGTGTCACTGAACAGCAGCCGGATGCCCCCACGTTCCAGCGCTTTGTCCCGGAGCACGCCGGTCAGCGCGCCCACGTCGATCTGCCCGCCGCGCAGCCCCTGCTCGGTGTTGACCGGTGGCACGACGACCAGCTCGACCTGCTTGACCTCCTCCGGGCTGAGCCCGCCACGCTTGAGGTATTCCTTGATCACCGCTTCCGCGTGCGCGCCCAGCGTATTGACGCCGATCTTCTTCCCGATCAGATCCCGCGGACCCTTGATCGGACTCTCCTCGGGGACCCAGAACCCGCTGAAGGTGTCCTGGTCACTGCCGTAGTAACTGATGACCGCTTTGATCGGCGCCCCACTGGCCCGAAGCTTCACGACGGCGCCGTTGAACGCCCCGCCGAAGTCGGTCTCTCCGGTGGCCGCGGACTGGATGTCCTGCGGCCCGCTGATGGTGTTGCCGATCCACTTGAGCTTTACGGGCGCGAGATAGCCGAGCTCCTCGGCCAACTCGGGAAGGGTCACGGCCCCGACGTTGCCCTGGTAGCGCAGCTCGGTGACCTCGGTTCCGCTCGATCCACCGCAGGCCCCTAAGGCCAGCAGAAGTCCGGACGCGACGACGACGTTTCTGAAGTTGTTCATGGGTTTCCTGTAGCCAAGCGAGAAGGGGGGTTCCGGTGGGTCACTCGCCGTGGCAACACTGGGCACTGGCGACGTGACCGTGGTCCACGTGCACGCGCCGGATCAGATACAGGCCCTTGCTCATGTTCAGCACGCTAGACACCGCTGGGACAGAAGTCAACATTTCCTACTTGATATACAGGAAATACCCTCAAGCGGACTCGGGTGCGATCCCGTGCCATTCGGTCAACAACACGGTGGCATCGTCGTTCAGCCGGCCGTGATGGTAGGCGAGGATGCTGGTGATCAAGCGGCGCAGAGTCTCCGGCACCGGCAGACCGGCGCTGGTGTGCTTGATGATGAAATCCACGAACCGCGCCAGCCCGAACTCGCGGCCCTGCGCGGCGCCCGCCTCGACGATGCCGTCGGTGTAGATCAGCAGCCGGTCACCGGGCTCCAGCTGCTCCTGGCACACCGTGATGGGCACGCCCAGGTCCAGGCCGAGCGGGTGGGCCGGCGGGCACTCCAGCGAGGCGCTCCACCGCCCGCTGCGGATCAGCACCGGCGGCGGGTGACCGCGACTGACCCAGGTGAGCTGCCCCGTGCGCAGGTCGAGATCGGCGATGACAGCGGTGACGAACCGGGTGCCCGGCCCGAACTCGCTGATCAGGGTACGTTCGATCGCCTCGCTGTTGGCGGCCAGGTCCATGCCCAGGCGACGATGGTTCCGGCAGGCGGCCATGGCCAGACTCGCGGTCAGCCCCGCCGAGACGTCGTGCCCCATCGCGTCGAAGACCCCCAGGTGCATCGTGTCCCCGGACAGGGCATAGTCGAAGACATCCCCGCCGACCTCGTAGGCCGGCTCGATGACCCCACTGACCGTCACCTCCGGCGTGGCGAACGTGTGCGGCGGAACCAGCCGCCACTGCATCTCGGCGGCCACGTTCATCGCCCGCGTCCGCACCAACTGGGCGTAGGTGTCACTGTGCGCACGCTGGCTGACCAGCAACAACGCCACCAGCCCCGCCAGATGCCTGGCGGCATCCGGCAACTCCGCCCCCGCCGCGGTCACCCGCATCACACCCAGCCGTTCCGCCCCGTCAAGCAGCGGCACCCACCAGTGCTGCCGCTCCGCCCCACCGTCCTGCGACAGCGCCCTGACCTCCTGAAACGCGCGCCCGGCCAGCGTGGCATCAATCCGCAACTCGGCACTCTGCCCCTCCGCCGCGAGCGCAGGACAGCCAGGAGCCGCCAACAGGCACAAGACAGCCTGCTGAAGATCAGCCAAATAAATCAGCGCCCCACCAAGATCCGCCTGAGCGCCATATTCGGCCACCAACTCAGGCAGCCGCTCCAACGTGACCAGATGGCTGGCATCCAGCAACCCCGTCAGCATGCGCTCCAGCCCAGTCACCCCAGCCATGGCCTCTGCCCCCGCCCGGCCTAATGCCACACCCGCCCAACCTCCATCATCTCCCACCGCCCCCAGCCACTCGCGCCCCCCTCGATCGCCCTGACCAGACGCGGCATCGTCAACATCAATCTACAACCCTCTTGTAGTTTGATGTTGATAAGACCGTCCCTCATGACTACATGAGACTACAACGACATTGTAGTCTCATGTAGTCGATACCCATTTTGAACAGGCATAATGTGCAAGCTAGTGGTACGAAGAGGAAGCGATGCCAAACCCTGTTGATCACATGCCGGCACCACGTCGGTCTAGAACGTTGGACACCCTGTTCGAGATCGCAATCGAGCATGGCGGACTCTTCACCACGAAAGAAGCACGGGATGCCGGTGTTCCGTACACCATGCTCAGCTATCACACGGAACATGGCGACCTAGAGCGCCTCATGCAAGGTGTCTATCGCCTGACACGGTTCCCTGCAGGCCGGTTTGAAGATGTGATTGCCGTCACCCTGTGGGCAGGATTCGACTGTGCCGCCAGCCATGAAACAGCTCTGGCGATATATGGCCTAGCAGACGCTTTGCCCGGCCAAATAAACATAACTACTCCCAGTCGATTCCGTGGAGTTAGAGATGGCGTAATTGTCCACTATGCGCCGCTATCTGCGTCTGAGGTGTGGCAGTGGGAAAATGTTCAGGTGACTCGTCCGGAGCGAACACTTGCGGATGTCGCACGGAGAAGTGATCCCAATCTGGTCAAACAGGCCGCAAAAGAGGCACTAGATTCGGGTTTGACAACCCGTCGTCGGCTCGCTATTTTTTTGGCCGAACAACCGGATCAATCTCACATAAGAAGAATATGGCGGCTTAGGCTGCCCTCCCTGAATAGGAACCGGCAGGAACCGTGATCACGGCGGATCGGTCCGGCCAGGAACTAAGCACCGACCGGTGTGATGTACTCAACAGAGGGCGAAAGCTGAGATATCAGGCAGCTGGTCGCTGCCTGCAAGGCGACTTTCTCCATCCGCAACACGGAGTGGCCTCCTTCGCTGAACCGCCCTCCTGTCACATGGGCCGCGGCGTGGCATGGGTTTGTCGAAGATTACCACCTGCCTTTCGTTACCCTGGACGAGGCATATCAAGCCCTGGGGATATTCTGGGCACAACCCATGATAGAAAACCCGGTTGACAGCCGCTGGTCGTCTGAATCGTGGAGTTGGTCGGTCTAGCCATATCTAAAGAGCTTCCGCCTCGGACCGCCAAGATTCGTGGTTCGGAAGGCGTGATCGCGCGAGTCTATGGAGCCCGCGCTGCCGATCGTCTAGCGGGAAAAGTGCAGCGGCCCCATGATCGGGGGTGATCATGGGGCCGCGCGTTTCCGTTCAGTTAGCTGCCGTAGACCTCGAAGGTGAAGAGGGAGTAGCCCCAGGCTGTGGCTCTGGTGGTGCCGTTGATGCGGACGTATCTTGCGGAGTTTGACAAGCCGGTGTGGTCGTCGATGCCGCCGTTTTCGCCGGTGACCGTTTTGATGGTGGACCAGGTTGTGCCGTTGGGGGAGGTCTGGATCTGGTAGGCGGAGCCGTAGGCGGCCTCCCAGCTCAGTCGTACCCTGCTGATGGTGTAGGTCTGGCCCAGGTCTACCTGGATCCACTGGGGGTCGGAGAAGGCGCTGGACCAGCGGGTGGTGGCGGAAGCGTCCACCGCGTTGGCGGCCGGGAATTCGGCGCTTTCGACGCTGGAGGCGACGGCGGGCTTGTTCAGGGCCACGTTGGTGGGGGTGGGTGGGCCGCCGGAGCCGTACACCTCGAACTCCCAGAGGGAGTAGCCGTAGGGGGTGCCTCTGGCGGTGCCGAGGATGCGGACGTAGCGGGCCGTTCCGGTCAGGCCGGTGTGGTCGTCGATGCCGCCGTTTTCGCCGGTGACCGTCTTGATGGTGGTGAAGGCGGTGCCGTCGGTCGAGGTCTGGATCTGGTAGGCGGAGCCGAAGGCGGCCTCCCAGTTCAGGCGGACGCGGTTGATGGAGTAGCTCTGCCCGAGGTCGACGGTGATCGACTGCGGGTCGGCGAAGAGGCTGGACCAGCGGGTGGTGGCGGAGCCGTCCACGGCGTTGGAGGCGACGTAGGCGGCCTCGGTGCTGGTGACCGTCACCGGCTTGTTCAGGGCCAGGTTGGTGCCGGTCGGGGGAGAGGGTGACGGGGAGGGCGAAGGTGAGGGCGAGGGGGACACGACGGGGCCGGTGTTGAAGGTGAACTCGTCGATGTCGTACAGGCCGGAGCCGGTGCCCTTGAAGACCAGGAACAGTTCCTGGGTGCCCGCCGGTGGGGTGATCGTGCCGGTCACGTTCTGGAAGACCGCGTACCCGCCGGTGGCCGGAACCGTCGCCGAGCCCACCAGCTGGCCGGTCGGCGAGCCGACCCGGAACTCCAGCGTGTTGCCCGCCGTCGGGGCGCCGACGCGCGCGGTGAACGAGGTGACGCCGGTCAGGTTGTACGGCTTGAACGAGATCCAGTCGTTGTTCTCGATGAATCCGACCGCCCGGCCGCCGTTGGCCGAGGCCGGCGCGCTGATCTGCACGCCGCTCATCGCGCCGAAGTGCTCGGCCTGCCGGATCTTGGGCTGGATGATGGCCTGGGTGTGCGTGGTGAGCGCGCCCTGGCCGCCGCCGCCGTTGTCGGTGTATTCGGCGTCGATCACGCCGAAGATGTTGGCCGCCGTGTCGTGCTCGCCGTCGGCGGTGGTCTGCAGGGTGCCGGTGCAGCCGTTGGCGCTGGTCATCGGGTGCCCGTGCGAGTCGTGGCCGAGGATGTAGCTGACCTTCACCCGGGCGCAGTCGATCGTGCCGTCCTGCGGGTCGGTCACGGTCACCTGGAACGGGATGGCGTCGCCGAAGGAGAACACCCGGCCGTCCAGCGGCGCCTGGATGGTCACCGTGGGCGCGTTGTTGCCGACCGTGATGACCACGCTGGCCGTGCCGGTCTTCCCGGTGCTGTCCCGCGCGGTCAGCGTCGCGCTGTAGGTGCCGTTCGTGGTGTACGTGAAGGACGGGTTGGCCGCCGTCGAATCGGTGGAGCCGTTGCCGTCGAAGTCCCACGCGTAGGTGATCGGGTCGCCGTCGGGGTCGACCGTGCCGGCCGAGGAGAACGTCACCGCGAGCGGCGCGAGCCCGGAGGTCCGGTTGGCGGTCACGACCGGCGCGGGGGCCTGGCCGTTGCGGGCGTACTCGATCCGGTAGAGGCCGGAGTTGGCGTCGCCGTTGAACCACCCGGTGCCGTAGTCCAGCACGTAGAGCGCACCGTTCTTGCCGAACTCCATGTCCATGACCTGGGTGCCCGTCCACGGGAACGGGTTGATCGCGAGCGGCGCGCCGGCGCTGTCCACGACCACGTTCTTGATCCACCGGCGGCCGAACTCACCGGCGAAGAAGGTGCCGTCGTAATAGCGCGGGAACGCGATTGGCGAGGTCGAGGCCGGGTCGTAACGGTAGACCGGGCCGCCCATCGGCGACAGGCCGCCGCCGCCGAACTCGGGCGGGGTGGAGCCGGTGTAGGGGATCCAGCCGCGCTGCGACGGCGGCAGCGTGGTGAGGCCGGAGTTGTTGGGGGAGTTGTTGGTCGGCCCGCCCGCGCAGTTGTACTTGGCGCCCGAAGGACCGGACGGGAAGGTGTACTCGTTGTACGCGTCGTTGAAGCTCGAGCAGTACGGCCAGCCGTAGAACCCCGGCTGGGTGATCCGCGCGAACTCCACCTGCCCGGCCGGGCCCCGGTTCGGGTCGGCGGTGCCCGCGTCAGGCCCGTAGTCGCCCAGGTAGACGATCCCGGTGCCCTTGTCGACGCTCATCCGGAACGGGTTGCGGAAGCCCATCGCGTAGATCTCGGGCCGGGTCTGCGCGGTCCCCGGCGCGAACATGTTGCCGGGCGGGATCGTGTACGCCGGGCTCCCCGACGCGGTCGGCTTGATCCGCAGCACCTTGCCGCGCAGGTCGTTGCTGTTGGCCGAGGAGCGCTGCGCGTCGTAGGCGGGGTTGCGGCCGGCCCGCTCGTCGATCGGCGCGTATCCGGCCGAGTCGAACGGGTTGGTGTCGTCGCCGGTGGACAGGTAGAGGTTGCCCGCCGAGTCGAAGTCGATGTCGCCGCCGACGTGGCAGCACATGCCGCGGCTGGTGGGCACGTCGAGCACGGTCCGCTCGCTGGCGGGGTCGATCGTGTTGTCGGCCCTTACGGTGAACCGGGACAGGCGGTTGACCCCGTTGAACGGCGCGAAGTCGGCGGCGGTCCCGGTGCTGGGCGCGTCACCGCCCGGCGTGCTCAGCGGTGGGGCGTAGAACAGGTAGATCCAGCGGTTGGTGGCGTAGCCGGGGTCGGCCGCGATGCCCTGCAGGCCCTCCTCGTCGTGGCTGTAGACGGCGAGGGTCCCGGCCACCTTGGTGTTGCCGGCGTTGTCGGTGTAGCGGACCGTGCCGTTGCGCGCGGTGTGGAAGACCGCGCCGTCGGGCAGCACGGTCAGGCTCATCGGCTCGCCCACCTCGTCGACGCCCTTGGCCAGCGCGACCTGCTGGAAGTTGGTGTTGACGGTGCCGCCGCACTCCCCGGCGACGAAGCCCGCGGCGGTCCTGATGCCGCCGAGCAGGTGCTGCCGGAAGTTGCTCTCGGCGTAGGATTCGTCGGTGTGGCCGCCGCCGGTGTACCAGGAGCGCCCGCCGTCGTAGTTGTGGCACCAGGCGATGGGGTGGTCGAAGCCGTTGCCGCCGCCGGTGTAGGTGGTCTCGTCCAGGGTGGCGAGCACGTGCACCTTGCCGCGCGGGTTGGCCTGGTAGTTGTACCACTCGTCGAACCGGCTCCAGCGCTGTGGCAGGTGCGCGGTGGACGGGTGGAAGCGGTCGGCGACCTTCACCGTGGCCTGCTGGGGGGCGGGGTGGGAGGCGAAGTAGGCGCCGACGAGCTGGCCGTACCAGGGCCAGTCGTATTCGGTGTCGGAGGCGGCGTGGACGCCGACGTAGCCGCCGCCGGCCTCGATGTAGCGCTCGAAGGCGGCCTGCTGGGTGGCGTTGAGCACGTCTCCGGTGGTGGACAGCCAGATGACGGCCTTGAACCTGGCCAGGTTGGCGTCGGTGAACTGGGCCGCGTCCTCGGTGGCCTCGACCGCGAAGTTGTTGGCGGTGCCGAGTTGCTGGATCGCGGTGATGCCGGGGCCGATGGAGCTGTGCCGGAATCCGGCGGTCTTGGAGAAGACCAGGACGGTGAAGTCGGGTGCGGCGAAGGCGGGGGGTGAGGCGACGGTGATCCCGGCCACGATGAGTGACAGGGACAGGAGTAACCGGGATAACAGGCGGGGCAATGGGCGCACGACGATCCTTCCGGAACGGGACGCGTGCGCCGAACGCGCCAATGAGGGAGCGCTCTCTTAACCAGGCCGACGTGTCACGGCGGCCCGAAGAAGGCGTTCGCCCACATTGTTGCGACAATGTTGCCGATGCGTCAAGTGCCTGTTAGCCGAGGTCAGAGAGCGCTCTCAGCTATTGACCACGAGGTCCACCGCCTCCGGCGCGAGCACCGCCTCGATGACCATGACCGCCGCTCCGATCACGCCCGCCCGGTCGCCCAGCTCGGTGGCCCTGATGCTCAGATGCTGGGTGGCCAGCGGCAGCGATCGGCTGTAGATGACCTCGCGGACCCCGGCCAGCACGTGCTCGCCCGCCTCCGCGATATCGCCGCCGATCACTATCACCGACGGGTTGAAGAAGTTCACGATGGAGGCCAGCACGTCGCCGATCTCCCGCCCGGCCTGCCGGATGAACTGCACGGCCTGGGTGTTCCCGGCCCTGACCAGGCCCACCACGTCCCGGCTGTTCTCGGCCTGGATCCCGGCGTTGCGCAGCTGCGAGGCGATGGAGGCCCCGCCCGCGACCGCCTCCAGGCAGCCGGCGTTTCCGCACCGGCAGATCACCTCGGCGGCCGAGGTGACCCGGATGTGCCCGATGTCGCCCGCGGCCCCCTGCGCGCCGCGATGCAGCCGCCGCTCGGAGATGATCCCGCAGCCGATGCCGGTGCCGATCTTCACGAAGACCAGGTGCTCGACCTCGGGCCGGGCGGCCCAGTGCTCGCCCAGCGCCATGATGTTGACATCGTTGTCTACCAGAACCGGCGCGCCCAGCCGTGAGCCCAGCCACTCGGGCACGGGGAAGCCATCCCAGCCCGGCATTATCGGCGGGTTCACCGGCCGCCCGGTGATGTGCTCGACCGGCCCCGGCAGTCCCACCCCGACCCCGCACAGCTGCCCGCCGGTCTCGACCAGCAGTTCCTTGAGCGTCTCGACCAGCCAGCCGAGCGTGACCTCGGGGCCGCGGTCGATCGGCAGGTCGGCGGTCCGCTCAACGAGCACGTTGGAGGCTAGGTCGGTCACCGCGACGCGGGCGTGGGTGGCTCCAAGATCCGCCGACGCCACCACCCGGGCCCCCTGGTTGAAGGCGAAGGCGGTCGCGGGCCGCCCCCCGGAGGAGATCGCGTCTGTCGCGGGCACGATCCACTGGTGCGTCAGCAGCGCGTCCAGGCGCTGCGAGACCGTGGATCGGGCCAGCCCTGTCAGCTGCACGAGCTCCGCCCTGGTGCGGGCCTGGCCGTCCCGAAGGATCGAGAGCAACGCTCCCGCGCCGGTGACGGAACCGGTGGGCTCGCTCAGCATCCCCTGTGTCAACCTCGCCTCCTCTCGCCTAGTCGATGATTCCAGATCTCATTATGACATCATGCCATCGACTTTTGCTTGACCGTCAGCATAAGTCCTCTCTAGCATCCGGAAATATGGAAGACATAAGCCGGGAACAGACGGATAACCCCTCGCTGCTACTGATGCGCGGGATCGTCAAGCAGTTCCCCGGAGTTCGCGCCCTGGACGGCGTCGACCTCGACGTCCGGGCCGGCGAGGTGCACTGCCTCCTCGGCCAGAACGGCGCGGGCAAGTCAACCCTGATCAAAGTCCTCGCCGGGGCGCACCAGCCGGACAGCGGCGAGGTGCTCCTCGACGGCCAGCCCGTGCGGCTGGCCACTCCCACGGCCGCCATGCGACAGGGCATCGCCACCATCTACCAGGAGCTCGACCTGGTCGACGGGCTCAGCGTCGCGGAGAACATCTTCCTCGGCCACGAGCAGGCCACCTTCGGCTTCACCCGGCGCGGCGAGATGTTCGCCGCCACCCGCGAACTGCTCGCCAGGCTCGGCCATGGCGAGATCCGTCCCAGCACCGAAGTGGGCCGCCTGTCGCCCGCCGGCAAGCAGGTCGTCAGCATGGCGCGCGCCCTCTCCCACGAGGCACGCCTGATCGTCATGGACGAACCGTCGGCGGCGCTGGCCCACGACGAGGTGATGAACCTGTTCCGGATCATCCGTGAGCTCACCGGCCAGGGCGTCGCGGTGGTCTACATCTCGCATCGTCTTGAGGAGATCCGGGAGATCGGCGACCGGGTCACCGTGCTGAAGGACGGCAGAACCGTGGCGGTCGGCCTGCCCGCCCGTACCACGCCGACCGCCACCGTGGTCTCCCTGATGACCGGCCGCAACGTGGAGTACGTCTTCCCGCCCCGCCCCACCGGCGGCTTCGGGGACGAGGTGCTCCGGGTCGAGAACCTCACGGTTCCCGGCGTGGTGTCGGGCGTGTCGTTCACCGTACGGGCCGGGGAGATCGTCGGCCTGGCCGGTCTGGTCGGCTCGGGCCGCTCGGAGATCATGGAAGCCGTGTACGGCGCCCGCCGGGCCACCGGCACGGTGCTGCTCAACGGCAAGCAGGTCAAGCTCGGCGACACCGCCAACTCGGTCCGCATCGGCATGGGCCTGGCCCCGGAAGAGCGTAAAGCTCAGGGCCTGCTCCTGGACCAGAGTGTGGCGCGCAACATCACGCTGGCGAGCCTGGGCCGCTACTCGCGGTTCGGCTGGCTCAACCGCAAGCAGGAGAGCGACGAGGCCGAACGCCTGGTCAAGGCGCTCGACATCCGCCCGCCCGACCCCAACCGCCCGATCAAGACGCTCTCCGGCGGCAACCAGCAGAAGGCGGTGCTCGGCCGCTGGCTGGTCGAGGGGCGCAAGCTGCTGCTGCTGGACGAGCCCACCAGAGGCGTCGACGTGGGCGCCCGCGCCGAGCTCTACGCGCTGGTCAGAAGGCTGGCCGACGAAGGCGTCGGAGTCCTGCTCATCTCCAGCGAAGTCCCCGAGGTGCTCGGCCTGGCCGACCGCGTGCTGGTCGTCAGGGACGGCCGGATCATCCACGAGGCCCCCGCCACCGAGCTCGACGAGCACCACGTCCTCGACCTCGTCATGGACGCGACCCCGTCCCATGGCTGATATCGCTTACATCCGACCTCAGGAGTTCGTCCGATGACCGAGGTTAATCCGCAGAAAGTCTCCGCGCCGGAGGCCGATGAACAGGCGCGGGTGGAGGCGGCCGCCGTCGCGCCTCCAGGGCCGGGGGGTGGGCGGCTGACCCTGGGCAGGATCGGCGAAGCCCGCCATCTCGGCCTCCTGATCGCGCTGGCCCTGCTGGCCGCCGTCGGCCTCATCACCGCCCCGGACACGTTCGCCACCACGTCCAACATGGTCAGCCTGCTGGCCCTGGCCTCCACCATCGGCGTCATCACCGTCGGCAGCACCTTCGTCATCATCGGCGGCGGCATCGACCTGTCGGTGGGCGCGGTCATGGCGCTGGCCTCGGTGTGGGCGACCACGCTGGCCACCCAGGCGTACGGTCCCGTCGTGATGGCCATCTGCGCCATCCTGGTCGGCACCGGCGCCGGGCTCGTGAACGGCTTCCTCATCTCGTACGGCCGGATGGTGCCCTTCATCGCCACCCTGGCCATGCTGGTGGCCGCCCGCGGCCTGGCCCAGCGCATGTCCGAGCGGCGCACCCAGCTGGTCAGCCAGGACAACAGCGCCCTGGTCGAGCTGTCCACCACCCGGGTGCTCGGCCTGCCGCTGCTGGTCTACATCTTCGCGGTGGTCGTCATCATCGGCTGGCTCATCCTCAACCGCACCACCTTCGGCCGCCGGACGTACGCGGTGGGCGGCAACCCGGAGGCGGCCCGGCTGGCCGGCATCGACGTCCGCCGCCACACGATGCTGCTCTACGCCCTGTCCGGCCTGTGCTGCGGCATCGCGGCAGTGATCATCATGGCCCGCACGACCACCGGCTCCTCCACCCACGGCGACCTCTACGAGCTGGACGCGATCGCCGCCGTCATCATCGGCGGCACGCTCCTGACCGGCGGCCGCGGGACGATCATCGGCTCCATCCTCGGCCTGCTGATCTTCACCGTGATCACGAACCTGTTCATCCTGAACGGTCTCAACACCAGCGACCAGCTCATCGCGAAAGGCCTGATCATCGTCGTCGCCGTGCTCCTGCAGCGACGCAGCCTCCAGACAGCCACTTAGCACCCCGCCATCAACGGGCCTAGGGATCCACCCGTGGCCCCGGTTCCTCACTGCCTGATTAATCAGAAACCCGTCCCATAGACAGCCGCATAGCCGCCGACCAGGTGAATCACCGCTGCGGCCGTCCAGATCACGACTTTCTAATTAATAGCTAACAAAGGGAGAACACCATGGCCCAGAACCCGGGTCGCCGCGGATTCCTCGTCGGCGGAGCGGTCATCGGCGTCGGCGCCCTCGCGGCGGCGTGCACCAGCAACGAGCCGGCCCCGGCCGCCAGCGCCGCCGCCCCCACGGCCGCCGCGCCCGCCCCCACCGGCGGCAACGACGCCCCCGGCACCAAGGTCGTCATCGGCTTCTCGGCCCCCGCCGCCGACCACGGCTGGATCGCGGCCATCGCCAAGAACGCCGAGGCCGCGGCCAAGCAGTACAGCGATGTCGAGTTCAAGCCGGTCGAGCCGACCAACGACATCAACCAGCAGATCTCCGCCGTCGAGTCGCTGATCCAGCAGAAGGTCAACGTCATCGTCATGCTGCCGAACGACGGCCAGCAGCTCAACCAGGTGGCCCGGCAGGCCACCGACGCCGGCATCCCGGTCGTCAACCTGGACCGCATCTTCCCCGACAAGCTGTCCTACCGGACCTGGATCGGCGGCGACAACTACGGCATGGGCGTGGCGGCCGGCCACTACATCGGCAAGAAGCTCAAGGACGCCGGCACCAGCAACCCGGTCATCCTGGAGATCCAGGGCATCGCCACCCTGCCGCTCACCCAGGACCGCAGCAAGGGCTTCGAGGACGCGCTCAAGTCCTACGGCTTCAGCGTGACCGCCAAGCAGGACGCGCAGTTCACGGTGGAGTCCGGCACCGAGGTGGCGAGCAACCTGCTGCAGGCGCACAAGAAGATCGACGCCATCTGGAACCACGACGACGACCAGGGCATCGGCGTGCTGGCCGCCATCAAGGAGGCCAACCGCAGCGAGTTCTTCATGGTCGGCGGCGCCGGTTCCGCCAACGCCATGCGGGACATCCAGGCCGGCTCCAGCGTCCTGCAGGCCACGGTCACCTACAGCCCCACGATGGCCTCCTCGGCGATCAAGCTCGCCCGCCTGATCGCCCAGGGCAAGGGCATGAGCGACCTGCTGGAGAACCAGGTCCCGCAGTCCATCACGCTGGCCTCCGAGACCATCACCAAGGAGAACGTGGACCAGTACCTGCCGCTGGGCTTCGAGTCGTGAAGCAGCCAATCGGGGTCGGCATGGTGGGGTACGCGTTCATGGGACGCGTGCACTCCCAGGCCTGGCGCAGCGTCGGAGCCTTCTTCGACCTGCCCCTCTCGCCGTCCATGGCGGTGCTGTCCGGCCGGTCGGCCGGCCGGACAGCGGACGCGGCCGAGTCGCTCGGCTGGGCCGCCGTCGAGACGGACTGGAAGGAGCTGGTCAAGCGCGACGACGTGCAGGTGGTCGACATCTGCACGCCGGGCGACTCGCACGCCGAGATCGCCATCGCCGCGCTGGAGGCCGGCAAGCATGTGCTCTGCGAGAAACCCCTCGCCAACACCGTCGAAGAGGCCGAGGCGATGGCCGCCGCGGCCCGGGCCGCCTCGGCCCGGGGCGTGCGCAGCATGGTCGCCTTCAACTACCGCCGGGTGCCGGCCATCGCGCTGGCCCGCCAGCTGGTGGCCGAGGGGCGGCTCGGCCAGATCCGGCACGTCCGGGCGCAGTACCTGCAGGACTGGATCATCGATCCGGAGTTCCCGCTGGTCTGGCGGCTGCAGAAGGACAAGGCCGGGTCCGGCGCGCTGGGCGACATCGGCGCGCACATCGTGGACACCGCCCAGTTCATCCTGGACGACCGGCTGACCGGCGTCTCGGCCCTCACCGAGACGTTCATCAAGGAGCGCCCGCTGGCCGACGACTCGGCCGGGCTCTCCGCGGCGGGCAGCGGGGCGGCCACCGGACCGGTCACGGTCGACGACGCCGCGCTGTTCACCGGCAGGTTCGCGGGCGGGGCGGTGGCCTCCTTCGAGGCCACCCGGTTCGCCACCGGCCGCAAGAACGCGCTGCGCATCGAGGTCAACGGCTCGCTCGGGAGCATTGCCTTCGACTTCGAGGAGATGAACGAGCTGTGGTTCCACGACCACACGCTCCCGCCCGAAGAAGGCGGCTTCCGGCGTGTCCTGGTGACCGAGGGCGGGCATCCCTACGCGGGAGCCTACTGGCCGCCCGGCCACGGCCTCGGCTACGAGAACACCTTCACCAATGAGATCAAGGACTTCCTGGAGGCGATCGCGGGCGGGTACGACCCGGCGCCGTCCTTCGAGGATGGCCTGCAGGTGCAGCGCGTGCTCGCGGCGGTCGAGCGCAGCGCGGCAGAAGAGAGCAGATGGACCGCCATATGAGCTCGGGGGACCGCTTGCCTGCCGCCCGGAACGCGTCCTGGTCAGGGCGCCCGATTCCACGCTGCGCCGAAGCGCGGAACCGGGCGGGTGCCACCCGACCTGACCGGGCGGCAGGCTTGAACCTTTACAGCGAAGGAGACGTGGGATGACGCGACCGATCACTCTGTTCACGGGCCAGTGGGCCGACCTGCCCTTCGACGAGGTGTGCCGGCTGGCCGCCGAGTGGGGGTACGACGGCCTGGAGATCGCCTGCTGGGGCGACCACTTCGAGGTCGACCGGGCGCTCGCCGAGCCCGACTACGTCACCCGCAAGCTGGAGACCCTGGACAAGCACAACCTCAAGGTCTGGACCATCTCCAACCACCTCGTCGGCCAGGCCGTCTGCGACAGCCCGATCGACGAGCGGCACAAGGGCATCCTGCCCGGGCGGCTGTGGTCCGACGACGCCGAGACGGTGCGCCGCAACGCCGCCGAGGAGCTCAAGAACACCGCCCGCGCGGCGGCCAAGCTGGGCGTCTCCACCGTGGTCGGCTTCACCGGCTCGTCGATCTGGCACACCCTCGCGATGTTCCCGCCGGCCTCGGCGGCGATGATCGAGGCGGGCTACCAGGACTTCGCCGACCGGTTCAACCCGATCCTGGACGTCTTCGAAGCAGAAGGCGTGCGGTTCGCGCACGAGGTGCACCCCAGCGAGATCGCCTACGACTACTACACGACCGTGAAGACGCTGGAGGCCATCGGCCACCGCGCGTCGTTCGGCCTCAACTGGGACCCCTCGCACATGGTCTGGCAGGGCCTGGACCCGGCGAACTTCATCCTCGACTTCGCCGACCGGATCTACCACGTCGACTGCAAGGACGCCAAGGTCCGCACCCCCGACGGCCGCCGCGGCCGGCTCGCCTCGCACCTGCCCTGGGCGGACCTGCGCCGCGGCTGGGACTTCGTCTCGACCGGCCACGGCGACGTGCCGTGGGAGGACTGCTTCCGCGCGCTCAACGCGATCGGCTACGACGGCCCGATCTCGATCGAGTGGGAGGACGCGGGCATGGACCGGTTGGAGGGCGCGCCCGAGGCCCTCGGCTACATCACCCGGCTCAACCGGATCACCCCGCCGACGGCGTCCTTCGACGCCGCCTTCTCGTCGGAGTGAGCAATTTTGTGATCCTATAGACGGGTACGGCCTGCGCCTCAGGTCAGGGACGCAGGCCGTACCGACCAGGCCCAACCGGATGTTCGCCTCGTCAGGGGATGTTCAGACGCTCCGCTGCAGCCCAGTCTGGGTGCTCCACGGTGCATCGTCGCGCCAAGATCACCTCCTATGCTCCGGTATGGTCCCGCTCATGCCCGATGCACTGTCGCTGAAGCGGTTCCTGGCCGAGCTGGATTCCCTGCTCTCTCCGCTGGACGAGAAGAAGCTTCGATCGGTGTTCACCGGATACGCGAGCGGCCTGCCAGCGAGCGCGCGGACGGAGTTCCTGGGCCATCTACGCGGCTTGTGCGCATCGGCCCCGCCCGTCCAGCAGCGAGATCCAGACCTGATCGCCGAGATCGAGTCCTTCATCGCCGCCGTGGAGTCTGGGAAGTACTACGACGGCTGGGGCTGGGATCCCGAACTGCGCCACGAACGAGCATTCGGCGACGAGTCCTGGGTCCCACGAATGGACACTCTGTTCACCGGGGCGGCGACCGCGTTCCTCGACAGTCGGCACGACCTGTCCGCCGCAGCTCACCGGCTACTGTTCGGCGCGCTGGCCCTCGACGGTGACGAACCGGTGTTCAGCTACGAATTCTCACCCGCCGAGTCGCTGACGACAGATCTGGTGGAGGCCGGCGCCCGCTGGCTGCGCTCGATTTACGAGCTTGCCGCCGACCCTGGCGAGGCTGCGGAGGTCATGGCGGAGACCTGGCTGGAGCTCTTGCCGCACGGAGCGCGGCCGAGCTCCTTGCTGGCCGTACGAGAAACACTGCCGACGGAACCGGCGAATCTCGAGGTCTTCTATCCACGCTGGAGCCAGGAGTTGGTCGAGCGATCCGGCGGTCACGATCCGCTGCGTGGCCGTCTCCTGCGCGAGGTCGCAGCGGCAACCGGAAACGTGAGCGCGCTGATCGAGGCCGCCCGGAAGCCGGGACTCGGGCAGCCCCATGCCTATCTCGACCTCGTCGACGCCTTGCGTGATCACGGTGATGAGGAGGCAGCGTTGGACATCTGTCGTGAAGGGCTCGGTCTGCTGTCCGGCGGGGACCGCAGCGGGTGGACCGCCTACCAGTGGGCGCCGCTCGCCGAAACAGCGGCCGACCTCGCCTACGGGAAGGAAGCCGTTGAATTCCGCATCCAGGCCTTCACGCTGGCCACCTCCACGCGGCGCCTGGTCGCCCTCCACCGGGCCGCCGAAGCGCAGCACTCCGGCTCGGGCGGGCAAGTGGCAGGGGAAGCGGCCGACCGTCTGGCCGCAGGTGCTCCCGGGCTGGCCCATCACCATCTGGCCAACTTCCGCGCCCAAGCGTTGCTGCTGGCAGGTCGGGTCGATGACGCGCTGAGCCTCCTACCCACGGCCAACGCCGTGGCCAACGGTGCCTCGGACACCACTTTGACCGTTCTGCCGTACGTGTTGGCCGCTTCCTGCGGCGCGGTGGCGCATCGCGACTGGGAGAACACGGTGCTGCACACGATGCTGGCCGCGACCGCAGATGCCGGGCACAGCGTCTTCTATGGCGACGATCACCGCGCCGACGACGTCGAAACGCTCTCCCACCTGCTGGAACGAGCACTCCGCGAGCAGATCAGCACCGCGCCTGAACGTACCGCGTGGCTGCGCACCGCCCACGGCGTCATCGACCGCTGGATAGGCACGACCCTGAACGGCAAGCAGAGGGCGCTCTACGGCGACGCCGCCCGCCTGGCCGCGGCACTCACCGAAACCGGGATCATCCTCGACGGCGAGAGCGTCTACCTCGACGGTGTGATCGACACCTATCGCCGCTACGTCGCCTTCCGCCGCGAAGCCGACAAGGTACGGAGGGAATCCGTGTTGCTGTAGCAGCCGCGTGGGCCCCACGTCGGAGTACCGGACGTGGATCTCGCGCTGCTCGGTGGGCCAGCGGGTCCACTCCCGGTGCGCGTTGCCGGTGTCGAGCAGCTGAATCCTCAGGCGGAGCCCGTCGGCGGTGACCAGCTGCGCCGGGTCGAAACGGCGCTGCGCGACCGCGAGTTCGGTCAGCGAGGCGACGTCGGCACGAGCGGCAAGCTGGCGGATCGCTTGCCGTACCTCTTCCTCGCCCAGGTGGCCGCAGAGGCCATCGAAGCGGGCGATGTCTAGCGAGGGTTGAATCTTCTTTCAGGGCGGCCTCGACCATAATTCAGCCAGGCCCGCAAGGTCCCTCTAGAGCCATGCGGGCCCAGTAGCCCCGGGGTGTCAGTCGATGACGACTATTTGGCGGAGGACCTCGCCGCTCTTGAGGTTGGTTACGGCGTCGTTGAGGTCGGTTAGGCGGATCCTGGAGCTGATCATGCTGTCCAGGTCGAGCTTGCCGGCTTTGTAGAGGCCCGCGAAGAACGGGAAGTCGCGGCGGACGTCGGAGCCGCCGTACAGGGAGCTGAGCAGGTTCTTGCCCTCGAAGAGCAGGCTGAAGGCGGTCAGGGGGACCGTGTCGTCCATCGCGCCGGCGCCGACCACGATCACGTCGCCGCCGCGGCGGGTGGCCTGCCAGGCGGTCATGATGGCCTGGGACTTGCCGACGACCTCGAAGCCGTAGTCGAAGCCCTGGCCGCCGGTGAGGGTGGCGATGGTGTCCATCAGCTGGTCGGGGGTGCAGGCGTGGGTGGCGCCGACCTTCTTGGCCAGGGCGTGCTTGGACTCCAGGGGGTCGATGGCCAGGATCGTGGTCGCGCCGGAGAGGCGGGCGCCCTGGATCACCGACAGGCCGACGCCGCCGCAGCCGACCACGGCCACCGTGGAGCCGGGCCTGACCTTGGCGGTGTTGAGTACCGCGCCGACGCCCGTGGTGATGCCGCAGCCGATCAGGGCCGCCGCCTCGTACGGAACCTCCGGGTCGACCTTGATCGCGCCCTGCCAGGGGACCACGATCTCCTCCGCCCAGGTGCCGCAGCCGGCCATGCCGAAGGCCTGCTTGTCGCCGTCGAACCGGAATCCGGCGTGGGAGAAACTCCGCAGGACGTACGTCATGCACAGGAACGGCTGGCCGCGCACGCAGCTGGGGCAGGTGCCGCAGGCGGGGGTCCAGTTGATGATGACGTGGTCGCCGGGGGCGACCGTGGTGACGTGGTCGCCGACCTCCAGCACCTCGCCCGCGCCCTCGTGACCGGGGATCAGCGGCAGCGGCATCGGGAGCACGCCCGACATCGCCGACAGGTCGGAATGGCAGACCCCGGTGGCCCGGATCCGGACCCGCACGTCGGCGGGGCCGACCGGCGACAGCGCGAGATCGTCGCGGATGTCGAGCTTGTCGTCGCCGACCGCGTGCAGCAGTGCGCCGCGCATGTGGAACCTCCTGAGTGGATTAGCCGCCGGATTAGTCTTCGTCCAGGGCGAGGGCTGCCTTGGGGCACGAACGCACCGCGTGCCGGACTCGGTCCAGGACGTCGGCGGGCGGGTTCGGCAGCAGGACGTGCAGGTTGTCATCGTCGTCCACGTCGAACACCTCCGGGGCCAGGCCCGCGCAGATCGCGTTCGCCTCGCAGACCTCGTAGTCGACGATTACCTTCATGACGTCTCCCTCAAGCGAGTTTGCGGTGATCCCAGGAGACTACGCGGGTTGGTTCCACGATGAATGCCACCCGTTTGCGGGCGGTGTGCTCGACGTACTCCCGGAGTTGGGTCACGTCTGTGAGGCCGGTCATGCGGCGGGTGACGTCCATGCCGACGGCCAGGATCTCCTCGGGATCGTCGATGAGCTCCGCCTTGCCGTAGACGAGGGCGCCTCTCAGCTCGAAGTAGTCCTCGCCTGTCTCGATCAGGCAGGTGACGCGCGCGTCGCGCTCGATGTTCTTCGTCTTCTGGGCTTTGTGGTAGGTCCAGAAGGTCAGCCGACCGCCGGTCAGGCCGTAGAACATGGTGACGAGGTGCGGAGTGCCGTCCGGGTTGATCGTGGCGAGCTGTAGTTTCCGGGAGTCCCGCAGCAGCGCCGCGATCTCTTCCTCGCCCATCGCGATCCGAGCACGCTGGTTCACGCAGCAAAGTAGAACACGTTCCAGAACTGGCGACAAGGGGTCCGGTAGTGTTCCCCGGTGACCGTAATGCCCCCGGACCTCCGCTTCGCGGCCGAACGCGCCAAGGGTTTCATGCCGTCCGCCGAAGGCCAGGCTCTGTTCGAGATCGGCTGTGCCTATGCCTCGCTGGGTCCGCTCTGTGAGATCGGTACGTACTGCGGGAAGTCAGCCATCTACCTGGGCGCGGCGGCCCGGTTGGCGGGTTCTGTCCTGTTCACCGTCGATCACCATCGGGGGTCTGAGGAGATCCAGCCTGGGTGGGCTCATCACGATCCCGCGCTGATGGATCCGCGTGTCGGGAAGATGGATTCCCTTCCGTTCTTCCGTCAGACGATCGCCGCCGCCGGACTGGAGGAGCAGGTGATCGCCGTCGTCGGGCCGTCCGCGACCGTGTCCCGGTACTGGAACACGCCGCTGGCCCTGCTGTTCATCGACGGCGGCCATTCGGACGATCCGGTCACCCGCGACTACGAGGGCTGGTCCCCGCACATCCTGCCCGGCGGTGTCCTGATATTTCATGACATCTATCCGAACCCGGCTGACGGAGGGCAGGCGCCTTACCGGGTCTACCAGCGTGCGCTGAGCTCGGGGGACTTCGTCGAGGTCCGGACCGAGGGGTCGCTGCGCGCGCTGGAACGTCAGGTGAGCCCGCGCCGTACGAACGCGGACAGCTGATCGACGCCGACGACCAGCACCAGGCTTATGTATCGAGAAGGTCGTCCAGGACGCGTGGGGCCAGGCCGAGCGCCGTGGTCATGCCGATGCCGGAGGTGACCGCGACCACGCGGACGCCGGGCATGGGGGAGGCGTTGAGGAAGGGGCGGTCGGCGGCGGCGTAGACGCCGCGCCAGCGTTCGCGCACGGTGAGGCGGGGGACGCCGAGCAGCCTGGCTGTCTCGGCGAGGATGTGCCGGTCGAGCTCGTCGGCGTTGAACGGGTCGAGCGTGGTGGCGTAGGCGTGGGTGTCCCCGATGGTGAGGTCGCCGTCCGGCCGCTGGGTGAACATGAGGTTCATCCCGATCTCGACCAGCGGTGAACTCTCGGCCGTGAGCCTGGCCTGGACGGCGGGCAGGCTCGGGCAGGCCGCGAAGCCGTCGTAACGCAGCATCGAGAAGCCGGTCAGCACGGCCGGGTCGATCTCGCGCCGGTGCGGGTCGGCGACGCGGAGCATGTGCAGGGCGCACCGGTGTACGCCGCTGTCCTCGGCCAGGCCGGGGAAGTGGCGGTCGACGTTGTGGCCCACCGCGACCACCGTCTTCCCGGCGGTGATTTCGCCCCGGCTGGTGCCGATCAAGCCGGGTTCCAACGCGAGCACGGTCGTGTTCCAGTGGAAGCGCACGCCCTGGGCGGCCAGCCAGGAGGCGAGGGCGTGCGCGGCCTCGCGGGCGTCCACGCGCAGGTCCAGCGGGAACCACGCGCCGCCGGCGACGCCGGGTCCCGCGGGCACCCGGGCGGTCACCTCGTCCCGGCTCAGCAGGACGACCTGGTCGCCGCGCTCGGCCTGGAACTCCGCCAGCACGGCCAGCTCGTCCTCGGCCCTGGCGATGAGGACGGTTCCGGTGTCGCGCAGCCAGAACCCGGCCTCCTTCGCCAGCTTGATCCAGGCGGTCCTGGCGTCCAGCGCGTACTCCAGGGCCTCGCCGGACTGCGCGGTGACGCAGCCGTGCCCGAAGTTGCGCACCGAGGCGCCGGTCGCGTGGCCGTCACGCTCCACGACGGCGACCGAGAGCCCGCGCGCGACGGCGTCCACCGCGTGCGCGAGCCCCACGATCCCCGCCCCGACGACCACCAGATCGGCCGAGCCGAGAGAACTTGTCATGACAAGTACGGTGCGGCCCTGCGCGCGGCATCGTCAACACAGCGTGGGCACATGTCACTGCATGTTTCTCTGCCTGTCACCCCGCGCGGATACCTTCCGGGCATGACCTGGCCACCTGTAATGTCAAGTGACATGGACCGGCCCCTGTACGAGCGCATCGCCGCCGAGATCCGCCACCAGATCGCCTCGGGTCGCCTCCCGGTCGGCGCGGCGCTCCCGTCGGAGTCCCAGCTATGCGAGCAGTGGGGCGCCTCCCGAGGCCCGGTACGGCAAGCGCTCGCCGCCCTGCGCGCGGAAGGCATTATCGGCGGCGGTCAGGGCAAACCCCCGGTGGTTCGCTCACAAGCGGTAACCCAGCCCTTCGAGACATTCCTCTCCTTCTCCCGCTGGGCGCACGACCTGGGCCGCACTCCGGGCCAGCGCACCCTGGAGATCGCCAGACGCCCCGCGTCCCCCGAGGCGGCCGAAGCGCTGCGCGTTGCCAAGGGCGAACCGGTCGTCGAGCTGCTCAGACTTCGTTCCCTCGACGGAACCCCCGCCATGATCGAGCGCACCACGTTCATCTGGTCGGTGGGCCGCCTGCTCTTCGACCACGACTGCGACTCGGGCTCGATCTTCGCCTTCCTCAGCGGTCAGGGCGTCGACCTGGCCCGCGGGCGGCACGTCTTCGACGCCGTCAACGCCGACGCGACCGATTCGGAGCTCCTGGAGATCCCGCCGGGCGCGGCCCTGCTGCGCGAGCGACGCCACACCTCCACGACCGCCGGTGAACCCCTCGAATACTCCGACGACCGTTACCGCCCCGACCTCGTCTCCTTCACCATCGAGAACTCCCAGCAGGCGGCCCGCCCCGCCCTGCTGCGCACCCAAGGACTCGTCTCATGATCGAACTCGTCGTCCTCGACATCGCCGGCACCACCATCGAGGAGCACGGCTCCGTCTACGTCGCGCTGGCCGAGGCCGTGCGTGCCGCCGGTGGCGATCCCGCGCCGGCGGACATCGAACGCTGGATGGGGGCGGACAAGCGGGAGGCCATCGCGGCTCTGCTCGGTTCCGGCGAGCAGGTTGAGACGGTTTATGCGGATTTCCGGGCACATCTCGACGCCCTCTACGCCGAGCGTCCGCCGAGTCCGCTGCCCGGTGTGCCCGAAGCGATCGCGAGTCTTCGTTCGAATGGGATCAAAGTCGCGTTGACGACGGGTTTCGACAGGGATGTCACGGAGAGGCTGCTGGCGTCCGTCGGCTGGGACAAGGATGTGCTCGACGCCGTCATCTGTGTGGACGATGTTCCGGCTGGGCGCCCGGCGCCGTACATGATCTTCCGGGCCATGGAGGCCACCGGGGTGCACGATGTGCGGCGGGTTCTCACGGCGGGGGACACCACGCGGGACCTCGAGGCCGGGAGCAACGCTGGGGTGGGAATCGTCGTCGGCGTGCTCACCGGCGGGCAGGACTCCGCCACCCTGGCCGGGGCCCGGCACACGCATCTGCTGCCGAGCGTGGCGGGCATTCCCGATCTCCTCGCTTAGAGGCTGGCCACCTGCTGGCAGCCGCAGCCGGTGGGGGCGCGGTCGGCGGCGTGTTGGCCCGCGTTGCGGAAGATGGAGGCGCCGCCGGTGGAGTTCGAGAGGGCGTCGGCGGCGAGGATGACCGCCGCGGCCGTATACGCCGAACGTTCGTGGGGGAAGTGTTTCTCGTTGACGAATTGCCAGCCGGTCCAGTAGGAGCCGTCGTCGTGGCGTAAGTGCTGCATGTCGGCGAAGAGTTCCAGGGCTCGGTCGCGGTCGCCGAGGGCGTCCAGGGCCAGCACGAGTTCGCAGGACTCCGCGCCCGTCACCCACGGCTGGTCGGAGACGCAGAGGATGCCCAGGCCGGGCACCACGAAGACGCCCCATTCGTCGTCGATGCGCTGGTGAGCCTGGGAGCCGCGGACCGCGCCGCCGAGGACGGGGTAGTACCAGTCCATGGAGAATCGGCTTTTGTCGGTGAAGGCTTCGGGGTGTTCGCGGAGGACGTGGCCGAGGTGGTCGGCGGCCAGTTCCCATTCGGGGCGTGGGTCGTTCAGGCGTTCGGCCAGGGCGACGCCGCAGCGCAGGCCCTGGTAGACCGAGGAACAACCGGTCAGCAACGCGTATGGCGCAGGATTTCCGTGTATGTCGCGTTCCCAGACGATTTCGCCGCGGCGGGTCTGCAGGCCGACCACGAAGTCCAGGGCGGCGGCGACCACCGGCCACATCGCGCGGGCGAACGTCTCGTCGCCGGTTACCAGCAGGTCATGCCAGACCCCGACGGCTACGTACGCGGCGTGGTTGGACTCGCCGCCCGCCTCTACGGCGACCCCGTCGCGGAGTTTCATCGGCCATGAGCCGTCCGGGCGCTGGTGCCGTACGAGCCAGTCGAAGCCCTTCCTGGCCTGGGCCCGCAGGCCCGCGACGGTGAGCGCCATCAGGCATTCCACGTGATTCCAGGCGTCCACGTGGCCTTCAGGCCACGGGATGCCGCCGTCGGCGTCCTGGATGGCCGCGATGCTCTCCGCCGTCCGCCGCACCTGCTCAGCGCTCATCACGCCGGGTACGGCCGGGATCATGCCGGTTTCCGGCCGTAGACCACCACACTCTTACCGATCAGCGGATTGAGCACGGCTTCGGCGATCCGGGTCACCGCGGGCCGCTTCATGATGTCCCACACCAGCAACTCGTGGTACGCCTTCGCCAGCGGATTCCGGTCGTCGTTCACCCCGACCGCGCACTTAAGCCACCAGTACGGCGTGTGCAGCCCGTGCGCGTGATGATGCCCCCCGACCTCGAGCCCGGACGACTTCAACTTCGCCCGCAACTCAGCCAACGTATAAATCCGGATATGTCCCCCGGGGGCGGTGTGGTAGTCCTCCGACAACGCCCAGCACACCCGCTCCGGCAGGAAGCTCGGCACGGTCACCGCCACCTGACCGCCCGGCTTCAGCACCCGGACGATCTCCGCCATCGCCGCCAGGTCATCCGGAATGTGCTCCAGCACCTCCGAGGCGATCACCTGATCGAAGTACGCGTCCGGAAACGGCATGTCCAGCGCGTCCCCGACCACGGTCTCCGCCCGCGCGCCGGCCGGGATCTCGCCCTCCTTGTCCATGGCGGCGAACATCGCGGCCACGCTCTCCATCTCACCCGCGTCCTGGTCGAACGCGACCACGTCGGCCCCCCGGCGCAGCACCTCGAAGGCGTGCCTGCCGCCGCCCGCGCCCAGGTCCAGGACACGATCTCCCGGCCCCACCGGCAGCTTGTCGAAGTCGACGGTCAGCACGCGAATCCTCCCATCGCTAATCCTCCATATTGATGTGTCAACGAGCGGAGATGGCCTCGCGGTAGGCCTCCACGGTGCGCTGGGCGACGACCGGCCAGGCGTACCGTTCCATCACCCGGTCATAGCCGCGCTTGCCGACGGCCGCCCGCTCCTCGGGCGAGTCGTGCAGCCGCAGCAGCACCGCCGCCAGCTCCTCGGGATCGCCCGGCGCGACCTGTACGGCGGCGTCCCCGACCACTTCCGGCAGCGCGCCCGTACGGGAGGCCACCAGCGGCGTGCCGCAGGCCATGTGCTCCACGGCGGGCAACGAGAAGCCCTCGTACAGGGAGGGCACCACCGAGATCTCGGAGGTCGCGATCAGCTCGGCCAGTTCGGTGTCGGAGATCCCGTGCACGAACCGCACCCGATCCTGCAGCGACAGCTCGGTGACCAGCTTCTCGGTCGGGCCGCCCGGCGTCGGGCGGCTCACCACGGTGAGGTTCACGTCCCTCTCGGTGGCCAGCTTGGCGACGCCGCGCAGCAGCGTGGCGACCCCCTTCATCGGGGAGTCCGCGCTGGCCACGGCGACGATCGAGCCGCGCCGTTTGGGCAGGTCCGGGCGCGGATGGAAGAAGCGGGTGTCCACGCCGAGCGGGATCAGGCGCATGTTCGCCTGCGGCACGTGGAAGTCGCGGTGGATGTCGGCCAGGGAGGATTCGCTCACCGTGAGGATCGGGCTCAGCCGGGGGGCGACACGCGCCTGCATCCGGACGAAGCCGTACCAGCGGCGCATGGAGAGCTTCTTCCATCGTTTCGCGGCCTTGAGCTCGATCCGGCGGTCCACGCTGATCGGGTGGTGGATGGTGCCGACCACGGGGAAGAGCTTCTGGATGCCGAGCACGCCGTAGCCGAGGGTCTGGTTGTCCTGGACGACGTCGAAGTCGCCGACCCGCTTCTTGAGCTCGCGGTGGGCGCGGAGGCTGAAGGTGAGCGGCTCGGGGAATCCGGCGGTCCACATGGTGGCGACTTCCAGGACGTCGATCCAGTCCCGGAACTCCTTCAGCGGAGGGGTGCGAAAGGGGTCGTCGTCGTTGTACAGGTCCAGGCTGGGGATCTTGTTGAGGATGACGCCCTCGTCCAGTTCCGGGTAAGGCTGGCCGGAGAAGACCTCGACATGGTGGCCCAGGGCGATGAGTTCGCGGCTTATGTGCCGGAGATAGACCCCCTGGCCGCCGCAGGTGGGCTTGCTGCGATAGGACAGCAGCGCGACGCGCAGCCTCTCCGCCAAGGGAGCACCCCTTTCCGGCCCCGGTCCGGGGCGCCACAAAGATGACCTTAGCTCCCATTTGCGGTGGAGGGTGCTAGGTAAGGAGACCTTGTCTCTTTCGTCGTCCCTCGCTGTCACATTTGTGCTGTCACCTTGGAAAGCAGCCTAGCCGAACATGGTTCGGTGGAACACGTTCTACCCCGGGATGGCGCTCGGATAGGGGCAGGGCGGTACATTCGGTACAACATCAGCAGAGGGAGGGCGTGTTGGCCAAGCGTGCGCTGATCACGGGAATTACCGGTCAGGACGGGTCCTACCTCGCCGAATACCTGCTGTCGGAGGGATACGAGGTCTGGGGTCTCGTCCGTGGCCAGGCCAACCCGCGCGTCTCTCGCCTGCGCCGCCGGCTCGGCGACGTCCAGGTCGTCCGCGGTGACCTGCTCGACCAGGGTTCGCTCATCTCCGCCGTCGAACGCGTGCGGCCTGACGAGGTCTACAACCTGGGCGCGATCTCGTTCGTCCCCATGTCCTGGGAACAGGCCGAACTGACCGCCGAGGTCACCGGCATGGGCGTGCTTCGCATGCTGGAGGCGATCCGCGTCATCAGCGGAGCTTCGTCCATCCGCTTCTACCAGGCCTCCTCTTCCGAGATGTTCGGGCAGGTACGAGAGACCCCGCAGACCGAGCGGACTCCGTTCCACCCGCGCTCGCCCTATGGCGTGGCCAAGGCATATGGCCACTTCCTCACCCAGAACTACCGCGAGTCGTACGGCATGTTCGCCGTGTCCGGCATCCTGTTCAACCACGAATCTCCCCGCCGGGGCGCGGAATTTGTGACCCGCAAGGTCTCGCTGGGGGTGGCCCGTATCAAGCTCGGCCTGGCCGGCGAGCTCCGGCTGGGCAATCTGGAAGCCCGCCGCGACTGGGGTTACGCGGGCGATTACGTGCGGGCCATGCACATGATGCTCACCGCCGACAGGCCCGAGGACTATGTCATCGGCACCGGCCGGACCCACTCCGTGCGCGAGCTCATCGAAGCGGCCTTCACGGCGGCCGGTCTCACCTGGCAGGACTACGTCATCGCCGACCAGTCGCTGCATCGGCCCGCCGAGGTCGATCTGCTGTGCGCCGACCCCAAGAAGGCCCGCACTCAGCTCGGGTGGGAGCCGACCGTGTCCTTCGAGGAACTCGTCGCGATGATGGTCGAAGCCGATCTCCGCCTGCTCTCCGATGGCGGTGATCCCGACCAGGACAGTTCCTGGCCGTAGAAATTTCCTCGGTTGGGGGAAACAGGGCGCGATTCTCCGACACGTACGGAGAGAAGGAGTCCCCCAACGAGAGGGAGCGGCGTGGGTTCCCCTGACCTCAAGCAGCGCTTCGAGGAGATCTACACCGCGCACTATCCGGACATTCTTGCCTATCTCCGGCGGCGTACCAGCTCTCCGGACGACGCGGCCGACGCGTTGGCGGAGACCTTCGCCACCGCCTGGCGCCGGGTGGCGGACATTCCGGGCGGGGCGCGAGCCCGCCTGTGGTTGTACGGCGTCGCCCGGCGTGTCCTGGCCAACGGCAGGCGCGCCGAATCCCGCCGCAGCGAGCTTGTCGAACGGCTCAGCGCGCAGCTCGCCCTCTGGGGTGACGCGGTAGATCAATCCGGCGTGGACGACCTCGACAGCGTGCGCGCGGCCTTCAAACGGCTCAATCCCGACGATCGGGAGGTGCTCTCCCTGGCCACCTGGGAGGAGCTGGGCTCCCAGGAGATCGCGACGGTGCTCGGCTGTTCACGGGGCGCGGCCCGGCTGCGGCTGCACCGCGCCCGGAAACGCCTGGCTGTCGAGTTACGCGCCGCCGGTCTCTCCCAGTATGGCCCGCGCGCGATCGCACTCACGAAAGGTAAGAGCGGATGAACGACGCCGACCGCACCGTCCACCGGTTGGTCGCCGCCATCGCCCCCGATCCCGGTCCTGGCCTGACGCCGCTCGCCCGGGAGCTGTTCGAGGAGATCACCGCGGAGCCGATACCGGCGAGGGCCCGGTGGTCCTTGGCGACCCTGTGGCCGCGCCGGTGGTTCGCCGTGCCGGTCGTCGCCGTGCTGGCCGTGGGGACGGTCGTGCTGGGCTGGGTCTTCCCGGCCGTCCTCGGCGTCGGCCCGACCCCGGCCTCGGCTCTGGACATCAGGCCCGCGGGAAATTTCTACATCGTCACGGTGCGGGACATCTTCGCGGATCCGGACGTGTACCGGTCCGAGCTTGCCTCGCGTGGCCTGGACATCACGCTCATTCTCCTGCCCGCCGCCCCGGAGGATGTGGACGCCGTCATCGTCGCCAACGACGACCCGCGCCGCAAGGGGAAGTTCTCCTTTTCTGACGGCGGCATCGGGACCGTCGAGAAACCCGGCTTCTGCGGACGCTGGGCCGGCTGTCCGATCGGCCTGAAGATTCCTGTCGGGTATCCGTACAAGACGAGGATCCTGCTAGGCCGGGAAGCCCGTCGCGGGGAGCGGATACAGATGGTGCAAAGCGACGTCAGGCCACTTGAAGTGGCCGGCGAGCCCTTCTACTGCCTCGACTACTACAACAAGCCCGTCTCGGAGATCCGGAACATGCTCCTGGTGCAAGGTGTGACGATTGAGCCGGAGTTCGTCTACACCTTCAAGGAGAAGGCCATGGACATCCGCCCATCGGCCCCCGATGACTGGTATGTCCACAATGGCGCCATAACCCGAGGGGGGAGACCGTACCTCTTCGTTGGCGCGACGCCGTATGCGATACCTCCCGGACGCAGGATTATCGATGGCTGCCCCGCCGGTTAGAGGGTGACCGGCAGGGTCTTGATGCCGTTGATGAAGTAGCTGCGCAGGCGGGTGGCTTCGCCGGACTGCTGGATCTTCGGGGCGCGGTCGGCGAGGATCTCGAAGAGCACGCGGAGTTCCATCTTGGCCAGATGGTTGCCCAGGCAGAAGTGCGCGCCGCCGCCCCCGAAGCCGATCTGCGGGTTGGGGTCCCGGGTGATGTCGAACGTCTCCGGGTTGGCGAAGATCTCGGGGTCCCGGTTGGCGGCCGAGTAGAAGACGACGACCTTGTCGTTCTCGGCGATCTGCTGGCCGCGCAGTTCCATGTCGGTGGTGGCCGTACGGCGGAAGAGGTTGACGGGGGAGACCCAGCGCACGATCTCGTCGGAGGCCGGGCGGGCCAGCGCCGGGTCTTTGAGGAGTTTGCGCCATTCGTCCGGGTGCTCGAAGAAGGTGAGCATGCCGCCGGAGGCCGCGTTGCGGGTCGTCTCGTTGCCCGCCACGACAAGCAGGAGGACGAAAAGGTCGAACTCGTCCACGGCCAGGGTCTCGCCGCTGTCGTCGGGCTGGAGGAGTTTGGTGACGATGTCGTCCTGGGGCTGATCGCGCCGCGCGGCGGCGAGTTCGTTGGCGTACGAGTAGACCTCGAGAGCGGCGGCGGTGCCCTCTTCCGGGCTGTCGGCGTAGTCGGGGTCCTCGGAACCGATCATCCGGTTGGACCATTCGAAGATCTTGTCGCGGTCCTCGACGGGCGCGCCCAGCAGCTCGCAGATCACGTAGAGCGGCAGCGGTGCCGAGATGTCGCGGACGAAGTCGACATCGGATCTGCCCTCGGCCTCGTCCAGCAGCTGGTGGCAGATCTCCCGGATGCGCTCCTCGAGCTTGGCGATGGCGCGCGGGGTGAAACCGCGGTTGACCAGGGAGCGGCGGCGGGTGTGCTCCGGCGGGTCCTGGTTGAGCATCATCATCCGCTGGAGTTCCAGCGTCTCGTCCGGGGTCTCGTTAAACAGCGCGAGCCGCCGGGCTGAGGAGAACAGGTTGCTGTTGCGGGATACGTGCACGACGTCGGCGTGTTTGGTGAGGGCCCAGAAACCGGGCCAGCCGCGTACGGGGTCGCCCTCGTGCCAGTAGACCGGGGCGTTCTCCCGTAACCAGCGCATCTGGTCGTGGGGGACGCCGTCGCTGGCGTACTGATCCTGATTGACGAGGTCGATGTGCATGCGAATCACCCGAGTTTGCCGAAGAGGACCAGCGCTTGGTTTCTGTTTACTGAAACGTGTTCTATTACGAGCTGTGGGGAACGTCAAGGCAGGCCAGCATACGCCCAAAAGATCATCGGATGTCTTATCTTGGGACCGTATTGACACATCCGACCGTCGCCCGGCAGTCTTTCTCATGAAAACATCGGATGTATAGGGGACGTCGTGAGACTGCTTCGAGTAGGTGACAGGGGCGGGGAGAAACCCGCCGTGCTGGCGGACGACGGACGCCTGCTCGACCTGGGGGGTCTCCTTGAGGGAAGGGATCTCGACGGGTCCTTCTTCGCTTCCGATGGGATCAGCCGAATTCGGACGGCGGTGGCCGAAGGTGCCCTTCCTGAGCTTGACGGGGATGGTCTGCGGATCGGAGCGCCGATCGCCCGGCCGGGAAAGGTCGTGTGTATCGGCCTCAACTATCGGGACCACGCCGAGGAATCCGGTGCCCAGCCGCCCGCCGAGCCTGTCGTCTTCATGAAGGCCAGCAACACAGTCGTCGGACCTTTTGACGAGGTTCTGATCCCCAGGGCCAGCACGAAGACCGACTGGGAGGCGGAACTGGCCGTCATCATCGGCCGGACCGCCCGATATCTGGAGTCGCACGAGGCCGCGCTGGACTGCATTGTCGGATACGCGATCTCCAACGACGTCTCCGAGCGCGAGTTCCAGCTCGAGCGCGGTGGCCAGTGGGACAAGGGCAAGTCCTGCGAGACGTTCAACCCGCTCGGGCCCTGGCTGGTCACGGCTGACGAGATCTCCGACCCGCAGCGGCTCGGGCTGCGGCTGTGGGTGAACGGGCAGCCCCGGCAGGACGGCGACACCAAGAACATGATCTTCGAGGTGGTCGAGATCGTGCGGTATCTGAGCTGGTTCATGGTGCTCGACCCCGGTGACGTGATCAACACCGGCACCCCGGCGGGTGTGGGGCTCGGCGGATATCCGTACCTGCGTGAGGGCGATGTCATGGAGTTGGAGATCGACGGACTCGGGCGGCAGCGGCAGACGGTGGGTCAGGCGTGATCCAGCCCGCACCACTTCTGCCGTCCACTCTGACCATCCAGACCTTCGCGACACACGACATCAGGTTTCCCACCTCGCTGGAGCTCGACGGCTCCGATGCGATGAACCCCGACCCGGACTACTCGGCCGCGTACGTGATCCTCGGTGATGGCGAGTACGAAGGTCATGGGTTCGCCTTCACCATCGGGCGGGGCAACGACATCCAGACCGCCGCGATCCGGGCGCTAGAGCCGTACGTGCTGGGGCGGGACGTCAGCAACCTTGGCGCGATATATCGGGAAATGGCGCACGACTCGCAGTTGCGGTGGCTCGGTCCGGAGAAGGGCGTCATGCATATGGCGATCTCCGCGGTCGTCAACGCGCTCTGGGACCTGCGGGCGAAGCGGGAGGGCAAGCCCCTCTGGCGGCTGCTGTCCGAAATGTCGCCCGAGGAGATCGTCGATCTCGTCGACTTCCGGTATCTCACTGACGAGCTCACGCCGGAGGAGGCCCTGGAGATCCTGCGCCGGGCCGAACCCGGGCGGCAGGAGCGGATCGCGCAGGCGCTGGAGCGCGGGTATCCGGCATATACGACGTCTCCCGGCTGGCTTGGGTATGACGACGAGAAGTTGCGGCGGCTCTGCTCGCAGGCCATCCAGGACGGGTTCTCGCAGATCAAGCTGAAAGTCGGCGCGGATCTGGACGACGACATCCGGCGCATGCGGATCGCCAGGGAGGTCTGCGGCGACGGATTCCCGATCGCCATCGACGCCAACCAGCGGTGGGACACCGCGACGGCGGTGCGGTGGGTGGACGCGCTCGCGCCGTACCAGCCGTGGTGGGTGGAGGAGCCGACAAGTCCGGACGATGTGCTCGGGCACGCCACGATCGCGCGGGCCATCGCCCCGATTCCGGTCGCCACCGGCGAGCACGTGCAGAACCGGGTGGTCTTCAAGCAGCTGCTCCAAGCGCGCGCGATCTCCTACCTGCAGCTGGACGCGGCCCGGGTGGCCGGGGTCAACGAGAACATCGCGATCCTGCTGCTGGCCGCTAAATTCGGCATTCCGGTCTGCCCGCACGCCGGCGGCGTCGGCCTCTGCGAGCTCGTGCAGCACCTGTCGTTCTTCGACTTCGTCGCGGTGAGCGGGTCCATGCAGGACCGGGTCATCGAATACGTCGACCACCTGCACGAGCACTTCGCCGACCCGGTGGTCATCGACCACGGCAGATACCGGGCTCCCACGGGGCCCGGATTCAGCGCCACGATGCATCCGGAGTCGATCGCGGCCTATTCCTATCCGGACGGGCCGGTTTGGAGGTCCCCATGAGTGAGTTCGACGGCCTCAAGGCGCTGGTCACCGGCGGCGGATCCGGCATCGGCCTGGCCACCGCGACCCTGCTCGCCGCCCGCGGCGCCCGGGTCGCCTGCCTGGACGTCAACCCGCCCGGCGACCCGTTCTTCGGGGTCAAAGCCGACGTCACCGACGATTTTTCGGTCCGTACGGCTGTCGCCGCAGCCGCGGAGCAGTTCGGCGGCCTGGACATCGTTGTCAACAACGCCGGAATCGGGGCGGCCGGCACGATCGCCGACAATCCCGATGACGAGTGGCTGCGTGTCCTGGATGTCAACGTTGTCGGGATGGTGCGGGTGGCTCGGGCGGCGTTGCCGTACCTGCGGGAGTCGGCGCACGCGGCGATCGTCAACACCTGCTCGATCGCGGCCACGGCCGGGCTGCCGCAGCGGGCGCTCTACAGCGCCACCAAGGGGGCGGTGCTCTCGCTCACGCTGGCGATGGCCGCCGACCACGTCCGCGAAGGCATCCGCGTCAACTGCGTCAACCCGGGCACAGCGGACACGCCCTGGGTCGGCCGCCTGCTCGACGCCGCCGTCGATCCGGACGCCGAGCGGGCCGCGCTCAACGCCCGCCAGCCGCTGGGCCGCCTGGTCAGCGCAGACGAGGTCGCCCACGCCATCGCCTACCTGGCCAGCCCTCTCGCCTCCGCGACCACGGGAACCGCCCTGGCTGTGGACGGGGGTATGCAGGGCCTCCGGCTCCGGCCGAAGGAGTGAAAGATGCAGAGAATCGCGTTGCGTACGCGGCTCAAGCCTGGCTGCGAGGAGATCTACGACCGGGAGCACGCGAGCATTCCGCCCGAGCTTGAGGCCGAGCTGCGTGCCTTCGGCGTACATTCCTGGCGGATCTGGCGGAGCGGGCGGGAGATCTTCCACTACGTGGAGGTGGACGATTACGCCATACTCCAGGCGAAGCTCCGCGACAGCACGGTCAATCAGGCGTGGCAGGCCCAGATGAACCGGCTCCTGGACGGCGACTTCGACCCTGACGACGGCGGCCTCCGCAAGGTCTGGGAGATGTCATGACCTCCTCGAGCACCCCCGGGATCCGGCCATCATCGTGATAGGGGTTCGACGTGAGTAGGTGCTTGACGTGACGCGGTACGGCTTGGGCTGCGCGCCGATCGGGAACTTGTTCACCGCGCTGACCGACGAGACGGCGCGCGCCGCGGTGGACGCCGCGTGGGAGACCGGGATCCGGCTCTACGACACCGCGCCCCACTACGGCCTCGGCCTGTCGGAGCGCCGTATCGGCGAGGCACTCCGGCATCGCCCGCGCTCCGAGTTCACGCTGTCCACGAAGGTGGGCCGCCTGCTGGTGCCTGCGGACGGGACCGGGCGCGATGACCAGGGATTCGACATTCCCGCCACCCACACCCGCGTGTGGGATTTCTCCGCTGACGGGGTCCGGCGATCGCTGACCGAGTCGCTCGAACGGCTCGGCCTGGATTCGATCGACGTCGCGCTCATCCACGATCCCGATCACCACTGGAAGGAAGCCATCGGGGAGGCCTTCCCGGCGCTGGCCGAACTCCGCGCGCAAGGCGTGATCAAATCCGTCGGAGTCGGGATGAACCAGTGGCCGATGCTCGCCGACTTCGTCCGGGAAACCGACGTGGACACGATCATGCTGGCCGGGCGCTACACCTTGCTCGACCAGTCGGCGGCGGCCGAATTGCTGCCGCTCTGCCTGGAGCGCGGTGTTTCGGTCGTGGCCGCGGGCGTGTTCAACAGCGGCATACTCGCCACGCACGACCTGAAGGGGACCTACAACTACGTCCCCGCGTCCCCCGAACTGCTCGACCGGGTCCGCCGCCTCGCGCACATCTGCGAGGAACACGGCGTCACGCTGCCTCAGGCGGCGCTGGCGTTTCCCCTTCGGCATCCGGCGATCTCCTCGGTCGTCATGGGCATGCGGTCAGCGGATGAGGTACGGCAGAACATGGCCTTGGCGGCTTCGTCCATTCCTGAGGCTCTCTGGGATGACTTGGCGGAGGTTGAACATGATTGACAGTCATCACCATCTTTGGGATCCGTCCCGCCGGACATATGAATGGATGGCGGGTGAAGCGCTGGCGCCGTTGCGCCGTCCGTACGGGTTGGACGACTTGCGCCGAGAGACGTCGGCAGCCGGAATAACCGGAACCATCCTGGTCCAGACGGTCAGCGACATCTCCGAGACCGAGGAGTTCCTCGCCCTCGCCGCCGCCTCCGACGGCCTCATCCGCGGCGTCGTCGGCTGGGTCGACCTCACCGCGCCCGACGTCTCCGACCAAATCGCCCGCCTCCGCACCCTCCCCGGCGGCGACCTCCTCGTCGGCATCCGCCACCAGATCCAGGACGAACCCGACCCCAACTGGTTCGCCCGCCCCGACGTCCGCCGCGGCCTCCTCGCGGTAGCCGCCGCCGACCTCGTCTACGACCTCCTCGTCCTCACCTCCCAACTCCCGATCGCCCACGAGGTCGCCGCCACCCTCCCCGACCTCCGCTTCGTCCTGGACCACGCCGCCAAACCCCCCATCGCCACCGGCGAACTAACCCCCTGGTCGGACTCAATAGCCACCCTGGCCAAACTCCCCCACATCACCTGCAAACTCTCCGGCCTGGTAACCGAAGCCTCCTGGACAAACTGGAAACCCACGGACCTAACCCCCTACACCGACCACATCCTCAATTCCTTCGGCCCTTCCCGCATCATGTTCGGCTCCGACTGGCCCGTCTGCGAACTAGCCGCCACCTACTCCCAAGTCGCCACCCTCGCCCAATCCCTCCCCTCCACCACCCACAACGAGATCTTCAAATCCACCGCCGAATCCGTCTACGGCCTTCAGTCGATGTAACCACCCCGCCGAAACAACACATCACACCCTGTGGATAAGCGCCGCACGCTTGCGGCTGATGATGCGCCACACCCCTATGGATAGACGCGCACGTTGGTAGTGCTTTGGACGCCCTCGCGGTGTGGGATGCGCCAGGGCCGCGTTGGGTTAGCACATCAAATCAACTCTTGTCATGACGAGGAAGCCTGCGGACTTCGAAGCGCCAGCGGCTGGCGTCGTAAATACGCAAGATGATGCGTCACGCGCCTGTGGATAAGTCGTCCGGCGCTCTGGATCTTATTAAGACCCGCTGAACTGGCCACCTCGTCATCATCGGGCAATTGACCGAATCCTCCTTCTGGCGTTATCCACAGAATCCCGCTCGGTCAATTGTGCCGTGCCCTGCTCGCTCCACCATTGGGCTCGATTTCCCTTCGAGCCTAGGAGGAGCCCGTGCTACCAGCGCTGCTCGCCGCATCCGCAATCACCGGCGTCGCCTTCGCCGGACCCGTATTGGCCGACATTCCCCGACGCCCCTGTGCCGCCGACCGGCCTTACCCCGATCGATCCTGGGTCGCACCAAACGTATTCACGAACGATCGCGACCGCATCGAAGATCTGTCCACCTGGGAAGAACACTGGGAAGACTGGGTAGCACGACAGGAATATCTGTGGAGCAAATTCATTGCCCGCGTCCTACCCCACACCGATGATCGAGATACTCCCACTCCACCACCCCTGCCGACCCGCCGGCACTCATGCCCACCTCCCAACGAAACCCTGCCACCAAACCACTTCCAACCCCCACTCCGCCCCACGAGGGATTCCACACTCAGCGGAAAACCGATAACGGGTTGGAATCCCACGCCCAGCGAGACACCAATAACCAACCGGAATCCCAAGGTAAGTTGGAATCCCAAGCCAAACGAAGGCCCCAAGCCAAGCGAATGGCCCAAGGCAAGCGAAGAGCCCAAGACCGGCGGAAATCCGGGAACCGATGAAAAGCCCGGGGTCAGCAAGAATCCCGGAACTCTCGGAAAGCCCGGAACCATCGAAAATCCGGGGACCAATGAAAAGTCCGGGACCGCCAAAGAATTCGAACCCGGACCGAACAGCCCAAAGCCTGACGCCAAGCCCAAACCCGCGGACAGCCAGAAGCCTGGTGAGATCGCTGTAGCGGCGGTCAAGAGCTGGCTGGGCACGCCCTATACCTGGGGCGGCGGGAACAACAAAGGCCCCAGCCGGGGAATCGGCAGAGGAGTCGCCCGAGTCGGTTTCGACTGCTCAGGGTTGGTGATGGCCGCCTGGGCCAAAGCCGGAGCGGACCTGGCCCACTACACCGGCACCCAGATCCGCCAGGGCCATCCCGTCGCCATCAAAGACCTCCGCCCAGGCGACCTCATGTTCTTCGGCGGCACCCCCACGCACCCCACCCACGTCGGCATGTACATCGGCAAAGGCACGATGATCCACGCCCCCAAAACCGGCGACGTAGTCCGCAAAGTAAACGTCCTCACCTCAAAGCACTACATGTCCACCTTCCAAGGCGCCACCCGCCCCACACCCAAAGCACCCCCACCCAAGAACTAAGCACGGACACCAACAACGGAAATCCTCGGCCCCGATTCCCTCACGTCATGGCGGCGCTGGACTAATCTGATCCGGTCACCCCGACCGGATCAGATGGAACCCGCGTCATAGCCATGGACAATCCACGGACAGATCGACCACGATGCCGATAACCGCTTCCTCGGGAAGTTGCGCAGATTAGATCAGGCGTTCGTTGTACTCTGCCTCGACGAGGCGCTCGAAAGCCATTCGAACGTCGCCCGGAGACGGCTGTTCAATGGCATAACCAAGCTTCGCGTATTCGACGATCCGTTGGGTGTCACGGACGAGCATGTTGACGACCCGCTCCCAGTTTCCGATACTCGCTACGTACTCTTCGAGCGCTATCGGCAACGAGGCGCACATAACCCGTACCTCGGGCCAAAGCTTCCTGCAGGTGGCAAAGGTACGCCTCGCTTGGGCTTGGAAAGCCCGCGGTCCACAATGGTGATGACCCGGCTGAGCTTCCAGTCCCGCTACCGGAAGAGTCGGTCGCTGGGAGTCGCCATACGGTGGGTGGAGCTGTGCTGGCTCACCCAGGTACGGATGGCGGCGATGGATTGGGCGCACTCCCAACCGTCGTTGTATTCCGTCACCTGGTTCTTGGCCCAGCCTGCGATGATGCCGTCAACCCGGGCCTCACCGAGGAGCTTGCCGACGTACCAGGTGTCGTTGTAATCGATCGTCCATGAGAAGGTCGCGGCAAACGCGCCGGCGTCGCGAGCTTGGGCGGCCTTCTTCAGTTCGGCACAGGTGTACCAGCTGGCCTCGGTGCAGTTGCCGAATCCGCTGCGGATGTCGGAGTCGCCGTAGTCCATCAACCGGTGGCCGTTCGGCAGCCCCGACCCGTGCGTGGCGTAGGTGTTCTGTACCGACGACAGTGAGCCGGTCGTGGTGATTCCCTCCAGCGGGCCGAGTCGACCCTGGAGACTCCTCCAGCCTCGCCCGCCGACATCGGGGTCGCTGCCAGCGTGGTATTCGTAAAAGCCGTAGAGGACCTGAATGCCGGCGGCGACAAGTCTCTGTGCCTTGTCGCGTAGGCCGGCCACGCTGCATGTACGGTTCTGCTGCTCGCCGCAGTAGTTAGGGTCCTTGATGTCGAGCCAGATCAGTGACAGTCGCCGACCGGCCCAAGCCTCGGAAACGATCTTATCGAAGATGCTGTCGATGCTAGGGCCGAGGCGGTTGTTCCCGGCGGTGGAGCAGTCGTGCCAGGCCCGCCACTCGTTCGGGTTCCACCAGGCGCACACATCGATCTCGATGGCGTTGGCGCCGTGCTTGATGGCAGCACTCACCCCGTCGAGGGTGTTAACGCGGTGGGCGATGGCGTAGATCGGCCGCTGCCCGGCGGCCGACGCCGTCGGGACGCCGACGAAGCACGCTGCGGCGAATGCACACAGCGCGACGACAAACCCTGCCGCTCGGCGGGACGGACGGGACCGGCGCCGCCCAATAGCGCGCTCACCACGGGCGCAGGCCGCCGCGGAGTTGGACACGGAGATGGGCACGGCGGCTGCGGCGGCTTCGGTGAGGGCGACACCGGCAACGGCAGGGACAGCCATATGATGCTTCTTCATGCCTACCTTCCTGGTACGCGAGGGTGCACCGTGGAGTAGCCAATCGCAGATCGCCGACATCGGTCAATAATTGTTAGGAAACTTTATTGTTTGATTCGGACGATGGCGAAGCGCCCTCTCAGATCGTGAGACCGAGGGCGATCAACGGGTTGTGGAAGTCGTCGCGGGCCCAGCGGGTTCCTTGCGCGATGTTGGTGATGTCGAGGAGGCGTAACGCGCCGATCGCGTAACTGCGCATGGTGGTCGATATGGATGGCGCGAAGGCGGTGCGAACCCGGCAGCGGTCTTCTCCGAAGGTCGCATTCCGGACATGGTGATCTTTGTTCTTGATCTGGGCGATCACGATGGCGTCCTAGGTGAGCTGGGCGCCGAGCCGGTGCTGGATGGGCTTGCCAGCGGTGGCGGTGCCATGCGGGGTCGTGCCGTCGACGGTTATGAGGATCGGTTCGTCGGGGTCGTCGTAGAGGTCGGGGATCTGGGCGGCTCGGTGGGCTGCGTGGGCGGCGTTCACGTGTGCGGGGTGAGCTGGGAGAGCGTGTGGCACCTCGTGTAGGGGTGTGGTGCGGGGGGTCCGGTCCGTCGATCATGCCGGGTTCTGATCCGCTCTAGGACCGGCTGTGGGGCGCTGTTGATCCAGTGCCGGATCGCCGCCTAGGACACGGCGCCGGACACGAGCGCTGCCTGGGCCAGCGCGAACATCACGGTCAGGGGTGTCGCCGACCGCGCCGATTCCGGGGCTGGGGGATCTGTGCCCGCACACGGCGTTGATCGGCCATGTCCACGCTCGCCGCGTCGGGGGTCAGGTGTTCACGCCGGCCAGCGTTGTCGGCGGGGGTCACGATGGCGGACAGGGCATGCGGTGTGGCAGCCCGCAGGACAACGAGGCTCCGTTGGCGGCACGCGGAGTCGGCACGGAGAGCCAGCGCTGAGAGCCGACCAAGCGGGGAGCGGCCCGGACGGTTCTCGGCCCGGGGTGGGTGGCGCACTCGTTCCGGTCCGGTTCAGCGTCGGAGTCGTCCGGCGTAGCGGCCTCTTTTGCTGAGGTGGAGGAGGGTCCAGGTGCCGTCGTGGTTGCGGCGGGTGCGGTAGCGGTCGGGGTGGGCTGCTTTGTCGCGGTTGTGCCATGCGCAGGCGGGGGCGAGCTGGTCCAGGTCGGTGGTGCCGCCGTCGACCCAGCCCTTGACGTGGTCGATTTCGCACATGTCGGCGGGGATGGGGCAGTCGTCGCGGTAGCAGGTGGTGTAGCGGGCCAGGATGGCCTGCCGCTGCGCCGGGGTGGCCAGGCGAACGGCCCGGCCCATGTCCAGAACCCGGCCCTTGGCGTCGACGACCATGCGGACCAGTCGTGAGGTGCGGGCGAGCCGGTGGACGTCGGAGATCGGCAGTAGCTGCCCGGTGGCGATCAGCAGCCCGGGCGCCAGCCGGTCCGGCGCGTGCCCACAGGTCCGGCACGCGTCCCCCACCGGCCCTTCACCCGCACCCGAGCCTGCGCTCCCCGCACCCGCCCCGGCCGAACTCGTGCCTGTGCTGCTGGCATCCGCCCCGGTCAAACCCGTGCCCGCGCTGCCGGTACCCGCCCCAACCG
>NZ_BLAF01000015.1:125715-127668 GCF_009687885.1 Acrocarpospora pleiomorpha
CACCCGAGCCTGCGCTCCCCGCACCCGCCCCGGCCGAACTCGTGCCTGTGCTGCCGGCATCCGCCCCGGCCGATCCCGTGTCCGCGCTGCGGGTACCCGCTCCGGCTGAACCCGTGCCCGTGCTGTCGGCACCCGCCTCAGAACCCGTGCCTCCAGTGTGGCGAGGGTCGCCCGCGCAGCAGGTCGAGCCGTTACCGGCCTGGGGTGTCCCGGGTGGGGCATCGCTGGAGCTGGCGGTGTCGGCGTTGGCCGTATAGGGGTCAGTGGTGTCGGCCGCGGCTGTGTCGGTGCGTCCGGATGCGCTCTGCGATGGCGGCGCACCCGTGGCGGACGTGGCGGGGGTGCCGGAGGCCGCGGTGGAGGCCGCAGGGGCGGAGTCGGCATGGATGGAGTCGGAGTCAGGTGTGGGGTGGCCGGTGGTGGGGTGGCCGGTGGCGTCGTGTGCGGAATGGTCGGTGGGGAGGGATTCGGCGCGGACCAGGACCAGCAATTCGGTGGTGACCTTCTTGGTCAGCAGCGCTGACAGCGCGTCGGCTTGGCGGACCCGCAGTGGGCGGTCATCGTCCTTGCCCCTCGGCCTCGCATAAGCGGTAAGGAACTCACGCAGCCGGGCACCGGCCTCACGAGGCAACCGGAACTCCCCCTCCACACCGCCCGTACTGGACGGGCGGACCAGCAGGAAACGCGCGGCGTAGTCGTCTTCGGCCTCATCGTCCAGGGCACCCGGGTCCAGCAGCTCCCGCAGATAGCGGCCGGCCTTGCCGATCTCCGCCGGAGACGCGCCGTCGGCCAAATCCACCAGGATCGGCTCCACCAGCGCCGCCTGCTCATCACTCAGACGATCGGTGACCTGACAGATCGCATCGACCGACCCCTCGGCCAGCGCGCCGCAGGCGAACCGGTCCCGCACCACGGGCAGCCGGGCCAGCTGAGTCGCCAGCCGGACCAGACGGGACGCGCCCCCACCGCTCATCCCCGCCGAAGCACGCAACCAGGTCCCAGTCGAGGCATGCCCACCACTGAAGGCGCTCCTGGCCTCACCGGCCGCATGCACCCGCCCCACCCGCGCGGCAATCGCCGAATCCAGCCGATCCCGCGTGAACAGCAACTCCTCCGTCTCACCCCGACACAACCCGGCACCCTCGGGCAAGTCGGACACCGCAAGCAGGGACGCACGCTGCCTCAGCTCCGACACCAGCACCCCGGAACCCACCGGCTCACCGGAGGCCTCCGGCCTCGCCGAGCGGGCACCGTCGGTGGAGCGGCCGGTGTTGGCGGGGCCGCCGGTGTTGGTAGAGCGGTCGTGGAGGAACTGCTGCCGTGCGCTCTGCTGCCCTACGTCGCCGTATGCGCCGCCGCACGCGCCCCCGTATGTGTCGCTGTGCGCGTCGTCGTGGGCGTCGTCGGCGGAGCGCTGGGGCGGGACGTAGTCAGGGTCCAGCACCGTGCCCTTCAAGAACGCGGGCACCTCGCGTTCGCGGGCACCCCTCGCACGGGAGGGATCCCGCACCTCGAACGGAGAACCGAGCATGGAAGACGCCCTCCTTTCGCTCCTGCGGATCCGAACAACTGTTCTCACGCTATCTGGCGGCTCTGACAAAACCTGGCCTTGATCCGCGATAAAACCGCAGGTCACGAGCTCCGTGAAAAGATCTACCCACCGACCTGTCACGACTCGAAGAGCCACCCGCCTGTCAACGGACCCGCCCGATCAGGAGTCGCACACCAACCCGCGGACCATCAACCGCGACGAGCAGGCCCTCGGCTCGCTTCATTCGAACGACCACAGGGATGGCGCGGGAGGGCGGAGCCCCAGGGATGTCAAAGGACTGGGTGGGGGAACCACCGGTCCAGCCAAGAGTGCGGTTCCGGGCAAAACCACGGGAAACGAGCCAGGGCCGGGCGGAACCCGGAAGCAAGTAAGGGGCGGGTGGGTGGGAGAACCAGAACCCA
>NZ_BLAF01000015.1:127973-187312 GCF_009687885.1 Acrocarpospora pleiomorpha
GGGTGGGAGAACCAGAACCCAGACCATCACGTCCGAGACGTGACGTTCAGAAAGGACCGATGCGGAGTGCGCACGCGCCTCAGCACCCTTGATCCTGGCGGTCATGCGCAGCCACGCGATCGGCGCGCCGCGACTGCTCAACTTCACCGATATCGCTGAAGGCACCCGCTGGGCCCGCGACGATTTCAGCAACCCGCTGATCACCCTCGGTCTCACGATGGGAGAACTCCTTCAGCCCTGCTACCCAAAACGCGCTGGTATCTGAGTCGAGTTGAACGTGTACCTCGCCCGTCACGGGCGCCCAGGTGTGGCATTCAAATGACAGGACAGCGTTTAGATTCCCAGTGCGGTCAGGTCGAGGTGGGCCACGCGGGTGGGGTCGGCGAGGATGTCGATGCCCACGATTCCGCCCTCGAGGATGGTGAAGCTCATGACCGAAAATGGGCGGCCGTCGAGGGTGCCGATGACTCCGGCGGTGCCGTTTACCAGGGCGGGTAGCGCGGCGTAGGCGAGTTGTGTGGTGCTGGTGGAGCGTGAGAAGAGGAGCGACTGGCCGGCCACGTCCGTCGCGCCTCGAACGACCCGCAGGCCGCCTGGCGTGTCGACCCGCAGGAGCACATCTGGGTCCAGGACGGCCACGAGGGCGTCGAAGTCGCCGCCGCGTGAGGCGGCCAGGAAGGCGTCCACGACCTGGCGCTGGCGGGTCAGGTCGAGGTCGGGAGCGGGTGCCGTGCGCTGGACCCGTCGCCGGGCCCGGCTGGCGAGCTGGCGTGCGGCGGCGGGGGTCCGTCCCACCATGGGGGCGATCTCCTCGAAGGGCACCGCGAACATGTCGTGCAGGACGAACGCCAGCCGCTCCGCGGGCGTCAAGGACTCCAGGACGACCAGCAGCGCCAGCCCCACCGAGTCGGCTAGCAGCGCCTCATGCTCGGGCTCGATTCCGCCGGCGGGGCTGACGACCGGGTCCGGCAGGTGCTCCTCCAGGGGATCCTCACGACGGGAGGCACGAGATCGGAGCATGTCCAGGCAGACCCGCCCGGTCACCGTGGTCAGCCAGCCGGCCAGGTTTTCCACCTGGCCGGCGTCGGTACGGCTGAGCCGGAGCCAGGCCTCCTGCACGGCGTCGTCGGCCTCGCTCAGCGAACCGAGCATCCGGTAGGCCACCGCCTTGAGCCGCCCGCGGTGAGCCTCGAACCGGTCCGCCAGAAACTCGTTCTCATCCATCGGTCACATCCTCCAGTTCTGTCCCGTCATACCGATGACGAACCAAAACAACCCGGTGTGACCTGGAGGAATTATGGAAGCACGAATGAGCAACCCGGCGATGGCCCTCCCTGGCGCGCTGACGGCCATCCAGGGGCTCATCAAGGCCAAGTCCAAGGGAGGAGTGCCGGAGGAGACCCTGGAGCTGGTGCACCTGCGGGCCAGCCAGATCAACGGCTGCAGCGCCTGTGTGTACGCGGGCGGGATGTCCGCGAGGAAGGCGGGAATGAGCGACGAGCGGCTGTGGGCGGTGGCGGCCTGGCGGGAGGCGCCGTACTTCTCGGAAGCGGAGCGTACGGCCCTCGAACTGGCCGAGACGATGACCCGGCTCAGCGACCGCACCGGCGAGGCCGTGCCGGACGAGCTGTGGGAGCGCGTATGCGACCACTACGACGAGCCGCAGCGCGCGGCCCTGATCCTCTGGATCGCCACCGCCAACTTCTTCAACCGCATCAACACCGCCATCAAGGAACCGGCAGGCACCACCTGGGGATAAACCACAACAAACCCGCTACCGCAACATCCGCCCGCAGTGGCCTGATACCAACCCAGGTACCCGATCTCGGTCGGGATCGGGTAGGGGTGGCCTTGCCTGGCGGGTGGCGAACCCAGGGTACGGCGACCCTTACCCGATCTCGGTCGGGATCGGGTAGAGGCGACCTGCCTGCCGGGTGGCAAGCCCAGGCACGGTGACCTTTATCCGATCGGTTCTCGCCGCACCGGCGCCGAAGCGGCAGCGGGATTCTGTTGTGCGTTCCAAATGGGTGGTGTGCTCTGCGGGAGATACGACAGAGTTGGACCCCATGGATCGCCAGCTCATCAGCCATCTCGCTCATCGTGACCATCCCATCGCCGCGCCGGTCTCCGGCGCGCAGGTGACCCGGCTGCTCCGCCGGGCCCGATTGTCCGAAGGGGCGAGGATTCTCGACCTCGGCTGTGGCGAGGGGGCCTGGGCGCTGCGGGCGCTGGCGATGTACCACGACGCGACCGCCGACGGCGTGGACATCTCCGCCGAAGGGCTCAAGGCGGCCGAGCGTATGGCCGAAATGCAGGGCGTCTGGGAGCGGATCCGCCTGCACAACAAGCCGGCCGCCGACTTCCCGGTGGCCGAGCAGTACGACCTGGTGCTCTGCGTCGGCGCGACGCACGCGTTCGGCGGTCTCGTCCCGACCGTCGAGCACGTCCGCCGCTACCTGCGCCCGAACGGGCTCGCGCTGGTCGGCGAGGGCTTCTGGGAACGCGAACCGACGCCGGAGGCGCTCACCCGCCTGGGCGCCGACCCGTCGGAGTACCTGGACCTGCCCGGCACCGTCGCCGCCGCCGAATCCGCCGGATTCGACACGGTCTACGCGTACACCAGCGACCTGTCCGAATGGGATGACTACGAGTGGTCCTGGACGGGATCCCTCCTCCGCTGGGCCAACGAACACCCTGGCCCGGACGCCGCCGACGCCCGCTCAGCGGCCCTCGACCACCGCGACGCGTGGCTCCACGGCTACCGGGGGGTCCTCGGTTTTGTCACCCTCCTACTCCAGCGAACCTAGGGAGTCGCAAGGGCCTCCGTGGGAGGCATCCGGGCGGCCCGTACGGCGGGGTAGAAACCGGCGAGCCCGCCGATGACCAGCGTCGCCACCACGCCGCCGATCATCGCCCAGGCGGGCACGATGGCAGGCCAGCTCTGATAGCTCGCGTACGCCCCGGTTACCCCGATGCCGAGCAGCACCCCGCCGACGCCGCCGAGCAGCGAAAGCAGCAGTGACTCGGCCAGGAACTGCAGCCGGATCTGCCCCCGGGTGGCCCCGAGCGACCGGCGCAGGCCGATCTCCGCCCGCCGCTCCAGGACCGAGATGACCATCGTGTTGGCCACCCCGACCCCGCCGACCAGCAGCGCCACCCCGCCGAGGCCGAGCAGCAGCGCGTTGAGCGTCGCGTCGGTGGCCTGCTTGGCGGCCAGCGCGTCCGAGGGCCGCGAGACCTTGACCTCCTGCGGGTTCTCCGGGTTCGCGGTCCCGGCCAGCACCCCTTGCACGGCCACGACCTGGGACTCCTCGGCCCGGGTGTACACCGTCGTGGGATATCCGTCGAAGCCGAGCCGCTCCTCGGCGACGGGCCAGCCGACCAGCGCGGCGGTGTCCAGCTCGGGCGCGAGCGGCGCGGGAGCCAGCACCCCGACGACCGTGAACCATTCCCCGCCCAGCCACACCCGCTGCGCGGGGCCGGGCTGGTAGACGCCGAGCCGGTCGGCTGCCGTCGCGCCGAGGACCACGGCCGGGTAACGTTCGGTCGCCGCGTTCAGCCAGCCGCCGGCCGCGACCGTCGCGCTCACCTTGCCGAGCAGGTCCAGCCGGGCCGCGGTGACCGCGATGCTGCCGCTCTCCGCCACCGGGATCCGGTCGTTCCGGTACACCTTGGCGGGCGTGGTCCCGATCGCGGTCACCGCCGTCACCGGCCCGATCCGGGCGATCATCGGTTCGGCGTCGGCGGGCAGGTGCGAGTGGTCGCCGAACAGGGTCTGCCCGGGTGCGACCGTCAGCAGGTTGGTGCCGAGGGCGGCCAGCCGGCGGTTGAGGTCCTCCTGGCTGGACGCCGAGATGCCGACCACGGACAGCATGGCCGCGATCCCGATGGCGATGCCCAAAGCTGACAGGAAGACGCGCAGCGGGCGCGACCGCAGCCCCGCTCCGCCCACCCGCGCCACGTCCCGCGGGCTCATCCGCGCGGGCCGATAGGTCACCACGTGGCCACCTCCAGAGCGGAGTCCCGGACGACCCGGCCGTCCAGGAGCTCGATCTGGCGGGGGAGCGCGGTGGCGAGGTCGCGGTCGTGGGTGATGACCAGGACCGTGGTGCCGCCCGCGTTGAGCTCCCTGAGCAGGGCCATCACCGCGGCTCCCGAGGCGGAGTCGAGGTTGCCCGTGGGCTCGTCGGCCAGCACGACCGCCGGGTTTCCGACGACGGCGCGGGCGATCGCCACCCGCTGCCGCTCGCCGCCGGACAGCTGGTGCGGCCGGTGGCCGAGGCGGTGCCCGAGGCCCACCTGCCGCAGCGCGAGCTCGGCCCGCCGTTGCCGCGCGCCCAGCGGCACCCCCGCGTACAGCAGCCCGTCCGCCACGTTGTCCAGCACCGGAACGCCCGCGGCCAGGTGGAACTGCTGGAAGACGAACCCGATCACGCGGGCCCGCAGCGCCGACAGCTCGCGATCGGTCAGCGCGGCCACGTCGTGCCCGGCGATCCGCACGGTCCCGCCGGACGGGCGGTCCAGAGTGCCGATGAGGTGCAACAGCGTCGACTTGCCGGAGCCGGAAGGACCCACGATCGCGGCCAGCTCGCCCGCCCCGATCGTCAGGGACGCCCCGCGCAGCGCGGTCACTTGGCCGTTGTAGCGCTTGCTCACGTTCGCCAGCTCGATCATCGCGGCACCACCACGGCGGCGCCTTCGGCGACCCCGGTGACCTCGACCTGGCCGCCGGCGAACAACCCCGTCTCGACCGGCAGGTAAGAGCCGTCCACCGCCTGTACGGCATAGCCGCCCTCGGCCAGCGCGACCAGCGCGTTCACGGGGACCGCGAGCACGTCCGCCCGGGTCCTGGACACGATCGTCACGTCCACGGGCGCCTTGTCGTACGCGGACAGTCGCTTGGCCGGCTGGACGACCACGCGGATCGTGGTGACCGGGTTCTGGCCGGTGCTGGTCGTGGCGACCTTTCCGACGCTGGTCACCTTCCCCTGGACGGTCGCACCGCCGGGCAGTTCGACCGTGGCCGCGACGCCCTTACGAACCAGGCCGGCGTCGGCCACGTCCAGGTCCACGTCGACCTGCTGCCGGGTCCCCGTGTACGCGAGGACGGGCCCGCCGGTGGGGGAGCCGGGCGCGGCCGTCACGTCGGCCACCCGGATGGCGGCCCGCGCGAGCACGACGTCGCCGGGGCTGACCCGGCCGGTGACGGGGACGCCGAGGTTGTCCTGCCACTCCTCGACCGCGTTCGCCGTGGCCGACGTGAACGTCCGGTCCACGGTGAATCCGTCGTATCCGAGGGCTTTGAGGTTCTGCTCCAGTTCCTCGACGTCGCGGCCCGTCACGCCGCTGGACAGCGTGCGGTAGAGGGGCAGCGTGCCGTATAGCAGCGGCACCTTGTCGTTGTCCACGCTGTAGACGGCCCCACCCCGCTTGATCGTCTTGCCCTCCGCGGGCAGCCAGGTGATCGTGCCCTGCCCGGCGGCGCGTACGGTCGTGGGGTTGCCGTAGCCGAGGGACCCGGCGACGGTCTCGGTCGCCTTGAGCGTGGTCCGCTCGACCCTGGCGGTGGCCGGGGGCGTACGGGTGAGCGCGGGTTCGTCCCCGCCGCCGACCCCGACGGCGGCCACGACCGCGGCGGCGAGCACCGTGGTGGCGCCGCCGACGGCGAGCGCGGTCCGGCCGCGCCGCCGGTGCCGAGCCGGAGCCTCGACCGCGACCTCCTGATCGATCATCACTTTCCTCCGGTCAGGGGGGAGAGCTTGTCTTGACAGGCGTCGAAGGCCTTCAGCACCTTGGGGTCGCTCCGGTTGAGCCCTTCCGCGGCGATTCGCCCGGACGCCGGGTCGGGGTCCGGCATGTCCACGCCGTTCGCGCGCATGCACTGCGCGAACTGGCGCATCGCCTCCTGGACTTCCGGGTCCTTCGGATCTATGTCGCCCACGGGCGCGAGCGATCGGCAGGCCTCCAGCGCCTGCTGGAACTTGGGCTGGCGGGCGGCGTCGCTCTTGAGCAACCCGTCGAAGGCGCCGTTCGGGCCGGGGTCGGGCATGTCCACGCCGTTGTTCCGCATGCACTGCGCGAACGCGCGAGGATCGGCCGAGGCCGACGGGGACGAGCTGGCGCTCGGAGTGGCACTGTCCTTGAGGGACGCGACGCCGGTGTCAGCGGCCGTCTGGCCGCACCCGGCGAGCACGCCGATCAGGAGGCCGATGGCGAGGTGAATTCTCATGCCTGGATGCTGGCGAGGCTTCCTCGGAGCAGGCTCGGAGCCACCTCAACGTGGCAGCAGGATCCGGAACCTCGCGCCGCCGGGCTCGTCGCCGAGCTCCACCCGGCCGCCGTGCGCCCGGACGATGGCGGCCACGATCGCCAGGCCAAGCCCGGCGCCGCCGTCCGAGCGCGACCGGCTCCGGCTCGCCCGGTAGAGCCGCTCGAAGATATACGGAGCGTCCTCGGCTGGGATCCCGGGGCCGGTGTCGGCCACCTCGACCACTCCCTGCGCCGAGGAGACCCCGACCCGGACCGTGATCTCGGCCTCGGCGGGCGTGTGGGTCAGGGCATTGCTCACCAGGTTGGTCAGCACCTGACGGAGCCGGGCGTCGTCACCGGGCACGATCACCGGCATGAGCGGACCCGTCCCGTACGGCATGAGCCGGATCTTGCGCTCCGGAACCCTGGCCCGGGCATCCCTGATCGTGTCGGCCGCGATCTCCAGCAGGTCCACCGGCCGCCGGTCCAGCGGGCGCTCCTGGTCGAGCGCGGCCAGCGTCAGCAGGTCCTGGACCAGCACACCCATCCGGGTGGCCTCCTCCTCGATCCGCCGCATCGTCTCGTCCAGTTCGGGGCCGGGCGGCGAGCCGCCGTGCCGGTACAGCTCGGCGAACCCTCGGACTGACGTCAGCGGGGTGCGCAGCTCGTGCGAGGCGTCCGCGAGGAACTGGCGCAGCCGCACCTCGGACGCGCTTCGCGCGGCGATCTCCCGCTCGACCCGGTCGAGCATGACGTTCATCGCGAGGGCGAGGCGGCCCGGCTCGGTGTGCGGGTCGGGCCCGGGCGCCCGGTGGGCGAAGTCGCCGCTGGCGATCCGCGACGACGCGAGCTCCATGCGGGTGAGCGGGCGCAGGCCGAGCCGTACCACGGCGGCACCGGCCGCGCCGAGCAGGAGCAGCACCGCCGCGGTGACCAGAACCTGGATGACGTTCAGCTTCGACTCGGTGTCCAGGATCGGGCGGAGCGAACCGGCGACCACCGCGACACCGCCGTTCAGAGCGGGCTGGACGGCCACCCGCCACGGCCCGGAGTCCGAGGGGACGTCGAACTCCTGGCCGCCGCGGGCCGCCAGTTCGGCGAAGGGCGGCAGCTGGGGATCGTCGGCTTCCGGACTCATCAGGTACGCCAGGGAACCGTCGGGCGCGTACACGTAGAAACGATTGTCGACGGCCAGCCGTTTGGCGATCACCTCGGTCGGCAGCTGGAGGCTGGTGAAGTCGAACGCCGTCGACACGCGCGCGAGGGCGGTCGCGTTCGAGGTCAGCTGCTGGTCCAGCCGGTCGATCAGGTAGCCGCGGAGCAGCGCGGCGCCCACGACGTCGGCCAGCACCAGCCCGACCGCGGTCAGCGCGAGGATCGCCACCACCAGCCGGGTGCGCAACGTCCACAAGCCGGGCTTTCTCATCGGGGGAGCCTCAGCGTGTAGCCGACGCCGCGGACCGTGTGGATCAGCGGCGGCTCCCACCGGTCGATCTTCTTGCGCAGGTAGTAGACATACGACTCCACGATGCTCGCGTCGCCGTCGAAGTCGTAGTGCCACACGTTGTCCAGGATCTGCGCCTTGCTCAGCACCTGGCCCGCGTTCGCCAGCAGGTATTCGAGCAGGTTGAACTCGGTCGGCGACAGGTCCACCGGCACGCCGCCGCGCCGCACCTCGTGCGCGCCCGGATCCAGCTCCAGGTCCGCGTAGCGCAGCGCCTGATTCCCCCGAGCCGGTACGGCTCGCGCCCGCCGCAGGATCGCGCGGATCCGTAGCACCACCTCCTCCAGGCTGAACGGCTTGGTCACATAGTCGTCCGCGCCGATCAGCAGCCCTTTGACCCGGTCCTCGACCGTGTCGCGGGCGGTGAGGAACAGCACCGGCACCCGGTCGGTCAGCCGCCGCGCCACCTCGAAGCCGTCGAGGTCGGGCAGCATGACGTCGAGCACGATGAGGTCGGGCCGGAACCGCTCGGCCGAGACCAGGGCCGCCCCGCCCGTCCCCGCGGCGCACACCTCGAAACCGGTCAGCCGCAGGGTCTGCGACAGCAGCGCGCAGATGTTCGGCTCGTCGTCGACGACCAGAACCTTGCTCGTGGGGTCCATATCCCCGCTTCTACCCCGGCAAGCTCAACGCCGGCTGGGAGTCCGTCAGAGGGCTTGGCGGAGCCATTCCTCGACGCCGGCGATGTGGACGGTGGCCCAGGCCTGGGCTATCTCCGGCTGGCGGGCGGCGATGGCCTCGTAGATGGCGTAGTGCTGGTCGAGGGTCTTGCTGGGGGCGTTCTCCTGGGTCAGGCCGCGCCAGACCCGGGCCCGGGTGGTGGGTCCTGAGAGGCTTTCGATGAGGGAGCAGAGGACGGCGTTGCCGGAGCCCTCGGCGATGCGCTGATGGAACTCCAGGTCGTTGGCGACCAGTTGCTCGATGCTGGGGTTGGCGGGGAGGGCGTCGAGGATCTTGCGGAGTTCCGCGATGTCGGCGTCGGACATCGTGGTGGCGGCCATGGCGGTGGCGGCGGGCTCGAGGATGCGGCGGACCTGGAAGAACTGCAGGACGGTGTCGTCGCGGTGGAAGTCGACGACGAAGGAGAGGGCGTCGAGGAGGAGGCGGGGTTCCAGGCTGGTGACGTAGGTGCCGTCGCCTTGCCGTACGTCCAGGACGTTGATCAGGGCGAGGGCGCGGACGGCCTCGCGGAGGGAGTTGCGGGACAGGCCCAGCCGTTCGGCCAGGTCGGCCTCCTTGGGGAGCCGGTCTCCGGGAGCCAGCTCGCCCGTGATGATCATATCTTTGATTCTGTCGATCGCCGCGTCGGTAACCGCCACGCTACGCACCCCACCCATAGACATCCGATGTCTATGAGTGTATGACGAACCGGACCGGCTCATCTGCTGTGCGTTCGATCACATCGCGGGCTTCGAGAGTGCGCAGGTGGGCGGCGGCCTCTCCGGCGGCCATGCCGCGCAGCATCGGCGGAAGCTGGTCCCAGGGGCGGTTCCAGGTCATCCGGGCGGCGACCTCCCAGATGGTGAGGGGTTCCGGGGTTTCGGCCAGGAGGGTCCGCAGGCGCTGGAGCTTCTCCTCGTGGTGGGTGTGGATCTCGGCGGCCCGGGCGGAGACGTCGGGGAACCGGATCTCGTGGGCGGGGAGCGCTTCGATCGGGCCGAGCTCGGTGACGCGCAGCAGCGACGTCATGAAGTCGCTGAGCGGGTCGATGTCGTTGCGGTCATAGGGATATATGCCGATATGGGGGGTGATGTCGGGGAGGACGTGGTCGCCGGTGAAGAGGCGGTCGGCGTCTTCGAGGTGCAGGCAGATGTGGCCGGGGGAGTGGCCGGGCGTCCAGATGGTACGCAGGCGGCGGCCGGGGAGGTCGATCAGGTCGCCGTCGGTCAGGGACAGGTCGGGGAGCGCGGGAGGTTCGGGGCGGTTCGCCACGCCCTCGGCCACCTCGTGGCTGTCGGCTCCGGCACGGCGCAACATGTCGGCCTGGAAGTTCTTGTGGTTCCCATCCTTGACGACGTCACGGAACAGCCGCACTAAGGCGATGTCGGCTTCGTGCATGGCGATCCAGGCGCCGGAGCTTTCGCGAACCTGACCGGCCAAGCCTGAATGATCCGGGTGGTAATGCGTCACCACCACACCGCGCACGTCCGCGACATCCATGCCCACGCTGGCCAGCCCCTCGGTCAGAGCCAGCCAGGCATCCGGGTGATTCCATCCCGCGTCGATCAACACCGGCCCGCCCGGCGACTCGACCGCGTACACCAGCGTGTAACCGAGCGGATTGCCTGGAATCGGCACCGGCACGCTCCACACGCCCCCGCCGACATCCATCGGCCGCTGCTCGATGTACGCCCGCCGCCGTGACCTGACGCCGCTCTCACTCACGCTAGCCGTCCACTCCCAGGGTTCACGGCCGAGCCGCCCCCCGAATAAGCCCTACGCAAGCGAATCAAGCGCTTGGTACGCCGAGTCTATCGACTCCCCATCATGGCCCATCGGTCAGATGCGTTCGAGGATGGTGGCGGTGGAGAGGGCGCCGCCGGCGCACATGGTGACGAGGGCGGTGCTGGTGTCGGAGTGTTCCAGAGCGTGGAGGGCGGTGGTGATGAGGCGAGCGCCGGTGGCGCCGACAGGGTGGCCCAGGGCGATGGCGCCGCCGTTGGGGTTGACGCGGTCGAGGTCAGGGCGGTGCACGGTGATCCAGGAGAGGACGACCGAGGCGAAAGCCTCATTGATCTCGATGAGATCCAGATCGGGGATGGCCATGCCGGTCTGCGCGAGGACCTTGGCGGTGGCGTCCACGGGCCCGTCGAGGTGGTAGTACGGCTCGGAACCGACGAGGGCCTGAGCGAGGATGCGGGCTCGGGGCCGCAGCGACTGGCGGGCGGCGGCTTCCTCGCTCATGAGCAGGACGGCCGAGGCGCCGTCCGAGATCTGCGAGGAGGTGCCCGCGGTGTGCAGGGCCTCCTCGCCGAGGATGGGTTTGAGGCGGGCGAGACCGTCGACGGTGGTTTCGCGCAGTCCCTGGTCTCTGGTGACGGTTCCGTCTTCGGTGGTGATCGGGAACACCTCGCGGTCGAAGCGGCCGTCGGCCCAGGCTTTGGCGGCCAGCTGCTGGGAGCGGGCGCCGAAGGCGTCGAGCCGGTCGCGGGTGATGCCGCGGCGTCTGGCGATGCGTTCGGCGGCGGTGAACTGGTCGGGCAGGTCGATTCGCCAGTCGTCGGGGCGAGGGTTGGCGGGGAGCACGTTGCTGCCGAGGGGCTGGCGGCTCATCACCTCGACGCCGCAGGCGATGCCCACATCGATCACCCCGGCCTGGATGAGCGCGGCCACCAGATGCACGGCCTGCTGCGACGAGCCGCACTGCGCGTCGACGGTGGTCACCCCGGTCTGGTACGGCAACCCCGCATAGAGCCACGCATGCCGCCCCACATGCCCGCCCTGCTCACCGGCCTGGGTCACGCACCCGGCGAACACCTGCCCCACCGACAGGGGATCGACCCCGGACCTCTCGATCAGGCCGTTGAGCGTCGCCGCGAGCAGCGCCTGCGGTTTCACCCCGGCCAGCCAGCCGTTGCGTTTGCCGATCGGTGTCCGGATCGCGTCGACGATCACCGGCATGCCCATGCAGACCTCCAGAACATCACTCTGGAGGGAATGTAACCCGTTCTACTTTGGACCGAAAGTCTAGAAGTCCGCCAGCAGCCGGTCCGCCGCGATCTCGATACGCCGCTGGATCTGCTCGTACGTCCTGCGGCTGCGCAGCATCTCCAGCAGCTCGTGCACCCACACGCTGGACAGCGACCCGGCCAGCGCGAACTGCTCCTCGGTGGCGCGCTCGGGGGTGAGCCCGTCGGCCGCGACCCGCAGCAGCAGCCCGGTCATACGATCGCCGAACGGGGTGTCCACCTCGGCCATGATCAAAGATCGGATCAGCGCGTCCGCCAGTTCGGGCTCGCGCATCAGCCCTCGGGTGGCGCGCATCAGCACGTCGACCGCCCGTCCCGCCGGGGTCGCCGCCTGCGGAGGCCGCCGCTCGATGCTCGACTCCAGCAGATCGAGCTCCTCGCCGACGACAGCGACCACCAGATCCATCTTGGATGGGAAATACCGATAAAGCGTGCCGAGCGCGACACCCGCGCGTTCGGCCACCGTACGCATCTGCATCGCCTCGACCCCGCCGCGGGACGCCAGCGCCGCGGCCGCCTGCACGATCCGCTTGCGCCGCTGATGCTGGCTCCGGGTACGGACACCGGGGGCGGCGGTGCCGTGGGCGGAGACCTGTCTGGGCACAGGATCGACGACGGGGCCTACCTCGGCCACGTCCGTGATCACCCGCGAAGAGCGCATAAGAACACGTTATCTGATTTCCCTCCGTCCCGACTGGTTACTCACCGGTCACAAGCCACCACCTACACGCACGTATTTCACGATTTATCCACATGTAATGCCCGTGGAACACGGCCCGGCTATGGACACGGAATAGAATCTGTTCTACTTTGCCTCTCGGTTGGCCTGAATCCAGTACGCCTGTGAGCACACCCTGGAGCGCCGGTGGACTTCAATCTGGACGAGACACAGACCGAGATCCGCACCCTCGCGGCCGACCTCCTCGCTCGGGAGGCCACCCCGGCCCGGCTGGAGGCGTACGACAAGAGCGGCAAGCCCTACGACGCGGACCTCTGGCAAGCGCTCGCCAAAGCAGGACTTATCGGCATTTGCCTCCCCGAATCGGCGGGCGGCGCTGGATACGGCCCGGTCGAACTGGCGGTGATCCTGCGCGAGGCGGGCGCCAAGGTCGCCCCCGTGCCTCTCGCCTCCAGCCTGGTCGCCGGCCTGACGATCGCCCAGCACGGGACACCAGCCCAGAAAGACGCCCTCGCCCCCCTGGCCGACGGCGAGATCACGCTGACCTACGCCCTCCGGGAACCCGGCGCCGACCTCCAGGATCCCCCCGAGACCACCGCCACCGGCAACCGCCTCACCGGCCGAAAAAGCCTCGTCTCGTACGCCGCCGAGTCCGCCGGAATCCTGCTGACCGCCGACACGGGCACCCATACCCAGCTCTATCTCGTCGACCCGGCGGACGTCACCCTCACCGATGCCCCGCTCTCCACCGGCGAACCCGGCTCGGTGATCACCCTCCAGGACACCCCCGGCCAGCCCGTCGGCGACGCCACCGCGGCCGAGGCACTCAAGCTCAACGCCCTCGCCGCGATCACCGCCACCGCCTCCGGCGTGCTCTCCGGCGCCCTCACCCTCACCACGGACTACATCAAGACCCGCCGCCAGTTCGACCGCGCCCTCGCCGAATTCCAGGCCGTAACGGTACAGATCGCCGACGTCTACATCGCCGGGCGGGCGCTCGACGTCGCCGTCTGGTCGGGCGCGTGGCGGCTGGCCCAGAGACTTCCCGCCGAGCAGGACCTGGCGATCGCCGCCCTGCACACCGCCGACTCCGCGCTTCGTGCCCTCTACACCTGCCAGCACCTGCACGGCGGCATCGGCCTGGACGTGTCCTACCCGCTGCACCGCTACTTCGCCTGGGGCAAACACGCCGCCCACCTGCTCGGCGGCCCGGAGGCCCAGCTGGACCTGATCGGAGCTCTGGTCTGATGTTCATCGAACTCACCGCCCAGCAGCAGGCCCTGCGCGATGAACTACGCGAATATTTCACCACCTGTCTCACCGCTGAGGAGCGCAGGAAGATCTCCCAGGACCCGTTCGGCGAGGCGTACATGGCGCACTGCCGCCGCCTCGGCAGCGACGGCATGCTCGGCATGGGCTGGCCGACCGAGTACGGCGGCCGCGGCTACGGCCCTCTGGAACAGCAGATCTTCGCCAACGAGATCGCCCGCGCTGAGGTGCCGTACCCGATCATCACCCTGCAGACGGTCGGCCCGACCCTCATGCAGTACGGCACGGCGGAGCAGAAGGAGTTCTTCCTGCCGCGCATCCTCGCCGGGGAATGCCATTTCGCCATCGGCTACAGCGAACCGGGCGCGGGCACCGACCTGGCCTCGCTGCGCACCACCGCGGTCCGGGACGGCGACCACTACCTCGTCAACGGCCAGAAGGTCTTCACCTCGGGCGCGCACTACGCGCAGTACATCTGGCTGGCGGTCCGCACCGACCCGGACGCGAAGAAACACCGGGGCATCACGATGATGATCGCCGCCACCGAGGACCCCGGCTACTCGTGGACCCCGATCGTCACGATGGACGGACGCCACCACACGAACGCCACCTACTACACCGATGTCCGGATACCGGTGGGCATGGTGGTCGGCGAGGAGAACAAGGGCTGGGATCTGATCGTCAACCAGCTCAACCACGAGCGGGTGACGCTGGGTCCGGCGGGCAACATCGCCCACACCTACCTCAGGTTCGAGCGCTGGGCCAGCGACACCGGCCTGATCGAGCACCCGGCCGTCCGCCGAGCCCTGGCCCAGATATACGCATATTTCCGGACCAATGAGTTGCTCAACTGGCAGGTCGCCGCCAACATGGATCTCGGCTGGCTGGGTGCCCCCGACGCCTCCGCCACCAAGATCTACGGCTCGGAGCGCATGCAGGACGTCGGCCGGATCGTCGGCGAGACGCTCGCCAGATTCGGCGATCCCGCCGACGAGCAGACCCGCGACCTGATGGAGCGGGTGGACCGCGGCGTCAAGGGCGGCCTCGTCCTCACCTTCGGCGGCGGCGTCAACGAGGTCCAGCGGGAGCTGATCGCCATGCTCGGCCTGGGACTCCCGAGGCCGCCCCGATGACCGGCCTTCTACGGCCTGGCCGCGAAGGTCATCGCCCAAGACTCGCGGCTCCCGAGGCCGCCCCGATGACCAGCTTCTACGGCTTGGCCGCCAAGGTCATCGCCGAAGGCTCGCGGCTCCCGAGGCCACCCCGATGACAGACCTCCACGACCTGGCCGCGAAGGTCATCGCCGAGGGTGAGGGTCCGCGGCTGCCCACACCCAGCCCGGTCGATCGCACGATGATCCGGCACTGGACCGAGGCGATGGGCGACGCCAACTCGCGCTACCAGGGCCCCGACGCCATCGCGCCCCCCGCCATGATTCAGGTCTGGAGCATGGACGGCCTCAACGGCCGGAAACGCGCGACCCGTGCCCCTCTCGACGACCTGCTCGACGCCCTCGACGCGGCCGGATACACCGGCGTCGTGGCCACCAACTGCGAACACACCTACCACCGCCCGCTCGTCCCCGGCGAGGAACTCACCTCCGCCACCCGGACGACCGATATGACCGGTCTGAAGAAGACTGCCCTCGGTGACGGACATTTCGTGACCTGGAACGTCACCTGGTACGCACAGGACGAACCGGTCGCGGAAATGATCTTCAGGTTGCTTAAGTTCCGCCCCCGGGAGGAAAGATCCCCCACCGAGGGGCGGAAGCCGTACCCCCTGCGACCGGCGGTGAACCGGGACACGGAGTTCTTCTGGGAGGGTGCCAGGAGCGGAGAGCTCCGGATCCAGAAGTGCGGCGACTGCGGTGAGCTGCGACATCCCCCGGGCCCGCTCTGCCCGTCGTGCCGGTCCACCAAGCGCACGTACGCGGTGGCGGCGGGGACCGGTGTGGTCTACAGCTACGTCGTGCACCACAACCCGCCGGTTCCGGGACGCGAGACGCCTTTCGTCGTCGCTGTTGTGGAACTGCCGGAAGGGGTACGGATCGTGGGGAACGTCGTGGACTGCGCACCGGCGGAGGTGGAGATCGGCATGCCCGTCCGGGTCACCTACCGCGAGATGGACGACGAACTGACGCTGCCCTTGTGGACACTGGGAGAGTCCTGACATGCGAACGCTGGAGATGGCCGTCGGCACCACGCTCCCCGAGCTGGTGATCCCGCTCACCCCGACCCTGATCATCTCAACCGCGCTCGCGACCCGCGACTTCACCCCGGTCCACCACGACGTCGAACTCGCTCGCGCCCAAGGCTCCCAGGACATCTTCCTCAACATCCTGACGACCATGGGCCTGATGGAGCGTTTTGTCACCGACTGGGCCGGACCAGAAGCCTTGATCCGCGGCATCAACGTCAAACTCGGTGTTCCGGCGTACGCGGGGGATACTCTCACCTTCCACGGCACCGTCGCGGAGCGTGACGGCGACACCGGCACCGTCGACGTGCGCGGCACGGTTTCGCTGGGCGCCCACGCCACAGGCACGGTCCGTTTTTCCCTCTGAACGAGAGGTTCTCCATGGCTGGTACGGCACTCGCGGGCATCGGCGCCACCGAGTTCTCCAAGAACTCCGGCAGATCCGAACTCCAGCTGGCCGCGGAAGCGGTCTTGGCCGCCCTTGACGACGCCGGACTCGCCCCCTCGGATGTGGACGGACTGGTCACCTATACGCAGGACAGCAACCAGGAGATCGGGCTCGCGCGCGAGGTCGGCATCGGCGATCTGACCTATTTCTCCAGGGTGCACTACGGCGGCGGCGCGGCCTGTGGCACGGTCGCGCATGCCGCGATGGCCGTGACCACCGGAGCTGCGGAGGTGGTCGTCTGTTATCGGGCGTTCAACGAGAGGTCCGGGCGCAGGTTCGGGCAGCCCGACGCGGGGCTTGGGGGTGAGCCGTCGTCTCTGGGGCTGGAGATGAGCTGGCATGTGCCGTATGGGCTGATGACTCCGGCCGCGTGGGTGGCCATGTTCGCGCAGCGTTATATGCACGAATATGGGGTTAAATCCGAAGATTTCGGGCGGGTGGCGGTGGCGATGCGGCGGCATGCGGCCACTAATCCGGCGGCCTGGTTCTATGAGCGGCCGATCACGTTGGCCGACCATCAGGCTTCGAAGTGGATCGTGGAGCCGCTGCACCTGCTCGACTGCTGCCAGGAGAGCGATGGCGCCGTGGCCCTCGTCGTCACTTCCGCGGACCGGGCGCGCGATCTTCGGTGCACCCCCGCGCTGATCGCGGCGGCGGCCCAGGGTGCCGGAGCGGGCCAGATGATGATGACCAGCTACTATCGCGATGACATGACCGGCCTAGCCGAGATGGGCGTAGTCGGCCGCAAATTGTGGGAAATTTCGGGACTCAGGCCGTCGGATATGCAGGCGGCCATTCTTTATGATCATTTCACCCCGTTTGTCCTGACCCAGCTGGAAGAACTGGGGTTCTGCGCCCGGGGCGAAGCCAAGGATTTCATCCACGACGGCGGCATCGAGATCGACGGCCACCTCCCCGTCAACCCCCACGGCGGCCAGCTCGGCGAAGCGTACATCCACGGCATGAACGGCATCGCCGAAGCGGTACGCCAAGTCAGAGGCACGGCGGTCAACCAGGTCCCCGACCTGGAGAACATCCTGGTCACAGCCGGAACCGGAGTCCCCACCAGCGGCCTGATCCTGACCCGAGGTTCCGAATCCTGACCCGAGGTTCCGACCTGACCGGAAGTCCCCCGATCTGACCGAGGTTCTGGCCTGACCGGAGGTCCCCTGATCTGATCGAAGTCAGGGCGGCACCAGCGTCGGCACCGAGAAGAACACCAGCAGCGCGATGGCCAGATGGCGAACCCGATCAGCTCCCACAGCCAGTCGTAGTGGTGTCCCGATCCGAGGTTCCGGCCTGGCCGGAGGTCCCCTGATCTGGCTGAGGTTAAGGCGTCACCAGCGTCGGCACTGAGAAGAAGACCAGCAGGGCGATGGCCAGGCAGATGGCGAACCCGATCAGCTCCCAGAGCCAGTCGTAGTGGTGTTCGCCCACCTTGATCGGCTTGACCTTCCGCTTTCGCTCCCGCCGCCGAGGCCGCTCACTCTCGCGCCCGGCCTGGACGGCCCGCGCCAGCGCGCTGGGCGTGTCGTCCACCGTGGTCGTGCCACCAGGGAGATCGTCATCCGGCGCGGGAAGCACCGGAAGCGTGGCCTCGATCTTCGCCTCGCTCCGCTGTCCTTCGGCCGTCGCGCTCTCGGCGACCTCCGCTACGGCGGGGCGAACGGGATGGCTGGCGTCGCCTGCCCGGTGAGCGGCAGGCTGTGCCACCGGCTCGGCCACGGGTTCCGCGGCGGGCGCGATCGTGGCTTCGGCCATGGTGTCGGCCTTGGTCTCACGCTTGGAGTCGCGCTTGGTGTCGGCCTTGGCGTGGCGCTTGGTGTCGTGCTTGGTGTCGGCCTTGGCGTGGCGCTTGGCGTGGTGCTCGGTGTCGGCCTTGGCATCGACCTTGGCATCGGCCTTGGCATCGACCCTGGCCCTGGGCTCGACCGGGTGCTCGGCCGCGGCCGTTTCCTCCGTGGGCGTGAAGGCGTCGAACGACTCCATCTTCTCGAAGGTCGCCAGGCCCTCCTCGACCAGCGCCTCCACCTGGTCGACCGGCCGCGCCGGAGCCTGCGGCGCGAACCGCCTGCGCCGGGGATAGGTGTCCGACAACACCCGCAGAATCGACCCGCGGATCCGCGGCATCGGCTCGGTCGGCGCCTCGTGCCGCCGCCGCCCCTGCGGCTTGACCTGCTCGGCAGGTTCCGCGAGCCCTTCGGCCTGCACCAGGCAGGCGTTGCTGACCTCGTCCGGGGACTTCAACGGCAACGGCCACACCGGCGTGGTCGGCCATAACTTCTTGGTGATCAGACCCGAGGGTTGCGCCGCCGACGGCTCCTCAAAAGGGAGCGCCGACAGCACGCGCTGGCGTACACCGTGGGCGGGCTGCCGCCACGGCAACCGGGCCAGCACGTCCTCGATCGGGGCGACGCCGATGGCGTCGTAGATCTCGGCCACGTCCGGCGGAACGAACGGAGCCTCGCGGGCGGCCGTCACAGCGGTCGCGAGGGTCTGGCCGAAACGGTTCCTGGCGCTGGAGGTCAGCTCGGTGGCGGTGTCGACGGCCACGTCGAGCACCCAGGAGAGCTCGCTGACGTTCAGCCCGCAGACCGCGGACAGGAGTAGCACCTCGCGCTGGTGCGGCCGGATGTCCCGGAACACGCGCTCGATCAGCGCGGTCGCCGGGTCGGCCACCGAGTCGACGGCGGGCAGGGCGTAGCTGACGTCGCGACGGTAGATCTCGCGGCGGGCGAGCGCGTACAGGGCGGCACGCTGCGGCTCGCTGCCGGGAACGCTGGTGAGCACGGCCACCAGGGCGTCGGCGGCGGAGGCGGTTTCACCGAGCTGATCGTGACAGTACGCGAACAGCCCGGCGGCGTGACGCTCGTAGAGCTCGGCGATCAGATCGCTCCGGGAGCGATGACCGGTGAGCGGTTGTGTCACGTCCGGTACCTCTGGGGTTCCTGTGGAGGGATCGTAAGAGCAATCATGCCAAGGTCGCGCCCTCCGGCGCACTATATAGCCGCCTTTTTGATTGGATATTTGGTGCGGCTTATCGATAGATCATTGCGAAGTTCCAATTAGGTCGCCCCAGGCGACAGAACAGACAGCCGCCTCGTAGGCTGGCTGGCGAGATCGACTGGAGGTGGCCAAGCCCGCCGAGCCGAAGGATCGGCCATAAGCACAGCCGCCGATCTGGAGGATCGGCTCTATGCACAGCCCGCCGTGCCGGAGGCGCGGCCATAGCGAGGGTCACGAGTGATCAAATTTGACGGCGTCACCAAGCGCTACGCGGACGGGACCGTGGCTGTGGACAACCTCAGCCTGGAGGCGGCGAGCGGGACGATCACCGTCTTCGTGGGGCCTTCCGGCTGTGGCAAGACCACCTCGCTGCGCATGATCAATCGAATGATCGACGCCACCACGGGCCGGATCACGCTGGACGGCCAGGACGTCAAGGCCATCGAACCGGCCACCCTCCGCCGCGGCATCGGCTACGTCATCCAGCAGGCCGGGCTCTTCCCGCACCGCACGATCGTGGACAACATCGCCACCGTGCCGTACCTGCTGGGCTGGGACCGGAAGAAGGCCCGGGCGCGGGCTATGGACCTGCTCGAACGGGTGGGCCTGGACCCGAAGCTGGCCAAGCGGTATCCGTTCCAGCTGTCCGGCGGGCAGCAGCAGCGGGTCGGCGTGGCCCGGGCGCTGGCCGCCGATCCGCCGGTGCTGCTCATGGACGAGCCGTTCAGCGCGGTCGACCCGATCGTCCGGACGAGCCTGCAGGAGGAGCTGCTGCGGCTGCAGTCCGAATTGCACAAGACCATCGTGTTCGTCACCCACGACATCGACGAGGCGGTCAAGCTGGGAGACACGGTCGCGGTCTTCCGGGTCGGCGGACATCTGGCCCAGATCAGCGATCCGGCCACGCTGCTGAGCAAGCCCGCCGACGACTTCGTGCGCGAGTTCCTCGGCCGCGACCGCGGCATCCGCCGCCTGTCGTTCGTCCCGGCCGCGGACGTGCCGCTGAGCCCGCCGCCTGACACTCTCGTGGTCAACGACGGCAAGCCGGTGGGATGGGAGTCCGACGGGGAGATGCGGCCGTACGGGAGCTTCAATCCGGCGACGGACTCGCTGCGGGCCGCGCTGGACGCGGCGCTGCTGTCGGTGAACGGCGTGGCGGTGGCCGTGGACGGCGACGGCAAGGTGCTCGGCGTGGTCGCCAGGGAGGCGCTGGATGCCGCCGTGTCGGGAGTGGCCCGTGGATGAGCCGCTCATCCGGTGGGATTGGATCGCCAGGAACTGGGACAACGGCAGCCCGCTCGCGATCAGGACCCTGCTGGAGAACCACATTGTCATGGCCTTCGTACCGGTCGTCTTCGGGCTGATCCTGGCGATTCCGCTCGGCCTGGCCTGCGCCCGCTGGCGGCTGCTCTACCAGCCCACCACCGCCCTGATGAACATCGTGTACGCCATGCCCTCGCTCGCTCTGTTCTCCATCCTGCTGTCGGTGACCGGGCTCACCCAGACCACCGTGATCATCCCGCTGACGCTGTTCTCGCTGGCCGTGCTGATCCCGTCCGTGGTGGACGGGATGACCTCGGTCCCCGATCACGTGCGGCAGTCGGCCACGGCGATGGGCTTCCGGCCGCTGCGGCGGCTGGTCCTGGTCGAGCTGCCGATCGCCACGCCGGTGGTGCTGGCCGGCACGCGGGTGGCCACCGTGGCCAGCATCAGCCTGGTCAGCGTGGGCGCGCTGATCGGTCAGGGCGGCCTGGGCGCGCTCTTCACCGACGGCTGGCAGCGGCAGTTCTCCACGCCGATCATCGTGGGCATCGCCCTGATCGTCCTGCTGGCCGTCGCCGCCGACCTGGTGCTGATAGCGCTGCAACGGCTGCTGACGCCGTGGTCGCGGGCCAGGAGGTCGGCGTGAACTGGCTGATCGACTTCTTCGGGGAGCCGGCCAACTGGTCGGGTCCCGACGGCATTCCCACCCGGCTGCTCCAGCACGTCGAGTTCTCCCTGCTCGCGTTCGCGATCGCCGCGCTCATCGCGCTGCCGCTCGGGCTGTGGGTCGGCCACACCGGGCGCGGCGCCGTGCTCGTGGTGCTGTCGGCCAACGCCGCCAGGGCGCTGCCGACGCTGGGCCTGCTGGTGCTGGTCGTGCTGCTGATCGGGGTGGGCACGATCTGGCCGGTGCTGATCCCGCTGATCGCGCTGGCGGTCCCGCCGATCCTGGTCAACACCTACGAGGGCATCAGGAACGCGGACGCGGATCTGCGCGACGCCGCCTACGGCATGGGGCTGCGCGGGCGGCAGGTGCTGTTCAGCGCGCTGGTCCCGGTCGCGCTGCCGCTGATCCTGCTGGGGCTGCGGCTGGCCGCGATCCAGGTGGTGGCCACGGCCACCGTCGCCGCGTACGTCGGGCTTGGCGGTCTGGGCCGCTACATCATCGACGGTCTGGCCACCAAGGACTATCCCAGTGTCTTCGGCGGAGCGGTGCTGGTCGTGCTGCTGGCGCTGGCCGTGCAGTTCGGCTTCGCGCTGCTCAACCGGGTGGTCGTCTCGCCGGGGGTGCGCCAGGTCCGCTAATCTCACCTATACCCCCCGAATTTGAAGGGATATTTTCCGATGAAACGCCTCATACTCACCGCGGTTGCCGCGGTGTTGACTCTGTCCGCGTGCGGGGGCGGATCCGATCCGCTCAGTCAGGCCACTCCCTCCGCCGCCGCACCGGCCAGTTCGGGGGGAACCGCCGCCAGCGTCACCGTCGGCTCCTTCGACTTCCCGGAGAGCGTGCTGCTCGCCTCGATCTACGCCCAGGCCCTGCAGGCCAAGGGCGTGACGGTCACGGAGAAGCCCAACATCGGCAGCCGCGAGATCGTCTACGACCAGATCAAGAGCGGCGGCCTGACCATCCTGCCGGAGTACATCGGCTCCCTGCTGGCCTTCGTTGACTCCAGCGCCACCGCCAAGAGCACCACGGACGTGGTGACCGCCCTGGGCACCGCCCTCCCGCCCGAGCTGCAGGTCCTCGCCCCGTCGGCGGCGCAGGACAACAACTCGCTGACGGTCAGCAAGGAGATCGCCACCAAGGACAACCTGAAGACGATCGAGGACCTGGCCAAGGTCTCCAAGGACTACATCGTGGGTGGCCCGCCGGAGTTCAAGGACCGCCAGGAGGCGAACTTCAAGACCGTCTACGGCCTGGAGTTCAAGGAGTGGAAGCCGACCGGCGCCACCACCGCCGACGCCATCAAGAGCGGCACCATCCAGGTCGGCAACGTCTTCACCACCGACCCCAAGATCATCCTCAACGACCTGGTCTCCCTCGAGGACAACAAGAGCGCGTTCGCGGCCGAGAACGTCACCCCGCTCGTCTTCAAGGCCGGCGTGGACGACACCGTGAAGTCCACCCTGGACGCGATCTCGGCCAAGCTCACCACGCAGGGCCTGCTCGACATGATGAAGAAGATCGCCGTCGACAAGGACGACCCGCCCGTGGTCGCCAAGGACTGGCTGACCGCGAACGGTCTGCTGTAGCAATTGGAAAGTTGTGATCTGGACAGCCGCAACGGTGAGTCGCTAGGTCTGCGGCTGTCTAGCCACCTGGAACCCTGGCCCCCACGTGGGGCTAGGGTTTTCCGGTGAGCGAGTTCACCGAGGCGATGGCGCAGCTGGCCGGGGGAGTGGCCGTGGTCACGGTCCGGGACGGCCGCGACGACGTCGGCAACACGGTCAGCACCCTGCTCTCGGTCTCCGCCGAACCCCCCTTGATCCTGGTCAGCCTGACCTCCTCCAGCTACCTGGCCGAACTCCTGCTCCGCCAGGACCGCTGGGCGGCCAGCCTGCTCGCCGACGGCCAGCAGGCCATCGCCTCCCGCTTCGCCACCCCCGGCCGCCCCGGCGCCCGCCTACTCCTCGCCGGCACCCCGCACCACCGGGGCCCCGTCTCCGAGGCGCTCCTCATCGACGACGGCGTCGCCGCCCTCGAAGCCGAGACCACCCGCGTCGTCCCCGCCGGCGACCACACCCTCTTCCTCGCCACCGTCCTGTCCGTCGACTACGTCGACGCCGTCAGGTCCCCCTTGGTACGCCTCCGCTCCCGTTACCGCCCCGTCGGCTAACTGATGCGCCGACCGTACGGCCCAGAGCGGAGCGAAAACATTCGTGTCGGACAGCACGCCCAGCAGTTGGACGGCCAGACCCGACGCGATCACCTGCTGGTAGAGGACGTCAGGACCGAACAGCACCAGCGGCTGGAGATTGGCCGCGACCAGCGACAACCAGCCGGGCCACAGCGCGCTCCCGGTCCAGCGGCCGTCCCTGTGCTGGGCGATCAAGATCATGATCAGCCAGACCGCGGGCCCGAGGTAGGCGGCGTCCCCGAGCATCGCGAGCTCTACCAGCGAGAGGCTGCTGAACCAGAACGACAGGAACAACGTGGCCTTGCTCACGACTCCGATCGTCCCGAAGATCGTCGCGATCCAGCGGAGCACCGCGGATGTGCGCGTGAGCACGCGGTGGAAGAGGACCACGACGACCGCGGTCACGATGATCTCTAATATGAAGCCGATGATCGACAGTGGCGTGTCATTCACGATGATGAACGCCAGCTGTATCCCGGCCAGCCAGTAGAGCGCGCGGCGCAGGCCGTCGGCGCCTCCGCTGAGGAACGGCGTGGAAAGCTTCGGCACGGTCTTGGCCGGGCCACGCGCGACCTGCCAGAGCGCCCAGACGATCAGCAGGCCCGCCCCAGCGTCCCAGCTGAAGCTGACGAGAGCCGAGTCGAGGGGGTCTACGTCAATTGTCCACGCGGGGGTCTCGTGCCAGGTGACGTAGTCGCGGGCCAAGATCGTGACCTTCAGCGCGAAGTAGCCACCGGCGAGGAGCAGGCCGAGGACCGCGTAACGGTATTTGGTCACGGACATGTCCTCCTGAATGGTCAAATGTCGGCCACTGTAGCCGGGTTCACGTAGGCGTTCCGGTGTGGTGAAAAGAATCTTTCGGGCGCGGGGGGTGGGTGTGGGAGAGGTTCTGGGGCAGGGTAGGGAAGCGGCGGCGGGTAAGGCGAGGAGTGAGGCAGCGTGGACGACCAGACGCGTAGGGACTTGGACCGGCTGGCCGGAGGGGCGCACCATGATCCGCATGCGATCCTGGGCGGGCATCTGACGGCGGACGGGGTCGTCATTCGGGTGTTGCGGCCGTTCGCGGAGAAGGTCGAGGCGCTGGTCGACGGGGTCGCGTATGCGCTGCGGCATGTGGCGTTCGGGGTGTTCGAGGTGGTTTTGCCGGGGCTGGATAAGATTCCGGCGTACCGGATCAGGGTGGGGTATTCGGGCGAGGAGCCGTACGAGGCGGGGGATCCGTACCGGCATTGGCCCACGCTGGGGGAAGTGGACCTGCACCTGATCGGGGAGGGGCGGCACGAGCGGCTCTGGGAGGTGCTCGGGGCGCGGGTGCTCGACCACGACGGCGAGGTGGGTACGGCTTTCGCGGTCTGGGCCCCCAACGCGCTGGGCCTGCGGGTCATCGGCGAGTTCAACCACTGGAACGGCGGAGGCCACCCGATGCGGTCGCTGGGCCGGTCGGGAGTCTGGGAGCTGTTCATCCCGGGAGTCGAGGCGGGCTCGCGGTACAAGTTCGAGATCCTCGGCGTGGACGGGGTGTGGCGGAGCAAGGCCGACCCGATGGCGCGGCGCACCGAGGTCCCCCCGCAGACCGCCTCCGTGGTCGACAAATCTGAATATGTCTGGAACGACGAGGAGTGGCTGGCCGATCGTTCGGCGCGGGACGCGCTGGCCGCGCCGATGAGCACCTACGAGGTGCATCTCGGGTCGTGGCGGCCGGGGCTCTCCTATCGGGAACTGGCCGAACAACTCACCGCGTACGTCGTGGACATGGGGTTCACCCACGTCGAGTTCCTGCCCGTCGCCGAGCACCCGTTCGGCGGCTCCTGGGGCTACCAGGTGACCTCCTACTACGCGCCGACGTCCAGGTTCGGCGGCCCTGACGACTTCCGGTTCCTCGTCGACACCCTGCACCAGGCCGGGATCGGCGTGATCGTCGACTGGGTGCCCGCGCACTTCCCGATGGACGACTGGGCGCTGGCCCGCTTCGACGGCACCCCGCTCTACGAGCACGCCGACCCCGAACGCGGCGAGCACCCCGACTGGGGCACCTACGTCTTCGACTTCGGCCGTCGCGAGGTGCGCAACTTCCTGGTCGCCAACGCGGTCTACTGGCTGCGCGAGTTCCATGTCGACGGGCTGCGGGTGGACGCGGTGGCCTCGATGCTCTACCTGGACTACTCGCGCCGGGACGGCGAGTGGACGCCCAACATCTACGGCGGCAGGGAGAACCTGGACGCGATCGAGTTCCTCAAGGAGATGAACACGCTCGCCTACCGGGAGGCCCCCGGGATCGTGACGATCGCGGAGGAGTCCACCGCCTGGCCCGGGGTGTCGCGGCCGGTGCACCTGGGCGGGCTCGGGTTCGGCTTCAAATGGAACATGGGGTGGATGCACGACGCCCTCGCGTACATGAAGCACGAGCCGGTGTTCCGGCAGTATCACCATCACCAGCTGACGTTCTCCTTGATGTACGCCTACTCGGAGAATTTCGTGCTGCCGCTCTCGCACGACGAGGTGGTGCATCTGAAGGGTTCGCTGCTGGCCAAAATGCCCGGCGACGAATGGCAGCGCTTCGCGAACCTGCGCGCGCTCTACGCGTTCATGTGGGCGCATCCGGGCAAGCAGCTGCTGTTCATGGGCGGCGAGTTCGGCCAGGGCTCGGAATGGTCGGAGTCGAAGGGGCTCGACTGGTGGGTCCTGGATTTCGACTTCCATCAGGGCGTGCAACGCCTGGTCAAGGACATGAACGGGGTGTACGCGTCGACGCCCGCCCTCTTCTCGCAGGATTTCACCCCCGACGGATTCCGCTGGATCGACGCCGACGACGCGCCGGGGAACGTCTTCTCCTTCCTCAGGTACGGCTCCGACGGCTCGGTTCTGGCCTGTGTGACCAACTTCTCCGGCGGGCCGCACGAGGATTACCACCTCGGGCTGCCGCGGGAAGGGCGCTGGGAGGAGGTGCTCAACACCGACGCGTACGAATACGCCGGCAGCGGCATCGGCAACCTCGGTGAGATCATCGCCACCGACGTCCCTCATCACGGTTTGCCCTGCTCCACCCACCTCCGGGTACCCCCCTTGGGCGCCGTCTGGCTCCTCCACAAATCGGAAATTTCCGACATCTAATTAAATGGGCGAAATGAATGGCCTTGGGATTTATTAACGTGCATTAGGGTTCGACTGCACTCTTTCGTGGCGATGTCTGGATTGGAAGTGTCTCGGCGGTAATGGCGTCGAGATACGAAATTCCGGAATTTCTTCCCACATAAGAGGAGTGCTACCTCATGCGAGGTCACATCTACTTCCGGCGTGCGGCCGCTCTGGCCGCGGTCCTCGCCGCCGGAATGATCAGTGTGGTGCCGGGTGCTGGGGCGGACGGCGTCGACGGTGTTGACGGCCTGCCCGAAGTGATGCGCGGAGACCCGAAGGACGTCTCCAACTGGGGCACGGTCATGGCCCTGCCCGGCTGCGTGCAGTCCGACGCCTGGATCGCCCGGCTGAAGGGCCTGGGCGGCGCCGTCAACACCACCCTGTTCCAGGCGCACTACCCCGAGTTCGGGCAGGCCGGGAAGACCGCGGGCGGCAAGGCCCTGGTCGACCTGAAGATCCCGGACCCGAACCGGTTCACCTCGGGCATCTCCTTCGGCCAGGCGTCCGGCTTCTATGCCAAGGCCATCGGCGACGCGCTCCCGTCCACCGAGATCAGCGGCGACGACGTGGCCACGAAGTGCGCCGCCTATGCGGAGGCGGGCGGCGCGATGGTCGACGTCGGCCTGCCCGGCATCCCCGGCTTCAGCTTCTTCAGCGGGGCCGCCAACACCCGCGGCGGCCTGATCAACAAGGTCAACCCGTTCCGTCCCGGCACGTCCCCGTCCTGGAGCGAGCTCCGCGACTCCTCACCGCTGCGGGTACACGCCGAGGGCATCGCCGTGTCCGCGCGTTCGGTCCCCGGCAAACCCATCGAGTTCGCCGGAAACTTCGCGCATGGGTACATCGCCAGCTTCGGCAAGAAATTCATCGACATCCCGGCCAAGTGGCCCGCCAACTTTGGCGTGGAGGTCCCCACCCCGTTCGGCCCGCCGCTCGCCCTGGTCACCACCAACGAGCAGGTCACCACCAACACGAACGGCACCGGCACGCTCGCCCCCGGTCGTTCCACCTACCAGCACAACCCGATCGCGGCGAGCGGCTACATCAACGCCATCCACGTCACCGTCCTGGGCACCAACGCCGCCGACCTCACCATCGGCCACGCCGCCGTCCTCAACGGCACCCCAGCCGGCCCGGCCCAGCCGGTCCTGCTCCCCTGCGTCGACGCACCCGGCCGCGAGGCCACCTGCCCCACCGACGCCCAGGAGAAAACCCAGGACACCACCATCATCGACTCCATTCCCACCACCCTGAAACCCCGCGACTAGCGACCCTTCAAACACGCCTAACGTTGGCTATTCAGCACGCGGTCAATGAACCCTTTTCATCCTCTGGCGGTATGGCCGTTGAGCAGGGCCGATCTGCTGACAACGAAGGCCTCCGGTGAAGATTTGCAAGATTCCGCATGCAGGTCAACGGGCCCGACCTCGCGGCCGCAGCCTTCCGACCTGCGGAGACGGGTTGAAATGAGCTCAACGCATCTGATAACGGACCTCCTGACCTGCGCGAACATGGCCCGTGTGCGGCCGGCAGCTTTCGCGTGCCGGGCGAACGAGCGTTCTCGCAGCCCAGGACGGGTGAACGAGCGCTCTCGCAGCCCAGGACGGGTGAACATATAGATCGCGAACCATCGGGGCCAACCTTCGAACACGCCTGGCCTCTTTGGCGCCGGGTCGGTGAGAACCATCACCAGCGTTAACGGCGCCGGATAACGGCGAGCGGCTCGGCGACCTGCTCATTCTGTTGAGCGGCTTTCAACCCGCGTCACCCGGTGACGCGCTGATATTTCTTCTCGTGGCGCATGCGCCGCGTCGTTCCCTTCATGGGAGCAATATTGGCGGGCAACACTTCTGCCAAGCCCGCCCGTGGCAAGAACATCGACCGGCGCACAATTCGGAAAATCGACACGTGCGCCGGTTTTTGTCCCTCGCCCTGCTGATTTCGCTCCTGCCCGGCTGCGGGACGACCAGGACAACTCCCTTGGTCACCGGTGCCTTCGGGACTCGGCCCACGATCGTTCTGCCATCCGGCCCACCCCCCACGCGACCGACCATTCAAGTCATCGCCCAAGGCCGCGGCCCGATCGTCCAGAAAGGCCAAGCCGTCATCACCCACGCCGACATTCGCCTCTGGAAAACCGGCAAACCCTACCTGAGCACCTTCGACCTCAAACAGCCCACCACCGTCTCCCTCGACGGCCAGCATGTCTCCCACACCTGGACCGCCGCCCTGGCAGGCCGCCGCGTGGGCAGCCGAGTCGTCCTGATCAGCCCTGCCTCCCACGGTTTCGGCCCCGCGGGCATGGCGCCCTCCGGAGTCTCCCCGTCCGAAACGCTGGTCATCGTCTTCGACATCATCGGCTCGTACGCCCCCACCGCCAACGTCGGCGCCCCGACGACCCCCACCACACCCCCCAATCTCCCCAAGATCAGCGGCTTCCCCCCTTTCCCCAGCAATTTCCCGAAAAATCCACCGAAATCCCTCACCATCCACACCCTCCACCAGGGCTCCGGCCCTCCGATCCACCCCGGTTCCACGATCGTCGTGCAATATGTCACCACCCCCTGGGCCGCCAAGACGCCCACCGACGCCTCGTACGCCCGAGGCGGTCCCAACGGCTTTCTCCTCGCCGAGAACTCCGTCCCGCCCGGCTGGGTGAAAGGCCTCACCGGCATCCCCACCGGCAGCCGCGTCCTCCTGGTCGCCCCACCCCAACCGGGCTTCACCACCACGACCGGTGGCGTGATCATCCCCCAGGGCAAAGCCGTCACCTACGTCATCGACATCCTCGCGGCGTGATTCGGACGCGAATCGGCATTGGAACGGTCTAACGCCCGGCTATCCGCCGATCGTAGGTTCTCCTCATCCGGCCGGAAGAGCCGGTTTCACCACGAGGGGACCAACATGACCGAGAAGACGATCGAGAAGCCGACCGCCCGTCCGCTGAGCCAGCGGTCCGTCAACTATGTGCTGGCCGTTGTCCAGGACGACCCGCAGCTGGCCGCCCAGGCGGCCGACGAGCTGGAGAAGGACCCGCGCGGCACGATCAAGCAGTACTTCGCCCTGACCCGCGAGCAGCAGCTCGGCCTGAACCAGTTCGACGAGGACTTCCTGCGCCGCACCCTCATGCCCGTCGCCAAGGCCCTCCGCGAGGACGTCGACGTCGTGGCCACCGTCCGCCCCGCGGGCGTCACCGCCGCCGGCTGCTCCATCAGCGTCAGCTACACGCCGCCGAACCCGTCCACCGGCACGCCCCGCATGATCGAACTCAAGGTGATCTTCAACTGACCCCGCGTCAACCCCCGGCCGGGCCGCACACCGGGGGTTAAGCGCGAAGGAGGGCCGCTCCTTAGCCCAGGGTTAAGCGCACATTAATCCCAATGTCGCCCCATTGACCCTGCCCCATGATGGACCATACGCTCCCCAGGTAACTCATAGGAAACTTTCCTATTAGTACGCCGTATTGGCCCTATCTGACCTGGAGCAACCCTTGCGTCGAATGACATTCGGGTCCTTGATCGCCGCGGCGGCGCTGTTGGTGCCGTTGGGGGTCGGGACGGCTATCGCTGCAACTCCGGCTACCGCCACCTATGCCGTCACCTCAGACTGGGGCTCCGGCTTCGAGGCGAAGGTGACGGTCCGGGCGGGCGACTCCGCGCTGGCCAGCTGGCGCGTCGAGTTCGACGTCCCGGCGGGAACCGCCATCAGCTCGGCCTGGGACGCCGACATGACGAAGAGCGGCAACCACTACACCTTCGTGAACAAGGGGTGGAACGGGGCGGTTCCGGCGGGCGGGCAGGCCGCGTTCGGCTTTATCGGGGCGCCCGGCGGGCTGGCTGCCGTACAGAACTGCACCCTCAACGGAGCGGCCTGCACCGGCGGCACGAACCCGTCCCCCTCGCCGTCGCCGAGCCCGACCGCGAGCCCCAGCCCGACCGCGAGCCCCAGCCCCAGCCCGAGTCCCACGCCGACCACGCCGCCCGGAAGTAAGGTCATCGGCTACTTCACCAACTGGGGCGTCTACGGGCGCAACTACCACGTGAAGAACCTGGAGACCAGCGGCTCCGCCGCCAAGCTCACCCACATCCTGTACGCCTTCGGCAACGTCTCCGGCGGCCAGTGCTCGCTCTCCGACACCTACTCCGACTACGACAAGTTCTACTCGGCGGCGGACTCGGTGAACGGCGTGGCCGACACCTGGGACACCGGCGCGCTGCGCGGCAACTTCGGCCAGCTGCGGCGGCTGAAGGCCATGCACCCCGGCCTGAAGGTGATCTTCTCCTTCGGCGGCTGGACCTACTCCGGCGGCTTCACCCAGGCCGCCGCCAACCCGACCGCGTTCGCGAACTCCTGCTACAACGTGGTCGAGGACCCGCGCTGGGCGGACGTGTTCGACGGCATCGACATCGACTGGGAGTACCCGAACGCTTGTGGCCTGACCTGTGACAGCACCGGCTTCGCCTCCTTCAAGAACTTGATGCAGGCGGTGCGCAACCGGTTCGGCGCGAACAGCCTGGTGACGGCGGCGATCACCGCCGACGGCACCAACGGCGGCAAGATCGACGCGGCGGACTACGCGGGCGCGGCGCAGTACGTGGACTTCTACATGCCGATGACCTACGACTTCTTCGGAGCCTTCGCCCCGCAGGGCCCGACCGCCCCGCACTCGCCGCTGACGTCCTACACCGGCATCCCGCAGGCCGGTTTCTACTCCGACGCGGCCATCCAGAAGCTCAAGTCCAAGGGCATCCCGTCCAGCAAGCTGCTGCTCGGCATCGGCTTCTACGGCCGGGGCTGGACCGGGGTGACCCAGAGCGCGCCGGGTGGTTCGGCCACGGGCGCCGCGCCGGGCACGTACGAGGCGGGCATCGAGGACTACAAGGTCCTCAAGACCAAGTGCCCGGCCAACGGCACGGTCGCCGGCACCGCGTACGGGTTCTGCAACGGCCAGTGGTGGGGATACGACACCCCCAGCACGATCACCGGAAAGATGACCTACGCCAAGAACCAGGGCCTGGCGGGCGCCTTCTTCTGGGAGACCAGCGGCGACACCAGCAACGGTGAGCTGATCAGCGCCATCTACAACGGTCTCCGCTAGCCACCCTCCGATCCTCGGGGTCGGCTCGACCCCATTCCCCGGAGGATCAACGGCCCTCGCGTCGGCAGACGCGAGGGCCGTCACTCTTTGGTGCCGAGGAGCCGGAGCTTTCCGTCCGCGGTGGCCACGAGTATCTCCACCCGGTCGTCGCCGTTCACATCGGCCGGCACCGGGTTGGTGACCGCGGCGGGAAACTGGTGTTCCCAGATGATTTCGCCGTCGCGCAGGCACAGCAGCCGGCCGGTCCGGGTGCCGACCAGGAACTCGTCGCGCCCGTCGCCGTCCAGGTCACCAGCGGCGACCGCGCGCTCCGGGATGGCCGGTCCGGTGTCGAGCTGCCAGCGCACCTCTCCGGTGGCCGCGTCGAGCGCCGCGAATCGGCCGTCGCGCGACACCGTTCCGAGCAGCCATCGTCCCGGCTCCGGTGCGCGGGCCAGCGCGGAGCGGCCCGGGAAGTAGCGCCACAGTTCGGTGTTGACCCGCCACACCGTTTCGCCGTCGAGGTCGATCAGTTCCAGGCCGTGGATTCCGTCCGCGCGCAGCAGCGCGGCGGTGCCGCCGTCGGCCGCCGGCACCGCGATCGGGGTGGTGTACGCGGCGGTCCAGTCGTTTTCCGCGCGGACTTTTCCGGTTTCGTCATACAGGCGCAGGCGGCCGTGGTCGTCGGCCGCGATCAGCCAGGTGTCCCCGCCCAGCGGCAGCACGCCGGGCCGGGCCGGATGTCCGCCGTGCCGGGCGTCGGTCCACAGGGGGGCGCCGACGGCGTCGTACAGGGTCAGCGCGGCGGTGTGCACGCCGGTGTGCTGGTTGGCGAGCAGCCGGAAGGTCAGGCCGAACGGGACGAGCGCCAGAGCCGGCGGCGCGGCCAGCGTGATCGTGATCGCCGTGGCGTCCGGGCTGCCCGGTTCGCGGTGCACCATCGCCGCTGGTCGGCCACCGTCCATAGTGGACACGACAAGTCGGTGCGTACCTCTGGCGTCGCGGTGCAGCGCCGGCAACTCGCCTGGCACCCGCCACTCGCGGTCCAATCCTGCGGGCCCGGGTGTCCCGCCGATGACCTGCCCGCCGGCCAGGTCGGTGACGATCTCGGGGCCGTGGTCCCGCGTCCACACCAAAGGCTGGCAGAACCGGCCGGAGGCCGGGACGGGGTCGCCGACCGGGGACAGGTCCGGACCGCACCGGCTCACCCGGCCGTCCGCAGTGGACAGGATGAGCTCTCCGCCGTACCAGTCGGCCCTGACGTACTCCGGCCCGGCCAGCCGACGCGTCGTCCGCCCGTTCCACACATGAACGCCATCGTCGCGGCGGACCAGCAGTCCGGGCGCACCCGAGCAGTTCAGCACCTCGATCGCGCTTCGCCGCTCCGCGTGGAAGTTGACGTGTTCGGGGAGCGCCGAGTCGCTCGAGGTGAGCAGCGCGGCATCGGCCAGCGTGGCCAGCGTTTCCAGGGTCACGCCGTCCACGATCTCCAGCACGGTACGCCCGGCTGGGCGGCGCGCGGGCTCGCGGCTCACCACGAGTTCGGGACGCCCATCGCCATCGAGGTCATGGCATCCCCAGAAGTACCGTCCCGGCAACGCGGCCAGTGCCCCAGCCGCCAGGTCACCGCCGGACGGCCCGGCAAGGAGGTCGAGTATGAGCGTGCGCCACTGGCCCTCCTGCCAGAGGCCGACGACGAGATCGGGGCGTCCCGTCCCGCGCACGTCCGCGACCGAGGTGATCTGCGGGCGCAGCTCACGATGGTCCTCGGGCCAGTCCTTCTCCACGAAGTGCCCCCAGGCGCGATGGAGTCCCGCGCCGGAGTGCCCGGTCACCGCCAGGTACTCCTCGACCTGGCAGCTCACCAGCACGGCGCCGAGTCGTGGGCCCACGGCTTGCAGGAGCCCGTACGGCCGGGCGCACGGGTAGTCGCCGGGATCGGGCCGATAGCGCGTGACGAGCCGCACGTCACCAGTCCCGGCGTCGATCACCGCCTGGTAGAGCCGGCCATCCTCGCGCCCGAGCACCAGCGCCTCGGTGTCAGCACTGGCATAACCGGTACCGCATCGGCTGGACACCAGCACCTCGGCCCGGCCGCGCCCGGTCACGTCCGCGACGACCACGGTGGGCCCGAACCCGGCGTCGTACGCGTCCCCGTAGTCCACGTCCCACACCACGGACGGCCGGCCCGGATCGGAGAAGTCGACGCACCGGCCCCGGGTCGAGTAGGTCGGGAAACACACCCAGCGCAGCGCGCCGGGGGAGCCGAACACCTTGGACGAGCCGGGTCCGGCGAGGTTGGCCCGCGCCTCAGTGCTCCAGGTCCACAGCAGCGTGCCGGTGTCCAGGTCGACCAGGGCCACGGTGCGCTCGTCCGTGGTGATCAGCGCCTGCCACGATTCGGGCGCGCCGAACCGCCCGGCGTGCAGCACCCGCGTGACGCCGAGCGTGTCCGCGCGCCAGATCGGCGTGCCGTCCCAGCCGGTCGCGGCGAGCGTGCTGCCTGCCTGAACCAGCAAGGCTTCGACGCCCCGGACCTTTGCGGTACGGGCGAACCGCACATCCCCGCCGGTGTCGAGATGCCAGACCTCCACCGGCGCGTGACGGTATCCGCCGGGAAGGTCCGTACGCCCGAGGTTGCGGCCATCGCCGCGCGCGGTCCACCACTCGCCCGAACCTGACACCGCAACCCCCAAAGTCTGTCTTAGGACAGAGTTCAGGATCGAGGTTAAGCACCCGGCGGTGTGCTGTCCAGGTCCCGGAAGTAGTGCCGGGCGCGCTCCAGTATCGCCCGCATGCACTGCTCGGCGAGCTGGGCGTCCCGCGCTTCCAGGGCCAGCAACAGCGCCTGGTGCTGGGTGTTGGTCTCGGCGTGGGTCAGCCCGGCCGCCTCGGTGAGCTGGCCGCCGCGGTGCCGCTCGGCGGTGAGCGCTTCGGCGAGCGCGTCCAGGATCGACTGGAAGAACCTGTTTCGCGAGGCGCGGGCGATCGTGCCGTGGAACGCCATGTCCAGCTCGACCCGGCGGGTCAGATCATCCTCGGCGTCGTTGAGCTGGGCCATGACCGTGCGGAGCTCGGCGATCTCCTCGGCCGTCGCCCGGGTGGCGGCCAGCCCGGCGGCCTTGGTCTCGATGGCCAGCCGCAGTTCGAGGAGCTCGTCGATGGCTTCCTCGTGGGCGTCCACGGCGAGCCGGAAGTAGTCCTCCACGGCGACCGGGCGCAGCCCGCTGACCGTGGCCCGCTTGCCCTGGCGAGTCTCCACGACGCCCTGGTTGGTCAGCGTGCGAAGGGCGTCGCGGACCACCCGCTGGCTCACGCCATACCGGTTGGCCAGGTCGGACTCCGACGGCAGGGGGTCGCCGTCGGTCAGCCCTCCGGTCTTGATGAGGTCCCGGATCTGGTCGGCGATCTGCTTCCCGAGCGGCACCCGGGTGTGCCGCCACTGCCCCTCTGGTGCTGACTCCCCGATGGTCACGCCGGTCACCCTCCCAGAATCGCTGCCGAACTGGCCGACCGGCCAAGTCGGGCACCTGCGGGGACAGCGTAGCGCGTTCCGGTGTACCCAGGACACAGGAGGTATGACCTAGGGCCTAACCTGAGTTACATTGTGGCGGTGAGCTGAGCTGTGGGAGGTGCCATGCGAGTCACCGGGGTCCGTCAGTGGATCGCCGATTTCGGGTTCTACAACGCCATCTACATCCGGATCGAGACCGATGAAGGGGTGGTGGGGGAGGCCGAGGTGGCGATGCGCCGGCGAACGCGGTCGGTCTCCGCCCTGATCGAGGAGCTGTCCGAATACCTGGTCGGGCGTGATCCGACCCGGATCGAGCAGCACGCCGAGCGCATGTACCGGGACGCGTTCCTCGGCGGCACCCTGCTCACCATCGGCATCAGCGCGATCGACCAGGCGCTCTGGGACCTCAACGGCCGGGCGCTGGGCGTCCCGGTTCACCGGTTACTGGGGGGCAAATTCCGGGATCGGGTGCCGGTCTACACGCACGCGAAGGCCGGGGGCTCGCCGGAGGCGATGGCGGCCGAGATCCGGGACCGGGTGGACCGGGGCTTCACGGCGGTGAAGACCACGCTGCCCGGCTTCTACGAGCAGGTGACCAGCGTCAAGCACGATCGGCCCGCGCTGATCCCGGCCCGGCAGACCGAGACCGAGTTGCTGCCCACCCGGACGTTCAAGGTGATCGCTGAGTATTTCGCGGCGGCCAGGGAGGAAGTCGGCCCGGACATCCAGCTGATGCTCGACTGCCACGGCCGGTTGAACGTGGCCAACGCGATCCGGCTCTGTGAAGCGCTCGCGCCCTACGACCTGACCTTCATCGAGGAGCCGGTGCCGGCGGATCGGGTGGACTGGATGCTCGAGGTGAGCCGCCGTTCGACCACGCCGATCGCGGCCGGCGAGCGGTGGGGCAACCACTTCGGCTCGGCCCCGTTCATCGGCGCGCACGCGGTGGCGGTGGTCCAGCCGGATGTCGGGATCTGCGGCGGGATCACGGCGGCTCGCAAGATCGCCACCTGCGCGGAGGTGCACGGGCTGTCGATCGCGTTCCACAACCCGTTCGGGCCGTTGCAGAGCGCGGCGACCTGGCAGCTCGCGGCCACCCTGCCGAATCTGCTGATCTCCGAGTCGATGATCACACCGGCCCAGACGCGGTACTGGGAGCGGTATACCGAGGATCCGCCGCGGGTGGAGAACGGCGAGTGGGTGGTCACGGACGCGCCCGGGCTCGGGCCTCGGCTGCGGGTCGAGGAGATCGTCAAGCACCCGTTCAAACCCGAGCTCGACCGAGGGGGCACCCGATGAGCGAGCCGTACCAGCTGATCATCCACTCCGGGCTGGTTGTCGACGGGTCGGGAAACCCCGGGTTCCACGCCGCCGTCGGGGTCCGCGGCGACCGGGTGTTCGTGCTGCGCGGCGATGTGTCCCAGGTGCCCGCCGATCGCCGGATCGACGCCCGCGGCCTTGTCGTCGCGCCGGGCTTCATCGACGCGCACTCGCACTCGGATCTGGTGCTGATGGTCGATCCGACGCTGGAGATGAAGGTCAGGCAAGGGGTGACCACCGAGATCCTGGGTGTGGACGGCCTGTCCTACGCGCCGTTCGACGACCCGGCCGACCTGCTGCGGTTCGTCCGGATGAACGCCGGCATCGCCGGCCACCCGGAGATCGACTACTCCTGGCGGTCCGTGGCCGACCTGCTGGCCCGCTATGACGGCGGCGCCTCGGTCAACGTCGGGGTCTTCGTGGGCAACACCTCGCCCAGGATCAGCGCGCTCGGCTGGTCGGACGCGCCGGCCGACGGGGTCGCGCTGGACCGGATGCGCGGGATCGTCCGGGACGCGATGCGCGACGGCGCGCTGGGTCTGTCCACCGGCCTGGACTATCCGCCGGGCAGCCACGCGGACACCGACGAACTGGTCGCCCTGGCGAAGGAGGCCGCGAGGTTCGGCGGGATCTACCACACCCATGTGCGGTACGCGCTGGGCGACACCTACCTCGACCCGTTCCTGGAGGCGCTGGAGATTGGCCGGCGGGCCGACATTCCTGTGCAATTAACCCATTTCTCCCGCTCGGTGCGGGCCACCTACACCGGCGGCGCCCAGCGGATGCTCGACCTCGTGGAGGACGCGCGGACAGGCGGGCTCGACGTCACGTTCGATACGTATCCGTACGAGTGGGGCGGCACCCGGCTGGTCCGCCTGCTGCCCGGCTGGTTGCAGGCGGATGGACCGGACCCGCTCCAGGAACGGCTCGCCGATCCGGCGCTCCGCGACCGGTTACGCGCGGAGCTGGCCGACAGCGCGGCCGTCCGGCAGTACGTGGTGAGCCGGCCCTTCGCCGACGTGCGGCTGGGGAACCTGAGCGAGCCGGCGCACGCGCGGTTCGAGGGCTGGAATCTCGCCGATGTGGTCACCGAGTGGGGCGGGGACCTCACCGAGACGCTGTGCGTGCTGGCCGCGGCCAACCCGGGCGCCACGTTCACCAGGCCCAGCCCGCACGCGATGACCCTGTGGAAGTTCGTCTGCCATCCGCTTGGGATGATCGCCAGCGACGCGGTGCTGATCGGGGCATACCCGAGCCCTCGGGCGTACGGATGTTTCGCGCGGGTGCTGGGCGACTTCGTCCGCGAGGAGCGGCTGCTCTCGCTGCCCGAGGCCATCCGCAAGATGACCTCGTTCCCGGCGCAGCGGCTCGGCCTCGCCGATCGTGGGCTGGTGCGCGACGGCATGAAGGCCGACCTGGTGGTCTTCGACCCGGCCACGGTGTACGCGCCCGCCAGCTTCGAACGGCCTCGGGAACTCGCGCTGGGTATGTCCTACGTGGCGGTGAACGGTCGCCTGGTGCTCGATGACGGCGTGCTCACCGGGGCGACTCCGGGCCGTGCCCTGCGCGGACCTGGCGCTACCTGCTGACCGCGGGCTGCCCCGCGTGCGGGGCAGCCCGGTTCTGGCTCAGCCCTTGGCGAGCAGGCGGGTCGGGTCTCGCGCTGGGCCTGCTCAGCTCTCGGCGAGCAGGCGGGCCAGGGTCTCGCGCTGGGCCGGGGTCAGCGGCAGCAACGGCTTGCGGCTGTGCCCGCCCGGCAGGCCCCGCATCGCCAGCATCTCCCGGTAGATCGCCAGATCGCTGACCGGCCCGAGGGGTTGCCGCGTGTAGAGGTACTTGATCGGCAGGATGCGAGCCCAGGCGGATCGGGCGGCGGGCAGATCACCCCGCTGGACGGCGTTCCAGAGCGCGACCGCGTCCGGGGTCACCACGTTGAGGATCCCGCTCACCCAGCCGTGCGCGCCTCCGGCCATCCCCTCCAGCGGGGCCATGAAGCTGCCGTAGAAGACGCGGAATCCCTCGTCGGTGGCCGCCCGCGCCTCGTGGACCTGGTGCACGGTCGGGAACGTGCTCTTCACCGCCTGCGCGGCGCCCTCCGCATACAGGGTGGCGAGGTCGGCGGCGGTCAGCGGCTCGGTCCCCGAGTTGGCCGGATTGTTGTAGACCATGATCGGGATCTCGGCGGCCTGCCCGACCGCCCGGAAGTGCGCCATCACCTCGTCCCGGTGCGGGCGCTGGTAGTACGGCAGGATCACGATCGCCCCGGCGGCGCCCGCCTCGGCGGCGCCATGGGTCAGCTCGACCGTCTCCGCGGTGCTGAACGCTCCCGTACCGGCGATGACCGGGACCCGGCCCGCCGCGGCCTTCACGGTGGCCTCGAAGAGCCGTTGCCGTTCCCGGCCGGACAGGGAGATGAACTCGCCGCTGGTGCCGGCCACGACCACGCCGTGCGCGCCCTGCCCGATCAACCAGTCCACGTGGGCGGCCGTGGCGTCCTCGTCGAGCCGGCCGTGTGCGTCGAACATTGTCAGGGCGGCGGGGAAGATCCCGCCCCAGATGGTGGTGGCTTGCATGACCGTCCTCTCGTGCGTGTGAAATCAATGTAACACTTATGACCTAAGTCAGGGGTCTTGACCGCGGCTCGGATCGCGCCCTAATCTCTGCGCTAGTTACGTGGAACATTAAGGAGGCGGGATGCGACGAACAACGGCGCTTGCCGGGGCCTTTGTGCTGGTCGGCGTGTCTGCGCTGGCCGGTTGTAGCGGCTCGGAACCCGGTGCGTCGAGTGCCCCGAGCACCGCGATCACCGAGATCACCATGTTGCAACCCGAGCCGAGCCAAGGGCTCGATCCCAATATCGCGGCGGCCGACGCCTCGCGTATCCCGATGGCGATGATGTACGAAACCCTCACCGAGCGCGACGCCGACGGCAAGCTCGTCGGCGCGCTCGCGGAGAAGTGGGAGTCCTCGCCGGACAACACGACATACACGTTCACGCTCAAGGGCAACGCCGCCTTCAGCGACGGGACCCCGGTGACCGCGGAGGACGTCAAGTTCTCCTTCGACCGGATGAAGACCGGCGAGGTGATGAAAGGCCTGCTCTCGACGCTGACCGGCGTCGAGGCCGTGGATCAGAAGACGGTGCGGTTCACCCTCTCCGCGCCGTCGCGGATCTTCCCGGAGACGGCCAGCCGGCCGGGCAGCGCGGCGATCCTCTCGAAGAAGGCGGTGGAGGCGAAGCCGGACTACTTCACCCTGCCGACCGCCACCTCCGGGCCGTGGCAACTCACGTCCTATGTCCCGAAGGGCAGCGCGATCTTCGACGCCAACGCGCACTACCCGACGCCGCCGAAGATCAGCAAGATTCGGTACACGTTCTCCGAGGACCCGTCCGGGCATGCCGCCGCCATCGAGAGCGGTTCCGGCGACATCGCCAACATCGGTTACACCGACGCCGAGCGGCTCAAGAGCGGTGGTTCCGTGCAGGTGCTCCAGTCCGACGCGCTCGCCCCCCTGTTCTGGGGCTGGGACCGGACCAAGGCCCCGTTCTCCGACAAGAAGGTCCGCCAGGCGGTGGCCTTCGCGGTGGACCGCGTGGGCCGGCAGACCGCCTGCTGGTCGGGCACCGGCGGGGTCACGTACGGCAACATCCTGCGGCCGTGGGATCCCAACTACACCGAGATCTCCACCTATCAGACGTCGAGCCGGGCGGATGCGATCAGCAAGGCCGACGCGCTGCTCGACGAGGCCGGCTGGGTGCAGGGCGCCGGAGGCGCCCGGACCGCCAAGGGTGTGGCCGGAGTGGCCGACGGCACCCCGTTCAAGGTCTCCGTGCCCTACGAGTCCAACTGGCCGGCCGCCGGCTGCCACGTCCAGGTGCTGCAGCAGAACCTGAAGGACGTCGGCATCCAGGTGACCCCGGAGAAGTACGATCCGGCGGCGTACTGGGGTGACGTGGCCAAGGGCAAGTTCGCCATGTACCACGGCGGCGCCGGCGCCAGCGGAGCCGCGGACCTCTACCAGAACTGGTTCCACACCGGCGGATCGCTCACCTCACTGACCACCCATCTGGAGGATCAGTCGCTGGACGCCAAGATCGATCAGGCGCTCGGCGCGGGCAGCCCGGCGGATGCCACCGCCATCTTCAAGGAACTGGAGCAGTGGCAGGCTGACGAGGTGCCGATGCTGGTGGTCGGCTACCAGTGGCCCCAGGTCGCGGTCAGCAAGCGGGTGCAGAACTTCACCGCCCCGCTGGACGACGACTCCTACAGCCTGGTGCGGGCCAGCGTCGGCTGATCCGGTGCCGAGGCGGCGGTTGACTGTGATCGGTGGTGATCGGCGGGCGCGCCGGTCACCACCGATCCTGGGAAAGGAAGGTGGGCGATGCTCCGGTACGCATTGGGAAGAGTCCTGCTCGCGGTGCCCCTGCTCTTCGGGCTATCCGTGCTCTCGTTCGTCTACGTCAGGCTGATTCCCGGCGATCCGGTCACCGCGATGCTCGGAGTGAACAGCAATCCCACCGTCGTGGCCCAGCTGCGCGAACAGTTCGGCCTGGACCGCCCCCTGCTCGGCCAGTACGGCGACTGGCTCGCCGGGGTAATGCGCGGAGACTTCGGGGTCTCCTTCCGCTCCCAGATGCCGATCAGCACGATCATCGTCGACCGGATCCCGGCCACGCTCCAGCTGGCGGGCGCCGGGCTGGTGGTGTCCCTGCTGATCGCAATCCCGGCGGGGGTGGCCGCCGGCATGCGCCCGGGCTCCCGGCTGGACTCGCTGATCACCTCGGCGACCCTGTTCGGGCTCGCGGTGCCGGCGTTCTTCCTGGGCACCCTGCTGATGCTCTTCTTCTCCTTGAAGCTGAACCTGGTGCCGTCCCAGGGATACGTGCCCTTCGCCGACGATCCGGCGCAGAGCCTCCGGCTGACGGTGTTGCCGGCGCTGACGCTCGGGCTGGCGATCAGTCCGTACCTGGCCCGGTTGACCCGATCCGCGGTGCTCGAGACGGCCCAGGAGCCCTTCGTGCCGTTCGCCCGCGCGAAGGGCCTGGCGCCACGGAAGATCTCCGTCGGTTACGTGCTACGCAACGCCCTGCCCTCGCTCGTCGCGGCGCTGGGGTTGACGGTCGCCTCGCTGATGGCCGGCTCGATCGTGGTGGAGGCACTGTTCAACTGGCCCGGCACCGGTCGCCTGGTCACCGGCGCGGTGACCGAGCGGGACTACGCGATGGTAGAGGCGTTATTGCTCATCTACGGCGGCCTGTTCATCGCGGTCAACCTCGCCTGCGAGATAGCTCAGAGCCTCCTCGACCCGAGGGTAAGGCTGACGTGACCGCCCCGGCCGCTGTTCTCGTCACCGAGCCCCGGCCGGTGGGCCGGCGGCGGACGCCGCTGCTCACCATGGTCGGCGCGACCCTTGGCCTGCTGGTGTTGCTCACCATCGCGATCGGCCCGTGGCTGATCGGCAAGGATCCGTACGCGATCGACATCGGCAACCGGTTCGCCGGTCCGAGCGCGGCACACTGGCTGGGCACCGACGAGCTCGGGCGGGACGTGGCGAGCCGGATCGCGCACGGCGCGCGGGCGACCGCGTTGATCGCGCTCGGCGCGGTGGCCCTCGCCACGGCCATCGCCCTTCCGCTGGGCGTGCTGACCGGGTTCATGGGCGGCTGGCTGGATCTCGTGGTGACCCGGGTGGTCGACCTGTTCTTCGCGATCCCGTCGCTGCTGGTGGCGATCGGCGTGGTCGGGCTCTTCGGCCCGTCGCTGACCACGACCGTGCTGGCGCTCGGGTTGTCGTACTGGCCGTTCTACACCCGGCTGATCAGAGCCGCGGTGGTGAGCATCCGGTCCCGGCCCTACGTCGACGCGGCCCGGGTGCTCGGCGCGTCCCGGCTGCGGGTGATCCGGACCGACATCCTGACTGGGCTGGTCCCGCTGGTGCTGGTCCAGACGACGGTGCTGCTCGGTTTCGCCATCCTCGATGAGGCCGCGCTGGGCTTTCTCGGTCTTGGCGTGCAGCCGCCCCAGGCCTCGTGGGGCTCGCGCCTCGCGGAGAGCCGGGAGTTCATCCTGGTGCATCCGGAGTTGGCGCTGGTCGCGGGCGTCCCCATCGTGCTCGCGGTCTTTGCCATGAACCTGCTCTCCGATTCGCTGCGCGATCGGCTCGACGCGAAGAGGATCGGCTGATGGCCAATGTCACCGAGACCGTGCTGCGGGTGCGGGATCTCGCCGTGGAGTTCTCGCTGCGCGGGAGCGTGGCGCGGGCCGTCGACGGGGTCGGCTTCGACGTGCGCGCCGGGGAGATCGTCGGCATGGTCGGCGAATCCGGCAGCGGCAAGAGCGTGACCATGCTGGCGCTGCTCGGGCTCGTGCCCCGGCCGGGCCGGATCGTGGCCGGTTCGGTGCGGCTGCGCGACATCGAGCTGGGCACGCTCAGCCTCCGGGAGCTGGCCCGGTTGCGGGGGCGGCAGCTGGCGCTCATCCCGTCTGACGCGGGCGCCGCGCTGAACCCGGTGACCCGGATCGGCGCCCAGGTCGGCGAGGGGCTCGCCGCCCACCTGCCCGACCTGCCACGGGCCGAGCGGCCGGCCCGGATCCTGGACATCCTCCGGCGGGTCGGATTGCCACGCCCTGAGCAGCAGGTCCGGCGGTATCCGCACGAACTGTCCGGCGGGATGCAGCAGCGGGTGGCCGTGGCGATGGGGGTACAGCTCGGGCCGGACCTGCTGATCGCCGACGAGCCGACCACCGCCCTCGACGTCACCATCCAGGCCCAGATTCTCCGCCTGCTGCTCGATGTGCGGGAGCAGTCGGGCACCGGCATCCTGTTCGTCACCCACGACATGACCACGGTGGCGGAGATCTGCGACCGGGTCCTGGTGATGTATGCCGGGCAGATCGTGGAGTCGGGTCCCGTGGTCGACGTGTGCACCGCTCCGGCCCACCCGTACACCCGGGCCTTGCTTGACGCCATACCGCCACTGGGCGGTGATCCGCCCGAGGAATTGACCACGATTCCGGGCGCGCCGCCCGATCCGCGCGCCTGGCCGGCCGGTTGCCGCTTCGCCGAACGGTGCTGGCTGCGCAAGCAGTTGGGTGATCCGGACGAATGCACGTCGCTTGCTCCGCACCTCGCCGACCTCGCGTCAGAGGGCAGGCGCAGCCGGTGCCACTTCACCGAGGCGGTGGTCCGGTGACCGGGGAGTCGCTGCTGTCGGTGCGCGGTCTGGTGAAGGACTTCCGGGAGCGCGGGTTCGGGCCCGGACGGCCGACGGTGCGGGCGGTCGACGACGTGTCCTTCGACCTGTATCCCGGCGAAACGCTGGGCCTGGTGGGGGAGAGCGGTTCGGGCAAGACGACGATCGGGCGGCTCATCGTGCGGCTGGAGGAACCGACCGCCGGTCAGGTCGAGCTGCGCGGGCAGGATCTGCGAGGTTTGTCGGGTCGGCGATTGCTGGAGTTTCGTCGCGACGTGCAGATGATCTTCCAGAACACGCAGAACGCCTTCAATCCCCGGCGGACGGTTCGTTCGGTGCTGTCCGATCCGTACCAGATCCACGGGCTCGCCGCTGGAGCGGACCTGGAGGAGCGGATGGGCGCGCTCCTGCGCCAGGTTGGCCTCACGCCCGCAATGCTGGACCGGTATCCACAGCAGTTCAGCGGTGGGCAGCGGCAGCGCCTCGGCATCGCGCGAGCGCTCTCCGTCCAGCCCGCTCTCGTGGTGGCCGACGAACCGGTCTCGGGGCTGGATGTCTCGGTGCAGGCGCAGGTGCTCAACCTGTTCGCCGAACTCCGCCGGGAACTCGGCCTGGCCATGTTGTTCATCAGCCATGATCTGCGCGCTGTGTACTTCCTTTGCGAGCGGATCGCGGTGTTGTATCTGGGCCGGCTGGTGGAGATCGGTCCACGTCGGACGCTGCTGGAGAACCCGGTGCATCCGTACACGCGGGCGTTGATCGGTTCGATACCCGTGTTCCGGCCGGGTGGCGGCTTCACCCGCACGGTGATCCAGGGCGAGATCTCGGACTCCGGGCCGGTCGCGGCAGGCTGCCATTTCGCGCCCAGATGTCCCTTGTGGCGGGAACTGGGCCAGCCGGCGCGCTGCCGCGAGGAACGCCCGCTCCTGCGCCCGGCGGCCGGCGGCGGCCTGGCCGCCTGCCATTTCGCCGAGTCGTCGCCCCCGCTCGCCGCGCCCGCGGCGAAACTGGCCGGTTCGGGAGGGATCGGATGAGGATCGGTTGGATCGGCACGGGCCTGATGGGCGAGCCGATGGTGGCGCGGCTGGTCGCGGCCGGGCACCAGGTGAGCGTGCACAACCGGACCCGGGCCAGGGCGGAACCGTCGCTGGCCCTGGGCGCGGGCTGGGCCGGCTCGATCGCGGCGGCGGCCCGGGATCGCGACGTGGTCATCACCATGCTGCCGTTTCCCGCCGACGTCGAGGCGGCCTACCTGGGCCCGGACGGCATCCTCGCGAACGCCTCGCCCGGCACCGTCGCGGTGGACATGTCGACGTCGTCGCCCGCGCTGGCCCGGCGGCTGGCCGACTTCACCGGAGGTTCGGTCCTGGACGCTCCGGTGAGTGGCGGGCCCGCCGGCGCGCGGAGCGGCGCGCTCTCCATCTTCGTGGGTGGTGCCGCCGACGCGTTCGAGCGGGTCCGACCGGTCTTCGAGGTGCTCGGCTCGACCGTCGTGCACCACGGACCGGCCGGTGCCGGGCAGGCCGCGAAGCTGGTCAACCAGGCCCTCGTGGCGAACCTGACGCTCGGCATCTGCGAGGCCTACGCGGTCGCCGAGGCGGCAGGGCTCGATCCGGCACTGGTCCACGAGTCGGTACGGGTCGGGGTGGCGGGTTCGCCCCTGCTCGACTTCGCCTGGTCCCGGCTGAGCGACGGCGACCTGGAGCCCGGATTCAAGGTGGCGCACCTGGCCAAGGACCTCGCCCTGGCCCTCGACGAGGTCGGCGACACGCGCCGGCTGCCCGGCACCAGCCTGGTACGCGAGCTGTGCCAAGCGGTGGCCGACACCCTCGGCGGGGACCGGGGCACGCAGGCTCTCATCACCCAAACCCAGCCGACTGTCCCCAGCGAAGGACAACGATGACGCTGACCCTGACCGGCCGGTACTACCGGATGTACCCGTCGTTCGACAACCCGCTCGGCCACGCGGAGGAAGAGCTGGAACTCGACCCGGCGCGGACCGGATTCCTCATCGTGGACGCCTACGGCCGGGGCTTCGACGACGAGGAGGAGCATCCCGGCCTGGCCGGCATCTACGCCCCCGACCCCGTCGTGAAAGAGATCGTCCGGGAACACATCGTCCCGGCCAGGGAGGCGGCGCGACAGGCCGGCCTGCCGGTCGTCTACCTCACCAACCATCTCTCACCAGGTCTCACGGAGCGCACGGAGTGGCGCAACCTCTCCATGCGCACCTGCGACGTGGACGTCCTGGACGCGTGGCGGGAACCCAACGACATCCTGGCCTTCTCCAAGGTGATCGCGCCCGGCGACGGGGAACCGCTGATCCGCAAGCAGATGTACAGCGGCTTCTACGAGACCACGCTGGACTCCACGCTGCGGGCGCGCGACATCCGCGACCTGGTGGTGGTCGGCTTCGACAGCCGGATCTGCCTCGGCAACACGGTCACCGAGGCGATGTACCGGGGATACCGGGTGGTGGTCCTGCGCGACTGCGTCCGGACATTCGAGTATCCGGAGACGCGCGAGGGCGAGCTGGCCAACCTCCTGGCGATCCGGTACATCGAGTCCAACGTGGGGTATACCGCCACGTCAGCGCAGTTCGCGGCGGCCTGCGCGCGGTTGGCGGGCGGCTGACCGCGTGATCGTCGACTGCCATGTCCACGTGGGACTCACCAAGTACCGGCCGGTCACCGACTATCTCGACACCATGAAGACGCACGGGATCGCCCGCGCCGTCCTCGTGCAGTATCTGGGCAACCCCGACAACGGATACCTGGAGCGTTGCGTGCTCGAGCGCCCGGACCTGTTCGCCGGAGTCGCGCTGGTGGACCCCCAGGATTCCCGCGCGCCGCGGCTCGTCGACGAGATCGGCGAGCGCGGCGTGCTGAGGGGGGTACGGCTCCCGGCTGGCGGCACGCCATCCGGCGTCTGGCGGGCGATGGACACGCATCGGCTGGTCGCCAGCGTCACCGGGCCGTTCGCCGACGTCACCGGCGACGCGTTCCTGGACATCGTCGACCGGCACCCGGGCGTGCACTTCAGGCTCGAGCATCTCGGCTGGCTGAAGCTGGCCGACGATCCCCCGCCGTATCGCGGATTCCGCCGGTTCCTCAGGCTGGCCGAGCGCCCGAACACCTCCACCTCGTGGTCGGGCTTCTTCCTCAACGCCGGCACCCCGTACCCCTATCCGGACGCGGAGCCGTACCTGCGGATGTCCCTGGCGGCGTTCGGGGTGGACAGGCTCATGTGGAGCGGGGACTGGAACCGGGCGGGCGGCACCGACGCCGACTATGCCGCGGCCGTCGAGCATGTCACCGGCCACATGCCGTTCCTCAGCGACGAGGACCGGGACCGGGTGCTGGGCCGCAGCGCCGACACGATCTTCGGAGGGATTTCATGAACATCGGCATTCTCGGGCCGGGCGCGATCGGCGCCTGCCACGCCCGGGCGATCCGCGCCGCAGGCGGCAGGATCGTCGCGGTGGCCGGGCCGAAGCCCGAGGAGAACGCCGAGTTCGCCGCCGAGCACGACATTCCCCGCGCCTACGCGGACACCGCGGCGCTGCTCGCCGACGACGAGGTGAGCGCGGTCGTGGTCGCCGCGCCCAGCCCCGTGCACGCCTCGCTCACCGTCGCCGCGCTGCGGGCCGGGCGGGACGTGCTGTGCGAGATCCCGGCCGGGGTGTCCCTGGCCGAGGCCGAACTGGTGGCGCGCACCGCCGCGGAGACGGGACGGTCCGTCGCGATGGGCCACACGTTGCGGTTCTGGGCGCCGCACCTGGAGGTGCGGGCCCGCGTCGAGCGCGGCGAGCTGCGGCTACGCCACGTCGTGGCCCGCTCGCTGCAACTGAGGCAGAGCAACGTGGGCTGGACCGGCAGGGCCCGGGACTGGACCGACAGCGTGCTCTGGCACCATGGCGCGCATCTCGTCGACGCGGCGCTGTGGCTGCTCGACGCGCCCGAGGTCAGCGTGTCCGGCCGGTGCGGGCCGGCCTGGCCGGGCAGCGACAGCCCGATGGACGTCGGTGCGGTGCTGGCCACCCCCGCCGGCGACCTGGCTACGCTCTCGCTGTCCTACCACTCCCGGGAGCCGGTCAGCGACTACATCCTGATCGCCGAAGACCAGACCCTGCACATCAGAGACGGCCGCCTGTACGGGCCCGACGGCGTGATCGTCGACTCGCCCGGCGTCGCGGCCACCCAGGACGCGGCGATCGAGGCACAGGACGCTGATTTCCTCGCCGCCGTCGCCGAGGGCCGCGCCCCGCGTTGCACGGTGGCAGACGTGCTGCCGGCCATGCGAGTGCTGGACGCCTTGGAGACCGTTCCATAACCCAGCGAGGAGTCCGTGTGAACCGACTCACCTTCCGATTAGCGATGTGCCTGCTGGTGACCGCGGCCGTCGGCTTGACCGGCGTGGCGCCGGCAGCCGCGAACCCGCCCGCCGTGGGCAACGTCATCACCCTCTCCGGCGGTGTCGTGCTGCCGGTCTACCCGGTGACCGGCAGCGCGACCGTCAGCGCCGTCGGCTTCCAGCTCACCGGCGGCACCCTGCGCGCCGTCGACCAGTCCGGCACCCAGCTCTGGACCGCGAGCACCACCGGGTACGGACCCTACGGCGGCTTCGACTACGACGCCGACGGCTGGCCCGACGTCTTCGTCGTGGTGTCCGCGTCCACGGGCACCACGTGCGGCACCACCCCGGTCGTCACCACCACGCTGTACTTCTACAGCGGACAGACCGGAACCCGGCAGACGCCGCTCTCCCCGCTCACGGACATCTGCTGGAACTTCGGCAGCACGATCTATCCGACCCACCAGTGGACCGAGAACGGCGTGCTGTGGGGCGCCACGAACAAGATCGCGGTTTCGCCGTACTATGCGAGCACCTCGTGGTTCTTCGGCTTCAACGGCAGCTCGTTCACCACCGACGGGGCGCTCTACTTCCCGTCCACGTCGTCGTATGACGCCACCTACACCAACGCCCAGGCCAACACGTATCCGACGGGCACCAAGTACATCACCAACTCCCATGCGGCCAACGGGCTCATCGTCAACGTGTCGGGTCAGGAACGGCTGGTGTTCTGGACCTCGGGGCGGGTCGCGCAGTACGCGGTCGGGCCGTTGAGCGCGAGCCAGCTCGTGGCCGACCGGCCCTACCTCACCGGGGGGCGCACCGACATCGGCGGGCGCAACTACGGTGTCGTCGCGGTCGACCCAGGAAACTCCAGCAAGGTGGTGCTGGTCGCCGGGACCAGCAACTACTCCCTCTATCTGGACCGGCTCTCCGGCACCATGACCCGCGACCCGTGGGGTGGCATCGAGCGGCACGTCTCGGTCTACAACCTCGGCTCGAACACCGTCGATGACCGGTTCTACTCCTACGCTCACGACAACAGTGACGGCGACAAGTACGAGAACCGGGTGTCGTATCCGGCGAATCCCTTCGTACGGACCGGCGGAACGTCGCGGATCGCGTACAACGTCTACACCGGAGGGCGCTGGTACCTGCACATCTCGGACCCGGGGGCCACCACCGATCGGTACGCCATCAAGGACCTGTTCCTCTGGGACATCGCCGATGTCGACGGGGACGGGGTGGACGACTGGCTCGTCTCGCCGACCCGCGACGCCGGTGAGCCGGACGTGCCCGGCTACTACTACCCGAAGTGGCAGACCAACATGTACCACTGGAACGAGGCCACCGCGTCGCTGACCAACTTCCGCACCGAGGTCGGTTACATCCCGCACTTCCAGCAGACGTTCAACCGGCCGACGGCCACGTCCAGTGACGGGTACCTGACGCCCGCGCAGACGTACATGGACGGTAGCCAGCTGAAGCTCATGATGATCAACAGCGCCGGAACCGTTTCGGCCCGCTGACGGGTGCGGCGGCCCTCACCAGGGCCGCCGCATTGTCGCCGGGGTCGCTTAGGGTGGCGGGTATGGACGCGACGAGGACGATCGTGGAGACCGTTGGGCGGATGCGGCAGCGCCGCACGGGGCCCCTGGTCCTTGAGCTGGACCTGACCGAAGGGCTGACGGAGGGGCCGCCCTCCGATCCGCTGGGCGCGCTGCTGACCATGCGCAAGCCGCGCCTGGCCGACGTGCTCGCGGGGCTGCGCAGGGCCCGCAAGGATCCCCGGGTCAAGGCGCTGATCGTGAAGATCGGCGGCGGCCCGCTGGGGCTCGGCATGGTGCAGGAGCTGCGCGGCGCGGTCCTGAAGCTGCGCGCCGCCGGGAAGCTGACCGTGGCGTATGCGGAGACGTTCGGCGAGTTCGGCACCGGAACCGTGCCCTACTACCTGGGCAGCGCGTTCGAGCGGGTCTACCTGCAGCCGTCCGGCGACGTGGGCCTGACCGGGATCGCGCTGGAGCAGCGGTTCGTGAAGGACGCGCTGGCCAAGCTGAGCGTGGAGTATCAGGTCGGGCAGCGGCACGAGTACAAGACCGCGGCCAACATGTACACCCAGGATCACATGACCGACGCGCATCGCGAGTCGGCGTCCCGGATCGCGGAGTCGGTCACCGAGCAGATCGTGGCGGGAATCGCGGAGTCGCGGCGGCTGGATCCGGCCCGGGTGCGCGAGCTGATCGACGAGGGGCCTTTCATCGGCGCGGAGGCGCTGGAAGCCGGTCTGATCGATGGCCTGAAATATCGTGACGAGGTATACGCCGAGGTCGTGCCCGAGGGCGCTCATCTCCAGTATGTGGCGCGGTATGCCAAGCTCGGCGTGCCCCGGAAGTTGCCGCATCCGGGGGAGGACGTGGTGGCGCTGGTCCAGGGTGAGGGGCCGATCCGGATGGGCCGCAGCGGGCGCTCCCCGCTGGGCGGCGGCAGCGCGATGGGCTCCGACACCATCGCCGCCGCGCTGCGCTCCGCGCGCCGCGACGACAAGGTCCGCGCGATCGTGTTCCGGGTGGACAGCCCCGGCGGGTCGTATGTGGCGTCCGACACGATCTGGCGGGAGGTCGTGCTGGCCCGCAAAGCCGGGAAATCAGTGATCGTCTCGATGGGTGACGTGGCCGCGTCGGGTGGCTACTTCGTGGCCATGGCCGCCGATGTGATCGTGGCCCAGCCGGGCACGTTGACCGGCTCGATCGGGGTCTTCGGCGGCAAGCCGGTGCTGGGGGAGCTGCTCAACCGGGTCGGCGTGGTGTCGGAGACGATCACCGAGGGCGCCAACGCCGGGATGTTCTCGCTCACCCGGGGGTTCTCGGAAGCCCAGTGGGGACGGGTCAACGCCTGGCTGGACCGGATTTACGATGACTTCGTCGGCAAAGTGGCCGAAGGGCGGAATCTGGGCCGGGAGCGGGCGCACGAGCTGGCCCGTGGCCGGGTCTGGACCGGCGCGGACGCGCGGGAGAACGGCCTGGTCGACGAGCTCGGCGGGCTTGAGGACGCGCTGTCGCTGGCTCGTAAGCGCGCCGGGTTGCCGGTCGACGCCCCTGTTCGCTCCTACCCCCGGTTGAACCCGCTGGAACGGCTGCGCCCGGCGGAGTCCAGCGAGGACAAGGCCGCCGCGCTGACCAGGATCCGCCTGGAGGCCTGGGGCCCGATGTCGGCCCTGGCGGCCGAACTCGGCCTGCCCGCCTTCGGCCCGCTGATCCTCCCCGGCCAGTGGACCATCCGCTGATTATCCCTGGGAGGGATCCCCGCGAGGTGGTCCGCACGGAGATCCGCCTTTTGACGCCGGTTCCGCTGACTATCCCTGCGTGGGATATCTCTGGGAGGGATATCCGCGAGACATCAGGCCGCGAGATGGGCATCTGCGGAGGATGTCCCCCGGGTAGGGCCGCCGGATATTTCGGGATCTGTTATTCCTGGAAGGCGGCCAACGGGATCGGCAGCCATGTGGGTCGGTTACGGGCCTCGTAGACGACTTCGTACACGGCTTTGGAGAGTTTCAAGGCGTGCAGCAGCACGGCGTCCGCGCCGGTGATGCTGCCACCGGCTTCGGTGTAACCGGCCAGGAAGGCGGCGCGGTTGCGGGCCGACCACTCCTGCGCGCGGGACACCAGCGAGGCCGCGTCCGGATGGTCGGCCAGCAGGTGCCGGGCCGCGTACTCGATCGAGCGCAGCATGCCCGCGACATCCCGCAGTGGCGAGTCCAGCGCCCGCCGCTCGGCCAGCGGCTGCCCGGGCTCGCCCTCGAAGTCGAGCACCACCCAGTCGGCCGCCGTCCGCATCACCTGCCCGAGGTGGTAATCCCCGTGCACCCGCTGGACGGCCACCGGACGGTCGATATCGGCCAGCCGGTCATAGGCCGCGTGCGCCACCTCCGCGTGCGCGTCCAGTTGCGGCACCTCCACGATGGCCCGATCCAGCCGCCGCCTGAACCGCTCCGTCATGCGCTTGACCTCGGGCGGCTCGATCACCGCCGTCGGGAAGGCCCGAGCCAGATCCCGGTGCACCTGCGCGGTCGCCGTGCCCAGCCGCCTCGCCTCGGCCGCGAAGTCACCCCCGGCGTCGGCCGCCGACACGTCCCTGGGCTGGGCGTAAAGATCGCGCACGCTCGTCAGCGCCATCGCCCAGCCCTCGCTGGAGTTGGACAGGAACTCCTGCATGATCGCCAGCGTGGTCGTCTCCCCGTCCAGCGTGGTCTCGATCCACCCGTACGGCTTCGCCACATGCGAGGACCCCTGCGCCGCCAGCGCGGTCACGATCTCCAGCTCCGGATTGATCCCCGGGATCAGCGCGCGGAACTGCTTCAGGATGTACTTGTCGCCATAAACGATCGAGGTGTTGGACTGCTCGGCCGTCATCACCAGGCTGCGCGGCGTCGTGTCGATCTCGACTCCGGGAACCCGGTGGAAGGCCAGCGGATCGACCCTCAGGTTCACATCCATACCGGTCAGCAGCCAGCTGGTCAGGCTGGCGTCGTGCGCCGCGTCGAACGCGTAACGATCACGGCCACCCCATTCGGTCCGCCCGATCATCGCGTGCCTGAGCCGGTCCGGGATCTCGTCCCGCAGCCCCAGCAGGAGCTGGTAACGGGTGACCCGATCCCCTTGCCGTACCGAGATGATCAGATGGGCGAGGATCGGGTCGTCGGCCGCGAGCTGGGTGCTCGACTCGATCGACAGCTCGTCGATCGGGCGCCCCTTACCGGCGAACCAGCGTTGAGTGGCAATCCAGCCGGTAAGGAGCTCGGTCAGCACGTTTTTAGTCCTCCCGTGACACCGGTGGGATGGTGAACCAGTAGAAACCATGCCCCGGAAGCGTCAAAAGATACGGAAGTTCACCAATTCGGGGGAAGGGGACGCCCCCCATGGTCTCCACCGGCTCCGCGCCCTCGAAGCGCCGCAGGTCCAGTTCGACCGGCTGCGGGAAGCGGGACAGGTTGTTGACGCAGAGCACCCGGTCGTCGCCCAGCTCCCGGACGAAGGCCAGCACGCTCGGGTTGGAGGAGTTGAGCTCGATGAACTCGCCGAGGCCGAACACCGGGTGCCGCTTGCGGATGTCGATCATCCGCTTGGTCCAGTGCAGCAGCGAGCCCGAGCTCTTCTGCTGCGCCTCGACGTTGATCGCCTGGTAGCCGTAGATCGGGTCCATCACCGGCGGCAGGTAGAGCCGGCCCGGATCGCAGGTGGAGAAGCCCGCGTTCCGGTCGGGCGTCCACTGCATCGGCGTACGGACTCCGTCGCGGTCGCCCAGCCAGATGTTGTCCCCCATCCCGATTTCGTCCCCGTAATAGAGCACCGGTGAACCCGGAAGGGACAAAAGGAGCGCCGTGAAGAGCTCGATCTGGTTCCTGTCGTTCTCCAGCAGGGGGGCCAGACGGCGGCGGATGCCCACGTTCGCGCGCATCCGGGGGTCCTTGGCGTACTCGGAGTACATGTAGTCGCGCTCTTCGTCGGTGACCATTTCGAGGGTGAGCTCGTCGTGGTTGCGGAGGAAGATGCCCCACTGGCAGTTCTCCGGGATCTTCGGGGTCTGCGCCATGATCTCCGAGATCGGGTAACGCGACTCCCGCCGTACGGCCATGAAGATGCGCGGCATCAGCGGGAAGTGGAACGCCATGTGACATTCGTCACCACCGGTGACCGGGTCGCCGAAGTATTCGACCACGTCGGCCGGCCACTGGTTGGCTTCCGCCAGCAGCACCCGGTCGGGGTAGAGGCGGTCCACCTCGGCGCGGACCCGCTTGAGGTACTCGTGGGTCCTGGGCAGGTTCTCGCAGTTGGTGCCCTCCTGCTCGAACAGGTAGGGGATGGCGTCCATCCGGAACCCGTCGATGCCGAGGTCCAGCCAGAACCGCAGCACCTCCAGCATCGCCTCCTGCACGTCCGGGTTCTCGTAGTTGAGGTCCGGCTGGTGGCTGAAGAAGCGGTGCCAGTAGTACTGGCCGCGGACCGGGTCGTGGGTCCAGTTGGACGTCTCGGTGTCGATGAAGATGATCCGGGCGTCCTTGTACTTCTCGTCGTTGTCGTGCCAGACGTAGAAGTCGCCGTACGGTCCGTCCGGGTCGCGCCGGGAGGCCTGGAACCACGGGTGCTGGTCGCTGGTGTGGTTCATGACCAGGTCGGCGACGACCCGGATACCGCGCTTGTGGGCCTCGTCGACCAGCCTCACGAAGTCCCCGAGGTCCCCAAATTCCGGCAAAATCTTCATAAAGTCGGCGATGTCGTATCCGCCGTCTCGGAGGGGGGATTCGTAGAGCGGGAGCAGCCAGAGGCAGTCGATCCCGAGCCACTGGAAGTAGTCGAGCTTCTCGATCAGGCCGCGAATGTCGCCCGTGCCGTCCCCGTTGGAGTCGGCGAAGCCCCGGATCAGCACTTCATAGAACACCGCCCGCTTATACCAGTACTGGTCGCGGGGTTTTTCGTGCGTGAAGGTGTTCGGGATGGGCTGATGCTGATTCGGCGTAAGGCTCACCGTTGTACTCCCCGGTTGTGCAGGGCTGTCCTCACGGGCGGTGCGCTGACCCGTGACGCAGCGTGAAGACGTGTGCGGGATTGACATGTGGATCGAGGCGCACGTAATTGGACTGCCGCCAGCGGTACGACTCGCCCGACAGCTCGTCGTCCACGACGAACTCGGCATGCCAGTCGAGACCTAGGGCCGGCAGATCCAGATGGACGGTGCCCTCATGGGTGTTGTGCGGATCCAGGTTGACGACAGCCAGAACGACGTCGCCTAGGGCGTGCCGTCGTGTGGCCGTGTCGTAGGCGCCGGGGAGCCGCTTCGAGAAGCAGATCACATCCGGCTGATCGCAGTTGTGAAACCGTAGATTACGCAATTCCTGGAGTGCCGGGTGTGCTCTTCTGAACAAATTGAGCTGCGTGATGAGCGGAGCGAGGCTGCGCCCCTCCCGTTCGGCCGCCGCCCAGTCCCTCGGCCGGTACTGGTACTTCTCGCTGTCCAGGTATTCCTCGCTGCCCGGCCGGACCGCGACGTTCTCGCCCAGTTCATATCCCGCGTACACCCCCCAGGTCGGCGCCGTCAGCGCGGCCAGCACCGCGCGGATCTTGAAGGCGGGTATGCCACCGTTTTGAAGGTACTCATGCAAGATGTCGGGAGTGTTGACGAAGAGATTCGGGCGCAAAAAATGTCCCGTTTCGTGGGCTAGCTCCGAGAGGTACTCCTCCAGCTCGGCGCGGGAGTTCTTCCAGGTGTAGTACGTGTACGACTGGTGGAACCCGACCTTCGCCAGCGCGCGCATCATGGCCGGACGGGTGAACGCCTCCGACAGGAACAGCACGTCCGGGTCGTCGGTCCGGATGTCGGCCAGCAGCCGCTCCCAGAACGCCACCGGCTTGGTGTGCGGGTTGTCCACCCGGAAGATCCGTACGCCATGGTCCATCCAGTGCAGCACCACCCGCTTGACCTCGGCGTAGATCCCGGCCGGATCCTTGTCGAAGTTGAGTGGGTAGATGTCCTGGTATTTCTTGGGCGGATTCTCGGCGTACGCGATGGACCCGTCGGCCCGGATGTTGAACCACTCCGGATGTTCCTTCACCCACGGATGGTCCGGCGAGCACTGCAGCGCCAGATCGAGCGCGACCTCCATGCCCAGCTCGCGGGTCCGCGTGACAAAGGCGTCAAAGTCCTCGATCGTCCCCAGATCCGGATGAATCGCGTCATGCCCGCCTTCTTCCGAGCCGATCGCCCACGGCGAACCCGGATCGAACGGCTCCGGGGTCAGCGTGTTGTTGCGCCCCTTGCGGAACGCCACCCCGATCGGGTGGATCGGTGGCAGATAGACCACGTCGAAGCCCATCTGGGCGACCGCGGGCAGGCGCTTGGCCGCCGTCGCGAACGTGCCGGAGACGGGCACGCCGTCCTCGATCACCGCCCCCTCCGAGCGGGGGAAGAACTCATACCAGGAGCCGAACAGCGCCCGCCGCCGGTCCACCCGGATCCGCGCCGGCGTCGCCTTCGTGACCAGGTCACGCAGCGGATGCGCGGCGATCAGCGCCAGCGTCTCCGGCAGCTGCGCCACCGCGAACCTGGCCCGCGGATCCACCTCGTCGTCCCGCAGCCGCGCGGCCAGCGCCAGCAGGGCGGCCCGGTGCCCGCACATCCGCAGCTCCGCCTGGAGCAGCGCCCGATCGCTCGCCTTCACCAGCCGTTTCGCGCCCGGCAGGCAGTCACCGGCCCGCACCGCCTTGGCGGCGCGCTCGAACAGGCGGGCGCCCTCCTCGCACATCAGGTCGGCGTCGAGCCCTCGGGGGATCTTGATCCCGGCGTCGTGCAGCCAGGTCGCCACCGGGTCGCTCCACGCCTCCACCCGGAAGGACCACAACCCTTCCGAGGGCAGGGTCACGCTCACCCCCCACCGATCGGTGCCCGGCGCGAGCTCGCGCATGGGCTGCAGCCGCCCGGCCGCGCCCTGGGGGTCGATCAGCACGACCCCCGCGGCGACCGCGTCGTGTCCCTCCCGGAACACGGTGGCGCTGATCTCGAAGGTTTCCCCTGCGGCCGCCTTCGCGGGACGCTTCCCGCAGTCGACGACAGGGTGGATGTCCTGGATTGGGATTCTTCCGATCATCGTTTCTCAACGTAGCGGCGGCACACCCGGTGCCGCCGGAGCTCACGGGGCAGGATCGATCTTTACTCGGAGTCGGGCAGCACGAACCACGACCCGCCGAGCGGGCCGGTGGCTCATACAGGAGTTGCCCCAATGCTCCATGTTTACCCATGGATATGAAAGAGCATGGCGACGGTCAACTCCAATCCTTCCGCCGAGCCGTGGACTGGCAGCGGATTCACGGGCGGGGACTGCGGATCTGTGATGTTTGAGTCCGTGGGGCAATGGTGAGAGCTGTATGTGCTCCTCCACCCCCTCACATCCCCTAGGGTCTGGCCACGTGAGAGCTATTCGCAGGTTCACCGTCCGTACCGTCCTTCCGGCCGAACTCGCCCCGCTCGGTGAGCTGGTCCAGAATCTCCGCTGGTCGTGGCACCCGGAGACGATGGACCTGTTCGCCGACGTGGATCCCGACGTGTGGGAGCGCGTCGGCCACGATCCGGTGGCGTTGCTCGGCGCCGTGGCCGCCGACCGGCTGCGCGAACTCGCCCGCGATCGCCGCTTCCTGCGTCGCCTGGCCGACGCGGCCGACGACCTCCGGGAGTACATGACCGCCCCGCGGTGGTACCAGACCCTCCCCAGCGGCCCCGCCGCCATCGGCTATTTCTCCCCCGAGTACGGCATCGCCGCCGCGCTCCCGCAATACTCCGGCGGCCTGGGCATCCTCGCCGGAGACCATCTGAAGGCCGCCAGCGACCTGGGCGTGCCGATCCTGGGGGTCGGCCTGCTCTACCGGCACGGCTACTTCTCGCAGTCGTTGTCGCCGGAGGGCTGGCAGCAGGAGCACTACCCGTCGCTGGACCCCGGCGGCCTGCCGCTGTCGCTGCTGAAGGAGGAGGACGGCACGCCGTCCAGGATCCGGATCGGCCTGCCCGGGGGGCGCACGCTGCACGCCCAGATCTGGGTGGCCCAGGTCGGGCGCATCCCGCTGCTGCTGCTCGACTCCGACGTCGCCGACAACGACGCCGCCGCCCGCGACGTCACCGACCGCCTCTACGGTGGTGGTGGCGATCACCGACTCATGCAGGAACTGCTGCTCGGGATCGGTGGCGTACGGGCGCTGCGTGCGTACTGCAGGATCACCGGCCATGCCGAACCCGAGGTCTTCCACACCAACGAGGGTCACGCCGGCTTCCTCGGGCTTGAGCGCATTCGCGAGCTCACCGAGGCGCGGCTGTCCTTCGACGAAGCGCTGGAGGCGGTGCGGGCGGGCACGGTGTTCACCACCCACACCCCCGTTCCGGCCGGGATCGACCGGTTCCCGGCGGAGATGATCGGGCGGCAGTTCGGCGGCGACAACGCCTGGCCGACCGTCGACGTCGATCGCATCCTGGAACTCGGGGCCGAGCCTGAGGCGGCGGACGGGGACGGCGAGAAGGCCGTCTTCAACATGGCCGTCATGGGCATGCGGCTGGCGCAGCGCGTCAACGGCGTGTCGGTGCTGCACGGCGAGGTCAGCCGGGAGATGTTCCAGGGGTTGTGGCCCGGGTTCGATCTCTCCGAGGTGCCGATCGGGTCGATCACCAACGGGGTGCACGCGCCGACCTGGGTGGGGCGTGAGGTGATGGAGCTGGCCGGGAAGGAACTGCCGACGCTGGTCGATCGCACGCAGGGCTGGGACAGCGTGCAGAAGCTGTCAGAAGGCGATATCTGGACCATTCGCGGTCAGCTCAGGGCCCGGTTGGTCGAGGACGCGCGTAAGCGGCTGCGGCGGTCCTGGCGGGAGCGTGGCGCGTCGGAAGCCGAGCTGGGCTGGACCGACGAGGCGCTCGATCCCGGCGTGCTGACCATCGGGTTCGCGCGGCGGGTGCCGTCCTACAAGCGGCTCACGCTCATGCTCAGCGACCCCGACCGGCTGCGGGACCTGCTGCTCGACCCTGCCAAGCCGGTCCAGATCCTGATCGCGGGCAAGGCCCACCCCGCCGACGAGGGCGGTAAGAAGCTCATCCAGCAGATCGTGAAATTCGCTGACATGGAGGATGTGCGGCATCGCATCGTCTTCCTGCCCGACTACGACATGGCCCTAGGCCAGCTGCTCGTCCAGGGCTGCGACGTGTGGATGAACAACCCGCTGCGCCCGCTGGAGGCCTGCGGTACCTCCGGCATGAAGGCCGCGCTCAACGGCGGTCTCAACCTCTCCATCCGCGACGGCTGGTGGGACGAGTGGTATGACGGCACCAACGGCTGGGCCATCCCCACCGCCGACGGCGTCACCGACCCCGACCGCCGCGACGAGCTCGAAGCCGCCGCCCTCTACGACCTCATCGAACGCGAGGTCGCCGACCGCTTCTACGACCGCGCCGCCGACGGCCTCCCGCGCCGCTGGCTCGAAATGGTCAAACACACCCTCAGCTCACTCGGCCCCAAGGTCCTGGCCGGCCGCATGCTCCGCGACTACGTCATCGAGCTGTACGCCCCCGCCGCCGACTCGGCCCGAACCCTCTCCGCCGACCACTACCACGGCGCCAAGTCCTTCGCCGCCTGGAAACTCCGCGTCTCCCAGGCCTGGCCGGGCATCCGCGTCGAACACGTCGAAACCTCCGGCATCGGCGACACCCCCGAACTGGGCGCCACCATGGAAATCACCGCCACCATCGCCCTAGGCGACCTCTCCCCAGAAGACATCCACGTGCAATCCGGCTACGGCCGCGTAGGCCCCCACGACGAACTCCTCGACCCCACCTACGTCACCCTCACCCCCGGCCATCCCGGCGACGACGGCCGCGCCCCCTTCACGGGCACCATCCCCCTAGACCGCACCGGCGCCTTCGGCTACTCCGTCCGAGTCGTCCCCCACCACCCCCTGATGGCCTCCCCAGCCGAACTAGGCCTCATCACCGTCCCGGAAGAACCCGCCGGAATGACCAACGGTACATTGCGCTGACCACGCGTATACCC